>JADKAJ010000011.1 GCA_016719165.1 Chitinophagaceae bacterium | reverse complement strand
AGCCGTCTTTGGTTTCATTAAATACTGCGTTAGCTGATTTGATGCAACCTGCAACAGCAAGGGAGGCTTTGGAATTTATTATTTCAAGAATTTTACGGGTATGTTCCAGCAGAGTCTCGGGAGTTGTTACATAGTTCACTAATCCCAATTGTTTTGCTTCATTGGCATCAATCATCATGCGCAGACATTAATAGCTCCATCGCTTTTACCTTTCCTGATCAATTGAACTAATCGTTGCGTACCGCCATAACCAGGGATTAACCAAGGTTAACTTCAGGCCGACCAAATTTTGCATTTTCTGCTGCCACACGAAAATGACAACTCATGGCCAGTTCCAGCCACCACCTAATGCAAAGCCATTTACAGCAGCTAACAGGCTTTGAAGAATTTTCAATCTGGGCAAATGTATCTTGCCCTTTGGCCAGGGCCATTGCTTCTTCCCTGTTCAATCCACCAAATCTGAAAATATCAGCACCGGCGATAAATGCTTTGAGTTTTGGCACCGGTAATAATCACCGATTTTATCTCCGGGTTATTTTCACCTCCATCCAATGCTTTATTCAAGTCGGAGAATACGTCTTTGTTTAGTGCATTTAATTTTTCGGGCCGGTTGATCATTATGGTTAATATACCATTTTTTAAGGAGCTGTTATTTATTACGACAGATACTTCCAGTTTGTGTTCGGAGGATCCTTTATAAGTTCCTTTTACCGGGGTACAGTCAGTAAAACTTCTGCCGATAGCCAGTTTTACATGTCTGTCACTTACAATACAATTATTAGTTGGGTCAAACCCCATCCAGCCATGAAAAGGAATGTAGGCTTCTACCCAAGCATGGGTAGCACCTTCGCCACGAAGTTCATGGTTCTTAGGACATATATACCCGCTTACATAGCGGGCGGGTATACCTACATAACGAAGCATTACCAGTAATATATGTGCAAAATCCTGGCAAACGCCGGTTTCAGCTGCCATATCTCATCTACTTGTGTTTCCACACTTGTAATTCCCTTTTTATATCAAATGTATCGAAAACGAAAGCAGACATCAGTTGTGCAGTAGTAAATGGTGTTATTATTTCATTCATCATTGATTGTACAACTGCCACCACTTCATCATGGGCATCAAAACTTTCCTGGAGCATAAAATCCATATAAGGAATTCTTCCCGGATAACAGCGAGATTATTCCATTGTGTTTCTGGCGCTGTATCATTGGCCGGGAGTTGAACTTCTTGTAATAACCTCAATATTTGACTGAATCAATAACTTCCATAGTGGCTTGATGATCGAGAAAATACCCACTTTATTACCAAAATAATCTGTAAGACTTCAACACCCGGATGATTTGGAGATGATCAGCCCATACTTTTTTACTTCCTGCTGATCATCATTGATGGGAAAACATTACCTGGTTGGCACTATCAATTACAGGTGCAGGATAAGCGTATCGGGTGATATGTTTAATATGATACTCGGCCATGGGTACAAAGTTGCGGCAATTCATGAATTGCCAAAATAATATTGATTAAAGGCAGCTGCTATTCCAAATAGCTCTTGCCGGGTTTGTTGTAAAAATCTTTTTAATCCTTCGCCATCTGCAGTATTGATGGTACTGTACTTTACATTATTCATAGACCGGCCGATCATAAACTCAAGTCGCTTATAACTTTCAGGCAGGCTCTCTGTTTCCAGTCGTTCAAAATAGCGAAACAGTTGTTTTAAACAATAAGAAACCGAATGAGGGAAATTATCGTTATAGATTATCTGTTGCAGTACATTATCTGCCTGGAAGTTTCCACGATGAGTTTTTAAATATAATTCGTAACCAGATAAGGAATACAGCAAATACCGGAGAGCCGGCACTTCAACAGGTTGCTGCAGGTTATAATTTAATTCAGTAAGTTTTATATTCAGCATATCAGCTGAAAGAACAGCTCTTTCTAAAAATTTTCCAATGTTCAGATAATTAAAACCTTCACCCCTGGCCATCGTTATATCCACCGTGCCGTGGTAGAGCATTCCGTGATGAATTAATGTATCTAATGCAGTTACAGGATCACCATACTGAACCTGGAAGTGAATTTGTTTATCTCTTATCAGGTGATAATAGTCATTCAGGCATTGCCATACTTCTTTAGTTATATGATCCTGTACAGCTCTTGCATTTTCTCTGGCGCGGGTAATATAATTAACAACTGAACCTCCGTTATTTTTATCGAACAATAGATGCTCCAGCACTTTAACGGAATGATCACCGATTGCTTTTACATCTTCCGGAGGCGCATCGCTGTAATTCTGCAGCAAAGTTTGCCAACTAAAGTCTTTTACCTCATCCTGGGAAGAAATATAGTTGGTCTGAAGTATCCGCAGCATGCCATTGGTCCGTTCCATATAACGGGCCATCCAGAAAACACTATCAGCAACTCCTTACTTAACATGATCTCTCTTTATTATTTTTCTCAACTATGTTCTATTAGCTACAGGATTTTAAAATCTAGCCTAGATTGATCTTTCAAATCTGAATCGAAACACGGAACTATCCTAGTACCCAGGTGTCTTTACTTCCGCCACCCGGATGAATTTACAACCAATGAACCTTCTTTAATGCCACTCTTGTCAACCCTCCGGGAACAATATCAATTCCCTCCGGTCCATATAACGCATAAGGCCTTAAATCTACTCTTCTGGGTTGTAGTAATCCGTTTATATAACATGGCGCTGATGATAAACTGATAATAGGCTGGGCAATGAAACTTCTCGGGTCTTCTTCAATTGCTACTTTAAAATCTTCCATTTCTTTTTCGGTAGCTGCACTACCGATTAGCATTCCATACCCGCCAGATTCATTCGTTTTTTTAATTACCATCTTGTCCATACTGTCAAAAACCTGTTTCCTGTTTTCAGGAATAGCTAACTGATAAGTGGGAACATTTTTTAAAATAGGTTCTTCGTTCAGGTAATATCTGATCATAGCCGGTACATATGAATAAACAGCTTTATCATCTGCCACACCATTACCCATGGCATTCACAATAGCAACATGACCTGTTCTGTATGCGCCATATATTCCCGGTACACCCAGCATACTATCCGGCTGGAAAACTAACGGATCAATAAAGTCATCATCCACCCTCCGGTAAATGACATCTACCTGTTTTAAACCAGTTGTGGTTTTCACGTACACTTTATGATCATCTACAACAAGGTCGCTGCCTTCCACCAGTTCAATTCCCATCAATCTTGCCAGAGTTGTATGTTCAAAATAAGCAGAATTATAAATGCCGGGGGTAAGCAATACAACCGCGGATCACTTTTCGGCGATTGGCTAATGCAACCAGATTTTTAAAAGAGTCTGGTAATCTTTACTGACCGTACATTATTTTTTGGTAAGAGGTCAGGAAAGATGCGGTAAGTAATACTCCTGTTTTCCAGCATATAGGAGACACCGGAAGGTGTTCGTAGATTATCTTCTAGAACATAATAGGTTCCATCATAGTCGCGGATAAGGTCAATTCCGGAGATATGAGTGTAGATATCAAATGGCACATCCACATTCACCATCTGGCGGACAAAATTCGGGCAGGAATAAATAAGTTTGGCCGGAATGATCCCATCTTTAATAATGAACTGCTGGTTATAAATGTCTTTAAGGAAAATATTCAGTGCTTTCAGCCGTTGCTTGATACCTTCCTCAATATGTTGCCATTCTGCGGCTTCCAGGATCCGGGGATGATATCAAAAGGGAATATTTTCTTATGCCTTCGCCGCTGCTGTAATAGTAATGTGATGCCCTGGCTCAAATAATTTCTTTGCCAGTTCATCTTTGTGGGTCATTTCATCAGCAGATAAACCCTGTATGGCAGTTACAAAATTTTGATAGGTGGAGCGGACGCCACCTTCATAAAACATTTCATCCCATACCCGGGGTTGTACTTTATAATCAGCTAAAAGAAAGTGTCCCTTCCATACGTAAAATGAATTTACGAAGAATAAATAAAAGCTATATCTCTGTGAAGTAATCGTTAGGAAGCTTTGTTGGGTCTGTTGCTTCGTTAAAGGAAAGATAAGATCGAAAACTGGATTAAACAATTTATCAAAAGTATAATTATACGAACTGTCGAAACTTGTTTGCCCTGAACTGTGTTGTATTTGAAAGTAAGGGAGGATAGAAAATGAAAAACATTCTGATCATAAAAGAGCAGGGAAGCCAATGATTTTTTAGCACTTTTCGGAACTTCGATCATGTCTATATTGCTATCACAAAACCGGAGAGGTTGAATAAAAAGAACAATAATACGGTACTAATCAAAGATTTTGATGCGCCAGGTCACGGTTTAGAAATTTCTGTTTTCTTTTACCCAATTGATAATATAATCAGCGATCTCATGTGTATTGGTCCCCGGATGAAATAATTTCCCCACTCCAAGTTTACTTAATGCTTCAATGTCCTCATCCGGAATGATACCGCCCCCGGTTAGTAACACATCGTTCATGCCTTTCTCTTTCATCAGGGCTATTACTTTTGGAAAAACAGTATTGTGTGCACCTGAAAGGATACTGATGCCAATTGCGTCTACATCTTCCTGCAGAGCAGCATTGACAACCATTTCAGGTGTCTGGCGAAGACCGGTATAAATTACTTCCATTCCGGCATCCCGCAGGGCCGTAGCGATTACTTTGGCGCCACGGTCATGGCCATCGAGTCCAACCTTGGCTACTAATACTCTGATAGGTCTGTTCATTTGAAAAAACTTATATCACAAAATTAGGTTCTTTAGGCTTCAACATTGTAAATTACGGTATGCAATACAGGAAGTTTGGCGCTACTGATTTGCAGGTAAGCGAGGTGGGCTTTGGGGCATGGGCTATCGGTGGCGGGGCAATGATTGGTAAAACAGCTATTGGCTGGGGTAATGCTGATGATATCGTATCGGTGGAAGCTATTCATGCTTCGCTCGAGGCAGGTATCAATTTCTTTGATACAGCGGATATATACGGTTTAGGGCATTCGGAAGAGCTGCTCGGCAAAACGATCGGCCATAAAAAAGAGGTGATCATAGCTACTAAAGTGGGCAATGTCTCCAGAAATCAGCAATTCACCTTCGATTATTCAAAAGAATATATCCTGCAGGCCTGCGAAAATTCTCTTCGCCGGTTAAAAAGAGATACAATAGACTTTTATCAACTTCATACAGCAAGACTGCAACATTTGCAGCAGGAACAGTGTATTGAAGCTATGCTCCAATTGCAGCAAGAAGGGAAAATCCGTTATTGGGGCCTTTCTCTAAACACTTTTGATCCGCTGCCTGAAGCTGACTATCTATTGCAGCATAACCTTGGCAATGGATTTCAGCTGGTGCTGAATTTATTAAATCAGCGGAGTTTGCCATTATTGAAAGCGGCCGGAGAAAAAGGGTATGGCATCATTGCCCGCATGCCATTACAATTTGGATTGCTGACAGGTAAATTTGACAAGGGAGTTTCCTTTCCTGAAAACGATCATCGTAAAAGCAGGCTGACCCCTGAAATAATCAAGGCTTGCGCTGATGTACTTACTCCTGTCTGGGAATTATGTAAAAAGTATAACTGTAACAAAACACAATTGGCATTAAGTTATGTACTGAGTTATGCTGAAGTATCTGTTATAATTCCCGGTATCAGGACAAAGGAACATGTGAAAGGAAATACATCCGGGTTGTTTCAATTAGAAAGCGATGACATCAAATTGATTGAAAAAATGGGGCTTCTCTCAGTTTATGCCAATTATGGATATGATACTGCGGCAAGGATAAAGGAAATCAAACAGAGCTCAATTATTGGAATACTTTTATTGCCATTGTTATCCTTTTAATAGTCTCTTCTTTTCCCAGCATTTCTGCGATATCAAAAACACCAGGACCGAATTTTCCTCCCACCAGCATAATGCGGAAGGGGAGCATCAATTCACCCGGTTTCAGGTCATTTACAGCTGCTATTTCTTTAAAATTATTTTCCAGTGTATGAGCATCCCATCCGGAGGATAATTCATAGTTGCGGATCAATTCTGCAAAAAATAATTGTTTGGCTTCATTCCATTTAGGCTTAATTGCATCAATATCCAGCACTTCTGGTGTTTTAAAGAAGAAAGAAGATTGCTGTACAAAATCAGTGAGCAGTACGCACCTGTCCTTCACCAGCGCAATCACTTTGTCCAGGAATGCCTCATTTGAAACAACAAAACCATCCTGTTTTAGCAGTTCACCAACTTCAAACCTCAAATTTGAAACTTCAAACCTTTTGATCCATTCATGGTTGAACCATTTAGCTTTTTCATAATCGAACTTTGCTCCTGCGCTGTGCACCCTATCCATCGAAAACTTTTCTATCAGCTCTTTTTTGGAAAAGATTTCCTGTTCTGTCCCGTCATTCCAGCCAAGTAATGCCAGCAAGTTGATGAATGCTTCCGGTAAAAATCCTTTTTCTTTAAATCCTTCAGTTAACTCACCGGTTTTAGGGTCATTCCATCTCATGGCAAAAACAGGGAAGCCATATTTGGCGCCATCTCTTTTACTCAGTTTTCCATTAGGTCCGAGTATTAACGGGAAGTGTGCCCATTGCGGCATATTTTCCAGGCCAAATAAATATTTCCAAAGTAAAATATGCACTGGAGCGGAAGGGAGCCATTCCTCACCACGAAAAGCATGAGAGATTTTCATCAGGAAATCATCCACTACCACTGCCAGGTGATAAGTGGGCATACCATCAGCCTTTAATAATACTTTGTCATCTACAGTTGAAGTATCAAAACTTACTTCCCCTCGGATCATATCAGTGAAAGAGACAGTTTCTTTTTCCGGTACTTTAATACGGATTACATGTTTTGTCCCTTCTGCAAGCATTTTTTGTGTTTCTGCAGTTGTCAGTGCCAGTGAATTCCGCATTTTCATTCGGATAGAATGGTCGTATTGTTGAGTGTGGCCGTGTTCTGTTTTATTCCCGGTAGCTATCGGGGTCTGTCGCATTTTTTCCAGTTCTTCGGGGGTATCGAATGCATAATAGGCGTAGCCTTCTTTTACCAATTGCTCTGCATATTGACGATAGCTTTCCTTTCTTTCACTTTGCCGGTAAGGTCCGAATGCACCACCATGTTGTACACTTTCATCAGGTTCCAGTCCACACCATTTCAGGGTGTCAAAAATATATTCTTCCGCACCCGCCACATAGCGGTTCTGGTCAGTGTCTTCTATCCGTACTATAAAATCACCACCATGTTTTTTGGCAAATAAATAATTATATAAAACAGTTCTTACACCACCTAAGTGCAGGCCACCCGTTGGACTTGGTGCAAAACGAACTCTTACTTTTTTACTCATACAGTGCAAAGATAGACCGCTGGTTACAGTGATTAAAATGATTTTACTGGGTAAGCTATCTTTGTACCAATGCAGAAGTATTTTGTCAAAACTCCCTGGTGGCTGAAGAAGTTATATTCGTCCCGTATCTGGAGTATTAATACTAACGAAAAGAAGATATACCTCACTTTTGATGATGGCCCGCATCCCACAATCACTCCCTTTGTACTCGGTGAATTAAAAAAGTATGGTGCAAAAGCAACTTTTTTTTGTATCGGGAAAAACGTAGTCAGTTACCCGGGTGTTTATCAGCAAATTTTGGATGAAGGTCACCGGACCGGAAACCATACACAAAACCATCTGAACGGATGGCAAACGGTCAATGATATTTATTTCTCCGATATTGAAGAGGCGACATTACATATCAACTCAGATCTTTTCCGACCGCCATATGGTAGGATTCGTTCCTCTCAGGCAAAGTATATCAGAAGAGCAATGGATAAGGAGACGGCAAAAATTGTAATGTGGGATGTTTTAAGCGGTGACTTTGATAAATCAACAACTCCAGAGCAATGCATGAGAAATGTAGTCGGAAAAACTAACGATGGTTCGGTTGTCGTATTTCATGATAGTGAAAAGGCATGGGAGAAATTGAGCTATACTCTACCCCGGATTTTGGAGCATTTTAGTCGAAAGGGCTTTAATTTTTCAGTTATTTCCTGATTTGCTGGTGCTTCACCTCCTCTAAAAAGTTAGGGCCTGGGTAGAAACCCTGGCCCGTTTTTAATCCGTACCCTATGAAAACTGGTTTAAAGGTATAATAATTTTTTAATTACGGCAAAGTAATTTGGTAAGAAACTCCGTTTATTGTTATGACGGCCAGGTTATCACAGTTTCCGTTGCCGAAGTTGAGGACAGCTATCCAGGGACTGTTAGTTGAAGCATTCAGACGGACAGTCCTGATTACACCTCTTACAATCCAGCGGCAGTTAAATCTTTTCACCAGTGGTTCGAGGATAGTTGATTGCCAGCCAACGAGTAAGGCACCCCTTTTTACCCTGCCGCGGGAGCCGCCTTCAATCTTGAAAATATCATCCATAGGAGCCGGGGTAGCCAATCCTTCCAGCTGAGTAATCACTTTTTCGCTGTTCCATTCAATAAAGTTACCATTGGGTTTGGTAAGCTTTGCTTCAATTACATTCACAGTAAACCGTCGGGCTATATTGGTAGCACTTGTATTGGTGATCTTATGCGTCCCTTCAACTTTTGTACTATCGAAGTAGAAACCATCAAATATAGTGGTGGCAATGGCTCCGGGAATCATCAGGCGATTGGTATATGTAGTGATCACCTTGCCTTTTCTGAAATGCCCATCCGGTCCAATACATCCATTAGTACCAAAATCCATCAGAATTCTGACTGGAAAAAGGTCTGGGGGGTTGAGCCTGGTCACAGTAACAACAGGGCAAACGTTCAAACGACCAAATACACCTGTTCCACCAACACCAACTTCATCGTTTACTCCCATCGCATCATCGAAAATGCCATTGAAAACGATTTCGGCCTCAGAATCTGCTTCACTGGAAGCTTTAGAAGCCTCAATTTCCTGTTCTTCTACAGTGCCGTTCTGGCTATCTTCTTTTTGGCAGGAGCTGATTGTAAGCAGGCTGAAAAATAGCAAAAGAGGCAATAATGCAGCCGTAATAAACCTGATTTTCATAAACTTATAGTTTTAAGAGTTGATTATTAACGGGGATAGGATGGATTTTATTGGTAAAAGTTTAAAGGTTTCTTAAAGTTTTTTACTGAGTTTTACAGGCTGGAAAACATCTAAAATGACCCTAATAGACACCCATTCTCATATTTATTTGCCAGAATTTGATTCGGACATCGCTGAAATGTTTGAAAGAGCTGATAAAGAAGGAGTTATAAAAATTTTATTACCTGCTATCGATTCTGAGACGCATTTACAAATGCTTGCGTTGGTGGCTAAAGATCCTGGTCGATGCTGTTGTATGATGGGCTTGCATCCCTGTTCGGTGAAAGAGAATTTCCGGGAGGAGCTAAAAACGGCCCGGCATTACCTGGATAAACGAAATTTTGTTGCGGTAGGTGAGATCGGACTTGATTTTTACTGGGATAAAACCTTTACCACAGAACAATATGCTGCTTTTCATGAGCAAATAGAATGGGCAATGGAATTTGACATTCCTATAGTGATTCATTCCCGCAACTCCACGGCCGAATGTATTAAGGTCGTTGCAGAACATCAAAAAGGTAAGTTGAAAGGAGTTTTTCATTGTTTTTCGGGCAATATTCAACAGGCAGAACAAATCATTGACCTTGGTTTTTATCTGGGTATAGGCGGGGTAGTGACTTTCAAAAATTCAGGGTTGGATAAGGTAATGGAGTCTATAAGTCTTGATCATATTGTACTGGAAACAGATGCCCCCTACCTGGCACCTGTACCTTTCCGTGGTAAAAGAAATGAGCCTTCTTATCTTAAATATATAGTAGAAAAATTGGCGGTATTAAAAAATCGATCGTTGGAAGAAGTAGCTGTTATAACAACTGCTAATGCAGAAAAATTATTCAGCATGGCCAAGTAAAAATCCCTCAATATGAGGGATTCTTTTTGCGGAGACTGAGGGATTCGAACCCTCGATACCCTTTAGAGGTATACACACTTTCCAGGCGTGCTCCTTCAACCACTCGGACAAGTCTCCATTCCTTTTGAAAAGGGCAGCAAAAATAGGGATTCTTGTCTTACCAGTTATTAGCTTGTTCTGCATTTAATCTTTCAGATACATCCTCCGGCTTTTTGTGTTCCCAATCGGGATCATATTTCACAAACCAGGAGATCCAGAGACTGCGACTGACCCGCATGATCCAGGGTTGTAATAAAATGAGAAAAACAGCATTGGAGCCCATCCAGTAAAAGAAACGGTTATCTTCCGTAGAAAGGCCAATCAGAACCCACCATGCAACCAATGTTGACACGCTAAGTGCAACAGTTAAGGCATAGCTTACATAGCTGGTACCATAATAAAAACCTACTTCAATCTCTGTGGCCTGGCTGCACACAGGGCATTGTTTATTCATTTCCAGGTTTTTCTTAAAACTTATTGTCACGGGATGTTTGAATAATTTTCCTTCACGACACCTGGGGCAATGACAACCTAAAGAAGAAGCGAGATACCCACGGTTTGTTTTTTTATCAGGCATTCTTAGTTATTGGTTGTATGTTGTTCAATGATTTTTTCTAATTGTGTGGCTTGTACAACTCCGGATTGCCGCCAAAGCATTTTCCCGTTTTGAAAAATAATAAGTGTTGGCACACTTTGTACATTATATGTTTGTGCAGCTGCCGGACTTTTATCAATATCAATTTTAATGATGCGGATTTTTTCTCCCATTCGTTGATGTAATTGCTGCAGGATCGGCTTCATCATCCGGCAGGGCCCACACCATTCAGCAGAAAAATCAACCAGCACCGGGGTGCTGCCATTGATAATTTCACCAAAGCTTTCTTTTTTATTTGCTGTTTGCATTTTTTTCTTTTTTGAACATACTGAACAGTAATCCTCCCATCAATGCTCCGTAAGCAGTACTGTTGTGCCACTTAGAAGTGATAGCACAGGTTCCGCTGTCGCAACCAATCTGCTGCCAGTAGAGATAACCACCAATGGCGCCTAACACTACTCCTGCAATCAGTAACTTGTTATTTAGAACCCAACTCTTCATAGTCTATATTTTCAGGGGTTGATGAATTATTTTTATTAACAGGTGTATAGCAGCCGCCCCCGGCACAACATACACCATCCGTAAATAGGGAAAAAATGGTAAACAATCCTCCCAATATTATTCCGGATACCTGGCCGGATTCAATGGCAGAATACAAAATTAAGCTACCCAGTCCAACTCTTATGAACTTTAACGATGTCCATCCACTTTTAAGTCTTCCAACAAGATTCATAACCAGAATTTTATACCACAAACCTCCCAATCTCCGATAACAATATGCGTGACATTAGTTACAAAAAAGCGGCCTGTTCAGGTGCCGCTTCGGTTATTTCATTTATATTATTTGATTACATCTTGCCATGCAGTATTTTATGCCAATAAAGCCAGGGGAGAATTCTTTTTTTGAGCTGGTACATACTCCACCTTTCTTTGCTCTGGTCAAAGGGGAAGGTTTCCTGCGGGTTGTTGTCATAATCAAATTCTGCCAAAACCAGTTTTCCATACCCGGTAACCAACGGACAACTGGTGTAACCATTATATTTCCCGGTTAATGGCTGGTGATGGATAGCAGCCAATAGATTTTCTACTACGACAGGTGCTTGTTTACGTATTGCTGCACCTGTTTTGCTGATTGGCAAACCTGATGCATCGCCCAATGAAAAAACGTTAGCATATTTTACATGTTGTAAACTGTGTTTATCAACATCAACCCAACCGGCAGCATTGGCCAGCGAACTTGTCCTTATAAAATCCGGAGCACTTTGGGGTGGGGTAACATGTATCATATCAAATTCTACCCAAAACTCTTTGTCTTTGTTTGTATCTCCGATACCGATAAATTTTGCCTTTTTGCCGGGCCCGTCAATTTCCACCAATTGTACCATGAAATTGAGTTTGATATCTGCTCTTTCACAAACCTTAAGCAAGGTTTTTTCATACTTAGGAACAGAAAATAATTTGGCAGCACCGCTCCAGTATTGAATATCTGCTTTGTCTAACAAGCCATGCCTCCGGAAATAATCGGCGGCCATATACATGATCTTATGTGGGGCACCGCCACATTTTACTGGTGTTTGCGGGTTATGAAAAATTGCTTTACCTCCTTTGAAATTTTTAAAACATTCAAATGTATAGGGTGCATGCTCAAAACTATAGTTTGAGCAAACATTGTTCTTGCCCAATGTTTCTTTCAATCCTTTTATCTCCTGCCAATTGATTTGAATTCCGGGGGCTACTACCAGGTAGTCATAACTAAGCTCTTCTCTATTGTCTAGTTGAACTTTATTCGTCTCAGGTGTTAACCCGGTTACTTTCTGTTTTATCCATTTTACACCGTTGGGCATTACATCTGCTTCATTTCGTTCTGTTTTTTTTATGTCAAAGACTCCGCTGCCCACTAAAGTCCATGCCGGCTGGTAATAGTGTTTATCTGCTGGGTCAATAATAGCAATGTCAAGTTGCTTGTTTTTTAAAAGAAGCTTTGCAGCTACAGAGATACCGGCGTTTCCGCCACCGATGATAACTACCTGGTGATGAGTTGGCATTTTAATTGAATTTAATACTGCCAGTTACAGTAATAAAATAAATCATTGCGTGACTTTAATCACCCTTCAACCTAAAGCTATTGAGGAATAGGGCTTTATCAATTTTTTTTTAATGGGGAGTATATAAGAAAAAAGCTGAATGATGAATGATCTTCATCAGGCGAATAACTGATAAAATTCAGTTGAAATTGTAACCCAACACACTAATCGAAAAACTTTATGATACCATTTTTGAAGCAGAAATTGTTGATTCGTGTCCGGGTGGGTTGACCAATAGTAAATCTATAATGGCAACTCATTTTTGTAAACGATTATTTGTAATTGAAAATATAAAATAAAACAATTGATTATGAAAGTTGAACAAATCTATACCGGTTGCCTGGCTGAAGCAGCTTATTACATCGAAAGTAATGGTGAAGTTGCTATTATTGATCCTTTACGGGAAACCAAACCGTATATTGATAAAGCTGAACGTAATGGTGCTAAAATAAAATATATCCTGGAGACGCATTTTCATGCTGATTTTGTAAGCGGCCATATCGATTTGGCAAAGAAAACAGGAGCCACTATTGTATTTGGTCCTACAGCAGCCCCTGCTTATGATGTGCATGTAGCAAATGATGGGGAAGAACTTGCATTGGGGAAAGTAAAAATAAAAGTGCTGCACACTCCGGGACATACAATGGAATCAACCACTTTTCTGCTGGTAGATGAAAACGGAAAAGAACATGCCATTTTCACCGGGGATACTTTATTTATTGGTGATGTGGGCCGTCCGGACCTGGTACAAAAAGTGAAAGCTGAGATAACCCCACAGATATTGGCAGGGTATCTTTTTGATTCATTGCGTAACAAGATCATGACATTGCCAGATGAGGTAATTGTTTATCCAGGACATGGAGCCGGAAGTGCTTGCGGAAAAAATATGAGCAAAGAAACAACGGATACATTGGGCCATCAGAAAATGACCAATTATGCACTGCGGGCAGACATGAGTAAAGAAGATTTCATCAAAGAAGTTACAGAAGGGTTGGTGGAACCACCGCAATATTTCCCGATGAATGTATTGATGAACCTCAAAGGCGGATTGGAGAGTATTGATGAAGTGATTGCAAAAGGTAAGCATCCGCTGACAGCAAAAGAGTTTCAAACAGTCTGGGAAACTATGGAGGCGTTAGTTTTGGATACCCGCAGTAAGGATTCTTTTGCTACAGAGCATATACCTGGATCCATTTCTATTGGGATTGATGACAATTTTGCACCCTGGGTAGGTACATTAGTTACTGACCTGAAAATGCCAATACTTTTTATAGCTGATAAGGGAAGAGAAGAAGAAGTAGTGATTCGGCTTTCAAGAGTTGGATATGATAATACAGTGGGTTACCTGGATGGTGGAATTACAGCCTGGAAAGAAGCTGGGTTTACTACTGATTCAATAAAAGAGATCAGTGCAGAGGATTTTGCCACTTTATATGAAATGGACAAACAGCATATAAACCTGCTGGATGCCAGGCGTAAAAGTGAATTTGATTCAGAACATCTTGTAGGAGCTGAGAATTTCCCATTGGATTTTATCAACCATAATATGTCACATTTGGATAGGAATAAAAAGTACTTTATTCATTGCGCCGGTGGTTATCGTTCTGTAATTATGGCTTCTATTTTAAAAGCCAGGGGCTTTGAACACCTGGTAAATATTCAAGGTGGGTATAATGCATTAAGTAAAACAGGGCTTAAAAAAACACATTATGTAGAACCAATCACGATGTTGTAATTAAAACTAAAATGGTTGTACGTAGAAACCGGCCTTAGCGGGCCGGTTTTATTTTGTATGCAGTTTCATGTTTTACTTCTGTCATTATAAAACTGCTTTGTACCGTACCAATATCAGTAAGCCTGGCCAGTTTGTTGACGATAAAATCCTGGTAAGCAGCCATGTCAGTCACTACGATCTTTAGCAGATAATCATATACACCAGTCATGTGATAGCATTCCATTACTTCTTCAAATTTCACAATGGCTTTTTCAAAGCTTAGTAAAATGGCTTGTGCATGTTGTTTCAATTGTACGTTGGTAAATGCCACCAGGCTCTTCCCGATCTTATTTTTATCTACGATTGCACAGTAACGGGTGATATAACCTTCGTTTTCCAGGCGACGAATTCTTTCATAAATGGGGGTGATCGTCTTTCCCAGTTTATCCGCCAATTCTTTATTGGTCAACAAGGCGTCTGCTTGCAGTAGTTCCAGTATTTGAACATCTGTTTTATCTAAAATCATTTTGGATAATTTATCTAAAAATAACTATAAATATAGATAAAATATCTTTTTTAATACCATTACATTAGAAAAAAAGATTTGTTTTCTAATGTAACTAAAGTCATTGTAACTGACAATATTTCTTGTCAATTTAGTGTTCAAATTCAAGAATATGAGTCACACAAAATTTTCCCCGGAAACCCAAATGCTGGGCTATGGTTATAAACCAGAATTAAGTGAAGGTGCTGTAAAATGTCCCATCTTCCAGACGTCCACTTTTGTTTTCAAAAGTGCAGAGGAGGGTAAAGCATTTTTTGAAATGGCAATGGGTAAGCCCGGACATGAGGGAGAAGAAATGGGTTTGATCTACAGCCGCATCAATAATCCTGATATGGAAATACTGGAAGAGCGATTGAAATTGTGGGATGGAGGAGAAGCAGCAGCAGCTTTTTCAAGTGGTATGAGTGCTATTGCAACTACCCTGGTTACTTATCTTACTCCGGGGGATGTATTGCTGTATAGTAACCCATTGTATGGGGGCACACATAAATTTATCCATCATATCCTTACTCATTTTGGTGTGGAAGTGATTGGTTTCCGGGCAGGGCAGGATTTGAAAGAAGTGGAAAAGATATTAGTTGAAAGTGGCCGTGCGGACAAATTGAAAATGATTTATATTGAAACTCCGGCCAATCCTACCAATGACCTCATTGATATAGAAATGTGCAGTGATCTCGCCAGAAAATATTCTTCAACAAATAAAAAAGTAATGGTTACGGTGGATAATACTTACATGGGTCCGCTGTGGCAGCATCCGTTAAAGCATCGGGCTGATATAGTTTTGTATTCAGCAACAAAGTATATCGGTGGGCATAGTGATGTAATAGCTGGTGCTGCCGTTGGTAGCAAAGAAGTAATTGGAAAGATAAAAAAGACCCGTACGTTTTTTGGAACAATGATTGATCCGCACACCAGCTGGTTACTGATGCGTAGCCTGGAAACATTGAAAATAAGAATGGAAGCTGCAGCTGCAAATGCTGAAAAAGTAGCTGAGTATTTATCCCGGCATCAAAAAGTAGAAAAGGTTTATTACCTGGGGTATACTGCAAAGAATAATCCGGACCAGGCAGGTATTTTTACAAAACAGTACCTGAGTAACGGTGCTATGCTGAGTTTTGATGTAGTGGGAGGGGAGCATGAAGCATTTACCTTCTTAAATAATCTGAAACATATCAAACTGGCGGTAAGCCTTGGTGGCACGGAAAGCCTTGCAGAGCATCCTGCCAGTATGACTCATGCTGATGTACCATTTGAAGAAAAGCAGGAATTACATATTACTGATAAGATGGTGCGGTTGAGCATTGGTATTGAAAATTACAATGACCTTATCTGGGATATAGAGCAGGCCTTAGAAAAAGTTAAGAAGCCATTGATGGAAGCAGTAATGTGATTTACATCACGAACAAGTTTATTGCTATGTTCTATTTTCGTAAAAATTATTTGATATGGCAACAATAAAATTGACAACGCAGGATTTTAAGGATAAAGTCTTTAACTACGAAACAGAACAGGACTGGAAATACCAGGGGCAGTTACCAGCAATTATTGATTTCTATGCTGACTGGTGCGGTCCCTGTAAAATGGTAGCCCCTGTATTGGAAGAGCTTTCAAAAGAATATGAAGGCAAGCTGGTGATTTATAAAGTGAATACAGATGTGGAGCAGGAATTGTCAGCTGTATTTGGTATTCAAAGTATTCCTACGATGCTCTTTATTGGCGCTGACGGAGAGCCGATGATGCAGCCGGGTGCTTACCCCAAACATATCTTCAAAAAAATAATAGAAGAGAAATTACTGGCACCGGTAAAAACAGAAGAATAAATAATAATATATAGTATAGAAAAATGCCCCGGTTTTCCGGGGCATTTTTATTTTTAATTCTAAGAGAATTGACTACTTATTCAGCATATCAAAAAATTCTTTTGTATCGTAATCAGCACTTCCTACCTGCTGGTAAATGACCTCACCATTTTCATTAAATATAAATGTAACGGGAATTCCATCGACTACAAACAACTGAGGCAGGTTTCCTGCAGGGTAGTAAACCGGCAGTTTCATATTATTCTTTATGGCGAATGATTTTGCTTTCTCAAAATTATCATCCAGCGATAGCATTACAAACTCCGCTTTAGTTTTATCGGTTTTAGCACCCAGGCTTTCAATAGAGGGTATCTCTGCACGACAGGGAGGACACCAGGTGGCCCAGAGGTTCACAAATACTTTCTTTCCTTTAAACTGCGATAGGTCAATAACCTGGTTACTGGTATTCATCATTCGAAATGCTGGCAGCCCCGAAGCGGAAGTTGCAACAGCAGGCGGAGGAGCTAGAACTGGGTTCGGTATTGAAGGCTGTGATGTAATGGCAGACTCCGTAGTGGTTGTTTCTTTTGTTGTTGAGTTACTGCATCCGGCAAGAACTCCAAGTAACATAATTAATGGTAAGAGGTACTTCATTTGACTAGTATGTTTAGTGGTGCAAGATGCAATTCTGATCCGTTACGGCAGGTGATAAATATCACCTAAAGCTTGTTTGGCAATGCTCAATTTTGCAAAAAGTATTACAATGCAACAGTTCTGGGATCAGCGGTATGTAGAAAATGAAACAGTGTATGGTAATGAACCAAACAAGTTCTTTAAGCTTTTTATTGACCTGCATAAGCCAAGTACACTGCTCCTGCCGGGGGAAGGGGAAGGCAGAAATGCTGTGTATGCTGCTTCTAAGGGCTGGCAGGTGGACGCTTTTGATTTCAGCCAGGTAGCCAGAGAAAAGGCGCTTGATTTTGCAAGGGGTGAACGGGTTGTCATTAATTATGAACTAAAAAATATTGCTGATTTTAAAGCAGGTAAGCAGTACGATGCTGTGGGATTGATTTTTGTTCATTTACCTGAGGTATTGCGGAAAAAATTTCACCAGGAAGTATATAATTCTATTAAATCCGGTGGTTTTATGGTACTGGAGGCATTTGCAAAAGAACAGGCACAATTGGAAAGTGGAGGCCCGAGAGATGCAACGCTTTTATATGATGCGCCATCACTATGTAATGATTTTCCTTTCCTGCATATGTTGAGTTGTGAACAAAAAGATATTTTTCTGGACGAAGGAGATTATCACAAAGGGAAAGCATCAGTTCTGCGAATGATCGGTCAACGGTTGTGATATTATTCAATATCATCTTCCCACTCAAGTTTGTAATCGCCTATATGCTTTTCATTATTTTTCAGTTTTTCTTTTGTTGCCGGTACTTGATTATTCCGGTAATTAGTACAACGATACCTAAAAACCAGAAAAGGATTTCAACCCACCAGCCATAACTCACTTTTAGCAGGCTGTTCACCGTCATTCCTGCAATAACAAAATATAATGAGGTCCTGATAAAAGATAATAAGGTTCTGTCAATAGCCATTTCAGTTCGTTCTATTGCCAGTTTTTCCCTGAGTATAAGGTCTTTGTTTATTCTCTTTTCAGTTTGGTCCATTGATTTTATTTTTTAGAAAAGTCAGATGCCAGATTCCTCTAAGGTCACCTTCTTTATAATTGAACGCTGCATCGGCGGGATATTGTAGCCGGATAGCTTCCCAGGTATCCGGTTTTATCTGGGTGTTTTTATCGCCGTGACAGTTACTGCACATTGCTTGCAAAAGAATGGGTTTGAAATAATGGTGATTTCCTTCGGTATCTTTTTTCAACACTGGTTTTAACTCCTGTTTATCTTCTTTCATTTGTAAGTAAGCTGATAATATTTCCTGCTCCATATTGTCGGGTCTGTTAGCCGGATTACGGAGTTTATCAGAAGTTCGTTTTATTGTAATCCCTTCTGCAGCATAAGTGTTGGTTAAAGACAAAGCTTTTGTATTACAAAAGCTGACAGCACCCGGAAATCCCTTTTCACCAATAGTACTTAATAGCGTATTTCTGAGTGTATCGAATGTTTGAGCAATTAATGAATCTCCTTTTGATTTCAGCGCAGACAGATCGGTAGTTTCCTTTTTTTCAGTACAGGAGATGATAGATACTAACAGCAGGCTAATAATGAGATATCTTTTGTACATGTTATGAAATTACTGATTAATACAATGATGGCCTGATACAGTCTTCAGAAGAATACAGCTTTTTTAATGTACAGCACATTCTGAAATGCGCAACGACACCTGCTGTGGCGGTTATACCGGCAATGATAATTATGGCAATGCTCATTCCAATCATATCTGCCAGGAAGCCTGCTAGAAGGGCGCCAATCACATATCCACTATCCCTCCAGAACCGGAAAATACTCAGGGTCTCTGCCCTTTGTGAGGGATGAGTACTTTCAGCCACTACCGTAAGAAAGTTTGGATATACCAATGCAGTACCAAGTCCCAGTATTACAGCGGCTCCGATTAGTATTATAAATTGGGATGAAACTGCCAGTAATACAATTGCAACTGCCTGGGTCAGCATTCCCAGGGTTATAATTTGTTTTTTGCAATACACATCTCCCATTTTACCAGTGAATAATTGTGTCACCCCCCAAATTACCGGGTACACACCTGCAATAATTCCAATCTCTTGTATAGAAAAATCTTTTTGTAATAGTAAAACAGGTAAAAGTCCCCATACAACTGCATCGTTCATATTATTCACCAGGCCATTTAATGTGACACTACCGATATTCTTATGCTTCCAGGTCGTTTCTTTCCATACATTTTTTAATAATGCTATTTTACTGGTTACACTTTCAGCATGAACAAAATGAGTAGTATCCTTTACCAGAAAAGCTGAGACCAACAGCCCGGCAGATGCAAAAAATAACCCCGGAATGAAAGGGTAATAAGCATAGCCATAAGTGGAAGCGAGGGAGCTGGCAAGATATGAAGCCAAACCTACTGATAGATATCCTGCAAACTCATTAATGCCCATTGCCAATCCTCTGTTCTTTTGTCCCACAATATCCACTTTCATTATAACTGTTGAGGACCACGCCAATCCCTGGTTGATACCCAATAAAATATTTGCAATTATCACCCATGACCAGGAATCCGCATACATTAGTAGAAATGGAACTGGTAAGGCTGCAAACCAGCCTGCCATTAATATTTGTTTCCTGTTGAATCGTTTGCTGAGTCTGGCTACACTATAATTACTAACGGCCTTTGTAATACCAAATGCCATGATAAAACTTAAGATCGCTGAATTGGCATCCAGCCCAAATACACTTTTCCCTAATCCGGGCAACACGGCTCTTTCCAATCCGATCATGGCTCCGACAAAAGCATTGACGAGCACCAAAAGTGAGAATTGTTGCCAGTTTTCTTTCAAGCCTGTTTTTAAATTTTCCATTTGTGAGATTTTGCTTCACAAAGGTCATCACCTTAAACAGCTATTCAATTATCATATGATAAATAATCACTTCAGTCCCCGGATTCGGCTCAGGCTAACTTGTGTGATCCCGAGGTAAGAAGCAACGTATTTCAATGGCACCCTTTTGAGTATATCCGGTGCTTCCTGCAGCAAGGCTTTATATCTTTCTTCAGCAGTATGAAATTGTATGCCTTCGATACGATGAACTGTTTCAACATAAGCCGCCTCAAATATTTTTCTGAAAAGCCTTTCTATTTCCGGGAAGGAGTCATATAATTTAAAAAGCTGATTGGCATTAATACCTACTATCTCTGCATCTTCGAGTATCTGGATGGCTTTACGGCTGGGTTTTCCTGTAAATAAACTTTCTACCCTGGCAATGATATTGTTCTCGAAAAAAAAATTCTCTGTAATATCTATTCCATCCTTGAAATAGTAAATGCGGGCAATGCCTTTATTGATGAAGTATATTGTTTTGCAGGTATGACCGATAGGCTGCAGGTCTTTATTTTTCTTTACTGTAATAATACTGCTGATAGCGGCAATGGCTTCTTCTGCCTTTACAGGAAGTGCATTATACTTTTTAAAAAGTTGGAATAACTGCGCCAGCTCCGTTTTATCCATACCTGTAAAGGTAGGAACAGAAAGTTGATAGCTTCTTCCTAATGATTTTTTCTGATATAGACTTTCCAGATAACAGGTGAAGCTCTGCTGGGATCCGCCTCATTACTCCAAAATACATTGGGGGCACGGCTGTCAATACCACCAATGATATAGCCAGCCATCAATGGCTTTTTACCGGCTTTATCTAAATCGAGGATACCATTTGGTGTGAAGAGATTTTCATCAGCAGGAATAAACTCTGCAGCAGCTCCAAAATAACCTGGCATCGGGTCAGGAAGTATATATTCCTCAATAGAATTTCCTTTACGTTCAACCACACTTATACTTTTTACAAAAGGGATATCGTTATCAGTAATAACTTTCCCGGCACTATCAGTATATCTTTGTGCGATACCACCCAAAAAGATGGAGTATAAAATTTTATTAGTCTTACTGTAAACAGGCAATGTAGCTGTGTGGTAATGACTGAATTGCTGATTAAATTCTGTCACTTGATTATATCCGTTCTCAGTAATGTCAATCAGTGTGGTAAAGGGCACATTTTTATCATATTGAAACACCCCGGAATAAATGGTCAGCATTTCCTTGCCTTTTTCATCAAACTGTGTTAACAGGTTATAATCTCTCCGATGCAACAACTGAGAATCGGAGATGGCAGTATAATTATCAATACTGAGGCTCCCTTTTTTTTCAGTAAGAGTGAATTTTCTGATCTGGTTCGTGTATTGTTGGGAAAATCCTGGGCCATGATCAGGCCCGTGAGGGTTATAACGGCCATCAAATCGTTGACCTCCTACGAGATAAAGCAGGTTGCCAAGCTTGTTTAACCGGCCTCCCGTTACAGCCATTCTTTCATCAATCAGTTGAACTATGAATGGACTAATATCCTGACTAGTTATAATAGCATTGATCAGTTCTTTGACTTTGATACTGATTACCGCCGGGTGAGTGATATGATCTCTTTTTGTTTCACTATAGCCATAGCCACCAATGATTAAAAGCTGATTACCCTGCTGGAAAAATTCCATATTAGAGCTTTGCAGTTGTTCTGCAAAAGATACTGGAAGTGAGAAGATATTCTTTTTCCATACTTTTTCCTGTTTCAGGTCCAGCACAATCAGTTCTGTGTTATTATATTTCTTATTGAAGGACGCAAAAGGTTGTCGCCGGTGCAGACCATCGGTCCTGCCACCTGCGAGTAATACTTTATCACCATCTTTTGCCCATGCATAAGACTGAAGACCTGCAAAACCCTCTGGAATTACAGGTTCAAGTGTAATTTGAAACGGATAAGACGATTGTGCGTTAATAGTAACAGTAATTACCAGGCTTGTAATCAGCCAAAAAAAGATTCTCATGTTTTATTGAGGGATTAATAGGGTTAAAGTATTTGCAGCAGCCAATATTTCTTCCAGGTGGCCTACAGTTGTATTTTTTTTATCAGTTACATGAATATGCATATTGGTAGTATGATGGGTGAATATACTATGATGTTTGTTGGAGTAAAACCCCAGAATAGTTACCTCCTCATTATTAAAGCTGCCGTATTTAGCAAACTGCTTGTGATTATCAAATGTATGTGTGACTCCTTCTTTCCAGTTTATAACATGCCAGGATGCTGAATTAGCAATTCCTTTTATCATGAATGGAAAAGGTATATCAAGACTTTGGCCATTTTGCAATGAAAATTTTTCTACCAGTTTTTCGAGTGCTGCATAATCTTTTACTTCATCTGTAATAGTAACAGATTTCCAGGCGAGAACCTGTGCATACACCAGCATTGCTGCTTTTGCATTGTTATTCATGGATGTATTTATCTTTTCATTTTCTACCTTGCACCAGAAGGCTTTACTATCTATTATCAGCAGCTCTCCCTTTATTCCATCTGCAGGTCCAAGACCATACATATGCGGGTTTGTAAGAAGTGTATCCAGTGATATATGGGCAGAAAGATTTCCTTCCCGCATGATTTTTTTCAATTCTCCTGCAGTCTTTACTTCTACTGGCAATGGCAGAAAAAAAAGAACAATAACTGTTACTATAGATAAGAATACTTTCATTGACTGCAGATTAACTATTTATCGAGGTAGGCAGAATACATCCAGACCTGCTTTTCCTGCTGACGGATATAATCACTCATAAGTGCATTTGTACCTTCGTCTTCTGCATCAGCAGCGATACTTAGCAGTTCCCGTTCAATGTCCAGTAAAGCACCAAATGCTTCAACCACTGATTTTACCGCTTCCTTACCGTCCGTCACATTTCTTTTTTCTTTTATTTTTGATAATTTAAGATAATCGGTATACGAATGGCTGGGAGTGTGTCCAAGGGTTAAAATCCTTTCAGCAATTTCATCAATTTTAAGTTGTGAATCAGTATACAATTCTTCAAATTTCAGATGAAGTTCAAAAAATTTTTCTCCTTTGATATTCCAGTGAAAGCCGCGGGAGTTCATATAAAAAAGCTGAAAATTTGCAAGTAGTAAATTAAGTTTTTCAGCTAGTTCTCTTGCTTTAGTGGCATCCAGCCCGATTCTGTTTGTTTTCATGTTTCAACAATTTATGGAGTGTCTAAATTAACTTTTTTGTACAGGCTGGCTGGTGATTTTTATCACGATTGTACAGAATATGTTATGAATAAGGCCGGAGAATTGTTTCTCCGGCCAGGATTAAGATATTCGTTTATGAGGTACTATGAGAAATTTAAACATGCTGATTATATGATTACTACTTCTTTCTCCTGTATTAAAATGGTAGGGTCGAAAATAATGGTTGATTTAACAGAGTTGGATATTAGACAGGCTTTTTCACTCATTTCCAGTACTCTTTTAGCTTTATCCTGCATTTCGGGATTGTTAATTACTAATGTTGGGCGAAGCAGCACCTCTGTCATCATAAATTTCCCATCCACTTTATCAAGTTTGCCATTTGCCTGGCTGTTAAATGATTCAAATTCTAACTTAGAATTTTCAGCAACAGCGAGGAATGTTGTCATAAGGCAGCTGTTTATAGCAGCCACAAAAAGATGTTCGGGTGACCAGATATTTTCTATTCCTTTTTGAAATTCCGGGGGTGTTGCCACTTCGATGGATTGTGTTAAAACAGGAGAGCTTATTACTCCTTTTCTGCTTTCTTTCCAGGCAAGATCAACTTCATAATTGTACATGATTCTATTATTTAAGGTTTGCAATAATTATTAATATTTCAGACTATTTTTAAGATAATCTTGAATTTTACTTCTATAAAATCAGAACAAAACTATACTAATACACTTCAGATGAAGGTGATTAATATCACCCCAGGAGATAATCCAAAACCGGTAAAATTCAGTTTTATAGTAAGCGTTTATTTAGTTAGTGGTGACTTATATCACATAGCAAATAAAATAAACTGTAAATGGAGGAAAATCATTTCGTTAGTTGATATGAGTCATTCAGTTTTGTGACTCAACTCGCAGTACAAGGCACCCGGGAAATCGAATTTTACACCGTAAATATTTCTTAGCTCAATCAAACAAAAAAATATGAAACATCTCGTGATATTAGGTGCAGGAACTGCCGGAACCATGATGGCAAATCATTTGAACCATCATTTAAAAAAACCAGATTGGCAGATAAGTATTATTGATGAAAGGAAAGAGCATCATTATCAGCCTGGTTACCTTTTTCTCCCTTTCGATATCTATTCTCCTGAAGATATTATTAAAAATATTGAGGATTTTATTCCCAAGCAGGTCGAATTGATAAAGGCTACTATTGATAAGGTTTTGCCTAAAGAAAATAAAGTAAAAATGGCAGATGGCCGGGAACTGAATTATGATGTCCTGATTGTGGCTACCGGGGCAAAAATCGCACCGGAAGAAACAGAGGGAATGAAAGGGTCTGAGTGGCAAAAATCGGTTTTTGATTTTTATACTTTTGAAGGTTCTCTTGCATTAAGGAATAAATTAAGGGATTGGCAGGGTGGAAAATTGGTAGTCCATATAACAGAAATGCCAATAAAATGTCCTGTTGCTCCATTGGAGTTTGCTTTTTTAGCTGATTCTTTCTTTAAACATAAGCATATGCGGGATAAAGTAGAAATAACCTATGTTACCCCGCTCAGCGGCGCTTTTACCAAACCAAAAGCTACAGAGGCTCTTGAACACCTGCTGCATGATAAGAACATTAATATTGAAAGTGATTTTGCTATTGAGCATGTTGATAATGAGAAAAAGCAGATTGTAGATTACGGCGGACGGGAAATCCCTTTTGATATCCTGGTTACCGTTCCAACTAATAAAGGTGATGCCGTTATAGAAAGATCCGGGATGGGTGATGACCTGAACTATGTACCCACCCATAAAGCAACATTACAATCAAAAGAGTATTCTAATGTATTTGTTTTGGGTGATGCCAGTAATATACCCGCATCTAAAGCCGGTTCTGTTGCGCACTTTGAAGCGGAAATTTTAACTGATAATATCCTGCATTTTATCAAAGGAGAACCATTGAAAGAAGAATTTGACGGGCATGCCAATTGCTTTATTGAAACCGGAAACGGCAAAGCGCTGCTTATCGACTTTAATTATACTCATGAACCGGTAGAAGGAAGTTTTCCATTTCCCGGCGTTGGTCCGCTCCGGTTATTAAAAGAGAGCCGGATGAATCACATGGGTAAACTGGCCTTCCGCTGGATTTACTGGAATGTATTGTTGAAAGGAACGCATATACCTTTTGTTTCTGCAACAATGTCTGAATCAGGAAAACATTATGCTTAATTTTTTAATCATTATAAAAAAACAATCATGGAAAAAATAATTGCTGGCAAATCAATTGCTATAAATGAGGAAGGATACCTTACCGATTTTAAACAATGGGACAAATCTATTGGTGAAGAATTAGCTGCGGAAGCTGAGATAAGCCTGACCCCCAGGCATTGGGAAGTATTGACCTATTTGCAAACTGAATACAAAAATGAAGTACCCCTGAGTATCCGGAAGATCGGGAAAAGCGGGGTAGTGGACATTAAGGAGTTTTACCAGTTGTTCCCCAAAGCACCACTGAAAACGGCTACTAAGATCGCAGGAATTCCAAAGCCAGCCAGTTGTATTTAATAATTTATTAAAACTTATCAATCATGAGTGAGAATAAAGGTGAAATTAAAAAGATGATGATCATCTTGTCTAAGGGGACATTAGAAAATGTTTATGCAGCTTTTGTATTGGCGAATGGAGCCAGGATGGAAGGGATTGAAGCTGAAATGTTTTTTACTTTTTTTGGACTGGAAGCCGTTCATAAAAAGAAATTAACGCACCTGCATGTGGCAACGGTGGGAAATCCTGCTATGCATATACCAACTATGCTCGGTGGTCTGCCTGGAGTAGAAGCATTAGCTACAACAATGATGAAAAAGGAAATGGATAAAGTAGATATGCCGGATGTAGCTGAGTTTTTGGATATTCTTTCAGCATCGGGTGTACGGATGTGGGCTTGTAAACTGGCGATGGATATGTTCCATTATAAGAAAGAAGATTTATTTGAAGGAGTGGAAGATGTAATTACAGTTGGTGATTTCTATAAGCAGAGTGCCGGAGAGGGTACACACATGCTATTCATCTGAGAATACAATTGCTATATAAAATAATAGCGACCAATACTGGTCGCTATTATTTTATCAAAAGTATCCCTTTTTAATGCGGTAATTTCTCTCTGAAGTATCCATAAATCCAGGTACCCACCAATGCACTGAACAAGGTTACAATAATAACAGTAGCACCGGAGCCAATCTGTGCAAATAATGGTCCGGGGCAGGCGCCTGTAAGAGCCCATCCAAAACCAAAGAGTAAACCTCCGTAGATGTTTCCTTTATTCAGTTTTTTATCTACAAATTCAATGGGTTCGTTATAGATTGTTTTAATCTTGAATTTTTTAATAATAAAGACAGACAGCATACCTACTGCCACTGCAGAGCCAATCACTCCGTACATATGAAAACTCTGCAACCTGAACATTTCCTGTATACGAAACCAGGAAATCACTTCTGCTTTTACCAGGATAACTCCAAATAACAGCCCGGCAATGGCATATTTAAAATTATACCACCAGGGGTGATTTAGTTCAGATTCGTTGAAACAAACAGCATCCAGCGAACGGACTTCGAAGTCAGTGTTTTCTGTTAGAAATTCGTGGTGCTTTTTTTCGCTGATGGGTTCTTGTGTATTTAAATTCATAACGCCTGATTATAATTTTAGTAAAAATGGAAGTACCAGATTGGCAACGATGAATCCACCGGCCATAAAACTGATAGTTGTGATCAAAGAGGGGAATTGAAGATTGCTCAAGCCCATGATTGCATGGCCGCTCGTACATCCCCCTGCATAGCGGGTTCCGAAACCAACCAATAAGCCGCCACCTACCATCATAATAATTCCTCTTGCAGTCAGTAACTCTGGCCAGGCAAATAAATCTTTAGGTACCAATCCTTCATAATTAGTAACTCCGTAGGTAACCATTTCCTCAGCCAGCTTTGCATTTACCTGTACTGGTCCCGGGTTAGATAATAGTTGTGCAGCAATCAAACCGCCCGCTAAAATTCCGGCTACAAAAAACAGGTTCCATATTTCTTTCTTCCAGTCATATTTGAAAAATGGAATATTGGCTGGTAAACAGGCAGCACAGGCATGACGAAGGGATGAAGAAATTCCAAACGATTTATTACCAACCAGTAATAAGGCAGGTACTGTTAACCCGATCAGGGGGCCGGCCACATACCAGGGCCAGGGTTGTTTAATCCATTCCAGCATATTTTTTATTTTTTAAGTTAGCAAATGTCATTTAGTAAATAATGTTACTCCGTGATATTTGTCACAGCGATTAAGTTATTTATTTTTTTGTGAGTTCTTCTTTTTTTGCAATAATTGGTTTATAGGGGCCATACTTGTGCTGGGTCTCGTTAAACCCATCTGTATAAGGGCCAAAAGGATGATCGAATGGCTTTTTAGAAATATCCGGCCAATCCTTACTCAGGTCTTTTTTGGGTCTTGGCTGGCTGTTAACGTAAGCTGCCACATCCCATGCTTCTTCATTTGATAATTTAGGGTTGCTATGTGTGGTCTGGTTAAATGGCATATTGCTTTTGACATAGCCTGCAAAGTTACTCAGCCGGTATAGCCCGGCACCATCATTGTAACTATGCGGTCCCCAAAGTGGAGGGTACTCATAGCTTATACCATTCAGGCTTAACTGGCCTTCTCCATTAGCACCATGACAACTTTGGCATTGAGCCGTATAAATCCCTTTACCTTTAATAGGGTCAGCGGCTCTATCCATATATAATATTTTCTCAATACCGCTGCCTACAGGTTTCTCACCTTTTTTTACATCTTTGCCTAACCACTTTATATAAGAATAAATTGCTTTGTATTCTCTACTGGTACTGTCAGGAGCTGTTCCATTCAAACTTCTTTCAAAACAGTCGCTTACTCTTTTGTAGACGGTTTCTGTAGCTCCGCTACGATCCCTGAACTTTGGATAGGATGAAAATACCACGCTGTAATTATTACCCCAACTTTTTTTGCCTGCAATCAGATGACAGTTCTGGCAGTTCATTCCGTTGGTTATTGGCGCTACAGAACCATGCGGGCCAAAATACCTTGAAGTATTTGCGATGATATCTTCACCATAAATTACCATTTCCCTTTCCTCACCTTCCAGCAGGTTGTCGGTAAATAAACTGGGTGGAATCCAGGTACTATCTTCAGGCATTGCAGTGAAAGCCTGTTTGCCTGAAGGCTTAATTGCTTTCATTATTTCTGTCAATGCTACAATAACTATTACAATAATTATTATTATCAATTGCCAGTTTGATTTAATATGCTTCCACATGTTCTATTAATTTAAAGCTTATCTGAATTCATAGGTAGTTCCCTGTAATTGTGTAAGCAGTGTATGTGGCTGGTCGGTTGCTGTGGCTCTCCTCTCCAGTTTGGGAGATACCGGTGAGTGAGCTGCAAGGTATTCTTCTATCACGTCATGCATTAATACACCCGACCGTTTCGGATTTTTAACTTTTTCTATCCGGCATAATGTATCATCCGGATCGCCTTCTCTTTCACAGGCTACAATACTGTATTCTTTATTAATGTCTAAAGGTTCGCCTTTTACTTTTATCCAATTCACTCTTTTGCCCAATTCATTACCAATAGTAAAGTTCACTTCCATACCGGCAAAACGTACAAACCAGCCGCCAAATCGTTTAGAAGGGTCTTTGGCAAAGGCATTTTGCAATTCTTTTTCCTGCCAATCCCATAATTGCTTACCAGTGATGATCCCTAATTTTGCTTCACTGTCAACTGGCAGCATGTTCCATAAAAATTCCCTTGTAATATCTGCTTTACCTTTTTTAGGGTCAACGGCTAAAGGTTGGCAAAAACGAAACCCATTACTTAGCGCAATATCTGTTTTGAATTTCCAGTGTATTGCATCGGTAATCAGGTTGTCCATTGGCGTTTCCATTACAAAATATCTTACTAATGGGGTAGTGGTGGTGCCAATCACTTTGGAAAGATCCTGGTGAAAAGGAGCTGAAGCCTTATCTACCTTAGACTGTAGCTTTTGTCTGCAGGATATTTTGCAGGATCAACATCGAGCAATTGGTATTTATAATTTTTAATTCTTCCATTCTCCACTTCTATATCCAGCTTGCCAAGGAAAGAACCAAAAGCGCCGCACTCTACTACTTTACTGTATTTTCCTTCAATGGGCACTCTTACTCTCTCATGTGTATCAGCACCCAAAATAAAGTCAGCTCCTGCTACAGCAGGATTATTGGCCAATCCCACCTGCTGTGCCAGTCCCATATGCGTTACTATGAAGATGATTCCACATCCTTCCACTTCTTTTAGCAGCTTTATATATTTTGCAACATTAAAATCGGCATGTTCAAAACGGATGCCTTCGCTGTAAGCAGGAGACTGGCGTTTTGGGATGAGATGATCGGTATACCCGATAAATCCAACTTTAGTTCCGGCAATATATTTAACCCAATAGGGTGGATAGATCAATTCGCCATTATCTGCATCAGTTGTTTTGTGCCACATATTGGCACAGATCTTAGCCGCATTGGCATGCCCCATATCATAGAGCATTTTCTTTTTCTTATACACAACTTCCCAGTTTCCCGGAAGTATCAGGTCGTAATTGAAGTCATTCAGTAAGGGTATCAATGCTTCGCCTTCTGTCAATGAAGCAACAGCACTACCGTGGAAATAATCACCTCCATCAATCAGTAATGTATTGGCGGGATTTTGTTTTCTGAAATGATTGATCATTGTCTTCAGAACAGCCAGTCCACCTCTTTTTTTGTATACGGCTTTCCCATTTTCCCAAAAAAATTCATCATGAGTGTGCAACTGGGCATGGATGTCTGATGTATACAAAATCGTAAAACGGGTGGAAGTTTCAGGAGTAAGTTGTTTAGTTTCGCTGTTTGTAAGCGGAATAGCTCCGGCAACCCCCGCCAGCGAAGTACCTAACCCGGCAAGGGTAGTCTTTATTAAAAAGTCGCGACGTGAATTCGGGCTATCATTTTTTAGCAATGATGACATGGGCAATCATTTAGAAAGTGAGAAAATAATAATATAAAATTGAATGCTTTTTTTATCCTGCTCCGTGACAACAGTCACACTGAACGGTCTGCACGTAAAGTTTAACGACCAGGAAGATTTTTCAGCATAAAGTCCCGGATATTTCCACCCATGATCTGGTAAATTTCTTCTTTATTAAACCCCTCTTTTAATAAAGCATTTACAATTAATGGTAAACCAGTAACATCAAAATGAGTTGTAATAGCGCCATCAAAATCAGAGCCAAGTGCTACTTTATCCACGCCAATCTTATCAGCAACATAGCGGATACTTTTTGCTGTGGCATCTGCATCAGTTCCACAAACAGCAGTTTCCCAGAGACCAATACCTACCAGGCCTTTTCTTCTTCCAATTTCCATTAAATGCGCATCAGATAAATTACGATTATTATCACATACACCTTTTACACCCGTATGTGAAATCAGCATCGGGCTTTGTGTCAATACAAAAATATCATCAATGGTTTTAGGGGATGCATGGGCCAGGTCAATGACCATGTGAAGGCTATCCATTTTCCTGATTAACTGTTTTCCCTTCTCGGTCAAACCACCCTTATTAATTCCATGTGCTGAACCAGCCCAGCTGTTGTCAAAGAAATGTGTTGGACCTATATAGCGTACGCCGGCATCATAAAATAATTGAAGATTATTGATATCATCACCAAGGCAATGTGCACCTTCAATGCCCAACATGCCGGCTGTAAGTTTTTTATTAATTCTCCTGTCTGTAATGTATTGCTGTAATTCTTCCTGGTTGGTGATGACCCTGAATTCCCCATTTGAGCTCTTTGCTGATTTATATAACTCCCTGCATTGATTAAGTGCCCTTGATTTTACACTAAACCAGTCTTTGGGATTTCGCAGTTGGGCAAAACTCAATAATGCAATCTGATCCGTCTTATCATCGTTTTTTTCAATATTTAGTCCTTTCGGTGTTTTACTGACGATTGTAAAAACCTGGAAAGCCATATTGGCTTCCTGCATACGGGGAATATCCACATGACCATAACTATGGTGCTTCAGGTTGTTTCTGTCCCATAGCAAGGCATCACAATGAAGGTCCGCGATAAATGGGATTGAATCATACCAGTTTACTTTTTGTACATTGACAACTTTCAGCGTCACTTTATTTTTTGACTTGTCAATATAAGAGGGCGCAAATGCGAAAAAAGCTATCGTAGTAATGATAAGGAGAATGGCAAAATACTTTAGAAATTTTCTAAACATTTTTACTGGTAATTTACTCTTTTTTGCAGGACTGGAATGTTTTTTGACCCGGATCAGAATTGGTAGTTAAAAACCAAATTCCACAGACTCATATCTACTTTGTTGATGACATATTTATCATTACCATAGGAATTGCCTGTCTTTTCTTTAAATACATACAGTAATTGTGTTTCTAATCCTTTTAATAAGCCGGCAAATTTGTAGCGGATATCAATATTCAATTGATTATAGGATGGAATTCCGTACTTATTCAATGAAAATTCAGTTACCTCCGGAAGATTATAATTACCGAATGCAACAGAAGTAGTGATCCTTGCTTTTGATATTTTATAATTTACTTTTCCAACTATTGCATGTACATCTCCTAACCCTTCATTACGTTCTCTGGGAAGAAATGTAAAGAATGGGTCACGGCCCCATTCTCTTGGCATCAGGTATTGTCCGTGTGCAGTGATCCTGTTATAGTTAATAGTTGTTTCCCAGTTAACATTTTTCCAGCCAAGTTTTGTTCCAAAGGTGAAAGCTTTAGCTCCTTTTTTGTAGTAAGCCTTAGCAGGATCTTCATTACCGCCGTCATTGATGGCGTCCTGCCGTATTACCTGTGCAGCTACTAATAGCTGTGATTTACCGTCCAGCGGATATTCATAATCTGCCTGCAGAAAAGTGCTGTTAAATATATTTTCAGTGAACTGGTTCCAAAGCTGCAGTTTAAGATTTTTATTGTGTTGATAAGTAATTCCGGTAAGAATTATTCCTTTACTTTCCAGGTTGCCCTGGTAACCTGATTTTATTCCATTTTCGTTAACACCAACAGGGTACACACCGATTGATTCGTTCACTTTAAACCATTTCACAGTACTGCGGGGAGAAATGCCATAGAGGTAGCCTAATTGAAGTTTGATTTTTTTTATTCCGTTAATTTCCGCCCATAAGCCTTCTACTTCAGTTGGCCGCATGCGACCATCCTGCAGGTTGATGAAAGGGGTATTAATTAACTGCTTGCCTAATGTCAGGGCTGACTTTTTGAAGTGGTATTTGATATACAATTCTTCCAGCCGGTCAATATCTTTTTTATTGGCCGGGTCTTCAATGTCGAATAAACCAGTTTCATACCGGTTCATCTGGTTTGTTTTTGGATCTGGTATCGTCAGGTCTGCGGAGCCGATATTGTAAACAAAGAACCCACTAACACCCAATTGAAAATTTTTAAATTTTCCAGTTTCAAATTTAATACCACCGCCAACTGCATGGGCATAATAATCGGTGAGGTCGGCTTTGTTGTTAGTGGACATAAAATAATAACGTAAATGTCCGCTTACCGTTCCTCTTCTGAATGCAGAGAGGATGGAAGTAGAATCGGTTTCACTTTCTTTTTCTTTCCAAAGCCCGGGCTTTTCATTTACTTCCTGGTGCTGAGCTACAGCAGCAGACATAGTTATGGTGAACCCCAAAAAAATAAATATTTTTTTCATCGTTAATTAGCTCTATTGCTTAAGGATTTATGGCAGGCAATACGTTGCTGAGGAGTGTTGTCAGAAACCAATTTTAATATAGCTCCAGCCTTGTTCCTGTTTACGTACAATTTCTCCAATGCCCATTTTCACAAAGGTAGCTTCAGCAATTATTGACTCTTTAGGTACTTTTCTTTCCATCATGGTGTTTTCACAGGCAATGAAATCGATACCCATTTTTTTGAAATGAGTAATCCTTTCTTGCTGAGTCGTTTTACCTTTGGTCAGGAGATCAATACCGGGGCCATGCGCCACTACTTCGATGATCAGACTGTCACCCCAGCCGGCTTTCAGATGTTTGAGGTTATTCATCAGTCCTTTCCATACAAGGGTGTCATTGCTGCTGAGTTGCATTATGATACGGTGTTGGGAAGTAGTTGTTGAAATATTTTGTGCCTGTAGTTGTGTGACAAACAGCGTTATGACAACGGCAATAAAAAATTTCCTATACATATGTTTGTTATTTGTGTTGGGATTACTGTTCTTTTACTCCTTCCCAGCTGTTAAAACCACCTTGCAGATCGAATAATTTAGTAAAACCCATTTCTTTCATCACTGTCATTGCATCTTTACTCCTTTTACCACTACGGCAATACAAGAGGTAAGGTTTACTTTTATCCAGTACAGCCACCTGTTTTTTAAAATCTTCAGTTTTTAAAAAATCAATTTGTAATGAACCAGGGATATGCCCTGCCTTATATTCAACTTCAGTCCTTACATCCAGCAGTATTGTATTCTTCTTTTTTATCAGTCGCTGAAATTTATTCTGGCTAACAGTTTTACCTGCAGTATTATCTTGTGCTTGTACACAAACCGTGCTACATAGACCCGCCAGTAATAAACCGCCTGCAATTATCAGTAAGCTCTTTTTTTTGATATTTGGGAGCAATAAGGCCATTTCAAAATATTTAATTTAATTTTCCAGCTGCACAACTAATAAATGATTTGGCTTTAGACATCAGGGTATTGTTTCCTTTCTCCGGGTAACCCATGGCTGCCAGTTTTTCAATTAGAAGGCCACGATTTATTCCGACACCCATTATACAAATCTTTTCTTCTTCCTTATACACTTCAACTTCCTGAATGCCTGCCATTTTTTTCAGTGCATCTTTGATGCTTTTCATACAACCACCACATTTAATATTTTCAACGAAAAGCGTTTCTGTGGTGCTCATACTATTTTGCTTTTAAGGCTGGTCCATGCACCGCCATTATAAACTTCTATTCCCGCTGATTTAAGAATACCTTTTGCCATGCCACTCCTGGCTCCACTCCGGCAAACAGTGATAACGGGCTTGTTGAGTTTTTTTAATTCAGCAACTTTTGTACGGATATTGTCCAGCGGGAAATTTTTAGAACCAGGGATATGTCCGGCTTTGAATTCTGCTGAAGTGCGAACATCTACAATAATAGCACCGTTGCTAACCATTTCTTTATAGTTGACGGTAGTGCCGCCGAGCAATTTCTTAAAGAATCCTAACATAGTTATCAGTTTAACAGGAATTGCATTTCGCCAAGGCCACCGCCATTGTACACATCTGCTACTCCATTTTGTTTTAAAATGCTTACTGCCATTCCACTTCTGGCGCCGCTGCGACAGTAAAGAACTACCGGGCTTTTGAATGATTTGAACTCTTCCACCTTATACATAATCTCTTCTAAGGGAATATTCTTTGCACCGGGTATATGTTCCATTTCATATTCCCAGGGGCTGCGTACGTCCACCAAAACAGTTGATGGATTTTTAACCAGTTCTTTTATTGAACTCATAGGTATAATAATTTATATTTTAAAAAATAACAGGGTTTCCTTCATTTATCCATTCGTTCATACCTGCTGAATAGTTTAGTATATTGGCATAACCGTTTTTTGCAAGTAAGGAGTAAGCGATAGATGACCTGTCGCCACCCTGGCAATGAATCACTACTTTTTTGTCTTTACTGATCTTGTCAAGGTTGTTCAATAAACTACCCACAAATATATTTTCTGCACCCTTTATATGGCCACTATTATATTCAGCAACACCTCTTAAATCTACCAGCTGTATGCCGTTGTTTTCATATAATGGTTTGAATTCTGAAAGCGAGATAACCTTTGCATTATTTAAGCGACCACCAGCTTTTTCCCACTCATTAACCGAGGGGATGTAGCCATAGATATTATCCAGGCCAATTCTCATCAGTTTTCTTGTCAGATCATCCAATTGTGATTCGTCAGCCAATAGAATGAATGGTTCTTCGTATGTTAAAAACCAACCTGCCCAAGTGGCAAAAGAATTATTACCCTGGATATTTATACTTTCTGGAATAAAGCCTTTTTCAAATTCCGTTTTGTTTCTTGTATCAATCAGCTTTATGCCTTTTGCCATTGCTTCTTTTAATTCATCATTGCTCAATTTTTTCAGCTTAGGTACTTCTGTCAGCAGCGGCCTGTCCACTTTGTTCAGCTTTTTCATCATTGCAAAATACTTGGGCGGCTCTGGTTGATCTGTCAACAGAAATTTTACAAAACCATCCTCATTGTTTGCATACCGGAAAGCCCAGTTCCTTGCTTTTTCATAACCGACGGTAGTACTGGGTACAGCTCCGAGTGCTTTACCACAGGCAGATCCGGCTCCGTGGCCAGGCCAAACCTGTATAAAATCTGACAATGCATTGAAGCGTTGTAATGATTTATACATTTGGTGAGCACCAGCATCCTGGGTGCCTTTTAAACCAGCTGCTTTTTCCAGCAGGTCAGGTCTTCCAATATCACCAACAAATACAAAATCACCAGTGAATAGCATTACAGGTTCATCGCTGGCAGGAGTATCAGTTAACAAGAAACTTATACTTTCCGGCGTATGGCCGGGAGTATGTAAAACCTCTAGTTTTAAGTTACCCACTTTTACTATAGTGCCATCTTTTAACCCAATATGCGGGAACTCGTATTCCCAACCTGGTCCACCCTCAGCAGATAAATACATCTGGGCTCCGGTTAAAGCAGCCAATTCTCTGGAACCTGCCAAAAAATCAGCATGAATGTGGGTTTCGAATATGTGAGTGATCTTCATATTGTTTTGCTTCGCAATTTCAATATAAGTGTCCACATCTCTTTTGGGGTCAATCACTGCAGCTACACCAGCTTTCTGGCAACCAATAAAATAACTGGCTTGTGCAAGGCTTTTATCATAAATATGCTGAAAGAACATTTGAATTATAGTTTATAGTTGAAAAAATAATTAAAGAGTTTTAAGCTAAATACCAATCAATTTTTATAATAATGTTGTAGGACATACATAATCACTTACTTTAAACATGCCGCTTTCTTTTAGAGCTTTAAAACCACTTTTGACATCGACAAGGTTATCAAAACCTCTTGCACGGAGTATCGAATTAAAGATCATGGAACGGTAACCTCCTGCACAATGCACATAATAAGTTTTCTTTTTGTCTATCTGGGCCATGCTGTCATTGATAAAATCCAGTGGTGCATTTTCAGCATCAACGATATGTTCACTCAGGTATTCACTTTTTTTACGTACATCCAGGATATTCACTTTCTGTTTGTTCATAATTTCAGACAACTCATTTACATCAACTGAAGCAATTTGATCTACTTCTTTCCCGGCATTTTTCCATGTGTTGAAACCGCCTTTCAGGTAACCGATTGTGAAATCATAGCCAACCCGGGCCAGCCTGGTGATCACCTCTTCTTCACGGCCTTCGTCTGTTACTAATAAGATCTCCTGTTTGATGTCCGGAATCATGGCGCCCACCCAGGGGGCAAACTGGCCGTCAATACCAATATTGATAGAGTTGGGAACAAAACCATTAGCAAATGTTTGGGGGTCTCTTGTATCCAGGATTAAAGCGCTGGTTTCATTAGCTGCTGCTTCAAAAGCATCAGGGCTTAGTGCATGCTGACCTCTTTCCAAAACTTTATCAATACTTTCATAACCTTGTATATTCATCATCACATTCAACGGAAAGTATGCAGGAGGGGCAACCAGGCCAGTAGTAACTTCTTTGATAAACTCCTCTTTGGTCATATTGGCACGGAGTGCATAATTTGTTTCTTTCTGATGTCCTAATGTGTCTGTAGTTTCTTTGCTCATATTCTTTCCACAGGCACTACCGGCACCATGTGCAGGATAAACTATAATATCATCTGCAAGTGGCATTATCTTATTACGAAGGGAATCGAACAGATAACCGGCTAATTTATCCTGGGTCAGGTCAGCAACTACCTTTTGGGCCAGGTCGGGACGACCCACGTCACCAATGAACAAGGTGTCACCTGAAAACAAACCGACTTCTTTTCCATTTTCGTCTTTCAACAGGTAACAGGTGCTTTCCATGGTATGGCCAGGGGTATGTAGCACCTTTAAAGTTACTTTACCCACTTTGAACTCTTCACCATCTTTAGCAATATGTGCTTCAAATGAAGGTTTTGCATTCGGTCCGTATATAATAGGAGCTCCTGTTTTCTTACTAAGGTCTAAGTGACCACTTACAAAGTCCGCATGGAAGTGTGTTTCCAGAACGTATTTGATTTTGGCGTTATTACGCTCTGCCTTTTGTATATAAGGCTCTACTTCACGAAGCGGATCAATTACAACAGCTTCTCCATTACTTTCAATGTAGTAAGCTCCCTGAGCTAAGCAACCGGTATAGATTTGTTCTACTTTCATTTGTATTTTTTTATTTTAATTAAAGATCAAATTTCGAATAAGATAAAGTGTTGTACAGTGACAACAATCACAATCAATGGCCACCTCCACCGGGGAAGAAGAGTTCTTTAACAATAATATAAATACCCATTATTAATACGAACCAGCCAAATCCTTTTTTAAGTTTGTTTCCGTCTATTTTCTTGCTAAGTATATCACCGATAAAAATTCCGCCTATTGCCAGTGCTGTTACAGTCAGTAATAGTTTCCAGTCCATTGTGTAATTGGACAAGTCGCCTGTAAATCCAATCAATGATTTGGCAGCAATAATAAGTAAGGAAGTACCTACAGCCTGTTTCATGGGTAATTTGCTCAACAATACCAGGGCAGGAATAATCAGGAATCCGCCACCGGCACCAACAAGACCGGTCAACAAGCCTACCACAGCGCCTTCCAGTAATATCAGCGGGTAGTTAAATTTTTGTTCACCATTTCCTGTTTCTTCATTTTTCTTTTTATCCCTTATCATAGAAACAGAGGCAAAGACCATAAGGATGGCAAATAATACCATCATCAGGATACTTTTCGTTACCACAAAATCTCCGATTGTGAAAACTTCTTTCGGTATCAGTGGTACTATAAATTTCCTGGTAGCAAATACCGCAGCAATAGAAGGAATACCGAAAATAAGGGCTGTTTTAAGGTTTACCATTCCCTGTTTGTATTTAGGAACAGCACCAACAAGGCTGGATAATCCAACTATAAATAAGGAATATGCAGTGGCTAAAACAGGCTCTACACCAAAAAGATAAACTAAAACGGGAACGGTGAGGATAGAGCCGCCTCCACCAATCAAACCGAGAGAAATACCAATGACAAGCGAAGCAATATAGCCGATGATTTCCATGTAAATAATTTTTGCAAGATTAGACCAAAGACCTTTCTCACAATGTGACAGAAATCACAGCAGTAACAGCTACTAAAGAAGCTCAATCATATTACGATGCAACTTAACAAGGTTTCGTTGTTCCATCTTTTTCAACAGGCGGGATATCACTTCCCTGGAACTATTCAGATCATCTGCAATCTGCTGGTGAGAGATATCAATGGTTTTCTTACCGGCTTTTTCTGTGTATCTCTTGAGGTAGAATTCCAGCCGCTCATCCATATTCCGGAAGGCAATATTATCAACAACAGATAACAATTCATCAAATCGGCCACGATAGGTTTGAATGACGAACTGATACCATGTCTTGTATTTATTCATCATGTCATCCATCAGTTGTACCGGTATCATTAAAACCTCCGAATCTTCTTCAGCCACTGCCATGATCTCACTGGTATGAGATTGCAGTGCACAGATCATTGAAACGGCACATGCCTGGCCAGGTCCGAGGTAATACATAAGGAATTCTCCGCCGTCCTGATTTTCCCTGTATATTTTAACACGGCCTTCCAGTACCAGGGCTGTAGACTTGATATATTGTCCTGTCCGCATGATGATATCTCCGGCATTGAAGCTCCTTTGTACTGCTTCCTTTTCTATAATTTCAATTAGTCCGGGTTCAAATTGAGGGAAGAGTTGTTTCCAGTTCATTTGGTAAAGTTAAGGTTCTAATATTTTCTCCATTTTCATACTTCTGCTTCCTTTGATAAGGATATGCATATTTTCAAAGTGCTGTTTTCGAAACCATTCTTTTGCTTCTTCAGCATTCTGAAATGAGATAAAAGGGTGTTCCACTCTTAAAAAATCACCGCCGACCAGAACAACCTTACTCCATTCATCTTTTTTAATAACATTAATTATGTCTTTGTGTTCAGCAAGACTTTCTTCACCCAGTTCTGCCATTCCTCCCAGCATCAGTACTTTTCCACTTGTATGAAACCTGGCAAAATTTTCAATCGCCAGTTTCATACTGCTGGGATTGGCATTATATGCGTCCAGTATGATTTTATTTGTTCCCCGTTCTACCAGTTGAGACCGGCTATTGGAAGGAGTGTAGTTTGCGATCGCCAATGCTATTTTTTCATCTGGAACAGTGAAGTGTTTTCCAATAGCAACAGCCAGCAGCACATTTGGTAAATTATAGTCTCCCACTAATTGAGTTCTGATTATTCCAGTTCCTGCACCTTTCGTTATTTCCACTTCCAGAAAAGGTTCACTGCTTACTATTCGCCCTTCTACATCGGCATTTGCAATTCCATATTTAATAATAGAAGTTATACCGCTGCTCATTTCCTGCAGGTAATTGTAATCCCACATTACGAATGCAGTACCGTAATGAGAACGTAAATAATCATATAGTTCTCCTTTGCCTTTTCTTACTCCTTGTACTCCTCCAAAACCTTCAAGGTGGGCTTTGCCACAATTGGTAATTATGCCGTGGGTCGGTTGCGCATATTCGCAATAGCCGGCAATTTCTTTCTGATGATTGGCACCCATTTCTATAACTGCTATTTGCGCATCCATTTTTATCTTCAAAATGGTTAAGGGAATGCCTATATGGTTATTCAGGTTTCCCTCAGTAGTATAAGTTATATACTTGGTGGAGAGAACAGCATGTACCAGTTCTTTGGTGGTTGTTTTCCCATTGCTTCCTGTAATGGCAATAAATGGTATACTGAATTGTTCCCGGTGATAATTGGCCAGTTGATGGAGAGTGGTTAATACATCTTCTACCAGGATAGTCTTTCCGGTTATCTCAAATGCCGGTTCGTCAATTACAGCATAAACTGCTCCGGCATCAATTGCCTGTTTTGCAAAAGCATTGCCATTGAAATTATCCCCTTTTAGCGCAAAAAAAAGATCTCCGGGTTGTAGTTTACGGGTGTCTGTTTGTACCGAAGGATGTTGTTTAAAAATACTATAAATGGTTTCAATAGACATCCAGCAAAAGTAATCCTTCAATAAACTCCAGACGATAACTTAATAAAAAAACCCTCCGGATTCCGGAGGGTTTAAAGAATGTATTAGAATCGATTATCTTTTTTGTCTTTTTGTTTTAAAGTGCTGGCCTGTTTTACGCTTATTGCCTTCAGGGCTACCCATACGATTCATAGCGCAACGGAAACCCAGTGTGCTTAAAGCCTGGTCTTCTTCGAGGTGACGACGACTTCCGGGAGTTAACCAATAAGCCCTGTCATTCCAGCTGCCACCTTTGTACACTTTGGATTTTTCAGGGTGAATTAAGGTAGTGTTACCGTATCCGTATGAAGATTGAGATAAAGAGTCACCATCGAGGAAGTCAATCACATTACCTCTTTGGTAGTTACGGCGGTTTTTACTCTCTTCGTCGGTCACATCAACCATTTTCACACGGCCTAAACTGTCTTTTTCATATCTCGTAGATGGATCCATTGTAGTTGAATCAGCTACATATAATTTTTGATATTTATTACCACGGAAAGGGGCCGGCTGGTCATCAAAATCAAGAGAAGAAAGAGGACGGTAAGCATCTTCTACCCACTCACTCACATTACCAGCCATGTTATATATACCAAAACCATTGGGATAAAAAGATTGTACCGGGGCGGTATAAAAAGCACGGTCGTTCAAACCGCCAGCCACACCGGCGTTATCACCGGAACCTCTTTTAAAGTTGGCCAGGAAAACACCCTGCCAGCTTCCGCGACGGGTATCACGAAGACCATTTACATTTTGTGACCATGGATAAACTTGCTTATTTGATTGTAACTCTTCGCCTCTCTTGCCTTCTTTTAAACTTGGGCGGGGGTTTTGATTTATCAATCCATAAGCTGCATATTCCCACTCAGATTCAAACGGAAGCCGGTAGTCCGGAGACAGAAGACCTGATTCCATTGTTGGAGCCATTGGAGGTTGTCCCTTTTTAGACTGCATGGCTTTACCGGGAGGAGCTGTGTATAAACCTAACAAATAAGATTTAGTGGTGAAATTATTGTCACCCTGCTGAGCACCGGGTTTTTGATTTGCTTTATTGATGAACCCTTTTTGAACAAGCGTTCCCTCATTTACACGGTCACTCCTCCAAAGACAAAAATCTTTTGCCTGTCTCCAGTTTACACCAACAACAGGATAATCATTGAACCCCGGATGGCGGAAATAAAATTCAACCATCGGTTCGTTATAGCTCAACTCACTTCTCCAAACCAGTGTGTCAGGTAAAGCACCTTCCAATATTTTGGCATTGGCCGGATCAGTTGGGTCAAAAACTTTTGTTAACCAGTGCAGGTATTCACGGTAGTGAACATTGGCGACCTCAGTACGATCTATATAAAATGAAGGAACCGACACCCGGCGTGGAATATTGTTCCAGTCGCCCATTACGTCTTCCTCAGTTTGTCCCATTGTGAAAGTACCACCTTCAACAAAAACCAAACCCGGGCCGAGACCCTGTTCTTTGGCTTTAGATACCTGGAAACCACCCTGGTTTTTGTCATTGTAGTTCCAGCCGGTAACGTCGGACTTGTCGTATTTCTTTTTGCCAAAAAGGCCTTTTCCTTTACAGGATGCCAGCAGCACCACACAGGATAGTAGGATTGTTAAGTTTCTCATTGTTTTTTGCATAAACCTATGAATTGGAATAAATTTAACGCCGGATGAGGTAAAATATTGCGGCCTGAAGAACTTTTACCCTCCGAACTGCGAATATATATACTTTGGGGAATAACGGTTACGCAGAAATACCTTTTTTTAAACGGGAAAATCCCATTAAACCAATGTTTTAGCAGATGTATTTGAACAAGGGGCTTGTCTGCTTTGCTACCTTTTTTTTACTCCCATTTTTGGGGATCGGACAACGTATCTACACTCCTAATTCAATTCTTGCAAATGGTAATTGGTATAAAATAAGTGTTGAGAAAACAGGCATTTATAAAATTGATATTCCTTTTTTGGCCAGCCTGGGAATTAATACATCTGGTCTTGCCTCGGGTTCAATCCGGTTATATGGAAATGGTGGAATTATGCTGGCTGAAGCTAATGATGTCCCCAGGTTGGATGACCTTACTGAAAATGCCATACAGGTAGTGGATGGCGGCGATGGGGTCATCAATGGTTCAGATTATATCCTCTTTTATGCCAGGGGTCCGCATGAATGGGTCAAAGACTCAGCTAATCTTCGGTTCATACATCGGAAAAATTTATACGCAGATAAAGCCTGGTATTTTTTAACTGTTGGCGGGAATGGTAAAAGAGTACAATTAACCCCTGCTTTAGCTTCTCCTTCGATAACGGTCAATAGTTTTTCAGAAAGAATTTTTCATGAATTGGATACAGTCAATTTTTTAAGTAGCGGTAAAGAATGGTATGGTGAAGAATTTACCAATGCTCCGGGAAAAACACTAACCAGGACTTTTACAATTAATATTCCGAACATTATTAATAACACTCCCTTGATGCTGCAAAGCAATTGCGTAGCCAGGTCGATAGGCTCAGGCAGCCGGTTCGATATCAGAATTGATAATCAGCCGGTTGGTCAGCAACTGATCAATGCGTTGGGCGGTGGCCAGTATGATTTATTTGTGCAACAATCAACTTTATTGCTTTCTGCAATTGCTTCTCAAAATAATGTGAATATTACTTATTCTTATGTTCCGGGTAGTTTTAATTCGCAAGGTTGGCTCAATTGGTTTGAATTGTTTACCAGGCGTCAAATTTCCTTAAATGGGGTTAGCCAATTATCGTTCAGGGATTGGTCAAGTGTGGGCAATATCAATGCAGCGTTCATTGTCAACAATGCTACAGCCGGAACGCAGGTTTGGGATGTAACGGATCCGTTGAACCCATTAAGGATGCAGGGAGCGGTATCCGGTACTGACTATCAGTTTGTAAATAATTGTTCAGTTCTGAAAGAGTATATTGCCTTTAATGGGACTGATTTTTTAATTCCAGCAGCTGCGGGGAAGATATCCAATCAGAATCTACATAATACTTCGCCGTCAGATTTTTTGATAATCACCCACCCTTCATTATTGTCAGAAGCTCAGCGATTGGCACAATTTCACCTGCAATACAATGGTTTAAGAACGGTTACCGTTACCACTGAACAGGTGTTTAATGAATTTGGAAGCGGGAGCCCTGACCCTGCAGCGATCCGGGATTTTGTAAAGATGTATTACGATAAATATGCTGCTACCCCGGCCAACAAACTTCGTTACCTGCTGCTATTTGGCGATGCTTCATTTGATTATAAAGACAGGTTGAGTAATAACACAAATTTAGTTCCAGCCTATCAAAGCAGTTTTTCAAACGACCCGTTATCTACTTATACTTCAGATGATTTTTTTGGTTTTTTGGAAGATGATGAAGATATCAATTCTGGTTTGGTCGTGAATGATCTTGATGTTGGCATTGGCCGTGTGCCGGCTAAGAATGCAGTTGAAGCCAGGAATTTTGTTGATAAAGTTGCAGCGTATTTTGCTTCACAAAGCTTCGGCCCCTGGCGAAATAACCTGACTTTTATTGCTGATGACGAAGATGGAAATCTTCATTTACAGGATGCAGAATTAATAACAACAACTGCTGCTGTAAATGGTCTGGTATTCAATCAGCAAAAAATTTACCTGGATGCGTTTCAGCAGGAGAGCGGTGCCGGGGGGAGCAGGTACCCACAGGCCAACCAGGCAATCAATAACCAGGTGTATAATGGTACGCTTATATGGAATTACAACGGACATGGCGGATCAAGGCGATTAGCAGAAGAAACCATACTCGACCAGGAGATAGTGAATAATTGGAACAACCCGAACCGGTTACCATTGTTCATTACTGCTACCTGTGATTTTGCACCTTATGATAATCCAACTGTCAATTCTATCGGTGAAAATATTTTATTAAGACCTAAAACCGGGGCGATCGCCCTGATGACAACTACAAGACTGGTATTTGCATTCAGTAATCGTGTAATGAATAATAATTATATACAGTTTGCGCTGCAACCGGATGGAAATGGCATTTATAAAACACTTGGCGATGCGGTAAAGGACGCTAAGAATTATACTTACCAAACCTCTGGTGATGTTGTCAACAACAGAAAATTTACCCTGTTGGGCAACCCGGCCATGTCTTTGGGATTTCCTGTTTTGAAGGTTAGGGCCACCAAAATCAATGGAATACCAGTTTCACAGGCAGATACATTGAGTGCAACAGAAAAAATTGTAATAGAGGGAGAAGTGACTGACCAACAGGGCAGTATTTTAACTGGTTTTGCAGGTACTGTTTACCCAACTGTTTTTGATAAACCTCAAATGGTAACCACCCTTGCTAATGACCCGGGTAGTCAGGTAGCTGCTTTTCAAACACAAAACAATATTTTATTCAAAGGCAAAGCTTCTGTCGTCAATGGTCAGTTCTCTTTTACATTCAAAGTGCCGAAGGATATAAATTTTCAATATGGAAATGGGAAATTAAGTTTATATGCTGAGGATGGTACAAAAGACGGGAGTGGTTTTTTTACGAATTTTATTGTTGGCGGAACAAGTAATGCTGTTGGCGGAGATATTGATGGCCCGGATATAACGGCCTGGTTGAATGATGAACAATTCGTAAATGGGGGTATAACCAATCAAAACCCGGTTTTAATCATAAAGCTGACGGATTCGTCTGGCATTAATACGACGGGAACTGGCATAGGGCATGATATTCTAGCCACTCTTGACAACGACAATAATCAGTTCTTTATCCTGAATGACTATTATGTGGGAAATCTCGACAACTATCAGCGTGGTGAAATAAGGTTCCAACTTCCACAGCTTACCCCGGGGCCTCATTCAATAAAGATCAAAGCATGGGATGTATTAAATAACTCCAATGAAAATATACTTGAATTTACGGTTGCTAGCGATGAGGAACTGGAACTAAGCCATGTGTTGAATTATCCAAACCCATTTAGTACCAGCACCCGTTTCTGGTTTGAACATAACAAGCCGGGTCAGCGGTTACAGGTAAGTGTGCAGGTAATGACTATATCGGGCAGGGTCATTAAAACCATCAGCCAGGACATTACAACCGATGGTAACCGTTCTGCAGAATTGGTTTGGGACGGGAAGGACGAGTACGGTGACAGGCCCGGCCGTGGGGTATATATCTATAAATTAAGGGTAATATCCCCCGACAAAAAGACAAAAGAAGTGCTTGGTAAGCTGGTAATATTATAATTACCTGATTTTTTGGTTCAGATCAGGGTCCTTATTTATTGCAAGCAGCTAAAAATCCGGTTTTTGCCGGTTAAAAATAAATTTTAACAATAAAATCGAAAAGAAGACGTTTTTTCAGAAATTTGCTTGTTGGCAATAGCCATCAAATAGCTTAAAAATCGTTGAGAACCATCTAAAATCGACAATTTTTTCGTTTCAGATAAAATTCTCTATTTTAGATTTGTATTTATTCAAAAGCTCTATATTTACACCATTATTAAAAATTTTCTAATGAGACCAACTGCTTTAAAACTAACTATCGTAATCCTGCTTTTTTGTAGCTTATCATCCGCTGTAAAAGCTCAGGGTGAACTTAATGTAGTAACAACCGCTGTTCCTTTCCTTCGTATTTCACCAGATGCCCGTTCAGGCGGTATGGGAGATATGGGTGTGGCCACTTCTCCTGATGCTTATTCAGGTTTGTGGAATATTGGTAAAGTCGCTTTTAACCAATCAAAAGGTGGAATTGGCGCTACTTACACTCCATGGTTGAAAGACCTGGTAAATGATGTTTATCTTGCTACAGTTGCTGGATATTATAAATTTGATGAGAATCAGGCTCTCTCTGGTTCTGTTCGTTATTTCAGCCTCGGTAACATTACATTTACCGATAACTTAGGTAATGATTTCGGAAGCTTCCGTCCCCGTGAATTTGGTATTGACATTGGCTATTCCCGTAAACTTTCTGCAAAAAGCGGTGTTGGTATCGCTTTAAAATACATTAACTCTAACCTTGCTGGTGGTACTACTGTAGGTAGCACTACATACAAAGCAGGTAGTGCTGTTGCTGCTGATCTGGCGTATTATCATGATGGTAAAAAGCCATCGGGTAGCGGTTGGGCATGGGGTGCAGTATTATCTAACCTCGGTTCAAAAATCTCTTACACTGATAATGCAGATGCTAAAGATTTCATCCCTGCAAACCTTGGATTGGGTCTTAACTATACCAGCAAGTTCAATGAGAGTAATTCAATTTCTTTCGGTATAGAAGCCAACAAATTGTTGGTTCCAACACCTCCTTCAGATCCTGCAACTCCTCAGCAACTGGCTGATTACAGAAATAAAAGTGTAATCGGAAGCTGGTTCAGCTCTTTCGGTGATGCTCCTGACGGATTTGGTGAAGAACTGAGAGAATTCCAATTGTCTCTGGGTGCGGAATACTGGTACAACAATCAATTTGCACTGCGTGCCGGTTATTTTTATGAGAATAAAGACAAAGGAAATCGCCGTTATTTTACAACAGGTTTAGGCCTTAAGTATAACGTATTTGGTTTCAACTTCGCTTACCTGATTCCTACAGGAAGTGGTGTAAGCCGCAATCCTCTTTCAAACACACTTCGTTTCTCTGTGTTGTTTGACTTAGATGGAGGTGCTAAAGCAGCGAAATAATAATTCAGCTTCTTAATAGATACTAACGAGTCCCGTTTCGGTTAAACCGAAACGGGACTCGCTTTTTTATACTGTTTGTATGACCAGGTGTGCTGAAGGTATTTTAGAACGTAAGCATGGATTTATTGATATTTGTAAAAAGGAATCAATATGTCTTACCGGATAGGTTCAGGAGTCGATTTTCATCAGCTTGCAGAAGGAAGGGAGCTTTGGATTGGTGGTGTAAAAATTCCGCATCACAAAGGTTCTCTTGGCCATAGTGATGCTGATGTGTTACTACATGCCATTTGTGATGCTTTGTTGGGGGCTTTAAGTCTTGGCGATATCGGTATTCATTTTCCTAACACAGATCCTGCTTACAAAGGCATAGATAGTAAGATTCTATTATTAAAAACAATTGAATTAGTGAATGGACACGGTTATTCGGTTGTAAATGTTGATAGCACCCTTTGTCTCGAAGCACCAAAAATAAAACCATATGTTCCGCAAATGCAAAAGATAATAGCTGATATTTTGAAAATAACAGTAAACGATGTATCTGTGAAAGCAACAACAACGGAGAAAATGGGCTTTGCCGGAAGGGAAGAAGGGCTAATGGCTTATGCTTCAGTGCTGCTTCAAAAAGCGATTGTGTAAGAAATGCCCTGAATCCACATTTTCCTTTATCCCGATACCTATCTTTGTCCTATGCCAGTAGTGGAAGTAAAAATTATTAATCAATCACCCAATCCGTTACCAGCATACGCCACGGCCGGTTCCTCCGGAATGGATGTAAGAGCTCACTTGGATGTCCCTGTAGTTCTGAAGCCATTTGAAAGATCTCTGTTACCAACTGGTATGTTTATAGAATTGCCTGAGAATTATGAAGTGCAGATACGTCCCAGAAGCGGACTGGCAATCAAACAAGGTATTACCTGTTTGAATTCTCCCGGTACTATAGATGCAGATTACCGGGGAGAAATTATGATTATCTTAATCAACCTTTCAGGGGAAGATCAGGTCATTCATCCCGGCGACCGGATAGCCCAGATGGTTATTCAGAAAGTGGAAAAATGTACCTGGAGGAGAGTGGAAATACTGGAAGTTACTGAAAGAAATAAAGGTGGTTTCGGTCATACCGGAAAGCAATAAAGACGTTCAATTATGATTAGAATTTCGATAGTTCTTGTTTCATTAATCTATTTGCTGGGCTCTTGCAGGGCTACAAAGAAGATTCAATCGGCTATCGTTAAAAAAGATTCCGTTGTAGTAGCTATTCCGCCTATTAATAATGGCAGGGAAGACTCCATTGCATTCATAAAAGAAAATTTTAATCAGATACAAAAGAATCGGATTGATTTTACAACATTTTCAGCGAAGATGGACGTGGATTATGATGATCCGGATGGTAAAAAAATGGATGTAAATGCACAGATCAGGATGTACAAAGACAGTATCATATGGGTTTCCATTACTGCTATATTGGGTATAGAAGGATTAAGAGCTTATATTACTACAGATTCTGTGAAAGTGCTGGATAAACAGAATAAAATATATATAGCCCGCAGCGTTGCCTATTTACAGGAAATAACTGCATTACCCCTTAATCTTTCCTCTTTACAGGACTTGTTGATAGGGAATCCTGTTTTTCTTGATTCCAATATCATTTCTTATAGCAAATCATCCAATTCTGTCTCCCTGCATGGCATTAGTGATTTGTTTAAAATGCTGATAACAATAGGCGAACCTGATAATTTATTGCAAAGCAGCAAACTTGATGACCTGGATGAGCAGCGAAACCGGACCAGTTACCTGACCTATTCCGATTATGAGAATAAGAAAGGAGTGCCTTTTTCAAAAAAGAGAACCATTACTGTTTCGGAAAAGAAAAAACTGGGTATCAAATTGAATTTCAAACAATATGAGTTTAATGAAACGTTAAGTTTCCCGTTTAATGTACCTAAAAATTATAAGTATGATTAGCCGGATAAAATTTATTTTGCATCTTGCCGTTATCTGAATTCACTCCGCACCCTGTTTTTTAACCCCCTATCCCATTTACTATGAGAAAAAAAATATTAGTACTGTTAGTTTTTGCCGGATTTGGCTTTTTAGCCTACGGACAGCCTGCTGATGATAAGTCTCAACTGGAAAAGGAAAGACAGGAGATTCAAAGGGAATTGAATGAAATACAGGGTATGTATAACAAGGTAAAAGGGCAAACCAAACAAACCCTTGGCCAGTTGAATATGCTGAATAGAAAAATTAACCTGCAGGAGCAATATATCGGTACTATCAGTAAAGAACTCAGATCAATAGATGACGATATATATTTAAGTGAAATAGAAATCTATCGCCTTAGGAAGCAACTGGATACACTAAAAGCACAATATGCCAGAACTGTAGTGTATGCCTATAAAAACAGGAGTAACTACGATTACCTTAATTTTATTTTTTCAGCAAGCAGCTTCAATGATGCAGTGAAGAGAATTGCTTACCTGAAAAGTTACAGGACCTACAGGGAGAAACAGGTAAAGACAATACTTGAAACACAGGAGCTTATTGCTCAAAGGAAGAAACAGCAATTGGTCAGAAAAGATCAGAAGAATGTCGCATTGCAATCGCAGACAAAGCAGGTGCAGGAATTAGCTGTTCAAAAGAAGGAGAAGGATGCCGTTGTTTCACAGTTAAAATCAAAAGAGAAAGAATTACAGGGACAAATTGCAACGAAGAAGAAAAGGGACCGGGATCTGCAAAATGCCATAACAGCTATTGTTCGCAGGGAAATTGAGGCCGCAAAAGCTAAAGCCAAAGCCGAAGCAGAAGCAAAAAGAAAGGCTGATGAACTGGCTGAAAAGAAAAACCCCGAAAAAGCACCCGTTACGGCCACTAATCCCACGACCAATCCAACAACATCTCCTGTAACAACTGCGAAAAGGAATGAACCCGCAAAAAGACCAGATAGTTATTTGGACTTTACGGCAAAAGACGTAGCCCTGAATAGCAGCTTCCAGGCAAATAAGGCCCGGTTGCCCTGGCCGGTAGACAATGGTGTGGTGACACTAAGATTTGGCAATAATAAAATTGAAAACACCCTGCTGACCTTTGATAATCCCGGTATTACAATTGCTACACCATCAGCTGGGGTAGCAGTAAAAGCGGTATTTGACGGGGAGGTAAGCGGAGTATATAACCTTGGTGATGGTATGGCCATTACCATACGTCATGGTAAGTATTTTACAACGTATAGTAATTTGTCCGGTGTAACAGTATCTAAAGGGGCTGCGGTTAAAACAGGGCAACAAATTGGAAGAGCAGGAAAAGATGATGATGGGAATGGCGGGCAGATAGATTTTATTTTGATGATAGAAACCCGGAATGTAGATCCGTTGCCATGGTTACGCCGCTGATCTTTAATGATACAATAAATAAATAATAAAGCCACGAATTTTCGTGGCTTTATTATTTAAAGAAATTTTTCGTACAATTTTTCGTACAACGGTACGATATTATGAATATCGAATTTCTTAGCATGTTCGGCGGCTCTCTCTTTAAATCCTTTTAGCGTATCGTCATCCTGTAAAATCGAGATCGCCTGCTTACTCATATTTTCCACATCACCCACATTACTCATATAACCTGTTTCTCCGGGGATATTGATTTCACCAAGACCACCTGCGTTGGTGGAAATAACCGGCACCCCTGCTGCCATTGCTTCTAATGCAGCTAAACCGAAACTTTCATATTCTGAGGTAAGTAAAAATAAATCACCGATAGCAAGAATGTCTTCCATTTGTTCCTGCTTTCCGACAAAACGGATCTCATCGCAAACACCCAATTCACGACTCAAATCTTCTGCAGTGCTGCGCTCGGGTCCGTCACCAACAAACAGGAGTTTAGACGGGATTTGCTTACTTACTTCTGCAAATATTTTTACTACATCCTGCACCCTTTTTATTTTCCTGAAGTTGGATGCATGCAAAAGAATACGTTCACCATTTGGCGCTATTACTTTGCGAAAAGCATCTATAGGCTTACGATTGAAGCGGCTTACATCAACAAAGTTTACAATGACTTCAATATCTTTTTCAATTTGAAAATGTTTATAGGTTTCATCCCGCAGATTTTCAGAAACAGCAGTAATGCCGTCGCTTTCATTGATGGAAAAAGTGACTACCGGAGCATACATTTTATCTCTTCCGACCAGGGTTATATCTGTACCATGCAGTGTCGTAATAACAGGAATATTTTTCCCTTCCTTTTTCAGGATCTGTTTTGCCATGAAGGCGGCAGAAGCATGCGGAATGGCATAATGTACATGCAGCAGATCAAGGTCATGGTTTTTAATTACATCTACCATGGTGCTGGAAAGTGCAGTTTCATAAGGAGGGTAATCAAACAGTGGATAAGTAGGCACCTGCACTTCATGATAAAATATGTTAGGCATAAATTCACTCAACCTTACAGGTTGCTGGTAGGTAATAAAATGAACCATGTGGCCTTTTTGAGCCAGGGCTTTGCCAAGTTCTGTGGCCAGTACTCCTGAACCACCAAACGTGGGATAACAAACGATACCAATTTTCATAATATGAGATTCTAAAGAGAACTAAGGTAACAGTTTTAACCGGGGTTTAGTTTGCCGCTTATCTTAAATAATTATCTTCATTTTTCGATTTCTTTTAACTTTAGCAAAATTCAGGTACATGCGAAAATCTTCCCTTTTTATTGTCTTTACACTTTTTACCCGGGCTATTTTGGGACAGCAATCAGACTCGGCATTTATTAAGCAGATTTCCAATGAAATATTAACAAATGGAAAGGCCTATGAAAACCTGCGGTATTTAACAAAAAAGATCGGTGCAAGACTGGCAGGCTCACCCGGTATGGTAAAATCAGAACAATGGGGCCTGAAGGTAATGCAGGAAAGCGGTGCAGACAAAGCATGGCTGCAGGAGTGTATGGTACCGCATTGGGTAAGAGGGGGAAAAGACGTAGCCTCTGCTTTTTATCTTCAGGCTTCAAAACAGGGTATAAATGTGAGCAGGATACAAAAGGAGCTTGATGTGGTAGCCTTGGGTAATTCTATCGGAACCGGAAAGAATGCAGTTTCTGCTGAAGTAATCGTAGTGAATTCTTTTAATGAGCTTGAAAGGAGAAGTGCTGAAATAAAAGGGAAAATTGTTTTTTATAATTATAAATTTAATGACGCCTATGTCAATACTTTTCTTTCTTACCGCGATGCAGGACAATACCGGGGACAAGGGCCAAGCCGTGCTGCCAGGTATGGGGCAAAAGCCGTTATAATCAGGAGTATGAGTCATGCAACTGATAATAATCCACATACAGGTGCAACAAGATATGATAGCAATTATGCAAAAATTCCAGCAGTTGCCATTGGCCTCCGGGATGCGGATTGGTTAAGTGAACAGGTTAAAAAGGGCGGAGTAAGTGCAACAATAAAAACCAATGGTCATTTTCTGCCTGATACAATCGGGCATAATGTAATTGGTGAGTTGAAAGGGACTGAATTTCCTGATCAGATAATAACCATTGGGGGCATCTGGATAGCTGGGATAATTGTGAGGGTGCACATGATGACGGGGCTGGTTGTGTACAAACTATTGAAATACTCAGGGCATTTAATGCAATCGGGTATAAGCCAAAAAGGACAATTCGCTTTGTTTTATTTGCCAATGAAGAAAATGGATTAAGAGGTGGAAATAAATATGCAGAAGAAGCAAAAGCCAACAATGAAAAGCATATTCTGGCTATGGAAAGTGATGCCGGTGGTTTTACACCCAGGGCATTAGGCTTTTCAGGAACTGAAGAACAGTTTCAGAAATTTTTATCATGGAGGGAATTAATTGCACCTTATGGTTGCAGTGAGTTTGTAAGTGGTGGCGGTGGTGCAGATATCGGACCGTTGAGCAGGGCATTAAAAACACCCACAGCCAGTCTGAATCCTGATACACAACGCTACTTTGATATTCACCATGCCCGGAGTGATGTATTTGAAGCAGTGAATAAAAGGGAATTGGAATTAGGAGCCGTTAATATGGCTGCATTGATTTATTTAGTAGATAAATATGGATTGTGATATGGAGAACTATTATGAAGTAAGTAATGGAGAATATTTAATAACTACTAATCCTTCTTTACTTAGTGTGGATATTATTCACCATTATCTTTCTGAAGAATCATACTGGGCAAAGCACATACCGAGGGTGGTGGTGGAGAAATCAATTACCAACTCGTTGTGCTTTGGTTTATATCGACAGAGTGAACAAATTGGATTTGCCAGGCTAGTTACTGATAAAGCCACATTTGCTTATTTGGCAGATGTGTTCATTTTAGAAAAGTACAGAGGCAAGGGCTTATCTAAATGGCTGATAGAAGTGATTCAATTTCATCCAGAATTACAAGGATTGCGGAGATGGATGCTGGGAACAAGAGATGCACATGGACTGTATGCACAGTTTGGTTGGTCAGAAATTTCTGAAGAAACAAGAAAGATATTTATGCAACGGCATTTCCCTGATGTGTATGCTGTTAGCTGACCAATTTTGTAATAGCTGCCTTTACATTTTCAAAAGGAAAAGAAGCAATAATTTTTTCCAGCTGTTGCTTGATTTCAGCAGTACCAAGATTCCCAATACTTCCTTCATGGGTATGGTTTACAGAAGTAGTGTAAGTGAATTTATCAGCTTCAATATCTGAGCCTACTTTTTTATACGCATCCCGGAAAGGAGTTCCGCTATTTACTAATTTATTTACCTCCTCTACACTGAACAGGAATTTGTATTTATCGTCAGCCAGTATGTTTTCTTTAACCTGAATATTTGATAACATCAGCCCGGCCATTTCAATACAATTTTTCAATGTTTTGAAGGCAGGGAACAAATGTTCTTTCAATAACTGCAAATCCCTGTGATAGCCCGATGGCAGGTTAGTAGTCATCAGCATTATTTCATTTGGCAATGCTTTTATTTGATTGCAATAAGAACGGATTAATTCAAATACATCAGGATTCTTTTTATGTGGCATAATGCTACTGCCAGTTGTTAATTCTACAGGGAAGGAAATAAACCCAAAATTCTGATTCAAGTATAAGCAGGCATCCATGCTTAGTTTAGCTAATGTATCGGCTACATTCGCCAGTGATTGTGCAACAATACGTTCAGCTTTTCCTCTTCCCATTTGGGCATACACTACATTATAATTCAAATCAGCAAAGCCAAGCAGCTTTGTAGTTAGCGTTCTGTTGATAGGAAAAGAAGAGCCATAACCGGCTGCAGAACCTAACGGATTTTTGTTCACCACATCATAAGCGGCTTTGATAGTTAGCATATCATCCACCAGGCTTTCTGCATAAGCCCCAAACCAAAGGCCAAATGAAGAAGGCATGGCTAATTGAAGATGCGTATAACCGGGTAATAAGTGATCCTTATATTTTTCACTTTGTGATTGCAGTAATTCAAAAAAGGACTGAATGGTTTTTACCAATTCTTCCAGTTCATTCCTGAGAAACAATTTTATATCGACAAGCACCTGGTCATTGCGGCTGCGGGCAGAATGTATTTTTTTACCTATATCACCAAGCTTCTGTGTAAGTAGCAGCTCGACTTGCGAATGAATATCCTCTACATCATCCTGCAAAATGAATTCACCTTTTTTAATCTGTCGGAAAACGTTCTTTAATTCTTTCTGTAATTGTGATAATTCATCTTTGGTAAGTAATCCAACTGATTCCAGCATTTCTATATGTGCCAGTGAACCCAGCACATCAAAAGCAGCTAAATACATATCCATTTCACGGTCTTTCCCGACAGTGAAGATTTCGACTTCCTTTAATGAGGCTTTATCTTTTTGCCACAGTTTCATACAATCTGATTTAAAAGCTGGATATATAATTCTATGCCTTTTTTTATTTCATCAATATAAATATACTCATTGGCGGTATGACTTCTGGCAGAATCTCCGGGGCCCATTTTCAATGCAGGAAAAGGCATTAATGCCTTATCAGAAGTAGTAGGAGAGCCATAGTAAGCACTGCCAAGATTTAATCCTGCCTTCACTAAAGGATGGTCAAGGGCAATTGAAGTAGAACGTAGTCTTGTACTTCTGGGCATCACCTCACACTGTACATTGGCTTTAATAATATCGATCACTTCTTCAAAACTATATAATTCGTTTATTCTTGTATCCACTACAAATTTGCACAGAGCTGGAACAACATTGTGTGCCTTATTTTCTGTTTCAATTACAGTCACACTCATTTTGGAAGCTCCCAGCAGCTCTGAAACCCTATTAAACTGATAGGTACTGAACCACTCAATATCTTTCATTGCTTTATAGATGGCGTTCTCTCCTTCATTTCTTGCAGCATGTCCTGCTTTGCCATGTGCTATACAGTCCAGCACCATCAGGCCTCTTTCGGCTACTGCCATCTGCATTTGCGTCGGTTCTCCAACTATTGCGAAATCGATTTTTGGCAGGTAGGGTAATGTGTATTCTATACCACCGCTGCCACTTATTTCTTCTTCCGCAGTCGCAGCAAGGATAAGGTTATATTTCAGGTCCTGTTTGTTGTAAAAAAGTAGAAAGACTGCAATTAGGGAAACTAAACAGCCGCCTGCATCATTACTTCCCAGGCCAAAGAGTTTTCCTTCTTCAATAGATGGATAATAGGGGTCTTTGCTGTATTGCGGATTGGGTTTTACTGTATCATGATGAGAATTGAGGAGTATAGTAGACTTTTTTTCATCAAAATGTTTGTTCAAAGCAAAAACATTGTTGCCAACCCTTGTATGTACAATATCCTTATTCCCTAAAAACCGGCAAAGGATACCTGCCGTCTGGTCTTCTTCTTTGCTGAATGAAGGGGTAGCGATCAGTTCTTTCAGCAATTCAACTGCTTCGTTTTGCAATATGGAAATTTCTTTACTCATTTATTATAGTCGTTCCTGAAGAACCATTAATCAGTCCTTTCAGGTTTTCTGCTTTGCCGATGATTACTTTTCCGACGCCACTTTTCAGGGCAGCGAATGCATTATCCATTTTTGGTATCATACCGGCAAATATTTTATTTTTCGACTTCAATTGAAGGTAAGAAGATGGTTTTATTTCCGGAATGACTGTTGTGTCATCATTTGCATCCAGCAGCACACCACTCTTCTCAAAGGAATAGATAAGCTGCACATTATACAAATCACTCATGCTCCTGGCAATCTCTTGGGCAATAGTGTCGGCATTCGTATTCAGGAGTTGTCCTTGCTGGTCATGTGTGATGGGTGCAAACACAACAGCAATATTCTTCTCCAGCAGGTTATTGATAAGATTAGTATTGATTGCATCCACATCACCCACAAAACCATAGTCGAGAACAGGATGTTGCCTTTTATGAGCCAGAATGGTGTCTCCATCGGCACCGCAGAGACCTATGGCATTGCAATTATTAGCCTGGAGCACAGCCACTATATTTTTATTGATAAAACCAGCGTAAACCATTGTAACAATCTTCAGTGTCTCCGCATCAGTGATTCTTCTTCCGTCCACTAATTGTTGTTCAATACCTAGTTTTTCAGCAAGTCTTGTCGCAAGCTTACCTCCGCCATGAACCAGTATCTTCTTTTCTTCAATGGACGCAAAGTCTGCCAGGAATGAAGCCAATTTTACTTCATTATCAATGATATTGCCACCAATTTTTATGACATATAATTTATCCATTGGTTTTTAGAATTTCTGCGAGTACGGACTGGGCAGCCCAGATCCTGTTCGCAGCCTCTTGTGTTACAATACTGTTAGGCCCGTCCAGTATTTCATCACTTAGTTCTACATTTCTTCTTACAGGAAGGCAATGCATTATTTTAGCATCATTGGTCAATTCCAGTTTTTTGTTGTTCAGCATCCACTTAGGGTCGCTTTCATAAATTTTGCCGTAGTCGTTGAAAGTACTCCAGTTCTTTACATACACAAAGTCAGCATCTATTAATGCTTCATTCTGGTTATAAGTGATGATAGCTCCTTTAGTAAATTCTTCACTCAATTCATAATCCTCTGGATGGGTGATAACAAAATCTGCTTTACCCCAGGTATTAATCCATTGAGAAAAACTATTGGCTACACACTGGGGCAAAGGCTTAACATGGGGTGCCCAGCTTAAAACAATTTTAGGTTTTCTTGTTTCGTTGAAAGATTCAGTGATTGTAATAATGTCAGTCAGGCTTTGTAAGGGGTGTAGTGTAGCACTTTCTAAACTCACAACAGGGATACCTGCATATTTAATAAACTGCTTTATATACAATTCACTGTAATCATCATCCCGGTTTTTCAGCGATGGAAATGTCCTGATTGCCAGTATATCAAAATATTTTCCAAAGATCGGAGCTGCATCTTTCACATGTTCAACCGATGTGCCACTCATGATGGCTTCCTCTTCAAATTCCAGCATCCAGCCTTCGTTGCCAACATTAAAGATGATGGCTTCCATTCCTAAGTTTTGTGCGGCAATCTGAGTGCTCAATCTTGTCCGCATACTGGGGTTCAAAAATAGACAACCTATCCGTTTGTTAATTCCGAGTGTTTTATCAGCGAAAGGGTTTGCTTTATACGCTAATGCCTGTTGTACTAAAGCATCAATATTACTGACATCTTGAACTGAAACAAAATTTCTCATTTTAACTGACTGGGTTTTAAGCCGGAACTAAGTTTTGAATTTCTTCTTTTATCGAATCAATAAATTGTTCTGCATCTCTTTTCTTTAAAGCTAATGAGGGCAACAACCGAATAACATTTGGCTTAGCTTCACCGGTGAATATTTTCTGGTTCCAGAGGAGATTTTTCTTCAGGTCTTTTAGTTCTTCCGGTACATCAAAACCAATCATTAGTCCCCGTCCTCTTACATTTTTTAGTTGTGGAATAGCTTCCAGCTGATCTTTCAGGAATTTGCCTGTCATTACTGCATTACCCATCAATATTTCTTCTTCTATTGTTTCAAGAACTGCCAGCGCAGCAGCACAAGCCAGGTGATTCCCCCCAAATGTAGTACCCAGTTGAAAATGTTTTGGTTTAATATGTGGGGCAATTATCAGTCCTGCTACAGGAAACCCATTTCCCATACCCTTTGCCATTGTATAAATATCTGCATTTACCCCGGCAAAATCGTGGCTGAAAAATTTCCCACTTCTGCCATAACCGCATTGCACACTATCAGCAATATAAAGAGCCCCATATTCATCACAAAGGGAACGTATTTTTCTCAGGAAGGAATCGTCAGCTATATTAATCCCTCCAACGCCCTGTATCCCTTCGATAATTACAGATGAAATTTCCTTTCCGTTTTCTTTAAAAAATATTTCTAAGGCTTCTTCATCATTGAAAGGAAGAAAGCTGACATTCCCGGTTTCATTAACCGGGGCAATATAGTTTTTATTGTCTGTTACTGAGACTGCTAATGATGTTCTGCCGTGAAAAGCTCTGCTGAAAGCGACTATTTTTTTTCTTCCATTATGAAAGCTTGCCAGTTTCAGTGCATTTTCATTGGCCTCGGCCCCGCTATTGCAGAGGAATAGCTGATAATCTGGTTTACCGGAAACTTTACCCAGCTTTTCAGCCAGTTGTTGTTGTAATGGAATTCGTATTGAATTGGAATAGAAAGCAATTTTTTCCAATTGCTCCTCAATGCGCTGAACCCAATGCGGATGGGTGTGACCAATACTGATGACAGCATGACCGCCATACAGATCAAGGTATTGCTCGCCATTGTCATCCCATACATAAGAGCCTTTGGCTTTTACAATAGTGATCTCATTTATCGGGTAAACGTCAAAAAGGTTCATTTGTATAATTTAGAAATAATTGGCTTTAAGTTTTAATCCGGTTGTTTCATCCAGGCCGAATATCAAGTTCATATTCTGTACAGCCTGCCCACTGGCGCCTTTTAGTAAGTTATCTATAGCAGAGTGTACTACAAGTTTACTGCCTGCCTTCTCCAATTGTATCACTGCTTTATTGGTATTTACTACTTGCTTCAAAAAAATCGGCTCTTTGCTCACATAAATAAAAGGGTGCGCAGCATAAAAAGTTGAATAAAGTACATTCAATTCTTCAATGCTTAAATCACAATTTGTGGTAGAACTGATAAAAATTCCTCTCGTGAAATCACCTCTCCACGGAACAAAGCTCAGGTCAATATCATTAGCCGGCTGCAAGTGAAGTAAAGATTCTCCAATCTCTCCCAAATGCTGGTGTGATAGTGTTTTATAAGCCTGAATATTATTTGCCCTCCAGCTAAAGTGAGATGTAGTTGACAAAGTTTGACCGGCACCTGTTGAGCCGGTGATGCCTGTTGTATATATATCGTTCAGTAAACCGGCCTTTGCCAATGGGAGTAATCCTAATTGGATAGCTGTGGCAAAACAACCGGGATTTGCTATATGGTTGGCTGACTTTATCTTTTCTCTATTTAGTTCCGGCAAACCGTAAACGAATTGTTTGTTATCAATCAATGAGGAGGAGGCCAGGCGAAAGTCATTCGCCAAATCAATTACTTTTATTTTGTCAGCGATTTTTTTCTCCGTTAAAAATTTTCTGGATTCACCGTGACCCAGGCATAGAAAAAGTACATCAATATCATCATTAAGTTCGGCGGTAAATAGTAAGTCTGTTTCACCTGCCAGATCCTGGTGTACACTGCAAACCGATTTACCGGCATTACTCCGGCTATGAATAAAGGAGGTCTCTACACCGGGGTGATTTAACAACAGTCGTATTAATTCACCTCCGGTGTAACCTGCACCTCCGATTATACCTGCTTTAATTTTTTCCATCTGCATCTTCTTTAACCTGGTAATAAATGGATGTCTGGTTACCAAAAATTTTAGAAAAACCTCTTACATCATCACCGGTGAAGCCGGTATTCATTTCACCGTATTTACCAAACTTGCTGCTCATCAGGTCGTATTTACTTTCAATGCCAATTAACTGAAAACGGTAAGGCATAAGTTGTACAAATACTTCACCAGTTACGTTATGCTGGCTATTTTCCAGGAATGCCTCAATGTCTCTCATGACCGGATCAAGTATTTGTCCTTCATGTAACCAGTTGCCATAGAATTGAGCCAACTGGTCTTTCCATTGTAATTGCCATTTGGTCAATACATGTTTTTCCAAAGCATGATGAGCTTTCAGAATAACCATTGGGGCGGCTGCTTCAAAACCTACCCGGCCTTTGATGCCTATGATTGTATCACCAACATGAATATCACGGCCAATTCCATAAGGACCGGCAATGGTTTGTAAATATTGAATAGCTTCAACGGGATGAGTAAATGAATTTCCATTTACTGATTTAAGTTCACCGTTTTCAAAGCCTAATCTCACTTCTTCAGCTCCTGATTTGGTAACCTGCGTTGGCCAGGCTTCTTCGGGCAGCATACCCTTTGAAGACAGTGTTTCTTTACCACCCACACTGGTTCCCCACAGTCCCTTATTGATAGAGTACATCGCTTTCTCAAAATTCATATCCACAGCCTTGCTTTTCAGGTAAGCAATCTCTTCTTCGCGGCTCAACTTTAAATCTCTGATCGGGGTGATGATCTCTACACCGGGGATCATGATATGAAAAATCATATCAAAGCGAACCTGGTCATTACCGGCACCGGTACTTCCATGTGCCACGGAATCTGCATTCAGCTTTTTGGCATGCTCAGCAATATGCAATGCCTGGCTAAGCCTTTCTGCAGAAACTGATAGCGGGTAAGTATTATTTTTAAGTACATTTCCATAAATGAGGTACTTAATAATGCGGTCATAATATCCTTTTACGGCATCAATGGTTGTATGTGTTTTAACGCCCAGTTTGAAGGCATGAGCTTCAATCTGTTTCAATTCTTTATCACTGAAGCCGCCAGTGTTGACGATGATACTGTGTACCTCATAACCTTTGTCCTCACTGAGGTATTTTACACAATAAGATGTATCTAATCCACCACTAAACCCTAAAACAACTTTTTTTGCCATGGTGATTCTTTAGTGCTTGTTATAAATGAAATAAATGATGTAATAAAGATTTGGGCCTGCTGGCACCACCGTTTCCGTCTTTATCTTTTTTCATAAACGGTTTAAGTAGTTTCCATTGCTTAAATTTCAACAGTCTTTCAAATCCTTTCTTATTTTCCTCAAAGAATTGTTTTGTTTCTTCAGGCTCGTAATGGTCTTTTGGGTCATACAACATGGCTGTACACATACAGTTTTTTCTATCCTTACTCATCAGTATCTCATAATTTACACAACTTTTACAGCCTGCCCAGAATGCTTCATCCTGCGTAAGTTCGGAATAGGTTACAGGTTCATAGCCGAGGTCACTGTTAATTTTCATTACCGCTAAGCCTGTAGTTAATCCAAAAAGCTTTGCCTCTGGATATTTTTCCCTCGAGAGGTCGAAGATTCTTTTTTTAATTGATTTGGCTACACCACTTTTTCTGAATGCAGGAGCTACTATCAAACCGCTATTGGCTACATACTCACCATGGCTCCATGTTTCGATGTAACAGAAGCCAACCCATTCATTCTGTCCGGTAATAGCAATAACGGCTTTTCCTTCATCAATCTTTTGCTCAATGTATTCTGGAGAACGTTTTGCAATACCCGTGCCCCTGGCTGCGGCTGAAGCTGCCATTTCATCTGTTATAGTTTTGGAATAGACTTTGTCGGAAACAGTTGCTACTCTGATAATAATATTTTGATTGTCCACTTTTAATACTGCATTGATATAAAACGGGCCACCAATCCTAATTTTTTTTCGGGGAGTCTTTCACTGACAGGGACCATGGTGAGGGGGTTCGTCCTGTCAGAATACAGGGCGACGTCGGGGGCGGGAAAAGGTAAACACATCAAAGCCAACAGAATAAACTCCGCTGGTTATAGGCGCATGAAACGCAAACTGCTTTGTATGTGTCAGAATGTTAGCCATAAAGACAAACAAGTTGTAACTTGGATGCAAATTTATAATAATAATTGGTTTAGACTCATAAATTTTTTGTTATAAATCCTTTTTTATGGACGAACAACAACTCACTCAGCAAGAACAACTGTTAGCCCGGGAACCTGGAAAGAAAAAATCGTGGTTCAGGAAATTTGCCCGGACAATTCTCATCTTGTTATTTATAGCTGTAGCTGTATTAACCTATTTCAAATTCTTCTTTGTATTTGGTGTAGGCAGTAAAGCTGGTGAACTGAACTTCTTTGTTAAAAAGGGGTATATATTTAAAACCTATGAGGGTAGGGTGATACAAACCGGATATAAATCCAAGGTCCCGGGTAGTATACAGTCTAACGAGTTTGAATTTTCAGTAGTTGATGAAAAAGTTGCATTGCAGTTAATGTCAAACAGTGGGGCATTCATGGAGCTGCACTATAAAGAGTATTTAGGGGCATTACCATGGCGGGGAATGAGTAAATATGTGGTGGACAGTATTATTTCAATTCAGCGACCTTCAAATACGCCAACACCTTTTGAATAATATCATTTTGCATGTAGTAAAAAAATCGCCGGACGTTTATGAATGTCCGGTTTTTTTTTCTCCCAGTCACTGATCAATTGAGTTTTTATCCATTCATTTTTTCCTGTAAGATCAACTGCAATGCATAATTTGGTAGAAGGATTGCAATTTTTTATGATGGCATCTGCTAATTGGTTATTGCGGTAAGGGGTTTCAATAAAGATCTGGGTGCAGTTTTTCCTGGCTGATTCAGCTTCCAGTTCTTTTATCGCTTTTATTCGTAGGAGGTTATCTATCGGTAAATAGCCGCAGAATTTAAATTGCTGTCCATTCATTCCACTTGCCATCAGGGCAAGTAAGATGGAACTGGGTCCAACAAGTGGTTTAACGGTAACATTCATTTCCTGTGCGATTGCTACCAAAGCCTGGCCGGGATCCGCAACTCCGGGACAGCCCGCCTCACTGACGATACCTATGTTTTTTCCTTCTTTTATTTTTTTTCTAAATGTATCGGCTGCAATAACACTTTCTGTCATATTCACCCATTCGTAGTCATCAATGATCATTTCTTTCCAGAGCTGTTTGAAGTAACGTCTTGTTGTCCTTTCATTTTCAACAAAAAATACCTGGCAAATTTTTATTGCATCTCTTATATAGGGTGGAATTGCATCAAAGCCTTCATCTTGCAGTATTGCCGGTATCAGGTAAACGGTGGTCATTTCAGAAGTATCAGCTGTTTTTAACTTTATGCACACTCAATGTTGCAGCAATAATAGCATAAGCAGGTGCCAGGAGAATAAGGATATGCATGGCATAGAAAAGAAGGCCGTTGCCGATTGCTAGACCTTTGTGACGACCTGTAAATGCAGTACTTTGCGACAGGCTAAAATTGTTTCTCGCAAAACTATAGTCAAGCATAGATATACCAAAATAGTAGCATTCAATAAGCAGTGCAATGACAGGAGTAATCCAGCCAATAACGGGAACCAGGGACAAAAAGATCAGCGCAATAAGATAGACAGATTGCCAGCCTGCATTTCGCAGGGCCAGTTTAACACCCCGGATCGCATCTTTTTTAACTTCTGGCCAGTTGAAACTATGTTCTTTCTCATCAATGATTGCTTCCGTTTTTTCGCTGAGGTAAGTGAAAACAGGGGAACCGATTATTAGTATTAAATATTTGAACAGGGAGAAATAAAACAATACCAGTACAAGACGGAGCATCATGCCTGTCATTACAAAAAGAAAGCTCAGCCATTCACTCCTTTCTTTTTGCAGCCAGTTCTCTATTCCCAGCTGGTTACTTATCCATGAAACAACATTGTCAGATGATTGCCAGAAAAAAAACATTCCTGCGATGAACAGAATGGTATAAATAATACCGGGAATAATGATCCATTTAAAAAGCCGGTTCCTTTGAATAAAACGACGGGCTTCTTCCCAGGATTGAAAAGCTATGACGATTTCTTTCAGCAAAGCCTTAATTTGAGAAGTAAATATAAACAAAGGGAATGGTAAGTTGCGAATAGAAAGTGAAAGTAAATTTCTGCAGATTGAATCTGTAATAATTGTACCAGGCAATATGAAAAAATTACCGGCATCCTTTTACCAAAGGGAAAATATTTTACAAATTGCAAAGGAGCTTCTTGGAAAAGTACTTGTCACAAACTGGAATGGTAAAGTTACTTCCGGGCGGATTGTAGAACTGGAGGCATATAATGGAATAATAGACAGAGCTTCTCATGCATTTGGTGGGAGAAGAACAAACCGGACTGAGATAATGTATGCACATGGCGGGGTGGCCTATGTTTATCTTTGTTATGGAATTCATCATCTTTTTAATGTGGTAACGCACAGTAAAGATGTGCCGCATGCTATTCTCATCAGGGCAATAGAGCCAATAGAAGGTATTGCGGAAATGCTGGTAAGGACTCGCAAGAAAAAAGCCGACTATACGCTTACTAAAGGACCCGGAAACGTAGCAAAGGCTTTGGGAATTGTTACTGCACATAGCGGGTATTCATTACGAAGTAAAGAATTATTCATTGCTGACGATGGATTTGTTGTTTCTGCAAAGCAGTTGATGTCTACTGCCCGTATTGGTGTTGATTATGCCGGAGATGATGCTTTATTACCCTATCGATTTTACCTGAAGGATAATTTATATGTTAGCGGGAAATTGAAATAAGCAATTTTTTTGCGGAAAGGATGATATACATGTTCCTGATTCAAGACAAGATTGTATCTTGAAAATCCAAAACGCTAATCTTGATAAAAGTTAAGAAATATCAGGTTCAAACTATTTCTCTGCTGGGAGGGATCGTTATTGCTTTATTCCTTTATTTTAGTAACCCTTTTGGCGTGGAGCATACTGCCAGCAAAGTACTGGCAGTTGCAGCACTCATGATCACCTGGTGGGTAACAGAGGCTTTACCGATGCCTGTAGTTGCTTTATTGCCATTGGTTCTTTTCCCACTTTTAAAGATCAGTAAATTAGAAGCGGCTGCCTCAGGGTATGCTAATCCTGTTATCTTTTTATTTATGGGTGGCTTTATGCTGGGTCTTGCCATTGAAAAATGGAATTTGCATCGTCGTATTGCACTGAATATTGTAAGGCTGACGGGCACCAGTGGTGACAGAATTATATTGGGTTTCATTCTTGCAACCGGTTTATTAAGTATGTGGCTGAGTAATACTGCCACAACAATGATGATGTTTCCAATTGCACTGTCTGTCATTCATGTAATGAAAGAGAATAATACAGGCAACGGAAATATTGCTAATTTTTCTCTTACCATTATGCTGGCTATTGCTTATGCTTCGAATATCGGGGGTATTGCTACCATTATTGGTACGCCGCCGAATGTGGCATATATCGGCTATATAGAGAAAAAATTTCCCGACTCTTCCGTTGATTTTGTAAGCTGGATGCTGCTATGTATGCCAATGGCTATTTTATTACTTATTTGCCTTTATTGGGTGATGGTAAAATGGCTTTTCCCCAGTCGAATTAAATCTGATACAGCCACAAAGGGATTAATAAGAAATGAAATACTATTGTTGGGCCCATTGTCGGTTGCGGAAAAAAGGGTTCTTATTATTTTTATTTCAACTGCATTATTATGGATAACAAGAAGCATTATCAATAATGCGCAATCATTTATAAAGCTGGATGATACGATTATTGCCATGCTTTGTGCACTGGCGTTATTTATTTGTCCCTCGGGAAAGAGAGAGAGTAAAGATGAGGAAGGAACAGGCTCCTTGCTTGAATGGAACGATACAGCTAAAATGGCCTGGGGTATTTTATTGCTTTTCGGAGGCGGAATTTCCCTTGCTACAGCTTTGGAAAATGCTGGATTAATAGAACAGCTGGGTGGATGGCTGGCTCAATTTTCCGGTAATGGTTTTATATTGGTTTTTACGATAACTGTAATCACCATTTTCCTTAGTGAGGTAATGAGTAATGTGGCACAGGTAATTGTTTTTGCCCCGGTAGTTACTTCATTGGCCATTGCACTCAAATTAGATCCATTGTTACTGGGAATCCCAATGACATTGGCGGCAAGCTGTGCCAGTATGTTGCCGATGGGCACACCTCCCAATGCGATTGTGTTTGCCAGCGGCTATATAAAACTCAGGCAAATGACAAAAGCCGGGTTTATTATGAATATTGTCTCTATCATCTTAATTACATTATTCTCCTGGTTTTTATTACCATTATTAATGAAGATTTGATTTGAATGGGCAAAAGAAAAGCGAAACTTAAATGTTTCGCTTTTCTTTTGCCTATAAGTTCAATTAAAATCTCGGGCAATTCAATTTTTTAGCATTGGGGTCTGTAGGCTTTTTAATGTAAATAAGGGATAATTCCATTCCGCCCCTTGTATTTGAAGCTGGTTTAAGACTGGAAGTATTGGCATCATAAGAAGCACCTATCTGTATTCCTTTAAACTCAAGACCTATATAGGGGATAGCTGCATCATTGAAACGGTACCATGCACCCAGGTACACATTTACCGGGTCATCTTCATTGTTATTTACATTGTAAGAAAAGGCTCCTCCAACAACGGTATTATTTGCTTTAGCCTGCATACTGTGATTAGCTGCAATATGAAGATAATTATATGAGCCAACCGGTATTTTTCCTCCGGCCTGTATAGTTGTTCTGGTATTTAACAGATACTCACCACCCTGGAAGCTTTCTTTCGGGCGGTTGATATGATACATAGAAGCTCCGATATAGAAATTGTTATATCCATTAGTACTGCCGTTGTAAAGTACACCTGCATTCAAATCAAAATAACTGATGTTAAGTTGATTGTTTAAAAAAATCTCGCTGGTTACACCTGTAAAACCCAACGGGGTCAATTCATCTTGAAAATCAATCTTGGTTACATCCAACCGCTTATTAACATAGGTTCCCTGGAAACCTGCACCGATCTGGTGAAAACCATCTTCATCCAGTCCTTTATGAAAAGCAACAGACCCTCCTGCATAATTGGTAACCAGCACACCATCACCGGCTCTGTCTGTTACGCCAAGAATTCCAACACCTAGCTGGTCAATGTCAGCAAGCCGGTTTTTCATGATACCAAAATCAACAGATACAGTCTTCGTTACAAAGGCGTTATTAATCGTAGGCCATTGATTACGGTAGTTTCCAGCCACCCTGAAAGATCCATCGAACTTCCCTGTCAATGCAGGATTAAGCGTAAGTGGCGAGGCAAAAAATTGGGAAAAATTGGGGTCCTGGGCTCTAGAAGCACTTGCCATAGCCACACAAACCAACAGGGTAAGAAGATTTTTTTTCATCTCAACAAATAAATTTTTTTTCAGTTGTAAGGCCGGTGATTAACAAAAATCAGAGTATAAGAAATTGAAAACGTTTTAGTATTCAGTTTGATTGCCCTAACTAGTCTTTAATTCTACCCGGTCGAAGCGGAAAAATACAACATTTTGAAGACCTGAGGAATAGAATTAATGCTGCTTCCGGTGTGTTTTTCAAAAAAAAATTAAAGAAGCGAAATTGAATCTTAAAGTATTGAAAATAAAACCAGTAACTCTAGATTTAAAAGCTGGAATTGCTCCTTCACATTTGCATTTTCGGTCCATAAGCCAGGTCGCCCGCATCACCAAGCCCCGGAACAATATAGCCCTTGGCGGTAAGTTCATCATCTATATCACCACACCAGATTGTAACAGAAGGCTCCTCTCTTTTTACATATTCTATGCCAACTGTGCAGGCTATAGCTGCCACGATATGAATTTCACGGGGTTGTCCTTCGTCTTTTAAAAAGTGAATGGTTTTTACGAGGGAAGAACCCGTGGCCAGCATCGGATCAGAGATAATAACAATCCTGTTCTCCAATTCAGGGCAGGAAACATAATCGAGGCTTATATCAAAACTGCCATCCTTATGATGTTTGCGATATGCAGAGATAAATGCATTATCTGATTGATCAAAGTAATTTAATAATCCCTGGTGCAATGGAAGCCCGGCCCTGAGAATGGTTGCCAGTACCGGATATTCTTTTAATACTTTATGTACGGCTGTGCCAAGGGGGGTTTGAATTTCTTTTTCCTCAAAGGGCAATACCTTACTTATTTCGTAGGCAGCAACTTCCCCAATGCGTTCCAGGTTGCGGCGAAAACGCATCCGGTCGCTCTGAATAGTAACGTCTCTGAGTTCGCCTACCCAATTACTGATCAAAGAATGTTGCTGGCTGAGATTGACTATCATTTTGAAGATTTACTTTTGGCAAATCTAAACTAAAAATGGTTTCATGGTTTACAGAGCTATTGGATTAATGAGCGGCAGTTCGCTTGACGGACTCGATATTGCATTTGTTGAGTTTCAGGAGCAGGGTGGCAAGTGGACTTACGAAATAATACAGGCAGACTGTTATTCCTATTCTGCTGAATGGGTGGAACGCCTGAGAAATGCGACAAACCTTTCTGCAAGGGAGTATCAAATACTGCATACAGAATATGGACACTATACTGGTCAGCAGGTGAACCGGTTTATAGATGTATATCAATTGCATTATAAAGTTGCCGTCATTGCATCGCATGGGCATACTACTTTTCATCTCCCTGCACAAAAAATGACTGCCCAGTTGGGTGATGGTGCTGCCATAGCAGCTGAAACACAACTGCCTGTTGTTTCTGATCTCAGGGCTTTGGATGTGGCATTTGGCGGGCAGGGGGCACCGATTGTGCCCATTGGTGAGAAACTGTTATGGACGGAATATGCTTATTTTCTGAATATTGGCGGTATCGCCAATATCTCCGTCAATGCCAATCCTTATGTTGCTTTCGATGTTTGTCCGGCTAACCGTGTTTTAAATATGCTGGCAAATAATGCTGGTAAAGTATACGATGCCGGTGGTGAAATGGCTGCAAGCGGAAGTGTAAACGTTGTATTACTGGAAAAGCTGAATGATCTTGCTTATTACAACCAATCATATCCAAAATCACTGGCTAATGATTTTGGAACGGATGTGATATTCCCTATGATACGGGATTCGGGATGTAGTATAGTAGATGGGCTAAGAACTTTTGTCGAACATATTGCTATACAAATAAAAAGAGCCATTACTTCCGTACAACTTTTTACGCCTGACCGGGTGCCAACCGGGTCACTATTGCTGGCTACTGGTGGAGGAGCATTAAATACATTTCTTATAGAACGGCTCAACAGCCATCTTAAAGACCTGAAAATTGAAGTGGCAGTACCTGACGAAAGGCTTATCAATTACAAAGAAGCCCTTATTATGGCCTTTATTGGAGTGCTCCGCTGGAGGCAGGAGTATAATGTACTTTCATCCGTTACAGGTGCTGCAAGAGATAGTATTGGGGGAGCATTATGGACCGGGCAGGAAGCCTGATACATGATATTAATCAGTAATAATTCTCTCTTTTATCATAGCATCGGTTAGTGGGGTAAAGTAGCTTAGCCTGAACTAAAACGGTTATTGCCATTGGCTAAGGATAAGCAGATAAAACTGTTCAGTCAAAATGCCCCGACTGAAAAGGAGATTTTTTGTAAACTCCAGGAAAATTTTGTGCCACAATACAAAGCCGTTTTTCATGATCGGATGGCTGCCAAGACTGTTGTTGTTATTCCCAGTCTTACCCTTGATCCATTTATACTCGCCAAAATTGATGGGATTGTTCATTACGAAGAGCGGTTGTTATGTTTACTTCTCTTATTGCGGATGCCAAGGACACATATTGTATATGTTACAAGCACCCCGGTTGATCCGCTCATTTTAGATTATTATCTTCATTTATTGCCAGGTATAACAGGTGAACATGCCCGGCAACGAATGCATTTTTTTAGTTGTTATGACTCATCACCTGTTTCACTGACTGAAAAAATCCTGGCCAGGCCAAGATTGATAAAAAGAATCATGAATGCTATTCCGGATGGACACCTGGCGCATCTGGCATGTTTTAATGTAACTGAACATGAACGGACATTATCAGCTACTCTTGGTTTACCAGTTTATGGATGCGACCCTGACCTGCTTTTTTGGGGAACCAAATCCGGCAGCCGTGAGATATTCAGGGAATGTGGTATGGAGATGCCGCCTGGTTATGAGAACCTTCAGAATGAAGAACAGATAATTAAAGCATTAGCAGACTTATATATTGCTGATCCATTATTAAAAAAAGCCGTTGTTAAGATGAATGACGGTTTTAGCGGGGAGGGAAATGCTGTGTTTCCTTATGATACTATTACAAGTAAAGAAAATGTTGAAGAAGAAATCCGGCAATTGTTACCCCGGGTGCTGGAAATTGTTGCGACGGATCTTTCCTATGAACTTTTTATTGACAAGTTCACCAGTATGGGAGGTATAGTGGAAGCGTTTATTGATGCGCCTCATAAAACTTCCCCTTCTGTACAATGCCGCATCAACCCGTTGGGAAAAATTGATATTATTTCTACACATGACCAATTGATGGGAGGGCCCGATGGACAGGTTTTTCTGGGGGGGACCTTTCCGGCAGATGAAGAATACAGTGTTGAAGTTGCTGCTTTGGGTAGAAAAGTATCAGAAGTGATGAAGCGAAAAGGTGTATTGGGAAGATTTGGTGTCGATTTTTTATCGGTCAAAGAAAATGACCAATGGAAACATTATGCCATTGAAATAAATCTTCGGAAAGGAGGAACAACTCACCCATACATCATGCTACAGTTTTTGACCAATGGCGACTATAATCCTGATACAGGTAAGTATGTTTTAGTAAACGGTGATGAAAAATGTTACCTGTTTACGGATAACCTGCATGAAGACCGGTTCAAGGGATTAACTCCATGCGATCTGATGGAAATTGCCATGCTCAATAACCTTCACTACGATAACACAAAAGAAGAAGGTGTGATGTTCCACCTGATTGGCGCCCTATCTCAATATGGAAAAATAGGTTTGGTCTGTATCGCTTCCACTTTTGAAAGGGCAAAATACTTTTATGATCAAACTTTAAAAGTGCTGAATTCTGAATGTTATTAAAAACTATAGCCCCAGCACTTCTTTCAATTTACTATAACCGCTTCTGCTTACCGGTACTTTAGCGCCGGAACGAAGAATAGCTACATGATTATCTTTTTCATACGGATCAATTCTCGTAATCTGCTGGACATTTACAATGTATGAACGGTGAGAACGGACAAACTGATGGATATCTAATGACTGTTCAAAATGATTCATCGTTTTATTCTTCAGGAAATAACCTTCCTGGGTATGAATTTTTACATAGTCATCTGCCGCTTCTAAATAAAATACATCATGCACCGAAATGATCTTGATCTTGCTGCCATTCCGAACCACGATCCTTTGACGCTGTGAGGGGGATAATGATGCAGATTCCAATAAGTCCTGTGTTGCTTTTTCAGTGGTGCCGGATCTTTGTTCAGTCCATTTCCCAATGGCTTTATCAAACCGGTCCTGGTTGAAAGGTTTTAATAAATAATCTATGGCATGAGCTTCAAATGCTTTTATAGCAAACTCATCAAATGCCGTAGTAAAAATAACACCCGGTGGTTGTTCGATCAGTTCCAGCATTTCAAAGCCGGTGATCTTGGGCATTTGAATATCTAAAAAAATCAAATCCGGCTGGTGCTGCTGGATGGCTTTTACACCTTCAAAGCCATCACCACATTCCTGTATTACTTCCAGTTGCGGATGTTTTTGGAGGAACTCCCTTACAATGCTCCTGGCCAGCGGTTCATCATCAATAATAATTATTTTACCCATACTATATTTTTTCGCTTTTTAATTTTACCCGGTTTCAATTGCCGGTTTACTTTGCAGCAAACCTTAAGAACTTATGTTGTTTCCGGAATTTTAACTACTGTTATAAAGATATTTTCTTTTGCTTCTGTAGACAAAAGATCCGTCCTGGCAAATAATAGATACAGTCTCCGCTGGACTGATTTTAGTCCAAAACCAATTCCTTGTTTGGGTGAAGATGTTTCGGGATCAAACGGGTTCATAACCCTTATGACCAGATTATTTTCTTCCCGGGATGCATACAATCGTATGACCGTTTCACCGGTTGTATCATACAGGCCAAACTTAATGGCATTCTCCACAATAGGCTGTAATAATAAGGCTGGCAGTTTCATCGATTGGGTATTCTCGTCTATATTTATATCCGTGGCCAGCCGGTTGCCAAACCGAACCTTTTCTATATCTAAATACAATTGTAAATATTGTAATTCTTCCTGCAGGGTTACCCATTGGGTTTCTTCTTTTTTAATCGTACCCCTTAAAAAATCGGAAAGTTGCTGCACCATTTTTCTTGCCTCTTCAGGCCTGCTCCCGATCAGCGCATTGATGGAATTCAAACTATTGAACAGGAAATGTGGTTGTAACTGCTGACGGAGCTTGAATAATTCTGCCTCCTTCGCTAATTTTTCTGCATCTGTTTTACGGGTATCTTTTTCTTTTTGTTCCTGCTGGTTGTACCATAATATGCTTATCATAGTAATACAGCCCAGTAATAGAAAGCCGATACTGAAGCGTATAGAAAGAGATTGATGCAACATATCAGTATAACCCGGGTAATGGCCAAGTGACAATTTGAGCAGCCATTTGGAAAGAATCAGCCACAGGATAGAAAGAAAGATACAAATAGAAAAAATATTAATGTATTGCTGTCCTCTGGGTAAATAATAACGAAGGGTATGCATTATAAGTAAGCAGGCTAATAATAATAATGCATTACAAATAAGACTATCTATTATAGCTGCTTGCCAGGGCAGGCCAAAAAAATTCAATGCAATTGCCTGGTCGGTTATGATAACCAGCCAGCAGATAATGAAAATTACTTTAAACCGTAATATGGACAAAGGAGAGTTAGACATGCTATGCAGGGTTCAGCATTTCAAGCGAATTGCCAAATCTAATTTGTTCAGCTTTTTTACGAACGATATGAAGGTAGCTGTCAGCATTTTCTCTTTCCTCAATTTTTGAGTAAAGTTCTGCACCATCAATCAGCTCGTTAAGCTGATACAACTCACTTACGCTGATAAACTGCCACTGCACCAATTGCATGTTTTTATTGAAGAAAATCTCTTCTTCTTTCATGCCCATCATATGTGCTTTGTGAAAAGCTTCTTCTTTACTTTCTCCCGAAATGAGGCGGAGCTGTTCGTCAAACTGTGCGGTATGATTACCTTCACCACAGATGATCCGAAAGACCATTTTTGCAAGATACCAGTTCATAGTAGGTTGGTTTTTGGTTTATCCGAAATTTCCCGACAGTCAATTGTCAACAGACTTCGTATTTAAAAGCTCTTTATTTCTATTCCTCCGAATATTACAGTTCCTTTCAACAGTAAAACTTTACCGCCACTTTCCGGTACTGCTGTAATTGACCGTTTATCTTCCAGCCCTCCGAAAATGGTGACGGCTTCTGACTTCACTTCCCAGTGGGATGGGACAATCAGTTTGGTTCCACCAAAAATGGTGGTGATCTCAATCGCTACTTTCCCCTGAATATCAGCCTGGCTAAGATTCAATTCAGTGCCACCAAAAATGTTGACAATATCTCCTCCTTTAAAATCTTTGGAAAGAATATTTTTTTTATCACCACTGAAGATGGAAGTGGAATCCACAAAATCATCTTTGCTCCAGGTTTCTTCTTCCCCTAAAATCGAAGTGCTGTTTAGTGAACCTGTGTTTTTCTTTTCATTCCATGCACATTGTTCCCAACTTTTTCGCCGGGGGCGGATGATAAGAAATGCGCCAATAACTATTAATATCATCGGCCAGATATAGCGACGGATAGCTAAATCCGGGTAAATGTCCCTCAACAGGAATGCACTACCCACTAGGATGAGAATAAACCAGGCTCCGCCCCTGAAACCATGTTTGAAGCCTATAAATATACCGAGGGCTATCAGAAATGTTTGCCATCCAAATAACCAGGAAGGTAAATCGGTGACACTGGCTTTTATCAAAGCGGCTACACCAACAAGCAATATGAACAGCCCTGTCCAGATATGGCTATGCCGGCTGCTGTTTGTCATATAAAATTGACGGCGTTCCTTCCTTTCTTCCCTGCGTTGTTCACGGTTATCGTTGTAGCTGTCCATGCTTTCAAATTTTAAACAAAACTACATGGCGAATGGTGAATGGTCAATAGAGAATGGGCACTATGCCCCTGTTTCTCGGTGAATGGCAGGAAAGGAAGGGTGAAAAGTAAGGTATATAATAAATAATGGGTCTTATGACAGAGAGCTGCTCCAGATCAATTGATAAGGGTCAGTTTTACCTTTGATACAGGTAAACAGGAAGCAAGTAATAAAAGGCATATTGACAGGAGCTTCATTAGTGCCAAAATCTATAGCCATCGTACCGCTGACATATGTTTCTGTAGATGATGTTTCCAGTGCTTTGAAACCACGGGGCATTTTCTCATTGCTGAATCCCAGTTCATAGCGACGATAAGCCAATTGTTCGACCAGGTTCTGTACTAATTCGGGCTGGTCGAAAGTGGCGGAAATACGTAAATATTGCTTCATAGCAAAGGGTTTATTTGTTCCGACCCTTTCTGTCCGCACTTAATCAACCCTGCGGGTCTTTAACCTCAGTTACCTATTAGATGCAGCAAACAGGTTGATTGCTTATTAAGGGAATGTGAAAAAATGAAATATAGCGGAAATAAAGCCGGGATAAAGTAAAATGGTTGTTGGAATCATTAATCCGAACCAGTCGGGAGGGGTATTTTACTGTTGAGTACTTTAAGATAATATTTCATCAGGAATATGCTGAATAGGAAAAAAAATAAATCAAACCTTTTGTATGTCTACTAATTAAAACTATACTGATTTTAATTTTTCCAGACGTTTAAGTTTTTCGGGGTTACGCAATTGCCGGGATGAGTTAGTGAAATAATTGTGATTTTCAATAAATTTTATCTGGAGAGAATACCAGTGTTCATCAGACCTTACAATGCCTAATTCCAGGAACTCTCTTCGAAGGGAATCACTGATTGGTTCAAAATCATCCCGACCCAGGTAATCCAGGTCAGCATCACAGATAATTTCTTCCAGGATATTTTTTGGTGATTGGGGAATTTTGGTCGCCATAATCAGGCTGCAAACCTGTTCAGTCTGGTTTTTAGAAAACCCAAATCCAGGCAAATCTCTCCGGGCTAATTCACAACCGGCTGCTTCGTGTCCTGCATAAACTGACAAAAAGCCTGTATCGTGATAAAGTGCAGCTGTTTTTAATAAAAACATATCTTCTTCCTCCATGATACCCTCTTCTTTTCCGATTCGCTGAACCTGTTTTAGCACATCAAGTGTATGTGGCAGGTTGTGATAAGTAAGTTTTTCGGATAACCCGGTAAGCAGGTTATGCACCACATGATCATGAATAAAATGAAATGATTCGAACAGCATAAATTCTAATTACCAGATTAAAGTAAATAATCGTTTTTAATTATCCTAATTCCCGGTCAGAAACGGATTAAAAAGATATCAGCAAGTCATGCAGTACGCTGTTTTTCAATAGGAAGCTTATTGGCTGAACACCCACTTACCATTTTTCCTGCCATTCATTTTTCCTGCATTTCCACAATGCCCTCCCGGTTTTTAGAAAATCCTTCCTCCATTACCTGTTTTGTATTGGTAAAAAAGAAAGCTGCTGTTCTGTCTTCAGGATTTTCATTTATTACCTGCATAAAAACCTCATGGGCTTTATTGAAGGATTTATCCAGGTAATGGCTGATCCCTTCGTTGAAAAGGGAAAGGGTGGCTGCTTTTTTTTGAATATCCTTTGACGTATTGCCGCTGAAACATTCATGTATTTTGATGGATTCCTGTTTACCCTTCAATTGCACCATACCCAGGTTACGCAGGTGAAAATTTTCTTTATTATTTATTTGTTCCAGACTTGCATCGCTTAGTATAATGCCAGTTTTATAATGTTTGGTCAGTCCTTCCAGCCGGGAGGCAGTATTGACCGTATCTGAAATTGTACAAGCGTCCATCCTGTCTTTATCACCGGTAATGCCCATGATAAGTGGTCCTGTATGCATACCCACGCCTATCTGGATGGGAGCCTGGTTGTTCAGCAGTCTGGCAATATTAAATTGTTCCACTTCATTTTGCATTGCCACGGCGGCGGCAAGGGCGTCGGTAGCATTACCCGGAAAAATAGCCATAATAGCATCGCCGAGATATTGGTTGATGAATCCATTGTATTGGCGGATAAAAGGACCCATCCGTTCATTAAAGGAACATACAAACCTGAAATTTTCTTCAGGGGTCATTTGTTCAGCGATAGTAGTGTATTCGCGGATGTCAGAGAATAGTACGGTTACAATTTTTTCAACCTGGTCACCCAGCTTTACATCGGTGATCAACTGGTGACCGAGTGAACGAATGAATTCATAGGGGACAAATTTACCGGTTGCATCATACAATTTTCGCATGGCCTCCTCTCTTTCAAGGGCATCCTTGATATTTCTTTCATATAGCAAGGCACTTTCGATGGCAGCCGAGGATTGCAGTGCGAGGGTGGTCAGCAATTTAAGGTCGGCTGCAGTATATTGTATTTCTTCATTACTGGCCAGAATGACAGCACCCATAACCCGGTGATTTACTTTCAAAGCCGAATAAAGAACGGAGCTGATATGTGGTCGCACAATCCCTGTGGCTCTTAATGCGGAAGTGTCACTGATGATCTCTGATTGACCATTTAATATTAAATCAAGTAAAATCTTTAGTTCAGTATTGATTTTTTCCTGGTTAAAAAATAAATTTCCATGGGAAGCCAATACCTGTAACTGCCTGTTTTTTTCATCCCATAAAATAATAACCCCGTTATCTGAACGGATCACCCGGCTTGCTTCTTCCAGCGTTGTTTTAGCAATATCGGCAGCATCAATAGTTTTGGCCAGCTTATCTGAAAAGTCAAACATCAGGTTTACTTCCTGGTATAAATGCAGCACTTCGCTGCCGAGTTTTTTCTTTTCGGATTCTTTTGTAATTAAATGGGTAAGCAGCCGGGCGATGATAGCAGCTTTTTGTTCTCCTTTTACAAAGCCCAGTATTTCCTCTTCTGCTATTACAGGAAATATTGAATCTGCTGTTTCCCGGGCAGTACCCAATAATATTTTTCCGGCATCATCTTCTATCCAGGCAATAATATTCAATTGCTCAATTAAGGCAAGTATCATTGCAACGGCTTCATTCTTTTTGCCGATAATATTTTTTAAACTTATTCTTGTCATGCCACTTATTAAAAATGTATTTCCTGCGCTATTTTAAAATAAAGATCAAAGGCTATTTACAGAAATATTAATTCGCCAAGCCCATCACTTCCCTTGCTTTGATAAGTAACACTTCGGGATCAAAAGGTTTGGTCATATATACATCAGCGCCAACTTCCTGTCCTTTTTGCCGGTCGAGTTCCTGCCCTTTGGCTGTTAGCAGTATAATAAACACATTTTCCATTTTCAGCTCCTGCTTTACCCGGCGGCATACTTCCATTCCGTTCAACTTGGGCATCATCACATCCAGGAATACCAGTTGCGGTTTCTCTTTCTGAATAATATCCAATGCAATTTCTCCGTTCTCTGCCGTTAAAAATTCCACACCTTCATCTTCCAGCTCTTCCAATGTTTGCCCGATGAGCATCCGGATATGTGCTTCGTCATCTACGATTAATATTTTTTGTTCCATTTCTTTTTGTTTAATAATTCAATTTTTTTTCATTAGCAGTCAATAACACTAAGTTTATATAACTTGAACAACATAGATCATAGTAGAATATAGAAATACACACAAAGAAATTCTATGTGAAAACCTTGTATGACTATTTTTCTATTGTGGTTCAAAATTTCAGTCTTATATTATATATTTTTTATAAATCTTTTCTTATTGGTACACGACAAACAAAACATTCTCTAACCCTTTTTCAAAACGCAATGTTTGCACAATATCATGTTTACCACTCAGTGCAGAGTTAATGATAATTATGTCCGGCTGATTAGCAATTGCTTTTTCAACCAATTCTTTTTCTATTGACTCTGTTACCTCGTATCCTTTGGTAGTGAGTACATCGGTCAATGTTTTTACTGCGCCAGAATCTTCATCCACTATCATCACTTTCTTTTTTGATTTGCCCTGTTCCAGCAAACTGCCAATCTCATTAAACAGCAAACCTGTATCAATCGGTTTGGTAAGGTACCTGTCTACTCCAATTCTGAAACCTCTTGCTTTGTCCTGCACAACAGATAATACAATGATAGGTATATCCATGGTGCTCGGATCATTTTTCAATATGGCCGCGACATCAAATCCATTCATCTCCGGCATCATAATATCTAGTATAATCAGGTCGGGTCTGTTAATTCTCACTTTCTCAAGTGCTTCTTTTCCGTTGCTGGCTTCTTCAATCGAATAGCCGGCATCTCCCAGTTCCTGTTGCAGCAGGGAGCGGATAGAGTCATCATCGTCCACAATTAAAATATTGGATGCCTGGCCAATTATATTTAATTGTGAATGGGCTACCTGTTCTTTTAATTGTTTTACAAGGTCATCAAGGTGTAAAGGCCTGGCATGTGCCGTTGTTTTATTCACTGGTAAGGCAAAAGAAAAAGTACTGCCTTTGCCTACTTCACTTTCCACCCATATTCTTCCTCCGTGATGTTCCACTATTTCTTTACAGATGGGAAGGCCAAGGCCGGTTCCTTTAGGTTTGTCGGTCAATGTATCTCCGCCCACTTGTTTGAATTGTTCAAACACTGCTCCATAATCCTCCGGTGCAATACCAATACCGGTATCGCTGATGCTGACAATCAATTCATCTTTTTCCTGGTAAGCCCGGCAAGTAACAGTGCCTTTATCCGTAAACTTTACTGAATTGGAAATAAGATTAATGATAACCTGTATCAGTTTGTCCTTATCGCCGGTAATTTCAGGAAGATTGGTATCAATTTCTTTAACCAGCTTCAACGCTTTCTGATCAAATAAAGAAGTGGTAGCCGCAATAGCCCTTTCTGCCACTTCCGGCATGGAAACATTTTCCTGGCTCCACTCCATTTTGCCTGCTTCAATTTTAGCGAGGTCAAGTACATCATTAATAAGATGTGTAAGCCGCTCACCTTCTGAGATAACTACCTGGAGGTTTTCAGATATCTGGCTGATTGTCTTGTCTGTTTTTTTATCTGATCTGTCAACGATGGGAAATATTTTTTCATCTAATCTTTTCCGGATAATCTTGGCGAAACCCAATACAGAAGTCAGCGGTGTTCTTAATTCATGGCTGACGGTGGAAAGAAATGCACTCTTTGCTTCATTGGCTTTTTCGGCGGCATTACTCGCTGCTTCTGCTTCCATCTTCGCCAGCTTTACATCTTCAAAAAGAGTAGCATTATTTAAAGCAACACCCACCGAAGAGGCAATAGTTGTTAAGAGACGCAGATCGTTTTCATTGAACCTGTTTTCATGTTCAGTGCTTTGCACACTTAGCACCCCCAGGTTCACATCGCCTACTGGAATGGGGACACCCAGGTATGAAGCAGCAGGAACTCCAATTGCCTGAACACCCATTTGGTCCCTCAGTTCCTGCAAATCTTTATTAAGAAGCAGGGGCTCTCCGGTCATAATGATTTTTGATGTCAACCCTTCTCCCAATTTCAATGGTTCCATGTTATCTCCATATTGATATGGGAAATTGACAATTTTTGTTTTTTGGTTTAACAAGGCGAGATAAACAATATTTGCTTTAAAAAGGTCTTTCAACTGGTCGCCAACCATTTTTATAAGGTCATCAGTATTTAACTGTGATGCTAATCCTTTACTGATATTATTAACGGTGCTTAACTCTGCAGCTCTTTGTTTTGATTCTGCTAATAAGTGATTGGTTTCATCAAAGAGTCTTGCATTTTCCAGTGCCACACTCATACTGTTGGTGAGAGTTGTTAATAATCTCATGTCGGCTTCACTGAAGGCATTTTCTTTTTCTACATTCTGTAAACTCACTGATCCTTTTACTACATCTCCGACAATCATGGGAACAAAAACTGCTGATTTAGGTGGCAATCCCTTTGTTACACCGGTGCCACCATGTTGTTTTGCAGTTTCGGCATAATTCTCATTGATGAGTAAGGATTGTTTTGTTTTTACTAACAACTGGTTAGCCCAGTTAAAGGGACGGGGTTTGCTATAAACTCTATCGCCTTTTTCAATAGCAAACTGCCATTCTTCATTACCTGATTTATGATCGAATGTGCGGATGATAACTGTTTGTGTGTCGAAGAGTTCGCAGATACGGTTTCCCACCAGGTCATAAATGGCCCGCATATCCATTTCCCGAACTAATCCTTCCTGTACACTATTGATAACAGCCAGTTCGGCTTTGTGCTGTTCTGTTTCTTTAAGAAGATGAGCAGTTTCATCAAACAACCTTGCATTTTCCAACGCCACACTCATACTGTTGGTAAGTGTAGTCAACAGCCGCAGATCAGATTCAGTAAAAGCATTTTCTTTATCTACATTCTGCAGGCTGATAGAACCTTTTACAGTATCACCAACAAGCATGGGTACAAAAACAGCAGATTTTGGGGGCTGCCCTTTGGTGACACCGGTGCCACCATATTTTTTAGAAGTTTCCAGGTAATTTTCAGTGATGTGAAAAGGCTTTCTGTCCTGTATCAGATGTTTGCTCGCCCAGATGAATGGCTGTGAATCAACTTTCAGTCGGGTACCCTTCTCAATCGCATAATGGAAATGCTCAATCCCGCTGTCATAATCGAAAGTGCGGATGACCAGTGTCTGCGTATCAGGGAACAACTCGCATAACCGATCACCAACGAGATTGTAAATGCCCTGCATATCAAGTTCTTTGGCCAGCCCTTCCTGCACACTATTGATCACGGCCAGTTCTGCGTCTTTTGTTTTTTCCCCCCCCCCCCCCCCCCCCCCCCCCCCCCCCCTCCCTCTTCCCCCCCCCTTTTCCCCCCCCCCTTCTTTCAGTACGTTGTTCCGTTTCCTTCAGCAGGCGATTGGTTTCATCAAAAAGCCGGGCATTCTCCAGGGCCACACTCATACTATTTGCTAGTGTTTCCAGCAGGCGAACATCGGCATCGCTGAATGCGTTTTCTTTATCTACATTTTGCAGGCTGACATAACTGGTCACTTTATTTCCGACGATGAGCGGAACAAATAATAATGATTTTGGCATTTCCGTTCCGGAGACCACTTTCAGTCCGAAATCTGTAAAAGCTTTTTCCATGTCGGAGTTGATCAGGATCTTTTGTTTGGTCATGATCAACTGGTATCGTAGTTTATCATAACGCCTTGGTTCAGCATAGTAGCGTTCCCCTTTTTCAAGCAGGTAATTGAATTTTTCCGTACCATTTTCATGGTCGAAAGTGGCGATTACAACAGCCTGCGCATCAAACACATCCCGGATTTTGTTGCCGACCAGATCGTAAATGGCATTCATATCCAATTCACGGGCCAGTCCCTCTTGTACACTGTTGATGACAGCCAGTTCGGCAGTGCGCTGTTCGGTTTCTTTCAACAGGCGGGTAGTTTCATCAAAGAGCCGGGCATTCTCCAATGCTACACTCATACTGTTAGCCAGTGTTTCCAGCAAACGAATATCAGATTCGCTGAAAGCATTTTCCGTTTCATTATTCTGTAAACTGATATAACTGTTCACCTTATCACCGATGATAAGGGGTACAAAAACTCCCGATTTGGTCATGTTTGTACCCGGCAATGTTTTCAATCCGAATTTTGCATAAGCTTCTTCATAATTGGTATTGATAACAATTTTCTGCCGGTTCACAATCAGGTGCTGCCTTAGTTTGTCGTAAGGCCGGGAAGCGAGGTAGAACCTTTGCCCATCTTCGATCAGGTATTTGAAATGTTCCGTTGCCGTATCATGATCAAAAGTGGAAATGATCACTGCCTGGGCATTGAATAATGCCCGGATGCGGTCACCGACGAGGTCATAAATCGCCTGCATATCCAATTCTTTCGCCAGCCCTTCCTGCACACTGTTGATAACACCGAGTTCAGCCTTTTGCTGTTCGGTTTCTTTCAGTAGTCTTGTGGTTTCATCAAAGAGTCTTGCATTTTCTAAAGCAACTCCCATTGTATTGGCCAACGTTTCCAATAATCTCAAATCAGATTCGCTGAAAGCATTTTCCTTATCAATATTCTGGAGACTTACATAACCAGTGATCTTGTCCCCGATTAACATGGGAACATATACAGCGGATTTTGGTTGTTGAGTGCCTGGCACCGGTTTAATCCCAAACGTATCAGCAACTGTTGCAAAATTTTTATTGATGACCAGTTTTTCACGGTTTGTGATGATATGCCTTCTTAATGAATTAATCGGTTTTGGAGTAGGATAATACCGTTCTCCTTTTTCAATCAGGTAATGAATATGTTCAGTTGCCTTTTCATGATCGAAAGTGGCAATGCCCACCACCTGCGCATCAAAAAGCTCCCTGATACGATTGCCAACTAAATCATAAATGGCCTGGATATCTAATTCCTTTGCCAATCCTTCCTGTACACTATTGATCACTGCAAGTTCTGCAGTTCGTTGTTCAGTTTCTTTGAGCAGGCGGGCATTCTGCAGGGCGGTGCTCATGCTGTTGGCCAGAGTTTCCAGCAACCTTACTTCGGAATCGGAGAAGGCATATTCCTTTTCAACATTTTGTAAACTGACATAACTGGTAACGATATCGCCGGTAACCAGGGGAACAAAAACCCCGGATTGCATTAATTTGGTGCCGGGTACCACTTCTTTACCAAACCATTCCTGCGCTTCTGCTGACGTATTGATCAGTATCTTTTGCTTGTATTCTATCAGGTGTTTTCTCAGCTTATTGATAGGCCGGCTCTCGGGGTAAAACCGTTCCCCGTCTTCGATCGTATACTGGAATTGTTCCAGTCCGTTCTCATGATCAAAGGTGGAAATGATCACTGCCTGCGCATCAAAAAGTTCCTGGATCTTATTTCCCACCAGGTCATAAATGGCCTGCATATCCATTTCCTTGACCAGGGCTTCCTGTACACTGTTTATTACAGCCAGTTCTTCTCCCTGCTGTATTAATTCAGCGGTTCGTTCGGCCAGCAATTTTTCTAATTCAGCAATACGTAATGCGTCTTTAACCATAATAGTTATGAATTATTGAAAACAATAGCGGTTTCCCAGTCAGAAAGAATAATGTTGTTTTCAATAAACGCAGGGGTGAAGGATTGACAGAAATGCGACGTTAGTAAATATAATACAATACTTTAGAAAATCCGAGTGTTTTTAAACGAAGCAAAAAGCATCGCCATCGAAAAGCCCCTTGTCGCTTAACTTCAGATGCGGTATCACGAGCAGGGCCATAAAAGAGAGTGTCATAAATGGTGACCCTAAGATGGACCCGGCTTCTTTCACAGCTTTGTCAATCAGCGAGTATTGTTCTGCAACCTTATAGCCGTCTTCATTACTCATAATTCCTGCCACAGGCAATGGAACAATCATCTCCAAATCGTCATTACTAAAACTAACTCCTCCTCTATGTTCGATTACCAGGTTCACTGCATTACAGATACTTTCATCATCTGCACCCACGGCAACAATATTATGACTGTCATGTGCCACTGAAGAGGCCAATGCTCCATGTTTTAGTCCAAAGTTTTTAATAAAGGCTTTAGCTACCGGGGCGTCATTATAACGGTTTACCACAACTATTTTCAGAATATCTCTATCGGTATCACTTACAAGTTTATCATCTTTTACTTTTGGTTCAAGCGAAAGTCTGTTGGTGATCAATTGCCCGTCTAATGCTTCAATAACGGGGAGCAGGGAGTTATGTGTGGTCAGGGGAATTTCAAAGTGGACAGTTTCTTTTTTTGAACAGGAAAAATTGTTAACAATCCCTGATTTTGAAGCTTTGATGTTGGAGATTCCATTTTCGGCAACCAATTCACCATTGATGATTGTTTTCACCACTTCAAATTTCTTCAAATCTTTCACTGCAATAAAATCGGCTGCATCACCTTCTCTCAATAATCCAACATCCAATTTGTAATGATGAACAGGATTGACACAGGCTGCTTTCAGTATTTTAAAAATATCGATGCTTTTGGCGGCAGCTCTTGCACATAGCTGGTTGATATGTCCTGATTCCAAACTGTCCGGATGTTTATCATCGCTGCAGAACATCATCATGTCCGGATAGTCCTGCAGTAAATCAATTAATGCTTCAAAGTTTTTTGCTGCACTGCCTTCCCGGATAATTATTTTCATTCCGTATTGTAATTTCTCCAATGCTTCCTCAGCTGTAAAGCATTCATGGTCGCTATAGATACCGGCATCAATGTATTGTTTAGCCTTTTCTCCCCTGAGACCCGGGGCATGTCCATCTACAGGTTTACCCAGCCGGTGCGCTGCAGCAATCTTCTTCATTACTTCTTCATCCCTGGACAATACGCCAGGAAAATTCATCATCTCACTCAAATATTTTATCTCTTTTCTTCGCAGCAGTGTTTCTACGGCAGTGGAATCCAGTACTGCACCTGCCGTTTCGAAAGTGGTAGCGGGTACACAGCTCGGGGCGCCAAAATTGAATTTAAAGGGAACTGTTTTTCCATTCTCTATCATAAACTCCACACCTTCCAGTCCACAAACATTGGCAATTTCATGGGGGTCGCTTACAGTAGCAACAGTGCCATGCACTACGGCCAGCCTGGCAAACTCAGATGGCACCAGCATGGAACTTTCAATATGCACATGACTGTCGATGAAGCCGGGAAGCAAAAAGTGGGGAGTGGTGAGTGATGAATGAGAAATTTCTTTAATAGAAATAATCTTGCCGTTATCAACAGTTAGTTCAGCAGGATAAATTCTTTGTTGATGTACGTCAACCAAATTACCACTAATAGAAAATGAAGACATGCTTAGGATTTGGTTAAAGGTAAATCAGTAACTTCAAAGATAAAATTGACATATCTGTTATGAGAAAAGCTATTCTTCTTCCAATTACGATTGGTCTTGCATTTATTTTAGCTGCACAAAAAACAAAACTTGTTCCTCCGGTGGTTATTGAAAATAAAGAGGAAATTCTTTTTAAAAACTTGAAATACCGGTTAATCGGCCCTTTCCGTGGCGGACGTAGTGCAGCTGTAGCCGGCAGTTATAAGAATAAAACCACTTTTTATTTCGGAGGCACCGGTGGTGGTGTTTGGAAGACAGCTGATGGTGGAAGTAACTGGACAAATATTTCAGATAAATATTTTGGAGGGTCTATCGGTGCAGTGGCGGTAGCCCCATCCGATGAAACGATCTTATATGTCGGTGAAGGGGAGAATACGATGCGGGGAAATGTAAGTGAAGGCTTGGGGGGTATGTGGCGAAGTGAAGATGGAGGCAGAACATGGAAGAATATTGGTTTGAAGGATGGCCGTCATATCATTCGGATCATCATACATCCTAAAAACCCTGATGTGGTATGGGTGGCAGTGATGGGACATTTGTTTGGTCCAAATCAGGAAAGAGGAGTTTTCAAAACAACTGATGGCGGCAAAACATGGAAAAAGGTATTATATATCAACAACCAAACCGGTTGCAGTGACCTGGTAATGGAACCGGGTAACCCTTCTGTTTTTTATGCAGGTACCTGGCGGTTGATCCGTACTCCTTTTTCATTGGAGAGTGGCGGGGAAGGCAGTGGTTTATGGAAGAGTATTGATGGTGGTGAAACCTGGACTAATATTTCCACAATGAAAGGGCTACCTAAAAATACATGGGGGATAGTAGGTGTGGCGGTGGCTCCTTCGAATACGGACAAAATATATGCGTTGATCGAAAATGAAAAAGGCGGTTTGTATGTAAGTACAGATACCGGTGAAACCTGGACTCTTGCCAGCAGTGATAATAATATCCGTCAGCGGGCCTGGTACTATACCAAAGTGTATGTGGATCCAAAAAATGAAAATAAAGTGTATTGCCCGAATGTAAATTTTATGATCAGTACAGATGGAGGGAAAACATTCCGGAGCATCCCCACACCACATGGCGATCATCATGATCTGTGGATCGACCCGGAAGATGGTAACAGGATGATCGTAGCAGATGATGGAGGCGGACAGGTGACTTTTGATGCCGGTAATAACTGGAGTACTTATTTAAACCAACCCACCGCACAGGTGTACAGGCTGAGCACAGATAATGCATTTCCCTACCGTATTATGGGTGGCCAGCAGGATAACAGTGCTTTTCGTATCCGGAGCCGTACGTACGGTGCTGCCATTACTGCAGCAGATATGGAAACAGCAGCGGGAAGTGAAAGTGGTTATGTGGTGGCAGATCCAGAAAATCCTGATATCACCTACGGCGGAAATTATATGGGTATGCTGCAACGGCTCGATCATCGGACCGGAGAGAGTCGTTTGATCAATGTTTGGCCGATTGATAATATGGGTGCCGGTGCAGAAGCAGCGAAATACCGGTTTCAATGGAACTACCCCATCTTCTTTTCACCACATAACCCGAAACGGTTGTATGCGGCAGGTAATCATTTATTTGTAACAGAAAATGAAGGTAAAAGCTGGGAACAGATTTCTTCTGACCTTACGACCAACGATAAAACCAAACAGGCATCCAGTGGTGGCCCGGTGACAAAGGATAATACATCCGTTGAATATTATTGTACTGTTTTTACTGCTGCTGAATCACCCTATGAGAAAGATTTATTATGGTCAGGTAGTGATGACGGTTTAATTCATGTAAGCAAAAATGGGGGGAAGAACTGGGAAAATGTTACACCTAAAGATTGCCCGCCGTGGATGATGTGGAATTGTGTGGAAGCTGATCCTTTCAAAAAAGGAGCTGCTTATTTTGTGGGTACCCGTTATAAACTGGATGATTTCAAGCCATACATTTTCAAAACGGAAGATTATGGTAAAACATGGAAACAGATTACAAACAGTATTCCTCCTTTACATTTTACCAGGGCACTACGAGCCGATCGTAAAAGACAAGGTCTCTTATATGCAGGAACTGAATACGGAATATATATATCTTATGACGATGGTGCTAACTGGAAATCGTTTCAATTGAACTTACCCGTTACCCCGGTTACAGACCTGGCTATAAAAAATAACGACCTTATTATTGCCACACAGGGCAGAAGCCTTTACATACTGGATGATTTATCAGTTGTACAGCAGAGAAATGAAAGCATTACAACTAAAAACCTGCATGTTTTTACTGTAAACCCCGCCTACAGGATGCCTGCTTCAGGCAGGTTTGGCGGTTTCGGCGGAACGATGCGAAATGTGGGAATCAATCCGCCCAATGGAGTAGTGATGAATTATTTTCTGAAAAATATTACTGACTCAACCAGGCTCACAGTAGAAATTTCAGATAAGAATAAAAAGTTAATCAAAACTTTCGCCACTAATTCAAAAGAAAATAAAATTGAAATCAATAAGGGCATGAACCAGTTTACCTGGGATATGAATTACCCGCCGGCAGATAGGGTGGAAGGGTTGATACTCTGGAATGGATTTGTAAGAGGACCGAAGGCAGCACCGGGTGAATATTTCGCAAAATTTAAATCAGGTTCAGATTCAGTTGAAGTTGGTTTTGCCATTTTGGGTGATCCAAATTATAAAACAACAAATGCCGATTATGAGGAGCAGGTTAATTTTCTGTTGACGGTGCGGGATAAATTTTCTGAAGTGATGAAAGCAATGAAGAATATAAAAGAGGTGAGGCAGCAACTTACTGATTTCAATGCCCGGATTGGTAAGGATATTCCGAGTGAAATCAAACAAAAGATTGATACAATTAATAAACAAATGACGGCAGTGGAAGAGGCATTACATCAAACCAAAGCTAAAAGTGGCCAGGATGTGTTGAATTACCCAATCCGCCTGGATGATAAATTAGCCAGTGTTTACAATGCGGCATCAGCAGGAAACACAGCACCATCCAGGCAGGCAAAGGAAGCTTATGCGGAGTTGGCTGTTCAAACCGATGCAGAGTTAACTAAACTTAAAAAAATAGTAGAGGAGGATTTGTTGAAACTGAACCAACTGATACATGAGAAAACACTACCCGTAATCGGACTTAGTAAAGAGATGGAATAAAAAATCAGAAAGGGCTTCAGAGGAAGCCCTTTCAATTATGCGGTCATTCTATATTTCCTGGTGCGTTGTTTCATTAAATCAATCGCCTCTTCTTTGCTGTTAAACATGTTGTTAATATTGACAAGGTTGTCAGCCAGCTTATCATATCTCTTGGTCATTAACCATAGAAAAATATGCAGGTAATGTATCCCATCGAATACTAATACTTTTTTTTCTGCGAGCTGGTCTTTGGTTTTAAGAAATTCACCGGGAATATCTGTATAGTGCATAGCCGGACGTACATGGTGGATAGCATGATAGCCATCATTCCAGCACATCTGGTTATACTTTGTATTAATACAATTAATCGTGTTGTCTTCCAGGTCATCAAGGTTGACAAAAGCATGCTGGGCCCAGTTACCGAGCATCATGACTATTCTTGCAAAAACAAATGGAATTATGAAAATAAACAGTGTGGCTTTAAAATTTACAAAACTCATTCCCACACAAAAAAGGTAAAATGATATTTCACCTGCAGTAAGCCGCATGTAAAACTTTTTCCTTTTGCGTTTGAAGAAATACATAAAAGTGTCCTCAAAACCAAGGATCAGAAAGCGACCCACATACGACAGGAACCCACGAATACTATCCCGCTGGTATGGTAATGTACTGCTGGCATCGTCCAGCATATTATTTTCTACATGGTGCATGCCCATATGATGAGCAAAATAAGTTTCCGGGGTATGCCCAAAAAAAGGGCAAACAAACCAGATAACATAATTATACAGCCAGGTATAGCCTTTTTTGAAAAGTTTGCGATGGCTGATACAATGCAGCATTAATCCAAACCGGCCTTTAAAATACATTTGCGAAACATAGAAGTAAGGTATGTACACCAGCCACCAATACCAGCTTTGCAATACCGGTGTATATAATAAAATGGCAACAGGAATAACCAGTATATGAATAGCTGTTAGCAAATGAATAAACGGTAGATCTCTTTTGTCATTGATATATTTTAACCAGAATTTTTCGTATCCGGTAAATTCTTTAGGTTCTACATAAACGGGGTCTGTAATTACTGTCAGTGCCTTCATCGAAAATTAATTATTCAAATAATTCCAAAAGGGAATATATCCGTATTTCTAAAATAGTAACCTCTTGGTTTTCAATGCATAGGGTTATTTGCGAGAGTGTAAAATTAAAGCATTCTGTTTAATAAGGCTTTTTTGTTTAATTCCGCACGGCATGATTTTTATCAATTAAATTCACCTTACTGCATTTTAAGATCGGGTTTTATTGACCTGACCCCTGTTGTGGCTCCACCATTTAATGTAAGGTCAACCGGTTTATTGGTTTGCCATGCACCGCGGGTGAAATCAGGGATATCAACCGTCCTCGATTTTTTGGCTACAGACCTTTCACTTAAAGGCATCAGGCAACTCCAGGATGCAGCGTCGTATACATCCTGATCCAATGGCAGTCCATTACGAAGACAATCAATCAATCTCCAATCCATGATGAAATCCATGCCTCCATGTCCGCCTACTTCTTTGGCGATAGCGCCAATATGTTTTACGATGGGCAAAGCATATTTTTCTTCCAATTGTTTCAATTCTTCGGGCTTTAGCCAGCTATGCCCAAAAGCTATCCGTTGCGGGCCGGGCCATTTTTGTGCGGCACCTTTGGTGCCACTAACCAGATGAATTCTTGAATAGGGCCGGAGTGTTGAAACATCATGCTGTACCATTACTGTTTTTCCCCTGTTGGTACGGATCAGGGTTGTATTCATATTGCCCCGGTATGGCCTGTCAACAAATTCTTTAAAAAAATCGTCTTTGGCGGCCAGTTCCTTTGCTATATTGTTCATTGAGAAATCATTGGTACTCATACTTACCAGGTGATCAAATTTATCGCCGCGGTTGATATTCAGGCATTGAGCAATTGGTCCAAGGCCATGAGTAGGGTAAAGATTTCCATTGTGACCGATATTTTCTTTCAACCGCCACATATCGGCATAAGCTTTTTTATTAAAGTTCCAGTCTTTGCTAAGGTCATGGATATAGGCCCCTTCTGCATGCACCAGTTCGCCAAACATTCCTTGCCTGGCCATGTTCAGAGTTAGCAGTTCAAAGAAGTCATAGCAGCAGTTCTCCAGCATCATACAATGCTTCTTAGTTTTTTCTGATGTTTCCACCAATTCCCATAATTCATCTATGGTTTTTCCGGCAGGAACTTCTACAGCAGCATGTTTACCATTCTTCATGGCATAAACCGCAACAGGTGTATGCAGGTGCCAGGGAGTCGGTGTGTAGACCAAATCAATATCACTACTCTCACATAAAGCCTTCCATCCTTCTTCACCGCTGTAAGCTATGGCTTTGGGTCGCCCCATTTTTTCCAGTGTCTTTTGCGATGCCGCCACCCGGTCGGGATATTTATCACAGAGAGCAACTATCTCCACACCGTCAATATAACTGAGTCTTTCTACTGCATCAGAACCCCTCATACCAAGTCCGATTATACCAATACGAACTGTTTCGATTTTTGGGGCAGCATAGCCACACATATTAAATCGTTGCCCGCTTTTTTCAAAATCAACTGAACGTTCCATATGTTCATCGCTGGCACCAATTACTTTGGCAAAGGAAGGTAGGCCGGTGGCTAAAACACCGCTGCCGATGGCTATGCGGCGAATAAAGTTTCTTCGGTTGGTACTCATATGGCCATTCATTTATTATTGCTTCAAGTTCATGATAAATTATAGCAGATAAGAAATATTCTTAATTAATAGTGATTTGATTTCTGGCACTTTCATTTCCGGTTCGATCAACTGCAGTTATGGCAACCTCTTTCAAATCAACTATTTTTTTGTTTACTTCTGTTCCAGGGTTTAAAGTAAAAGATCTCTCATTTCTGTTGAGGATAGTATAATTCCAGTTATTGCCATATTTAAAATACACCACCCATCTGAATACATCTCTTTCATCCGGATGACTCCAGCTGATGGTTATTTTATCTGTTTTGGAGGTAGAAACTTTGGGGGCATCCGGAGCTTTATTATCCAGCCAGGGACTTGCAGGAACAATAGCCTGGTTCTTATAGGTACTTTCTAACAATGCTTTTGCCAGGTTAGGGTTTTTAGTAACAGAAGAAATACTCCAGTGTACAGCTCCTTTACTTTCAGGAACCATTCCTCTTGTGATCATGATCTGGTTCAGTGTTTCATTGACTGATCTTATACTGGTATCCCTGCCCACACTCATACCAGGCCACAAATGCCTTTTCATGGTATTTTCTCCGGCCCACCAGCCCAGTAGTACCGGGAAACTGGCATTTTGCCGGTTGATGGGCCAATACAATTGCGGGGTAAAATAATCGATCCATCCTTTATTCAACCACAGTTTGGCATCGGCATACAATTGTTCATATTGATCGAAGCCTGCTACTGATTCAGGATAACCCGGCCGCCAGATACCAAATGGACTTAAGCCAAATTTCACAAATGGCTTTACAGCTTTTATTTTTTTGTACAAATTCTCAATGAATACATTGACTGCTTCACGCCGCCAATCCCCCCTCGATAATTTACCACCACTTTGCTGGTAAGCATTCCAACTGACAGAATCGGGGAAATCGGCACCCAAATTATAAGATGGGTATGGATAAAAGTAGTCATCAAAATGAACACCATCAATATCGTACCGCTTAACAAGGTCCATTACCACAGCAGTTGAATGATCCTGCGTTCCTTTTTGGGCCGGGTCAAGCCACCAGTAACCTTCTTTTAGATAAAGGGCCAGTTCAGGACGTTTTTTAATAATGGAATGTTCTGTTATTTCCTTTCCATCTTTATGATGTGCCCGGTATGGATTTAACCATACATGCATTTCAATTCCACGGTCATGTGCAGCTTCCGTCCAGAATTCAAGTGGATCATAATAGGGAAAGGGAGCTTGTCCCTGTTTCCCGGTCAGGTAATACGACCAGGGTTCCAGATCGCTTTTGTATAAAGCGTCACATTGTGGTCTTACCTGTAATATAACTGCATTGAAATGATGTTGCTGTAAAAAATCAAGCAGTTCGATGGCTTCCTTTTTTTGTTCATCAGTACTTAAACCGGGTTTACTCGGCCAGTTGATATTGGCAACGGTAGCAACCCATGCTGCCCTGAATTCAGCTAATGCTTTAGGAAATTGTTGGCTTGATGTCTGGTCACTTACCGTTTTTTTAGGGGAAGTACAGGAAAATAGCAAACCGAAAATCGTTATAGCTACAACCGGGTAAAAATATTTTTTTTTCATTTATTTTACTTTATGTGGCCATGAGAATTATTTTAAAAGTAATACAAAAAAGCATTATTGGTCTTTAAGCAGATCAGGTCTTCTGTCCTGGGTTCGTTTTATGGATTGTTCATGTCGCCACTCATCAATGAGCTTATGGTTGCCACTCATTAATGCATCTGGTACTTTCCAGCCACGAAAATCCACAGGTCTTGTGTAAACCGGTGGTGCTAATAAATTATCCTGGAAAGAATCAGTGAGGGCAGAGGTTTCATCATTTAATACTCCGGGTATCAATCTTCCGATGGCATCCACTAAAATTGCTGCTGGTAGCTCCCCTCCGCTTAATACAAAATCACCAATAGAGATTTCTTTGGTTACGTAATGTTCCCGTATTCTTTCATCAATGCCCTTATAATGCCCGCAGATGAGTAAAAGATTTTTCTTTAGTGATAAGGCATTTGCAGTTTTCTGATTAAATGTATTTCCATCGGGTGTCAGGTATATCACTTCATCATACTTTTTTTGCAGTGATAGTTCTTCAATTGCTTTTGCTAATGGCTCGCACATCATTACCATACCTGCCCCACCACCATATTGATAATCGTCTATTTGTCCGTATTCGTTTACGGCCCATTTACGAAGTTGATGAACCTGTATAGTCAATAATCCTTTATCCTGGGCCCTTTTCATCATACTATGCTGAAATGGACTTTCCAGTAACTCAGGGAGAACAGTTAGAATATCTATATGCATTTGGCAAAGATAGGAACTGCCTAATTGCAGGAAGCTTCAACGGAACTTCTCGCTTCATTTACAGCACGGTCTTTGGCAATGATCTGGATTTTATAGTTAATGCCCGAAATAGCCGTTAAAGACTGATTGAATGTAGTTGAATTGCTGCCGGGATAAAGGTGTACATCCATTAACAATGCCCCTGTATTTGTATTACTGACATGTATATGCACTTCAGCAATGTATGTATTATCAGTTATAGAGCCGGTGATGTTTATAGATTGTCCGTTATTAAAGAGCTGATTATTGGAAGGTGTAGAAATGGTGATAACTGGTAATTCTGTGTCTTTGTCAGCCGAAGTGTTTTTAGAACAAGCTCCTAATAGAATAATACCTCCAATGATAAAAGCAACTTCTCTCATTTTACAAAAATAGTTTTTTAAATAGAAACCCCCGGGGAACCGGGGTTGACATTGAAACAAAAACCAACGATAGCTCATTTTCATGAGCCACATTTTAAGTGTATTTTTCACCTCTGTACCAAAAGTACACAGGGTATAAAACCGGTAAAGTGATATTTGTCATATGCTGAAATGATATAGATCATTACAGTTATTGGCAGGTATGGGGTACAAAAGACAGCATTAACTTTTTTAAAACATTAAGATGATTTAAATCAGGTATTCTGGTCAGGCATCTTATTATTTTGCCGGCGAAACAGAAGCTATGAAGGTTAATCATTCTATTGTTATTGATGAAAACGCTTGTGCTGCAGATATTGTAAAGCAGCATTACAGAACTGCCACCGTATTCCGTAAATATGGGGTGGAGTTTTGTTGTGGTGGAAAATGGCCGCTCAAGATGGTATGTGAAACAAAGGGTCTGGACGTAGAAGAAGTATTACATGACCTTAAAAGAGCCAGCCGGGTTTTAAATATACCGGGCACACTGCCTTTTGATACCTGGAAAGTAGATTTCCTGACAGATTATATCGTTAATATTCATCATGAGTATTTGCGGCAATCTTTGCCTTCTGTAAAGGAGCAATTGGGCAAATTTGTGGCAGAGCATCTGAAAAAGTACCCTCACCTGCCAGAAGTTGAATCCCAGATTGAGTTTTTAGACAGAACAATGATCCCGCATTTACTGCAAGAGGAGGAGATAATTTTCCCCTATATCCGGCAAATAGCTCATGCTTATGATAGTAAAGAATCTTATGCCAGTCTGCTGGTCCGTACGCTAAGGAAGCCGGTCGAGGATATTATGCATCATGAACATGAAACACTGGAAAAGACATTGCATCGCCTGAGATTTCTAACCAATGATTATACTGCACCTGACTCAGCCTGCACGAGTCACCGTCTTGCTTTTTCGCTTTTAAAGGAGCTGGACGATGATCTTGTTCAGCATTTGTATCTCGAAAATGATATACTTTTTCCGAAAGCCATTGCAATGGAAAAAGAGCTTTTGGAGCGGCATTGATTGACAAGTGCTGTTTCGCTCCGTTTTTATACTTATTTTGTCTCCTAATTCATTGGGTTAATGTATAATCTGAACAGCCGAATAATAACCGCCTGGGCAATATTTGTTTTTGCCGTTGCTATTGCCTTATCCTTCCTTTTTAAAGACTATAAACTGGCAGTAAGTGGTATGCTTATTATCATAGTGCTGACAGCTTTTATACCGGGGTGGAGGCCAACACTGGTTGCAGGTGTCATGAGTATGATTGTGATGACAGCCCTTGTAATTTATTTTAAAAATGACCAGAATGAGATAATCAAAGCCCTGCTTTCTCAGGTCTATTCTTTGTTTGTTGTGGTTTTTGCCGTGATTGTGGTTTTTTACCTGAAACGAATGCAACAAAATTTTGCGTATGAAAAAACGCATATGGCGTCACTTTTCGAAAATGCAACGGAGGGAATTCTTCTTACTGACCGTACAGGTAAGATTACACTTGTAAATCCTGCGGCAGAAAGAATGTTTGGATATACTGCAAACGAAATGATGGGAGAACAGATTGAGAAATTGATACCTCAGCGTTATCATGGTAAGCACCACGGATTACGGGAAGGATTTTATAAGCATCCCTCCAACCGTTCAATGGGAACCGGCAGGGATTTATATGCCAGGAGAAAAGACGATTCGGAATTTCCTGTTGAAGTAAGTCTTAGTCATTACATGCAGAAGAATGAATCCTATGTAATTGGTTTTATTGTTGATATTACAGCCCGTAAGGAAATTGAGAAAAACCTGCTTCGTCAGAAAATGGAACTGGAGAAGGTGAGTAATGACATCAGAAAACTCAATGCGGACTTGGAAGGAAAAGTAGAGGAGAGGACCATTATATTAAAGGAGGCATTGCAAAAACTGGAAGAATCGCAGCAGGAACTTAGTGAGTCACTTGATAAAGAAAGGCAACTGAATGAGATCAAAAGCCGGTTCGTCTCAATGGCTTCTCATGAATTCAGAACACCATTGAGCACTATTCTTTCATCAGCTACATTGGTTTCAAAGTATCCGTCAACAGAGGAATTTGAGAAAAGAGAAAAACATATCAGGAGGATTAAGGAATCTGTGAATCATATGAATGAATTGCTGGAAGATTTTTTATCGCTTGGAAAACTGGAAGAAGGAAAAGTGGGGATCACGGTTACCACTTTTTGTGTCAGGGATTTTATTGAAGATGTGGTGGATGAAATGAAAGCTCATTTAAAAAACGGGCAGGATATTTTATCGGAATGCTCAGGTGACCCCAATTTTACCACTGATAAGAGAATGATGAAAAATATTTTACTTAATCTTTTGTCAAATGCAATTAAGTTCTCCCAGGAAAATAAGACAGTTACTGTTCAAAGTGTAGTAAGTAACAGGGAATTGATAATAACCGTGAAAGATAGGGGCCTGGGAATCCCGGCAGAAGATCAACCTCATCTTTTCAGTACATTTTTCAGGGCCAAGAATGTAAGTAATATACAGGGTACAGGTTTGGGCCTTCCGATAGTTAAACGGTATGTAAACTTACTGGGTGGGGATATTAACCTGAAGAGTGAACTCGAGGAGGGTACAGAAGTAACTGTCAGTTTACCAGAGTATAAGGAGCCCCCCATACTTTAATCAACCTTTTTTCGCTTGTATTGTTATAAGTAACAACCTGTTTGAATATGAACAAGGGGGAATATATTCCGGTTATTGCTGTCAGTGTCCTGTTATTGTTATATAGTATCCTCATACTTACAGGAAATTTATTTTCAGTTGTAGAAATTATTTTTTTAATCTCTCCCTTTGCTGTTGTATGGTTGGTTTACCGGGTTATTATTTTGGGGAGAACTGATTACCCTGAATTAAAGGAAGACCAGGAATGGGGCTATTCAGATAAAGAGTAGAGAAATAAATTTCCGGCAATAATTATTGTGGATGACAGACTGCGGCTTCACCGGGAGATTGTGGCATTTCCGGACTGATGAAAGGGATCCCTAAATTCAATCCGCGGAGAATAAGTATGATTCCCATTAAAGTAATAAATACCGGTACTGCTTTTCGCATCAGTTGCCTTGCCTCAGCATTAACCAGCTGTCCTGCATAGCCCACTAACATCATTGCGGGTAATGTACCGGCGCCAAACATTGCCATGAAACTTACGCTTTCAGCAATTTCTGTGAAAGAAAGTGTTGCGGCAACTGCTACATATACCAGTCCGCATGGTAATAAACCATTTGCTAGTCCAAGCAGCAGAAAACTAAATGGTCCTCCTGATCTTTTCAGCAAATTGCTGATTAATTGCTGAACGCTTTGATAGAAACGGTTCAGGAAAGAAAAATGAATGCTGTGTTTTTGAATAAAATACATCGCAGCTAATGCCAGTACAAAAATCCCCATAGCAATAGAGAACCATTGCTGATAGCCGCTGATATATATCCTTCTGCCGGCAAGGCCAAAGACCAACCCAATACCACTATATGTAATGATCCGGCCGAATTGGTAGATCAATAAGAAGAAAAATTTTTGCGTCCTGGTTAAATGATGTGTTGGCAATGCGAGGCTCAGGGGGCCGCACATACCAACACAATGCAGGCTGCCGGCTGCTCCGAGTGTGAAACCTGATATCATGGCAGCCCATAACATTATAATACAGTTAGACTCTTTTCAGCGTAATATTTTTTCTCTTCATCACTCCAGTTAATCTTTACTGTATAATTTCCCGGGGTGATAGACTCAGGCTGGAATGACTGCATTCCGGCATTATTTGTTTTTAAAGCGAATTTTTTATCTTTTTTTGCATCATACGCACAGTAAAACCAGATATTACCAGAAATAGTTTTGTTTTTCATTTCTTCAGGTAACTGTAGTATAATTCCATCTGCCGTCTGTTCTACATTTACGGGCAATGCCAGGTTATTAGCTTCTTTTTTTCCATCAATAACCTGCTGGTAACGGAGTTCCTGCTTATAGTAATCATTTTCTACCAACTCGAAATTGGTATTCATTGAGCGATAGGCCAGGTAACCCATCCCTAATCCGAAAACAATGAATGCCACTAATAATTTATTACCCCAGTTCATATAAATAAATTTAATAAAATATTGTTATTGCCTGCTGAAAGGCCCCGTAAAATTGGTTTTTATGGCAGTTACTTTCTTTTCCCCTTCATAAAGACCTACTTCTAATTTCATTTTTCTTTTGGTGATGAAATTCCGCGGTAAAACAATAAAAAATGATCCTGTTGCCTGGTCTTCCTGTTTTAAAATTATTTCTTTTGATCCGATCATCTCAACCTTTCCAGCTTTAGCAGCTTCACCTTCCAACCGGAGGGTCACTGGTATATTGTGTATTGTTTTATTTATGATTTTGATGTTAAACAAGTTGGAAAGGCTGTCAGTCCCCCTCTCCTGGTAAAGTTGCCCCCTGGTTCTTACTATCGTTCCGTCTATATCTTTGCGGGTAATAAGCAAAGTAGCAAGGATACCGGTTAGCACTATCAAAAGGATAGTATAGAATTTCATTCTGCCAGTGTAGCTCAGTTTTTTGCCCTCTTCAATACCATTCTCAGAAGCATACCGGACGAGACCCCTTGGTCTTCCAACAGCATCCATCATTTTGTCACAGGCATCAATACAGGCAGTACAGCCCACACATTCCATTTGTGTTCCATTTCGGATATCAATCCCCGTAGGACAAACTTTCACACATTGAAAGCAATCAATACAATCACCGGCAGTTTGTTCTGCTGCCTGGTTCTTTTTATATTTTCCCCTTGGTTCTCCTCGTTTATGATCATATGCAACAAGCATTGAATTGCGATCCAGCAAAACACTTTGTAAACGGCCATAAGGACATACAACTGTACAAACCTGCTCACGGAAAAAGGCATACACCCCATAAAAAATACCTGAAAACAAAAGAATGGACATGAAACCTATAATGTGTTCGCTTACAGGTTCAGTAATGATCTTTTTCAGCTCATCCATCCCAATAATGTAAGCCAGGAAAAAATTAGCGATAATGAAAGCCAGCAGGTAAAAGACGATATGTTTTGTAGCTTTTTTTCTTATTTTTTCAGCTGTCCATGGTGAATTCTTCAATAATTTTTGTTTTGCGGCATCTCCCTCAATAAGATATTCCACTTTGCGGAACAACATTTCCATGAAGATCGTTTGGGGACATACCCATCCGCAAAATAACCGGCCAAAAGCAGCAGTAAAAAGTACAATGAAAATGATGAATGTAACCATCGTTAACCCAAAAATGAAAAAGTCCTGGGGCCAGAATATTTTACCGAAGATGATAAACCTGGCATCAGGAACATTGAACAGGAACAAAGGTCTCCCATTCATTTTTATAAACGGTAACGCAAAGAAAAGTATAAAAAATCCCCAACTTACCCAGGTACGGATATTATAGAATTTCCCTTGCGGTTTTTGGGCAAACACCCATTTTCTTTTACCTTTTGCATCAACGGTAGCTATCCTGTTACGAAATGATTCATTCGGGGTTTCTTCGGGTTGAATCTCGTTGGTTATTTCTTCATTCATTAGTGATTGTCATTTCAATTGTTCATCGCTATTTTCTTGGCATCAGCTGCAGTTGAATCTGCAGCCGGTGCTGCAGGAGCTGCTTCTTCCTTATACAATTCACCCTGTGGCGCTTTTGGATTAGCCGGTTTAGTACCCCTGAGTGATTTAATATAGCTGGCCACCTGTGCCATTTGTTTAGCAGACAGTTCATCTTTCCAGCTCTTCATACCATTATTAGCGCCATATTTAATGGTCTTAAAGATTGTTTTAATACTGCCTCCGTAGATCCAGTAATCATCTGTGAGATTAGGACCAACGGCATTACCGCCACCATCTGTTCCGTGGCAGGCAGGGCATTTTGCAGGATCCATAAATATAGTTTTTCCTGCCTGGATATCATCGGCACTGGTAAGAAGCGTCACGGTGTTTTCATCTACAGACTCTCCTTTTTGTTTCAGGTACTCTTGTATTTTAGCATCTGCTCTTGCTACTGATCTTTCATATTCCTGTTTACTGGAAGGACCGGTATGTGAAACATGGAAACGCCACAGATAAATACCTGCAAATATGATACAAAGATAAAATCCGTATAGCCACCACGGTGGAAGACGATTGTCCAGCTCACGGATACCATCATAATCATGGCCGAGATCCAGATCAGCTTCTTCACTAACGGGACTCAACTTGTTGAACCTGTCCCACCAGCTGAGCCTATTGGCTTTAACTTCTTCTGTTTCTACAGCAGTAGCCAGTTTTTCTTTTTCTGTTTTCAGTAGAAACTTAATATTAATAAGCAGTGCTATTATAATAAATAACTCCAGAAACAACACGGTAACCATTATATAAAAAGTGGAAGCAGACATCCCCCCAATCGTTTTGACGGCAGTGTTGGCAGCATCAGCAGTACCGGCGGCATCCTGTGCAAACAATGAAGAGCTTGCAAGTAATAGTACAAGTATCAATGAAGCTGCTGCCACAGGCTTGTTGCTGGACGGCTTATTTCTTTTTTTAAGCTTAACATCAGCGGCACCTATTAATATATTAGCAAGGATGCCAATAATGATTAGCAACAAAGCCATAAGAATCATAAGGGTCAACGCCAAAGGATTGCTTAAAATAGATGGTTCTGGCGGACCTGCCGCCCAAACAGGCTGGGCAGTCATTATTAACAACGAGGCCAGTATGCCTGGTATGTATTTTGTTTTTTTACGCATAGATAAAAGCATTACAGGTTAGTTTTAATATTAGTTATCTAAAGGAATGCGGCTTATTTCCCGGTAACTTTTCTTTTTAGTTTTAAATACCCAGGTGAGCATCACTAAAAAAAATAAAAAGAAAATTATAAGTGAAGCCAGGCCAAAAATGTCCACACCGCTTACTTTTTCTAAATAATTAATGAATTTCATTTTCAGTATTTTATTTGTTTTCAGCCAGTGGTTTTGGTTCATTGGTAATATCCCGGCCCAGGCGTTGCAGATAAGCTATTAATGCAATGATCTCCACATCGGAAGGACTCTCAATTTTTTCTTTCTTCAGGTTGGCTGCAATAGAATCCGCCTGGTGCATCAGGTCCCTGTTGGCTATTTTGTCATAACCTTTAGGATAGGGTACACCTAATGTTCTCATCGCCCTGATCTTTGCAGGAGTAGAACCAGTATCTAATTTATTGTCAAACAGCCATACATATTGCGGCATCAGTGATCCGGGTGACATTGACCGTGGGTCATACATGTGATTGTAATGCCATGAATCTGGTCTTTTTAATTTAGGAGCACCTTCTCTTGCCAGGTCCGGACCCGTTCTTTTGCTTCCCCACTGAAAAGGATGGTCGTATACAAATTCACCGGCTTTGGAGTATTCACCATACCTGGCCACTTCATCACGGAAAGGACGGATCATTTGTGAGTGGCAGGTATAACATCCTTCACGGACATAAATATCCCTGCCTTGCAGCTCAAGTGGAGTATAAGGTTTTACGCTGGCGATAGTAGGTATGTTTGATTTTACCAGGAAAGTGGGAATCATCTGCACCAAACCACCAATAGAGACAAGGATAAGGCTCAGTATGAGCATGGTTACTGGTTTTCTTTCAATTACCCTGTGCCAGTATTCTTTCTTATGGCTCACCTCTTTTACCAGCGGTGCTGCTTCAGCAGCTTCATTTGGTATGAATATTCCTTTTTTGACTGTTTTATACAAGTTGTACACCATCATTAATGCACCAACCAGGTATAAAGTACCACCTATACTACGGGAGATATACATTGGTATCAGATTAGTAACAGTCTGCAGGAAATCATATTTAATCTGTCCTTCAGGAGTAAATTGTTTCCACATGGAGGCTTGTTCAAAACCTGCCCAATAAAGCGGTACAGCATACAGTATGATACCAATAGTACCCAACCAGAAGTGATTGGTGGCTAATTTTTTTGAGTATAAAGTGGTACCCCACATTTTTGGTACCATGTAGTAAAGGATAGCAAAGGCAAGAAATCCATTCCATCCCAATCCACCTATGTGTACGTGGGCAATGGTCAAGTCAGTAAAGTGAGAAATTGCATTGATGCTTTTCAGACTGAGCATGGGTCCCTCGAATGTGCTCATACCATAACAGGTAATTGCCACCACCATAAATTTTAAAACAGGATCTTCTCTTACTTTATCCCATGCTCCACGAAGGGTAAACAAACCATTCAGCATACCTCCCCAGCTTGGGGCAATCAGCATGATTGAAAAAACTACACCCAGTGACTGCGCCCAATCAGGCAAAGCAGAATAAAGTAAGTGGTGCGGGCCAGCCCAGATATAGATAAATATCAGCGCCCAGAAGTGAATAATTGAAAGGCGGTAAGAATAAACCGGGCGGTTAGCTGCTTTAGGCAGAAAGTAATACATCAATCCTAAAATAGGAGTGGTAAGGAAAAAGGCTACCGCATTATGACCATACCACCATTGTACCAATGCATCCTGTACACCGGCATACCAGCTATAACTTTTCATAAATGAAACCGGAATAGCGATTGAGTTTACAATATGGAGCATGGCCACGGTAACCCAGGTAGCTATATAAAACCAGATCGCTACATATAAATGTTTTTCTCTTCTTTTCAGGATGGTGCCAAACATATTGATACCAAATATTACCCACACGATAGTAATAGCGATATCGATTGGCCATTCCAGTTCTGCATATTCTTTACTGGTGGTATAACCCATCAAAAGTGTAATGGCAGCAGCGGCAATTATTGCCTGCCACCCCCAGAAATGGATCCAGCTGAGCTTATCGCTAAACATCCGGGCTTTACAAAGCCGCTGAAGAGAATAATATACACCTGTAAAAATTGAATTACCTACAAAGGCAAAAATGATGGCGTTTGTGTGTAATGGGCGAAGCCGGCCAAAAGTAGTTGGAGCAAGGTTCAAACTGATAGCCGGATAATATATCTGGATAGCAGCCCATAAACCCGCCAGCATACCCACTATGCCAAAAACAATAGTGGCTATACCAAACGCCTTCACAATTTTGTTGTCATAATAGAATTTTTCTACTTGCATAAACTGGGTTGTTTTTGATTGGTTATTCGGTTTTGGTTGAGGAAGTGGGTTTATCGTCAAAAAGAATGCGGGAAGCCGGAGAATAGTCATCTTCAAATTGACCTGATTTTACGCCCCATAAAAATGCGAACAGGAAAAGACCGGCAATAGAAATACTGGCAATCAATAAGATGATAATTACACTCATTTTTTTAGATAATATAGCGGTAAAAGTATTTTTGGCAACCAAGGCAAAGGATAACAAGTATCAAGAGGCGAACTGATTTTTATCAGGCTAATTCTTTGATAAATGAATTTTTGGCTTAAAGTTTCATCTGCCTGGCAATCAGGCTACTACTGCCAAATGTTAGTAACAAAATACTCAGCGAACTGCTGGGCATTAAGATGGCAGCAATAAGGGGTGATAGGGTTCCCTGTACTGCGAAGAATAACCCGATAACATTATAGACAATAGACAGCACGAAACTGGCTATCACAATGTTTCTGTTAGCACGGCACAGGCTAATAAATTTTGTGAGCTTAGAAAGCTGTTTTGCTTCAATGATAGCATCACTGGAAGGGGTAAAATTATTTGTTTGCTCTGCCACAGCAATACCAATATCACTCTGTTTCAACGCACCGGCATCATTTAATCCATCCCCAATCATCATCACTTTCTCTCCCTGGTTCTGCAGGTATTGAATGTATTGCAGCTTGTCTTCAGGTTTCTGATGAAATAATAGTGTTGCTTTTTTACCTAGAAGTTTTTGCAGGGTATCTTTTTCAGCCGTATTGTCACCTGAAAGTACAGAGAGATGATATTCTTTTTTCAGTTCGTTTATCAATGACGGGATAGCTTCCCGGTAATGGTTGTTGAATAAAAAATATCCAAATAATTCACCTTCAAAACTAATATATACAGCTGTACCAGGTTGCCTGTTTACTTCACCTGTTATATACTCATAAGAGCCCAGTTTTAATAAATCATTATTGACTAACCCTTCAATGCCCTGCCCGGTTATTTCTTTAAAGCCCTCTACATGAATTTCTTTTGTTTTGCCGATATGTTTGGCGAGGGCTTTACTCAGTGGGTGGTTGGAACTATCAGCCAGGGCTGCCACCTGGTGCAGTTGATATGCTGTAAGTGCCAGTCCTTCATATACGATATCCTGTTGTTGGGTGGAGGTTAGTGTACCGGTTTTATCAAAAACAATATGTGTAGCCCCGGCCATTTCTTCAATAGTTTGTGCATTCCGGAGATATAGATGATTTCTGCCAAGTATTCTGAGTACGTTACCATTGGTGAATGTATTGGAGAGGAACAAGGCACAGGGGCAGGCAATGATAAAAATGGCAGTTACGGCAGGCCACATCCTTGACGGGTCGTTTATTTGCCAGTATACTGCAGTTGCAGCTGCAATGGTTAAAACGATATAAGTAAAATAGCGGCTAAGGATATTTACAAAAGATACCTTCTTATTCTCTTCTTGCTCCTTAAACTCGTCCCTGTTCCAGAGTTTGGTGAGATAACTCTGTGTGACTTCTTTTACAACCAGTATCTCTATATTGCCTTCTGTTTGTTTGCCGCCGGCATAAACTATTTCACCCATTTCTTTTAATACGGGTAGTGATTCACCAGTAACAAAACTATAATCTATAAAAGCTTTTCCCCGGGTCAATATTCCATCAGCCGGAATTAATTCCTCATGATGGATGAGCAGCGTATCGCCTGGTTTTATATCGGGTAAAGCTGTTGGTACTTCTTTATTGTCCTTTAAAACTGAAATGGCAATGGGGAAATAAGAGGAATAGTCTCGTTCAAAGGATAATTGCCGGTAGGTTTTATCCTGCAGGATGCGCCCCGCCAGCATAAAGAATACAATGCCTGTCATGGAGTCAAAATAGCCGCCCCCGGTTCCGCTGATTACTTCATAAGCACTACGGATAAAAGTAATGATGATGGCCAGGGCAATCGGGGCATCAATATTCAGAAATTTATGCTTTATGCTTTTCCAGGAAGATTGATAAAATGGGAGAGCAGAATATAATAAAACCGGGATAGCTAACCCGAAACTGATCCACCGGAAGACAGACCGCAGGCTCGTTTCAGTGGCATCAATACCAAGGTATTCAGGAAAACTCAGCAACATAATATTACCGAATGCGAATCCCGCAACACCGATCTGGTATACCATGCTTTTGTCAATAACCGGTCTTTTTTCTTTCAGGTCGTTCAGGCTGATATAAGGTTCATAGCCAATACTGGTAAGTGTTTCCGCTACTTTTCGCAGGCTGGTTTTGTCGGTCAATAAAACAATATCAACTTCTTTTCGGGTAAAATTTACTTTGCTGGAAATTACACCCCCGTCTAACCGGTGCAGGTTTTCTAAAAGATAAAGGCAGGAGCTGCAATGCATTTGTGGCAGGTAGAAAGTAATGTGTACCTGTTTATCATCCCGGAAACTGATTAGTTGAAGCTGAATTTTTTCATCGTCCAGGAAAGAAAATTTGTCTTTTCTGACTTTAATCCGCTGGCTAAGGCCCGGGTTCTCATTCAGGTTGTAGTAATCACAAAGGTCACTTTGGCTCAGGATCTGGTACACCATTTTGCATCCCTCGCAACAAAAAACCTTTTCTGTCGAACGTATTTTGTCATTCAGACAGGTTTCACCACAGTGATAGCAATGAATCTCCTTATCAGTAATTACTGGTGCAGCCATTTTTCCGGAAATATATCAGGTCGCTAAAGTAACCGGGGGGTCTCAGCCTCCGGATGAGCAAGTTCACTTATCAAACTGATTTTTATCAAACGTTGCTTTTGCCTATTTTGCAGCTTAGTTAAATCAAAAATTCCACTTATGTCTCAAAAAACTATCCTTATTATAGATGATAACGAAGATATCAGGGAAAATACAGCCGAAATACTTTCCCTGGGGGGGTATAAGACTGTGACTGCAGAAAATGGGAAAAGAGGGGTGGAAGCGGCCCTGGCTTCTAAGCCAGACCTGATTGTCTGTGATATTATGATGCCGGAGCTGGATGGTTATGGAGTCCTGCATTTATTGAGGAAAAATCCAGAAACTGAAAACATTCCGCTGATATTTTTAACGGCCAAGGCAGAAAGAAGTGATCTGCGCAAAGGCATGGAAATGGGTGCCGATGACTATGTGACCAAGCCTTTTGAAGAAATTGAGTTAATGAATGCCATTGAATCAAGGCTAAAAAAATACGATGTATTACAAAAGAAGTACGATGCCAGCGGCAAAGGACTGAGTGAATTGGCCAATGACCTGCGGGAAAACGGTATGCTTCAGTTCAACCCGGATAATTACAATTCAGAGATTTATACAAAAAAGCAGGTCATTTATGCCGAAGGCAAAAGGCCGAGATTCCTGTATTATGTTGTAAAGGGAAAGGTAAAAGGGTTCAAAACCCACGAAGACGGAAAGGAATACATCACGGATTTATACAGCGATGGTGATTTTGTCGGTTATCCTGCGTTAATTGAAGAAAAAAACTATGATGATTCTGCTGTAGCCTTAGAGGATACAGAAATCGTACAGGTGCCCCGTGAAGATTTTCAGCAGATGATTGAGGGTAACATTACAGTAGCTTCAAAATTTATCAGGATCATTACACAAAATGTGAAAGAAAAGGAAGAGCGGCTGCTAAGCCTTGCGTACAGCTCATTGCGCAAAAGGGTTGCCAAAGCATTGGTGGATATACATGGCAAATTCAATACAAGTGGTGAGAATAAGCCAATAGAGATCTCCCGGGAAGATATTGCACATTATGTAGGTACTGCTACAGAATCACTTATACGTACACTCAGTGATTTTAAATCGGAGAAACTGATTGAAATAAAGGACGGGAAGATCAGCATCAGCAATGTAGAGAAACTGAAACATTTGCTTTACTAAACCGGTATAGTTATACAGACCTCAATATCTATTAAGCTTTCATCAATACCGGAAGTAGATAAAATGCTGCAGAGTATAAAAGTCTTATTTCTTTAGGTATAAATAGAAAACCCCCGCCTTTCAGATATTGGCGGGGGCCACCCTTACGGGCACATCCTGTTAGTTCACAGAGATACTTTTCACTTTTTTGGGTTCTTTCACTTCCAGTTTTGGAATGAAAATTTTCAATTCCCCATTTTTGTATTCAGCATCAATTTTTCCGCTATCACAGTTTTCAGGAAGGGTAAAACTTCTGCTCCAGCTGCTGTAGTTATATTCACGGCGGTTAAAACGTCCATTTTTTTCTTCTTTTTCTTCTCTTTCATGTTCTGCGCTGATAGTCAGCATGTCATCGATAGCTTCAACTTTAAAATCTTTTTTTTCAAGACCGGGAGCAGCAATGTTCAACTTGAATTCTTTGTCTGTTTCAGTTACATTCACTGCCGGTACATTAATTACTTTGCCGATATTGAAAAATTCGTCAATTGGGGCATTAAAAACTTTGTCCATCCACCCAGTGTCAAACAAAGTTGGCCAGGAAGTTCTCGGCTTGTCAACTGCTTTTGTTTCCATATTAAACATTTTAGGGGTGAACAATATTGTTTACTCTGCTAATTTCAAATGCCGGCGGTGGGAAAAACAATGATGTTGATGGGAAGGCTATATGATTTTCGTCAGCAATCAATAATCAAGAGAGCTCTCCTCTCTAAAACATTTGTTTGATAATTTCCTTATTACAGGGTTGTTCCTAATTCATTCTTACTTCATTTAAATGCTGGAATAATTCTATGGCTTTAGGAAAAAGTATATTGTTTTCCAGGTGAACATGCTGATGCAGGTCTGTTTCAAAGGCCTGCAAGGATGCAAATAACAATTTATATGTAGTACAGGCATCCGGTGGTGCAGTATAATTAGAAGTTAATTGCCTGATCTCGGCTGTTAATGCACCGGCATGATCATGTTCCTGTTCCATTACACTGATTGGTGATTGCAGGTAGTTAATATTCAATTGCGGACTTTCTTTGTCTTGTGTAGCTATGTTTTCAATTTCCTGGATGCGGGGAAAGAGTATCTGCTCTTCTTTCCTCATATGCAGTTCCATTTCTTCTTTAATGGCGACCACCAATTCGAATATTTTATATAATTCCGGGTGTCGTTCACCATGTTTAGCAGCCACTTTTTCAATATAAGAAAAGAGCTGAGGCAGTTCCCCTTTTACATAGGCATGGTGAGTAGATACAATATAGTTACTTAGTTGTGTCAGCGTAAGCTGATCAAAAGGGAAACCTGCTGTACCTGTAACAGGAGCAGACGAAATAGACTCCAGTTCTGCTAACAGTTCGTTTGTAGCAATGTTTTGCTCATTACAGGCCTGCTCCAATGAACGTTTTCCTTTACAGCAAAAATCAAGGTGATACTTTTCAAATATCGCAGCTGTCCGGTGATTACCCGTTACAATCTGTGCAAGGCTTTTGGTCATCAATTCATTCATGATATAATTATTTTAAAATTGATAAATTATTTACATGTCTTTTTTCCTGAAGCTTCTTACTGCCAGCCATAATGGGATAATAGCCCACAACAGCATAATGACTGTTGTAAACAGAACACCTTTGCCACTTCCAAAAAAATCTTTATAGAGGGCACCGGTATATCCCATCAAAGCACTGATGTCCATTTTCAGCATTATGAAAATCCTTCCGAGGTCAATCGGGTTAAGGGCTGAAAGTAAGAGGGTAAATTTTTCCATCGGGTAATCACTGAAAGCAAAAAGGATCAGCAAAACCAGCCCATCATAAATCAGGGCAAAATAGAACCATAATAGTAACGCAAAGCCAATTCCTCTTGCTTTGTCCTTTGATCTGACTGATGCCAGGAAAGCGATACTGGTAAAAACAATTGTCAATGCAGTACCGGTGAATAAGAGTGCAAAACCGGTTTCGTCAGCAGAAAAAATCAATACCGGCACACCTACACCAATCCAAAAGGCGCTTAACAAGGAAATACAAACGCCGCCAAATTCACTTAATAATATTCTTGTCCGGCTCAGCGGTTGTGAAAGCATGAGTTCAATAAACTCATATGAATTATAATAGTGAATAGTACTGAATACAAGGCTGACCAATGGCAAAACAATTAAAATAATACTCAGTAAACTGAGCATTGCTTTGCTGCTGTTCTCTTCCATACGGAACATGCTGAAAGAAACAATAAACAGGAATAGTGTGTAGGCAATGACTATCTTATTCCTGAATATATCATATAAAACGTATCGGGAAACTTTTAGCATTTTGATTTAATTGATTATCCTGGTCATATTTTTTTTTTGACGGAAAACATCTGATCGATCCATTTACTGTCTGTTTCGTGACCTTTCATAACTCTGGCAATGGCTTTGCTAAGTTTTATTTCACCCGTTTCTTCCTGCAATGTTTCCAGGTCTTTGAGAAACTGCATTTTACCTTCCTGCAGGTACATAATATGTGTGGTCAGCTCTTCAAGGTCACTCAGCACATGTGAGGTGATCAGAATAAGTTTGTTCTTTTGTTTTTCGCTAATAATTTTTTCTTTTAGTATTTCAGAGGAAAGGGGATCAAGTCCGGCTGTAGGCTCATCGAGAATAAGAATAAGGGGATTAAATAAAAATGCAAGGGCAGCACTTACTTTTTGCCTGGTACCCCCACTCAGTGTCCGCATTGGCTTTTCAAAAATGGAGGGAATACTAAATTGCTCAAAAAGATCATTGTCTGTTTTACTATCATCCGCATTGCGGATCTTCTTCATCATTTCAAAAAGCTGCCCCACTTTCATATTATCAGGATAACGGCCGATCTGCGGCATATAGCCTATGTCTTTCCGGTATGCAGGGTCACCATTCACAGGCTGATCTTTTACAAAGATCTTTCCGCTGTCTGGCCTTACCATACCAAGAATAGACTTTATCAGTGTTGTTTTACCGGATCCATTCGGACCGATCAGGGAAATGACCTGGCCTCTATCGAAGTTTGCCGATATATTGTCCAGGGCCTGGAGTTTTCTGAATTTTTTATTTACCTGCTCAATACGAATCATATTTTCATCATTTTCATCATGGGTGCATCATCAAAAAGATTTTCGGGGGTAAGGCTCGGGATAGCTTTTTCAGCTTTGTCCAGCAGCGATACCATAAAACTCCTGAATAGCATTAAGGTCGTTGGATTTTGTTCTACTATCATCGAATACATGCTCACAGGATGGTAGGGAATATCTCCTATGCCATCTTTATTCATATCATAGCCTTCATATTTATCCCAGTAATTATTATTAAACTTGTTCAGCACCATAGTTCCATTTGTACCAACATCAAAGCTGTTGCCGGAGAAATTATTATGGTGGAAAACATTATCATCACAACTGGCTTGTACTTTGATGGCCCAGCCATTATTTTTAAAAAAATTCTTTTGTATCTCTATACGGCTGCTTCCTTCCATATAAATCCCCACCGTATTTTTAAAGAAGGTATTGTTTTGAATGTGACTGTCTGTGATATCTTTCAACAGGATGCCATATGCTGAGGCTCCCCAGTTTTCTTCAAAATGATTTTTTTCCATTCTTACTCTTTTCGAGTACATCACTGCTACACCGGCACCGTTGTTTCTGAATGTATTGTTCTGGTAATTATCGTCATTGGAGAACATAAAATGCAGTCCATAACGGATGTTTTTTTCACTGAGGTTATTTTTTATCTGTGATTCTGTAACAAACTCAAAATAAATTCCATCTCTATGGCCCTGTATATAGTTATTCTCTATTATCGCATGACTGGATTTCCAAAGGTGAATACCATTACCTGTCAGTTGTTCGGAGGTTGGAATCCCGTTAATACGGTTATTACGGATAATGGCCCTGGTGGTGTTGGAAATGTGAATGGCAAAGTAAGCAAACCGGATACTATTATTTTCTATCGTCACATTGCTGCAATCAACCAATTTAATGGCAGCATAATCATCCATTGCTGAATAACCGGAGTTGCGAAACTCAATGCCTTTTACAATAATATTTTTACCGCTGATAAGCAGTATCTCGTATTTGTTTTCACCTTCTAAAACCGGATTATTCTGCCCGATAATGGTGAGTGATTTTGTTAGAATGATGCTTCCTTCTTTATAAGTTCCTTTTAGCAGAATGATGCTGTCCTTTTCGTCGGCGGTTTCAATTGCTTTTTTCAGCGAACGTATAGGTTGAGTTGGTCCAACAATAATTGTCCTGCTGAAAACAGGAGTAAGCAAAAAAGACAGTACTATGGTAAAAAAATACTGCATTGGTCATTCTAGTTTTCCTGATAAGTCTTTCCAGTTCAGGATTTGACCAGTTTTGCCGGCATTAAATTTCTCAGCCGCCTCTTTACCGGAGAAAGCTGCTGCATGACTACCCATGGGACTTTTTATTGCTGGTGCCATAACAAAGAATGTTTTGTTTATATCCAGGAAGTCGTTCTCTTTTTCAAAATTGATTACAACAGTTTGCCGGATGTCTTTTTCAGTTACAGTGCCTGATTTGATGAATCGGGACAGGCAAACAACATCATCAAATTTAAAAATTTTCCCTTTGGTTGTAATAAGCTGGCAACCAAATTTTGGATCAACTATTCCCATTTTACAGGTATAACAAATGTCCTGGCCATATTTAAAGGGTTCGGGTTGTGCAGAGCAGGAAGAAAGGATCAATATAAATGCTGTCACTGCAACAAAGAATGAATTTCTCATTTTTTATTCAGTTTACGTTGATGATACCATTCAGCCAACCAAACTCCGAAAGCAAGGGCAGAGGCAGCTATCACAATCCATCCACCAACATCAGGAAATGAATAGGCGTCAAAATTTAATAATCTTTTATGCCCGAAGAGGGGAGGTTGGTAGGATAGTCCGGGTACCTGGATGGCGGCACTGGGATCAAGATTGTGGCCATAATCGTATCCCCATTGGTAAAAATCATACATGGCTAAAGCGCCGCCGATAACAATTAGGATAAGATACAGTAATAAGAATTTCCTGCTGCCTGTTATAGCGATAACAATTCCCAGGAGCATATAAAAACCTACTACATAGGGAAGAAACTTGAACTCCGGGAACATATCAACACTGATATGTTTCATCCCGATATAATGATTTAAACCGTTAATAATGTCTACATCACCGGTTAATCCATTTATCCAGATATTCATCATCAGCCCTTCCGGGTACTGCGGTGCAAACAGGTCAATCCGCCAGGCGGGTAAAAAGAATACGGTCACCAGGGCACCAGAGGCAAAGGCCACTAAAATCCGGGATGTTACACTGAGCTTGTTATTCATACGATTGTCTTAAAAAGCTCCCGGGGTATTGTACCCCGGAAGCAAGTGAAAGTGTACAATGAAAAACGCAACGACGTTTGACTATTTTTTGGCTGGTGGCAGCAAAACTGCATCAATTACATGTATGATGCCATTGGAGGCAGGAATAGAAGCCACAATATTTGCACTGCCATTTATCATCACCTTACCATCCTTCACACTGAGAGTAATATTATCTCCATTGGCCTGGCCAATTATTTGGCCATCTTTCATATTTTCTGTTTTATATACAGCAACGGCCACATGGTATTGCAAAATGTTTTGCAGATCGGCTTTCTTATCATCTTTCATCAGTCCGTCTACAGTACCTGCGGGTAACTTGTCAAAAGCGGCATTCGTTGGTGCAAATACTGTAAAAGGTCCTGCATTGGAAAGAGAGGTAACCAGCTCAGCCTGCTTTAATGCAGCTACCAATGTTGAATGATCTGCTGATCCGACAGCAACTTTTACAACATCTTTTTGTGATTCATCATCCTGTACAGCTTCCTGTCCGCCTGCAGGTGTGGCCGCATCTGTTGCAGTACCTGTTTCTGATGCTTTATCATTATTGCAATTGCTCAGAAAAAGAGTTAAGCCAAGAAGCGTTATACTGAATATTTTTTTTCATAACCTTTAGTTTTTGATATAAAGTTGAATAAAAGGTAACGCTGTGATCAGCGTTACCTTTTATGTAATTATTTGGTGGCAGGTTTTTCAGTTGCCGCAGGAGTTGTAACTGCTGGTAAATTAGTGCCGGTACTGAATAACAATGGCACATTTGAACCGGCAGGGCTGATCCTTATATATCCCTGCATTTCCTGGTGCAGGGCAGAGCAGAAGTCAGTACAATACATTGGATAAACGCCGGCTTTTTCAGGTGTCCATTTTAATGTTTGTGTTTCTCCCGGCATAATAAGCAGTTCAGCATTACTGATTCCTTTTACTGCAAATCCGTGTGGCACATCCCAGTCCTGTTCAAGGTTGGTTACGTGGAAATAAACAGTCTCTCCAAGTTTAACACCCTCTATATTATCAGGAGTGATATGGGAACGGATAGCTGTCATATAAACATGCACTTCATTTCCTTTTCGCTCTACTTTTGTTTTACCTTCTCCCATTGCAACATAAGGGTGTTTATTTTCTTCCAGCTTGAATATTTTCCGGCTGTTTTTAATGATCATATCAGCAGGAATTGCTTCTGCATAGTGTGGTTCACCGATAGTGGGGAAATCAAGGATCAATTTCATTTTATCTCCACTGATATCATACAACTGTGCACTTTGGGTCAGTTCAGGTCCGGTAGGAAGATAACGGTCCTTGGTGATCTTATTATACGCAATCACATATTTGCCCCAGGGTTTTTTAGTTGGACCACCAGGTACTGATAAGTGTCCGATAGAATAATAAGTAGGTACACGGTCCAGTACTTTAAGATCTTTTACACTCCACTTTACAATTTCGGATGATACGAAGAAAGATGTATATGCATTCCCGTTGGCATCAAACTCTGTGTGTAATGGTCCAAGACCTGGTTTTGAAACCTCACCATGTAAAACAGCTTCATATTTCAAAACAGGAATACCGTCAAATTCACCATCATAATTTTTCTTGGCAATCGCTTCCTGGATCTTGGTAAATGAAAAAACAGGTATTACGGCAGCCAGTTTACCACTTCCCACAATGTATTCGCCGGTAGGATCAGTATCACATCCGTGTGGTGATTTCGGACATGGCATAAAGTAAATCATATCCGGGCAATCTTTGGGATCAAGCACCAGTACTTCATTCATGATGGTAGAAGTAGCAGAATGTGTGTTATCGTCATATTTATTATGCGCATAGCGAACAGCTTTTTTAACTCCTTTACCGGCTTTAGCATATTCCTCTGCTTTTTTCCAGTTTACTGCCATGATGAAGTCCTTATCTTTTTGAGAAGCATTTACTTCCAGCAGTGTATTGGCTTTTTCAGAATTATAACAACTGAAGAAGAACCAGCCGGCTGATTTTCCTTTACCGGCACGGGCCAGGTCGAAGTTGATACCAGGGGTTAATATCTGGAACGCAACATTCATTTCTCCGGATGTTTTGTCAACCCCTATAAAACTGATAGTACCTTTGAAATTTTCTTTGTAAGTATTGATAGGTACATCCAGTTTATCACCAAGAGGCACACTGAACCTGGTTCCTGCTACTACATATTCAGAATTTTCAGTGATAAAAGGAGAGGAGTGGTTACCGGCGCTGTTTGGTATTTCAATAATTTCAGCGGTACGGAAAGTTTTCAGATCAATCCGGGCAATACGGGGTGTATTATTGGCATTACCAAATACCCAACGACCATCATGTTCACTGCCGGTTACAGATAAGGCAATATGGTGCAGGTCATCCCAGGGTACAAATCCATGCGAAGTGTTCAACATAGGCTTTGTCTCTTCGCTATAGCCCCAGCCTTTTTCCGGATCAACAGAAAAAACAGGTATTACACGAAATAAGCGTCCGGATGGTAAACCATAAACGGACATCTGTCCGCTAAATCCACCGGAAACAAAATTGTAGAATTCGTCATATTTGCCCGGGGCAACATATGCTTTGGCAGCATCACCTCCGGCAGCTGATTGAGTGCCTTTAGGCTTACAGCCCTGCAGCCAGACCAGGCCGATCAGCAGCAAAGAAAATGCAAAAAACGTTTTTAGGAATGAGTGTTTCATATATAATATTTAGCAGTTAAGAAAAATCAGGAAATATATTCGGGGTTTTGATTCAGCAGGTAAACTTATTTCTCACCATCATTGCTACGCATGAATTCAACTACTTTACGGGCTTCATCTGTAGTGATATTTTGATTGGGCATACGTACAAGGCAGAGCTCTAATAACTTTTGAGCCTCAGGATCTTTTTCCAGCATCATGTCTACATTAGTGATCATATTCATGATCCAGACGGGCTGTCTTTTTTGAGTAACACCTTTCCATCCCGGCCCTACCAGTTTTTCTTCTGTAAGCCTATGGCAACTTTGGCATTTCAATTCATAAGTTCCTTTGCCGGCAGCTACCATAGCCTGGTCAAGCGGAGTACTTAAAGTAATGTCTCCTTCTTTTACTTCAGAACCGTGTGTTTCCGGTTTGTCTTTGGTGAGCTCCTGTACATCTAAGGGTTTGGGTTCATCTTTTACTCCCCCCTCGTTACAGGAAAAAAAGAAAATACTGGCAGATAATAAAACAGTACCAAGAATGTTGCGTTTCATGTTGGAATGATTTTAATGAATAATAAAAAGATCGTGGGCCTTTCAAAATTAATATTAAAAAGATATCAATGTCTTTTATGGGGCAAATGTATTTTGAGTAGTTTTGCAGGTGTCTGATATTCATCATCGTTCTCTGTGATATTAGTCACCCCGTCAAAAAATACCTGCAGGTACTTTTGTCGATCATAGACTTATAATAATGTTCCTTTCAAAATCTTTTGGTTATGCCCTTCGGGGAGTGTTGTATATAGCTTTAGTAGACAAAGAAGGAAGAAAAGTGCAGCTGGATGAGATTGCGGAAAAATTATCCGTTCCCCGGCATTTTCTCGCCAAGATCATGAAAATGATGGTTAAAGAAGGAATTCTGTCATCAACCAAGGGCCCTTATGGTGGCTTTTACCTGAATGAAGTCACATTAAAGACAAAACTTATACAATTGGTAAAGATTACCGATGGAGTGGAACAGTTCAATATCTGCGTATTGAGTTTGCGAAAATGTAACAGCAAGAATCCCTGTCCGCTCCATTTTCAGATGTTGAAACTGCGGGATGGTATGCTGGCTGAATTTTCTGCCAAAAAGCTTGGTGATCTGTTGGATGAAAAAAATCCTGATTTTATCAAAACTATCTCCACTATTGCTTAAAAAAGGAAGTTTTCTTATTCTAAAAATTCATCCAGGTCTCTTCTTTCTTTTTTCGTAGGCCTTCCGATTTTACTTTGCCTTTTACCAGTATGAAAACTGGCTGCCTGGAATCTTATTCGTTCTATTTCCTCTTCAGGTGTAATATCAATGTAGTTTTTAATGGCTTCGGCAGCGGCTACTCTTTTCTCCAGAAGTCCTGTAACTTTTATCCTCCACCGTTTAGCTTCCGTTTTTACTTCATACTCATCGCCGATACTCACATTCCGGGAAGCTTTGGCCTGGGAGCCGTCAAATTTAACCTTTCCACTATCACAGGCGGTAGCTGCCATTGACCTTGTTTTGAACAAGCGGATAGCCCAGAGATATTTATCAAGGCGGAGTTTTTCTTTAACAGGCATATTCAAAAATAAAAAATCCCAACCGGATGATTGGGATTTGAATTTCTTCAATGAGTCATTAATTCATTTCAGCAAAATACTTATGGAAATAAGGGATTGTCTCTATTCCTTTATAATAATTCTCAATATTGTACTTCTCATTCGGGCTATGCAGGTTGTCATTATCAAGGCCAAAGCCCATGAAAATTATTTTAATGCCTAGTTCTTTTTCCAGAATAGAACAGATAGGAATACTGCCACCGCCACGCACCGGGATCGGTTCTTTTCCAAAAGTTGTTTCTACTGCTTTTGCTGCTGCTTTATAACCCTTGCTGTCAATCGGTGTCATATATGGCTCGCCACCATGATGCAGTTCAGCTTTTACTTCTACTGATTTTGGGGCAATTGACTTGAAGTAAGCCAATAATTTTTCTGTGATCTTATCAGAAGATTGATTGGGAACCAGTCTTGCAGAAATTTTCGCATATGCTTTTGAAGGCAGCACCGTTTTTGCCCCTTCACCGGTATAACCGCCCCAGATGCCATTTATTTCAATGGTTGGACGGATACCTGTTCTTTCGTAGGTGCTGTATCCTTTTTCACCCCATAATTCTTTTACACCCAGTTCATCCATATATTCTTTTTCATCATACGGAGCCATATTGATCAATGCTCTTTCTTCGGGACTGGCAATCACCACGTCATCATAAAATCCGGGGATAGTGATATGATTATTTTCATCATGACAGGAAGCTATCATTTGAGCCAGTATGGTGATGGGGTTTGCCACGGCTCCACCATAGGTACCACTATGGAGATCCCTGTTGGCACCTGTTACTTCTACCTGTATATAGCTTAAGCCACGGACACCGGTATCCAGGGATGGATGCTCCATGCTCAGCATGGAACTATCACTGATCAGAATTACATCAGCCTTCAGCATGTCTTTATGTGCAGCCACAAATTTTCCTAAATTCGGCGACCCCACTTCTTCTTCTCCTTCAATCAGGAATTTGATATTGGTGGTCATTGTCTTGGTCTTCACTAAAGTTTCCAATGCCTTTACATGCATATAGAACTGGCCTTTGTCGTCAGCTGAGCCCCGGGCAAATATTTTACCATCTATTATGGTAGGTTCAAAGGGTGGATTGGTCCAGAGTTCTAAAGGTTCCGGTGGCTGCACATCATAGTGTCCATAAACAAGAACCGTGGGTTTTGACGGGTCAATTATTTTTTCACCATAAACGGCAGGGTGGCCATCGGTCGCCATTACTTCAGCTTTGTCGCAGCCAGCTTCCAATAAACTTTTCTTCACGGCTTCTGCGCATTTCAGCATATCGTCTTTGTGTTCGCTTTTAGCACTTACAGAAGGGATCCGGAGCAGGTCAAGCATTTCATTCAGGTAACGGTCCTTATTCTTTTCCTGGTAATCTTTCCAAACTTGTGACATAGTAATTGAGTTATTATTAAATTGGTTGGCGAAGATAAGCAGGAAGATTTTATCCCCGTATGAGGTTTTTACTAGCTGTTCCTGATTTTACTTATACCCTGTGGCGGGTATTCAGGCTTCAATGAAATAATCTACATTTAATGGTATGAAAAGAGTAAGAGCTTTTTTTACAGCATTGCTGGTTTTAACCAGCCTGGCAGCAATGGCTGATGCAGGATTTTCTATTCGCCGCCGTACTGCCCCGGCGCAGATAACTTTTGAAGGTACCGGGAACCTGGCCGGGTATAAACTGGTACTAGTACAATATTCTTACCACGAAGAAGATACACTGTTAAAGAACCCTTTCATCAGTCGCCGGGATACTATTGATGATAATTACAAAATAGTAATCCAGGATGGAGGAAAAAGATGGGATGAATCTGAACGCTACCTGCATTTTGCTTTGGCTAAGTCGGATTCAGCCGGCACGGTTACAGATACATTCACGGTGTACATGAAAAAGTGGAACTATCAAATGGTTATTACCGGTGCGAAAGATAGCAAGCTTCAATACAAAATGAAAAAGTCGAAAGCCTATTTTGATTATGCAGTGATTGCTGCTGATGATTCGGGTAGTAATGGCCGGGTAAACCGGTGGATATTTATCCTGTGCTCTTTAGCCGGCCTTATGCTGTTGATATTACTTTTCCTGAAACGAAAAACGATAAAACCGGCTTAAACCATTCTTGATTATGCCACTGATCATCGCACTTATAGGATTCTTTTTAATTAAGGGAATTTTTCAATTGCCTTTTTACCTGCGGCAGTGGAAGGCATCATTACTTGTAGCTTTATTCACCAGTTTGGCTGTGGTACCCTTAATTACCATTTTGTATCATGAAACCTCCCTTGATTTTACATTTGTTTATGCGGGAATGATATTGGCTGATATTGTTGTATTAAACTTATTGGTGCAAAACAACTGGTGGAAAGCAGTGCCGGCAGCTTTCATAGTTAATACAATTGCTATTCTCTTTTTCTTTATAGGAAACGGATGATTGGAATTATTTAAATCATATACTATGTTCAGATTTTTATTGGATGTACCACCAGAGCCAACACTGGCTGAGAAAGCTAAAACTAATATTTGGCTGATAATTATCGCCCTGGCAGCAATGGTGGGTATTGTGGCTTTTTTTATCTGGAAGAGAAGGAAAAATAAACAAGAATGCTGATGAATGCCTGGTGGTTTTTTGCCCTGACTCTACTGATAGAATTTCCGATAATACTGCTGTTTTATTATAAACAATGGAAAGAAATTCTTGTTCCGTTTGTTTTGTTAAACCTGTTCACCTGGCCCTTATTACACTTTTTGCTTTTAACAACTGATATTTCACTATCTCTTATGGAACTGGGTGTGGCGCTGGCCGAAATGGCAGGTTATAAGTTATTAATGAAAAGCAGTTGGGGGAGATCGTTTGCAGCTGCATTTATTGCCAATGGGATAAGCTATGGAGCTGGCTTGCTGATTAATAATTATAGTTTATGAATTTATCTCATAACCGGAGTTTACAACCCGTTTACTGGGGATTGCTGCATGGCATTAATGACCTGGCAGCAGGGTTCTTGCTGGCTGGGTATACGCTTTCACATGGATACAGCGACAGTTTTCTTTTCATCAGTATTTATGCAATACTGGGTTTCGGTGGTCAGTTACCTGTCGGTTTTTGGCTGGACAAGCAAAAGGACATTGCTTTGTTTGCCAAAATATCGGTCTCACTTTTACCCCTTTCTTTACTTTTCTTTTTTGTTTCTACCGAGATGGCTATCATATGTTCAGGAGTGGCTTCGGCATTTGTACATGTAACCGGCGGAACAATTTGTTTACAGGTGCGTGAAAAGAAATCCGGCCCATTGGGATTATTTACTGCTCCCGGCGTATTGGGTCTTACCATTGGTGGTTTATTGGGTGAAGCTGGTTATTTGCTGCCCCTGGTCTTAGTACTTGCTGCAATGCTTGTAACAATTACCATTTTCAGAGAGCCTTTGCCGGTTTATCAGACCCCGGAGAAAAAGGAAAGTGAATTGGATAGTCATGATCTTGTGATGCTGTTATTACTGCTTTTTATGTGCTTCCGTTCTTTTTTATTTGATGTGGTAAACTATGTAGCTGAAAATTACGAGGATGGCCTGTTGTATATCGGGGTAAGTGCATTTTTTGGAAAGATCATTGGTGGCTTTGTGGCTGACAGGGTAGGGATCAGAAAATTTATTTACATAACGCTGTTAGCCGCATTGGTTCTTTTGCAGTTTGGAAAAACTAATATATACATGTTGTGTACAGGGATTGCTCTTCTCCAAAGCTCTGTACCGGTTACACTATTAATGATGGGCCGTAGTTTGCCTTTTCATCCGGCTACAGCTACGGCATTCAGCCTTGGTACTTCCGTTGTGTTAGCCGGGCTTCCCCTTTTCCTGGTAAGTGACAAGCGATTGATTTACGATGCATTTAGTGTTGACTGGTTTACGGCTCTGTTATTTGTTGCATTTTTGATTGTCCTGGCCATAACAGGTAATTATGTTGTAAGGAAAATATTTTTGTAGACCTCCGCTAACTGGTATACAGTAAAGTCGGTTTTTTTAGTTTTAAAAGAAAAAAAATGAAGCAAATTATACAATTGACAGGTTTGTTTTTCTTTAGCACAATTTGTGCAATTGCGCAGTATACAGCAAGCAATGAAAAAAGCAGCCGGACTGATAAAATAGATCAGCTACCTCTGATTCGTTCCGAAAACCCTGTTGCCATCCGCTACCTTTTGCAACATGAGGGCTTAAAGGGGAAGGTTAAAAAAATTACATTAAAAGACAGTACAGGAAAAGTTATCAGCCAGGAAGGTTATGATATCAGGGGAAGACTTACAAAAAAGCTTGTCGGCAGCGAACGATCAGCCGTATTCGATAATTTTAGTTATGACTCAACAACCCGATCAATTTTACAAAAAACAGAATATGCAACGGGGGAAAAGGTGTTCTATAAATATGTATACAACAGCAACGGCGATGTTACCAACTATTATATAGCAAACCAGGCAGGGACAATTTTTTATTCAAAAAGAGTATATCACTACCAGGATAACCTTTTTGTATTGGACAGCGCTTATAATCCCTCTGCTTTCGATTATTACATAATTCACCAGTATAACAACGAGGGGCAAATAATCAGCAGTAAAACATATACCCAAAAAGCGAGGGTACTGCTGGCTGAAATCGCCTATGAATACAAAATACAGGATGGTCTTCCATTGATAAAGATTCAGACCAGGACTGATTATAGTGGCAACGGAAGGTTTGAAAACTCAACCAGTATAAAATATTTTGATAACAAACAGCATATTATAAAAGAACAAAACATCGGCGCTACTAATTTTTCCGTCAGGCCGAGAGAACTCACTTATAAATTGGATGCAGCCGGTAACTGGATTTCCAATTCAAAAAGAGAAACAAGAGAGATAGAGTATTATGAACCGCTTCCGGTCACCAATAAAGAGACAGCTAAAACTGACAATAAGAATAATTCACAGCTATCTCTGATTCTTGACGAAAACTTTGACAACAACAACAACAAATGGGCGGTATGGGATAATGAAGGCTCGGCTGCACAATTACATAAAGGCAATTACCGGGTGACCGTAAAACAAAGTAATAATTATGCATCCTGGTTAAGCGTACCGGGCCTAGCTTCCGATCAATCAAAAGATTTTGCCATCGAAACGAAGATGTTATTGAACAGTACAGAAACAGGAAATCCTTTGGACAGTTACTGGTTGCTTTGGGGTATTGGCGATAACGGTAAGAATTTTTATGCTTTCGGTATTTATCCGGAAGGCAAGTTTCAATATGGAAAACTCGTCAACAGTCAATGGGATGGAAAAGCCGGAACTATTGCTTCCACTTCAATAAATGCCGGTATTAACAAAGCCAATGTGCTCCGTGTTGAAAAAAGGAAGGATACAATTTCCTTTTTTGTAAATGGCAGTAAAGTACATAAGGCAAAATATGAGATATTTAATAGTAGTCATACCGGTATTGGCTTTCAGTGGAATAACAAAAAATTAGTTGATATTGATTATTTGAAAATCTTTCAGGGATCGGTATCAGCAATTACACTTTCACCCGAGCCTCAGGAGTCTAATTATCAAAAGGCACTGGCCAAAGCCGGAAATTCAAAGGAACGGGCCGATGCTATTATCGATTACTATCTGGCGTTAAAAGCATTGAATTTCTCCGCTGACAAACTGGAGATTTTACTTGGCCAAAAGTTTTTGCAGATGATAGATATCGACTTTCATGGCTATTACCAGGTGCTCATGTCGCGGAGAATTAATTTTGATGATGTAAAATTATGCATGAAAGCAAGTGCAGTGTTGACTGCCGAGCAAAGAAATGCAGTTGGACTGTTGAATAAATATGCCGTCGATGAATTTCAGGCAACGCAGAATAACACAGCTAAACCTGCTTATCCAACTGGTGTACCCCAACCAGGTTATGGATGGGGTAAAACGATTAGTAGTAACAAAGTAAATAATAGCAATGGTGGAAATAAAACACCACCAACAATAGTTTCACCGGCTAAGCCAAAGGATGAGCTTGCAATACTAAGGGGAAGTGCGAAATATTTACAAGGCCAAATGGTATACCTGGGTTCACAAAAAACATGTTATTTCACTCCGGGTACTATTGTTATAAATAGTGTTAATGACGAAATTACCCTTAAAACTATTTTTGCAAAATTCAGCTACTCTTATTCTTCCGGTAGAAATGAATTCGGCATCAGCTCGTCAACTTATGAAACCACCAATATAAAAGTAAAGGACCTGGTTAGAATGATTGATGGTGTAAGCGGTGCATATATTGTTACGCAAATTGGTCCTTGCAAAAGTTGCGGGGGTAATCCAAAGTCATGGAATAATAACACCAGAAAAGGAAGCTATTGTACACATTGCGGGGCTACGGGTTGTGCGCCAATTGCTATTTGGAATCATGGATCCAGCAGGGCATTTTAAACAATCCTGATATCAGCCGGGCTTTTTCTTTTTAGAATGCCTTGTAGTGAATTCGTTGGAATTGTCTTTTACCTGAGAAGTAACTGCTTTGGATATCAACTTACTGCCAAACCTGTCTTTAATCTCATCTACCGCTTTGTAGAGGTTGAGTTTTTCGACATTGTTCTCAAACAGGCTCATCTGCATGGTAATTGGGATCATATGACTGAACCGGACACCGAGTAAACGCACCGGTCTGTCTTTTTGGTAGGATTTATTAAACAAGTCTTTTACTTTTCCTATCAATACATCGTCAAGGGCAGTATAATCAACTGTTTCCTGTTTTGAAGTAGTTTCAAAATCTGAATACCGGATTTTGACTGTAATACAACCGGTCATTTTTTCATCTTCCCGTAAAGAATAAGCTGTCTTCTCAGTTAATCGTACTAATTCTTTATGCAGGAAACTAACATCCGTATAGTCTGTATCAAAAGTATTTTCATGGCTCATACTTTTTTGTTCCCAATCCGTTGTTATTGCTGTACTGCCAATGCCATGTGCTTTATGCCATAGCGCTTCGCCCCATTTGCCGGCAATCTTCTCCAGGTGTTCAATTGGTGTTTTGGCAATGTCTTCAATGGTGTAAATGCCATAACTTTTTAATTGCTGTTCAGTTTGCTTACCCACCCCGTTTATTTTTTCTATGCCCAACGGCCACAGAAATTCTTTTTCTTTTCCATGCGGAATTTCTAAGAAGCCATTGGGTTTGGCTTCATTGGTGGCCATTTTAGCAATGAATCTTGCTGAAGCTAATCCACAGGATATGGGAAGACCTGTTTCATTTGTAATAAGACTACGCAAATCTTTTGCATATTGACTTACCCCAAAAAATTTATCCATACCCGTCAGGTCGATATAAAACTCATCAATACTTGCTTTCTCAAACAGCGGAACTTTGGATGCGATGATCTCTGTTACCCATCTTGAGTATTTGCTGTACTGGTCACGGCTGGCGTTGGTGATAATGGCCTGCGGGCAGAGTTGCATTGCTTTCTTCATTGGCATGGCCGAATGAATTCCGAATTTTCTTGCTTCGTAGCTGCACGCAGCTACAACTCCCCGTTCATAACCGCCTACTAAAACGGGCTTGCCTTTTAAGGATGGATTATTTCTTATTTCTACAGAAACAAAAAAAGAGTCGAGATCAAAATGGGCAATATGATGTTTTGCTTCTTCCATAATTGGTCCCGCCCGAAAACGGGTAATGAACACTGGTTAACACAAATTTGTTATGTAAGATAAATTTCCAGTAACCCGTCCGGCAATTCTACTAACACTTCTTTCTTCTTGTGATTTACTTTTTGCAATGTTTCTTCATGTAATGGGATCAGCACTTCTTTCCCTTTTATGTCTAACCTGCAGAGTAGCTGGTGTGGTTGTTCGATCAGTTCAAGTATTTCTCCGAGTGATTCATTCTTATGTATGATAGTATAGCCCAGGAGGCTTGCAGGTGCCGATTTTGCCGCAAATTTTTTAAAATCAGGTTCGGGTAACCAGGCTTGCTTTTGGGTGAGTTTGATTGCCACTTCTCTTGTATTTACGCCTTCCAGTTTAATATATACTTCATCTTCGGATTTTATTTTTGTTGCTTCTATAAAATAGGGAATAAACGAGTTTTTCTTTTCCTCAATGAAAATCGCTTGCAGTCCTTTCAATGATGTTTTCTTTCCCAGTTCATGTTTGAGCAGCAGTTCGCCTTTCAGGCCATGTACGGCCACTAATTTCCCGATATTAAAATATTCAGTCATTTAAGCAAATATAATCTGTGTTAACCTGGTAATACCCTGTAGCAAAAAATCCCGTCTCATTTACAACAAGACGGGATTACGAACTTTCAGGATGCGGATAATTTATCCTTCACTACCACCTTCACCTTCTGTCCTTCTTTCCGGTCTGCGACCGGGAACGGCACGTCTGGCTCTTTTGTTGCGGTAGGCATCTTCCTGGCGTTTTTTCACCTGTGCTTCATGCTCGGCACTCCACTTGGTGAATTTTTCCATCGCAGTTGCATCATCAAACAAGCCCAGGCCCACACCACGGAGCAGGTGCTTAAGGTATAATACACCTTTAAAGCTGAGGATACGGCGAACAGTGTCTGTTGGTGTAGCACCTTTGTTCAGCCACTCCAATGCTTTCTGACGATCCAACTGAATTGTAGCCGGAACGGTCAGGGGATTGTAAGTACCTAATTTTTGGATGAATTTGCCATCACGGGGTGCCCGGGAATCGGCAATTACGATGAAATAAAAGGGTCTCTTTTTTGACCCGTGTCTCTGAAGACGGATTTTTGCTGACATAAATAGAAATTTAACAGCGTTAAACAATAATTGTTAGTTCCGGTGGAAACCGGACGGCAAATATAGGCTGGAAATGCTGAAATAAAAATAGAAAATCCTATTACGGAGGTATGAGGTGAGGAGACGGAATATTCCGAAAGAAAAAAGTTTCAATTAATGATCATGCAAATCAGACTTCTGAGCTCCAGCCTCAGCTTTATCTCTTCATTCCGGGCATCATTTTGCCGAAAGCTCCCATTTTGTTCATGTTTTTCATCATGCCCCTCATTTGTTCAAACTGTTTCATGAAGTTGTTGACTTCCAGTATGTCTTTTCCGGCGCCTTTGGCAATCCTTTTTTTGCGGCTCCCATCAATCAGGTCGGGATCGGCCCTTTCTTCCGGTGTCATGGAATTGATCATGGCTTCAATGCCTTTAAAGGAGTCGTCGTTGATATCCAGGTCTTTGATTTTGCTGCCCATACCGGGTATCATGCTCAGCATATCCTTCATGTTACCCATTTTTTTGATCTGCTCTAATTGCATCTTAAAGTCGGCAAAATCAAATTTATTCTTACGAAGTTTGGCTTCCAGTTTTTTGGCTTCTACTTCATCAAACTGTTCCTGGGCTTTTTCTACTAATGATGTAATGTCACCCATCCCCAGGATACGCTGGGCCATCCTGTCAGGGTAGAATACATCCAGTGTATCCATTTTTTCGCCGCTACTGGTAAACTTGATGGGCTTGTTTACGGTGTATTTGATGGAAATGGCAGCACCACCCCTTGTGTCGCCATCTAATTTTGTAAGTACAACACCTGTAAAATTCAATCGGTCATTAAAAGCTTTGGCAGTGTTGACAGCATCCTGGCCGGTCATACTATCCACCACAAATAATATCTCTTGCGGGTTAACAGCATTCTTTACGTTGGCCACTTCAGCCATCATCACTTCATCCACCGCCAGGCGACCGGCAGTGTCTATAATAACAACATTCTTGTTTTTACTTCTTGCTTCTTTAACTGCATTCCGGGCAATATCAACAGCATCTTTATTTTCCAGTTCAATATGAACATCAACCCCGATTTGCTCGCCCAGTACTCTTAATTGTTCCATTGCTGCCGGACGGTAGATATCCGCAGCAACCAGCATAGGGGAGAGCCCTTTTTTTGTTTTCAGGAAGTTGGCCAGTTTACCACTGAAAGTGGTCTTACCGCTACCCTGTAAGCCAGCAATCAGGATGACTGCAGGATTCCCTTTTGCATTAAAAGAGGCCTCTTGCCCTCCCATGAGTTCTGCCAGTTCATCTTTTACGATCTTGGTCATCAACTGGCCGGGAGAAATTGCATTGATTACCTTTTCGCCAATCGCCTTGTCTTTTACTTTGTCCGTAAACTCTTTGGCGATTTTATAATTCACATCAGCATCCACCAGTGCCCGGCGGATTTCTTTTACCGTTGTGGCAATATTAAGTTCGGTAATACGTCCCTGGCCTTTAAGGTTCTTAAAGGCTGATTCTAATTTTTCCTGTAAACTGTTGAACATTTGCTTCAATTCGTTTTCGTTTGCCTCCCTTTGCCCGGCGCAGGGTGACATCGTTAGTAAAAGAAAAAGTGAACATCTGATGTTCACTTTTAAAGAATTGCAAAGATAAGTAGTGTATAAGTTATATCATGCGCCTAAATAGGTTCTTAATAGTTTACAACGATTGGATGTTTTCAGCTTTGTGATGGCCTTATCCTTTATTTGCCTCACCCTTTCCCTGGTCAGGTTGAATCTTTCGCCGATATCTTCCAGGCTCATAGGATGATCGACCCCTATTCCAAAGAAAAAGCAGATCACTTCCTTTTGTCTTTCGGTCAGGGCTTTCAAAGACCTGTCAATCTCTGTTTTTAAAGATTGTGTGTGGTCAAGCTCCCCATCTGTTCGCTCAGCATTAGGATTTTCCAAAACATCGATCAGGGTGTTTTCTTCACCTTCAGATAAAGGAGAATCCATGCTTACATGACGGCCATTGATACCCAGTGTGGAAGTAACCTCTTCAATATCCATTTCCAGCAGCTCTGCCAATTCTTCAGCAGATGGTTCTCTTTCATATTGCTGTTCCAGTAATGAAAAAGCTTTCTGAATGCGGTTGGTCAGGCCCACTTTATTCAGGGGAAGGCGAACAATACGGGATTGTTCGGCCAAGGCCTGTAAAATACTCTGGCGGATCCACCATACTGCGTAGGAGATGAATTTGAAGCCCCTTGTCTCGTCAAAGCGTTGTGCAGCTTTGATAAGGCCAAGATTTCCTTCATTGATCAGGTCTGGCAGCGATAAACCCTGGTTTTGGTACTGTTTGGCAACAGATACCACAAAACGAAGGTTGGCCTTGGTTAGTCTGTCCAATGATTTCTGGCATCCTTGTTTAATAAGGGTGGCTAATTTGACTTCTTCTTCGGGGGTGATGAGTTCGACCTTGCCGATCTCCTGCAAGTACTTTTCTAAGCTTTGGGATTCACGATTGGTAATAGACTTCGTGATCTTGAGTTGTCTCATGCTCATAGGTATGGTTTTAATGGTGTATTTTAAGGGTTAAAGAATTATAAGTTAAGTTTTGGCCTTATACTCTAAAAATACCCACCACAATGTCTAAGTTGTTCAGAAAGTATTGAACTTCAAGGCAATTTAATGTAATTGCCAATACAGGCCAAATAAATTTTGGCAACCTATTAACGAATTCATATCCAATTTATTTTTCAAATCCCGGTTTGGTTTGCAACAAGGGGAAAAATAAACCGTAAAATATTTTGCCGCAATGATTTATTTTCTATTATTGCAGCTATCGCAATGATTTTAAATATAAAATGAGTAAACAATTATACACTTTAGAGTTCCCCGTTCGCTGTTCACCATCGATATTATATGAATTTCTCTCTACCCCGGCCGGGCTGGGAGAGTGGTTTGCTGATAAGGTTGATGAAAGAGACGGTATTTTCTTTTTTGGCTGGAATGGATCTTTTGAAAAAGCCGATGTACTGGAAAAAGAGCAGGATAAATTTATCCGCTTTCACTGGCTGACTGCCCCCAAAGAAGAATATTTTGAATTCCGGATTGATAAATCGGAGATCACCAATCAAACGATCCTGATCATAAAGGATTTTGCTGAGAAAAAGGAAATCAAAGACCAGACCATGCTTTGGGATTACCAGGTGAAAGAACTCTTTCATCGCCTGGGCAATTAGTCTCATTTTCCTGCTATTGTAACCAGTAGCATGTAATCCTTCTGCAAAAGCCCGGGTAGCTCATCCCAATTATCCAGGGGATAATTTTTTGCTAGTTTACAAAATGACTTATTTCTTATTTGATTCATGAACTCTGTTATGTTTAGTTCAGCTACCGGTTTGTAGTTTCCGGGTTCAAAATGATGTTCCCACTGCTCCTGATGTACACAGCAGCAGAACCCGTTTTCCTGCCACAACGGAAAAGCAGCAATAATTTTTTCCTGGAACGCATCTTTGAAAGTACCAGCAAGATGAAGGGTGGTACTGAAAAAATTTCCCCACCAGAACATTGTTCTGATGGCAAAAACAGCAGATTGATCAAAGTATTTTGGGTAATCAAGTATAAGATAGGGAAGGCCTTTATAGTTTTCTCCTTTTGAAATTTTTGGTGATGAATTCATAATTGCAGCCGGCAATGACTGCGAAAAATTTTGCAGGTACTCCTGCTGGGCTGATTGCAGCTCCCCCAACTGCCGGTTGATCTTTTGTAAAATATTGTTCTTTGTTAAAATCCAACCCGCATTCATTACCAATTCTCTCTCCTCTGGCGAAAGCCTTATTTTTGCTGCATTCATACAATAAAGATAAGTGTTCAAAAAGCTTGATAAACTGATTGTTAAGGCCTTTATCGGTCCCTTTATCGCAACGTTTTTTATTACGTTGCTGGTACTGGTGATGCAGTTTTTCTGGCTCTATATAGATGACTTTGTTGGAAAAGGACTGGGCACTAACGTTATCCTGGAGTTTATTCTTTACCAGAGTGCTGTACTGGTGCCCTTAGCACTTCCGCTGGCCATACTACTTTCTTCCTTAATGACATTTGGTAACCTGGGTGAAAGTTTTGAACTGGTGGCTATCAAGTCGGCAGGTATTTCTTTACTGCGCTTTATGCGGCCATTATTTTTTGTCAGCCTTTTTATCAGCGGGATCGCTTTTGTTTTTTCCAACTATGTGATCCCGGTTGCCAATCTTAAGTCAAGAACATTACTGGCTGATATTGTATATGCCAAACCGGCCTTTGATCTGAAAGAAGGAATTTTTTATGATAAGATCAGTGGCTTTGCCATTAAGATCGGAAAAAAAGAGGCAAATGATAGTGTGATCCGGGATGTTATCGTGTATGAACAGGGCAACCCGCTGCAGGATAATTTTATTGTTGCCAAAAGTGGCATTATGCGGGTAACCGAAAATAAAAGGTTCCTGGAATTTAACCTGAAAGATGGCTGGCGATACCAGGAAAGAGGAAATGTGTATGAAAAGACAAACACAGAGTATGTTCGTATTGGATTTAAAGAGTATAAAAAGCAATTTGATCTTAGTAACCTTGGCTTTACTAACCGTACGGCAGACAGTGTGAATAAGAATAATGAAAGAATGTTCAGTATGCGGCAACTGGATAAAGCAATCGACTCCTTGAAAAAGGAAAACGGCCGGATCAGGGAGCAAACAACCAAAGATATGTTTGCCCTCTTACAGTTTTCTGCATTGACAGACAGCTCCTGGAAACTTCCGGAAACTGCTGATAGCAGTATTGTAAAAGCAGTAAAGAGTTTTGACGATATCTTACCCGATTCTGCCAGGATCAATATTAACCAGATGGCAAAAAGCACAGCAGGCTCTGTTCGTATCAGCGCAGAATCGCTGACGCAAACCATGAAGGATAAGGAAAGGAATCTTCGTAAGCACAAGATCGAATGGCATCGGAAAATTGCCCTGTCCATGGCTTGTTTGGTGCTGTTCCTGATAGGCGCCCCGCTGGGCTCCATTATCCGGAAAGGAGGATTGGGAACACCATTGATCTTCGCCATCATCTTTTTTATGTTGTTTTATTTTACCAGTACAACGGGTGAAAAATTCGCCAAGGAGAACACCTTAACTCCTTTTACGGGTATGTGGATGGCCACTTTTGTGCTGGTGCCGGTCGGACTATTTCTTAATTACAAAGCCATGCGAGACTCCCAGCTTTTTAACAAGGATGCCTATAAACGGATTGCCAGGGTTATCGGGCAATTCTTTCAAAGAAGGGCAGGAAAATAAATTTATCGTACAGCCCAAACCCGGAATAGATAAAAATCACCTTTTTGTGGTATAGGCGAAACCCTTGTAATTCCTCAATTTTGAAATTGATCACCCGTTTACTCATTGTTTAATCCCGTTTACTAAGTGATTGGAACTGGCTTAGGAAAGCTGTATTAAATTGCCCGGGTATTTCAATAGTTTTAGTAGTTCTTTTCTACCGGGGCAGTTAATGGTTAGTTTTTAAAAAAGTTTGACCGTATATGACTAATTTGTTTTTGCCCTTGTAAACTGGTTGAATGATCAATTTTTTGGTGGTTGTGGTGGTTTCCGGGGAAAAATGGATGTCACTGGTAATAATTGGAACCTGTTTTTTAGTGATTATGAATTCCGGGGCAAATTGTGCAGCAAATTGTTCAACGATTTCAGATTTTTTGTCCCGGAAGGGTTATTTTCAATTTTTATTAAGTAACCCGATTGTGGTATTGCAGGTTTCGCTGATGTTCCATATATTTAATTTTCCAATTCCTCTAATAAGCCGCATTTTCCGCCTATTTAAAATTTTTTGATTAGTGATAAGCAATTGTAAGACATTGCCTGTAGGGTATTGTTTTGTTCGTAAAAATTACTGTTGAACTGTTTTTTCGGGTTTATAAACTTTATAATATGAGAAAAGGACTTTTATTGTTTTCAATGGCATGCCTTGTTACCGTAGCCGGGAAAAGCCAGCTGGTAATTGATAATGCTACTTTTTTTATCGGTTCAGGCGCCACTGTAACTGTACAGGGAAATGTGACCAGTAATGTGGATATACAGGGTACAGGGTTGCTTCAGTTAAAAGGGTCAACCTTACAAAATGTGGATATGGGAGGGTTTACTATCCCCAACCTGGAACTGGATAATGCAGCCCATGCCACTTTATTGAATACAAATTTAAGGATAGGTTCATCCCTTACCCTTACCAACGGAAGGTTGAGGCTGGGAAACCAGAATCTTAGCATTGCCTCTGGAATTACATCTGTTACCGGTGTTAGTTCCTCAAGATTTATTGAGACTAATGGCACAGGGGTATTAACTAAAGAAGGGTTAAATACGACTGCCTTTGTTTACCCAGTTGGGTTTAGCGGTACAGAATTTAATCCCCTTACCATTGCAAACACTGGTACTGCCGATAATATAAGCGTAAGATGTTTACAGAATGTACTTGATAATGGTTTGACAGGAAGCCCGGTTGCAGCTGATTTTGCCAACAATAGCTGGGTGGTTACTGAAGCAGTTGCCGGTGGTTCCAATCTGGCACTTACAGGAGAATGGGCATCCGGAGATGAATTGCCCGGTTTTAACAGGGTTAAGTCAGGGATTGCCCGTTATAACACCGGGATTGACTGGGACTTACCAGCAAGTAATGTTTTAGCAGCTTCTGGTTCTGGACCCTATAACAGAAATAGAGGCAGCATTGTTACACCTGGTGTATTTGCAGTAGCAGATTTAGAATTTGTCAACAGGGCTACATTTAATTTAAAAGTTTATTTACAAGGAGCCTACACAGGTACAGCTGGTACTGCCGGAGGTTTGATGAGGGATAATTATCGTTCAACTTCCGTATTGCCAACTACACAACCTTATGGTGGTGGTAAATTCCAGCATTTGGGTGTACAAGGGGGAACAGAAACAATTAATCCAACTATTTTGACCGTAACCGGTAATAATGCAATAGTAGATTGGGTTTTTATTACACTTCATGATGCAGCTACTCCTGCAACTAAATATCAAACGAGAGCTGCTTTATTGCAACGAGATGGTGATGTTGTGGACTTGGATGGTATATCACCTGTATCTATGCCAATAAATAACGATGGGAATTATATAATTAGCGTTGGACATCGAAATCATCTGAGTGTTCGTTTGCCCGATTCTAGTCCAATGAGTTTAGTTGAAAATGCTTTACCACCATCATGGGATTTCACTACTGGTGTAAGTCAGGCTTATACTGATGGCGCAATTACCACAAACTTACCTTTAATATCTGTTACCACTTCTGGCAACACAAAATTTTGTTTGATTGGTGGAAATACAGATGGAGTTGCCTCAACAGGAGTAAATGGGCGCAGGATAATTTATTCAGGTTCCGGTAATGATCGAGGGCCAATATTAACCACGGGTTTAAGTGGGAACTCTTCAGGTACTAATTCGATAACAAGTATAAACTTCGCGACAATGGCTCGTTATGATTTAACTATGAATGGAAGTATAGTTTATTCTGCTGGAGGCAATGATCCCTTCATTATTTTAAATGCATTAAGTGGTAATATTTCAACAACAGCAACTGAACATCAATAAAAAAATAACTATGAAAAGAATATTATTATCGATTCAATTTACCTTATTATTTTTTGCAGTTTCTGCCCAAGGTGAATGGGTAAGTGCTTCGATAGGTAATGGAGCAGCATCAAATAAAGTGGATCTTTTTATTCGATCAACTAATACATTTGATGCGAATAAGTGCGATAATTTGGTATTTACGATACGAATACCAATAGCAGCGGGTAACTCTATAGTGGCAACGGAGACATTTCATTCACCAGCATTTTCTCATATTACTTTTGCAATAACTAAATTGAATGTAAATGACGGTACTTATAATTATTACCTTATAAATGGTATAGGAACAGCTCAAGTACCCGCTGGCACAAATATTGTAGGTGGAGATCCTGCTGTCAGGGTTTTAGAAATTACTTTCTCTGGTGGTACAAACGCAGTTGTTGAGCTAGCTAATATTGAAAATGATATTCCTGGCAATTCATTTATAAGACCACAATTTTATACACAGATAAATATTGGTGATATTACTAATTATGGAAGTATGTTTTTTGGTACTGGTGGTGCAACACCTCAAAATAACGCAAATCCAGATGGGGATGATTGGGTGCCTACTTTAGGTAATGTTATTTTACCAGTTCAATTTGCCAAATACGATATCCAGTGTAACGATAAAGGAGCAATTATTACCTGGGCTACTGCTACCGAGCAAAACAGTAACAGATTTGAAATACAAAGAAGTACGGACGGCATTAACTGGACAACCATTGATAATGTAGTGGCAGCCGGTAACAGCAATGATCAAAAAAATTATCAATACCTTGACCTAAATGGCGGCACTGCTTTTTATCGTATCCGCCAGGTGGATAACGATGGAAGGTTTGTATATACAGCAGTTAAACGGACCGATTGTAAAAAAACTCAGTATGATGTGGCTTTATACCCTGTTCCTGCCAAAGATAACCTGAGTGTAGTGATTAGGTCTGATAATGCAAGCCGGACTGAACTTCAGATCATGGATATGCTTGGAAAAACCTTGCAACGGGTACCTGCACAGATCAACAGGGGCAATAATAATTTTAATTTAAATGTGTCTGAACTTCCTGCAGGCCAATACATGCTGGTGGGTAGTGATCCTTCCATCCAAATCAATAAGAAGTTTACGATTATCAGGTAATCTATATACTTGCCTTTTTGAAATTGCCTTTACCATCACGGTAAAGGCAATTTTATTTCTGTACATTCGAAACGCTAAATTTACCAGGATGATTTTTTAGTACTGGCAACTTATTTCTCTGCTGGAAAGGATGAGTTGAGCAACAAATGAAACGATTTGAAAAGAACTGCCAGCTAACATTTATTCATGAAAACCTGGTGAGGGATGAACAGTAAAGGATTAAAAAAAGAACAGCAAAATCTAAGGGTGCAGAAATGGGTGGCAGCCCTTTCGGTACTTATCCTGGCCATAAAGTTTATTGCCTACTATTCTACTCATTCAGTTGCCATCCTTACAGATGCGCTGGAAAGTATTGTGAATGTGGCAGCCGGCTTTATAGGTCTTTACAGCCTTTATGTGGCTGCTAAACCAAGGGATTTTGATCATCCTTACGGGCATGGAAAGGCTGAATTTATATCTGCAGCAATAGAAGGTACGTTGATAAGCAGTGCCGGGGCGATCATTTTGTACAAAGCTGTTCAGAACCTGATCAATCCTGTTGAATTGCATAAACTTGATATTGGGATCTGGCTGGTGGCTGTTACTGCAGTAGCCAATTTTGCTATAGGTTATTTTTGTCTCCAAACCGGTAAACGAAATAATTCGCTTGCCCTGATCGCAAGCGGCAAACACCTGCAAAGTGATACTTATTCCACACTCGGGATAATAGCCGGTTTGCTATTACTCTACTTTACAAAATTGAAATGGATTGACAGCGTCGTGGCTATTCTTTTTGGTGTTATAATTATTATAACCGGGTATAAGATAATGCGTCGTTCCATTGCAGGTATTATGGATGAGGCAGACCTGATTCTGTTGAGCAAAATGGTGGAAGTATTGAATGCCAACCGCAAAGAAAATTGGGTGGATCTGCATAATCTCCGGGTAATAAAGTACGGTTCTATTTTGCATGTGGATTGCCATTTTACAGTGCCCTGGTTCCTGAATGTGCATGAAGCCCACCAGGAGATTGATGAACTGGCTGCACTAATCCGTAAAGAATTCGGAGAGTCGCTTGAGTTATTCGTTCATTCGGACGGATGTCTTCCTTTTTCCTGCCGGATCTGTAAAAAAGCAAACTGTCCGGAAAGAAAGAATAATTTTGCACAGGAAATTAAGTGGACACTGGAGAATATTTCAAAGAATAAAAAACACGAATTAATATGAAGACGGTTACAAACTGGAAGAAAAATCATGAATTTGAAAGTAAACTGAAACATAATAGCATAAAACTGGACGGTGATAAAGAAAATGGTTTTGGCCCCAAAGCATTATTGTTGTCAGGTTTGGCCGGGTGTTCCGGAATTGATGTGGTTGATATATTGGGTAAAATGAAAGTTGAATTTTCCAAATTTTCGATCGAGGCAGAGGCAGAACAGACAGAAGAGCATCCTAAGGTCTTCAAAGAAATACTGGTTACTTACACGATGAAAACGGCAGCGGATAATGAAGAGAAAGTCAGAAAGGCAATTGAGCTTTCACTTGAAAAATATTGCGGGGTCGCTGCCATGCTAAGAAAAAATTCAGCTATACAGTACAAACTGGTTATTGAATAATAGTTATTCAGATCATGCTCTCCAAGAAATCACAATATGCGTTTAAAGCCCTGGCTTATCTTACGGAGAAGTATAAGCAAGGCCCTGTATTGATCGCTGAAATTTCAAAAAAGAAGAAAATTCCGCTGAAATTCCTGGAGAATATCTTACTGGAGTTAAAAAAAGCAGATATACTTGATAGTAAGAAAGGCAAGGGAGGAGGTTATTTCCTGAAGATGGATCCTGCAAAAGTAAAAGTGGCCACTATTGTCAGGTTGGTTAACGGCCCAATTGCCATGTTGCCCTGCGTTAGTCTTTATTTTTATGAACGTTGTAAGAACTGTGATGAAAAGCAATGTGGTTTGCATGATATGATGATAGAAGTAAGGGATGCCTCACTGGCCATATTGGAGAACAGGACATTAAGTGACCTGGTCCATTAATTTGTCCGGGGCTAACAGGTGTATGTTAAAGGTCTTTAAGTCTATCAAGTTGGTAGGGAATCTATTTTATGTTATTTTCGCAACTTTAAATGGTTAAGATATGGGATTGCATTTAGGAGATATTGCGCCAAATTTTAAAGCTAAAACAACGGCCGGGGATATTGATTTCCATGAATACCTGGGCGATAGCTGGGGAATTTTGTTTTCTCACCCGGCAGACTTCACTCCTGTATGTACCACAGAATTAGGCAGAACCGCTTTGCTCCAGGAAGAGTTCAAAAAAAGAAATGTCAAGGTACTGGCAGTAAGCGTTGATCCGTTGGATAGTCACCAGAGCTGGGTAAAGGATATTAATGAAACGCAGCATTGTAATCTTGATTTTCCAATCATAGCAGATCCGGACAGGGTGGTAGCTTTTTTATATGACATGATCCATCCCAAAGCCTCTGAAACATTTACTGTGCGTTCCTTATTTGTCATAGGACCCGATAAAAAAGTCAAACTCATAATTACATATCCGGCCTCTACAGGAAGAAATTTCTATGAAATATTACGGGTGATAGACTCATTACAACTCACAGAAAATTATAGTGTGGTTACGCCGGCAGACTGGAAAGAAGGGGAGGACGTCATTGTTGTCCCGTCTATCTCTACAGCAGATGCCGTAAAGAAATTTTCAAAAGGAGTAAAAGAAATAAAACCATACCTGAGATATACGCCTCAGCCTGATCGTTAATTTTTTTGAATAAATAGTCTATAAAAGAAGTAGGAAATAGATGATATTAAGTAAAAGCGATATAAGCAAACTTGAACAGGTTTCATTACAAGAATCACTAAAACTTATTGAGGATCTTTTTCCGCGCCAGGTAGTCTTTTCATCTTCTTTGGGTCAGGAGGACCAGGTAATAACCGATGCCATTTTTAGGAATAATATCCCGGTTACAGTTTTTACAATTGATACAGGCCGGTTATTCAATGAAACATATGAACTGCTTGATAAAACTATAGCCAGGTACAAGCAACCGGTCAAAGTTTATTTTCCTGACGCAGCAGATGTGGAAGCATTTGTGCTGCAAAAAGGAATTAATAGTTTTTATGAATCAGTAGATAACCGGAAGGAGTGCTGTCATATCCGTAAAGTTAAACCACTGAACCGGGCATTAGCCGGTGCTAAGGTATGGGTCACCGGATTGAGGAGTGAACAATCAGCCAATCGTAACCAAATGCCGATGATTGAATGGGATGAGTGCAGACAATTATACAAATTCAATCCGCTTATAAACTGGACCTATGCTGAGGTACTGGAATATCTAACTATAAACAATGTGCCTTACAATTCTTTGCATGATAAGGGATTTATCAGCATAGGATGTGCCCCCTGTACAAGGGCTATCGGGCATGGTGAAGATGCGAGGGCCGGCAGATGGTGGTGGGAAAGCTCACAAAAGGAATGCGGGTTGCATGTGGCTGTAAGCAAGTAATTTTTTTGTCAACATAGTCTACTGGTAGGGTAGACAATTATGAATTTTTAATTATGAACGAATATTCATTGAATTACCTGGAACAACTGGAAGCTGAAAGCATTCATATTTTTCGGGAAGTGGCGGCCCAGTTTGAAAGACCAGCATTACTTTTTAGCGGGGGAAAGGATTCCATAACAATGGTTCACCTGGCCAAAAAAGCATTTGCACCCGGTAAAATCCCTTTTCCATTAGTTCATATAGATACGGGACACAACTTTCCTGAGGCGTTGGATTTCCGTGACTGGCTGGTAAAGGAAGTGGGGGCTTTGTTGACGGTGCGAAAAGTGGAAGATACCATCCGTGAAAGGAATCTGACGGAGCCAAAAGGAAAATTCCCGAGTCGTAACTGGTTACAGACTTATACATTGCTTGATACAATCGAAGAGTTCAAATTTGATTGCTGTATTGGCGGTGCCAGGCGGGATGAAGAAAAAGCAAGAGCCAAAGAAAGAATTTTTTCTGTCCGGGATGAATTTGGACAATGGGATCCTAAACTTCAACGACCCGAACTGTGGAATATATTCAATGGAAGAATTCACAAAGGGGAGAATGTAAGAGTTTTCCCTATCAGTAACTGGACCGAGCTGGATATCTGGAATTATATACGCCGGGAGAATATTGACTTGCCCTCCATCTACTTTGCACATGACCGGGAAGTGATAGCGCATGAAGGTCAATTAGTGGCGATGAGTGATTATGTACAACCTTCGGTTGATGATACGATCCTTACCAAAAAAGTACGTTATCGTACCGTTGGCGACATGACATGCACGGCTGCTGTTGAATCAACCGCCTCTACGCTTGATGAAGTGATCAATGAAATTATTTCTACCCGGATCAGTGAACGGGGGGAAACAAGAATTGATGATAAAGTAACGGAAGCAGCTATGGAGGATCGCAAAAAGAATGGCTACTTCTGAGCAGATTTCAAACTTATTTAAATATAGAAAATGGATTTACTACGATTTATAACAGCGGGTAGTGTGGATGATGGAAAAAGCACTTTGATTGGCCGTTTGCTGTATGACAGCAAAAATATTCTGATCGACCAGTTGGAAGCATTGGAAAAATCTACAAAGAACAGGGATGACGGTTCAGTTGACCTGGCCTTATTGACCGATGGACTGCGGGCAGAAAGGGAACAGGGGATTACAATTGATGTAGCCTATCGTTACTTTACTACGCCTAAACGAAAATTTATTATTGCCGATGCACCCGGTCATGTGCAGTATACAAGAAATATGATAACGGGTGCTTCTAATGCCAGCCTTATTATCATTCTGATTGATGCCAGGCTGGGAGTGGTAGAGCAAACACGTCGTCATTCTATAATTGCTTCGCTGTTGAAAATTCCGCATATAGTAGTGGCGGTAAACAAAATGGACCTGGTAAATTATTCTCAGGATGTGTATAATAATATACTGATTGAATATAGCAAAGTAGCGAAACAATTAGGCCTGAAGGAGGTGACTTACTTTCCGATCAGTGCACTGAACGGTGATAATATTGTTGACCGGTCCACACAGTTTAATTGGTATGATGGCAAGCCGTTGCTGGAATACCTGGAGGAAGTGCAGCTGGATAATGATGTCAATCTTACAGAAAGCAGGTTCCAGGTGCAATTGGTTATCCGGCCGCAAACTGAAGAGCTGCACGATTACAGGGGGTATGCAGGAAAAGTGATCAGTGGAGTGTATAAGAAAGGCGATAAAGTAACCGTGTTGCCTCAACAGATCGAAACGACAATTTCAAAATTGGAAACCGGTGGTAAAGAGGTGAAAGAAATTTTTGCTCCGCAACCGGCAGTCATACACCTGGCTGAAGATATCGATATCAGCAGGGGTGACTCGATTGTAAGAACCGATAACCTGCCCCAGGTTAAAAATGAAGTAGAGGTATTACTTTGCTGGATGGATGAAAAACCATTACAAACCGGAAACAAATATCTACTTCAGCATAACAGCCGCCTCGTGAAAGCAATCGTAAAAAATGTGGCATACAAGCTTGATGTGAATTCATTGCAACAGCAACCTGTAGAAGGAGGAGTGAAACTGAATGAAGTAGTAAAAGCAACTATTAAAACTGCTTCACCTTTGGTGTACGACTCTTTTGAGAAGCTTCATGTTAATGGCAGTGCCATTTTAATTGATGAAACCAGTAACAGTACTGTAGCGGCAGTAATGATACAGTAAAGGCCTTTATGATTTATACTGAGAATGAAATAAAAGAAGTTGCGTCAATAAGTAAGTCATCACCGGTGGCAAAAATTGCTGTTGCTGAAGTAATAACTATTGATACCGATGAGGTCAAAGAAGAGGAATCTGTACCGGAAATTGAACAGGATATTATCCGTGATGAAAAAAAATGGAAATGGATTGCCACTGTTTCCTTTTTGTTTTTGCCATAGCTATACTCTCTTTTTTTATATTAAGATATGTTGGGTATGCACCACTTGCTTCACTTATACAATCTGCGAAATCGAATATTGATAAATCATTTTATCTTTTCATGCTGGCCGGATTCCTGGCACAAATGGTAGATGGAGCAGTAGGAATGGGTTATGGGGTTACCAGTACCAGTCTGCTGATGAGCATGGGTGTTCCTCCCGCTGCAATCAGTGGTAGTGTACATACCGCGGAGATATTTAGTAGTGCAGCCAGTGGTTACAGTCATTATAAATTTGGAAATGTAAATAAAAAACTTTTCAAAGTGCTGGTTATACCCGGGGTGCTGGGAGCTGTTGCGGGTGCAGGTATGCTGGTGTGGATGGGGGATAAATATGGGAATTTAATTAAACCATTCCTGGCTGCGTATTGTATGATTTTGGGTTTTAGAATATTGTACCAGGCCTATAAGCGTAATAAGAAAAACAAAAAAGTAAAAAAAGCTGGTTGGCTGGCGGGTGCCGGTGGATTCCTTGACAGCTTTGGTGGCGGCGGCTGGGGACCATTAGTTACAAGTACTTTGATCTCGAAAGGCCGCAGTCCCCAGTATGTAATTGGCAGTGTTAGCCTGAGTGAATTTTTTGTCACCTTATCCAGTGCTATGTCTTTCTTTGTTTTTATTGGGATTACACACTGGCAGGTAATAATGGGTCTTATGATTGGCGGTGCGGTGGCAGCTCCATTAGCCGCCAAGCTGGCGGGTAAGCTGCCTGTTAGAACAATGCTGATCTGTGTAGGTCTGATGGTCATTATCTGGAGTATCAGGGTACTGGTTAAATTCCTGGTTTGACAAATCAGGTCTGGTTCCCCATCTTCATGCTGCTGATTGTATCTTTGTTTCAATACTAATTTTTCATACATCAGCAATGGCAAAGCAGAGACCCGATACAAAAGCAATCCGCATTCAAACTAAAAAAACAGCGCAGAAAGAACATTCTACGCCGTTGTTTCTTACCAGTAGCTTCACATACGACTCAGCTGAAGATATGGCAGCTGCATTTACCGATGATTCATTGGAAGTAAATATTTATTCAAGATTTTCTAATCCAACAGTTGATGAGTTCATTACTAAAATTGCGGCCTTAGAAGGCGCAGAAGATGGTGTAGCCACCGGAACAGGCATGGCTGCCATTTTTGCAACCTTTATGACCTTTTTAAGTAAAGGCGATCATATCATTTCTGCATCTGCTGTATTTGGATCTACACATACTATCCTTACAAAGTATTTACCTAAATGGGGAATTGAATATTCTTATTTTGATATGAATAAGCCGGAGACCATTACAGCATTAATAAAGCCCACTACCAGGATGCTGTATGTGGAAACACCTTCTAATCCGGGACTGGACATCATCGATATTGAATTTGTAGCTGCTCTTTGCAGGCAACATCATATTCTTTTGGTGGTTGATAATTGTTTTGCCACACCGGCTGTGCAGCAACCAATCAAGTATGGTGCTGATCTTGTTTTGCATTCTGCTACCAAATTTATTGATGGGCAGGGCAGGGTATTGGGGGGAGTGGTGGTTGGCAAAAAGGAACTGGTTCGCCAGCTTTATCTTTTTGTACGGAATACAGGTCCATCCATGAGCCCTTTTAATGCATGGGTGTTGAGCAAAAGCCTGGAGACCTTATATATCCGGATGGATAGACATGCTGCCAGTGCATTTGAACTGGCAAAGCAATTGCAGGGGCATGCAAAGATCAGTGCTGTAAAATATCCTTTCCTCGACACACATCCACAGTATGTAATTGCTAAAAAGCAGATGAGTAATGGCGGGGGCATTGTAACATTTGAATTGAAAGGAGGTATTGAAAGCGGAAGAAAATTCCTGAATGCATTAAAAATGATCTCCATGACGAATAACCTTGGAGACAGCCGCACCATAGCTTCGCACCCGGCTTCAACCACTCACTCAAAATTAACGGAGCAGGAAAGACAGGCTGTAGGAATTACACCCGGGTTAATAAGGATCTCCGCAGGATTGGAGAATGTGGATGATATCCTGGCTGATATTTTCCAGGCGTTGGATAAATCCTGATAACTTATTTACTTTTTCGTTTCGCAAGCTGTTGCAACGTAGCTCTCATGTCTTTATGATGTGGTGCTTCCAGTTCTATCATTGTACCATCAACATCTTTGAAAACAAGCTGGAAAGCATGAAGGGCAAGGCGTCCGAGGATCGGCCTTTCCTCCAGTTCATCTTTGGAAAGTTTGTATTTCTTTTTTAAAGCAGAAATAAGAATTGGTTTTCCATCGCCATAAATATTGTCAGCTACAATGGGGTGGCCGATTTCTTTCATATGCACCCTTATCTGGTGAGTTCGTCCTGTGTGAATCTGAAATTGCAGTAGTGAATAAATGCCAAAATCTTCCAGCACTTCATAATCTGTCAGGGATTCTTTGCCCTTGCGATGAATAATCATCGTTCCGTTAAGGGCAGGATGTTCAGCTATTGGGGAATCAATACTGCCTTTTTTGTTAGCCGGAGAACCAATTACCAAGCCGGTGTAGATTTTTTTTGTTTGCCGGTCTTCAAATTGTTTGCACAGGTGTTTATGTGCGGCTTCATTCTTTGCGAATACGATCAGGCCGCTGGTATCCCGGTCGATCCGGTGAACAGTGAATATATTACCATATTTTTCTTTGAGTAATACTTTTAAAGAAATTTCTTTTCCTTCCCTGTCAGGAATGGATAATAGGCCAGAGGGTTTATTGACAGCCACCCAATTTTCTGTTTCTGAGATGATCCAATCGGTGATCTTCATTTCAAACGTTTAAATCAATGCAATCAGTGGTTATTTCCCTTTTCCAAAATGTTTCAGGTCTCTCACTTCTTTTTCACTTAGAAAACGCCACTTGCCTCTTTCTATATTTTTCTTGGTAAGCCCGGCAAATATTACCCGGTCAAGATTCCTTACATCGTAGCCCAGCGATTCAAAAATACGTCGAACGATACGGTTACGGCCACTATGGATCTCGACACCAACCTGTGTCCTGTCTTTTGCATCTGCATACGCCAGCACATCTACATTGGCAGCGCCATCTTCGAGGGCCACGCCTTTTAATATCTGTTCAAAATCTTTTTTATCCAACGGCTTATTCAATGTGACGTGGTAGACTTTTTTTACTTCATTACTGGGGTGGGTAAGTTTTTGTGCCAGTTCTCCATCGTTGGTCAGCAATAAAACGCCGGATGTGTTTCTGTCCAGGCGACCAACAGGATATACTCTCTCCGGGGTAGCCCTGCCTATAATATCCAGTACTGTTTTTCTTCCCTGCGGGTCATCGGTTGTGGTAATGTAGTCTTTTGGTTTGTTCAGTAAAATGTAAACCAGGTTCTTTGCCAGGAATATTTTTTTACCATTTACTCTTACTTCGTCTTTGGCAGAAACTTTAAATCCGGGTTCTGTAACTAATTCATTATTTACCTTAACCAGTCCTTTTCGTACCATTTCTGCGGCATCACGTCTTGCAGCCACACCAGCATGTGCGATGAACTTATTTAATGGCATTGTACCCGTTGTTTCCGGTCTGCTGTGCGATACTGGCGAATGTTGTCCTCCCGCTGTTGATTGCCGGCTCTGGATGGTTACTTTTCCCCGGGCTTCTGCCTTTTTCTTGTCAAAATACTCTTCCCGCTCTTTCTTTACTTTTCTTTTTTCCTGTTTGAACTGCTCTTTGACAGCTGCGTTGCTTTTCTTTTTAGCGAATTTGCCGAAATTGTTGGATGCTTTCTTGTTCATGTGTAGTGTTTGCTGTTTTACAACAGTAGTGAGCAGCGAAGATAGTTATTAATTGCAAAGCCCTGTCAGTTAATGACAGGGCTTTGTAACTTAAACAGTCGCTTTATATTTTCAGATTGTCTCTTTGTCTTGTGTGGCAGGACCTTTATGGTGCATTCCCGGGCCGGGTCTGTGTTTTTTTCCTTCTTTCATTTTTTTCAACTGCTCTTCTGTAAGGATTGATTTCATTGATTCTTGCTGTTGTTTCATCAGCTCTTTCATTTCTGCTCTTTTCTTTTCTTCAGACAATGATTTATTTTCCCGGATGGCTTTCATCTTTGCGCCTATTTCTTTCCTGCTATTATCCATTTTTGCAGATTGTTCGTCAGTTAAGCCAAGTTGCGTTTTCATTTTATCACTTCTTTGCTTCATCATTTCTTCCTGCCTGGCTTTTCCTTCTGCTTTCTTTTTTTCCAATTGGGCTTTTTGATCACTGGTCAGGATGCCATCCATTTTAGCTTTATGGTCTTTGCGGAGTGTCTCCATTTTGCTTTTCCATTCTTTCACGGTGATGTTGTCATTCTTTTTCAGCTCTTCCATTTGTTTTTGGAAGCTTTGTTTTTGTACTTTAAACTGTTCTTTCTGAGCCTCTGACAGGTTCAATTGTTTCATGGCCATCGAACGGTCATGATGACCTTTTTGTCTTTCATGCATCATTGGTCTGCCGCCTTTCCTTTCCGGAATTTCCTGGGCGTTAACTGTAAAAGCTATTGAAGCTACCAGGACTGAGAAGATTATTTTTTTCATGGTTATAATTTTGTTTTGAGACGAGGGCAGCTGTATTAAACCTTCGCCACGGTATGTTAATTAATGTGAACGAGTAAAAGACCAGCCTGGCCGGCAGGAGTTTAATGAGATATAGGAAAATCTTCGTAAACGGTTAAAACCGGTTATTAGTGGCTGTCTTTATTGGCCAATTGGCCGCAAGCTGCATCAATATCTTTGCCACGGCTGCGGCGCAGGCGCACATTTACTCTGTGCTTTTCAAGGTATTGCATGAAAGCCTGCACTTTTTCTTCTTCTGGTTTTTCATACCTGGCAAATTCTATCGGATTGTATTCAATTATATTTATCAGGTCAGCAGGAACCTGCCGGTAAATTTTTATCAACTCATCCGCATCCTGCAGGGAGTCATTAAAATTTTTGAAAAGAATATATTCAAAAGTGATCTCATTGCCGGTTTGCTTATAGAAATAATTCAGCGCATCTATGAGGGTCTTGATATTATTGGTATCATTAATTGGCATGATCTCATGCCGCTTGGCATCGGTGGCGGCATGCAATGATAACGCCAGCTTGAATTTAACTTTATCATCACCTAACTGACGGATTCCTTTAGCCACACCGGCAGTGGAAACGGTGATCCTTTTTGGACTCATTGCCAGTCCCGATGGAGAAGTGATCCTCTCTATGGCCCGTAAAACATTCTTATAATTCAGTAAGGGCTCACCCATGCCCATAAAAACAATATTGCTGAGTTTTTTACCATGTGTGGTTTCACATTGCTTATTAATCAGTACTACCTGGTCATATATCTCATCGAAATCGAGGTTTCTTTTTCTGTCAATATAACCGGTGGCGCAGAATTTACAGCTGAGGGAACATCCGATTTGTGAAGAAACACATGCAGTGAATCTCGATTTAGTTGGAATCAGCACACCTTCTACCAGGTGACCGTCCCATGTCTTAAAACGGGACTTAATGGTTCCGTCGGATGAATATTGGGTCGCATCAATTGTAAGGGCCGGTAAAGTAAAAGTATCTCCCAGCTTTTGACGCAGGTCTTTGCTCAGGTTGGTCATATCGGCAAAGCTCATGGCTTGTTTTTGCCACAGCCATTCATGGACCTGTTTAGCCCTGAATTTCTTCTCACCCATTTCTTCAAAATACTGTTCCAGTTCCGCCAGGGTAAGATGCCGTATATTTTTTAGTGCTTTTTTCATCCGGGGGCAAAGATAACCACTGATTTACGGATTAAATGATTTCACAGATATTTGCTACAAATAGTACGGGATGAAATCAGTGTATGTAATTGACTCGGTAAGAACCCCTGTTGGTAAATATGGAGGGGTTTTAAGTAGTATCCGCCCGGATGATTTATTGGCGTATGTGATAAAAGCGTTGCTACTAAGGAAATCGGGCATTGACTTAAATGCTATTGAAGATGTAATTGCCGGTGATGCCAACCAGGCGGGTGAAGACAATCGTAATGTGGCAAGAATGGCAGCCTTGTTGGCCGGGTTACCTGTATCTGTGGGAGGTAATACTGTTAACCGATTATGTGCTTCCGGTTTACAGGCGATCATGGATGCTTCCAGGCAGATCATGTGCGGAGATGCAGAATTGATAATTGCCTGCGGAGTCGAAAGTATGACAAGGGCCCCATTTGTGATGCCCAAAAGCAGTGACGCTTACAGCCGGACAACTGAAATATTTGATACAACTATGGGCTGGCGGTTCATCAATAAAAACCTTTCCGCACTATACCATCCGTATACCATGGGAGAAACTGCTGAAAATATAGCGAAGCAATGGAAGATCAGCCGGCAGGAGCAAGATGAGTTTGCTTTCGCATCACAGCAAAAATATGCGGCAGCAAAAGCTGCAGATAAATGGGCTGATGAAATAGCAGCGGTTGAGTTGAATAACAAAGGATTGATCAGTTGGGTGGTGAATGATGAACATCCTAGAGAAACTTCATTAGATAAACTGGCAGCATTGAAACCAGCTTTTATAAAAGACGGAACGGTTACTGCTGGAAATTCTTCCGGAATTAATGATGGTGCAGCTGCAATGTTGCTGGCAAGCGAAGAAGCAGTAAAAAAATACAATCTTCAGCCGATGGCAAAAATTGTTTCCATGGCAGTGGCAGGGGTTGATCCTGCTATTATGGGTATTGGCCCGGTGCCTGCAACTCAAAAAGCATTGCAAAGGGCAGGAATGACAATGGCAGACCTTGACCTGGTAGAACTGAATGAGGCATTTGCTTCTCAATCCATTGCCTGTATCCGTGACCTCGGGCTGGATAATTTAAAAGTTAATGTGAATGGCGGCGCAATAGCAATTGGTCATCCGCTTGGATGCAGTGGGGTAAGAATTTCAACGACCCTTGTTCATGAGATGAGGAAACGAAATGCTAAATTTGGATTAGCAACCATGTGTATAGGAGTAGGACAGGGTGCAGCTGTTATTTACCAGAATGTATAAAAATAACAGGGTAGTTGTGTTTTATTGTAACTTCCATTTTACTATTTACAAAAATTAAATTTATATGAAACACTATTTTCTTACTTTTTTTGTGCTTCTTGTTTTTTCGGCAGTTAATGCACAAACTGATTCTTTACAACAGTATACCGGTAAATACATTTTTCCGGAAGGTAGTCCTGTAACAGAAATTGGTGTAGTGCTGGAAAATGGTTTGTTGACTGCCACTTCGGCTATGGGCAATTCCGAGCTAAAGAATACTGATACTAAAGATGTGTTTGAAGTTGTTGCTTACGGTGGTATTGCTACTTTCAAGAGAAGTGCAGAGGGCAAGGTGAATGGTGTACAGATACAGGTACAGGATGTCAATATGGAGGGAACAAAGACAGAAGGGCTTGCTTATGCTGAATTAAAAGTTATGTTGCCTGTATTACGATTAAGAAACTGAAATCATTTTCTGCATGGAAATTGAAAGGCTGTACTGTTTGATACAGCCTTCATTTTTTATCAGAACTGGTGTTTAAGTAAGTCAGCTGTTGGTATAGTTTGCTGCATACCTGTTGTAAGGTTTTTAATATTACAGGTACTTTCTTTCAACTCTTTCTCACCCAGAATAATAACAAAGGGTATATTCTTCTTCTCTGCGTATTTAAACTGCTTGTCAAATTTTGCTGATTCATGATACAATTCACAACGGACCCCTTTTTGTCTTAATTGCTGCATCAGGAAAAAAGAAGCAGTACTTTCTGCCTCACCCAGGTTAAAAAATAAAACCTGTGTTCCAATATGTACATCTGGCGGAAAGAGGTTTAGTTCTTCCATAACATCATAGATCCTGTCCACGCCAAAGGATATTCCAACCCCGGGAATATTGGGCACACCGAAAAGACCGGTCAGGTCATCATAACGTCCGCCGCCGCCAATACTTCCCATTTTAACTTCAGCCGGGGCTTTTGCTTCGAAGATGATCCCTGTATAATAATTAAGGCCCCTGGCAAGGGTGGGATCGAGTTTAAGGTTTAAGTGTTGAGGTTGCAGGTTAGCAAGGACGAAGCTTACTTGTTCTATACCCTTTTTTCCGATTTCACTTTTGCCAATTATCTCAAGCAGGCTATTAAGTATTTCATCATTTGTTCCGTTGATGTTCAGGTATTTTTCAATAATGTTTACCTGTTCAGTAGTCAAACCTCTTTGTGTTAGCTCTTCTTTTACTTTGATAATACCAATCTTATCAAGTTTATCAATGGCGATTGTAATATCCATCATCTTATCAATTCCGCCACAGGTTTTTGCAAGGGCTGTTAAGATTTTGCGGTGGTTGATTCGTAGTTCATATCCATCCAGCTTTAATCTGCTGAACACTTCATGATAGATAGAAGCTAATTCTGCTTCATTTAATAAAGCATTACTCCCTACCACATCGGCATCACATTGGTAAAACTCCCTGTACCTCCCTTTTTGGGGTCTGTCTGCTCTCCAAACCGGCTGAACCTGGTAGCGTTTAAAGGGGAATGTCAAATGGCTATGATTCATTGCCACATAACGGGCAAAGGGAATGGTGAGGTCATATTTTAATGCTCTTTCTGTAATCCCTTTTACATTCTTACCCTGTAAAACCTTTTCAAAATCTTCTCTTATTTGTTTTTCCTTTTCCGGGTTATCAAGTCCGTTGTTAAGGATCTTAAAAATCAGTTTGTCGCCTTCCTCTCCGTATTTACCCATTAATGTTTCAATATTTTCCATTGCCGGAGTTTCCAGCGGCTGAAAACCATACAACTCAAACACAGATTTTATGATGTTTAAAATATAACTCCTTTTCCGGACAACATCCGGTCCAAAATCCCTTGTTCCCTGAGGTAATGATGGTTTAGCCATTATAACGTTTTACTTGTTATTCAAATCTGCCGGTTGCTGATTAACTATGGCATATTTTTCAATGATATTATCGCACACTTCATCAATCATTTTATATACTTCGTGATAGCCTTTTTCCGGTCCGTAGTAAGGGTCAGGTATATCCAAATTTTTTTCAGGATACAATTCATTCATCAGCAGGTCAGTTTTTGCTGCATCAAATTTATTGCGGGCTATTCTCTTTATTTCATCCATTACATCTTCTGCCAGTGCATAGATTTTATCATACTGGTCAAAATCTTCTGCCTTAAATCGCCTGGCCCTTTGGGAACTTATATCAATGCCATTCTGTTTTGCCACTTTTTGCGAAAGCGGATGTGGTGCTTCGCCAATATGATAACTGTTTGTTCCGGCACTTTCAACACACCAGGTTAGTCCTGCCTTAAAAGCCTTATCCTGCAGGACACCTTCGGCTATCGGGCTGCGGCAGATATTCCCCAAACAGACCATTAAAATTTTCATACAGGCAAAGATAGGAATGCTGGTGCATGGTTCATTGATCATGGGAATGTCACTTTTTGAACTATGAACAATAAGGTTATGGATTATTAGTGTGCTGGCATCTAATAATCAAACACACAGCCATGACAAACAAAGAAATTCTTCAAGCCAGTTTGCTCGACATTGTATTCGACAAACGTAACAAAGCATATGGTGCATATGCACTCCGTAAAGGGTATAATGCCAGGCTACTTACTGCACTAGCTGCAGGTATGTCAGTTATTCTTCTCTTTATTTTCATTAATGGGATGCAGGGGAGTAAAAATTCTTCCTTTATTACCAGTAATAAAAATGAAGGAATTGTTATAAAGCAAATTGAATTGCCGAAAGATAAACCCGCCGAGCCGGAGAAGCCAAAAGAGGTAATAAAACAAAAGCCAGTGGTGAAAATTGCTACAGCAAAATATATCAGTAATATAAAAATTGAAAAGGATGTAAAATCCGCTATGACGGCAATAGGCGATCTGGATGGCAAGGCAATTGACAGTAAAGAGGGTGATGGGAAAATAGATGATGGTACTGAAATTGTAAACGTTGATCCTGTTGCCCCGGTTGGAAACGGAGCCATACCTGCTGAACCCAAACAGCCAGATTTTGTGATCCAGGAAAGGAACCCTGAGTTTCCCGGGGGGGCTGAAGCATTGAAGAGATTTCTGTCGAAAAACCTGGATACACCCGGTGAACTGGAAGCGGGAGAAATGAAGACCGTTAAAATCAGGTTTAAAGTGGATAAAGATGGTTCTGTTAATACCTTTGAAATAGTGACGAGTGCTGGTAATGATTTTGACCATGAAGTAGTTAGGGTATGTAAGAAGATGCCAAAATGGGTACCTGCAATACAGAACGGGGTAAATGTTCCGGTAAACTATGTACTGCCTGTCATATTTGTGGGTTCAGAATAATAAAATTTCTATAATTTGCTAGGTATCAATTGTCCCTGGTAAGTTTTTCTGCCGGGGACGATTTTTCGGCAAAAGAATTTGGATTTTAATGACAAATTAGTTGACAATGTTAGAAGAATATGAAAAGAATAAGCGGAAGCAGATTTCAGGAATGAAGTCGATCATGGACTATGGAATGGGTCTGCTTATTTTACTTTTGGGGCTATTTTTTTTATTCAGAATGAAATTGGGTAATATACCTATCAACGACAGATTGGGTCAGCCAGATTCTATAGAAAAGGTATTTGGTGTTTTTTGCCTCATTTATGGTGCCTGGCGTATTTACAGAGGGTATCAGAAAAAATATTTCCGATGATTTTTCGCCGTACTATGAAATTGAAGAAAAGGCTTTTTCCGGTTTTCATGTTATTGTTATTATTAACAGCATGTAAATCATATGAAGAACAGGAAAATGAATTACCGGACAGCCGTAACCGGGGAACTATAAGGGTAAGTGCTGATGAAACTTTTAAACCGGTAATCGATGAACAGGTGCAGGTTTATGAGTCTAATCATCCCGGTACCAGTATTTTGGTAGATTATAAACCCGAAGCGGAATGTTTGAAAGATTTATTTGTCGATAGTGTACGTATGTTGATCATTACCCGCAGAGCCTCAGAGGAAGAAAAAAATTTTTTATCGGATTCGTTAAGGGTGGATGCTAAAAGCATGATCATTGCAAGAGATGGAATTTCGGTAATTGTTCATCCAGACTCTCCGGATACCATTTTTACAATGAAGGACATCAGAGATATCCTTACCGGAAGATTTAAGAAAAATTTAATTCCGGTTTTTGACGGCGTAAAAGCAACCAGTACGGTACGTTTTATCATCGATTCAGTATTGCGTGGGGATTCACTTACCCCCAATGCGATGGCAGCCAGGACCAGTGATGCGGTTGTTGATTACGTTGCAAAGAATCCAGGGGTCATAGGTTTTATAGGAGTAGGGGTGGATAGGTAACCCGGAAGATTCCTCGCAACTGAGTTTTTTGAAAAAAGTAAGAGTAGCTCATTTAGAAAGCACGGATGTTAAAGGTTCGTTTGTAAAGGCTTACCAGGCAAACATTTACCTGAAACGGTACCCTATGGTACGGGATTTGGTTTATATACTGAAAGAAAAACACAAAGGACTGGGAACAGGTTTTGCAAACTTTATGAGCGGAGAGATCGGACAGATAATATTCAGAAGAGCTTACCTGGCGCCAGCACAAAAAAAGCTAAGCATCAGGCCGGTGAAGCTGAACGAGTAGACAAATAAGTTATATTTACAACTTTTAAAAGTGAACAGTAAAATGAAGAAAGCCACAATCACATTTTTAGTACCCGCCTTATTATTAATAAGCGGACTGAAAGCACAAACGGTGCAGGAAGGGAAAAATCACCTTTATGCCCAACGATATAATAGTGCTATTACCACCTTTGAAAAGTTGCTGGCCGCAAATCCCAATAATATTGAAGCAATTTACTGGCTGGGGCAGACATACCTAGAGTCCGAGGAGATCATGGCAGCCCGTATCGCCAGCACCCGCCAGTTATATGAAAAGGCAATGCAGTCTACTAACAGTGCGCCACTTATTATGGTGGGGCTTGGTCATGTTGAATTACTGGAAAATAAAGGCAGTGATGCCCGTCAGAAGTTTGAGACGGCTCTCACCATGACAAGAACAAAGAAAGGTGATAACCAGGAGATATTGAATGCAGTGGGTCGTGCTAATACTGATGCCAAGGGCGGTGATTTTAATTATGCTATTGAAAAATTATCGGCTGCTGCTGATAAAGGAGAGAAAAATGCTGAAACATTTGTCCTGTTAGGTAATGCTTACAGAAAAGCAAGACCGGGAGAAGGTGGTGGGGAAGCTTTCAGGAGTTATAAAAAGGCATTGGAGATCAACTCTAATTTTCCTTTGGCAAGTTTGCGATTGGCAAAATTATTCGAATCTCAAAAAAACTGGGAACTGGTATTGCAATATTTAAATGAGGCTATAACAAAAGATGCTAATTATACAGCAGCCTACTATGATTTATTCTATTATTATTTTTATCGCCTTGATTATGCTGCAGCTGAAACACAATTACAAAAATATATTGACAGCAAATTGCCTGAAAAAGATATTCAGGATGAGTACCTCTATGCACAACTTTGCTGGGCGCAAAAAGATTATACTTGCGCAACCACCCGGGCCGAAAGTGTAGTGAGTTCTTTAGGCAGCAAGACAAAACCCAAGGTTTACAGACTGCTTTCCGATGCCTATTTTCAAAAGGGTGATTTTGCAGGTGCCAAAAAGAACAGTGATGATTTTTTTGCCAAAAAGAACCCGGATGATATTATTCTTTATGATTTTCAGCTCCGGGCAGATATCCTGGATAAAACAGGCGGGACTGTAGATGAAATCTATAATACCTATTTGCAGGGTGCTGGCATTGATACTACCCTTTCCCTGAAAATTGACCTCTTGAAACTGGGCGCTGACAGGTTTAAAGCAAGAGGTGACAGTATTGGCCGTATTAAGGAAGGAGATCTGCGTACGGTTATTTTAAAAATGAAAGAAAATCCGGGGCAGCGGGATTATTTTGATGCAGGCTTTGCCTATTACCAGGGAAAAAATTATGAGAAAGCTGACAGCATTTTTGATGTTTATGTTGAAAAATTTCCAGATGAAACGTATGGGTATATGATGGAATATAACATACACAGGGCAATGGATAGTACTATGGAAAATGGAGCGGCAGTTCCATGGGCTGAAAAATACCTTGCTATCCTGGAAAAAGACACAGCAAAAAATAAGAATTATATTATGGGTGTTGCTGGTTACCTGGCACAATACCATGCTAATATTGCAAAGGATAAAATTAAAGCATTGGAGTATCTCCGTAAAATGCTGGCTTTAGATCCTGCAAATACAGCTATCCAGCAAAATATAAGTATTCTGGAAAAAGCTTCAGGTAATAAACCGGCTAATCCGCCATCTAAGGGAGGGCCGGCATCAGGAAAACCAGCTACTCCGAAACCATCAGCGAAAATAGTTACGTCAAAAAATATAGTTGTAAGAACTTAAAACTTGGTTTTCTTCTTTTACAAAAGTCCCTTGCTGATTTTAGCGGGGGCTTTTTATTTTGAAAGGTTTTGACCAAATACATACCCCCTTATGATTTTTAGTTAAGGTATTTTCAGGTTGCCGCCTTATTTTTGCGCCCAGAGTAAAAGCTTATGATTCATTTACTTCAAACAGGATCGAATACTGCTACAGCCGCCTCGTACTTGCCGGTGGCCATACAAATAGCTTTTGCGGTTGGGCTTGTTGCCTTTTTGATGGTGGTGACCCACCTGTTGGGGCCAAAAAGAAAAACGTCTGATAAGTTGCAGATTTTTACCAGTGGTATTGAAAGCCATGGGGATGCCCGCCAGCCAATGGCCATCAAATATTTTTTGACAGCCATTTTATTTGTGTTATTCGATGTGGAGGTGATCTTTTTCTATCCCTATGCGGTTAACTTTAAAGGATTAGGCTGGGATGGCTTTTGGGCGGTACTGATGTTTGTTGGATTCTTCCTTAGCGGGTTTATATATATTATTAAGAAAGGTGCCTTAAAATGGGAGGATTAATAAAGCAACTTGAAAATTTGATGCTGTGAGAAAGGAACTTTGCGGTTGAAATGGTGTTATAAAGGGATACTTTTCAATTACAGCTTTTTCAAATTATTACTATGGCTCGTCCTGTATCATATAATCTTATTAAAAAACCCCTTGAAGGTGATATCAGCTTAGTTGAAATGCCTGATGGCAGTATGGGGGAAGGATTTTTTGCCACTTCACTGGATAAAGTGATTGGCCTGGCCAGGAAAAATTCTATCTGGCCACTTCCATTTGCCACTTCCTGTTGCGGAATTGAGTTTATGGCCACGATGGGTTCTCATTATGATTTAGGAAGATTTGGTGCCGAGAGAGTTGGCTTTTCTCCCCGTCAGTGTGATTTGCTGATGGTGATGGGTACGATAGCTAAAAAAATGGGGCCTGTGGTAAAGCAGGTGTACCTCCAAATGGCTGAACCAAGATGGGTGATGGCTGTTGGAGCCTGTGCCTCAAGCGGGGGCATATTTGATACGTACAGTGTGTTACAAGGGATTGACCAGGTGGTGCCGGTGGATGTATATGTACCGGGTTGCCCACCCAGGCCTGAAGCTATTATTGATGGGGTACTTAGAATTCAGGATTTAGTTGGTAAGGAAAGTTTGAGAAGAAGAAACGGGGAGCATTACAAGGCATTATTGGAAAGCTACGGTATACAATAGAAACAATGAGCCAATTTAGAAATTAGATAATTCGACAATGGCGTTAACGAACGAAACGATAAAAGCAAGATTAACCGAAAAATTTGGAGATCAACTTTCCCATGTTGAAGAGCCTTATGGTATGCTCACCTTCGAAGCCCCGAAGGAACTGAATCTGAAAGTGCTCAACTTTTTGTACGATGATGAGGAATTGAAGTTTCGTTTTCTGACGGATCTGACCGCTGTACATTATCCTGATAAAAAAGGAAGAGAACTGGCGGTGGTGTATCATCTGCATAATATGACAGACAATATCCGTATCCGATTCAAAGTGTTTACTGATATCAGTCAACCGGATATTTATACCGCCACAGGATTATTTTCTGCGGCTAACTGGATGGAACGGGAGACCTATGATTTTTTTGGAATCAATTTCGTAGGGCATCCAAACCTGAAAAGAATATTGAATGTAGAAGAAATGGATTATTTCCCATTGAGGAAAGAGTTTCCTTTGGAAGACCAGACAAGAATTGATAAGGATGATGAAATGTTTGGAAGAGGATAATCAGACAATGTAATAATTCGTCAATTTGACAATTGGGTTCTGACTTTTTAAAGTTTCTAAATTGCCCACTTGAAAAATTATCGAATTATCAAATTGAATTAATAATGTCAGAACATCATATCAAATTACCGGAAGGAAGTATTGAGAAAACCACCACTACGCTGAACCTGGGTCCTACACACCCGGCTACACATGGTGTGATGCAGAATATCCTGGAACTGGATGGTGAACGGATTGTTTCTACAGAACAAACCATCGGGTATATACACCGTGCATTTGAAAAACTGGCTGAACGTCGTCCGCTGGCACAAATCACCACGTTGACCGACCGCTTGAATTATTGTTCTTCGCCCCTCAACAATATGGGTTGGCACCTGACCTGCGAAAAATTGCTGGGTGTAAAGACACCAAAGAGAGTTGACTATCTCCGTGTCATCATCATGGAATTGGCCAGAATCTCTGATCACCTTATTTGTAATTCTATTGTGGGAGTGGATGCAGGTGCTTACACAGGGTTCTTATATGTGATGCAATACCGGGAACTGATCTATGAAATATATGAAGAAGTCTGCGGAGCAAGGCTGACAACTAATATTGGCCGTATCGGCGGTTTTGAAAGAAACTTTAATGATATCGCCTTCCAAAAATTGGAAAAATTCCTGCGGGAATACCCCAAAGTGCTGAAAGAGTTTGAAAACCTTTTCCAGCGAAACCGCATTTTCATGGAAAGAACGATGGGAACCGGCGCCATCAGTGCAGAAAGGGCATTGAATTATGGGTTTACAGGCCCTAACCTCCGTGCAGCCGGTGTTGATTATGATGTAAGGGTTCATTCACCTTACAGCAGCTATGAAGATTTTCAATTTAGCATACCTGTTGGTACAACCGGCGATAATTATGATCGCTGGCTGGTACGGGAAAAAGAAATGTGGGAGAGCCTGAGTATTATAGAGCAGGCTTACCGGAAAGTGCAGGATTTCAAAGGCGCCGAAGCGGAGGTGTATCATGCCGATGTTCCTGAATATTACCTGCCACCCAAGGCGGATGTGTACACTAAAATGGAAGCTTTGATCTGGCATTTTAAGATCATCATGGGTGAAACAGAGATCCCCGCCGGTGAAGTGTACAACTCAATTGAAGCAGGTAATGGCGAACTGGGTTTCTATCTGATCAGTGATGGAGGCCGAACACCATATCGATTACATTTCCGCAGGCCCTGTTTTGTGTATTACCAGGCTTACGAGGAACTGATCAAGGGTTCGATGCTGAGTGATGCGATCATGACGATGAGTAGTTTGAACCTGATCGCCGGGGAATTAGATGCATAGTATTATGTCATGCTGAACCTGACGAAGCATGACCAAATGAATAAAGAAAATGAGTTTGAGATTTTCAGATGAGAAATTAAAAGAAGTGCAGCGCATTATCGAACATTACCCGCAGGGTAAACAGAAGAGTGCGGTGATCCCGGTATTACACCTGGCGCAAGAGGAGTTTGGCGGCTGGCTCAGTACCGAGGCAATGGATTATGTAGCATCCGTCCTAAGCCTGAAACCTATCGAAGTGTATGAAGTGGCTACTTTTTACAGTATGTTCAATTTGAAGCCAGTTGGTAAATATATGTTTGAAGTTTGCCAGACGGGCCCTTGTATGTTGAATGGCAGTGATGATATTGTAAAATATATTGACGAAAAATTGGGTATCAAACCCGGAGAAACAACGGCTGATGGTATGTTTACCCTGAAGACGGTGGAGTGTCTTGGTGCCTGTGGCTATGCCCCGATGATGCAGCAGGGAAAATATTATAAAGAACAGCTGACCAAAGAAAAAATTGATGCAATTATCGCTGAATGCAGAAATGCTGTAGCGGCAAAAAACTAAGGGTTGAAAAAGTTATTATTCATAGTTCTTTTACTGAATGGTTTTTTTACGAATGCTCAGACCGTCGAAGAGAAGCTGACTTTAACATTAAAAGAATTTCATCAGGCATTGGTAAATAAGAATACAGTTTCCATCAACCAGCAAACAGATAAGTGGCTGAGTTACGGACATAGTAACGGTTGGGTGGAAACAAAAACTGATTTCATTAAAAACCTGGAAACAGGTTATATGAAGTACAACAGTTACAAAGAAGACAGTGTACAGGTTGTGATAAATGGAAATGTGGCGTATGCAAGGTTTGTAGCGGACATAGCGGCCACATTGAACGGGAAAGACGGCAACTTTCATTTAAAAGTGTTGGAAGTGTGGGTAAGGAAAGGAAAGAGATGGTTGTTGTTTGCGAGGCAGGCGGTGAGAGGGTAATTAAAAAATAAAAAGTTAAAAGTAAAAATGGAGAGTGTCGCTTTTTTCAATTTTTACTTTTGAATTTTGCCTTATAAAAATGGGACGAAAATTATTATTAGAAAAGGCTCACATTGAAAACATCAGGTTCTATGATGTATACCGTCGTGAAGGGGGGTATCGTAGTGTGGAGAAGGCATTGAAGACAATGACTCCTGATGCAGTAACTGAGGAAGTGAAGAAAAGTGGACTCCGTGGTCGTGGCGGTGCAGGGTTTCCAACAGGAATGAAGTGGAGCTTTTTGGCTAAACCAGAAGGAGTGCCCCGTTATTTGGTGGTGAATGCAGATGAATCTGAGCCCGGTACATTTAAGGACAGGTATTTGATGGAGTTCATTCCTCATCTGCTGATCGAGGGAATGATCACATCCTCATATGCATTAGGTTCCAATCGTTCCTATATCTATATCCGTGGCGAATATGCATGGATAGTTGACATATTGGAACAAGCTATTGCAGAGGCAAAAAATAACGGCTGGCTTGGTAAAAATATATTGGGCAGTGGTTTTGATTGTGAAATTTATATACAACGGGGCGCCGGTGCTTATATCTGTGGTGAAGAAACAGCATTGCTCGAATCATTAGAAGGTAAAAGAGGTAATCCGAGGATCAAGCCACCATTTCCTGCTGTAAAAGGTTTATGGGATTGTCCGACCGTGGTAAATAATGTGGAGACTATTGCTGCTGTAGTTCCGATTGTGAATGAAGGCGGAGAAGAGTATGCTAAGATCGGTATCGGGAAATCTACAGGTACAAAACTAATTTCCGCCTGCGGGAATATTAAGAAACAGGGAGTGTATGAGATTGACATGACGATCTCTGTAGAAGAATTTATTTATAGTGATGAATATTGTGGAGGTATTGCCAACGGAAGAAAACTCAAAGCCTGTATCCCGGGTGGCTCATCTGTCCCTATTTTACCGGCGAATCTTTTATTAACGACAGCGAAGGGTGAGAAAAGAATCATGAACTATGAGAGCCTCGCCGATGGAGGTTTTGCATCAGGTTCCATGATGGGTTCTGGCGGATTCATTGTTTTGGATGATAGTCAATGTGTGGTAAAACATACTTATACCCTGGCAAGATTTTATCGCCATGAAAGTTGCGGTCAGTGTTCTCCTTGTCGTGAAGGAACCGGCTGGATGGAAAAAATATTACTGAATATTGAGAAGGGCAAGGGCAAGATGAGTGATATTGATTTGCTATGGGACATTCAGCGAAAGATTGAAGGGAATACGATTTGCCCCCTGGGAGATGCAGCTGCATGGCCGGTTGCCGCAGCGATCAGGCATTTCCGTGATGAATTTGAATGGCATGTAACAAATCCGGATGATGCACAAAGAAGGAATTTTGGATTGGCGCATTATGCAGACCCGATTCATGCACCAGTGACAAGTTAAAATTAAAAAGTAAAAAATCAAAGTGAGTGAAGATTCATTTGAAACTTTTGAAGTGTATGAGGATGGTAAGCCATATAAGATAAGCCATAGATGTTTTTATTTTTCGAAGGAAGTGATACTATTTGTAAGAGAGTGTAAGTTTGAAGCTGTTTATCGTTCTTTGTTTGACCAATTAGTTAGAAGCGCAACTTCAATTGGGGCAAATGTGGTTGAAGGAAAGTCTGGAAGTTCTAAAAAGGACTGGAAAAACTTTTATGTGATAGCGTTAAAATCGGCAAATGAAACAAAATATTGGCTTTGCCTGATTAAAGAAACATTGGAAGTACCAAAAGGAAAAATAGATTTGCTAATAAAGGAAGCAGATGAGATTTCTAAGATTATTGCTTCCATTATTATTAATTCTAAGTAACGATTGTAAAAGGCGGTTTTTTTGACTTTTTATTTTTGAATTTACAAAATGGCTGACGAAGTAAAAAAAGAAGCACCTGCGAATTTTAAAGTTACCATCGATAATATCACTATCGAAGTGGCACCGGGCACAACCATTTTGCATGCTGCCAGGCAGATAGGTGGTGATGTGACCCCGCCTGCCATGTGCTATTACAGCAAGTTGAAAGGCAGTGGCGGTAAATGCCGAACCTGTCTCGTAGAAGTGGCTGCAGGTTCTGCTGCCGATCCCAGACCAATGCCAAAGTTGGTGGCAAGCTGCCGCACTAATGTAATGGATGGGATGGTGGTAAAAAATATTACAAGCGAAAGAGTGCAGGACGCAAGAGCTGGTGTGGTGGAATTTCTTTTATTAAATCACCCGTTAGATTGCCCGATTTGTGACCAGGCGGGAGAATGCCATTTGCAGGACCTGAGCTATGAACATGGAAAAGAAGGTACCCGTTTTGAATTTAAGAAGAGAATATTTGAGAAAGAAGATATAGGTCCTTATATACAACTGCATATGACAAGGTGCATTCTTTGTTATCGTTGTACTTATGTAGCCGACCAGTTAACAGATAACAGGGTCCATGGTATACTGGATAGAGGTGACCATGCTGAAATCTCCACTTATATTTCTAAGGCTATTGATAATGACTTCAGCGGAAACATGATCGATGTTTGCCCGGTTGGGGCATTGACAGATAAAACATTCCGTTTTAAGAACCGAGTGTGGTTTACCAAGCCTGTGGATGCACACCGTGACTGCGACAAGTGCTGTGGTAAAGTAACGCTATGGCAACGTGGAGATGAAGTGTTGCGGGTTACAGCCAGGAAAGATGAATGGGGTGAAGTGCAGAGTTATGATGGTAAACCGGGATGGATATGTAATACCTGCCGCTTTGATAAGAAACATATAAACGACTGGGTGATTGAGGGACCGACTAAGATCAACAGGCATTCTGTTATTTCGCAGGGACATTACCTTGGTTTGCAAATACCAAAGGAAACAATGCCTGATGTGATGAGTGGGAGGGAGCCAAAGTTATTGATGGATATTCAAGATGTGAGTGAGGTGAACAGTGTTGACATTAGTGCTTTACCAGGGCCGGCAACGAGTAAAACATTTGAAAAGAAAGAACAATAATACCTGACCATGTACTTACTGGCAATTGACTTGTGGTTCATTTTAGAGAAAGCAATACTGATAGCTTGTATCATCGGGCTGTCTTTCTTCATTGCTATGTATACCACTTATGCAGAAAGAAAGGTGGCGGGTTGGCTGCAGGACAGGCATGGGCCTAATCGGGCAGGGCCATTCGGTATTTTTCAGCCTTTGGCCGATGGAGGAAAACTCTTTTTTAAAGAGGAAATTATTCCACTGGCTTCTAACAGGATCCTGTTTATTCTGGGTCCGGGATTGGCTATGGTAACCGCATTGGTAACAAGTACCGTCATCCCATGGGGAGCACCGATCGTAACTGATAAAGGAATTATTCCACTTCAGGTTGCTGATGTTGATATGGGAATATTGATCGTATTCAGTGTGGTGAGTGTGGGTGTTTATGGGATTATGATCGGCGGCTGGGCATCCAATAATAAATTTTCATTGATAGCTGCAATCCGGGGTGCGTCACAAATGGTATCCTACGAATTACCCATGGGTTTGGCATTAATTGCTGTTTTGTTTATGACAGGTTCTTTGAAAATGAGTGAGATTGTGGCCAACCAGGCCGCTAATGGATGGCATGTAATTTATCAGCCATTGGGTTTTATTATTTTCTTTGTTTGTGCCTTGGCAGAGTGTAACCGGACTCCGTTCGACCTGCCAGAAGCAGAAAATGAACTTAATTTTGGTTATCACCAGGAATACTCATCTATGAAACTGGGCTTTTACCTGTTTGCTGAATATATTAATATGTTTATCAGCAGTGCAGTGATGGCTACATTGTTTTTTGGTGGTTATGATATTCCATTTGTGAATGAAGCTGCCTGGGGACTGGAACCCTGGCTGTTGTCATTAATAAGTTTTAGTGTGTTGATGGCCAAAATAGCTTTCTTCCTTTTTGTGTTTATCTGGATAAGATGGACCATTCCCCGGTTCCGTTACGATCAATTAATGAACCTGGGATGGAAGAAACTGATACCATTGGCTTTGTTGAATATGATTATTTCGGCGGCAGTGATGTTGTGGTTGAATAAATAGACTGAAGTCAGCATGACAAGTCGATGATAAAGAAACATTCTTTCCGACTTTCGGTCACCCGACTTTCGGACTGATAACAATATATTTGCGAACTTTTATAAAGTATGTTAACACAACGAGCAAAACAGGTAGACCGTAAACCGATGACAGTCCTGGAGAGTATTTATCTCTGGAATATTGTCAAAGGCATGGGGATTACTATCAGTCACCTGTTTAAAAAGAAGGCAACTATACAGTATCCTGAACAAAAAAGGACATTCTCCAAAGTGTTCAGGGGGTTACATGTGCTGAACCGTGATGCGGAGGGCAGGGAGAATTGTACCGCCTGTGGTTTATGTGCGGTGGCTTGCCCGGCGGAAGCTATCACCATGGAGGCGGCAGAAAGATTACCCGGAGAAGAACATTTATACCGGGAAGAGAAATATGCAGCTAAGTATGAAATAAACATGTTGCGTTGCATTTTCTGTGGTTTGTGTGAAGAAGCCTGTCCGAAAGATGCGATTTACCTGTCGCAGACTTTTGCCCCCGCTAACTATGGAAGAAAAGGATTTATTTATAAAAAGGAAGAATTGCTGATACCTCATCCAATAAAAGATAAAGAGGCATACGAGAAAGCATTAGGTGAGAAAGCGGTAAAGAACTAAGAACGACTAACGGCTTAAAAGAAATGAACATTACTCAAATATTATTCTGGTTTTTGTCTGTAGTGGCCATCTTCAGCGCATTGATGGTGATTACCAGTAAGAACCCTGTGTATAGTGTGCTTTGGTTGATTGTAACTTTCTTTTCTATTTCCGGACATTATATTTTACTGAATGCACAGTTCCTGGCAATAGTGAATATTATTGTATATGCAGGGGCTATCATGGTATTATTCCTGTTTGTAATAATGCTTATGAACCTGAATAATGAAACAGAGCCACAAAAGCACCGCTGGTTAAAAATGGCAGGTGCAGTAGCGGGAGGATGTTTATTATTGGTTATGGTTGCTGCATTAAAGGATACTGATATTAAGAACCAGCAAGCAATGGTAAATGAAGGGACTATTGGCCTGATTAAAAACCTGGGAAAAGAATTGTTCACTACTTATGTAGTGCCTTTTGAGATAAGCAGTATTTTATTTTTAAGTGCCATGGTAGGTGCAGTGGTAATTGGAAAAAAAGAATGACATGCCCATTAATTATTACATATTCCTGTCTATAGCCCTGTTCAGTATCGGTATCGTGGGTGTTTTGACCCGCCGTAATGCTATTATAATTTTCATGTGTGTAGAGTTAATGCTGAATGCGGTTAACCTGATGCTGGTTGCATTTTCAAAAATGCATTATAAAGCGGCTTTACTCGCAGGTGATGTTAATGGTACGGCAGGAACAGACGGGCAATTGTTTGTATTCTTTATCATGGTAGTGGCTGCAGCTGAAGTAACTGTGGGATTAGCTATTATTGTAATGATGTATCGAAATATCCATTCGGTGGACGTCAATTTTTTAAACAGGTTAAAACACTGATACTGGAATTCAGAAGATAGGTTATGCAAAATGCTTTACAAATAGTTTACCTGATTCCGCTGCTTCCATTGATTGGTTTTCTGGTCAATGGACTGGGCAGAAAACACTTGTCAAAATCCCTGGTAAGTGTGATAGGCTCTGGTGTCATCCTCGCATCTTTTGCCATGAGTATTTGGGTCTTTATGCAGGTAAAAGGAATGGCTACTCCCTATGTAGCTCATTATTTCGATTTTATCAAAGTGGGTGATCTGAAAATTCCTTTTGCGTTCCAGGTCGATCAGCTTTCATCTTTATTCCTGTTAATAATAACTGGTGTTGGGTTTCTGATTCATGTGTATTCCACGTCCTATATGCACAAAGAAAAACAGGAGCATTACGGGAGATATTTTTCCTATCTGAATCTGTTTGTCTTCTCTATGCTTTTACTGGTGATGGGAGCCAATTATGTGATCATGTTTATAGGATGGGAAGGTGTAGGTCTTTGTTCTTATTTATTGATTGGTTACTGGTTTAAGAATACTGAATATAATAAAGCTGCCAACAAGGCATTTATTATGAACCGTATTGGTGACCTCGCATTTCTGATCGCTATTTTCTGGATCATCAGCAGGGTTGGCAATGTTAATTTCAATGATGTATTTGCAGTTGCCAGGGGTGAAGTGGACCTGAGAAAATTCACCGGAACAGATATAACAGCGATCACACTTTTATTATTTATCGGCGCTACCGGCAAAAGTGCACAGATTCCCCTTTATACCTGGTTGCCGGATGCAATGGCTGGCCCTACACCAGTTTCAGCCCTTATCCATGCAGCTACCATGGTGACAGCTGGTATTTATATGATTGCAAGAAGTAATGTATTGTATTCCATGTCCTCCGTTACCATGGATATTGTGGCATATGTTGGTTTGGCTACGGCATTACTGGCTGCAACAATTGCGCTTAAACAAAATGATATAAAGAAAGTATTGGCCTATTCCACTGTCAGCCAATTAGGATTTATGTTCCTCGCATTGGGTACCGGGGCTTATGTGGCAGCAGTATTTCATGTAATGACGCATGCCTTTTTCAAGGCTTTATTATTCCTTGGAAGTGGTAGTGTAATTCATGCCATGAGCGGTGAACAGGATATACGGAATATGGGAGGATTGAATACAAAAATGAAAATCACTTTTGTAACATTCCTTATTGGTTGTATTGCTATTGCGGGTATACCTCCATTCAGTGGATTCTTCTCTAAAGATGCTATATTGTTAAGTGCATTTGAGAAAAGCCCGGTTCTTTACGGCCTTGCTTTATTTACAGCTTTACTTACGGCTTTTTATATGTTCCGTTTATTGTTTCTTACTTTTTCAGGGCAATTCAGAGGAACAGCTGATCAAAAACAACATTTACATGAAAGCCCAGCGGCTATTACCATTCCATTGATTGTATTAGCAGTTCTTTCAATCATCGGTGGATTTGTTGGAATACCTGAAGTCTTTATAAATGGGGGAGATAGAATTGGAGCGTTTTTGTCTCCTGTTATCAAGCCGCATGGAGGGCACACCGTTTCCCATTCAACTGAATATATGCTGATGGGATTATCAACAGCTTTGGTGATAATAATGATAATCGCCGCCTGGTTTAAGTTCAGGAATTATCAGCGGACAGAAGAAAAAGGCCTGGGTAAAGTACTCGAGAATAAATGGTATGTGGATGAGTTATATGACAAGGTCATTGTTCAGCCAATGCACCAGTTTGGGGGCTTTCTGAAATCGGTCATTGAGAAATCGGTGATTGATGGGTTGGTCAATGGGGTAGGAAGAGCAGTGAATTATGGAGGCCGCCAGTTACGGTTGTTGCAAAGCGGACAAGTGGGTAGTTATATATTGTTGATGGTATTGAGCATGGTAATAATTTTTGCCTTACAATTTTTTCTTAGAAAATAAATAAGCCGCTTGTTGCGGGATAATGATATGGTTGCATTTTTCTTAATAATTCTTCCACTGCTAACTGGTCTTATCGCTTTTTCCTTAAAAGAAGAAAAAGTGGTAAAGAGTTTTGCATTCCTTTCTTCGCTTGCAACACTCGCTGTTTCCGTATTAGGTTTAACGCTGATGAATACAGAGGAAAATCTTCAGTTCACAGCCCAATGGATGCAACCGATTGGCAGCAGTTTCTCTTTAAAGCTCGATGGCATGGGACAGTTGCTCTGCCTTTTAACAGCGATTTCCTATCCCCTGGTGTTTTTGGGCAGTTGGAATGCCTCTTATAAAAAACCAAATAATTTCTTTGCCTTAATGTTACTGGCCCAGGCTGGTTTGATGGGAGTTTTTCTGGCAACCGATGCGCTGGTATTTTATTTCTTCTGGGAGCTGGCACTTATACCAATGTATTTTCTGAGTTCTCAATGGGGTGGAGAAAAAAGAATACCGGTTACGTTCAAATTTTTCATCTATACATTTGTCGGTTCTGTACTGATGCTGATCGGCATTTTGTATATCCAGTCAAAAACGGTAAGCCATTCTTTTAGTTTGAATGCATTTTATGTTGTTGAACTAAGTTCTAAAGCTCAATCCTGGTTGTTCTGGCTATTCTTTCTTGCATTTGCAATCAAAATGCCGGTCTTTCCCTTTCATACCTGGCAGCCGGATACTTATGAGCAATCACCTACACCAACCACAATGATATTAAGTGGAGTTATGGTAAAAATGGGATTGTTGGGTTTGCTGCGCTGGCTGCTACCTGTATTTCCGATCGCTTCATATGTGTGGGGAGATGTTGTAATGTCTCTCGCCATAGCTGGTATTATATATGCTTCGTTAATTGCCATCAGGCAGGATGATATAAAACGGTTAGTGGCCTATTCATCAATTGCTCATATTGGGTTAATGTGTGCTGCCATCTTTGCTGAAAACAAAAGCGGAATGCAGGGCGTCATGCTGCAAATGTTTAATCATGGTATCAATATCATCGGTTTGTGGATCATTGTAGAGATCATTGAACGACGTTTTGGAACAAGAAAAATGTCTGAATTGGGAGGACTTGCACAAAAGGCACCCGTAATGGCTATTTTCTTTGTGATAATTGCTTTAGCCAATATTGCCTTACCCCTGACTAATGCTTTTGCCGGTGAATTCCTGATGTTTAATGGCCTGATGAATGCTAAGTCAAATTATTACCTGTGGTTTACTGTATTAGCAGGACTCGGAATTATCCTGGCAGCTGTGTATACATTGAATATGATCCGCAGAATTTTTTATGGAGAGGTAAATGAATTAACAGCTGTAGCAACTGATTTGAAGCTAAATGAAAAACTGGCACTGGGAATTATAGTAGGGTTGATTTTCTGGATGGGTGTATATCCGCAGGTTTTGTTGGATGTTACGGATAATTTTTCGCAGGAGCTGGTCAATAAAATAGATATAAGTCATTTATTCCGCAAGCAATAAGGAACAGATAGTATGAACGCATTAATCATATCGGCTATTTTAGGTGTTGTCATGATGTTCAGTGGTATTCTGCTGAAACAGAAAACTGCTGTACGTAATGTTGCGATCGGCGGAATAATAATTTTGTTACTGGCGAATATTCTTGAGATGGGAGGCACCGTCTTCTTTACAATAGATAGCCGTGGTATGATTGCATTTGACCAATTTGCATTACTTTTTAATACCATTGTTTTTGTTTCCACTTTATTATACCTGCTGTTGTCAGCAAAAGAAATTGAGAAAGTAGGAGTTAATTATGCAGATTATTTTGCCCTGATTTTTTTCATTCTTTGTGGAATTACACTCGTCTCATCCTTTAAATCATTATTGATATTGTTTCTCGGTATCGAAATTATTTCTATACCGCTTTATATTTTGACCGGAAGCGATAAGCGTAACCTCAAAAGTAATGAGGCGTCTTTGAAGTACTTCCTGTTGGGGGTGTTTTCGACCGGTCTTATGCTGATGGGTATCGCATTGGTTTATGGAGCCAGGGGTACTTTTTTAACCGTGCCTGATCCATTGGTGACGGTGGTCCCCAATGCACTGCTAATTACAGGGATGTCGTTATTATTGTTCTCAATGGCGTTTAAAGTGTCAGCGGCTCCCTTTCACTTTTGGACACCTGATGTGTATGACGGTGCCCCGACAGTATTTACTTCGTTCATGGCAACTATAGTGAAAGCAGCGGTTTTTATTGCCTTCATTCGTTTGTTTGACGATGCTTTTGAAGGGTTACAGCCACAGTGGCGTTTATGGATTGCGGTTATTACCGCCATCACTCTTTTTGTAGGAAATATTACTGCTGTTTTTCAACAAAGTGTAAAAAGAATGCTGGCATATTCCAGTATAGCACAGGCAGGGTTCATGCTTCTGTCGTTATATGCTATGAATACGGAGGCAAAAGAGGGATTGTTGATTTATGCAGCTGCCTATTGCTTAGCCACCATCGGCATTTTTGCGGTCCTGGCAAAGATGAATGATTATACATTTGATGGTTTTAATGGCTTGGCAAGAAGGGAACCTTTAATTGCTGCTACACTTACTATTCTGCTGCTTTCCCTGGCAGGTATACCTCTTACGGCGGGATTCCTGGCTAAATTCTATATGCTGAAGGCAACGATAGCCACTCCAAACAGTCTTTGGCTCGTCATTTTTGCCGTCCTGATGGCTGCCGTAAGTGTCTATTATTATTTCCGGGTAATACAGGCCATGTATTTTAAGGAGGGTAATGATGCTACTACTGGCTTTTCCCCTTTCTTCAAGTGGACAATGGTACTAATGGCCTCCCTGGTAATATTGCTGGGACTTTTTCCCGACCTCCTTCTGAACTGGCTTTATTTCTGATAAAATAATACCCGCTATCATTGACTATCTTTGCCTGAAAGGCAAGCGATTTTTTTATCGCATTGTCTTCTCCAGTATGAATTTTCGTGATGTATTTGCATTGGCATTCCGCACTATTCGTAGTAACAAATTACGTACGGGTCTTACAGTATCTATAATTGCGTTCGGTATAATGGCGTTGATTGGCATTATCACTGCCATTAAAGCGATGAACCAAAAATTTTCCGAGAGTTTTTCTACGATGGGTGCAAATGCATTTACCGTCCGGTTTAAAGAAAGAAATATACGCTTTGGTGGTGGAAACCAACGGGAAGTAAAACTGACCAAAAAGGGGAAAAGAAAAGAGAAAACATCAAGTCTTGGCAAAAATATTACTAAAGATGAAGCCGAACTCTTTGTTAAGCGGTTTGATTTTCCCTCTGTAAAAAGCATATCCATTTTTGGTAACCGGAACAATATCGTTTCTCATGAAACATATAAGACAAGTCCAAATGTTATGATGTTTGGCGGAGATGAAAATTATTTGGCCCTAAATGGATTTGCACTTCAGTACGGACGAAATATGAACCGTATGGATGTGCAGACAGGAAGGAATGTTTGTGTATTGGGGTATGATGTGGCTGATAAATTATTTAAGCAGGGTGTCGGTGGAGCTGTCAACTCGGTTGTCCGGATTAATAATATTCCGTACCGGGTTTTGGGAGTGCTGGAAAGCCGGGGATCAACATTTGGTTTTAGCCGTGATAATGTAATCATAACGACCTATAGCAATATCGAAAGAAACTTTCCATCTGGTTTTTCTTATGTTATTGCAGTAATGTCAAATGAGCTTACAAAAGTTAATGTTGCGATGGGGGAAGCCGAGGGATCATTCAGGGCTATCCGGAAGTTAAATATTACTGAAGAGAACAATTTTGTACTGGACAGAAGCGACAGTGTTGCTGAAAAGGCCATGAATAGCCTTAGGTTCCTGACAGTTTCCGCTACTGTCATTGGTCTTATAACACTGATTGGTGCCGCAATTGGCCTGATGAATATAATGCTGGTTTCGGTGTCTGAGAGAACAAGGGAAGTAGGTCTTATAAAAGCAATAGGAGGCAAGAGTAAGATGGTTAGCCGTCAATTTCTCTTTGAGGCCATAATTATCAGCATTCTGGGAGCAGTTTTTGGTATTGTACTGGGTGTTATCGTGGGTAATATGTTTTCTATTGTACTTAAAACAGGATTTATTGTTCCATGGGACTGGGTTCTCTATGGGATCATCATATGTACTCTTGTGGGTCTTTTGGCAGGGCTATACCCCGCTCTGAAGGCTGGTCGCCTCAACCCCATTGAAGCCCTCCGATACGAATAGTTATTTTGTTTGATTGACCAGAATTCAGTTCTCTAAACTTATTATGAATTTCTCACCAATTTATTTATCAGGGACTTGTTCCGTATCAAAAAATCCTTAACTTGAAGGCCCTTCCTGAAAAAATGAAGGAAGGCGATTTTTTTAAAGACTTTTTTCTTAGCATTGTAGCTCTGAAAAGGAAAAAAGCATTCTAACTTTTTAAAAAAAACTAAAAAATTAAGATCATGGCAGAGATTAAACCAACTGCAACAGCTTCAGTTAAGGCAACTTCAGTTCAGGCAAAGAAAAGCAGCAATGCCATTTCATGGATCGCTCCGATTGTTTGTATTATTGCCGGTTATGCAATCTGGCGTTTTATGATGGGAAACCCAAGTGGATTCAGTGAGCCAGATGCTGCTGGTGGATTCTGGCCGCATCACAAAGGACCTAAAGATGCATTTCACCGAATTTATGAAGGGGGTATCATTGTACCATTGCTGATTGGAATGCTACTGATGGTAATTGTATTTTCTATAGAACGTTTCCTTACTATCCGAAAGGCTTTAGGCAATGGGTCTATTGCTGATTTTATCCGTAAAGTGCAGTATCACCTGGCTAACCGTAATGTGGATGCAGCACTTTCTGAGTGCGATAAACAGCGTGGTTCAGTTGGTAATGTAATGAAGGCAGGTTTGCGCCGTTACAAAGAAATGATCACTGAAGGAAACTTAAACACAGATCAAAAGGTAATTGCTATACAAAAAGAAGTGGAAGAAGCAACGGCTCTTGAACTTCCTATGCTGCAAAAGAACCTGGTATTTCTTTCTACCATCACTTCTGTGGGTACCCTTATTGCCCTTTTAGGTACTGTATTAGGTATGATCAGATCATTCGCTGCACTTGGTGAAGAAGGTGGTGGCGGTGCTGCAGGAGATCTTGCGGTTGGTATTTCTGAGGCCCTGTATAATACAGCATTGGGTATTGGTACATCTGCCCTGGCTTTGATCATGTATAACATTTTCACTACCAAGATCGACTCTATTACTTACGGTATTGATGAATCAGGTTTCACCCTGACACAAAGTTTTGCTTCGCTCTATAAATAAGAGTGCAGATTTTGTATATGGAAAATGACAACTTATTCATCTCAATATTAAATTATTGTAATCATGCCAAGTGTTAAGATACCAAGGAAGAGTACAGATACGGATATGACCCCTTTTGTGGACATAGCCTTTCTGATCCTTTCCTTTTTCATCATGGCTACCAAATTCAAGCCACCAGAACCGGTGGAAATTACCACACCAGGTTCTGTTTTATCTCAGAAATTACCTGAGAATAATGCAGTTATGATTTCCATTGATTCAAGTAACAGGGTTTTCTTTTCTGTTTTATCTGAGAAAGACCCAGGTAAATACGATGCTATTATCAATGGAATTAATACCAGCCAGAATCTGGGTTTAAGCCCGGCCGAAATTGCAAATTTCAAAAAAACTATTTTGGTGGGTGTCCCCTTTGCCGGATTGAAACAACTGTTGGGAACCAATGCAAAAGAACAGGATAAATTAAAGCAACCCGGTATACCCGTGCTTGATTCTGCCAATAATCAGTTGGTTTGGTGGGTACGAGAAGCAAAAAATGCTTTTGCGGGAGAAAAATTGAATTACCTGATCAAGGGGGATGGTAAATCAAAGTATCCCACTTTTGAGGCGGTAATTGCAGCACTGAAGCGTAATGAGGAGTTTAAATATAACCTCGTTACAGCCTTAGATGATATACCACCGGGTACAGAATTATATATAAAAGAAAAATCCGGAGAAAAAGATCTCAAAAAATAGTTAACCTAAAAAACTTTTTATATGGCAAGTATAGATACCGGTGGGGGTGATGGTGGTCACAAAAAGGGCCCGGGTGTAAAAAAGGCCAAGAAACTTTCTACCAGGGTAGATATGACACCTATGGTGGATCTGGGCTTTCTGTTGATTACGTTTTTCGTATTCACTGCAACAATGAGCAGTCCCACTACGCTTGACCTTAATATGCCAAAAGATATTAAGGATCAGAAAGAACAAACTGAAGTAAAAGAATCCTCTGTACTTAGTATAATGCTGGGTAAGGATAACCAGATATTTTACTACGAAGGGAAACTAACTGAGGATGGAAGTAATTTTAAATCCACTACATTCAAAGGAATACGGGATATAATAGTAAACAAAAAGAAAGAAGTAATGTCCCGTTATGTTACAGACCCGGAATGTGAGGCTAAAGCCAGGGCAAAGGGTAGGCCAATCAGTGAATGTGCTGACAAAGATTTTGTTGTTATTATTAAACCCAGTCCTGAAGCTACGTATAAGAATACGGTAGATATTCTGGACGAAATGACAATTAACCAGGTGCGTACTTACGCCATGGTGAAAATTTTTGACCAGGAATTTGAACTGATTAAGGCGACTGAAGCATCGAGTGGGATAAAATAAGCTGTTTGGTTTATGGAAAAATAATCCTCTCAGCATCTAATTAAAAACGTTAAGTAATGGAAGCCAACAAAATACTATCAGCCGATATTCTGGACATCATTTTTGATGGAAAGAATAAAGACTACGGTGCTTATGAGTTACGAAAAACTTACAACCGCCGTATTACCCGTGCCCTTGTAATCACAGGATCTGTAGCCTTACTGGCTCTTTTAGCGTCAGTACTATCCAGTACTTTAAGTGATAAGGGTGACAGCAAGGTAAAAATGAATGAAATGACCATTCAGGATATTAAGCAGGAGGAAAAGAAAGAGCCACCTCCACCGCCCCCACCCCCGCCTCCAAAACAGGAGCCCCCTAAAGTGGAAATGAAGCAATTCACTCCTCCCGTCATTAAAAAGGACGAGGAAGTGGAAAAGCCACCACCACCACAAGAAGAGCTTAAAGAGGCTAAAATTGATGTGGTGAACGTAGAAGGGGTGAAGGACCAGGGAATTGTTGCACCAGTTGAAATTGACCAGGGAAAACAAATAGTTGAGGTTAAGAAAGAAGAAGATGAAAACAAGATCTTCGACAAAGTTGAAATTGAAGCTAGTTTCCCGGGTGGTGACAGCAAATGGCGCCAATACCTTGAAAGAAATGCCAACGGTCAGGTAGCTACTGATAACGGTGCGCCAGAGGGAACTTACACAACATTAGTTCAGTTTGTTGTGGATAAAGAAGGTAATATCAGTGATGTAAGAGCTTTGACCAATCACGGTTATGGTATGGAAGAGGAAGCAATCAGGGTTATTAAAAAAGGCCCTAAATGGACTCCTGCCGTACAAAATGGCCGCCAGGTAAAAGCTTACCGTAAACAACCGATAACGTTCAGGGTAGAATCTGAATAATCAACTTTTGAAATATTTAAAAAAATCCCCTCGGTAACAGAGGGGATTTTTTTGTGGATTCAAATAAGGGCAAAATTTTCAAGTTCATTTACTTACTATACTTTTGAATGGTGATGAATAAACTATCTGGTTGGGATGATACCATCGTTGCATTAGCCACACCACCGGGTGTTGGGGCTATTGGTGTTATACGTTTGAGTGGTATTAATGCAATTAGTATTGTAAATGAATTGTTTCCTTCCAAAAATCTTCTTGAGCAGGGCTCTCATACATTACATGTAGGGTTTCTGAAAGAAGGACCTGATCTGCTGGATGAGACTGTAGTATCGATTTATAAAAGCCCGAAATCTTATACCGGGGAAAATATTGTGGAAATAAGTTGTCATGGGTCACCTTATATACAACAACAAATAATCGGGGCCTGTATAAAACAGGGGGCCAGGTTAGCTAAAGCCGGAGAGTTTACGCAGCGGGCTTTTTTAAATGGCAAGCTGGACCTTACCCAGGCCGAGGCGGTTGCAGATCTGATATCGTCCAATACAGCGGCCTCTCAAAAAGCTGCCCTTCATACTATACGGGGAGGTTTTTCAGAAAATCTGAAAGCACTCAGGGAAAGGCTACTGAAATTCTCTGCATTGATAGAATTGGAGCTCGATTTTTCGCAGGAGGATGTGGAGTTTGCGGACAGAAAACAATTCTATGAACTTATTAATGAATTAAAGCAGTCAACGGATACATTAGTCAATTCTTTTCAGCTTGGTAATGTTATAAAAAATGGAGTGAGTGTAGCCATTGTTGGCAAACCGAATGCCGGGAAATCTACCCTTCTTAATAGTTTGCTGAATGAGAACCGTGCAATTGTTAGTGATATTCCCGGAACTACCAGGGATACTATTGAGGAGATAATAAATATTGATGGTATATTATTCCGTTTGATAGATACTGCCGGCATACGAAAACAAACAAATGATAAAATTGAGAATGCCGGAATAGAAAGAAGCCTGGAGAAGATGAAAGAGGCAGATATCGTTATCTATTTATTTGATGTGAATAATGATAAGGGTGAGATTGAAAGATGGAAAGAGGAGGCTGAGCAGAAAGCCTTAAAGTTTCTGCTGGTTGCCAATAAGATTGATGAATTGGGCGAAGCAATAGCGAAGGATAAGTTCGGGGGTATCGAAAATGTAATTTTTATTTCTGCTAAAGGAAATCTTCATACGCCGGTATTAAAGGAAAAGATGGTAGATGCGGTATTGCAGGGGAAGGTACAGACTGAGAATACAATCATAACCAATGCAAGGCATTATCATGCGTTGAAAGAAGTATCCCGATCGCTGACAGATATAAAAGAAGGCCTCGATAATAAATTACCAGGCGACCTGCTGGCACTGGATATACGCCGTTGTCTTTATTATCTGGGCGAGATTACAGGAGAAATCACGAATGAGGATCAGCTGGATTATATATTTAGCAAATTCTGTATTGGAAAGTAATTTACTTTCTTTTGTTTGTTAAGTGCCTGTTTTTGTTGAGTTTCAGTACACTTTTCTTTCTCTTTTTTGTTGCCCAACTCTACTTTTTTACTTATATTTGTTGCCCAGTTGTTGCCCAATTGGCTATTTTGTTGCCCACATATCAGTTTGATGGAAGTCAGGCGAAATAATGCACCAAGTAGCACCACACAGCAACATACTGCAACAAGTAGCAACAAATGAGTAGTACAATTAAACTTCCTAAATTCTGTAATCATTGTGGTAAGGCTTTCATAGCCCAAAAGACCACAACGAAGTATTGTGGCCATAAATGCAACAGTGCAGCCTACAAGAAAACCAAACGAGAAGAAAAAAGTAAACGCAGAATTTAAGAACCAACAAAGCAAAATTGTTTCCCCTTCTCCAGTAGTTGCTACTGAAACCCTATCCAACCCGATAGCAGGTAATCACACTAATTTAAGAGAGAAAGAATTTTTTAAGCATACTGGAAGTTGCTACCCTTTTGGGTGCAAGCAGATGGACCATTCAACGGATGATAAAAAGTAATCGTTTGCCGGTGGCAAAGCTGGGCAGTCGTACCATCATCAAAAGGGCTTCAATTGATAATTTATTTAACTGATAAGAAAATGAAAGTAACATTAAGACAACGGCTCAAAGGCGATAAAATAAGCCTTTATTTAGAGTACTACTCCAATGGCAAACGCCAGTATGAGTATTTGAATTTATACCTAACACCCGACCCCGAAAAAGGGAAGCTCACCAATGCAGTAAAAGAAGAAAATAAAAAGATATTGGCATTGGCTGAAACCATCCGCAGTAAAAGGCATTTGGAGATACAAAACAGCACTTATGATTTCCACGATAAGGAGAAGCTAAAAACGTACTTCATTATGTATATGGAGGCATTGGCTGAAAAGAGAAAAGACAGCAAAGGGAATTATGGCAATTGGGATAGTACCATAAAGCACTTGAAAAAGTATTGCCCAAGAGATATACAATTTAACCAAATCAATAAAGCCTTTGTTGATGGCTTCAGGGATTACCTGTTGAAAGAAGCCAGTACCAAAACCAAAAAGGCAATTTCAACCAATACCAAATACAGTTACTTCAATAAGTTCAGAGCAGCACTCAAACAAGCTGTGAGGGATGGCATACTAAAAACCAACCCTGCCGAAATGGTAGAAGGCTTGCCACAAGGCGAACCAGTAAGAGAGTTTTTAACCCTTGATGAATTAAAGACCTTAGCCAAAACCGAATGTAAAAACGAGTTGATGAAAAGGGCTTTTATTTTTGCTTGTCTTACAGGCTTGCGTTTCAGCGATATTCAGAAATTGAAATGGAGTGAAATGCAACAATCAACAGAGTTAGGGCATTACATCCGTTTCGTACAGCAAGAAGACAAAAGGATCTGAAACATTGCCCATATCTGATGAAGCCTATAATTTATTAGGAGAAAAGGAAAGCCAGCCGACCCGGTATTTCCTGATTTGATTTACTCCGATAGTCGCAATGCTGATTTGTACAGATGGATGATAAAGGCAGGAATTGAAAAGCACATCACTTTCCACTGTGCAAGGCACACATACGCCACATTGCAGCTTACTTTAGGTACTGATATTTTCACAGTATCAAAATTGCTTGGACACAGGCATTTAAAAACAACACAGATTTATGCTAATGTAATTGATGAAAAGAAAACAGTAGCAGCTAACAAAATAAATATTGGCTTATAATGGAAATAAAAATATTGAATAGCATTTTGTTCAAAGAACTTATGCCCTGGACTTTTGATGCCAAAGGCACAAAAGCCATCAACGAGAAAATAAAAAAGGTAGGCAGCAAAGAACCCACCACAGAAGCCGAGTTGGTGCAACAGCTTCAAATATTGTTGGCTGATTATTCCGACCTCTCCAAATGGCTTACAAAGCAAAATACAAAGGGTACAAGTACTTTGAAAAACCATTGCTACGCAATAGATTTTCCAGCTTACAGCGATGCAGTAAGCAAGTTTTACAATGCAATTATTAGCCTTGAAACACTTCGTGTTTACAATGCTTTCAACACCAAAATTCAGCAGTACAAGCAAAAGGTGGATATAGTTTACAATACCACCATTGCACTAAAGAACATCAAAGCACTTACAGTAAACACAGTTAAGGAGATTAAGGAAAGAGGATTTGAGGAAGCACCCACCGAGCAAAGCTCGTTACCTCATTTTGTATTGCAGTTATTAAGGCAGCACCTCACTATTTTATTTTTTGATATTCAGGAATTGAGCAAAGCCAGTATTGACAGCCCCACCAGTATTGAAGATTTTTATTTGTTGGATTTGAATTTACCAAAGGCACAGATAAACGAGTTAGTAAAAGTTGAAATTGAAACAGAGAAAGCAGAGAAGCCAACCACCAAAGAGAAACTATCATTTGGCTTTAAAGGAACAGAAGCAAAACTGAAATCAGTAATAACACAGCTAAACAATCAAGTTGAGTTCTTGAATGAGAGCAAATGTAGTACTGATGATTTAGTAACAATTCTAACATCAAAGGCACTCACTACCAAAATGCACAAAGTGTATTTCGGTTGCGAAACAGTGCAGCTTAGATACATCATTGATAAACTTAGTGCCAGCTTCAATAATCTAACTCCAACAGCACTTGAAAAATCAGGTTTGTTTTATACAAAGACCAACAAACTTTTAAAGGCTCAAAACTTGTATTCAAATAAAATTGACAACCCTAAAAATCAACCAACCATTGACAACATAATCAACCAAATGAAATAAAAAATAGTGAGATTAGGGAGTTATCTCAATGAGATATAACACTCTAATCCTTTGCCCCTGCTGCATTGTAGAGTTTTGTTCCATCAAATTTTAAAAAATAAAAGATGGCAACAGAAAATTTAATTCTCGACAAGCTCACAGAAATTGCAAACAAATTAGATGAGCAAAACTTACTGCAAAAAACAGTATTAAACTTCAACGAGGCTTGCACATTCCTTGATGTAAGCCCCTCACATTTGTACAAACTTACAAGTACAAAGAGTATTCCCCATTTCTGTCCCCAGGGAAAGAAACTCTATTTCAAGCGTTCCGAGTTAGACGACTGGTTGCAGCGTAACCGTCAATCATCAACCGATGAAATTGATGCTATGGCTACCGAGTACATACTCAAGAACAAACGCAAATAGAATTTTTTAACCGATAAGAAAGAAAAGAAATGGCATCAAGTACCATATTTAAAAACTTTACTGTCCCGGTAGAAAAAAAATCCGACAAGTACAAAACGGAAGTAGAAGAAATCCGCAATCTTATTGCACAAGGCAATAAGGCGGAGCCGACAATAAAAAGAAAACTTTATTAGCTTTTACGCCTTCGGCTGTATTCAGCGAAAAAGGCAAATGCCTTTTCTTGAAATGTACAGTGGCTTTGTGCATTTAGATTTTGACAAACTCACACCGGAACAATTGCAAACTGCGTTTGCAATCATTAGTAAAATCTCCTACACATCACTTTGCTTCATCAGTCCAAGTGGCAACGGCTTAAAAGTATTTGTTGAGGTAAGCACCGAACTGGAACACCACGACATTGCTTATTTGCAAGTGCAGAAGTATTATGAAGATGCCACAGGACTAAAGGCAGACCCAAGCTGCAAAGATGTTACAAGGCTTTGTTTTATGAGCCACGACCCCAACGCATACCGAACCATCCAAAACGAGAAATTCATTGTGGCTTTGCCCCAATTCATTCAAGAACAACAATCGCAAACGCCTACGGCTATTGCTCCAGTTGTTCCAATAGAACAGGCAGAACCCGAAGACCTCAACATTACATTTTTATTCAATCAACAAATTCAATTCACAAACCAAAAAGCATCATACACCGATGGAAACAGAAACAATTTTATTTATCTGCTTGCTTCTAATTGCAACAGAGTTGGTTTATCGCAATCCGATACTGAAATACTATGTACACAGCATTATGATTTATCTGAAAGAGAAATTAAGACTGCCGTAAATAGTGCCTATTCACACCACACCCCAAGAACACAAAAAGTTTGAACCAAAGCAAAAGGCAACGGATCAAGAGGAAACACAGCCCGAAGAACAAATGCCTACTTTGCCCGATGCAGTGTTTGACACAATACCGGAGTTCTTAAACACATTACACAAGTAGCCACCACCAAAGAGGAAAGGGATATTTTATTGTTAGGTCATTGGTTACGTTAAGTGTGGCATTTCCTAAACTCATTGGTAAGTATGGCGACAATCCAGTAAATACAAACTTGTTCATTTTCATTTCTGCCAAAGCATCAGCAGGGAAAGGCATTTTAATTCATTGCCGAAAATTGGTTGAACCAATACACTTAGCATTAAGAAACCAAGCCAAGATAATGAAGCAACAGTTTGAGGTGGATATGCAAGAGTACAACGCAAACAAGGGCAAAGATGCCAACACCGAAAAGCCACAGAAACCACCTCAAAAAATGTTGTTCATTCCTGCCAATAACAGTGCAACAGGCTTTTTAGAAATATTGGGCGATAGCGATAAAGAGGGCTTATTTTTTGAAACAGAGGGCGATACCCTTGCCAAAGCATTTAAAAGCGATTACGGAGACTTTAGCGATGGTTTTCGCAATGCTTTTCAACACGAACCTATTCATATTATCGCAGAACAGACAAGGAATATGTTGAAATTGACAGACCTTGTTTATCAGCTTTACTTTCAGGTACTCCCAAGCAAATTACAACCCTCATTCCAAATGCTGAAAATGGTTTGTTCAGCCGTTTTATGTTCTATGTAATGAATATGAAATTGATTTGGAAAGATGTGTTTGCCTCTAAAACTGAAAACGGTTTAGATGTGCATTTTGAAAAGCTGGGCAATGAGTTTTTCAGTTTGTACCAAACTTTACAAGCCAACCCCGATGTACACTTTTCTTTGACCCCATCACAGCAATTGCAATTCAATCAATTCTTTGAGAAAAATGCAAACCCTGTATGTCAATATCCAAGAAGAAGAGATTATCAGTTCAGTAAGGCGTTTGGGCTTAATTGCCTTCCGTATAATGATGATTTTTTCAGCACTCCGAATTATGGAAGATGGAGAACTTACTCAAACCTTTATTTGCAACGATACCGACTTTCAAAACATTGGATATGATTACCATATGGTAAAGCACAGCAGTTATGTGTATTCTCAAATAGCCCAGGAAACCTACAAGCCCAAACCAAAGCACAAGAAAGAGCAGTTTTAGAAAACCTGCCTTACCACTTCAACCGCCAAACCTATGTAGCCACAGCCCTAAGTTTGGGCATTACTGACAAGTCAGCACAACGCTACATCAAGGAGTTTAAAGATGCTGATATTATCCAGTACACGATGGTCACGACCAGTACACCAACCCCAACGCCAAAAATCCTCAAATAGTTCCTATTTGAGGATTTAAGGATATGAGGAAGCGTTGGAGTCCGGATTCTTTTCCTCAAATCCTCATTTCCTTTCTCAATACTTTAATGTACTTCACTTTGCTAATTCATTTGGTTTTGTTTGTTTATATTAGCCAATATTTGTCAAGACAATATTAATATAATGGCAACACAGTTTGGTGAACGAATAAGAGAACTAAGAACGAAGCAAAATATGCTTCTGCGGCAGCTTGCTTCAAAATTAGACGTTGACACTTCTATTATTAGCAAGGTAGAACGT
>JADKAJ010000010.1 GCA_016719165.1 Chitinophagaceae bacterium | reverse complement strand
TAATTTCTTCGGCAATTGTACTTGCCTTCTTGTAATACATAAGCGCAGCAGAATAATCGTTTTGTGCAGTATACACATTTGCTATCCCCTTAAAAGACAATACCATATTTTTTTTATTGCTGAAATTTTCTGCAATTGTCAGTGCTTTTTGGTGATAATTTAACGCTTTTGTATAGTCACCTTCTTTCAAGTATAGTTTCCCGATACCATTATAAGCAAACGAACTGTTGACGGTATTTTCCAGTGCCGCCAATGATTTATTAAAATAAAGCAAAGAATTAGCAAAATCATTTTTCTCAAAATAGATTTCCCCGATATTTTCTGATATTGTACCTAAAGCATTTTTATCGCCAATTTCATCACAGAGTGGTAACGCCTGTATAAAATATCCAAGTGCTTTATCCCATGTCGCTTTTTTGTTAAAATAGATACTCCCCACCGTATTAAGTGCAGAAAGTATCCTTAGTTTATCACCTGCTTTTTCTGAGAGCTGTAATGATCTTAGTGAATATTCCAAAGCCCTTGCATCATCTCCCTGGTCAACATAAATGGCAGCTATATTATTTAATAAATTGGCGATCCCAATTTCATCTTTTATCTGCTCAAAAATCTCCAGAGATTCATTCCAGTAGCCCAAAGTCTCCAGGTACTTCCCCTGAAAATAATAGACCAGTCCCATATTTTTTAAGGCATATGCTTTGCCTTTGTAAAATTTTACTTTTTCAGCTATTTCTTTTGCCTGTACAGCCAGTGACATAGCTTTATCCAGATCCTCCTGGAGCATTTCTTTACTTTGTTGCAGCAAAAGATTAACAGTCGTTGAATCCTCAGCTTTGCCCGCAGCCGGTTTTTCCGGTGATTGCGCATAAACGTTAATAGCAAAGCAAATAAGTAATAACAGTAATTTATTTTTTTTTGTTTGCATAAGTACTTTTTTACTCCCGTTGAAAAATATACTACCAAATCGGATTACCGGGCTATGATTATTTTCTTTATTGTAACCTTATCTGCTGTCCATACCTGAACAAAATAAATTCCCTTTATTAATTTACTGATGTCAAGTCTTTTCTGTTGCAATACATCGGCTTTAGCAATACCATAATCCGATTCAAGCACTTTTCTTCCATCAATTCCGTAGATTACAATTTTTGAACTGCCTGTTCTGTCCGGGACATATGACACCGTTATAAAATCAGTAGCGGGATTTGGAATGACCCGTACCTCTTTTTCAGTGGAAAGGATCTTTGCCTCAGTTCTTTCAGGAAAGGATTCAATTGTGTTATCCACTACAATCAGATTAGCTGACCGTGAAAAAGAAATTACAGCTTCACAAGCGGTAAAATTATTGAAAGCACTGGAGCTTCCTGTATAATTGTTACCTCCACCACCACTAGCGCCATTGACAAGATATTGTACTTGTGTTGTAGGTGTCCCCGCCCGATAAGTTCCATTTACAGAAACAACCTCACCGGGATTGTCAATTTGAGCATATGTGAATTGAGGTTGATAAGCAGCTATTGCATATGCCCATTGATCGTTAAAGGGTTTTGTACTGTAAAAAATTCCTTTCAATACAGAACCGGTGTTGCCATTTTGTTTTTTAAAGCCATTACTGGAATTAATAATAGCACCAGTAATAAAAATATCAGAAGTACTACTAAATCCAACCGGAACTTTGGTAATCCAGGTGTTACTGTTTGCATCATACGATGTAATTGGTGTTGATACACTATTATCAGCAACGATCCTGCCATCAGGAATAGCAAGATTACTTATTATAGGATTGGAAACAACATACTGAAAAGTAATAGTACCTGCTTTGAATTCAAGGTAATCGCCATGACTATTAAGCTGGCCACTAACTTTGGTTGTTAAACTCATCCACAAACTCGTCGCTGTACCGGGATTAGCTGTACTGCCAAAATTTTTAAATGTGCTGTGAGTTAATAAGCATGGGTTATTCGTGATTGTCAATACTCCATTAGTAAAATTGAAAATATAATTTGCAGAATTCAATGTTCCAGTACTAACTGAAATTGGATAGGTGCCTTCTGGACTGGTTGGAATGGCTGCAGTACTCAACTCCGGAGTCCCGGTAATACCGCTGGTTTGCAGATCTTCTCCGGCTGCAAATCCACTGTAAGTAACAGTCAGTTCCGGATTAGTTTCGCCATATGGCCGTTGAACATTATTCGCCGTTACAGTTAATGTGGCAGGATTGATTGTTACAGTACCCAGGCCATATGTAATATCAAAATTAGAATTTACCAATACTCCCGGAACCAATGATTGTTGTCCTGCTTCCAGGCCTGTGATCATATTGATCCCAAACATAGGACCGATCCAGTTATTATTTGATGGGTCAACATCAGCCTCGTCAATAATTACTGCAGTATTATTATTGGGTGTACCGGCACCAATTGTATTACTGTTCACTAACTGTACCAGTGAACCGTTCACCAACTGCACCAATGAACCATTTACCAACTGTACCAATGAACCATTTACCAACTGTACCAGTGAACCATTCACCATCTGCACCAGAGAGCCGTTCACTAACTGCACCAGTGAACCATTGGGAATAGGCTGATAAGTTCCATTCACCAATTGTACCAGGCTCCCGTTAACTAATTGCACCAGTGAACCATTTATAATTGGTAAAACTAAACCTGTACTATTTGGAACAGGTTCAAATATGCCATTCACCATTTGCACTAATGATCCGTTAACCATCTGTACCAGTGAACCATTAACTAACTGAACAAGAGTACCATTAGCCACAGGTACATGCACACCATTCACTAATTGGACCAACGTTCCATTCACCAACTGTACGAGTGAACCATTAGCCACAGGTTCATACACCCCATTCACTAACTGCACAAGGGAGCCATTCACCATCTGCACCAGTGAACCATTCACCATTTGCACCAATGAACCATTGACAAGCTGAACCAGTGAACCATTAGCCAGGGGCTCATATACACCATTCACCAATTGCACCAATGTACCATTGACCATCTGAATCAGTGATCCATTAACCACAGGTTCATACACACCATTGACCAGTTGTACTAAAGTGCCATTCACAATTTGTATCAACGATCCATTTACAATAGGCACCATTGGGCCTGTTGCTGTATTAACCATTTGAACTAAAGAACCATTTACCATCTGAATAAGAGAACCATTCACTTCTACCTGACCAGTATTGCTGGTTAATGCATTTGCGCCCAGCAATGCTTTCGAATTAACAGAAGGATATACAGGATAAAAAACAGCTCTGGATGGATCTGTTTTGTATTTAAAAATTGACTCTGATGCTATATCAACAAGATATTGAACATTAAAGGAAGCAGGATCAGTAGGTGGCACCAGAATGCCATCCTGCAATTTGAACTTACGGGAATTTCTTACAGCCTTAAAAGATGCAATCATATTCATATTAGTAAGATCAGCATTGCTGAGAACATAGCCCCCCGCCTGCGGCTTTTTAAAATCTTTCACTACAGCCAGCGCATTATCTGGTAAAAAAGCATCATGATACGCCTTAATTTCATTTTTGAAAGCAACAGGATTAGGAACATTACTGGGGTCAAACTCATAATTAAAAGTTACATCGCCTAAATGCTGGCCATATGTAATTGTTTTATTTTCCGGAGTCACTCTTAATGGCATCTTGTTGATAGTAACCGTTCCATTATTAAACTGGTAGTTATATTTTATCAAAAAGGCAAGATCCTCCGGATTATTATGATCAAAAGTTCTGGAAGGCGTTATTACATATGTACCCACATTACTGGTAGTAGTTGCAGCTGTTGTCAAAGTCATACCAGATAAACCTATATCTGCTAATGTCAAAGTTGTATCCTGTAACAACACACCATTAATCGTTATGACAGTATCCAAAGACGGAAGTTCCTGTCCATATTTTTTGACGATACTGACTGCACTGATAACTATATCGGCATCAAAGAAATACAAAGTGTTAGAATAGCCGCCATCTGTTCCATTTGTACCGGATTTGGATGGTGTATAAACCTTTATTTCCGGATTGCCCTCAAAAGGATTAATTATGGCTTTAACTGTATTTGCATTTTCAAATATTGTAGCCACAGGGACACCACCTATATAAATCACCGAGTTAGTACTGAAATTTTCTCCGGTAATTGTTAATTCAAACTGTTCTTCGCCCGGGATAACAGTCGTTGGGACCACTAACTCAATCTGCACCGGAGTTGGTGCAGCAAAAGTTCGCATAGCTGCATCAGCATCTATAAATCCGTAACCAGAAATAAGATCAAATCCTGGTGTTTCCATGTCCACCGCAGTAGTTTGTAATAAGCTTCTTATTTCGTCCGGTGTTGTTGTAAGCTGTCCTAAGAACTTTTTCTTTCCTTCCATAATCAAAGCGGCGACTGCGGCTGCATGGGGGGCCGCAGCAGATGTACCAAAGAAATTGGAATACCCGTCTAACGAGCTGTTCGGGTAATCCTGACCTAATTTTACGGAAGTATTTACACCATCTGGTGCAACCAGATCAGGCTTTTGTCTTGGAGAACCATTAACATATGTACCGCCAATTGAAGAGAAAGATTCAATAAGTGCCGGATTGATTAATGGCGGAGCTTTATCATACCTGGCAGCCCCTACAGCAATAGCACCAGCAGCATTCGCCTGGCCTACAATGGTAGAATTTCCTTCATTGAATTCCATAAATCGTATACCACCACGAAATACAATAAACTTGATCCGGGAGGGGTTACTGGCAATATTGTTATTTATAATCAGAACATTGTAATCAGTCGAATCGGTGCCGCTACCTGGAATAGTAACTGGAATCAATTCAATCGGATCGCCATTAAAATTGTCCCTGTTAAATCCTATCAAACCTGTTCCATCAGTATTTTTTGTCAGATAAATATCCATATCATGTTTCGTTCCGCCGGTTTCGCTTAAAGAATAGATATCATCCACCCACTGAAATACAAAGGTATAGTTACCTGGTGCCAGTCTTACTTTTTGGAAAACATCCCCGCCTCCGAAATTATGCGCCTTCTTCCCGGCAAACCCAATAGAAGTAGCATCCACAGGAGTAAATTCCTTTTCATAGGACTTGCTCCCAAAATTACCGGCTGCAGAAAAATAAGAGACCCCCTGATCTTTAACTTCATTAACTGTTTTAGCCACAATTCCATCTTTAAGGAATGGTTCAGTTATATAGGTCACATCATCCACAATAATAGTGCAGGCAGAATCTTTTAATTCTTTTATACCCTTTGCAAAATCGCCGGCAGTAAAAAAGCCGGTGCGGAAATAAAGTTTTGCACCTGGTGCCACATCATGAATTATTTGTAACATAGCCCTTCCTTCATCTGTACGTGTGATTGGAAAATCCTGGAGGACTGTTACGCTTTGAGTATACCCAACAGGATTTCCTGTTCCGGGAAGATCCCCATTGGTAATATCCTGGGCAGCAGTATTAGTAGTAAATGTCTGCGTTCCCCCCGGTACTGGAACATAAGGCAAAGTAGCAGTAGTAGCACTTGTTATTGTATTATAACTATCAGAAATAACACCAATCTTAACACCTTCACCATCAATTTTGTAACCACTACGAACCAAATTGGATCGCATGGTAGTATCCCCTGCCGAATTTACAAGACCAACATTATTAAATGCCCCATAATATGGCCTGACGTAGTTTATTATAGCTCCCAGTGCATTCAGTTTTGGCAAATTAAGTATTGGGTAATAACCGGTAATAGTCAACTCACTTAGTCCATTAGGTACAGTATCGATAAGTCCATAGTTTATTGGAGCTGTTTGAATCAGCAGATTATATACATCCTGACGAAAACCCGCTAATACAATTACATCTATCTTGACATAACCGTCCCTTATTCCAAAGAATGGAGAAGGAGGGTTAGGGTTATTAGGATCATAACTATCATATATTTTTTGCAATTCAGATCCTATGATGCTATTTAACTTACTGGTAACTATAACTTCATCAGAAGAATAACAACCTGAAGAAGCTGTAACTGTAAGCGTATAGGTTCCGGCTGAAGAAACTGTAATTGCTGCACTATTTGTTGCTGAAGTAATTATACCACCATTGGTAGCCATCCAACTATAAGAGACACCGGGTGTCGTAGAAGTACCGGTAAGGATATTTGCAGTAGAAAAATCTAATGGTTGATCTATGCCTGCATCAGCATTCGGTAAAGGATTTACTGTTACCACTATTTCTGCTCTCGGGCCTTCACACCCTTCCGCACTTGTTTGAGTCACCCAGTAGGAAGAATTTCCGGCGGCGGCCGTTGATGGTGTAGGTGCAGTGGCACTACCTGTACCTCCTGTTGATGTTGTATACCATAATAAGCTTGTTCCTGTTGCAATCAATTCACTTGGCAAAGCATTTAAACAATAGATCACTGGTGTTGTTACTCCGGGTATTGCAGGTAACGGATTTACGGTTACAACAATTTCCGCCCTGGGACTTTCACAGCCATTGGCATTTGTTTGACTCACCCAGTAGGATGTATTTCCGGCGGCGGCAGTTGATGGTATAGGTGCAGTAGTGCTTCCTGTTCCACCCGTTGATGTTGTATACCATAATAAGCTTGTCCCAGTTGCAGTCAATTCACTTGGCAAAGCATTTAAACAATAGATCACTGGTGTTGTTACTCCGGGTACAGCAGGTAACGGGTTTACGGTTACAACTATTTCCGCCCTGGGACTTTCACATCCATTGGCATTTGTTTGACTCACCCAGTAAGATGTATTTCCGGCTGCGGCAGTCAAAAGCGTGGGTGCAGTGGTGGTTCCTGTTCCACCAGTAGATGCTGTATACCATAGCAAATTTGTTCCTGTTGCCGTCAATTCACCAGCCATGGCATTTAAACAATAGATCACTGGAGAGGTTACTACAGGTGCAGCAGGCAATGGATTTACTGTCAATACAAGATCATCTGTTGCATTTCCGCATGATGGTGTAGCATTACTTGTTGCTGTGAGACGAAGTGTAACCGTGCCTGCACCTGACACTGCTATTGCGGAACTTAATGAACCGGGGGTTGAAATAGTAGCATTTGCGGTACCTGTGGAAGATAACACACTCCATAATGGATCTGTTTCATTACTGGCTGAACCAACTACTGTAAACGAAGTGGGAAAAGCCGATAAGGTTTGGCATTTTGTCTGATCGGAACCTGCATTTGCAATCAAAGGTTCGCAAAAAATAAAGGGTGCAAAATCTATGTTTACACCGCTTTGTATATTTACCTGGGTGCCACTCCAAAGCGCCCCAGTAATATTTGATGAACCGGTACCAGAACCAATATTAATGGCAGCAAACGGTGCCCAAACAGAGCCTATCCATTTTGAAGCCTGAGAGGAAGACCCATTTGCAATTTTAAAAGCTATACCACCAGACGATGCACCACTCCCATGGATTTCAAAATAAATTCTGGAAGCAGCTGAAGCGTTGCCATTGATTATACTGGCTTTTATTTTATTTACGTCAACATCTCCATATACTTGCACTTTAATAGTCCCGGTAGTATTACCATTAAAATCAAACACAAAATTGTTAGTAGTCCCAGTATTCTTAATGGAATTAAAAACATAGACCCCGGTCCCTTTAAAAGTAAGTGTCTTATTCCCTCCCAGTGTCACATTACCATATAATCCAGAAGTTGGTGTGCTGCCAATTGGGAGGACTGTAGTAGAATTCGTTATAGCAGATGGCAAAGGACTGGGAAGGATTGTAAAAGTTTTTATAGCTGGCATTTGAGGGAGTGTGGGAAGAGTTGGTGTCCCATATACAACTCCACCTGCAGGTACCGGTCCTGAATAAGAATAAGTACCCTGAGGAGCTGGCACTGTTACTTTTCCGTAAACATTTCCACCGCCCACTATCACATTTCCATTTGCATCAATATTACCCTTACCGGGGACTGCACTGCTTCCGATAGTGGCGCTTGAACCTATTAATACAATGGTCCCGGAAACACCTGCAGGTGTCAGACCTGCAGCCATATTTCCAGTTACAACATTGCTATTAGCAAGCTGGATGGTACCGCCGCTGTATATATTTCCATTAATGATTAAATTTCCGGTTGACTTCACCAAATTATAGCTACCAATATTACCACCCTGAATATTAGAGGATGACCCCAGCTGTACTGCATAGCCGGGTGCAGAGGGGGTGGTTTGATTCGGTGCGTTCCTGCCACCAAAGATCACATAATCTGAAATATTTGTTTGCTGCGCCTGTAAATAAGTGATACAAAATAAGGAACCCAGAAGAAGAAAATAAAATTTCATTCTGAATGAGGAAACATTCTTAATTCTCATTACAATAAGATTTGGTTTATACAAAAATGTCTATCACACTACCTGTTTAGCTATATATATTTGACTATCGCATACTCTAACAATCAAGTATGAAATACAAAAAACTTAACCATCCTATGCCTATGGCAATAATGATCAGTTAACTAAGGAGGAGGATTTTGATAAGGTTAAATAGGGGGAAAGGATAAAACCATACGGTTAAAAGATCCAATTGGGGTATAAAATACATTTTTTTTGCCAAACATTAAATTATTTAATTCTTAATAATAAAAGCTGCGTAGATAACCCTCTTAAGGCAAAGGTTAATCGATGATCTGCCGTAACAAATTTCATCCCAATGTTTTATATTAGTAGATATACGATACGTGATGATTACCAGGAAAAATTAAATGAAGCTATATTATGAAAGCCCTCTTTTCATTTACCGCTCCTTCCAGCCAGGAATATACTTATCCAGTAAGGCCTGGAATTCTTTGTAGTTCTTTAATTCAAACAGATCCGGGTCTGTCAGCAGGCTTTCTTTATTCTTATATCCCCTTTCATAAGCCTGGCGCAGGTACAAAATAGCCTGTTCGGGTTTATTGTGCAGGGCATAAGTGCATGCCAACTGATAATAAGTTTCTCCCCTGGCAGGTTCCATTCGGATAGCTTGCTGTATATAAACGATAGCAGAATCATAAATATTCATCACATGATAAACCAGGCCAAGATTATATACCGCTATAAAATTATCCGGGTTGATTGTAACTGCATGGCGCAGGTAAACCAATGCTGAATCATTTTCTTCCAGTTCCATATAGGTGTTACCTGCATTGATATAAGCGGTAATGTATGCCGGATCAGCCGAAATTGCCTTTTTATAATATATCACTGCAGAATCCGGCATTTTCATCTCCGCAAAGAAACTGCCAATCGACTGGTAAGTTGGCGCACTGTTTGAAACTGCATTTATAGCAAATTGCCTTTTGAAATAGTGGGCTGCTGAATCGGGTCGTTTCTGTTGTTTGAAAACATCGGCCAGCCGCATTAACAGCACAGCGTTCTCCGGATCAACTGATATGGCTTTCTGGATATAGACCCTGGCTGAATCATATTGTTTCATACTCTGTAGCACCCTTCCCATGTTATTTAATAATTGCGGGTTGACCGGATCCAGCATAATAGCTTTTCGTATATACCATCGTGCTGAATCGTACCTTTTCTGATCCAGGAAAGCCAGACCCATATCATTCATAAATGATGTACTGCCGGGATCAAACAGGGAAGAGCCTTTCAGAAAATTTGTGACTGAATCAAGTTGGTTCAGTTCTTTGAAAATCAGCATCAGGTTTTTGGATGCTGGTTTATAATTCGGTCTTACAAATAAAGCCCTCCGGAAATATTTCTTGGCCGAATCATAATTTTTATCTTCTCCATAAATAACACCCAGGTTATTCAGTATAGAGGGATTCTTAGGCTCAAGCCAAATAGCTTTTTGAAAATAATTATAGGTAGAATCTGTTTCCTTTAGTTCTTTGAACACCAATCCCATATTGATCAGTGCAAAAGCAGAATAGGGATTTGCCTGCAGGGCCTGCCGGTAAAACAGGCGGGCAGAATCATATTGTTTTAAGGCAAAACTTGAACGACCCAGGTTATTATAGGCTTCCTCATAATCAGGAGCAAGTGCAGCTGCCAAACGGTAATACACTTTTGCAGAATCATAGGCTTTAAGGTCACGGTAAAAATTCCCGATATACACATTCACTATAGACTTATCCTGGTAGTTGGCAAATGCTTTTGAATAATAGATCCTGGCCGAGTCATATTCTTTCAATTCAAAAAAGCTTTTACCCAATCCATTGTAGGCATTTATGAATTTTGGATCTGTTAGTATACTGCTCTTGAAATACCTGATGGCATCAACATATTTTTTCCGGTTAAAATAAAGCCAGCCAATATTATTACCCGCATAAATATTACCCGGCTCTATCGCTAAAGCCCATTCATAATAAGCAATAGCTGAATCCCCTTTTGAAAGTGAAAAATAATAGTGGCCAAGATCCACATAAGCATCAGCATTACGGGGGTCCACTTCTATGGATTTAAGATAATATTTTATGGCAGAATCCGGTTTATTTAATGTCCGGTAAGCAAAAGCCAGTGTAACATATGGATATCGCCACCGGGGAGCCGTTATCATCGCTTTCTTGGCATAGAAAATAGCACTGTCATAATTATTATTGTCCAGGTGCAGGGAGGAAATAGTATTTAAGATATAAGCAGCATTCTTATCCTTGGCAAACGCATTGTACGCATATTCAAAAGCTTTGGTGATGTCAACTGCTTTTTTCGCTTTACCAAAATAACCCCTGGCTTTAAAAAAGTACATCCGGCCGGTAAGAGATTCAGCAAAATCAGGATCATCCTGCCGGATAATATTAATGGCCTTTTCCAGCATAATTCCCACTTCATAAAACTCCTGCTGGGCAACTTTTTCCATCCGGTCTACACTGGCAGCAATTTCATCTGTTTTATCTTCATCATCCAGCTGTGCCCTTATCCGTTGTATAGCAACAGCATCCTTGCAGTCCAGGTAAAGGTTGATCTTTGTTTGTGCAAAATTGATGAACTCAACAGCCAACGTTGATTGTGCATCCGTAGTGTATGCATTACCGGGGAATTTATTTTCGAGCAAACTATAATAAAATTCCGCTGATTCTTTACCCGTCAGCTTATTCTGTTTTACAGCCTCATTAAACAGGGAGTACGTTTGCAGCAATTGCGTATCTGCCGGGGCTGTATATACTCTTTTATTCCGCAGGTTCCCGGTAAAAGAATTACCAGGTCCCTTTTTTCTTGTCTCCATCCATTTTTTCAGGTGTTCAGCATCTACAATACTTACTACTTTGTCACTATTCTCATTGCAACAGAAATAAGGATCTTGTTTTCGCCTGAAACGCTGCTGCGCCACAGCAGGCACATTCTTATCTACATACTTTTGTATTTCCGCTAATGTCACTTTATTATCCGGGGTACCTTCTGAGTCAGCAAGACCATTCAACCCATCCACCAGGTAATAAGTAAATAACCCATGGCCTGTACCTATTGAAGCATCCTCCAGCGATTCCTGCCCCGCTCCTGTTGCCAGCATGATGATCTCTCCTGCCCTTTTTTCTGAAATAGCGGTATTCAAAAAATTTTGTCCTTCTGTCCCACCCGGCAATTCACTGGTGCGGCAGGCATCCATGATGAAAAATACTTCTGCTCCCTTGGCAGTTTCTTTTGCAATTTTTTTCTTCAGGTTAAAAAGCTGCACATTGCCTCCTGCTATATAATTATTCTTATCCCCGGCAGGATTGCAGTCATAAGTCAGGTAAAAAAACTGGTCTTCATCAATTGCATCACCATGGCCGGCCAGGTATATAAATAATCGGTCCCCTTTTTGCAGTTTTTTTGCATCCAGCCATTTAAAACCTTTACTCCAGAAATTGGTGGACAAAGCCTGTTCATTAAGCAAAATGAAAATATTATCTGTACTTATACTACCTCCGGCAGGCGATTTCAGGTAATCCCTGAACATTTCAGCATCCTTATCTGCATACGATAAGGGCCGGACATATTTGTACTTTGATATCCCCATAATTATTGCAAAAGTTTGCGGTCCTTTGATGCTGGTATCCCTTGGAGTGGGTGGTGATTGGGCCGCAGCTTTATAACCTGAAAAGAGAATTACCAGGCCAAGTATCATTATGGATAAGGAAATTCGCATAAATTAGATTTTCTAAATTACGGATTTACAGGGTAATGGCAGTTAAACCGGGACACAAATACCCTCAAGAAGGTATCTATAAAACAAGCCAGGTTAAAATACAGATAAGCTGCAACCCTGAACTGTATTAAGGAATCATACAAAACAAACCACCAACAACCTACAAAGCAATGTCATGAAGAAGCCACCACACGGGCAAAATGGAACTGGCGCCAAAAGATTCGGAACACATTTTACCAAATACCTGCTTGAACGGGATACTGTTTTTGCAACCATCTGGGTTTTCATTTTTATTGTCGGGTTGGGCAGCATTCCTCTTAATCTGTATGTACTGAATCCTTTGAAAATGGGATTAAAGGACTTCGACTATACCGATTTAGCTTATGCGGAATTAGGAAAAAGTGCAGATTCACTCGACAAGAATATTGTTATCATTAATATTGGCCATGCAGACCGGGAACTGCTGTCAATGATCATAGATAAAACGGCAGAGAACAATCCTAAAGTCATTGCGCTGGATGCTCTTTTTGAAGAAGCTAAAGATCCTTACCAGGACTCTCTTCTTTCTGCATCATTTGGTAAGCATAAAAATTTTATTGCTGCAACAAAACTCAATCTGTCCGGCAAGGATGGAGATACAATAACAATAACCGGTGATTATTTTAAAAATGCAGCCACATACGGGTACGCCAATTTTTTTAGTGATGAGCTTGCCTCATTGCGTTATTACGATCCGTTCCTGAAAGATTATAAAAATAATAGTTACAATTCCTTTACCAGTGCTATTATTCAGGCTTACGATTCTACCGCCTTTCAAAAGATCAAAAAGAAAGAAGGTAAGCAAGTGCAAATAAATTATGAACGTAGAGTGGATAAATACCAGGTGATAGAGTATGATAATTTATTGACCGGGAGTTTTGAACGAAAGGCAATTGAAGGTAAAATTGCCCTGCTGGGTTATATCAACAGGGATCCGACAGATATTCTGGATAAAAAATTCACTCCTATGAATGAACGGTTTGCGGGTAAATCCCGGCCCGACATGAACGGAATTGTGGTACATGCCAATATCATCTCCATGGTTTTAGGGAACAACTATATAAAAAAAGTACCTTCGTGGGTGAATTTATTAATTGCGGTGGTAGTTTGCTGGCTGTTCATGTCTTTTTTTATCCGGTATTACCTCGAAAACCATATCTGGTTCCATTTAGTAGCTAAAATAATACAGGTTGCCGCAGTATTGCTTTTTGCATATCTCGGGATTTATTTTTACGATGCGTATAGTATTAAACTGGATATGAAACTGAGCCTGGTCGTTATCATTATGGCGGTAGACGTCATCTATTTTTATGAAGCCTGGGCAGTATGGATGCACAAAAAATTTCATTACAATACTATTTTCAAACCGCACCACCATTAAAAGGGATTGATCTAAAAAACATATAAAATGAAAAAGCTGAACTTTCTTATTCTACTTTCTGTATTCGGACTAACGGCCGGGGCGCAAAACAGCAGTTTCCTGCTTTACAGTTTCAAGGGGAATGTAACGGTTGTAGAAAACAATGCTGAAAGTAAAGCCAAAGTGGGCAAAACCATGAACAGTACTGCCACTATCAAAGTAGGGCCATCCTCTGCCGTTACGCTTATCTGTAATGAAGTAGCAATGTTTACCCTTACTAAAGCAGGTACCTACCGGCTTAACCAGTTTGGTGATTCCTGTAAAGTAAGCAGCAACTCAGTAAGTGCGAATTATGTAAAATATGTATGGGCACAAATGACCAAATCCGGCGGATCGCCGGGCAGTAATCGTAAAGCCTATATGAACAATGTGGGTGCAGTAACCCGTGGCATCAATAATATCTGGGTTGATCCCCGGCTGGATACTGTTAATTATTCCGGTGGTGAATTCCCATTGTCATGGAAATCATATGCTGATGCAAAACAATTTGATTTCTTCCTGTATAATAGTGAGAACATAGCTGAGCCTTTTTATGCTACCACTGTCAGCAAGTTAAAAATTTCTATCCCTGCATTCACCGCCCGGATGAAAACCGGCGAAACGTATTACTGGATTTCAGCTGTTAAAGGAGAAGAAAATGAGGAAAGAAAAGTATTGAATTATGTTTCAAAAGAAGTTTTTTCTTCACTGCTGAATGATATTCTCAAACAGGGAGCCCAGTTTGAGGGACCGGCAGAGCAGGCCTATCGTACAGCGTTCATGCTGGAAGATGCACACTATCTTTCTGAAGCGTACCAGTACTACACAAAAGCGGCAACGCTTGATCCGGCGAATGCTTTGTACCGAAGCACACTCATGTCTTTCAAAAAAGACTATGAAATAAAATAAACCGATTAACCCGGCAAAAAAGTCCTGCTATGGCAGGACTTTTCTATTTTTAACCAATGAAGATATCATTCTGGTCAATCGGGAAAGCCAATGAAACATATGTAAAGGAAGGTGTGGAAGAATTCACCCGCCGCATCTCAAGATATTATAAGGTGGAATGGAGCATTATCCCGGTACCTAAAAATGCGGGCATGCTGAGTGAGATGGACCTGAAAAAAAAAGAAGGTGAAACAATACTGGAATGGCTGAATAAAGATGATTACCTCGTGGCACTGGATGAAAGAGGAAAACAACTGAGCTCGGAGGAACTGGCCGGTTTTATCCAGGCAAGGGCCAATGAAAGTATAAAGCATATTGTTTTCCTGATTGGTGGTGCTTTTGGTATTGATGAGAGGGTATTGAAAAGAGCCAATTATAAATGGAGCCTGTCCCAACTGGTTTTTCCCCACCAGCTTGTCAGGCTGATACTGGCCGAACAGGTATACAGGGCCTGCACCATTTTAAAAAACGAAAAGTATCATCATAAATAATTTTTATTTTCAGCCCTGAATCTAACAGCATGGAATTATCAATCACACTTATCATTATCATCATTACGGTTATTATTTCTTTCAGTGCCTTCAGTAATCAAAAAATCATTGATGACCTGATCTTTTATCCCCCTGCCGTCACCAAACAAAATCAATGGTATCGTTTTATCACCTGCGGACTGATACATGCTGATGTTCCTCACCTCATTTTTAATATGTTCTCCCTATACATGTTTGGAGAATTTGTAGAGCGGAGTTTTGCCAGCCCGATCCTCTTTGCAGAAAAAGGAAAATTCATGTACCTCGGTATGTATATAGTTGCCTTGTTCGTTTGTCTTATCCCTACTTTCATCAGGCACAGGAATGATTACTATTACCGCAGTCTCGGCGCTTCCGGTGCAGTCAGTGCGGTGGTGTTTGCCGGAATATTATTTGATCCTACGGCCAAATTGGGTTTCTTTTTATTCCCCCGATCATTCCCGGGTATATATTCGGACCGGTGTACCTGATCGCTTCCACGTATCTTGAAAAGCAGGCAAAAGATAATGTGAATCACTCTGCCCATATCTGGGGAGCATTATTCGGCATCGGTTTCATTATTGCGGCAGCAGCGATTTTAAAAACCGATTATCAGCCGGCAGAACAGTTTGTGTGGAAAATAAGAAATAGCTTAGGTTTTTAAAGAAACCCGGAGCACCTGCTTTGTTTTCGCTGTTACCTTAAACCGATCATCTACCCGGAGGCCAACCACCCAAATGATCTTTTTATTGCTCTCTATCACCCAGGTATTTTCTTTTTCGGTTTTGGATAATTTCTGGTCAATGAAAAAACGGGATAGCTTTTTCTTTTTTTTCATTCCCAGCGGGTAGAAATAGTCGCCGGTTTTCCATTGGCGGAGTAAAAGAGGAAAAGAAATTTCTTTGGCATCGATACAGGCGACCTCGTTGTCGGTTACCGGGTGCTGGTTGCTGGTCATTTCAAGCCGGAGTATTCCTTTTTCAAAACCAACAGATCTATCCGTTTTTTCAATTACAATATGGGCAGCAGAAATACTTTGTGCCGGACTGATTATAAACCAGTGCCGGTGTTTAATAATGCGGTATTGCAAAACAGGCGACTCAATATACCGGCCAGATTCACTGGCGGCCAGTTTGATCAGTTCATCTACTTGTTTCTCATTAAAGCCATAGTCCCGGATGATCTCATAGATCAGCGCCCTGTTATTAAAACCCATCAATTGCCTGACAGGTATATGCAATTCAGCTCCTTTCTGTTTACAAAGTTTTTGCTTCAAATTACCTACCGTTAACTGGTATAGCTTTTCAATTTCTTTGAACCGTTCGATATTATCCTGCAGGTTCTCTTTAACCTGCGGGTACACATTGCTGATAGCAGGGATAATTTCATTTCGGAAATAATTCCTGGTGTATTTGGAAGACTGGTTGGAAGAATCCTCCACAAAATCAAGTTTATTCTCCCTGGCAAATTGCAATATTTCTTCTTTTGAAACCGCAAGCAATGGTCTTTTAATATGACCATATAAAACAGGGATACCCGTCAATCCGTGCAACCCGGTACCCCTGAAAAAATTCATCAGCAGGGTTTCAATATTATCATCCTTATGGTGGGCAGTAAGCAGGTGTACAGTAAATGGTGAATGATGAATGGAATCTTTTGCAAGCTCTTCCTTTACTAACTCCTCAAACCATTCGTACCGCAGGGCCCTTGCTGCTTCCTGGATAGAAATTTTATTTTCAGTGGCATATTGAGTAGTATCAAATCGTTTCACTTTTATCTCAACATTATACTTATCGCCAAGTGTGTTTACAAACCGTTCATCCCTTTCACTCTCCTCTCCCCTCAGTTGAAAATTACAATGAGCAATGATAAAATCATAACCTGCCTGTTTGCAAAGTTCACATAACACAACAGAATCTGCTCCGCCGCTGACGGCCAGCAACAGTTTATCTTTTGGTGAAAAAAGATGTTGCTCTTTAATAAAGTGCTGAAATTGTTGTAACAGGTTCATCTTAAAAAGTTAGTTCCTCATAAGCACCCCTCAATTCTCCGAACGCATGATTATCTCCTGCCTTCTTTGCTTCTTCCATTCCTCTTTCGTATACAGTAATAGCTTCATCCGTATGATCATTCCTTTCCAGCAGCTTGGCCAGGTGATAATAACTCCCCACATATCCCGGCTCCCTGTTTAAGAGTTCTTCAAACAAACGCCTGGCCTCTTCATCATTACCCAGCTTAATATATTCCAGCGCCAGGGCATGTTGCAAAAAACTGTCCGTGGGACTGGCCTTCAGAAATTCTTTCAACTTTTCAATCCGATCCATGTTGATATAAAAATTTTACCCGGATTTGCCCGGATTTACCTTTGCATCACTTATCTTTGTTTTAGTTGCATAAACAACTATTTTTAACGATTCACCCCAAAACCTGAACCGGGGTAATAACAAACAAGAGTAATATGAAAATTTTAGTTTGTATCAGTAAAACGCCGGACACAACGGCAAAAATAGCTTTCACCGATAACAACACGAAATTCGATGTGAACGGTGTACAGTGGATCATCAACCCCTACGATGAATGGTATGCCCTTGTAAAGGCCATTGAACTGAAAGAAGCGGATGCTTCCACTACCATTCACCTGGTAACCGTAGGCACTGCAGATGCGGAACCAATTATACGTAAAGCGCTGGCCCTTGGCGGTGATGAAGCTATCCGGGTAAATGCCGATAGCCATGATAGTTTTTATATCGCTTCGCAAATTGCAGAAGTGGCAAAACAAGGGGGATATGACCTGGTACTGACCGGTAAAGAAACCATTGATTACAACGGCTCTTCCATCGGCGGAATGGTGGCTGAGCTCTTAGACCTCCCCTATATTTCGCTGGCCACAAAATTTGAACTGGTAGGTGGAAATGCAACCATCACCCGGGAAATTGAAGGTGGCGAAGAAGTAAATGAAGTAGCTCTTCCGGCAGTGGTGAGTGCACAAAAGGGAATGGCAGAAGCGAGGATACCCAATATGCGGGGGATCATGGCAGCCCGTACCAAGCCGTTGAAAGTAACAGAACCCTCAGCAGCCGACCCGATGACAACAGTAACCGGTTTTGGTTTACCACCAGCAAAAGCCGGTGTGAAGTTGGTTGCGGCTGATAATGTAGAGGAACTTGTTCGCTTATTACATGAAGAAGCCAAGGCAATATAAAAAGGTCATTAATCAATAACTCAATAAACCAATTGAGACATTTTCAACTATTCAAATTCATATTATGTCAGTTTTAATATTCATAGATACGGCTGAAGGCCATGTAAAAAAAGTTTCACATGAAGTGTTGTCCTATGGCGCTAAGGTGGCGGAACAACTCGGTACCACTGCTGAAGCCATTGTGCTTGGTGCAGTGAGTGATGACCTGGCATCATTAGGAAAGTATGGCGTAAAGAAAATTCATCATGTTGCCAATGACACATTAAATAATCTCGATGCTCAGGTATATACAAAAGTGATTGCACAGGTGGCAGCAGCATGCAACGCAAAACTGATCATCTTTTCTAACAATCTTAACGGTAAAGCCATTGCTCCCCGTCTTTCTGTTCGCATGAAAGCCGGGTTGGTTGCCGGAGCGGTTGCATTACCTGATACAAGCAACGGTTTTGTGGTGAGGAAGAATGTATTTTCCGGGAAAGCATTTGCCAATATTGCCGTAAGTACGGATATTAAGATCATTGCCCTTAACCCGAATGCATTCCAGGTGATCACCGGTGAAGGAATTGCTGAAGTAGTGCCGTTCAGTGCCAGTGTTGATGCACCCAAAGTAAAAGTAACTGCCGTCAATAAAACCAGCGGAGAGATAGTGCTGACCGAAGCAGAGATAGTGGTAAGTGCCGGACGTGGATTAAAAGGACCCGAAAACTGGGGCATGGTAGAAGAGTTGGCTAAAACATTACATGCCGCCACTGCCTGCAGCCGGCCGGTTGCTGATGCACACTGGAGACCGCATAATGAACATGTTGGACAAACAGGTTATGCGATTGCACCGAATCTTTATATCGCCATCGGTATTTCCGGAGCCATCCAGCACCTTGCCGGGGTAAACAGAAGTAAAGTGATTGTGGTAATAAACAAAGACCCGGAAGCACCTTTCTTTAAAGCAGCTGATTATGGTATTGTGGGTGATGCTTTTGAAGTAATACCAAAATTTACTGAAGCCATCAGGAAATTGAAAGGCGTAGCCTGATCAATTGCTGAGTGATCTTAAAATACGTATGGTCCGGCTATAGTGCCGGACTATTTTTTTATCAAAACGACCTGGTTTGTTTAATTAACTTAATTGCGATAACACACAACTGATCATTGAGAAAAGAGGATTAAAAACAACACTTAGTCACCGATTATTTTGGCGAAAAACCTTAGTTTCGTGTGACATTCGTATGAAGAAGATAGAACTCGAAATAGTGGCTTTATCACACAGCATCACCCAAACCCATTCTTATGCGGTCGTTTTGGGTGAAGTAAACGGATTAAGGCGTTTACCAATCGTTATTGGTGGCTTTGAAGCCCAGGCCATAGCAGTAGCCCTGGAAAAAATGGCCCCCAGCCGCCCCCTGACCCATGACCTCATGAAGAATTTTATGAATGCCTTTGCAGTAGAATTGCATGAAATTATTATCTGTGATCTGCAGGAAGGTATTTTTTATTCAAAGCTGGTTTGCTCTACCGAGAATGATACCGTAGAAATTGATTCCAGGACCTCCGATGCTATTGCCCTGGCGGTTCGTTTTGGCTGCCCGATCTATACCTACGAGAATATACTGGAAAGTGCGGGCATCCTGATGGAAGACACAGCAGCTACCGGGAAAAAGAAAAAAGTGAAACAGGAAGTAATGGTAGAGGATAAACCTACCGGGAATGAAGATCTGAAAACCATGACATTAGAAGAATTAAATAATCTTTTAAACGAAGTGCTGGATAATGAAGATTATATCCGTGCCATTGCCATCCGTGACGAAATAAACAGTCGCCAGAAAAAAAAGTGAGCTACAGCACTGATCCTTTTTTGAATACCTCAGCGTCCCCTTAGCCTATGATAGTTTTCCCTAATTGCAAGATCAATCTTGGCCTTAATATCCTTCGCAAAAGAAGTGATGGTTACCATGACCTGGAAACTGTTTTCTACCCGATTCCCTTAACAGATGTACTGGAAATAATTGAATTTAAAAACCATGGCCGCACATTCTCCATTCCATTTAGCATTACAGGATTGCCTGTAAAAGGGGAAGCAGCTTCTAATCTTTGTGTAAGAGCCTACAAATTACTGAAGAAAGACTTTCCTCATTTACCGCATATACAGGTGCACCTGCATAAAGTAGTTCCCACCGGTGCCGGCCTGGGCGGCGGCAGTGCAGATGCAGCATTTACCCTGCAGCTTTTAAATGATCTATTTGACCTGAAGATCTCCCGTGAGCAGCTGATCAATTATGCCGCAGAATTAGGAAGTGATTGCCCTTTTTTTATCATCAACAAACCCTGCTTTGCAAAAGGCAGAGGAGAAAATCTGGAAGAATTGAACGTTGACCTGTCTGCTTATAAAATTATCATCATTAACCCGGGTATTCATATAGATACCGGCCGGGCATTTCTTGCTATCACCCCTGCCCTTCCTGCCAAATCCATAAAAGATATTATTGCACAACCAGTCTCCTCCTGGAAGGATGAATTAGTCAATGACTTTGAAGCTGTCATCTTCCCTGAACATAAAGAGATAGCCGCTATCAAAACACAGCTATATGAAGCAGGCGCTATTTATGCTTCCATGAGCGGAAGCGGCAGTACTGTATTTGGTATGTTTCCTGCCAGCAAAGAACTGAAGCTGACACTGCCCGATCATTATTTCGTAAAACTGCTTCCGGCCTGACCACACTCATACGCAGACTTTCCAAATGCTTCTACATTTGCTGCTTAAATTTGGTCAATGGAAATATATAAGGAATTCGCTTTTGACGCAGCACACTTTCTCCCCAATGTCCCGGAAGGACATAAATGCAAACAAATGCATGGTCATACTTATCATCTCCGGGTATACATTAAAGGCCTGCCTGAAAAAGAACTTGGCTGGATCATGGATTTCAAAGAATTGAAAGATGCAGTGGCGCCGCTGATTGACCAGGTTGATCATCAACTCATCAATGATGTTCCGGGACTGGAAAATCCCACTGCAGAAAATATTACGATCTGGTTCTGGAACCAGCTGAAACCCAGGCTGCAAGCCCTCAGCCGAATCGAATTAAAAGAAACACCTACTACCGGTGTTATCTATGATGGCCGGTAATTTTCACTGATCTTTTGTATCTTGCAGGCAATGCTGTTCACTAACAACATAGCTGCAAGAGGTTTTCTTACTTCCAATCTCGATCTTCTCAATCATTGAGGATAAGTTTTTCATGACCGGTACAACCCGGTTGTTTCCGTATTTCTTTCCTTTTTTTCACTCTTATAACTTATCAACTATGTACTCTACTATATCAATGACTGAAAAGTCCCTGCACTACCTTGAACTGGAAGAACAATATGGTGCACACAATTATCATCCTATCCCGGTTGTATTAACCCGTGGCAAAGGAGTGCATGTATGGGATGTGGATGGCAAACAGTATTATGATTTTCTCAGTGGTTATTCTGCCGTTAACCAGGGGCATTGCCACCCCGTCATTGTTAAGTCTTTCATAGAACAGGTACAAAAACTTACGCTTACCAGCCGGGCCTTTCATAGTGACCTGCTTGGTGAATATGTAAAATATATCACCGGTTATTTTGGTTATGAGAAAGTCCTGCCCATGAACACCGGTGTGGAAGCCGTGGAAACAGCCATCAAGCTATGCCGTAAATGGGCTTATGAAGTGAAAGGCATTGAAGAAGGTAAAGCTACCATCATTGTCTGCGAAGGAAATTTTCATGGCCGTACTACCACCGTCATTTCTTTCAGCAGTGATCCGCAGGCAAAGAAAAATTTTGGTCCTTATATGCCGGGCTTTACAGCGATCCCGTTCAATGATACAGAAGCCCTGGCCAAAGCACTGGAAGATAAAAATGTGGCGGGGTTCCTGGTAGAACCTATACAGGGCGAAGCTGGTGTATTGGTTCCCGATGATGGCTACCTCGCCAAAGCAAAACAACTCTGCGAAGCTGCCCATGTATTATTTATGGCTGATGAGATACAGACCGGCCTGGCAAGAACAGGTAAGATGCTGGCTTGTGATCATGAAAATGTACGGCCCGATATTTTAATTCTGGGTAAAGCCTTGAGCGGTGGTATGATGCCGGTCAGCGCCGTGCTGGCTGATGATGAAATAATGATGACCATCAAACCCGGTGAACACGGTTCTACGTATGGGGGCAACCCATTGGCCTGTAAAGTAGCCATAACATCCCTGCAGGTTTTGAAAGAGGAGAAGATGGCGGAACATGCTGCTGCCATGGGAGAATTATTGCGCAACGAATTAACAGCACTGCAATCAAAACATATTTCACTTATCCGTGGTAAAGGATTGCTGAATGCAATTGTAATTGATCATCCCCATAAAGATGCGGCCTGGGAACTTTGCCTGCAATTAAAAGAAAATGGGTTACTGGCAAAACCAACGCATGGGGATAAAATACGCTTTGCACCTCCACTTGTTATTACCGGATCGCAGATAAAAGATGCTGTAACGATCATTGGGAAAAGCCTTGCCGTACTGGATTAACCCAACCAAACAATTTTAATAAACCCGGTACGAAAAAGCCGGTTTTTACCGGACCCATAGATCTACCGGCTGTGCATTCATTATTGTTTTGTCTGGTTTTTAGTCATGGCAACGATTCTTTTCGATATTCATCCTGGTTTTAAGGCAGCCGGGATTTTCCTATCTAACATTTTTATTGTTTCTGTAATCAAAATCAATACTTTAGAAAAATTATTTTTTCAGTGCGTCTTACTTTTTTATGCCTTACTTCTCTTAAAACCAATTGCTTACACAGCCATTTTTATCATCATCCCGCGGAGGTCAGAAAATAGTAAAAATAATTCGTAGAAAAACTTGCAAGTTCGAAAAACCACTGCTACATTTACGTCCGGATCGAGGGAAAACACGTAGTAAGTACCGTAGATTCACCCTATTTAATCTAAACTCTGAAAACTAATCTGTACACCGTGAAAAAGGTCATTTTACCCCTGTTCTTAGCTATCGCAATTTTCTTTTCTTCTGTAATTAATGCCCAGCAATCATGTCCTGTCATTATCAGGTCTACTTTCCTGATTAATACTGATCCGGGTAATCCCTGTTTACGTTCTGTACAATTTGATTTTATCAATCCAACCAATGGTGCCAAAAGGGTAAGACTGGTTGTGAAGAACGGTACTACCGTTTTAATAGACCAGTGTGTTGATGCTTCCGGTCAGAAAGACGTACAAAGAACACATGTCTCTCCGGTATTCTCTGCCTGCTCTTTTGCCATCCTGGAAGTAACTGTTACTCCTTTTAGCGGCAGCAATTGTGGTGAAAGTGGTAGCGGCTGCGCCCCCACCATTCGTTCATTTGCCGGTGCACCTTTGCCGGTAGTGTTTGCCTCTTTTACAGCCACCCGTACTGCCACCGCTGTTCAACTGAAATGGGAAACTGCTACCGAGTTTAACAACAACGGGTTTACAATTGAACGGAACAATAATGGCAACTGGGAATCTGTCGCCTTCCTTTCTTCACAGGCTGCTAATGGAAACAGCGACAGCAAGCTTACTTACCAGTATACTGACAATAACAATAACAAAGGAGTTACACAATACCGCATCAAACAAACAGACTATGATGGCCAGTCAAAATACAGTGAGGTAAGAGCAATCCGTGGTGTTGACCAGGCTGTTAAAACAATTGTTTACCCTAACCCTTCTGCTAACGGCAATGTGAATGTGGTTTTTGCTGATGCATCTCCCCGTGATATCGTTATCACTGATATGGCAGGAAGAATGATCAGGCAATGGAATCTTTATACTGCCAGCACTCTGCAGGTGATTAATCTAACTCCCGGTATGTACAGTATCCGTTATACCAACAGGGAAACAAACGAAATGGCTGCCGATAAGTTAGTGGTGAATGGCCGTTAACAAGATCAGCTTTTAAAAATATTACCATGGACGGTTACTAAGGATTACCGGGAGGCATTGCTTTCCCGGTTTCTTTTTATAATTTTTTTTTGTGAAAGATGCCGGATCAAGTCCGGCAGGACATCCGGTTTCATAACATCATACGTTCTCCGGCATGACATCGAGCTCCGAAATGATATTGTCTTAAAAAAAATTAACAATACCAAACGTACTGTCACACCGGGCTGCCTGCCCTGAACTTGATTCAGGGACCCGGTGTCTTTCTTTAATAACTTTTTTGAGAAGATGCCGGATCAAGTCCGGCATGACATCCGTTTTCATAACATCATCGTTCTCCGATATGAAATTGGGCTTCGTATGAAATTTTCTTAATAAACGAAATCAACAATACCAACTGTACTATCACACCGGGCAAACAATAAACACATTCCGATCTCTCAGGTTTTGTCGCACCGGGCGGCCTGCCCTGAACTTGATTCAGGGACCCGGTGTCTTTCTCTAATAAATCCATCTGTGAGAAAGATGCCGGATCAAGTCCGGCATGACATCTGGTTTCATAACATCTTACATTCTCCGGCAGGACATCAAGCTCCGGCATTACATACGGCTTCGAAAGAAGATTATCTAAATGAACGAAGTCAACATTACCAAGCGTACTGTCGCACCGGGCAGGGACCCGGTGTCTTTCTCTAATAAATCCATCTGTGGGAAAGATGCCGGATCAAGTCCGGCAGGACATTCGTTTTCAAAATATTATTGAGCTTTGAAATAACTTTCGTTTATAGAAGTATATTGAGCTTCGGATGAAATTCTCATAATAAACAAAAGTACCATTGGCGAACGTACTGTCGCACCGGGCTGCCTGCCCTGAACTTGATTCAGGGACCCGGTGTCTTTTTCTAAATACTAAATGATTCAGGTACCCGGTGTCTCTCTTTAATAGCTTTTTTGAGAAAGATGCCGGATCAAGTCCGGCAGGACATCGGTCTTCATAACATCTTATGTTCTCCGGCAGGACATCCAGTTTCAGAATATCATTCAGCGTTGGAATTAAAAACATACTAATTCATACTCTCACTTCTCATCACCATCCTTCTGCTAAATCCTTTAACTCCGGGTTCATTTCATAAATCAATTTGATCTTCCATTCCCGCTTCCAGTTTTTTAATTGCTTCTCCCGGGCAATTGCATTATTGACATCGGAAAAATCTTCATAATACATCAGGAAATGACATTTGTATTTTGCAGTGAAACTACTGCCTTCATTGGAACGATGTTCCCCGATTCTTCTTTCCAGGTTATTTGTCATGCCGATATAAAAAACCGTTCGGGCATGATTGGATAAAATATAGACGGAATAATATCCGGTGCGGGCCATTATTCAAAATACGAAATGTTTTTGCACAACTGAAATCAACATTACCAATCGTACTGTCACACCGGGCTGCCTGCCCTGAACTTGATTCAGGGACCCGGTGTCTTTCTTTAATAATTTTTTTGAGAAAGATGCCGGATCAAGCCCGGCATGACATTGAGCTCCGGAAGAGCATTGTCTTAATAAATGAAATGACAACCCATTTTCGAAACGCCAAACCCGGGTACACAATAAACACTTTCCAATCTCTCAGGTTTTGTCGCACCGGGCTGCCTGCCCTGAACTTGATTCAGGGACCCGGTGTCTTTCTCTACTATTTTTTTAGGGAAAGATGCCGGATCAAGCCCGGCATGACATCCGTTTTCATAACATCATCGTTTTCCGGTATGACATCAAGCTCCGGCATTACATACGGCTTCGAAAGAAGATTATCTTAATGAACGAAGCCAACATTACCAAACGTACTGTCACACCGGGCAGGGACCCGGTGTCTTTCTCTAATAATTCCTTCTGAGGGAAAGATGCCGGGTCAAGCCCGGCATGACATTGGGCTTCGGAAAGAAATTCGCTTATAGAATTACATTGGGCTCCGGTATGACATTGAGCTCCGAAAGAGCATTGTCTTAATAAATGAAATGACAACCCATTTTCGATACGCCAAACCGGGGCATAAAATAAACACTTTCCAATCTCTCAGGTTCTGTCGCACCGGGCTTGCCCCGGTGTCTTTCTCTAATAACTCCTTCTGAGGGAAAGATGCCGGGTCAAGCCCGGCATGACATTGGGCTTCGGAAAGAAATTCGCTTATAGAATTACATTGGGCTCCGGTATGACATTGAGCTTCGTATGAAATTGCCTTAATAAACGAAATCAACATTAACAAACGTACTGTCACACCGGGCGGCCTGCCCTGAACTTGATTCAGGGACCCGGTGTCTTTCTCTCCAACTATCTATCACCAACATAAAAAAAGGCCCATGTTGCCATGAGCCTTTGTGTTCGGTTTTTCTTCGCCTTAACGGACGATGAATGTTTTACCCAGCTTCATATCTCCATTGCTGAGATGCAGGTTGTACATACCTGACCGCAGGGAAGCCGGCAGTTGTATCATTTCGGTGACTGAGCCACCATTGTGATTCAGTTGCTGACTATGCACCTGCTGACCAGCAGCATTGTACACCTGTACAGTATATAATCCTTTAGGTAATTCTGTTGCCTGCAGCGACAATTGTCCTGCTGTTACGGGATTCGGATATACAGTGATCGTGGTGATACCACCTCTTGTATCCACTCTCACAATTACACTGTACAATTTTTGTCCGTCCGCTTCTGTTGCCCGGATACGATACAGGTTCACTCCATTTACCGGCAATGCATCGATGAAAGAATAATCGGCACGGCCACCATCATTCTTAGCGGCTGACACAGTGGTAAGCGCAGCAAAAGACTGACCGGCAATGGAACGTTCTACTTTATAATCAGCCACATTGCTTTCTGTCAGATTACTCCACTCTACTTTTATACCACTGCCCTGCTGGTATGCTTTTACGTTAGAGAACTTAACCGGCAGCGGACCATCAATATTTGATAAAGCATATTGAGAGAACCCGGTTAAACCGGTAGCTTTTAAAGTTGCAGCATTGGCAACAGTTGTATTTACTGCTGCAGGAACACCAGCAGTGATCCAGTTACCAGAAACCCTGCGCCATGCCTGTACTGTTGTACCCGTACTGAAGGAAGGTCCCACTTGTGTGGCTTCATCAAACTGGAAAGTAATATCTGCACCACCCGCCGGAGGATTGACAGAAGGTGTAATATCCCATGTAAGTAATACGGCTTTATCTGTATTATATCCCGGATCTGCAGTAAGACCATCTGTAACTTTTGCAGTCCAGTTATGAGTACTTCCATTCTCAATAATGATCGGGTTGTATTTGCTATGACCGATTGGGAATGTAACAGGAGCTACATCCACATTATTAATGGTCAATGTACCGGTACCATTCGTTCTTACATAAGCAGTAGCAGAACCACCGGTGATTGAACCGGCAACGACCAGGTTATTATTTCCTAATTCTACAATACCACTTAGTGCCAATGATCTTGATGCAGCAATAGTTAAATTACTATTCAATGAAATTGAAGCGCCGGTATTAATTACCCAATCAATATTAGTTCCTGAATAAGTAGCATCAGCAAGACTTAAAGTTCTGGCAGCACCGGTCATTGTTATGGTTGCGACATCTGTTGAGCTTCCAAAAGTACCTGCAGTATGAGAGACATTACCACCAATACTGATATTAGTAACACCTGTTGTATTATTATCAATATCCAGGTTATCCTCTACAATAAAATCACCGGCAACTGTAAGGTTAAGGTCAGCACTTCCTGTTAACCGCAAGGCTGCGGAACCTGAATTCTGTACCCTGAAATTTCCATTAACGGTTGCCAATTGTCCTACAAGGTTTAATGTGCTTGAATGACCGGGACTATTCCAGGTAAAGTTTCCGAATGCCTGGTTTGCTCCCGTTATAGAAGTAGAACTGGTATTACCTGTTACCTCCATTGTAGAACTTGCATTCCAGGTAGCAGTAAGGATCGTACCACCGTTCCTGTTATGCTGGTAAAGGCTGTTCGCATTAAAAGCTATTGCACCTGTAATAACATGTGTACCTGCATTATTGATTACTGTTCCATCAACAACGAGATCAAATGCTTCTGCACCATCTGCCAATGTAAAGGCAGCACCCAATGCAAGTGTTCCACCGGATTCAACAACAACCTGGTCACCATCTGCTGCTGCTGCAACAGTTATTGTATGTCCATTTCTGATCGTAATTGTATTAGCAGCTGCTGTTGGTACTAATGTTGCGCCGTTCCATGTACTGTTATCAGGTGAAGATTCCCATGATGTGGCTTCACCCCAGTTACCACCAGATGGTGCTTTGGAACGGAAATAATCTGTAGCCGAAGAAGCAGTTTGTATATCAAATAAATTACTGGTTGCACTGGTAAGCCCGGTGGAAGCAGCAGTAAGTTGCAGCCCCGTACCTGTAGCTGTATGTATGATAGCACCAGAATAAGTAGATAAACCGGCAACGGCCTGTGTGGAAACAGGACTGCCCTGTAATGTTCCGGTTGAAGTAATATCTATAAAAGCAGTGAAATCAAGGTCACGGTTAGCATTCACATCATTGGCACTTACCGTTGGTGCAGGTGACATAGCTGCATTCAATCCAGTTGGGGAAGTGGTATTTTGTACAAATGCCAGACGATCTGCAGTTACTTCTATCCGGTTATCATCACCGGCAGATGAAGAAGCTGCACCGCCAGCATTGGCCGCTGCAAAATTAGAACCTGCACCGTCTGCAGTAGCACTGGTAACTGTAAAGACAAATTGATGATTATCTGTTACGGCTGCATTAAATGTAACACGAACAGAAAATGTTTTGGTACCATCATCCGGCGCTGTTACTGTTAAACCGGAAAAATTTACTGTTGCTCCACCGGCCAGTTCTGCCAGTTCTGTTGTACCATCATACAATGCTACCCGGCGAACATTAGCAGGGTTGCTTAAGCTCATCACAAAGTTGGTAAGAATAGTTCCAACTGCATCTCCGTCTGCAGCTGCGCCGCCATCACGGATAGTAAACTGTGCTACTTCTAAACTGTTGACATCAGTTATATCTGTTGCCTGGTAATTGGCATAGTTAATATTGGAAGGTGCAGAAAAAGAACCATTGGTAATAATATCAGAGCTGGTGGAATTACCACTCAAAGGACTGCCGGTAATATTGATATCATCAATACCTACCCACTCATCATTACCAGCAGCATTAGCAGTGATAACCCTTACCTGTAACTCGGCTGCATTATTACAGGCGGCAGGTAATACGGCACTTACTGCTGTAACCAAACCTGATAGGCTTGGGCCTAGAGTTGCATCTGCCACAAAACCTGCAGGTACATTGGTAAAATCTCCGCTATTACCAACCCGGTATTGTAATGCTACCGCTTGTGCAGCATTATCAGCAGAACCATCAATATCTCTTAAATTATACGCAACATTGATATTCTGAAGTCCTGTAGTGTTTAAATAAATTACAATATTAGGAGCATCTGCCGTACCAGAACCTTGAAAAGCAATAACAGGATCAGTGATTTCGAATTCTCCAACACCACCAGTAGTATTTGTGTTTGGATCAGTTTGATTAGCATTTACATCTACAACCGGAGTACCTTCAATCAAAATTGTCTGAGGATCAGCACCCGTAAGTGCAGTTAAATTATCACCTCTGTAACCAACAATACCCGGAACACCTGACCAATCGTCTGACGTCGTAATCAGTCCCGTATTTGCCCAATTTTGTGTAAACGGCAGTGATTGTACCGTGTTGTTAAAAAGTCTTGCCGGTGCAAAGGCCAGTAAGGCCACCGACAGAATTGCGTAAATTTTTTTCATGCACTCTGAGTTTTAAGAAATAAAAAATATGCTTTAGAAGGGTTATAGTAATACGAAACCGCTTCGGTTTTGGAGAGGATTGGATAGAAGGGGGCAAAACTATTGACCATGCCCGCAGCGAACAAAAATCCTGCATTAAGAAACCATGAACAAAACAGGAATCACCCGCTGCCGGCCCGGTTTTTTTTTGCCAGTCAACAAATCAATTTTTCAGAAGGGAACAGACGGAAATTTTCAAGTTGTTAAGGGGCGATAAAAATAAGGAGTAATGCTTATTTTACAAGTATCAGAGAAAGAAAGTTATTCAGGTTGACAAAGGTCAATTACCCGTTTCTTTATTGTTTGATAAACCGGTACACCGAAAGGGTCCCTGCCCCGCTGGCCAGCAAATGATACATTCCTGCCTGCAATCCTCCGAGCTGAAGGGTGAATGTGGTGCTCCCCTCATCTGTATTGGCCTGCCATTGCTGTACCACCCTGCCCCGGAGATCATAGATGGCAAATTGTACCGGGCCGGTGGCAGCATTGGTAATGGTAAGGGTGGCCTGGCTCTGTACCGGGTTTGGCGACAGGGAAGTGATCAGTAAGCCGGCTTTATCATTGATAAGAGCCACGACATTGCTGTAGCTTATTTTTCCATCGGCATCGGTCATTTTTAACCGGTAATAGGTAATGCCTTTGGCCAGTCTTGTATCGGTATAGGCATAGAAACGGTTGGTCTCGCTGCCGGGCAAGGTAGTGAGCAGTGAATAATTCCGGGCATCCGTTGATCTTTCAATCTCAAACCGGGCTGCGGATGAACAACAGGCGGCCAGTTCCCAGCTAAGACGGGAGGCGCTGCTGCTGATCTTTGTTGCTTCAAAGCTGATGAGTTTGATGGGTAAGGGAAGACCGATTCTAGCCAACGCATACGGAGAGAAATTGGTAAGGCCCGAAACTTTTACCGTTCTGGTATTACCGCCCAAAGATACAATGGGTTGAGGTGTACCTGCAGCCAGCCAATACCCATTTGTTCGATGCCATGCCTGTACCGGCTGTAAGTCATAAGGAGGAGTATTGAATTGTCCGCCAACCTGGTTGGCAATATCAAACTGAAAAGTAATATCAGCACCGGAGGCCGGGGGATTAACTGAAGGTTCTATCTGCCAGGTCACATTAACAGCACCCGTAGTATTCTGCGGCGGATCTGCCTAATCAGGTGATTATACTTTGAATGACCAACAGGAAATGTTTTACCAACAACATCCACTGTATTTAAGATCAATGAACCAGTGCCGGCTGTACGGATATAACTTTTCAGACTGCCGCCGAATATCGTTCCTGTTACAGTTAAGTTGTTTGCGCCAAGGTCAATAAAAGTGCTATCATTTGAAAGCAATCTAATGTTACCAGTAACAGTTTTATTATTAATTACGCTAACGGTAACTTTTGATGCAACTAAAGAACCGATGTCAAGGCCACCTGTAACGGGTACAAACAACGTATCAGTTCCTCCTAATTCTGCAGTGACACCATCGATAATAAATTTACCGGATGTTGTACCGTTTACTTTGCCGTTACCCCTGATTCCGTTCCGGAATGTTTTTATTCCTGTACCAGTAAAAGGGATATTTCCATTTGCTTCTAAAACACCATTGATCGTGGTATAAGCTCCTCCACCCACATTACCTGTGTTCAATAAAATTCTTAAGACAGGAATTGTTGATGCATTTGCATCTGGGAAATAGGTAACGCCACTTGCTGCAGGGGCACCTAATGAATTCCATTCAAAAATTGAAGCATTCTCCCATACATAAGTAGAAGCAATTGATGCGAATTGGTGATTACCACTTCCCCCAAAGACAGTTCCATCCCCAACTTTTATTCTTCCTCCCGTTCTGATCATCACTGTAGCACCAGAGTTAATCAACTGGTAATTATTATAACCCTCTTCTGATAAAATATGATAAGTACCTCCGGATAATATTTCCATATCATTACCTGTACCATTGTTAAAAGTCAATGCATTTGACGCCGGCATATCATTTATTAAAATGCCCCCATTATCAATTATTACTTCATCCACTGTAACAGAAGCCGAAACAGTAACACTATTACCGTTTCGGATAGAAATAGTTCTTGCATTAAAATCCGGAGTAAGTGTTGCAGTTATCCATGTGCCGGCTGTTCCTGTAGCTGATGATTCCCATGTTGCTATTGTATTCCAGTTTCCTGTTGCTTTTGACCTGAAAAAATCAGTGGCTGCAGATACACAGGGGCCGGTAAGGTTAATTGTTATATCTGCAGACAAATTACTGGTAACTACAGGAGCACTGCTTCTTATTCTTATTTTATAATTAGTGCCGCTTGCTGTACCGGAAGGAATGGTAATATTGATTGTCCCTGAATTAGCCGTACTGCTTAGTGTACCGATTGTAACTGCTGTCGCAAATGATCCTGAAGCATCAGATAATTGTGCTGTATAAATATTACCAGCAGTAAATGTTCCGGAGGAAATAAAATTTACCGTACAAGCTGATGTAAAACAATCGGGCAGTTAAAAGGAGAACCAGAAACCCCGATACAGTTATTGTATTTGTTGTACATAAATTAATTGGCGATGCACTGTTTCTGGGTGAAGGTGATGCAACAGAAAAATCAATTGAATTTTGATTATTATCAATACAACCATTACCAGCTCTGAAAATTGCATTAGTATTACTAGGAGCCGGAGCAGCAGATGTTCCTTCAAAATAATTTGCAGTACCGAATCCTACTAAATCAATAATTGTAGGTGACTGGCATATCTCCAGTTAAAGCTGTTGTTGTATTTAGTAAAGCAACTTTCCCATTTGTAGCAGACATAGTTATTGTTCCGGTAGCGTCAGGTGTCGGTAAAGGAACTGATCCCCCACTACCCATCGCTTCTTGAATTAAATAATATTGTCCAGCGGCTAATGTTCCTGATAAATTTGTTACCTGCCAAGTGCCTGTCCCAGTAGCTGAATTATATTGAACAGACCAGCCTGTTAAAGAGATAGGTGAGCCAGTAGCATTAAAAATTTCAATAAAATCATGAGTATATGTTGCGCCAGAATTTCCACCACCTCCATATACCTGACTAATTACAATCGACTGCCCATTTGTATAACAAGCAAGTGAAATTAATAATTGTAATATGAATAATCCCTTCCGCATGGTTCCCGTTTAATAATGCCAGTTTCAGTTTGGGTATGAAAGGGCATTTCAGAAGGATGAAGAAGCCAAAGATAAGGAGTTCAGCCTGAAAATCAGTTGTTATGAAATCATGGGTAAAATCCCCTTTCCAGAGCCATCAATTACCTGTATCTTCTTCATTTTTATATCCGAAATAATGCGGATAACAACATAATGAGTGAAGCAATGATCATCAGGTAGAAGCCGGCCTCCCGTTCGGGGCACTCCCCTGCTTTGCAGGTACCGATCACCAAAAAGTTGCGCAGCATCCACGCCGCATTAAAAGCCACCACCAGCAGGGTTTGTCCGCTTGGCCCAGAGTCGGGCACCAGGGTGAACTTCCACTCCTAGAAAGCCAAGCAACAGCAAAATCGGACATAACCGGGCTTGCCATATTTGGCCGGGTGGCATCCACCCCGTTAACGGTTATGTTTTTTGGATTCAATAATACCAGGGCATAAACAGGATACGATCAAACAGCAGCTGCTGCCAAACCGATCCACTCATATACTTCACACGTTCAATTGGAATGGGCTGTAAGATACAGCAGAAAATCATCCTCAGGAGCCCGTTCATAATTCAATGACCGGTGATCTACTATCCTTGTGTTTAGTGTTGGAAAAATATATGCGCAATGGTCTCCGTTGTTTGCCATTTACGAAATCGCTGCGAGGCAGGACAGCTTGGTTTTGTGGGGCATCAATGGTGGAGGGAACTATCAATTATAGTATTCTACTGCCGTTCCGGCAGCTTCTTCATTCATCAGTTCTGCCAGCCGGAAAGGACAATAATGATTTGGACAATCCGTAAGCGATCATCCTCTTACTATTTGCAGCCCCATCCCTGCTTTTGAACCTATTAAAAAATAGTTCCTGTTCCCTGCTTTATCATCTGTACAAAAACTGGTCTTGCCACATTATAAGCGGTTTCAAAATTAACCGGTATTGCTGCCCGATCATAG
>JADKAJ010000009.1 GCA_016719165.1 Chitinophagaceae bacterium | reverse complement strand
AATATACGCCGTAGAATCTCAAATTTCAAAAGTTACTCGGATTGAAAACCAATGTTTTAGTCCTACGCTTTTTGTATTGTTACGGCGTCAATACAAAATCACAGTTTACCATTCCAATTGTCCCTTTCTCCATAGGTCATCAAGCGGACTTATAATATTCACAAGATCTTTTTTGCTTACATGGAGATATCTTTCTGTGGTCTTAATGTCAAAGTGTCCAAGTATATCTTTTATGTACCTGATGTCAGTCCCTTTTTCTAATAAATGAGTGGCAAAGCTGTGCCTTAAGGAATGTATACCAAGTTTTTTATCAATGCCTGCTTTACTTTTAGCATCTTCAAATATTTTCTGAATAGTCCTGAGCGGATAGGCAGTTCTTGTTTGTTCCGATTCAAAAAGATATTCAACAGGGCGGGGTTTGTGCTTTCTCATATATGCCCTCAGTATGTCAAGCAAAACAGGACTAAGATTTACATACCTGTCTTTTTTTCCTTTAGCCCTTTCTATGAAAATCTGCATCCTGCCGCTGTCAATGTCTTTTATTTTTAGCGCAGCAAGCTCACTTACCCTGAGGCCGGCACTGTACACTGTAAACAACATAGCCTTATGTTTTAAGTTGGGTAACGCCTTAAATAATCTTCCCAGCTCGGCCTCATTAAGTATTTTTGGAAGAATGAGGTGTTTTTTGGGTCGTGGTATCTCCCAAAAAAATTTTTCTCTTCCCAGCACCTGTTCGTAATAAAACTTCATCGCATTGATACGGCTATGCAATGTGTTTTCTTTCAGATTTAATTTTTCATAACAAAACACAAGATATCTTTTCAGGTGGTCAGGCGTAAGCTGGTCGGCAGGTATATCCTTCAGCAGGCTGAGTAGTTGCGACATTTCATTCAGATACGTTTTTATAGTAGAAGGACTATATGCTTTCAGCTTCAGACGCTGGTGCATGGCGGGTATTATATGGCCATTTACACCGCTAATCTTTTCTTTCTTGTATACAAAATCCCGTTTATTAATCCACGCCTGGTTTCCCTGGTTGCTAACCGGGACAACGGTTGTTTTCGCCGCATCACTCCTTTTAATTATGGTAATAGGCCGAATTTTATCTGCTTGCTTTTTATTTTTCTTGTCCGCCAGGTATTGATGCAGGGCTGATTGTTCTATGGTGGCCAGTCCTTTCAGGGCCATAGCCAGTTTATGATAATGTTCTTTGCTTAATGGTACATACCAGCATTTATTGGTCTGGCTCCACCTGGCCCCGGCATATTTTTGTATCGCACCGTTTAATCGGGGAGATTTTTCAAAATAAATACCAATGCACTCATTGCCCCGGTGTTGCAGTGGTTTTAATACTACTACATTCATTTGATAAGGTTTGTCCAATGAATGTACTAAAACTTATTAAAGTGTAAATCAGCTGCCCGTCAGATCACCACTTTCTCCATCTTTTGCAGCCAGCTCTCATTGATCGTGGCTCCGAGTCCCACTGCTTCCGGCACTTTCACCACGCCATTCTTTTCATACATGATGCCGCCGGTCACCGGGTCTTCTTTAAGCATGAGTGCAGTATCAAAATCAAAATGTACAATGTTGGGACTGCATAACGAAAAATGTGCAAAGGCGGTCATCGCTAATCGTGATTCTATCATGGCACCTACCTGCAAATGAATATTGGCCTGCTCGGCCATACTCACCATCTTCAGCGCTTTAAAAATGCCGCCGGATTTTCCGAGTTTGATATTAAAATAATCACAGGCATTTAGTTCTATCAATCTCGCCGCGTCATGGTCATCCCCGCAGCATTCATCCGCCATGATGGGGATAGGACTTTCTCTTTTTACTGCCGGCAACTGCATAAAATTCCAGCGGGCAATGGGTTCTTCACAATGCTGTATATTCAACGGCGCAAGTGCATGTAATGTTTCAATGGCTTCTTCCACTGTCCAGCCCTGGTTGGCATCTATGCGTAATGGGATCTCGTTACCCACGGCAGCACGGATAGCTTTCATCCGTTCCACATCTTTCTTTCCGTTTTTTCCCAACTTTACTTTGATGGCGGGATAACCCTGTGCTTTTATTTTCACTGCATCGGCCGCCATCTTACCCGGTTCACCAATACTCACTGTATAATCGGTAATGATGGTCTTGTTATTTTCTCCGCCAATAAACTGGTACAAAGGCAACCCTGCCTGCTGTGAAGCAATATCATACAAGGCGATATCAAATGCACTCTTGATGCTGTTATTGGTGTAAATGATGGCATCCATCAGGTTGATACAGCCTTCAATATCCAACGGATCTTTTCCGATCAGCGCTTTGGCAAAATATTGTCCTACGATAAAACAGGTATCCTGGCTTTCGCCATTGATAGGCATATAAGGGCTGCATTCACCAAAACCTGTAATACCTTCTTTGGTGATTATTTTCACCACTATATTTTCTGCATTATCATCCTGCCCGAGTGATGTGATAAAGGGCTCAATAAGCGGAATGGATAATTTGTATAATTCAATTTGCCGGATCGTTAATGTATTGCGCATAGATCAGTTGTATAAGGCCGATAAAGATAAAAGGTTTGGGCTGTTAGTCTGGCTTTGTTTTTGCCCTGCATACCAAAAATTCCCCAACAGCCGTTATATAAATAATCTTGTAACATGAAAAACTGTCTTCCGTTCCTTCTTGTCCTTTTTCTTTTTACGGCCTGCAAAAAAGAAATAACTGAATTGCCGCCGGCCACCCAAACAGGGGCCAATACATTTGGTGCCAAAGTGAACGGGGAGTTCTGGATACCACAGGGTTTTGGGCCTCTTCCGGCCAATGATATCCTGGAAGCAAGAATGGCGGGTCCGGATTTAACGATCAATGCCCGGAATTTTTCTTCTTCGCCCACAGAAACAGAATTTTTGCTACTGGTAAAAAATATTAACGGAACCGGTACTTACTTACTCAATACATCTGTCGGGCATCCTTCAAGCGGATCAAGCTATGCATACTATGTAAAAAGAAGATTGACGCCACTGAATGAATGGATCACTTCTGCCACGCATACCGGCGCTGTTACCATCACCCGAATAGATACGGTGGCCCGTATTGTTTCGGGCACCTTTCAGTTCAATGCACTGAATATGTTTAATGCACCGGAACCCATTACGGTTACCGAAGGGAGGTTTGATCTGCAAATTCAGTAAATAAGATTTTTACTACTCTAAAGTCAGCAAATGCTAAGGATGAGTTTTTTGGAAGGTAAACGTTACTGTCACATTGAGTTTATCGAAATGTGACCACTCTGATTGCTACCCGCACCTACTCTCATTCAGCGTTTTTATTAATGCCGGGAAATGATCAGAAAATAATTCGAAGTCCTGCATGCAAAGAGCCGGTAAAGGGGGCATTCTTATTTACAAAAATGTATTTGCTCGGGTAATCACTGGCAGGAATGAATGTTCTTGCTTCGGTATAAAAATAGAAGTCTCCGCCCAACGGTTTTTCCCAGCCCAGGCCCAGGTCAATCGTCAGCCTTTTGAAATTGGCTTCGCCGCTGCGTACTGGTACATGATAGATGCTGGTATCAATCGCAACCGAATGCGTATTAATGACCCTGCCCATAAGCAGACCAAATCCGGCGGCGCCATAAAGGTTCCAGCCTTTTTCTGTTTCGCAATTGCCTGTAATGTATTTTTTATAACCAATGGAAAGCAGCCTGAATCTCATCCTGGCATTATTGGTATAATTGATGCGTTGCGGAATAGTGGATACATCTTTAGCGGTGGCCGTTACTGCGTTATTAAATTTTCCATTGCTGAAATAAGAAAAAGACACCTGGATGCCTTCTTTTGGAGTAATGTGAAAATTGGCATTGACAGCATGGCCAATAGCCCAGTATTGTTGTTCTTTCTGAAAATTACGTTGTAAGCCAAGGTCGGTGGCAAGGCTGAAACGCAGGTTTTGCGAGTAGATAATGCTGGTGCTTACAGCAAGTAGGGTCAATATGGTAAATCGTTTCAACAATCAGGATAACGTTGTTGCAATGATACTGAAATAATTGTTTGGACAGAAGGGAATGATAGATTCAACCCCGTTGGGGTTGATCGAACGCTACCGATGAAGACCACCGGTTATACCGGTGGTTAGCCATGTTCAAGCCCTTCGGGCTTTAGTTTTCAAAAATTATTAAAGGTTGGTTTAGGCTGCTGAGTATTGGATTGATATATCTATTGGGTTTGAAGCGAAGACAAAAGGGTAATTATATTCAACCCCGTTGGGGTTGATCGAAAGCTGTCGATGAAGACCACCGGTTATGCCGGTGGTTAGCCATGTTCAAGCCCTTCGGGCTTTGGTTTTCAAAAATTATTAAGAGCTGGTTTGGATTATAGAGTACTTGAATGATATATCTTTTGGTGTGAAGCGAAGACAAAAGAGTAATTATATTCAACCCCGTTGGGGTTGATCGAACGCTGCCGATGAAGACCACCGGTTATACCTGGTTATTCAAGCCCTCCGGGCTTTAGTTTTCAAAAATTATTAGGAGCTGGTTTAGATTGTAGAGTATTAGATTGATATATCTTTTGGTTTGAAGCGAAGACAAAAGAGTAATTACATTCAACCTTGTTGGGGTTGATCGAAAACTGCTGATTATGCTCACCGGTATAACCGGTGGTTAATAAGGTTCAAGCCCTTAGGGCTTTGGTTTTCAAAATTAATTTAGGGCGGGAACTGATTGAAGAGTGTTCGATTAAAATATCTCTTTGATGAAGAATAAACCAAATTGGAAGAAGATGATAAACCCCGAAGGGGTTAAAGCTGTATAACCCCTGTTGCAAACAGGGGTAAATGTATGTGCCGGATGCGCAACCCCGAAGGGGTTGAATTTGCATAACACCTATTGCAAACAGGGGTTATGAATATAGAGGATGCTTTACCCCGAAGGGGTTGAATTTGTATAGCCCCTGTTGCAAACAGGGGTAAATGAATATGAAGGATGTCCAACCCCGGAGGGGTTAAAGCTGTATAACCCCTGTTGCAAACAGGGATAAATGTATGTGCCGAATGTGCAACCCCGGAGGGGTTGAATAACTACAGCAAATATTTTTCATCAAATTCAATTTTTTGTTCAGCCAGCAATCTTTTGTATTCTTCAAAGAAATTTTCTGTTCTGTGATGTTCTTTTTGATTCCTGATATAATTGATGATCATGTTGCTGTCCTTTTCGGCATAGGTGAAAGCACCATATCCTTCCTGCCATCCGGTAAATGACGGAAAATTGCCATTCGCTTTCAGCCAGATACTACTGGCCACTTTTATATTCTTTACAAGGTCACTCAGGCAAACGGAAGGATGGAGGTCTGTGAATATATGAATATGGTCAGGCATCCCGTTTATCCGGTATAGTTTACATTGATGATTTTTGATTATTCCTGCTATGTATTTATATAACTCATCTTCATAGGAAGCGGTGATTGTGGATTCCCGGTTTTTTGTTCCGAAAATAATATGATAGTATATCTGGCGGTAGGAACTCATAATACAGGATAAGGTTTTTTTATTTCGCTAAGGTCAGCATTTTAGTTTCACCTCACCGGCTATCATCGTTAGTATTCAAATTTATGCCCTTCTGGCTTTTCTTGGTAATGATGGTATACTATAGTTTATAAACAGCAAAGCCATCCCGTTATTACGAAATGGCTTTGCTGTTAAGGAGATGAGAATCATTTCATCAACTTCAGTTCTTTAATAATGTTAGTGCCGCCTCCTAATTTATCAATACACCACAAAACATAGCGGATGTCTACACAAATTGTGCGGTTCAGGTCTTTATCAAAAGCCAGTTTATGGCTCAGCGCTTCGTAGTTGCCATCAAAAGCTAAACCGATGAGTTCGCCCCTGCCATTTATAACCGGGGAACCGGAATTGCCACCGGTGATATCATTGGTAGTAATGAAACCGATCACCAGGTCTTTGCAGGTGGGGTCCATATACTGGCCAAAATCTTTTTTCTTCAGCAATTCAATCTGGTTGGCCGGTAAATCAAATTCATAATCTCCTGCTTTGTATTTTTCCAGCAATCCTTTAGAGGTGGTCACATAATCATAAAATACCGCATCTCTCGGACGATATGATTTTACATTACCATAGCTGACCCGCATAGTGAATGTAGCATCGGGATACATCATTTTGGCTTTTACCGGATCCATTTCCATAATACCTTTCAGGTACAATCTTCCATATTCTGCATTCTTAGCGTTGAACTGCTGGAAGAATGAGCTGTACTTTGAAGTATAATTAGTGAAAAAGGAGCTTGCATAAGCAAAGGCAGGGTCTGACTGTAATGTAACTGCATCAGGGTTGGCCACAAAGGCATTCCATTTTGCATCATCGAAGATCATGGTCTTGCTGAAAATGTCTGCTGCATATTTTTTATAGGTAGCATCATCATCCAGCGGGCCGTATGAATTTTTCAGGGTGCCATAAAAACCAACCGGGTGCTGTTCTTTATTTACATTCTCGTAGAACATTCTTGTAATAGAAGCCACAATGTTTTGGTCAGATACCTTGTTTTCATCTTTCAGGAAATTGGCTCTCTGGTTGCTGGCAGCTTCCACTGCTTTCTTTACATCAGCAGCGGTTGAACCGGTTTTGACCATGGTAGCTTCTACCTGCAGTAAAGAACCCGCAAAACTGATTAACGGGGAACCGGCAATACCTTCATTGATATACTGGCGGTGTTCTGCATAAGGTCTCCATGCTTCATAGGCTTTGCCCCAATCGGCAAACAAGTTTTCATATTCAGGTTTTCCTTTTGCCCACGCATTGAATTTCTCTTCTGCTTTTTGCTTTTGACCAAACACATCATATTTCAACAGTTGTTTGGTTTCGCCATCAAAGAATTTCCAATAGTTGGCAATGCCTGCATAGGAAGAGGCCAGCTGCAGCTTGACAGCCGGATCTTTTTTCATTTCATCAAACATGTATTTCAATCGTACATCACGGAGATTCACCAGGGTGGGATTGTTGATGTCGGTGGCGAGCTTGATACCGTAAGAACTTTCATAACGGTTAGTACCACCCGGGTAACCCCAGATCATGGAGAAATCACCATCTTTTAAGGGTCGCAGGGAAACAGGTAAATACCATTTCGGTTTCATCGGCACATTATTATCAGTGTATTTGGCAGGTTTGCCATCGGCTGATGTATATACACGAAACACTGAAAAATCACCGGTATGACGGGGCCATTCCCAGTTGTCAGTATCACCCCCAAACTTACCCACACTTTCAGGAGGTGTGCCTACAAGGCGAACGTCAGTATAACGCTGGTACACAAATGCAAGGAACTGGTTGCCTTTAAACAAAGCACTTACCCTTGTTTCAATATTCTGAGCGGCATCACTCAATCTTTTATTGATAGCGGCCAATACGGCGCCTTGCTTTTGCAATCTTTCAGCTCCGCTCAATCCTTTTAAAGAATCCATTACTTCTTTTGTAACATCATCAATGCGTAACAGGAACTGAACAGAAAGAGTGGTAGGGATCTCTTCACTTTTATTCCGGGCATAAAAGCCATCCTTCAGGTAATTCTTTTCAACCGTACTGGCAGAAGCAATAGCATTGTATCCGCAGTGGTGATTGGTAAATATCAAACCCTGCGAGCTTACTATCTCACCGGTACAACCTCCACCGAAAATGATGATCGCATCTTTCAAAGAGGGTTTGTTGATATTGTATAACTGTTCTTTGGTGAGTTTTAATCCCTTTTTCACCATATCATTATAAACCTGCTGTCCGAGCAATAACGGCAGCCACATGCCTTCATCAGCCATTGTTTTGGCGAGGAGTGAAAGCGATAAAACAATCGTTACCAGAAACTTCTTCATACTTGAAATTTTAGAGGGCAAACCTACAGAAAAAGGCATATCAAAATGCTGAGTTTCATCCGAATCCATTAATTTGAAGGCCGAATTACTGCTTATGAATTTCAGGAATGGTCTAATCTGTCTGCTGTTTTTAGTTTTAATTGTCAATTCGTGTAGTAAAAAGGATAGCGGCACCCCTACACCTCCGCCCACAACGGTACCGGGTTGTGCTTCAGCGGTTACACCGGCTGCCGGCTCTTTTGTGGTAACCACCAGTATAACCCTTTCCTGGAATGCTGTATCCGGTGCAACCGGTTATGATATATACCTTGGCACAACGGCTAACCCAACAACCACTATCGTTACCAATGTAACGGGTACCAGTTATAACTATACGATCCCGGCCACACCCAATGCCACTTACTACTGGTATGCATTGCCTAAAAACTCCGGCGGTTCTGCTACGGGTTGTACGGCTGCTATCAGTTCTTTCACTTATATCGTTATACAACCACCGGTTCCGTTTGGGTATTATGTGGTTGGCTACATGCCCTCTTACAGGAATGTGACTACCATACCGGATGTAAAATTCAGGATGACGAATGTGGTGGTCTATGCATTTTATGGGGTGAATACTTCCGGTACTTTATCAGCACCTTCCTCCCCAACCTCATCGCTGGCTGCTGTGGCTACAAAAGCCAGGGCCAATAATGCCAGGATCTTCCTGGGTATCAATGACGGAAGCGGTGACGGGAAAACAAATTTTAAAAACATGGCGGCTACCCCCGCCGGTCGTACCAATTTTATTAAAGAGGTAATGAATGTGGTGAGGCAAAATAACCTGGATGGTATCGATATGGATTGGGAATTTCCTACTACCACTGATGGAACTGATCTGACATTCACTGCTATGATGAAAGAATTATCTGATTCATTGCACAGGGATGGCCGTTATTATTTGTCTTGTGCAGTTACTGCAGGTAAATATGCAGGTGGTATAAGAGATGCCATCCGGAATGAATTATTTACTTATGTTGATTTCTTCAACATAATGGCATATGATGATTTCAGTACATCAGCGCCTTACCGTCATCATAGTGATTATGCGCTGGCGCAAACCTGTTTGAATTACTGGCTGACAACGAGGGGAATGCCTGCTGCAAAAGCAGTTCTTGGATTGCCGGCTTATGGAAGACCTTCGGGCATCACGCAAAGCGGAACCATACTTACCTACAGCGGAATACTGGGCCAGGGTGGAAACCCGCAATATGATTCAGCCGTGGTCACCAGCGGTTCTTTTGTGAATTACACGATTTACTATAACGGGCAGTACACTATAAAACGAAAGGCCAAACTGGCCAAAGACATTGCCAACGGAGTGATGCTCTGGGAAAAAGGACAGGATGTACATGATGTCAACTCCTTGCTGAAAGCTGCCTGCGATACAGTTGGCCGGGCTTATTAATGCCGGCTAATGAAACACCTTTACCGATGCTGGCATTTTTCTGCACCTTGTTTTACAAATCAAATGCAATAATTGCATATGGCTGAGTAATTTTTTTAATTGCCTTTTCCGGAAGTTCGTTGCAAAAACCTCGTATTATTTCAGAAATCTGAATTTCTTCCTCTTATGTAAAAGATCAATACCAGATACAATATGACTTCTTCATTTATTAAAATTTACCGGTTCACTCTTATTTGGATGGCAGATTGTTGCATCAGCGGACTTGACGCAACTGTAGTGCCGGCAAATTTTCTGTCCCAGTCTGTCCACGATAAATTTCGGGAAAACTGTTTATTTTTTATACAAACTTCTTTTACAGTTATATTGGTCAGGTGCTCATACATATTGACAACTTTTTTTTCGAGCCCCATTTCGTAAGGCCGAAGCTGGTAAGTTATCTGTCCATGTTTTCCTTTTTGATCGGGATCCAAAAGAGGAATATCTTTTACTGTAATATCCCATTGTTGTTGTCTTTCATCATCCGTGTAAGTGCCGCGATAGCGCAACTCGATAATCTTTTCCTCACTGATGATTCCTGATACCTCTACAATATCAACACCCCATTTTTTTGTTCCTTTGAATTCCCCCAACCCCTTGTTGACAGGGATACCATTGTTTTCAATATCTATCCACGTTACTGCAGGTTTGTTATAAGCTCCGCATCTGAAATCCTTGTCAAAGGTTCCGTTTACATAAATCAACATATCAATTGTGGAGCCTCCGGCAACGCTTTTTATGACCGGAGTATTACTGACTACAGTGCAATTGAACGGATCTGAATTGATAAGTATTCCTCCAAATTCAATGATGGCAGTCACTTTATTGCCGGAACTACCTAATGCAAATTCACTGGTTTCAAAAACCCCGTCTTTTGCTGTAATCTCTATTTCTTTTTTTATTCTGAAATTTTTGTCTTTAAGGACCAGTTTGACGGGGCCATTATACATTATCTCTGTGGCATATTCGGGATCTCTCATATGTTTTACCATGCCCTTAACCGTTGTATTCTCAGCTGATTGTATCTCCACTTTTAGTTTGGGAATGAAGAGTTTTATCATGTTTTTGCCTGCTACAATGATATTTGGAATAAGGGCTTTTGCCTGAGAGATAACACATTCCATTGTTACAGTTGGTTCGGATATTCGGGGTATAAGATCTGAAAAATAGACAACATCTGCACATTGTTTTACACCTGAGGAAGTACGATAAGTATGATCTGACTCATAATATTTCATTTGTTGCAATAGCGGAGAGGAGTAAGGGGATTCCGGATGAATGAGCTGTTGTATTTTTTTACCATTTTTATCTATACCGGAAATTGTTTCATTGGTTACAAAATTTTTATTGGTGAAATACGCCATTTCATGGGCTATTTCCTTTCCTGTTTTCAATGAATTAATTTTATTCCGAAAATCCGGATCCGGTGTACCCTTGCCAAATTGTGCAAAAACATCTGGCTTTTCTTGTTTTAGTTGATCCATAAATTCTTCATAGGGATCTGGGTTGCCCAAAAATGTATTGTTGTTTAAGAAAGGTGAAGGGTGTGCATCGTTGCGAACATGAGGCGGACAACCATTATCAGCAATCATGTGTAAGGTTTCTCCAAGAGATCGCCAGGCATTGGCCATGTATTCATTTTGCTTTTTTTTATTTTGCTCATTTAGTGCCATTCTTATCCAGTTCTTTCCCCTTTCCCATGTATAGAAATGATCCTGGACACTGAGAGCTTCTATACCTGGCTTACCCATAGCCCATTCTACAGCATCGGTTTTAGGGTTGGTGAGAACATATTTTTGCAAAGACCCCATAATTTTTGAATTGGCAATATCAGTAAGATAACGATTGCCGGCTGGTTTGGTCGGGTCATAAAAGTGCCTTAAAGAAGCAGGTACTTCAGGAACATCAGCTGAATATCCTCCATGTGTAATCCAGCCTTTCACCGTTTTTTCAGCCGGTCCTTCCTCAGAATATCCATATCCCAGGCCCGCAGCGGCAATATCATTAGGACTAAAATATCCGTCCTTGATAACTGCAGTACCCTTGAGTGTTGTTCCTGAAAGGAACAGAAATGTATAATTTTTAAAAAAGGGCTCCGCTTGTGTGGGAGTGCTGTTTTGCTTTAGAAATGCACCCAGTATCATGGCATTCAGGTCAGGATGAACTGCTTTGTTGCCATAATTGGAGAAAAATTGTATTAGTAATAAACTAAATATTACACTTAAGAACAAACGGAAATAAAGAAGTGTTTTCATTTTGTTTGTTTTAAAAGTTCATCAATACCCAACATCCGTTGCTATCGGTACAAAACTCAGCAAGAAATTTTCCCCTCAAACTTTTGAACTCGTAAACTGCATACCTGGCCCGTACAAGCTGTAGTTTTCTTGTTTTGAAATCTGCAGCGAATGACGGCATGAATTCTATTAACTGCGGGAAGTAAGGTCTTCGCTTTTCTAATGTAACTGGTGACAAAATTTTCGCTAATTGGTTTGTATCTGATGCAGCAAAAATCTCTTCTATTGCATTTGCTGCACTATCGATTCTTTCAAGTTCATAAACTGTATTACGGCCTTGCCTGACGCCTGCCGAGACTAAATAATTATTTTTATCATTATATAATCCAAGCCCGGCTATTACTACTATGATCAGCAAAATGTTAATTAGGGTTCTTAATATGCTTGACCATCGATTTCCGGCAGCTGATAAATTATGGCGGTTGTCCATCATTTCTGGTTCAGCTACCGGGCTTTTTTCTGTGGGGGCGGAACGAGCTGGTCTAAGCTTTGTGAATCGGACTTTTCGATATAAAATTTGGGCAGAATAAAGACTAATTTTTGAAATTGGCTGGATTTTTTTGCCTGACCTTTTCATAAACCCAATTGGAAAATCTTATCGCAAGTTGGGCCATTTCTACATCATTTTCAATGATATCGGTCATACTCCCGGATAACAAATCTTAGTACACAAGGGCTTACTCATAAAATGGAGAAGCGTTTCTAAAATAATGAACTTTCAATCCAGCTTTTTTTCTGGCAAACTGTTTTCTAAACAGGGTGTAATTGAATCCTTAATAATTTTACGATCATCGGAGTCTTGAACCAGATAGCAGCATACTTCTTTCTGAAATAGAAAAAAGACATGTCATATTCTCAACCAATTCAGGTATTACCACTTAATTCATTTGTAGCATACTTCTTATTCCACCGGTTGGTTCAGTACATTCCATAAAAGGTCTTTCAGTTCTGTCAATCCTTTATTGGTTATTGACGAGATAAACACATGTGGAATATTATCCGGCAATTCTTTTTCAATAGCATCTTTTAATTCAACGTCCAGCATATCGCTTTTGCTGATGGCAATGATGAATTGTTTATGCAGCAACTCGGGGTTGTATTGTTCCAGCTCATTCACCAATATGTCAAATTCTTTTTTATGATCATCACAGTCTGCGGGAATTAAAAACAATAAAACAGAGTTGCGTTCTATATGCCGGAGAAAACGATGACCTAATCCTTTGCCTTCTGCTGCACCTTCAATAATTCCCGGAAGGTCGGCTATGCAAAAACTTTTTCCATCCCTGTATTCCACCATGCCCAAATTGGGAGTGAGGGTTGTAAAAGCATAATTGGCAATCTTAGGTTTGGCAGCAGTGATGACAGATAATAAAGTTGATTTGCCTGCATTGGGAAAACCAACAAGACCTACATCTGCCAGTACTTTTAATTCCAATACTTTCCAGCCTTCAATACCCGGCAATCCAGGTTGCGCATATTCAGGTGCCTGGTTGGTAGGTGTGGCAAAATGTGAGTTGCCCAATCCTCCTTTACCACCGGGCATCCAGATTACCTCTTGTCCATCTTCCAGTATTTCTACCTCCTGTTTGCCAGTTTCCTCATCCCGGGCAATAGTACCCAGCGGTACATCAATAATGATATCTTTTCCATCCCGGCCATGGCAGTTATTGGCGCCACCTTTTTCTCCATCTTCGGCCAGCACATTCTTATAATACCGTAAGTGCAGTAAGGTCCAGAGATTACTATTGCCTTTCAGGATGATATGGGCGCCACGGCCACCATCACCGCCATCAGGACCACCCAATGCGGTGAATTTATTGCGCATAAAATGCTTGTTACCAGCGCCACCATGTCCACTGCGGCAAAAAATGCGGATCTGGTCTACAAAATTACTTTTCTCCAAAACTGTATTTTTAATGTGAATCCCGCCTTTGTATCTTTCCTCTTACCTTCGGTGGGTTCATGCAAATATACCCTAACCAATCCTAACAGCTCATTTATGAAATATCTGTTGATCCTGCTGGTTTTCCCTTTCTTATCTGCCAGTGAGTGTGGCAAAAAAAAAGAGAAAGAAAATGTAACAGATGTAAGGAATGACATCAATTGTAATGATTCTATTCCTGTTTGTGTAAGGAGGTTGATTGATAGTGCGAATAAGGAGATTCCGCCCAATCCTCCCCAGCAGGTAGATGAATATCTTTATAATGGAAAAAAAGTTTTTTTGTTTACAGCACCGTGCTGTGATTTTTTCAATATGGTATATGATGATAGTTGTAAGGCAGTGTGTGCACCTTCGGGTGGGATCACCGGGAAAGGGGATGGTAAATGCGAAGACTTTGCCACAACAGCCAAATTCGTAAAGTCGATCTGGAAAAATGCTGAGAAATAAAAAAGACCTGCTATAAGCAGGCCTTTTAATTAAGAAACTATTTTTTACTGAACCACCACCTTTGTATTGAATACGGATCTGCTGTTGGGGTCAGTTACTTTTATCAAATAAATACCTTTGGCAGAGGAAGGATGGAGCCTGATCGTTTGTGCATGATTATCTCCGCTCAGGCTTACTAATTGCTGTATAACCTGGCGTCCCATCACATCAGTTACCTGTACCGAATAATTACCGGCTTCCAGTTGATTGAACTGAATCACAAACTGGTTATTGGAAACGGGGTTTGGATAAATGCTAACCTTGCCATCACCTGAATTTGCTGGTGTATTGCGTGACATTACTTCTGTCACGGCATTTTTGTTTTTAGCAGCAGTAGCCAGCAGGTTGCTGTTGGCTAAATCAGAGCTGTTCCAGCCAGTACCGGTAACAGTATATGGAGAAGCGATCCATGTTTTATAATCAACAGTGAAATTAACTGTTTGCATGGCACTGCTTACTATGATCTGGTTGTTTTCATTTACAGCTGCTCCATTAACAGTGAAACCCTGGGGTAATCCTGTGATTGCTCCAAGATGTGTAGCCACTTTTGATCCAATATCTATTTTGAAAACATTGTTACGGGCAGAGATGACAAACAGGTTTCCATCGTCATCAGCAATCATATCACCACCAAAACTAGTGCAGGAATTATGCACAGAAACGCCTTTGTTGGCCGGATCATCTACCAATGCTCCGAGATCTTCAATCTTCAGGTTTTTGCCTGTGGTAAAGCGGATCAACTGCGATCCATCGTTGGTTAATGCATACCCGTTTCCGTCAGCCGCAATAGCCATGCGGGTTACAATATTGCCCTGGTCAGCCGACTTAATTGGTTTTCCCGTAAATGCTTTATCAGTAACATAAAAAACTTTCATGCTTTTTAAATCAATATAACGCATCTGATCGAAAAGCATTGGTGTATAATAAAGACGATTGTTCTTTTTATCATACGCAACTGCTGCCACTCCGCTACCAAAAGCCGCATTCATAGTATGTCCATAACGGGAATCAATGAGCGGGGCTTCTAATTGTTTTTTTGTGGTTGCATTATAAGCAAGAAATGATGCATCATTGCCACTGAGCAGGATCTGGCTGTACTCACCGGTTTGCAGGTTCAGTTTTCTTAAAAAACTCCAGTTGGCACCCATTTGCTGGGCATCTGTTACTGCATAGGCAAAACGATCAGCCTGCTGGGCATTTACAGAAATAGAGGAATGTAAAACAGTTGCTGCACAAAGGGATAAGAGGGGTAGACTTCTTCTCATACACAAGGTTTTTAGTTATTTTTTAAAAAAGAACAACTTTAAATTACAACAATTCTTTTTGTGACAAAAACAATTTTTATGAGGGGCACAGGGTGATGGGTGAAATAAAAAACCCCCCCCGAACGAATCAAGGGGGGTTCAAGGTATTAAAACCCTGAGCATTGATTTTCAACTCAACGAACTACAGAAAACTTAATCGCTGATAGTTCTTCTCCGGTTGACATTTGAATTATATATATACCAGGCTGTAAAATATTCAGGTTATTAACTGGAATGCTATTAATGCCTTCATTTACCCTGTTTTGTTGTTGAATTACCTGTCTGCCAGCCATATCCACAACTCGCAATGTTACCATTGCACTGGCTGCAGATTCTATGCGAATTGTAGCGGCATCCCCACTCATTACCGGGTTGGGGTTGATAGTAATACCACTGATTGTTTTCTTCTCTTTGCGAACCATCAGCACATTACTGTACTTATATCCGCCATCTATATCCACCATTTTGAGGCGATAATAAACAACATCATCTGTTAGGCTGTTTATATTATCGATATGCTGATAAGAAGAACGGCCGGTATTTCCCAGGGCTGTCTTGCTGGCTATATCACTATAGTCTTCCGCAGCAGCACTTTTTCTTTCAACTTCGTAGTGACTGAAGTTGGTTTCATTTTCTGTCTCCCAGGTTAATGTGGTTGTACCGTTACGATAAGAAGCGCTAAAATTAATCAGGGTAACAGGCAAGGTTGACTGGCTTGGGAAGGCGTTAGATGCCAGATCCTGCAATCCTGTCTGGGATCTGACCAGTGAACATTGAACTGTTCCGGCAGGTCCGTTAGCTGTGTTTTGGTCAATATAGTACAAACCATCTCCTGTAGACAAGTAAATTGAACCTAGAAGGTCAAATGCAACCCCGTTAACAGTTCCTGTAAATGGGGTGCTGGCAGGAGTGACAAGATCCCATTTTTTTGTCAGTGTTGTAGAACTGCCATTGGGGAAACCGATAAAAATTTGTGTAACACCACTACCGTTATTGGCCAATGCATAAATATTGCCGGCACCTGATATGCATAAGTCACCATTCTGGAATGTAGATACAGAACCGCCGCTTAGGGTCACACTGGCATCTTCAACACTAATACTGACTGGATTGACACCATTTGAAATAAACTTTGCCAGGTAAAGATTGGTGCCATCACCAGCCAGGATCCATCCCGTACCATCAGGTCCCATACCAAGACGAACAAATCCAAGGTCACTACCGCTGCCACCATTAAAATCAATGGAACCAATACGGGTAACATTTGCTCCGGTAGAAGTGGCCGCAAAAACCTCAACAACGCCATTGTTATTACCAGTATTGGGTAGCCAGTAAAAATGACCCAGGGTTATACTGGGTGATGCACTTCGGCCAAGTGCTGCAGTGGTTGTACCACCAGTAGTAGTGCCTGGGAAACTGGCAGGAAAAATATTATTTGGTCCGCTCTGGTAAGTGCCATTTGATACTGTGAAAGCAGAGATCTGTGTGCCATTTGACGAAGTGGCCCAAAGATTGGCGGGAAGCGGTGCTGTTACATTAACAGTAGTAGCTGCAGAAGTAGCGTTTAAACCACCACCTTCCTGAACAAAACAGGTGATCTGGTAAGTTCCGTTTGCAGGGAATGTAGCAACTGTGCCGGAACTGCTATTACTGGTGGTGTTAGGGTTATTTGTAAAAGTAACACCAGCAGGGTTTGAACTCCAGGTGTAAGTAAATTGACCATTACCACCAGGCCATGTTTGGGAATTACTGCTTCTTGTTGCGGTGAAGTTTACTGTTCCTCCTGTGCTGATATTCTGCGTAGCAGAAGGATTTAAAGTTACTGTTTGCGCTGAAGTGGTTACAGCGAATAGGGCTAAGGTTAAAAGGGGTATTATCCCTTTTACGAAAGTAAAAGTTTTCATGCTCATGGTTTTATGTTAGAAATAAAAATCCTTCTTCAAAATGGTTTGAACGGAGCTGGACTCAGGCAGTCATTTACAGGATTTGAGATCAGGGATTTCAGAAAGGAATAATGGACGGATTAAATTGTAATGCTCAAGGGTTCTTTAGAAGGAATTGAACGTTGGAGAAGACAAAAATAATATCCTCTTGCAATAGTTGCAAGTATTCTACCCAAATTATTTCTGCAAGTCTTCGCTATTGTTAATAGGGTTTTTACTATTTAAGCGTTTTCCAGCTGGAATAGCCAGTATTGCCTGGTGCATGTTTTTTTCCAGCCTTGCGCTTTGGGTTACAGGGTTTCAGCATCGTAAAACAATCACCGGGTAATTGCTGATACAATTTTGTACCCTTGGTTTTCCAGGTTAGCATTTCATCACTAACCTGTTTGATGATCTTGCCGGGATTCCCTACCACCACACTTCTGGCAGGAATTATTTCTCCTTCTTTTATTAACGTCAATGCCCCCACTATACTTTCATCACCTAATAGAACGTTATCCATTATCACACTATTCATACCTACCAGGCAATTTTTACCGATTGTTGCACCGTGAATGATAGCACCATGTCCGATATGGGCGCCTTCTTTTAAAACGACAGTAACACCGGGAAACATATGAATGGTACAGTTTTCCTGCACATTACAACCATCTTCAAGAATGATCTGCCCCCAATCTCCACGTAAGGCAGCGCCGGGGCCGATATAGCAATGTTTGCCAATGATCACATTGCCTGTTACAGCAGCCTGCGGATGCACAAAAGAGGTTGTGTCAGCAACAGGTTTTATGCCTTTGAATTCATAGAACATAGTACTAAGATTTATGGCGTTAACATGGATTATTGTGAGATCAGGGATTTATCCGTTCTGTAGCAAAGGCCTTTAAACTGGGCAATCAGATGTTCTTTTTGATTGGTGATATTGATATGATACAGTCCGGTTGATTTACCGTTATGCAGTTCTGTTGCTTCGGCAATTAATACATCATCCACATGTACCGGTTTTATAAAATTGATCGAAGTATCCAATGCGACTGATAAAACATTGCGGTTATTGCAGGCAAAGGCAAAAGCACTGTCTGCTAACGAGAATGCGATGCCGCCATGAATGATACCAAAGCCATTGACCATTTCTTTGCGGATGATCATTTTTATTTTGCTATACCCCTCTTTTATTTCCAATATTTCTATACCCAGCCACTGGCTGAACAGATCATGCTTCATCATATGATTGACAACATCATTGGCTAACTTATCTTTTTCAGCATTCATGTCTTATCTTTTTTATTTCCCTTTGAAAACAGGTTGTCTTTTTTCTAAAAATGCAGCCACTCCTTCTTTGTAGTCGTCAGTTTGTGCAGCTCTTTGCTGTAGTTTATCCTCATTCTGTAATTGCTCATACACAGTGTGGGTGGAAGACCATTGTAATTCTTTTTTAATCAGGTACAATGCTTTGGTAGGCATCGCAGCCAGTGTGGCAGCCAGTTTTGATGACTCTTCTGTAAAATTCCCGTCCTCAAAATATTTATAGATCATACCCATACGTTCGGCTTCTTCTGCCGGCACTTTATCACCGAGCATCATCAGCGCCATAGCTTTTTGCCAGCCAATCAATCTGGGTAAAAAGAAACTGCCGCCTGTATCTGGAACTAATCCAATTTTAGAAAATGCCTGTATGAAGGATGCTGATTTGGCAGCTACTGTAATATCACAACAAATAGCGAGATTAGCACCGGCACCAGCTGCTACACCATTTACAGCTGCAACTACCGGTTTTTCCAATTCCCTGATCCTGGTAACAATAGGATTGTAATGCTCACTCAGAATTCTTTGCATTCCCGGTCCGTTGGGGTCCACCACTTCAGCCAGGTCTTGCCCGGCACAAAAAGCTTTTCCGGCACCGGTAATATATACACATCTTATTTCGTCGCTTTTGCATTCATCCAGCGTTGATTGAAGCAGTAAAGCCATTTCCCGGTTAAAAGCATTGAATTTTTCAGGTCTGTTAAGCGTAATAAAGCCAATTGTGTCTTTTATTGCAAAGAGAATGGATGACATGAGATGAAATTTAATTTGATAACGAAGATAATTATTCCAACAGCCTAATGACACTTAAAGTAATCAAATGGCTCTTTACAATCATCACATTGGTATAGGGCTTTACAGGCTGTGCTGCCAAACTCACTGATGCGACGGGTGTGCCAGGAATTACAGTGTGGACATTGTACTGCTTCATCAGGAGCAAACAACTTGTCGTTGCACACCTGTTGTTTGGGATTAGGCGGGGCGATACCGTATTCTTTCAGTTTTCTTTTTCCTTCTTCACTCATCCAGTCTGTGGTCCATGCCGGACTGATGGACCGGACAATTTTTACTTTTTTGAAACCTAGAACTGTTAGTTCCACCCGTATCGCTGTTGCAATCACATCCATTGCCGGGCAGCCGGTGTAAGTAGGGGTGATCGTCACTTCCAGTTCGTCATTATTCATCTGAATATCTCTTACAATCCCGAGGTCGATGATACTTAATACAGGTACTTCCGGATCTTTTACTTCTTCCAGGCAGGCGTAAAGTGCTTCTTTATCAATGGTTGTAGTCTTCATTGTGATGATGCCTTTTCTGTTGGGACGGTAACAATCGGAACCAGGAGTCTACCATTCACAGCCGGGATAAACTCTTTGTATATATTGTAATTCTGTCAAAATAAAACCAAGATGTTCCGTATGCGTTCCTGTTTTTCCGCCTGTGTGCATAAAAACATTTTCTGGTGCCTTCAAAGTAGCTTCTTCAAATACAGTGTTTACTTTTTTGGACCAATCATGTTTTAATGAAGAAATAGCTATGCCGAGGTCATTCTCGTACGGTGCTGCGATAAAAAGCTCGCCGGTATATCTCCATAACTCTTCCAACGCTTTCAGTATTCTGCTATGACTTTCTTCTGTGCCGTCTCCCAATCTTATTATCCATTCACTGCTCCAGCGAAGGTGGTAACTTACTTCTTTTAAAGATTTTTCTGCAATAGCTGCCAGGGTTTCCTCTTTATTATTTTGAAGGTATTGATATAAATAATATTGGTAGCTGCTGAATAAAAACTGCCGTAGCATGGTTTGTGCCCAATCACCATTTGGCTGTTCAACAAGCAAACAATTTCTAAACTCTCTTTCTGTTCTCAGGTAAGCCAATGAGTCTTCGGTAGATCCGTCGGCTTTCAGCTGCGCTGCATATTGGTATAAACTCCTGGCTTGTCCGATCAGATCAAGAGAAATATTAGTGATCGCAATATCCTGTTCTAAAACGGGCCCATGTCCGCACCACTCAGCATTTCTTTGGCCAAGTATCAAGGCATTATCTGCCAAGTGCAACGAAAAATCGATAAGAGAGTTTGATTTCATTTTATTCATTTGATCAACGGTCACATGTGATTTACTTCATCAGGCAGATTATAAAAGGTAGGGTGACGATAAATTTTATCAACTGCAGGTTCATAAAGCTCGCCAGCTTCTTCCGGGTTAGATGCATGAATATATTTTGATTCCACCACCCAAATGCTTACGCCTTCCATTCTGCGGGTATAAACATCTCTTGCATTTTCTATGGCCATTTGTGCATCTGCTGCATGCAGGCTGCCGGCATGTTTATGGTCAAGCCCTTGTTTACTGCGGATAAACACTTCCCACAAAGGCCAGTCGGTTTTCGTTTCTTTCGAAACAATAGTTCCTCCTGTTTTGTCTTCAGGGATATCGCCGTAATAAAATTTTCTGATGACATTCATAAAAATATTTTTAAGCTGCTTTTTCTTTTTGTCTTTCTGCTCTTTTCTTTGCATGTGCGGCGGCGGCTTCTCTTACCCATTCTCCATTTTCCCATGCTTTTTTACGGGCATCGAGGCGTTGTTTATTGCAAGGTCCGTTGCCTTTTACTACCTGCCAGAATTCATCCCAGTTGATCTCACCAAAGTCATAATGCTTTTTGGATTCATTCCATTTTAATTTATCATCCGGCAGTTTCATGCCGAGTACTTTTATCTGCTCGGCAATCATGTCTACAAAATTTTGCCGCAGTTCATCATTGGTTTTACGTTTGATCTTCCACTTCATGCTCTGGTCACTGTTGGTACTTTCGGAGTCTTTGGGGCCAAACATCATTAAAGAAGGCCACCACCAGCGGTTAATGGCATCCTGGCACATCCCTTTTTGTTCAGCAGTTCCTCTTGACAGGACCAGTAATATTTCAAATCCCTGCCGCTGATGAAAACTTTCTTCTTTGCAAATTCTTACCATGGCCCTTGCATAAGGTCCGTAAGAAGTTCTGGTCAACATTACCTGGTTCATGATGGCAGCGCCATCCACCAGCCAACCAATTGCGCCGATATCGGCCCAGGTAAGCGTAGGGTAATTAAAAATGGAAGAATATTTTGCTTTACCACTATGCAGGTCATTTATCATTTCTTCTCTCGACATGCCTAATGTTTCAGCAGCAGAATATAAATAAAGGCCATGGCCGCCTTCATCCTGTACTTTGGCAAGGAGGATTGCTTTTCTTTTTAAAGAAGGGGCTCTGCTGATCCAGTTTCCTTCCGGTAGCATTCCCACAATCTCACTATGTGCATGCTGGCTGATCTGGCGGATATTTGTTTTTCGGTAAGCATCTGGCATCCAGTCTTTGGGCTCGATCTTGACTTCATTGTCTATTTTTTGCTGGAAAGATTTCTCCAATTCATGAACAGGCATATAACAATTCAATTTAATTTCTTCCTTTACAGGAGAATGTAAGTGACAGACAAAATTAATGAAAACTAACAGCCGTTTGATTAATTTGTTGACCACCATAGCCAGATACTATACCCAATATCATTCAACATAATCAGCATTGCAGTACGTTTTTATGACGGTTACGCTATTGAATAATTATTATACACAGAAATTAATGGTTGATACAGGTTAAAGGGCAGTATGACAATTAACACCATCGGCTTCCCGAAAATAACGGTACTTTGAAGCTGAAAATCAGGATTTATGTTACAGGATCACTTTCAGTCTTTCCGCAACAATATCATCGGAATCGATACCCATTTTGAAACTCCTTACGGAACACAAAAAATGATATATGCTGATTGGACGGCCAGTGGAAGGGCTTATGCACCCATTGAGGAACGTCTGCAGAAAGAAATAATGCCATTACTGGCCAATACACATACTGAAACAACGGTAACTGGTACAGCCATGACCCGTGCTTACGAGCAGGCTAAACACATTATTAAACAACATGTGAATGCCGGACCGGATGATGTATTGATCTTTGCCGGAAGCGGTATGACCGGGGCGGTGAATAAACTGCAACGACTTCTGGGCCTTAGAATTCCGGAGCGGATCATGGATTACGTAAAACCAGGAACACTTCCTTCACCGGATGAATTGAAAAGCAGTAAAGTCAGTATCCATTCGCTGTTCAGCAACTATCTTGATATTGACCCCGTGCTAAAACCTGTCATCTTTGTGTCGCATATGGAGCACCATTCCAACCAAACTTCCTGGCTGGAAACTATTGCTGATGTAGAAATTATTCCTAATGATGAAAACGGTAATATCAACCTGGCAGCATTGGAAGCATTGCTGCTGAAATACGAATACCGGAAGAATAAGGCAACCGCCATCACCAGCTGTTCTAATGTAACAGGTATTCAAACACCCTATCATAAAGTGGCACAATTGGTACACCAGCATAATGGTCTGTGCTTTGTAGATTTTGCCTGCTCGGCGCCGTATGTAACTATTGACATGCATCCGGAAATTGAAGGCGGTTACTTAGACGCAATTTTCTTTTCTCCCCATAAATTTCTGGGTGGGCAGGGCACACCTGGTGTACTCATCTTCAATAAAAAATTATATCATAACATCATACCAGATCAGCCCGGCGGAGGAACAGTAACCTATACCAATCCCTGGAAGTATCATGAATATATAACAGATATTGAGCACCGTGAGGATGGCGGTACACCTCCATTTCTCCAGGGAATAAAAGCGGCGTTGGCTGTAAAACTGAAAGAGGAGATGGGAGTTGAGAATATGCTCCGGCGGGAAGAAGAGATCTTAAAAATAATTTTTGAACGGCTACCGGGTATCCCCGGTGTTCAAATCCTGGAAGGACAAAACCAGCACCGGCTGGGTGTGATTTCTTTTTTGATCCGGGGAACCCATTTCAATCTTGTTGTAAAGATGCTTAATGACCGGTTTGGTATTCAAACCCGTGGAGGTTGTGCCTGTGCCGGTACATACGGGCATATGCTACTGCATGTGGATGAACTGCATTCTTACGAAATTTTAGATGAGATTCATAAAGGCGACCTCTCCTGCAAGCCCGGCTGGATCCGTATGTCGGTGCATCCGGTGATGACAGATAATGAAATACACCTGATGCTGGATGCAATTGAACAAGTGGCACAGAACTATAACGAATGGAAAAAAGAGTATGAGTATGAAGCTGATACCAATGAATATCATCATAAGACATACAGGGACCGGGCCAGTGAAATGGTGAACAACTGGTTCAATAAAAAACTAATTATTGAATAGGGGCTTCCTCAGGGTAAATATTGTCGGCCATTTTCCATTTGCCCTTTTCTTTAACAAAAGGAACTGTACTCCAGCTACGGTTTTTTTCTGTTGCTCCTTCCCACAACTCGCTGCCAATTCTTAATAAAGCCCTGTCGCCATTGATGATAACTTCATAGGTATTATGGGGAGAAGTGTACCATTTTATAGAGTAATCAATACTTTCCTGCCCACCGGCCCAACGATCATAATCGAAGCCGGCAGGCATTTCTTCTGATGGGTCAGCTTTGAAGCAGCTGTCATTATATTTGAAGTGTGCTCTTTCTGCTTTGATATATGCTTCCCCCACAAAAGGCACACTGGTCCGCAGGTAAGAAAAATATCTTTCAGCTTCTTTCCATTGTATTTTATAAGGAGGTGAATTTTCTGCACCGGTTCCTTTGTATAACCGGAAGGAGTTAAACTTCACTTCGTTTTTTTGGTAGAATCTAAGGAAATTGAAAAAAGTTTTCTTTATTGATTCCTGTTCTTTGCTGAGCTGAGCATTGCCTATGAGAGAAAGTATAAGAAAAGAAATAAATGAAATAAATGTTTTCATACTTGTATAAATAAAGAGCAGTTGTTATACTGCTCTTTTGGATGGTTAAAGGCTGGTGAGCTGTTACCTGGCATATACTCCGTTAGGGCTTACCACACTGGCAGGTCCGCCACTGATGCCTGCCGGGGGAATGATAATATTGATTGCTTGCCCGTTTACTTTCAGGGTAGCTTTTTTTGCATGCATTTCAACACCTTGCTGATGAAAGGGTGGCATGGCCGAAGGCTTACGGTCAATTAAATAAGGTTCGCTGAATTCGCTCATCTCTACTTCAAAAGTATAGTCGCCTGTTACACATTTTGCATACGCCGAGTTTTCGCTTATCCGTATGTCAATACTGGCATTGAGTACAGGAGCTGCTTCAAAAGGTGTTCCGGCAAAAATAGCAGGCCCAAAATAAGCACCGACTTTAGCATCGGTTCCAACAAAGCCGAATACCAAAGGCATAGCATTGGTATCAGGTTGCCAGAAGATCATTCCGCTGGGGGAATTACCCACCGGGGTGTTTACCATACGGCCTAAGTGTACTATCACATTGGGCATTTGCAGGTCGGGAGAAGTAACGGCAGTCAGATCGATGCCGCCTTCCCAGCTCATCCATTTTGATACGGTTGACATAATAGGAGGTTTAAAAATTTGAAGTAAATATAAGATATCGTATCATGCATGTTTATACCCGGAGCAGGGTATAAAATTGAAATATCGTTTTAATAATATTGCTCAACTTAAAATGTACCTATGAAAAAGGTCGCCTTTTTACTTCTTTTTTTTATTGGTTGCTATCACACATATTCCCGGCAAACCGATCTTGATAACGAAGGTTCCCCTGCTGATCCTGTTGCAAGAATGGCAGCTGTTAACAACTTAAAAATTAGTGACTGGAAGCCGGGAGGCATGAACGAGGAGTACTTGTCAGCGGAGAACTATAATATAATCATTGAAGCTTTATGCAGGAATAAACTGGAGGAATACAAAGACCCCCGTTATACATACAATGCAGAAGTGCTGACCACCTTACCCAAAAACGGACTGAAGAAAGATCTGGATGTTTATTATTTTAAAGATGCGAATGAAAACTATATCGTGTATATCCTCCTGAGCAATAATGAAAATGAATTTTCGAAAGTGACTGAGCAGGTTTCAAAAATATTGACAGGCAGAAAGTATGATCCGTTTTGCTCTTATTTGGTCACCGGTTTCACAATGAATAAAACGAATGACACGTTGTATGCAAGGGTAGAAGATACACAGGTTGAAATGGCCATCTATAAACATAAAGCTGATGCACAGCGGCAGATGGTTTTGCTCACTATTATACAACGCTCCGGTAAGACCCCTGCACCGCAGCCGGACAAACCTGTGCCTGCAACAGGTGCATCCGAAAACGCCAATAATAGTGTATTGCCGGTCAAAACTTTTTTTCTGCCGGATGAGTTTACAGCCATTACAAATGTGGAAAACATCAGGCAAGTAAAAAACCGGTACTACTTTTTTTCCGGTACAAATTTTTACCGGTTACATACAGGTAACGGATCTTGTACAAAACTCAATGCCACAGCCGGGTTGAAAAATTTGAGTAATCCTGCGTTTACAGATAATTACATCTACTGCTTCTCACATGAGAATAACTATTACCGGGCCTGGCGGATTGACCCGGAGGCTGATAAGCTCTATGAGGTGGCGTTGCCTTCCAAAAAAGAGTTTAAGGTAAAGCCCGCTGTCAGTAACAATCAGAATTCTATTTCACTTACCGGGTTTAAAGACCGGGTATTGTTGAACTACTCAGTATATTTTGCACCGACGAGTGAAACTTCCGCATTTGGGACAGCGGGAGACCTGTATGTGGCAAGAGAAAGTGACCAGCCCGGGTTTATTTTTTTAGATAATTATACATTCAATGGTTCAAGCTTTCGGTTGAAAGAACGATTTGGATATGCAGGAGACGGATCTTTTTATAAAAATACATTTGTTGCCAGCCAGTACAAAAGTCATATTGACTATACCCACCTCAGCTATATAGATTATGATAGTATAAGAAAGGAGTATAAGGCTCCTTTGGATTATAAGGTCTCTGCCGGTCAAACAAAAGTCCGGATTCTGCAATCTCATAAAGATGATATTTATATTGTTTATGACATATACGATCAGAATAGTACCGAACTGGTGACAAGAGAATTATTTAAGTTCAGGTATCCTCAAATTGTACGCCTGGGTAAATTAGGCGTATATAAAACAACGGATAACCTCGCTATGCAGTTGGAAGGCGATGATGTTTATCTTTTGTCAGGCAGAAATATCTATAAATACGTAAAGAATCTCAATGCGCTTTCAACACTACTCTCTTTAAAGGAAGATGAGCGGTTTTCCCCTTTTCGCTGGGATTCAGGAGAGAATTCTAATACCTTCTGGGTAAAACAGGGCAATCAGTTGATTTATTACAGGGTTAAAGGCAGTTCTGGTTCTTCCGACTGGAAGTTCATGAGTGTAAACCTGGAAAAGCAGTTGGAGACTGCCCAACTATTGTCTGATTTCAATAAAGCAGTACCAGCAATCAATATTAATGAAGAGCGGCTCTTTGCTTTTAATAACAACTTGTATTTTCTTTTACCCAATAAAGCGGAACTGGCTGACCTGTACCAGGTCAATTTTCAGGCGAAGGCACTTGAAAAAGTAAACTGGTCTGATGATATCGGGAAAAACCTGAAAGGATTTAAATACTTCAGCGCATCAACAGCGTTTTTAAAACTGGAGGCTGTATACGAGAATGGAAAAACCAAAGAACAAAAGGTACTGTTGCTTAGCACAATTCAATAAATATATTAACCTGTCGGATTTAAAAATTATTTAGTATGAAAAAGTTCTTGTTATTGTTGGCTATTTCTTTATGCTCGTTATTTGTCGATGCACAATCAACCATATTGAAAGCCGCCTCATTGAATAGAATGATGGACCTGGTATTGCATGATTCTGTTTCTTATTTCAAAGGAGAAGAAAAGAAAGATGAGTATGGTGGCATTTATAATGTATCTACATTGTCCAAAATGGGAGTGTACCAGTTGAATATAGCTGAATCACCAATGCAACCATTCCCCCTATCCTTCTTTATTAATATCCCCACTCCTAAATCAACCACTTTTCCCCGGATAAAAGCGGAATTGCGGTTATTGGTCAAAGCCAAATCCCTTAAATACAATATGAAAGTGAAGGAAGATTACGAAACCGGCATCATAGCATTGGGAGACGGGGTCATTATCATACAAATATTATACAACGAAGCGGAGAAGAGTTCTAAGATCAGCGTATACAGGCAGGAGTCGTATGACTAAATCCAAGGGCAGAAGACTATAATTTTAGCAGGGATAGATTTTTAAAGTGAAAAGCAGGCAAAAAGTAAAAGCTTCCTCTACTACGGAGGCTTTTACATTTTAAAAACTTGATTATGTTAAGTGCAGAACAGCCTGGCATTATTTTATATTAATCCTTTTTCATAGGCCAGTGCCAGTGCCTGTGCTTTGCTGTTTACATGCAGCTTTGCATAGATATTGAGTACATGTTTTTTGGCGGTGTTGGGACTTATCTGTAGTTGGTTGCCTATCTCTTTGTATTGCATTCCATGAACTAAAAGTTTTAATATTTCCTGTTCCCTCTCCGTCAGGTTGAAGGGTGTTTTATCTTTTTCGGGAATATGTTTTTGAATAAGGGAAATGCTATTGTTCTGCACCAGTTGAAGAATCTTATGTGCAATGCCGGGAGAGATAGGTCCGACACCGTTTTCATGCATTTGTATAAGCACTTCTGCTATATTCTCTGCACTTTCATCTTTTAATAAATAACCAAAGGCTCCGGCTTTGATGGCTTTGAAGATTTTTTCTTCATCATCAAAAATGGTAAGCATTACAAACTTTACAGTGGGGTAGAGATACGAACCTGCCGCTACAGCATCTACTCCGTCCATTTCAGGCATTTCAAGATCCATCAGCACCACCGAAGGAAGTTTATCCAGCGGCAGTATTTTCATTTTATCCAGAAAGTCTTTGCCATTTTCAGCCGTCAGTGAAACTTCAAAAATTGTATGCCTCAGCAACTTGTCTTTTATAATACTTCGATTGCTGGCCTTATCATCTACTATGGCAATTTTTACTGGCATTGATTTATATTATAATGGTGATTGATGTTCCTTTTTTTTCTGCTGCTTGTATACTTAGGTTAAAGCCGGATTCAGCAGCCCGGTGTTCAATATTGTCTAACCCATTACCCCGTTCCTGCTCTTTCATTGTTTCGTAATCAAATCCTTTACCATCATCAGCAATGATTAGCTGCCAGTTATTGTCCGTGAAAGTACTGGTTAAAGTGATGGTATACGGGCTTGCATGTTTAATGCTGTTGGAAATTGCTTCCTGCATGATCCGGACTAAGTTCAGTGCTTTTGTATAATGCAGTTCCATACCAGCGGGAGCTTCGCCTTCTACCCGGAAGCTGATGTGACTGTAATATTTTGCAAACGGTTGTATGAAATTTCTTACACGGACAAGACAGTCTTCTGCAGTGTATGTTTCTTTTTTTAAAGCCCACACCGTTTCTCTGAGGGAAGTGATGATGTCTTTAGAGGCAAATTTCAAATCGCCAATCAGGTCTTTTCGTTTTTCTTCTGTTTTTTCTTTTTCGAGTAATTCTGTATTGTAAAGTACAGCATTGGCATATGCACCGAGACTGTCATGCAGGTCTTTGGAAATACGTTCCCGTTCCTGTTTCAGTTGCCGTTCATTTTCCAGCAGTTGCAATTTTTTTGCATACTTCTTTTTGTTTTTTTGATTAATCAGGTAGGCAAGAATAGAAATAAACGCCAAAGAAATTGCTGTAAGGAACCACCATGTTTTCCAAAAGGGCGGCCGGATGACAATGCGTATCTCTTTCATTGCTGTTGCATCCGTATTAAAAGAACGGGAAGCATATATTTGGAAAGTGTATTTGCCAGGCGGCAGACTGTAGCGAACTGTTTGTATATCTTTATTTAGTATCCACTCGTTGTCTATGCCTTCCATTTTGTACTGATATATGTACTGCTCTGGGTTATTGGTGCCCATGGCTACAAAATCAAAAGAGAGGCTGTTGTTCGTATACGGAAGTTTAATTGATGTAATATTCCAGGCGGCAGTATCTTTTAACACATCTTCATTATTAGCTTTTATCCTGGTAAAGAGAACATTCAGCTTTTCTTCAAAACTCCCGATGGCCGATGGATAAAAACTGTTTAGCCCGTTTACCCCGCCAAAAAATAGTTCACCATCACCGGATTTCGCAACAACACTGGTGTTGAATTCATTTTCCTGCAGTCCGTCTTCTTTTTTTAGTTGCAGTACCACCTTATTTTCTTTATTTACTTTCAAAATGCCTTTGTTGGTGCTGCACCATAGAAACCCTTCTTCATCAAATGCCATGGCGTAGATGCATTCATCCGGTAAGCCTGTTTCTTTGTTTAGTTGCTGCAAGATTTTTCCGCTACTATCGATTTTAAAAATTCCTTTATTACTGCCGACATAAATATTATTCATGTTGTCTTTAGCAAAACACCTGACATAGCCTGTGTTTTTAAAAGGAATTTTCTTTACTTCTTTAAAAGTGGCTGCGTCCAGGAAAATCAATTCATCATTACCGTGTGTAATAATAAAGGAGTTATAGTATAAGCCCCCCATTATATACCCTGATGTAACCAGGTGTTCATTAATAGTATTGATAGTAAAGTTCACCCGGTATAACCTTTCCTGTGTCTGTATGATAGCCTCCTGGTCGTTTTGAAATAAAAAATTTCCAAAGAAGCTGGTGCCACTTTTGTTTACAGGAAGTGAAGTGGAGATAGGGATAGTACTAATGCGAGACAAATCACTGCTCAGTTTCCAGGCCTGTTTTTCACCAGCTGCAAATATGATGTACTCGCCTGCGTTATTTTTAATTATACAATTAGGTGAAATAGAAATGCCGTTACTGTTTGCAAACGTTATCTGTTTAACCAACTGCTGAAGTGTATCAAAAATAAATATTCCATTACCAGAAGTTCCGGCCAGTATCCTGTTGTTCTTCTTATCCGGATAAATACTCAGGATGAAATTTTTCTCGGCATCACCGGAGTTATAATATTTTATGGGGTAGTTTTGACGGATTATCTTTTTAATTCCCCCGGTAACGGTTTGTATATACAGGTTGCCAAAATTATCTTCTTTGAGCCGGGCAATGGTTAAGTTGGCCGAAACCGGAAGGTTTTGAAAGTTCACCAGTTCAGCCGATAGTGACTGGAGTGCGGAATCTGTTTCATAGAGCCTGTCGTTAAGGAAAAAGAGGAATTTATTTTGCCAGGCATAAATATTGCAACGGGACATCGATATCCCCTTGCTTCCTTTTATTGGGAGTAGCTTCGTAGTATTGCTGGCAAAGTTATAAAGCTCCAGTATGCCATTTACGGTATACGTATTAAACAATATCTCCTGTTCATTTTTTAATTGCAGCAGGGAGCCGGAAATGCCCGGAACCGGAGCTGATTGATATAGTAATTTACCTTTTTTAAGATCCCACAAACAAAGTGTAGAATTGATAAGCAATACTACCCTGTGATTGATAATGTTATTACTGAACTTTGGCCTGTAATTAAAATCCGAAGAGTGGTTCGGAAAACCTGTTTTAATTTCTGACACGACTTTCAGGGTTTGGTAGTTGATGCCGTTAATAGTGCCTGCTTGTGTGTAGAAATATACAATGCCTTCGTCTTCACCAATAAATTGCCCGGGAGTGTTGATGCCTGGAGAATTAGTATAGAGTTGCCGAAATCGGTTGCCTGCTATTTCATACTTGCTGATACCTTCAGCATGACTAATGAGAAGATCTCCATTGCTGCATTGGAAAAATAAGACCAGCTTATCGTTTGGTAAACCGGGCTGAACAGGCACTGTAGTAAAGGTGTTTCCATCAAATCTTTGTATGCCGTTGGGGTACGACAGCCAGCAGAAATTGTTCCTGTCAAATGCTATATCACCTATAGTGCTTTGCAGCAGCCCTTCATTTACATTATAACTGAAAGTGTTATACCGGCTGACAGACTGCGACAATATTGCCGGACTGTTTAAAAATAAGATAATGGCAATCAATATAAAGCGGAGCCTTGTCAAGCAGTGCAGGTTTAGATTGTCAAATTACGGAATAGCTATTAAAATACCTTCTTATCCAAATGGATTATAGGCAATCCGGTGTTCTTGGGTTTTATTTACAGGTAGTATCAGACATCCTTCCATAAAAAACCAGCCCCGCTCCCTGTAAAATAGTTCATATAGGTGTATGTTAAAATAGCAGACCGGGTAGATTCTATTCCCGGAAGTATATGCAGCAGGCACTTTGGTGAATAATTTCTGACTAAAAATATTTAAGAACCAACTAGCTGGTATGAGAAGATTTTTCTTTTCTGTTATTTTCATAATAGCAACTCGATTTATTTCGTTTGGACAATCCAGCGAAGTAGAGCCGAATAATAGCTTTTCAACTGCCAGTCCATTGGTCTTAAATGACTACACTACTGCCAGTCTGGGGGGAGGAGATGTTATTGACTATCATGGCATAGATTTTAACTATAATGCCAACTTTTACCTTGTATTGGAAATAACCAATACTGGCACAAACGGCACTCAAAGCCTGGATTTATCAATCTTTAACAGCCTTAAGATTAATAACGAATATGTCGGAGTCTTTTCCTCTTCAAGCTTTATGGTGGATGAAGGTGATTTAGTTTATCATACTATATATGTATGTGGCCTTGAAGCAGATAGTTTTTATCTGAAGTTTGAAGGCACCGGCGATTTTGATTATACCATGCGATGGTACCCGGCAAATGTCTATAACAAGGATGATCTTTATTATTTATACAATAATACGCCGGGTACAGCTTCTCCCTTCTCCTTTGATATAGAAGAAGAAGCAAGCCTTGGCTATGAGTTTTGGGGGAATACTAATTTTGATACTGTTGACTATTTTACGACAACCTTGCCCGCGGCAAACTATGATAGTGTTTATTTACGAATAAAAGCTCAAAATAACCAATGTGGGGGCACACAATGGATAAAATATTTTTGTTATAAGAACGGGAGCAGTACACCTTTTGCTTCAGGATTTGTTGGAGACAACCCGGCTGTATCTTCTTTTCAGCAAGTCTTTAGCAGTATTCCTTTAAACAATATGCAGCAGGGGGATAACCTGCTGGTGAAATTTGTTACCAATGGTACGTTTGGCTATCGGTTTACATGTGGATACCAGGACATTTATGATGACGAAGAGGACAATTGCTGTGTGTACAATGCCATAGTTTTAAATGAAGGCGAAACCAAAGGGGGCAATGTAGGCGAGTATGATTACAATACGGATGAATATATAGATGAGTTCGATACATACAGGATTATACTTCCCCAGGATGGCGCAATTAAGCTTTTCATCACGGGAAGGAATGATCAGTGTGCACAGTACTCCAATAGTTTATTTGGGACTATCCTCGATAAAGATGGAAGTTTTTTAGACAATTTGTATCTTTCACAATGGCCGATTGCTTTCCCTTGCGGGCAACTACGGTATGACACCGTGAAGTTAAGAGGCTTCGCCGCTGATACTTTTTATATCCAGTTGAGTGCGGCAGAACAGGTCAGCTACACTTTAAAATATGAATTCCTGGATGCGACCGTGTCCGATTCCGCAGAAGCTTATAATTCCCCGACTTCAACAGTGATCCCCATCGCTGAAGGGCAGTTGAAAAAAGGACATGTCCGCTTCAAAAAGACCGCGGGTCAGCCAGATGCCTCTGATATTTACCGCTTCAATATGCCCGGGGATGGCAGCATCACCGTGTATATGAAAGCTACCTACCGCGGAGATTTTACGAGTGCCAATTCCAGTCCGTCCAACCGGTTGACCTTTATTACTTCCAATTTCACCGACCGAACACCCTCTAACCCTCCCACTTCTACGCTTACACCCGATGCGGTGTACCTCGACACTTTTGTGGTATGCGGCCTGGGAGCCGGGAATAATTTCTTTACGATCAGCTCATCCCGTGCTTATGAGTACGAGGTGTACTATGTGGTCAACGACACGTTGACGGTGCAGAATGACCCGGAGCCTAATAATTTCTTTTTGCAGGCGATACCTATTGTTCCAAATGAAGTAAGATCGGGCAGACTCCGGTATTTCAATGATATGCAGGGTCCCAATCAGGATAATTTTGACTATTATAAAACAACAACCGCTTATAAAGGCCGGTTGAAAGTTTATATACAAGCCACCAATACCACCTGTACTACCGCGGCCCGTATTACATTGAATATGTATAAAGACACTGTATCAGCCGGTTTGATCGCTTCCAGGAATCTTACGAATATAACAAACATTCCTGCCGGAGCCACTGTTTATGACACAGTTTATACCTGCCGGTTTGATGCAGATACGGCATACCTCCGATTGGAAGGAACCCAAACTTTCCGATACCAGTTCAGGTTTGAATTCCTGGTGGATACAGCCGCAGATTTTGACCCGGAACCGGACAATTCATTCACACAGGCTACACGAATTGGAAGTGGTCAGACGCATTTACGACTTCTTGGCAATACTTACAACTCCGTGTTTGACGGGAATGATTATTTCAAGGTGGTGGTGCCAGGTCCAGATACTTTGAAAATGCGCTGGCATGTTACCAATATAGGTTGTGTTGATAACCGTATTTTCAGAATATGGCTATATAATAAGAACCCCAATTTGCTACACGTTACGGGATATATCCTTGATGGGGTCGGTACATTAGATGCGGGACAAGTGGTGCAAGGCGGTTATAACCATTACTTCGCAGGTATTGATACAGCGTATATGCGTTTCGAAGCTAATGGTAATATGCGTTATTCTATATATACAGAACCTGTCAAACCTTCCTCCTGGTTTAAAATATCGGGTGATACCACGGCTTGTGAAGGCGGAGCATACACTTACAAGATCAGTAACCTGATCGATAGCAATGTAACTTTTCATTGGAGCCTTCCGGCAGGTGGCGGCACACTGACGGCAACAGATAGCATTGCTACAGTCGTTTGGAATGCGAACGGGAACAGGAATATCCAACTTTATATTTCCAATTCCAGGGGTTCATCGCTACCCGTTACGCAAAACATAGTAGTCAATGGTGAGTTTCCTACCCAGACGCCGGTCGCCTATAATTTTGCCCGCACCCTCAGTACTAATTCCTTGCCCCCCGGTGCCACCTGCCAGTGGTTTAGAAACGATACACTCATTGTTGGGGCAACGGACTCCTCTTATTATGCTGCAGATGCTGGCAGTTTTACAGTGAAATTTATTAATGATTGTGGTCCGGGACCGGTTTCGAATGCTATTCTATTTACTGCCGCAGCCCAGGCGCAGACCATTACATTCCCGCATATTTCCACGATCACCATGTCGCCAACGGCCAGAGATACGTTGCTGGCTACAGCCAGTTCCGGACTTCCTGTTTTCTACCAGAAAATAAGTGGCCCCGGGAATATTATCAATGACACTTTATTTATTACTGGGGTGGGGACTATTATCGTCAAAGCATCACAACCCGGTGATGATACCTACAGTGCTGCACCAACAGTAAATGATACAATAACAGTGATAAAGGGGGACCAGGTCATTACATTTGATAGCATTCCCGATCAAATACTGAATACAACCACCTTTACGCTACCGGGCAGTTCCAGCTCAGGCCTGACACTTTCTTATTCATTCATTACAGGAAATAACCTGGGTACTCTCATCGATCACTCCGGAAGTTCAGCATGGTCCTTTTCAAAAAAAGGCGCAGGTATTGTTACAGTAAGAGCTTCGCAAAACGGGAATACCAACTACAATGCTGCAACGCCGGTTGACAGGACTTTCTGCATTGGCGTAAGAACATTGACACCTATTACAGGAGAAGCCTCACCTTGTATTGCTACTTACCGGTACAATACACAAAAAATACCGGGGGCCAACTTTGTATGGACATTAAGTGGTGGAGGTATACTAACAACGAATAATGATACCGCCTGGGTGCAATGGCAAACCCCGGGAACATATACATTAACAGTAAAAGCCAATAGCCCTTGTGACACTGTTTATACAAATACGCAAAGCCTTACAATCGCCACTTCCAGTAATCTGCCGGGTGCTGTTAGCAATATGTTGCCAGATAATAATGCAATTGATCAGCAATTATCACTCACTTTATCATGGATACCGGGTAACAATACTGTAAATTATGATCTATACCTGTGGGACTCTACGGCGGCAGAACCGGTAACGCCGTATGCAGCCAATATCAATGACATTCAATATACCATTCCGCTGAATGCAGGGCTACCCTATAATAAAGCTTATAAATGGAAAGTGGTTGCCAAAAATCCTTGCTGGCAAACCGCAGGGCCAATTCAGCAGTTCCGGCTGATACCATTACCTGACCTGGTGGTAAGCGACGTACTGGCACCCGCTACTGCCACCTCGGGACAAACAGTAACAGTAAGCTGGAAAGTAACCAATATTGGGCCGGGCAAAACATTGCTCAACTCTACCTGGTCCGATGGGGTTTATTTTGCATTGGACACCGTACCGAATGTAAGCTTCCAGGGTTCACCAAGCTGGGATGCAAATTCATGGAGTTCACTAACTGCAAACGGAAGACCGCTGCTGCTTGGTAAAAAAGTAAGGCCTTCTTCTTTAGATAGCGGACAGTTTTATACCAATACAATTGATTTCACCTTGCCGCTTAGTTATAGTTTTCCGGTGTATGTGTATGTGATTACTGATAATGGACACCCTAACTCTAAAATTCTGCAAATAAGCGTTGCAAACGATACGGCCAGGAAACAAAACCCGATGGTTATTACCATTGCACCTACACCCGACTTAAGGGTTGACTCTGTTTTTGCACCGGCATCCGTTTTCTCCGGCAGCACAGTAAACCTTACGTATAAAGTAAAAAATTATGGCGTACTGACACCAGCCGGCAGCAACTGGACGGACTCTATATTCATTTCTCAAAACCCGTTATTTGACCGGAACAGTGCCATACCACTTACACTTCCAAAGTTCAATGGCTCTTATTATCCCAATGCACTAAAAGCAACGGTATTTAATAATACGCAGATGCTTCCTGACAGTTTTGTAACAAAAAATGTACAGGTGGTGATACCTAATTATATTTTCGGCACCTGGTTTATTTATGTAAAAGCCAATGCAAGAACAACCGCTCCGTTTTTATATGAAGGTGCTTTAAGTAATAATAACCTGGGCCAGGTGCAGCTACAGGTTTATCTTACCCCAACTCCAAAACTAACGGTGAGTACAGTTACGATACCTGTAACAACAGCAAGTACAACGCAGCCAATTGGTGCAAGCTGGAATATAAAAAATGAAGGGTTTACGGATAATATAGAAAGGAATAAGGGTCATATTATTAATATGAGTAGCTGCCAAGTACAATGTCCGCCGGGCACCCCTCCAAATAGTGTTTGTACTGCACCCTCTGTGGTAAAGGACAGTTTGGTTTTTGGTGGCAGTTATTGGATTGACAGGGTTTACCTGAGTACAGATTCTACAGGATTGAATCTTTCTAATGCCACAATGGTAAAAGAAACAACACATGGTACACAAAATTCGGGGCTATATTTTGAACCTAATCCCAGTTTTGTAAGTTGCCCGGCAATAGTTAATGCAAATGTCAATGTAACTAATGTAATTAATCCCGGTGGTGATTTTGCCAAAGCTGAAAACTTTACTATACCATCGAACCTGCAACCGGGTAATTACTATGTGTATGTCTATACCAATCCAACCAAAACAGTATTTGAATACCCGGGTACACCACAGATAAAAAGAAGTACGCTGCCAATCATTGTGCAACAGCCGGATGCAGTGGTCTCAGCCATTTCTCTTCCTTCAAACACAATTGGTGGCACAACAGTTACAATAAATTACAGTGTGCTTAATAATGGACCGGGTGCTGTATTCAATCATGCAAGAAAAGACAGATTGTATATCAGCAATTTCTCCAATTTTGATGGCAGTGCGCAGTTAATAGGTACTAATACGTTTACAGAAAGCCTGCCGGTAGGTACTGCCGTGCCACATATATTTACATATCCTATTCCACCTGCTACCACAGGGGCAAAATATTTTTATGTACAAACCAATTACGATAGTTTATTCAGAGAAACAAACTCAACAAATAATCTGAGTGTCTCTGCGATGACGACTGTTAGTGCAGCTGTGCCGGCAGACCTGGTAGTTTCAAACATACAAATGCCTGACACTACGTTTACCATCTTTACCCGTTATCTTACTTACACGGTAACGAATAATGGAACAGGAACAACGGCGGGTACCTGGACAGACAGCGTTTTCTTTAGTTGCAGCCCTTCCTTTAATGTGGCCACTAATAATTACATGGCAAAAAAAGTGCAGACAAGGGCCATACCACCCGGCGGCAGTTATACGGATACGATAATGTTTACTATACCAAAAATGTCGTACGAGTTGAACAGTTGCTTTCCACAAACAGCCCAACAATCTGCATACTTCTATATAAAAACAAATGCAGGCCTTACTATTTACGAGGGAAGCAGCACCAATAATAATATAACAGGCAGCGGCAGCAGGCCATTTACCAATCCGCTGGTTGATCATATTGTTACTTCAGTTTCAGCTCCGGATACAACTACAGTAGGCTTTGCCTATCCTGTAAACTGGCAGATTAAGAATATTGGCTACAACCCCAATAACAATTATTATGGAGGATGGGTAGATGCTATTTATTTCTCCGCTGATTCCATAGCGGATGGAACAGATGTGATGGCCGGGGATTATCTCAAATACCCCCGACTAAACAGGGGACAGGAAAGCCCGGACAGCAAATCACCATACACCCCGGTTTTATTTACCGGTAATTACTATGTGTATGTAAAAACAAACAATAGAAACAGCATTACTGCAGAAAAAATGTTTTCAAACAATGTAAACTTTATACGCAATGAAACAGGGGCCGCCAAAAAGATACATGTGATAAGACCTGAATTGGCAGACCTGACAGATACGATTGTGTCAGCTCCGGTATCGGTAGCAAAAGGTCAGCCCATCACCGTCATTTACAAAGTAACGAATAACGGAACAGGAGTTACTTACCCCGGAACAAGCTTGCAAAATGAACTCCGGCTATCAGACGATTTCTTAGCAAACCCCAATGACGGAGACCGGCTGCTGGCTACCCGTAACAGGGCTGGTGTACTAACACCGGGGCAGTTTTATTACGATACCGTTACGGTAACAATACCCAGCAGTACTATACCTGGTAACTATATATTAATAAGCCGGGCTAATTCGAATAATGTAGTGGTAGAGTCAAATACTACGAATAACCTGGGCTTTAGTTTGCTCAATGTATTTACGCCACCGATAACTGATTTGACTGTGGCCAATGTTATGATACCAGATACAGTGATGTTGGGTTATACAATGGATACAGCCAGGTGGGTGATTGCCAATCTATCGGCGGAAGAAGCAAGGGGCTATACTTCCGATGGCATTTATTTATCAGCTGGGAACCTGTTTGACTCCACAGCCACACTGATTGGTATAAAAAATAAGAATATTAATTTACAACCACTGCGAACTGACACGGTAAAGCTGGCTCCATTGGTAACGGGTGTGGTGGAAGGCAACTATAGTGTATTTGTAAAGACTGATTTGCTGAATCAACTCTCAGAATCTGATAAAGATAATAATACCGGTATATCAGCCACACCTGTATATGTAAAAGTGAAAGAACTGCCGCTGAATGTAAATGAGCTAAACACCCTGCATACTATAAGCAGGTACTATAAACTCAGGATACCAGATTCATTGTACGGTTCCACCATTCTTGTTACACTAAAGAGCAATGATTCGCTGACGATGAAGAATGAAATGTTTATAGCTGGTGGCTATGTGCCCACTCCTGCGAATTATGATTACGGTTATGAGATACCTAATTATGGCAACCAGCAAATAGTAATGTCTGATGTTACGGATTCTGTTTACTATATAATGGTGCGTTGTGTGTCGCCCAATCCCGTACTACAGAATATTACATTGAAAGCGGTGAAGTTGCCTTTTGCTATATTAAATGTACATACCAATGCAGGTGCTAATATTGGTAACGTAACCGTTCGGATCAGGGGTTCTTTATTCAGGGATAGCATGGTTGCCAAACTCAGCAATGGGAGTACAACTATTTATTCGTCCGCGGTTTATTTTACCAACAGTGGACAGGTGTTTGCCACTTTCCCCTTGCAGGGAAGACCGCTGGGTTTATATGACGTAACATTAATTAAACCTGATTCCTCTGTTGCGATATTACCCAATGGATTCTCCATCGTACCTGCGAACAATGGAGGTTTGATAACAGGCGGTGGTTTTAATACCGGTGCCGGCAATGGCAATGAACCAGGTTGTGATCCCGGAGCGGCAAGTGGTTTGAACTCGCAGTTGGTAGTCGATCTCGTGGTGCCATCAAGAGTGTTGATAAAACGTCCGGTGGTTATATTGATAAATTATAGTAACCCGACCAATTTCGATATCCCGGCACAATCAAGAACTTTGTACAGCGAAGCAGGAATAAAAATGGCGTTTACTAAGGAAGGGGTTCCTACCGGAACAACATCCCTGTACCTGGAATTGGTGGAACCCGGCGGGCCTCCGGGTATTATCAGGGCTGGTGGAAGCGGGACCATTATTGTTCATACCAGGGCACCTGATCAACCGCCGCAACCGGAAAACTTTGTATTGTTTAAGCTGAAATAATTAGACTGGAAAGATAAAGACATGTACTGCTTATCAAATAAAAATAGCATGGGCTCAAAATTAGCGAAGAGCAATTGGTTGTTGCTGCTGTTCATTATTGTATCAGCAGTTACAGCAACTGCCCAGAATTTAAACAATCCAAACAAGAGGGGTCCGTTAGGTACACAGGTCAATACTTTAAGCGGTAATTTATTTATACCGAGGACAGATATTTATATACCGGCGAGGGCCTTTGATTTGGATGTTAGTTTTTACTACAACAGTTTTTTATTTACCGAAGATTATGGTTATGGTAAGGGCTGGACATTTGAGTATAATATAAGGTACAGTCATGACACAATGCTCGGAGGCAGGTTGATCTTATGGGGTGATGGAAGAGAAGATAAATATGATTCAATGCCCGGGGGAATTTATAAAACACCGAAAGGCTTTTTCAATACACTGGCACAATATGAACCTGGCAAATATGTCTTAACTGAGCTGGACGGGTTTAAATACTTTTTCGATAATCCGGTGCATAAGGGTATAACGAGGATGGAAGAGCCTAACGGAAACTTTATCAATTTTACTTATACTGATACGCTGCTAACAGCGATGACCAATACAGCGGGGCAGAGTATTACGTTTACCTATAATGCGCAGGGGCGACTGGCCACGGTGGTGGATGCAATAGCGATACCTGCAAGAACATATACTTATACGTACGATGCGGTGGGTAACCTGAAAGAAGTGAAAGACCCTTTGAATGGTAAATACCAGTATACCTACTTAGTCAATGGCCCGATGAAGTCCATTGCAGATAAGAATAATAACAAAGTGGATATCATTTATTTCCCGGATATGTCCATCAGTGAACTGATAGGCTGCAACAAGCGGCTTAGTTTTTCTTATGATACAGCTTCTCAGAAAACGGTTGTTACCGATCACCTGGCGGCTGGCAACCAGGTTACCACCTACACCTATCAGACAGTGGATAACCTGTCATGGATCACTTCTATGTCGGGTAACTGTTGTGGATTCAATATGAAGTATGAGTACGATGACCAGGGCAACCAGACAAAGATGACGGATGCCAACGGGCAGGTATATACTTATACCTACGATACCAGTGGCAATATGCTTACTGCTACCGATCCGCTGAACCAGGTCAGTACGTACACCTACACCACGGACTTTAAAAAGATCAGCAGTTATAAAGACCCCAAGGGAAATCTTTATACCATGAGTTATGATACTGATGGCAATATGACCCAGTTGATAACACCGGGTAACAATATTTTTACAGCAATCTATAATGCAAACGGGGATATCACCAGCAGCACCGACCCTAGGGGGAATACGTATACCTATAATTATGATAGCTATGGTAACCCGACGAACGTAATTGGGCCCAATGGTTATAGCGCCATACTATCTTTTGATGCAAGGGGCCGCCTGTTATCTTATACAGATGCGAGGGGAAACATTGCAACCGCCGAATATGATATTTTAGACCGGCTGAAAAAAATAACCGACCCGATCAACAATTTTGCACAGTTCAATTATGATGCACAGGGAAATATTGTTTCCTATATCAACAAGAATAATGAGACCAGCACCATAAGCTATGATGCCAGCAACAGGATAGTAAAAGTAACGGGGCCAACGGGCAACCAGGCCAGCTTTGCCTGGGATGGTATGGATAACCTGACCGGTGTAAAAAATGCACTGGGGCATGAAACAAAAATGAGCTATGATAACCGTAACCGGTTGAAAGTCATCAAAGACCCTGAGAATAACAGTGCGGTGTACAGTTATGACGGCAATGGTAATGTTACGAGTATTAATTTACCCAACGGTCGTTCTATAAATTATACATACGACCAAATTAATCGTGTGACATCCATTAACGATGCCACAGGTACTATAGGTTCTTATAGCTATGACAAGAACAATAATATTACCAGTTACACCAATGGTACCGGTGCAACAGTAACAGCAATCTACGACAGCCTCGACCGTATCAAACAAATAACCGACCCCCTGGGCAACAGTTCTTCTTATACCTATGATAAGAACAATATTATCATAACCGCCACCGACCGGGAAGGAAGAATCAGTCATTATACCTACGACAGTCTTGACCGGGTAAAAACCTTTACAGATAATAATGGGTTTATAACAACGGTCGGTTATGATGCAGCAAGTAATATCACTTCACTGAAAGACCAGAATAATAATACCACCATATATACGTATGACAGCCTGAACCGGAGAAAAACAATGACCTACCCCGACGGCAAGTATATGGCTTATACGTATGATAAAAAGAGTAATGTAACCAGTATAAGGCTTACAGATGCAACTATCATTACCTACCAGTATGATACACTGAACCGGGTAACCAGCCGCACATTACCTGGTGGTGAAGTGTATAGTTATACCTACGACAAACTGAACCGGGTTCTCTCTGCCACCAACAACAGTGGAACAGCAACCTTTACTTACGACAAACTAAACCGGGTAACATCAGAAACCTTTGACGGAAGAACAACAAGATATAATTATAATATAGCAGGAAGAACACAGACAACTATTTATCCTGACAGCACAACGGTAATAAAAGAGTTTGATACCCGAAACAGGCTGACTAAAATTTTAAAAGACAGTGCAACGGTAGTGGAGTATGCCTACAATAATGCCAACCAGCTTACGAATAAGATTTTTGCGAATGGCGTAAGCAGTGCCATGCAGTATGATTTTGCCAACCGCTTAAGCAGCATCAGCACATTGAACGGAACGATACAAAACACTTCATTTACGTATGATAAAGAGATGAACAAAACAGCGATCAACCGGCTGAACAACCCGTCCTTATCCGAACAGTTTACGTATGATAATGGCTACCGGCTTACCAATTATAAAAGAGGGCCGGTGGGGAGCCCGGTTATACAAAACACTTATACCTACGATGCCGTTGGCAACCGCACAGCGGCTAATCTCAATGGAACTGCGACAACTTACAGCATCAACAACCTCAACCAGCTTACAGGGGTGAACAGTACCAGCTTTACGTTTGACGACAGGGGCAATATAACTTTTGACGGAACATTTTATAAAACCTATGATGCGGAGAACCGCTTAATCAAAGACTCGGCCTCACCAGCCGGTGTAATAACATACGGATACGATGCATTAAACAGGAGAATCACCAAAGCCATCAATGGCAATACATTGAAGTACACTTACAGCGGAGCTGCGCAAATTGAAGAAAGGGATGCTAGCAATAGCCTGCTGAACAGGACAGTATTCACTAATTTTTTATCCCCGGTTCTGAATGAAAAGAATGGCAATAGTTATTATTATCACCAGAATGAGCTGAACTCAGTAGAAGCCATCAGCAACAGTAGTGGGAGATTGATTGAGCGATACCAGTATGATGCGTATGGAAAACCCAGCAGGTATGACAGCTTAAACAACCCATTAGCTTCTTCGATAGCCGGTAATCGTTTTGGATTTACGGGCCAGGAGTATGATAGTGCATCGGGCAGCTATCTTTTTTTCTTCCGGAATTATTCGCCCGAAACAGGTGTGTTTAATCAAAGAGATTTAATAGAGTACCAGGATGGTATGGGTATGTACCAGTATGTGGGTAATAACCCGGCGAATGGAATAGATGTGTGGGGGTTACAAGATTGCCCACCTGCATATAGGAGGGAAGATATTGCTTACAAAACTTCATTTATTAATGAAGTGCTCTCTGATACTTGGGAGAAACCCGCAAACATGTGGGAAAATAGTGATCTTAATGCACAGGCTGCTCATTCTAGGAGGGAAGCAGATCATTTATGGGAACGTAGTAACAGGAAACGTGGGAACCATTTAACTAGTCAGGCAGATTTGCAGAAGATGTCAATAGAGGCCGATCTTTCTGCTCAACGATATGAAAAAGCGGCGGATGTCAATTCTGCAAGAAATGCAAAAAATGCTAAGGCTCTTGGTAATGGGATGAATGTGTTGGACAACTTGGTAAAGGGAGAAGCATTCGCTTCTTCGTTGGTGGACGGACAAAGCAATGAGCAATATACACAGGAGATACAGGCAGGTGGTGATTTAGCGTTAAGTGCATTGGGATGGACCAATAGGGGGTGGCGATGTAACTTAGTTGACTTCATCGTTGAAACAACTACAGGCAAAGGGATTACAACCCACACGGCAGATCTTGGTCAGCATTTGGGGGATATTTCAGTAACTAACGGTACTGAGATTGAAAATGATGCGTGGGCATATATATCAACAATAAAGGATAAAGATGGTAATAGCAGGGGTAAAGATTGGTTAAGAACACAACAAAGAATGGAAGAAAGACAACGAAGATGGAGAGAAAAAAGAGATTGTGATGAAGGTGGTACCAAGAAAAAAGGTCGCTGGGTCTGGGATCTCAACAGGCACATGTATGTTCTCCTTCCTTTAGACCCCAACCTCATCATAGGTCCTGATGGCCAACCCGATAAAAAATGGGTAAGTGTAAAAGACCGGATGCCTTATACTATTTTATTTGAAAATGATTCAACCGCAACAGCCCGAACCAGGTATATAAAAATAACAACGCCAATAGAACCTAAACAAGATGCTGCTACCCTGGAGCTCGGAAGTTTTGGTTTTAATAACCAAAGTTTTGAGATACCAGCAGGGACCTCTTCTTATTATCAGCGGTTAGATACAAGGGATTCAACAGGTTTGTATGTTGATATTACTGCCGGGTATGATGTAATTAATAACCAGGTGTTCTGGGAGTTCCAGGGCATAGACCCTGTAACACTGCTGCCGCCGGAAGATCCGCTGGCTGGTTTCCTTTTCCTGCAGGACAGCACCCAACCCGATTATGGTAATGGTTTTGTCAACTTCAGTATAAAACCATTGTCCTCGTCTCAAACATTGGATACGATAGGAGCAAGGGCCTTTATTGTATTTGATGAAAATGAAGTGATACCAACTAATATCCACAGCAATACTATAGATGCAGTAGCACCAATAAGCAGTCTCGACAGCCTGCCTGCCATAACACCCGATACAGAAATAACACTGACCTACAACGGTACAGATGACCCCAATGGCTCCGGTGTGAAATGGTATTCGATCTATGTAGCCGATGATAACGGCCCGCCGGAATTATATGTATCCAATTTTACAGGAACAGATACAACATTCAGGGGAGTGGCAGAGCATACCTATAAGTTTTATGTAACCGCCACCGATACAGCAGGTAATATTGAACTGCTGAAATTAGTGGACAGTGTTAAGGTTAGCAGCGGAGAATATAGTATCTGTCCCAATGGTAATGTTTCCTTTGATTCTAAAATGACCGGCACCAGCTTCCAGTGGCAGGTGGATAATGGAACAGGGTTTACTGATGTTATGGATGGCGGAATCTACAGCGGGGCCACTACTGCTGTATTAAACCTTACTACAGCACCTACAACCATGTATGGTTATCAATACCGTTGCCTGGTGAATGGCAGTACGTACAGTGATGTGTTCCTGCTGAAGTTTGGTATGACCTGGGAGGGAACTCTAAGTACTGCATGGGAGAACCCGGCCAACTGGAGTTGTAATAGTTTACCGGATATGAATACGGATGTGATTATCAACGGAGGTAAAACAAATTATCCTGTGATAACCTCCAACCCAACAGTAAGAACATTAAGGCTGAACCCCGGTGCAACAGGAACTGTGAATACAGGATACCAGCTTACGATTATGAAATAATAAGCCAGCGTCTTTTCAATTCTAATGATTGGAAAGACGCTTTCTAAACATTTACATGATGAACCTGATACATACTCCTGTCAATAAAGGTGTAAAAGTGGTGATGCCGAAATATATATACGGATAGAAGCCAGCAGCTATTGTAAAATTTATTTGCCAATGAATATTCGTTAACAGTAACTAAAATTCTGCATTGGTTTGAAGACAAACTCCCGGATGATTTTTTTATCGCATCCACCGAACAAATATGGTAAACCAGGATTTTATCTCCGCTGTTTCTGCTGATTATAAACTTACGCTGCTGAACGGTGAGCAACTCCAGGCAAACAAAAGAAAGAAAAATATGTTCAGAAACAAAGTGGCATAGTTTGTAAAACCAGTACTTACCAATTATTTTACATCAAAATCCACCACCACTTTTTCTGTTTTGGGGTGGCTCTGGCAGGTGAGTATATATCCTTTCTCCACTTCTTCTTCTTCTAACCCCCAATGAACATCCATCATCACTTCACCTTCTAATAGTTTGGCCTTGCAGGTACAGCACATGCCGCCCTTGCAGGCATAAGGAAGATCTGCGCCTTGTTGCAAAGCAGCATCCAGAATGGTGGTATCGCTGGCCAGCGGCAGATCAAAATCAAAACTTCTTCCATCCACTTTCATAACAATCCTGCTCATTGGCCCGGTTTCTTCTGACTTCTGACTTCCAATCTCTGGTTTCGTTCTCTGTCCCGGAGAAGTGAATAATTCAAAATGAATTTTCTTTTTGTCAACTTCTTTTGCTTCGAGGAAATCTTTTACACAAAAGATCATTTCTTCCGGTCCGCAGATGAAGAATTCATCCGTACCAGCATAGTCAACCAGTTTACCAAGGTCATTTAATTTCTCCGTATTGATCCTTCCAAAGTTTACCGCAGTATCTGTTTTTTCCCTGCTTAGTATATGTACCAGGTTAAACCGTTCCATGTATTTGTTTTTCAGCGATTCCAGCTCTTCAAAAAAAATAATCGAACTGCGGTTTTTATTTCCAAATACCAGGGTGAAACTGCTTTCTTTTTCAGTAGCAAGTGTTGTTTTGATCAATGACAGAACAGGGGTGATGCCACTACCGGCCGCAAATGCCAGGTAGTTTTTCTTTTGTGCAGGATTAAGCTCGGTGTAAAATTTTCCGACGGGTTGCATTACTTCCAACACATCACCTTTTTTTAATTGCTCGTTGGCATAGCTGGAAAAAGAGCCACCCTCTACTTTTTTGACAGCTACTTTCAATTGATTTTCCAGCGGGGAGGAGCAAATGGAATAGGTGCGGCGAACTTCTTCGCCATTAATAATGGCTCTCATGGTAAGACTTTGCCCCTGGCTGAATTGAAAATCTTTTTTTAATTCTTCAGGAACATCGAAGAGCAGGGATACACATTCCGGGGTTTCTTTCTTTATTTCTTTTACAGCGAGCCGGTGAAAATGAATGGACATAAATCAGGATTGTTTTCGTAAGCCATCGATCATGATCATTACCATATTGTCTTCCAGTTCCTGTGCATTGATCTTTGCCTTACTGCGATGCCAGCTTTCAATACCACTAACGGCATGGAGCATGATTAATACTGCAGTAGGGGCATCAATCTTCCGGATTTCGTTTTTGGTAATGCCTTCTTCAATGATGGCAGCAAATTTTTTTCTATAGTTGCGTCGCTGCGTTTGAAAATTGGACAGGTATGGTTCTTCCAGGTGCTTCCATTCACGGTCACTTACATATACTTCCTCGTAATTTTCTGTCATTTGCTTTATATGAAAGCGGAGCAGTTGCTCAATTTTGGCAATGGATTTTTGCTGGCTGCTTTCTATGGTGTCTATAGTTGTATTATAAACATTGGCCACATCGAAACAAATAGCTTCCAGTATTTCGTTTTTTGAACGGATATGATTGTACAGGCTGGCGGCTTCAATACCAACCGCTTCTGCAAGATCCCGCATAGAAGTAGCTGCAAATCCCTTTTCCCGGAACATGGCAGCAGCCTTGATCAGTATCAGGCCTTTTTTAGATGCTTTTTTTCGTTGTGCCTTAGCCATGCTCAAAGATAACAAACCATGCTATTATGAAGTGCATGACAAAAATCAATTGCTTTTTGGCATTCCGGTTACTTTTTTATTGCCTGTTGCGGGGGCTGTGGCAGGTTTTAGGGGAGAAGGAGGAAAGATCGGTTCCACTTTTTCCATTTTTTCCGGGATGATCAATTCGCTACTTATATCGGGTTTGATTTGTTTGGCTGCTTTTGCATCATTTTGCGAATCAAAAAATGTCCAGAACGATCCTCCATCCCAGGATTGGCCAATAAGATGAGAAGTACTGGTAATACGTCTGCCCTGCCATTCGATTACCGAACGCAGCTCAATGATTGATTGAAAATCGCTTCCCGTTTTTACTATTTGCAGCACCTTTCCCGGTTCATACACTTTCCAGGCTGAATCAGGTACCAGGGCAAATGTTTGGGATAAGTAATTGATGAATTCAGTTTTTCCACCCATTGTTCCAATCATAGCCGGGTTGCTATAGCGGGCAAAAAGCTCCCAGTTCCGGGTTTTGAAGCCATGAGCAAGACTATCTGAACACCGGCGAATACTGGTTTTTACAAAACTGGTGTCAAATTGCGCTTCAGCACCCAAAAAGGCAGTTGTAAAAATAGCAGCCAGCAAAAATATTCTCAGCGGATTAGAAACAGGCATGTGTCAAAGTTACCAAAACGGGTATTGGTTTTTTTCAGGTATCAAATTTCATGTAGGTTTGCACGCCTTTAAGGTAGTCAGCAATCCAGGGTCTTTAGTCAGGAGTCTGTTCCTGTTTACTGATCAAAGATTCCCGGCTTTTCTTTAATCTTTAATTTAGGAACGTATGTCGCTTATCACCGTAGGTACGATGGCTTTTGATGCTATTGAAACTCCATTTGGAAAAATAGATAGAATAGTGGGCGGATCAGCTACTTATGTAGCTTATGCAGCCAGCAATTTTGTAAAACCTGTGCAGCAGATCTCTATTGTGGGGTTTGATTTTCCGGAAGAAGAAATGGATGAACTCAGAAAAAGGGGTGTTCATCTGGACGGGGTTGAGATAGTGACGGATAAAAAGTCATTTTTCTGGAGTGGCCGCTATCATGAGGATATGAACAGCCGGGATACATTGGTAACCGATTTAAATGTGCTTGCCGATTTTGACCCTAAAGTACCTGACAGTTACCAGGGGGCGGAATTTTTAATGCTGGGTAACCTGGCTCCGAAAATTCAATTGAATGTGATACAGGAATTGAAACATCGTCCCAAACTGATAGCGATGGACACGATGAATTTCTGGATGGAATCGGCCATGTCTGAATTAAAAATAGTGTTGAAGTATGTAGATATGCTGATTGTGAATGATGCAGAGGCGAGGCAGCTGACTGGTTTATTTTCCCTGGTAAAAGCTGCTAAGGCGATCATGCAGATGGGCCCTAAGTTTCTTATTATTAAAAAGGGAGAGCATGGTGCACTGCTATTCCATGGTGATGATGTGTTTTTTGCCCCTGCTTTGCCATTGGAAGATGTATTTGACCCCACAGGTGCCGGTGATACTTTCGCCGGTGGTTTTATCGGGCATTTAGCTAAAACAGGGGACATTTCATTTGAGAACATGAAAAGAGGAATTATTGTAGGTTCTGCCATGGCCAGTTTCTGCGTAGAGAAATTCGGACCCACAAGATTGAAAGAAGTGACGAAACAAGATATTGCTACCAGGTTACAGCAATTTAAGGACCTGGTGAGTTTTGATATTGAATTGGTTTAACCAATACCAATTTAAAATATCAGTACGGTAAAGAAACTGTCTTAAATGGTATCTCAGCCTGAGCTTGTCGAAGGCTGCCGGTATGATTGCTGACACTTCAATATCCCGATAGCTATCGGGATAATATGACAATCAAACTTGCTTTTGAGATTGCTCCTTTATCTTAGTTCAGTTTTCTTGCAAGTACAACGGTGTTTTTAAACTTCTGTTTTTTCCCCTGCAGGTTAAATATTTCACTGAAAATAATATAAGTGCCAACGGGCAGTTTCAATCCTTTATCATCCAGTCCGTCCCAGTTCCAGTAACCATTTAATCCTAATGTGCCATTGCGAACCAGGTTTCTGACAGGTCTGCCTGCCGCATCAAAGATGGTCACATTGGCTATATAACCCGGTTCTGTAACTGCGTATTGAACAGTGGCTATATCATCCCGGCCATCATTATCAGGAGAGAAAACTTTGGGACTGATTTCTATTGCAGCATTGATACTTTGTACAAGTTTGTACTGTGAATTTTTGTAAGTAGGTGTTCCATATCCTGCAGTAGAAGCGGCACTGTGCCAGTTTGTTTCATCTTGCGATGTTCCGTCAGGATCTATTCTTTCCAGGGAAACCCCTTCAGCGTTATCAATCAGTTTGAAATGCCAGTCGTCTTTATATTTCACTTCATCCACCACATTGCCCTGGAAGTTTAATGCAACAACAGTTCCTTCATCATCCGGAAAAGAAGGTGGTGAGGAGATGAGGAGTACATTTTCCGGATTTTTTACCAGGTATTGCAAAGCAAGATTATCAGCATCTTCTGTTTCTACTATATAATCTCCGGGGAAAATATAATAGGGCAGAGGACTCAATGCTTTTATAGAACTAATAACACCGCTGCTGTTACGGTTAGCGATATATAGTTTGGAAGCATCAAATATTTTATTGCTGTTGTTATACAATTCAATATAATCGTAGGCATTACTTCTTGGATTGAACAAAATTTCATTAATGATCCATTCCCCGGTTGCTGCATCGGAGGGTAATCCAACCCTGGCTTTATTGGAAGACCCGATAGTATTGTTCTTGCAATCCCTGACATTCAATGCGGTGATAGTATAAACCGTGTTTATGTTTAATGCGGTGGCGACTTTCAGCTGAACAGAATTAAATAACGGGGGAATAGTGGTTGCACTGATTATGGTAAGACCTCCGTCAATGGAATAGTTGCTAACTGTTGCTCCGGATAAACTATCTACCGGTTCATCAAATACCAGTATAATGGTTATATTATCTGTTGTGTAAGCCCTTTTTAGCTGCGGGGCTGTTGCATCATTGTTAATGGCATCAACAGAATTTTTCTTTCCCGGTGTTCCGCCTGTCACATACACACTTGCTTTCCAGTTGCTGATACCGGCACAGGGACTTTTGGTGTCAATCATTTCCAGTGTCCAGCCGCCTTCTTTTTTCAATTCATTCTGGTACCAGCCGGAAATATAACCTATCGCATGTATTGTTGTTCCGTTCGCAGCTTTTAGGAATAGCTGGTCACCATCGTTATCCAATGAAGGAAAACTGGTGACGGATATAGTTGTTCCAAAGGCTGACATTGCTGCCACAGCGCTGCCGGTACAAACAATTACAAAGCTATCAGGCTGTAATGTAAAATTGGGCATAGGACCACTCAGCCCGCCTGTATCACCAATACGCCAGTTTTGTAAGTTGACAGGTGCAGCACTGGTGTTCTTTAATTCAATCCATTCATTGGAAGGCAATCCAACCTGCGGAGAAGGATCAGCCATTATTTCATCGATCACAATATCGTACCTGTTTTGTGACAACAAACAAACAGGCGTAAGTAACAATACAACAAACAGGGATAAGGTTATTTTCATCCTATACAAGTTAAATAATCATTTTTATATAAGCATAGTATCAAAATTATTCTGCGAATTTTTGGCTGTAAATAACTACCCGCCTATTTTTGCACCCGGTATGAATAAAATGAAACACACAAAACGTAGTAAGAAACATTCCTGAGGGAAGGTTTGCAGCGTTATGTGTGTAACAACATAAAAGTTCAGCAGGCCTTCCATATGGAAGGCCTTATTTTTTTAACCATAATTATTAATTAAAAACTTTGTTTGCAAAAACAGGGATGGGGGGATTAACAATGAAAGTTGCAGTAGTAGGTGCCACAGGATTGGTAGGCTCCAAAATGTTACAGGTATTAGCAGAAAGAAATTTTCCGGTTACGGAATTAATACCCGTGGCCTCTGAAAAATCAGTAGGTAAAGAAGTGGAGTTTAAGGGTAAGAAGTATAAAGTAGTGAGTATGATGGATGCCATTGCTGCGAAACCTGCTGTAGCTATTTTTTCCGCAGGGGGGGGCACTTCACTGGAATGGGCGCCGAAATTTGCCGAAGCCGGTATTACAGTGATTGATAACTCATCTGCCTGGAGAATGGATCCTGCCAAACCATTAATCGTTCCCGAGATCAATGCAGATATTCTTACGGCGAATGATAAGATCATTGCCAACCCCAACTGTTCTACCATTCAAATGGTGGTGGCATTAAATCCGTTGTATAAAAAGTACGGGATTAAGCGAATTGTTGTCTCAACATACCAGAGTGTAACAGGTACAGGGGTGAAAGCGGTTGAACAACTAAGAGGTGAAAGAGTAAAAGAGGTGAAAGGCGAAAGTTCTGATTACCCGATGGCGTATAAATATCCAATTGATCTGAATGTGATTCCGCAGATTGATGTGTTTCTAGATAATGGCTACACCAAAGAAGAAATGAAGATGGTAAATGAAACCTGCAAGATCATGCGGGACAATTCGATTCGTGTTACTGCCACTGCTGTTCGTATTCCGGTTATGGGCGGACACAGTGAAGCAGTGAATGTAGAGTTTGTCAAAGATTTTGACCTGGATGAAGTAAAGGCATTGCTGCAATCATCTCCCGGTTTGGTGGTGGTAGATGATACGACAAGGCAGCAATATCCTATGCCGATGGATGCACATGAAAAAGATGATGTGTTTGTGGGAAGATTGAGACGAGACGAGAGTCAGCCAAATACATTGAATATGTGGGTAGTATCGGATAACCTAAGAAAAGGAGCTGCCACCAATGCGGTGCAGATAGCAGAATATTTACATTCAAAAGGATTACTCGGTTAAAGAATGATTGATGAATTCTATCAGCGGTTGCAATGCTTCAAAGCTTGCAACCGTTTTTTTAACCAGGTCTTTTGCTATAAGGTCAGTATCCTTTATTGATGTCATTGCTACAAAACTTTTTAGCTTCAGGTATGCTGCAGCAGGATTATCGGCTTCATACCCTTTGGGTAAACGGGCTAACACATATTCCGGGTCACGGGAAAGATCAGTGTAAACCGATTTGAATTTTTTTGAACTGATAATTTTCCTGAACGCTGCAAAATTGTAATCAATTTCCTGCCTTACTTTTTTTAATTCAGGGGGCATCGGCATCCATAAACCACCGCCTGTGAAGCTCTGGCCGGGCTCGCAGTGGAAATAATATCCTGCAAACAAAGATTTCTTACCTCCCCTGTTGATAAAGGCCCCCATATTCGTTTTATAAGGAGATTTATCTTTCGAGAAACGGACATCACGGTTGATTCTAAACATACAGTCTTTGGCTGCCAATGATTGTACAGTAGGGTCTTTTTTGGCAAGCTGATCGATTACCTGTTGAATATACTGGCTGAAATCTGCTTTGGCCTTTTCATATTCTTTCCGGTTTTTATCGAACCAGGGTTTATTGTTATTCTTCTTCAGGTCTTTCAGGAATTTGATTGTGGAAGGGCTTAGCATTCTTTTGCGTTTTTGCTAAGATAATACAGATAGGCAATACCGGGTTCAACTATAAACTATGAACTAATAACTATAAATTTTTTATATCCTTCCCCAATTCTCCCCGCTTTTGATCCGGTACATTGTCATTTCACTGACATTATACTTTTGGGCTAATTGCTGAATAGTGATGTTCCGGTTCTTACTATTGAGAATAGTTTTGATTTTTTTAACCTGGGTTGCGGTTAGTTTAAGCCCCACGGTTTTATTAGCCTGCTTTTTTTTATAAGCAATTTTGGCGGGACTATGTTGCTGGTGAGCCATCATTTTTTCCAATGTAGCCCAGCTGAGATTCTTTATATTATTGTCAAGTTTATTGTGATTCCGGTGAATAACGTACTTATGATTGACGGAGGGTTTTTTTAAAAATAATTTTGCCATTTCACGATGGATATACAAAGTGCCTTTGCTATCAGGCCGGTGCAGGTTTAACGTACGATAACCTGTGGTCAGGGAACCATTCAAGATTTTCCCATCCTGCAATACATCTTTCTTATAACTGGCAATACGTCCAAAGCTGGATACTGCATAACGGTTGCGAAGTTGCTTCCATCCGGAAAATGTAAGTGGCTTCCAGGTTTCGCCTGCTAATTTTTTAATCATAATAACTATTTTTTAGCCGGGAACAGGTTGCAGTTAATAACGGCGGTACGTGGAGGTTATCAGAGCAGTTTATATAATACTAAGTTAAAATAATTAAGAAGTATCAGCAATATTATTTTTTACCAATCATTTGGAGGAATTCATCTTCAGAAATGATCTTTACTGTGTTGATCTTTTTGGCCTTTTCCAGTTTACTCCCGGCATCTTCACCTACCACCAGGTAATTTAGTTTGGCGCTGACGCCGCTTAGTAGCTGTCCTCCATTTTCTTCCACCATTGTCTCTGCATCGCTTCTTTTGAGGGTGGGCAGGGTTCCGGTGAATAAAAAACTCTGGCCTGATAAATTGCCACCCGTTGTTAATTGTTTTTTTTCATTTTTCAGTTGCAAGCCCAGCTTTTCCAGTTCTTCCAGCATTTTGATATTTTCTTTATTGCTGAAAAAATGATGGATGCTTCCGGCCACTTTAGGACCTACATCTTCGAGATTTTGCAATTCTTCCAATGAAAAATTTTTGAAATCAGGTAAATAGTCTATTGCCTGGGCTAATGTTTTAGCCGTTGTTTCACCAACAAAACGGATGCCCAATGCATAGATCAGCCGGTGAAGGGGTTGTTTTTTTGAATTACTTATTGCCTGTTGCAAATTGACTATTGACTTCTGGCCAAAGCCCTCCATACCACTGATCTTTGTGAAATCAAGTGTGTAGATACCGGGAATATCTTTTAGTAAACCCAGTTCATAAAACTTGCGGACATTGGCATCGCCAAAACCGCGGATGTCCATCGCATCTTTACTGACAAAATGAATGATCCGTTCCACTACCTGCGCCGGGCATTCAATATTGGTACAGCGCCAAACTGCTTCTTCTACTTCTTTAAAGAGTTTGCTGTTACAGGCAGGACAGGTTTTCGGGAAATGAATTTTCATTTCATGTCCGGTTCTTGCATCGGCCAGTGATTTCACAATTTGCGGAATTACATCGCCGGCTCTTTCTATCAATACAGCATCGCCGATCCGCAGGTCTTTTTCTTTGATATACTCTTCATTATGAATGGAGATACTGCTGACGGTGACTCCACCAACTGCTACCGGGTCCAATTTTGCCACAGGGGTTACAGCACCGGTTCTTCCTACCTGGAATTCAACATTCAGCAGCTTACTGGTTGCCTGCCTTGCCTTGAATTTATAGGCAATGGCCCAGCGGGGATGATGAGATGTCATGCCCATTTTGTCCTGCAGGGCAATTTCATTCACCTTTATTACCATGCCATCTATTTCATAAGGCAGGTTATCTCTTTCAATTTCAAAATCACGGCAATATTTTATAACCGGGTCAATACCCTTAAAAAGCTTTTTTTCTTTTTCAGGGCTTCGGAATCCCAGGTCCCACAGCAGTTGCAATGAACCGGAATGGGTTGTTAATTCCTCCGGTGTTTTTTTACCTTTTACCAGGGAGAAATAACTGACATGGTATACAAATGCTTCCAGGTTTCTTTTTGCAACTTCCGAAGAATCCTTAATTCGTAATGTTCCAGCCGCAGCATTGCGGGGATTCGCTTTAGGGTCTTCTCCCTGTTCAATTAGTTGTTCATTATACTTTTTGAAATTGCTTTTGTTGATTAGCACTTCACCTCTTATCTCTACCTGTTGCAATCCGTAGTGCGAAAATTTTGCAGAGAGAGGGAGGGAACGAATCTGTTTCATATTGGTAGTTACCTCATCACCCTCCACGCCATCACCTCTTGTAGCGCCCCGGGTTAACAAGTCATTCTCATAGATCAGCGAAATACTTCCACCGTCAAATTTTGGTTCCACACAATATTCAATTTTATCCAACCCTGTTAGTTCTCTTGCTTTTCTGTCAAAATCAATAAGGTCTTCAGCATTGTAAGAGTTGTTTAACGATAGCATAGGAACCAGGTGTTGCACGGTTGGAAAATCCCTGGTTAATCCTTTTGCTACTCTTTGGGTGGGGGAGTCAGGTGTAATTAAACCCGGGTTCTCTTTTTCAATCTTCTCTAATGCCTTGTACAACTGGTCGTATTCATAATCGGAGATCAGCGGGTCATTTAATATATAATACCTGTATTCATGAAATCGGAGGATGTCACGCAGTTGCTCAGCGTCCTGCTCCTTAATGGAAAAAGGCGACTGCTTTTTAATCAATTCAGCTGTAAGCTTTTGTAATTCCTTCGTTTGCTCTTTTGAATACATATGACCGAGAGGTATTGCCCGGTAAAGTTAGCGCCTCACAGATAAAAATTTTAAGTGATAATGTGAAAGAAGGAAAAATTAATGTGTCGTAAGTACATATTTATTACCTTCGAAATTGGATTACTAAACAAGATGATGCAAATCTCTTGTTCTTACCGATTTTGAAGTAATAAACGAGCTTGCTATGATAAAAATCTTTACACTGCTTTGCGGTATTGTTTTTACTGCCTTTACAGCAGGGGCACAATTATTAACCTGGACACCTGACTTTCCCAAAGACAATGATAATATTTCCATCACTGTTGATGCTTCCAAAGGGAACCAGGGGTTATTCAATTACGCCACTGTATCAGACGTGTATGTGCATACTGGGGTGATAACAAACCTGAGTACTTCGTCCACTGATTGGCGCTATGTAAAATTCAACCAGAATTTTAACCAGCCTAATGCACAACTTCAGGCTACATCGTTGGGCGCAAATAGATGGAAATTCGATATTACCAATATCAGGGCCTATTATGGCGTGCCTGCCGGAGAAACAATCCAGAAAATTTCTATCCTCTTCAGAAATGGGGCCGGTACCACTGTTCAGCGTAATGCTGATGCCAGTGATATGTATATCCCTGTCTATGATAATTCTATCGCCACCCGGTTTACTGTTCCATTATTTCAACCCACCTATACCAGGATACCCGAAACAATCAATAAGCAGGTGGGAGATAATATCAATCTTACAGCGATTGCCAATCTTTCGTCAACGATGAAATTATTTCTGAATGGAACTGAAATTCAGACAGCCAGCGGTGTTACCACCATTTCTGCCAATCCAACTTTAACTACACCCGGTAATCAAACCATTAGGGTGGATGCTATAAATGGAGCTACCACAAAATCGGAAAGCTTCCAGTTTTTTGTTGCCAGTGCACCAACAGTAGCTCCTTTACCGCCGGGGGTCAGAGATGGGATAAATTATGAAGCGGGTAACACTTCTGTTGTATTGGTACTCTATGCTCCCGGTAAAAACCGTGTATCTGTGATTGGAGAATTTCCGGGAAGTAATTGGGCAGAGCAGACCAATTATGTAATGAATAAAACTCCTGATGGGAATTACTGGTGGCTTCGTATCACCGGATTAACCCCGGGAACGGAGTATGCCTTTCAATATTTAGTAGATGGAACATTAAAAGTGGGGGATCCTTATGCAGAAAAGATTTTAGACCCGTTTAATGATAGTTTTATTTCTCCTACCACTTACCCGGGATTAAAGGCTTATCCAACCGGGTTGACTTCCGGGAATGTAAGTATCCTTCAAACAAATGCACCTGCATATAATTGGACGATCAACAACTTTTCAAGGCCAGATAAAAGAAACCTGGTTATCTATGAAATGTTGCCGAGAGACTTTATTGCAGCGCATGACTGGAAGACGTTGCGGGATACATTGAATTATTTGCAGAGTATGGGTGTAAATGCTATTGAGATCATGCCCTTTAATGAATTTGATGGTAATGAAAGCTGGGGCTATAACCCTGCTTATTTCCTGGCGCCGGATAAATATTATGGACCCAAAAACTCCCTGAAAGAATTTATCGACAGCTGTCACAGAAGAGGAATCTCAGTGATTATGGATATAGCATTGAACCATACAACGGGAGCTAATCCACTGGCAGCTTTATACTGGAACAGCAGTACTAATCAGCCGGCTGCAAATAATCCCTGGTTGAATGTTTCTGCTACACATCCCTACAATGTATTCAACGATTTTAACCACGAGAGTCTGGCCACACGATATTTTACCAGCCGGGTGGTGGAACACTGGTTGCAGGAATACAAACTGGATGGCTTCCGTTTTGATCTGTCTAAAGGTTTTACGCAGAATGTACAATGTGGTGGCAGTACATCAAATGAAGCCTGTATATCAGAATATCATGCAGACAGGGTGGCGATCTGGAAACGTTATTATGATACCTGCCAGTTAAAATCACCTGGCAGTTATGTAATACTTGAACATTTTGCAAATAATACAGAAGAAATCGAACTATCAAACTACGGCATGCTCCTTTGGGGCAATTCCAATTATAATTTCTCAGAAGCTTCGATGGGATGGGTGGCCAACTCAAACTTTGAAGGATACCTTTATTCAGCCCGGGGCTGGGCCAACCCCCACCTGGTAAGTTATATGGAAAGCCATGATGAAGAAAGAATGATGTACAGGAATCTCCAGTTTGGAAATAGTTCAAATACTTCACATAATGTACGGGACCTGAATACAGCATTGAAACGGGTTGAACTTTGTGCCGGGTTCTTCTTGTCTGCGCCTGGTCCTAAAATGATTTGGCAGTTCGGGGAACTGGGATATGATTTTTCCATTAACCGCTGTGTTGATGGAACAATCAGCAATGATTGCAGGTTAAGTAATAAACCTATTCGCTGGGATTACCTGACTGTAGTACAAAGAAAAAGGCTGTATGATATTTTTGCCAGTGTAAATAAACTACGTTTTCATCCCTGGTATAAAGATGTATTTATTGCCAATAATATTAACATAGCCCGGAGCCTGAATGGAGCTTTTAAATCAATGACCATCCGCAGTGCTACGGACTCTTCTATGTTGTGTGTGGTGGGTAATTTTGATGTAACGGCACAAACTGCAGTCTTTGCATTTCCCGCAGGAGGTACTTGGTATGATTACCTGAATGGAAGTACTTTCACCGCAACAGGAACTGCACAAAATCTGACCCTGCAGCCAGGTGAATTTCATATTTACCTGAACAGAAACCTGACTAATGCAGTTGTAACCTCAACCGGTGGTGCCAATACTCCCGGCAACCAGCTTATAGCTTCAGTATTTCCTAATCCGGCCACAGCTGCATCAGTGCTGGAAATAGAAGTGCCGCAAACTGGCAATGTGCAGGCAGAGTTATTTAATGCAGCCGGGCAAAAAATGGAGATTGTTTTAGCTCAGATGTTCACCAGGGGAAAACATCGTATACCATTAACTGATAAAATAAATAAATTGCCCGCCGGTATTTATTTGTTGAGCATACAAGCAGCTAATAAAAAAACGCAGGTCAAACTGGCCATTCAATAATTTCAAATTCGATTGCAATGACGGACAAAGCCTTACAACAACTGAAGACGGCCGAAATAGAGAAGATTAGCCACCTTGATTATTTTAATATTGGTATCACTGTTGACTGTGTGATATTGGGATATGATGAAAAAGAACTGAAAGTTTTGCTGATCAAGTCCGATATGCAGGAATTTTCCGGGCTATATTCTCTGCTTGGCGATTTTATAAAACCTGATGAAGACCTGGAAACAGCTTCTTACAGAATACTGAAAGAACGAACAGGACTTGACGATGTATACCTGGAGCAGGTACATACATTCGGAGGTCTTAACCGGCACCCTTCCGGCCGTGTAATTACAATTGCTTATTATTCACTGATTGATATTAAAAATCACAAGTTTCAATTAAGTCACAATGAACTTCACTGGCACCCGGTGAATGAAATAAGAAAACTGGCTTTCGATCATAAACTTATTCTTGATACCTGTTTGAACAGGCTCCGGCAACAGGTAATGGAACACCCGGTAATTTTCAATTTACTGCCGGAAAAATTTTCGTTGCGTCAATTGCAGGAATTGTATGAAGCCATATTGGGTGTTGAACTGGACCGTAGAAATTTCAGAAAAAAAATAGCTATCAAAGATTGGTTGTTGGATATTGATGAAATGGAAAATGATGTGCCTCACCGGCCGGGTAAATTATATGCATTAAAGAAACAGTATAAGCCAAAAGGAGCAAAAGCACTGGCACTTTACTGATTTTTTTATTTTGATTACAATATCGAAAGCAAATAAAATGGCGTTGCAACTCTTTACAACGCCATTTTATAATTGTCTTATTCTGCCAGTTTTAAAAGCGGAACGACACCCCTCCATTTATTGAATAATCAGCAAAAGCTGCATCACCTTGAATTTTGGTTCCGGAAGCAGCCGTTCTCAATTTATCTGAATAACTCTGTGTCCTGTTTCGTTGCAAGGCTACTGGTACAGATAAGTAAAAATTCATTTTTTTGGCCTGGTATGAAACAACGGGTTCCGCAGCTATTATCATTCCGGGTCTTCTAAAACCCTTATCGCCACCAATCAGGTCGCTGCTGGGTATAGCTTCAATGCGTACACCACCCGTAAAATTGAATTTACCTGTCATAAAACTTGCGCCGGTTCTTGCCATATACTGATCAGGTACACTCATGGTACTTGAAAAATATTGGAGGGCTATCGTATTCGGGGTGCCGCCTCTGGCAGTTGATACGCCATTCTGCTCTCTTGGGTTTACCAGGTAATAAAAATTTCCATAAATCCCTACTTTGTGGGAGATATTATAGTAACTGTTTAGTTCAAAAGTAAAACCAGTGCCTCCGTCTCCTAATTGAATGGATTGATCAACAGGGCCCATTACAGTAGTTCCATCAGATTTATAGAAATAATCCTGGTATCGGTAATCTCCTGTTGGTAGTTTGATGCCAAACCCAGCCTGTATATTTCCTTTGTGATGTTTGGCTGGGTCAAATAACCAGCGGTAGGCACTGATGCGGAGATCCCCAATACCGAAAGTCTGTGTACTGTGTCTTGCTGTTGCACCATTGCTATTGCCGCCATGTTCATATAAAGACGAACGGGTGTTAGAAATAACAGGAACAGTCATAGCCAACGACCACCGGGAGTTAAAATACCTGGTAGCGGTAATATCTAGTGAATAACTATGATTGATTACTTCAGTATGGTTTTCTGCTCTTTCTTTTTGTTCAATCGTTCCTACAAAATGTTTATATGATTTGAAATAACGGTTATTGAAATTTAACTGCCACCCTTTGGCCGTTGCAGGATTACTCATACTACAAGTGTTGCCATTACTGCGGATAGCCACACATCCCTGTGCATTAGTTTTTGAAGTAGTTATTACTGAAAAAGCAATAGCTGCCATTATAAATAAATAGTTCATTTTTAAACGTTGGTTTTTGTTATCAATTATTTTTTCATTTGGAGACGCTGGTTCACCAGGTCTCCAACTTTTTTTCCATATTCCGTACTTATGATACAGGAATTATGAAAATGGATACCTCCGTAAAAACGGGCCCAATTGTTTTCTTCTGCCGCCTGTCGAAAAGAAGTGAATGAACGGTTCTTGATGCCAAACTCCAGTTCAGATGTATCTGTGTAAACAAAATTGTCACCGAATACGCTGGTTAATGCTTCTGCTGCCGACGCAGAAACGGTACTATGACCGCAAGTGTATTCCGGGAAAGGCGGTGTTTGCAGGTATGGTCTCCAGTCAGGATCAACATATTTATTGATTACTGTTTCCGGACGTACTGTATTACTCCTGAATTTTTCATCCCAGCACTGAATAAACGCATCGAACATAGCAATGGCTGTTTTTGCATACGCATAAACGGTGGTGGGAAAATCAACGTTGGCAGTCTTTGCGGCGATGCCAACGATATTCATCCAGTGACCTGTTGGTGAGAATTTTTTTGTCAGAAATTCTACATGGCCTGATACATTCAGCCTTGTTCCCAGATCATCCCAGAATTCAGCAATATGTTTTTGTTCATCCGTAAGGCTGTCTCCTGCATTTTTTACCGCCAATACTTCCTGGTAATATTTGCTTTGTTTATTGCTGATATCAAATGGAGGAGGTGGTGGTGGCGTAAACTGGTTAGCACTGTCCATCACCATTGTTCTGATCTCCCTCCAATTTGGTTCCAGTGCCTGCGCATACATCGGCGGGGTAGGTATCCATCTTCCGGGAGTATCCATTACCGTGTATTTGGGCGCTGTTCTTGTTTGGGCATAATTATCTTTCTTGCTCCACACCAGGATGGCCTTTCCGACTTCTTCGGCATAAGCCACGGTGTTTTTGTAAACACTCCCGGGCATACCATGTTCTTTTACAAGCGTCTTCAGGCTGTCTACATATTCTTTCATACTTCCTTCCGGGAAAGTGACAGCTTCTCCTAACTTGCAAAAAGCCAGGATAGCAGCAAAGTTGAAATCAATTTCCTTTCCTGCAGGAGGCGCAGGAATTTTTGTCAGGTGCTTTACTTGCCCGGCCAAGGAACTGTACCTGGTTGAATTGCCTGCTGCAATGATCTCGTATGCTGCAATATTGGCGTACAGGTAGTTTCTTGAAGCAATAATGGGGGGGAAATTGTTTTGCATCACCACATTATTGAGTTCTTTCACTGTCCGGGAATATAAAAGAGGATTGCTGGTTATTTGTTTATAATCGTTCTTTTTATTACAGGCACCTGCAAGCAGCAATGCTGCAATAGCCACTATAGCTAAACGCATACGTTATCATTTAATAAAATAAAGAAATGGAGATCAATGTTGGGGCCGGAGCAAGTATTAGCAATCAGGTGGCTGGTGCGGTGTTTGACCGTGGAATGCCGGTATTGTAAAAGCGTAACCGGAACTATGAGTGATTGTGTAGTCAGCCTGGCTATGTGATAACAATACAGGCTGATTATCGTATTCGCCAAGAATGTTTACAACAATAGAACTGTGTTGTTTTGGATGACCATGCCGGGATGCCCCTGCCGTACTTTTAGCACTGTTCATATCGTATCGGAAATCCTTAGATTGAGGCTCCCCGTTGTTTAGAATGTCTTTAAAGACAACAATGTGAGTTTCTTCATTTTTATTGCTGATGATATGTGTGTTAGTATAAATATTGTCATGGTAGCTGTCATATCCGGCTGGTTGATCTTGGGCAGGGCTTTCTGCTAACAACCTTATTTCAGTGAGACCGGAGATGTAATAAACATTTTTATCCAATAGAGCTTCCAGGCTTCTGCCGGCTTTTTTCTCCAACTGCCTGACTACAATTTGATATCCCCCTAAATTAAAAAGGAAAATAAATATTAATAATATGGCTGCAGTCTTTCTCAATTCTGTAAATCCCGGTAGGCGGTTGATGCAATATAAACTTTTAAATTTTTATGCTGGCATGGGTAATATTCATAGCATAGAGTGAACGATAACTGGGTTTGAAAATTTTCAACACGGAGAAAAAGATCAATTTTGGTAGAGATATAGTTCAAAATCCGGAACAGTTTATTTTTTCTTTAACCAGGTATTGCCGGGATTACTTGCGGTTTATACCTGTGAGCTCCTGAATTGCCGGTGATTCTGGTCATATGGATATTCCTGCCTGTGGCAGACCTGATTACCATAAAATTTGTTTAAGTATTAATAAACAATCAGTTATGAAATTAAACAAAACATTTAGGCAGCTGATTTTCGTCAATACCTTTACAAAGCGTTAAAAATTATTTTTTGCAAACTTAAAAAATGTTATAATATTGTGTGTTTAATACACATTTAAATGTGTCTTTTATACATGTTGTTGTGTATTTGGAAATAAGATTGCTTAAAAATTTAATGATTGCTTATGTCTCCCCAAAAACTCTTTAAGGCTGCCGGTCTTATTGTGCTGGCTTTAATGGCGCAAATTTCTTTTGCCCAGGATAGAGTGATTACAGGAAAAGTTACTGATTCAAAAGATGGTTCTCCGTTGCAGGGAGCTACTGTTGCCGCCAAAGGCAGCGGCAGTGGTGCTCAAACTGGTTCGGATGGAACATTTAGAATATCAGTGCCTTCAACAGTAAATGCTCTAATTGTTTCTTCTGTTGGTTTTGCCACAAAAGAAGTATCAATTGAAGGAAAAAATTCTATAGAAGTGGCATTAGTTATTACTAATACTTCGATGGACGAAGTAGTGGTAGTTTCTTATGGAACCCGGAGAAAAAGTGACTTGACCGGTTCTGTCACTTCTGTTTCTGCAAAAGATTTCCAAAAAGGAAATATTAATTCGCCGGAACAATTGCTGCAAGGTAAAGTAGCCGGTTTACAGATTACAACCGGCGGTGGTTCTGCAGGAGGTGGAAGCCGTATCCGTATTCGCGGTGGTGCATCCTTAAATGCCAGTAATGATCCTTTGATTGTTATTGACGGTGTGCCTGTGGAAGGAAATGGTATTGCAGGTTCTGCCAATGTACTGAACTCCATTAACCCGAATGACATTGAATCTATCTCCGTATTAAAAGATGCATCAGCTACAGCATTATACGGGTCCAGAGCCTCCAATGGGGTTTTGATAGTAACAACTAAAAAGGGAGTTAAAGGTAAATTGAGATTCAATTATAATAATCTTTTTTCTGTGGGAACAGTTGGTAAAACAGTAGAGGTGCTTACAGCCGGCCAGGTAACTGATATTATCAATAGTGATGCTGCTGAAACAGGAAATAATACGTATAAAAATCTTCTCGGATCTTCTAATACTAATTGGCAGGATGAAATATACCAATCAGCTTTTGGTATTGATAATACCATCAGCGTAAGCGGTGGACTGGGTAATGTTCCCTTCAGGGCTTCATTAGGTTATTTAAACCAGGACGGAATCCTGAAAACAAATAATTTCAATCGCTTTTCAACTGCGTTAAACCTTTCACCAAAGCTTTTCGAAAATCATTTGGCAGTTAATCTTTCTGTTAAAGCCAGCCAGACAAAGAACACATTTGCTAATGAAGGGGCAATAGGTTCTTCGATTGCCTTTGATCCAACCAAACCGGTTTTGTCTGGTAATAAAGAATGGGGTGGCTACTACGAGTGGCTGCAGGCGAATAATCTGCCTATCGATCTTTCTACAAGGAACCCATTGGGTCTTTTAAATCTCAGAGATAATACTTCTAAAGTCGGACGTGTTATTGGTAATGTGGATCTTGATTATAAACTACACTTCTTCCCTGATTTGCATATCAAAATGAACTTTGGTCTTGATTATTTAAGCGGCAGTGGAAATGATAATATTGATTCCGTTTCAGCTACTAACTATAAAACCGGAGGAAGGAAAACATTCTATGAACAGAAAAAGGTAAATACACTTGCTGATATCTTTCTGTTTTATGAAAAGAATATTAAAAGTATAGATAGTAAAATAGATTTATTGGTTGGTCATAGTTACCAGGATTTTTTAACTAAGGTTTACAACTATCCATCATTTAGTTACAGGGCTATTGCTGACCCAAATAACCCCGCCAAAAAAGATACAATCCAGGGATCAGAACCAACATTCCCGGATGACAACCCAAGGTTCCGTTTGGAATCATACCTGGCAAGGGTTAATTTTTCAATAATGAACAAATACCTCATTACTGCTTCTATCAGGAGTGATGCAAGTTCAAAACTTAATCCTAATGATAGGGTGGGCTATTTCCCTGCTGTGGCATTTGCATGGAAATTGAAAGATGAATTTTTCAAAAACGCAAATGTGCTTAATGAATTGAAACTTCGCCTGGGCTGGGGCCAAACCGGAAATCAGGATGGAATTGGTTACTACTCATACTTGCCCAGATATTCACTAGGTACCAATACAGCTCAATATCAATTTGGTAACAGTTTTGTTAGTTATTTGAGACCTGAAGGGTATGATCCCAATTTGAAATGGGAAACCACAACCACGTCAAATATTGGCCTGGATTTCGGTATTCTTAGGAGCAGGATAACAGGCTCAGTCGATTATTACTATAGAAAAACTGAAGACTTGTTGGCAGATGTGGATGTACCAGCCGGTGCGAATTTTGTTAACCGCATCACTACCAATGTGGGAAATGTAATAAGTAAAGGAGTGGAAATTAATCTGAATACCACACCAATTAAAACAGAAAACCTGACCTGGGACCTGGGGATTAACTATACTTATAATGAAGCTGAGATTACTAACCTGCTGAAAAATCCTGATCCTAATTTTAAAGGGCAACAGGTTAGCGGTATTTCGGGTGGTACGGGCAACTTTGTAGGAATACATGCCGTTAATTATACACCCTTCACATACCTGGTGTACAAACAGATTTATGATGATAATAATAAGCCCATCGAAGGATTGTACGAGGATGTTAACCGTGATGGGATAATAAATGATGATGACAGATATTTTTATAAAAAACCCGCTGCCGATGTTTTGCTGGGTCTAAACACTCAGGTTACTTATAAAGATTTCAGTATTGGCATCGCAGGTCATGGTTCATTTGGCAACTATCTGTATAATAATTTCTTTTCTAATAATGGTGTGCTCAGATCGATTAAAAATCCCATCAATTTTATCGGAAATGCTTCAGTAGATTATCTGAATACCCGTTTTGTTAATAACCAGTATTTGTCTGATTATTATATTGAGAATGCATCTTTCTTCCGCCTGGACAATATTAATCTGGGATATAATGTAGGAAGGGTGTTTAATGATAAAGCTTCTCTAAGGGTGGCGGCTAGCATTCAGAATGTATTTGTTATTTCAAAATACAAAGGACTTGATCCTGAGAATGCAGGTGATGGTGGTGTTGATAATAATATTTATCCAAGACCCCGTATTTTCTCACTTGGATTCAATTTTGATTTTTAATTGTAAAAAATATTGAGTTATGAAACATTTATCAATAGTAAAAATATTAATAACAGGGGCTGTCATTGTTTCTTTAGCATCCTGTTCAAAGAAGCTGGATTTGTTTCCCCAAAACGAATTCACTTCAGAAACAGCTTATGCTAATGCCGATGGTTACCGTTCCGTATTAGCTAAAGTATACGGGGGATTAGCTACAACCGGAAATACCGGGCCTGCTGGTTCATCAGATATCCAGGGGCTGGACGAAGGTTCCCAATCACCTTTTATCAGAGGTTTTTTTAATTGCCAGGAATTGCCAACGGATGAAGCAGTTGTTGCCTGGAATGACCAGACTATCAAAGATTTTCATAACCTCAGATGGTCAAGTGGCGATCCTTTTCTGAAAGGAATGTATGCAAGACCCATTTATAACATAATGGTGGCAAACGAGTATCTGCGTGAATCAACAGATGATAAATTGTCTTCAAGAGGAATTAGCGGTGCCGATGCGGATGCTATTAAAGCTTCAAGGGCAGAAGTTCGTTTCTTAAGGGCTTTTAACTATTGGGCTATGATGGATCTTTTTGGGAAATCAACATTTATTGATGAGACCAACTTAGTAGGTACATCTCTTCCTGCTGAAAAGTCAAGCCAAGAACTTTTTTCTTTTATCGAAAGTGAGCTTTTAGCAATAGAGTCTGATCTGAAGCCTGTAAAAACCATTGAATATGGTCGGGTAGATCAGGGTGCCTGCTGGGCTTTGCTTGCCAGGTTGTACCTCAACGCACAGACTTATACCGGCACCTCAAAATATACCGAAGCTATCACTTATGCCAGCAAGGTAATCGGTGGCGGATATGCATTGCATAATAATTATGCGCAATTATTTTTGGCTGATAATGATAAGCGGACAAATGAGATCATTTATGCTATAAACTGTGACGGCCTTCGTACAAGCTCATATGGTAATACTACATTTTTTGTCCATTGTGCTGCCGGTGACGATCACAATGATTATGGTGTAGGAGGAGGTTGGTATGGTTACAGGGCAACTAAGGGGTTGGCAGATAAATTTTCTGATTTAACCGGTGCAACTGATAAAAGAGCTTTGTTCACTACATCTAGTTTTGGTACAAGTCCTGCACAGATCGTAATTGATGATATAAGCAATTTCTCCAATGGGCTTCATGTAAGAAAATACAGAAACATCCGTTCAGATGGAGCTCCTACCTCAGATCCGAACAGGGACTTTTCTGATGTTGATTTTCCTGTTTTCCGTTTGTCTGAAATGTACCTTATTTATGCCGAAGCCGTACTTCGTGGTGGATCCGGTGGTTCTATCGCTAATGCAGTTAATTATATTAACCTGATAAGAGAAAGGGCATATAGCAATACTTCCGGGAATATTACCAGTGCCCAATTAACACTTCCTTTTATTTTGGATGAAAGGGCCAGAGAACTATATTGGGAGGGACATCGCCGTACAGATTTGATACGTTACGGTCTTCTTACTACAGGCACTTATTTGTGGCCATGGAAAGGAGGTGTCGCATCGGGTACTGCTGTTGACAGTAAGTATAATATTTTCCCGATCCCGGCCAGCAATATTACATCTAACCCTAACCTGACACAAAACACCGGTTATTAATTTAATACAATATAAACTGATTAAATTATGAAAAATATGTTTAAAGTACTTCTTGGGTTTCTATTCCTGGGATTCATTATCTCATCCTGCGAGAAGGATGAAAATAAAATCTTTTTTGAGGGAGGCACAGCCCCTGTATTGACAGCCTCAACAACAGCTGATCAGATACTACTCAAAGTGAACGAAAATAATCCTGCAATTATCTTCAACTGGACTAATCCCGATTATAAGTTTACAACAGGAATCAGTTCCCAGGATGTTACGTATACAATGCAGTTTGATGTTGCTGGAGCCAACTTTGGTAGCGCTAAAAAATATGAAAAGGCTATTGCAAGAGAACTGACTTCTACATTTACTGTCAGGGATCTTAATGCTGCTCTTTTAGCAATGGACCTTCCAGAAAATGTAGTTCATAATATTGAAATAAGGGTTAAGTCAAGTCTTGTTAATAATAGTGTGCCGTTGTATTCTAATGTGATAGCTATAAAAATGACACCTTATCTCGATGTTGTATACCCTGTTCCGGCTAACTTGTATATAACAGGAGCTGCTACACCGGGCAATTGGATGGGAGGTGGCGATCCGGAGCTTTTAAGCCAGAAGTTCACCAAGATTTCTACTTCTGAGTTTGAAATAGCCAGCTTGGCGATTAATCCTGATGCCGGATTCTTATTTGTTCCCGTGTATGGAGATTGGGCAAACAAATATGGTTTTACCGGGGCGGGCCTTGGAAATAATGTGAATGGAGATAGTTTTCAACCGGGTGGAAATGATTTTAAATCACCTCCTCTGGCGGGTAACTACAAGATTGTTGTGAGTTTCAAAACAGGTAAATACACCATTACAAAACTATAATTACGGATATTAAAAAATATACAATGAAAAATATTTTTAAAATACTTACACTGGCTGTCACTACCGTACTAATGGTAACGGCTTGTACAAAAGTGGCGGATCTTCCGTATTACGATAATGGAACTGCAGTTGTACTTACGGCATCTAAAACTTCGGTAGCACCGACTCCGGCTGATTCTCTTTCCGCTGTAATCTCATTTTCCTGGACCAGTCCTGAGTACAAACAGGATACTACTTTGTATAAATTCATCCTGGAAATTGATTCAACCGGAAGAAATTTTGCTAAAGAAGCAACTAAGATTGTAACAGGGGTTCTTACTACCAGCCTTACTGGTAAGGAGTTGAACACGATATTACTTAATTATGGATTCTCACTGGGAGTGCCGTATGATCTGGATGTTAGAGTTACATCTTCTTATGGTAATAACAATGAAAGGTATCTTTCTAATGTTGTAAAAGTTAGTGTTACACCATACAATGACCCGGCCGTATTAACTACAGTTAATACTTCAGTTACTTGTGCATTGGCCACCTCAACACAACTGTCAAATACCTTTAATTGGAGTAATGCGTTCAATGGCTATACAGGTAATATTAATTATGTGCTCCAATATGATTCAGCGACAAAGAATTTTGTAGCGCCACTTGAAATTCCTGTTGGTACCAACCTTTATACAAAAGCGTTGACCCAAGGCGAAATGAATGAGACAGCCTTAACCTCCGGTATTCCCGGTGGCAATACAGGAAAAGTTGAATACAGAATAAAAGCAACTACTGCACAGGGTGCAGTTTCTTATTCAAATGTTGTTAATGTAACGATTCAAAGTTATATACCGATCCTTCGTTTCTATTTGCCCGGTAGTTACCAGGCTGCAACGGGTAATGGTAATAATTGGGATCCTGGTACAGCACCTGAGTTCATTCGTGACTTAAGGGCTGGTGCACTCAATAAGTTGTATTATATGTACATTTATCTGCCTGCTGGTGCTGAATTTAAAGTTACTCAGGGCCGTTCATGGGATGTAAATTATGGAGGAACCGCTGGTGTATTGTCGGTTGGTGGAGCAAACTTTACTGTTGCAACAGCCGGGTACTATAGAATTTCCATTGACAGAACAGGATTACAATATGATATCAGGGAAGGTCGCATGGGATTTGTAGGAGGTGGAACCGGGGCTGGCTGGGATCCTCCAAGCACTTTCCCTAATTATGCGATGGGTGCAGCTTCAACTAACCTATTTGTTGGTCTAACAGATTTTACAGTTGATGGATGGAAGTTGATAGATAATAACCAGTGGAACAGTGGCGATTTAACAGTTGTAAATACAAGAAGCTATGGTGCTGCAGGCGGAAGTGGAAGTACAATGGAAATCAATGGTGGTAACTTCCCCAATGTAGCATCTGCTGGACGTTACAGGGTAATGTGGGATGGCCGGGACGTAGACAATATTAAATATGAAATGTCTCCTGCTACTGAAATGAGGGTTGTTGGTGATGGTATGCAGGGTGTAAACGCATGGGATCCTGGTGCCAGTCCGCAAATGACCTATAACGGTAATGGTGTGTGGTCAATCACTCTTACATTAGTAGCAGGTAAGGATATTAAATTCCTTGCAGGCAATGCGTGGGGTGCCTTTGATTATGAAGATAATAGCGGAGGAAGTACAGCCACCGGAACACCAAGAAAGATCAAATGGGAGGGGGGCGATAATTTCAAAACGCCGGCTACGACAGGTAGTTATACAATAACGCTGAATGAGTATACTCAGACAGTAACCATTAACTAACCTTCCATGAATGAATAAGTAAAACGCCATCCTCAGAGCAGGGTGGCGTTTTTTTTAAGCAATCTGTTATGAAAAAAATAATTTTGTATAACAAACTCAGGTTTATTTATACCGCTTTTGTTTTGTTCATCTTTGTTTCATGTGACCCGGATAAAAACGATACTCCACCTCCGGTTGTAACTCCGGTTCAGTTTGCCAAAGGAGCAGATATCAGCTGGCTTACACAAATGGAATCAAGCGGACGGATCTTTTACAACAGCAGCGGAACAGCACAGGAATGTATGCAACTATTAAAAAGCCTGGGTATGAATTCGATCCGGTTGAGAGTGTGGGTTGATCCTGCAGGCGGCTGGAATAATACAGCTGATGTAGTAGCAAAAGCTATCCGGGCCAAAAATCTGGGAATGAAAATCATGATCGATTTTCATTACAGCGACTCCTGGGCAGATCCGGGTCAGCAAACAAAACCTGCTGCCTGGTTAGCACAGGATTTTACAACACTGCAAACCTCCGTTTACAATCATACATTCAATGTTTTAACTGCACTTAAATCCAGCGGAGTAACGCCAGAGTGGGTACAGGTTGGCAATGAGACCAATGACGGGATGCTTTGGCCAACAGGAAAGGCTTCGGTGAATATGGCCAATTTTGCTGCATTAATAAATAAAGGATATGATGCCGTAAAAGCAGTTGATGCAACAATTAAAGTGATTGTTCATATTTCAAATGGCCATGACAACAGCTTGTTTCGATGGATCTTTGATGGACTAAAGAATAACAGTGGGAAATGGGATATAATAGGAATGTCTTTGTACCCGGATCCCGCTAACTGGTCAGCGATGAATTCGCAATGTTTAGCTAATATCAATGATATGATAGCCAGGTATGACAAACCGGTGATGATCTGTGAAGTGGGAATGAGCTGGGACCAGGCAGCCACATGCCAATCATTTCTTACTGATCTGATCAATAAAGTAAAATCTGTTCCCAATAATAAAGGCCTGGGCGTTTTTTATTGGGAGCCACAATGCTATGGAAACTGGCAGGGATATACCAAAGGAGCATTTGATAATTCCGGTAAGCCAACGATTGCGTTAAATGCATTCAATTGACTTTATTTATTACTTACTTTGCTAACTTGCCTGTATGAAATATACAGGCTTTTTTTTAGCAATAGCAACTGGCTTGTCACTGGTAGTTAGTGCACAAAGACAGCAACTGAATTTTGATAATGACTGGAAGTTCCATTTTGGCCATGCAGCCAATGCGGAGAAAGATTTTAACTACAGCATTGCTAATATATTTTCCAAATCCGGTGCAGCTTTAAAAACAGCGATCGATCCAAAATTTGATGACGGCAAATGGAGAAAATTAAACCTGCCACATGATTGGGCCGTTGAATTGCCATTTGTGAATGTTGATAATTTTGATGTGATGGCCCATGGCTATAAGCCTGTTGGTGGTTTATTTCCCGAAACAAGTATCGGCTGGTATCGTAAGCATTTTACAGTAGCAAGATCAGATTCAGGCCAACGGTTTCAGTTACAGTTTGATGGTATTTTCCGTGATGCCAATATCTGGCTCAACGGGTTTTACCTTGGAAACAATAAGAGCGGTTATATTGGAGCGGCCTATGATATAACCGACTATATCAATTTTGATAAGGACAATGTGCTTGTCGTGAGGGCAGATGCGTCACAATATGAAGGATGGTTTTACGAAGGTGCCGGCATCTATCGTCATGTATGGCTGAATAAATATGCTAGTGTCAATATTGCAAAAGATGGTGTATTTGCTTATTCAGCGATCAAAGGAAATATATCAACGATAACCATTGAAACGGCTGTCCAAAATCAGTATTTAGACCAGGCGAATTGTACGGTTTATACTTTTATAAAAGACAGGGATGGAAAGAAGCTGGCGCAATCAAAGGAACTGGCCGTTTCATTACCAGTCAATGGTTTGTCAACAACAAAACATAGTATGACTATTACCGGGGCAAGGCTTTGGTCGCTGGAAGACCCATACTTGTACAGAGTTGTTTCAGTGATCAAACGAAACGGGAAAGTGGTTGATAGTGTAAAGCAGCGTTTTGGCATCCGCACTATTGAAATAAAACCCAACGGAGTTTTCCTGAATGGTCAATATGTAAAACTGAAAGGTGTAAACAATCACCAGGATCATGCAGGAGTAGGCAGTGCCTTGCCGGATTACCTTCAATATTACCGGATCAGCTTGCTGAAGCGAATGGGTGTTAATGCATATCGTACCAGTCATAACGCACCAACACCAGAACTTCTCGATGCCTGCGATAGTTTGGGTATGCTGGTGATGGATGAACAGCGATTACTGAATAGCAGTCCCGAGTATATTGATCAGTTTGAACGGCTCATAAGAAGAGACCGCAGCAGGCCATCTGTTTTTATGTGGTCTATCGGCAATGAAGAAGGTTGGGTGCACACCAACAGCACCGGTAAAAGAATAGCACAAACCCTGATTGCCAAACAAAAAGAATTAGATCCAACAAGAACATGCACCTACGCAGCTGATCTTCCCAATGTATTCAATGGAATCAACGAAGTGATTCCTGTCCGTTCATTTAATTACCGGCAGTTTGCAGTAGCTGATTACCATCGTGATCATCCCGATCAGCCTATCATTGGTACCGAGATGGGAAGTACGGTAACAACAAGAGGTGTTTATGAAAAAGATACAGTTAAAGGCTATCTGCCGGACCAGGATATTACGGCACCCTGGTGGGCCAGCAAAGCAGAAGACTGGTGGACATTAGCAGCTACTAATGATTTCTGGCTGGGAGGATTTGTATGGACGGGTATGGATTATCGTGGTGAGCCTACACCTTATCAATGGCCAAATATCAATTCTCATTTTGGTATTATGGATATGTGCGGTTTCCCCAAAAACATATATTACTACTATAAGAGTTGGTGGACGGATAAAGATGTGTTGCATATTTCACCGCACTGGAACTGGAGAGAGAAAACGGCGGGCTGGAATAAAAAGCAAGGCGATCCTGTGGAAGTATGGGTAAACAGCAATGCAGATAATGTAGAGTTATTCCTGAATGGGAAAAGTTTAGGCAAAAAAGATATGGCCCGCAATAGTCATTTGAAATGGACGGTGAATTATGAACCCGGGGCCTTAGAAGCGGTGGCGTATAAAAAGGGGAAAAGACTCACTAAGAAAATAGAAACTACGGGTCAGCCGGTTGAAGTAGTGGTTACACCTTATAAAACAACAATATTGGCTGATGGGAAAGATGCCACTGTGCTAAACATCACTGTACTTGACAGGGAAGGCCGTGAGGTACCAGATGCGGATAACCTGATCAGGTTCAGTATTGAAGGGGATGGGAAAATAATAGGCGTTGGCAATGGAGATCCCAGCAGCCACGAACCAGATAAATGTGCAGATGGTGCCTGGCAGCGGACTTTGTTCAATGGCAAGTGTCAGGTAATTATTCAGTCTGGTACAAAACCCGGCATGATAAAATTTGATGCTAAAGCAACTGGTCTTTGGTCTGGAGGAACAGATATACAAACGATATCTCCGGAAAGTGTGGCAACAGTTACAACAGACAATAAATATAAACTAACCAGCGAGCAGGCAAAACGAAGAGAAGTGGGAAAAATGCTGGGTGCTGATATTTCTTTCCTGCCCGAACTGGAAGCAAGAGGAATGAAGTTTTCTGACAATGGCGTAGAAAAAGATGCGATACAGATTCTGAAAGACCATGGATTTAATTATGTACGACTCCGCATTTTTAATGATCCTGCAAGCGATAGTGGTTATTCTCCCGGTAAAGGTTTTTGTGATCTGGAGAATACAAAGAAAATGGCGAAGAGAGTAAAAGCAGCAGGTATGAAACTCCTGTTAGATTTTCATTACAGCGATTATTGGGCTGATCCGGGCAAGCAGTATAAACCTGCAGGATGGAGAAAATATTCATTTGAAGAATTGAAGAAAGCTGTGTATGACTATACCAAAGAGGTGATGCAGCAACTCAAAGAACAGGGTACTACTCCGGATATGGTACAGGTTGGCAATGAGATCAACCATGGTATTGTTTGGCCGGAAGGCAATGTCAGCAATTTTGATGGATTGGCACAACTGATCAATGCAGGTACTGCAGCTGTAAAATCAGTTGACCCGTCTGTTGTCATGATGCTGCATGTGGCACTCGGCGGACAAAATGATGAATCAGTTTTTTTCATTGACAATTTGGTGGCCCGGGGTGTGCATTTTGATGTGATCGGCGAATCGTATTATCCCAAATGGCATGGCACACTGGAAGACCTGGAAACTAACCTGGATGACCTTGCCAGAAGGTATAACCGTGATGTGATCGTGGTGGAATATTCTCATCGCAAAGAAGAAGTAAATAAGATCGCTTTTGAAGTGGCCGGCGGAAGAGGGAAGGGCACTTGTATCTGGGAACCGCTGAGTACCTGGGAAAAATTCTTTGATGATAAAGGGAAAGCCAATGAACTGCTGAAGTTATATGATGAGATAAGCAATAAATATTTAAAAAACTAAAAACATAAAAGTGGGAGAATACAGGGTTCCGGAGCAGCTAAAAAAATTCGTCACCGAAAAAACAATCATTGTAAGATCGCCGGGCCGTATCAACCTGATTGGTGAACACACTGATTATAATGATGGATTTGTATTGCCGGCTGCCATTGATAAAGCGGTTTATGTAACCATTGAACAGGTGCCGGGAACGAAATTATTTTTACATTCAGTTGATTTCAACGAGTCTGTTGAAATCGAATTAACAGCTATTAAACCTGTACCTGGTCATTGGTCAACATATATTTTGGGCGTGGCAGATCAGTTCGTACAGAAGGCGAAACAGGTAAGTGGCTTTAAGTTGAATATTTATGGCGATGTGCCGTTGGGCGCAGGTCTTTCTTCATCGGCCGCAGTAGAATGTGCTGTTGCTTTTGCATTAAATAAAATATTGAATGCCGGATTTTCAAGAAAGGAGTTAGCATTAATGGCGCAGGCGGCAGAACATACCTATGCAGGTGTGAAGTGTGGTATTATGGACCAGTTTGCCAGTCTTTTTGGTAAAAAGGATAATGTGATCAGGTTGGATTGTCGTTCACTTGACTATGAATATTTTCCGCTGGAGTTAAATGAGTATGTAGTTGTGCTTTTTGATACACAGGTAAAGCATTCGCTGGCATCTTCTGAGTACAATGTCCGCCGGGAACAGTGTGAGGCAGGTGTTGCATTGATACAACAAAAGTATCCTCAGGTAAAAAATTTGCGGGATACAACTATTGAAATGATCAAAGAATGTATCAGTCCGGGAGATATTGTGTATAACCGTTGTAAGTATGTAGTTGAGGAGATCACCCGTCTGCAAACAGGATGCGGGGATTTACAAAGAGGCGACCTGATGGCCTTCGGACAAAAAATGTATGCTACACATCATGGATTAAGCAAATACTACGAAGTAAGTTGTAAAGAATTGGATTATCTTGTTGAGTATGTACAACAAAGCCGGGATGTGATCGGTGCAAGGATGATGGGTGGCGGATTTGGCGGGTGTACTATCAATATTATTAAGAAATCTTCTGTGGAAGGGTTGGTTAGTGAGCTTACTGTGGCCTACTTAGAAAATATGGGTAAAGAGCTGAAACATTATATGGTCAATATTGAAGACGGAACATCTATAATAAAATGACGGATCAGTTTCTCCTTACTGTAAAATCAACTTCTTGATAATTTAAAACAATACAAATGGGAAATGCTTTATTTCACCTGGAGTGGATCGATTATGCTATAATGATCATATACTTCATGTTCGTGTTGGGGATTGGATGGGTTTTGAAAAGATACATGAAGGATGCTAATGCCTTTTTGGAGGCAGGAAGATCTATGCCTGCCTGGGTGGCAGGGTTGGCTTTTATTTCAACCAACCTCGGCGCCCTGGAAGTAATGGGTATGGCGGGCTCAGGCGCCAAGTATGGTATGCTCACCACCCATTTTTACTGGGTCGGAGCAATACCTGCAATGGTTTTCCTGGCCATTTTTATGATGCCATTTTATTATGGTTCAAAAGCCCGTTCTGTTCCCGAATATTTGAAATTACGTTTCGATGAAAAGACCCGTGGTCTAAATGCTATTCTGTTTGCAGTCATGACAATACTCGCATCAGGAATTTCAATGTATGCCCTTGCCTTATTGATGGAAAAAGTGTTGGGATGGGATTTTAATCTTAGTCTTTTATTATCCGCTGCCATCGTATTGGTGTATACCTATCTTGGAGGGCTGTCATCTGCTATTTATAACGAAGTGCTGCAGTTTTTTATAATTGTCATTGGTTTATTGCCAATTGTTTTCTTAGGTCTTCATGAAGTAGGGGGTTGGAGCGGATTAAAAGAAGCACTTGTCCCGATAGTTTCCGGAAAGGGATTTGAAGGAGACAGTTTTACCACTACCTGGAAATATACAGGCCAGGCAACGTCAAATCCTCTTGGGGTGGAGTGGTATGGAATTCTGTTCGGCTTGGGATTTGTTCTTTCTTTTGGTTATTGGTGTACCAATTTCCTGATCGTACAACGGGCAATGGCTGCAAAATCTACAACAGCAGCCCGTAATACACCATTGATCGGTGCTATTCCCAAAATGCTGATTCCTTTTCTTATTATTCTTCCGGGGATTATTGCCCTCGTACTAATGAATAAAACCGGTTCAGATTTTTCAATTAATGAAAATGGTAAGCCGAATTATGATCTTACCATCATTATGTTATTAAAGCACTATTTGCCAACAGGTGTATTAGGCCTTGGCATAACGGCATTGTTAGCATCTTTCATGTCTGGAATGGCGGGTAATGTTTCTGCATTCAATACAGTATGGACCTATGATATTTATCAAAGCTATATCAGGCCTGCTACAGGTGACAAAGAAGCTGATTCAAAACACTATCTTAAAGTGGGTAGAATGGCCACTGTATTTGGTGTTTTAGTCAGTATTGCTGCTGCTTACCTGGCCGGGTTATTTGGCAATATCATGGACTTTTTACAAACAATTTTCTCCATGATCAATGCTCCTTTGTTTGCAGTGATTTTCCTCGGCATGTTCTGGAAAAGAGCTACCGGGCACGGTGCTTTCATAGGTTTGCTGGGCGGTTTCCTTGTTGCTTTGCTGCATCATGGCCTCACAGTTCCGGCCGGGGCTACCACATTGGTCAAAGGGGGTTGGTTAGGCGTGATGCATACATACCCGGTTGAGATGGCACAGAATTTCTGGACAGCTATTTATGCATGTGCAGCTTCGGCTATCATTGCTGTGGTTGTGTCTTTATCAACCACACAAAAGAAAACCGATGATGAGCTGCGTGGATTGGTTTATTCCCTGACTCCAAAAATAAAAGAGGATCATGTGGTGTGGTATATGCGTACCAATACCCTTGCCATATTTGTTTTAACCATGATGGTTGTATTATCTGTTTTATTCTGGTAAAAATTAAACGAAAAAATTATGTTAGATATAAGAATTCCAATCGGGTTGTTATTTACTGTTTTAGGCATATTACTTTCTGCCTACGGTATATATACCAATGCCAACACAGAACTTTATTCCAAATCTTTTCAATTCAATGTAAACCTCTGGTCGGGATTAGGCATGCTGGTATTTGGGGTATTTATGCTGTTGTTGGTAAAGAAGAAGAAAAAATAAGTTCCCGGTTTGAGGTGCATTCGCTTCAGTTGCAGTCGTGTCGGGAATAGTTAGCGGCTTTGTTTATTGCTCCCCGGGTAAACTTGATTTAGAAAACCTTTCGTTTAGCTGATTGAAATAACACTGAAATTGTTATTTCAATCAGCTAATTTTTTTCTGATGATCAATAATAAATTGTATCAATTCTTCCAATGGAATATCAATTCGGGATACGGCATCCTGTATATCCTCCCTGCTTACCTGGGCAGCGAATGATGGAGTTTTTAATCTTTTCAGCACACTTTTCACTTCCAGGCCCTCATATAATGTCGGCCTGATTAAAGCAGCTGCATGAATAAAACCAGACAATTCATCAATGGCATAGATCATTTTGTCCATCTTACTGACTGGCTCAACGCCAAAAACAGATGGTCCGTGTGAAGCGATACAATGAATTACTTCCGGGTCAATATTTCTTCTTTCCAGTTCTTCCACAATCACCCGGCAGTGATCGTCAGGATATTTTTCCCAGTCAGCATCATGCAGCAAGCCGGCCAATTCCCATTTCAGGGCAGTTGGTTCATCTGCCCCTTCTTTTTCGATGGCCCATGCTTTCATGTTCGCAGCTACCTGTTTCATATGCAGCCGGAGCTTTTCATTGGGCACCCACTCATTTAATAGAATGCCTGCTTCTTCAAGTGTTAGCAGGTTCCCCGCATTTTTGGGGTCACCAAAAGTGGAACGGCCAAGATTTCTGGTTGACATGTATGCTGAATTTGATTCTAAATATAAAAGGATTTTGAAATTAAATAAACCCGTTTTGAATAAAATGCCGTTTCAAATTTACTGGTATCATATTCGGGAGCTCATCTACCTTTGCGATAGATGCAAACAGCAATGGAAGAAAAAATACTCAAAGGGAAGATTTCATTTGTTAATTATGAAAAATCTTTTGCTACAATTGACTATTTAAGTAATACCAAAGAAAAATCAGTCAATTTTAAAACAAGTGCCCCGGATAGCGGGAAAAAAGCACATCATTTCCGGTTGGGTGATGTTGTAAATTTTCAGCTGAAATTATCAGCCCGTGGCGATAAAATGACAGCCTGTAATATTAAATTTCTGTATAACCCGGCTATAGACCTCTTAATTCAGAAAGCAGCTATTGAGAACCGTTTTTCCGGTTATCTTAAAAAGGTAGAGGAGCAGTATTTTGTAAAAGAATGGGATAGTTATATCTTCTTTCCCCTGGAGATATCACCCTGGGAAAAGCCGCCCGTATCTACTGCGGAAAATGAAGCGATTAGTTTTAAACTGTTGAATCTTGATAAACCCAATGCCATTACAGCAGAATTGTTTTCTCATAACTACATTCCTGAATTTAAAATGGCGGTACAACATTTCAGGAACCAGGTCGATACAGATGCAATTGTAGCTAAGGTGTCTCCCTATGCGGTCTATCTCCGGTTATTTAATAATACAATACAGGCAAAGCTTCCATTGGAAAAAGGGGAAGTATCTGAATTAAAGGAAGGAGATGTGCTGCAGGTAAAGATTAAGCACCTGACCAATACCCGAATCGTTGTTGAAAAGGTAATGGCCAATTAATAATTCTCTCTTAGTTAGTTCTGAAAATAGAGGATCTATCAGCCCCCGATCTTGGATACTTAAATAATTGGTCAAAAATTTTATTGATAATCAATTATTTATGAGGCTTCGATCAAAATTACTTTCTCAAATCTTAGGTTTGCGTTTGACTCAGCCCTACCTTTGCCATCCATTTAAAAAACCGGTTGCCGGGATAGCGGCGGCCTTTAAACAGAAATTAAAATGAGCAAATTACATTTCACTACCAAACATGCGAACGAGGCTACCGTAAAACGCAACTGGTACGTTGTGGACGGTACTAATCAAACCGTTGGTCGTATGTGTGCTAAAATTGCTGCGGTACTCCGTGGTAAGAATAAGGCATACTACACCCCTCACGTTGATACAGGAGATTATGTTATTGTGATCAACTGCGAAAAAATTGTTTTAACAGGTAATAAACTGGACCAGAAAATCTATGACCACTTTACCGGGTATCCCGGAGGTCGTAAAGAAGAAGTGGCCAGGAACCTGATCAACCGCAGACCGGAAGTGGTTATTGAAAGAGCTGTAAAAGGCATGCTTCCTAAAAATCGCCTGGGCCGTAAGATGTACAAGAAATTATTCGTGTACGTAGGTGCAGCACATCCACATGGAGCTCAACAACCTAAAGAATTAAAATTTTAACCCTCGCTTTGGCTCGGGTTGATAAAACAAACTTTAAATATTCCAAATAAAATAAAATGGAAAAGCAAAAAAACGGAATTGGTCGTCGTAAAGCCGCTGTAACAAGAGTGTTCCTCTCCAAAGGAGAAGGCAGCATTACAGTAAACGATAAAGACTATAAAGTATATTTTCCCCTGGTATACTTGCAAAACCAGGTGGAGCGTCCGCTGAAAACAGTAGATGTACTTAATAAGTTTGATATAAAAATTAACGCTGCCGGTGGTGGTGTAAAAGGACAGGCAGAAGCAGCTATGCTGGGTATCGCCAGGGTATTACTCGAAATCAATCCTGAGTTTCGTCCTGCATTAAAAGCTGCAGGTTTGTTGAAAAGGGATCCGAGATCTGTTGAACGTAAGAAATTCGGTCATAAGAAAGCCCGTCGTAGTTACCAGTTCTCTAAACGTTAATAGAAGCGCTGAGCTAATGGCCTTTGGCAATCAGCTTGGAAAACAAAATTTAATTTTTAACTGGCTAACGGCAAACAGCTAATAGCTAAAAGCTTAAAATAAAAAATGGAAAATAATACATCCTTACAACAGCAACTTCTGGAAGCAGGCGTTCATTTTGGTCACCTGAAAAAGAAGTGGAACCCCAAGATGTTGCCTTACATCTTTGCTGAGAAGAAAGGTATCCACATCATTGACCTGAACAAAACTGTTGAATGTTTGCAGGAAACTGCAGCTGCCATGAAGCAGATTGCCCGCAGCGGTAAGAAAATTTTGTTCGTTGGTACTAAGAAACAAGCCAAAGACATCGTAAACGAAAGTGCAAAGAGGGTAAACATGCCATTCGTTACCGAAAGATGGTTGGGTGGAATGCTGACAAACTTCAACACTGTCCGTAAGAGTGTGAAGAAAATGCAGAGCATTGAGAAAATGCTGGGTGATGGTTCTTTTGACAGTATTACCAAGAAAGAACGTCTGACACTTAGCCGTGATAAAGATAAAATGGAGAAAGTATTGGGTGGTATTGCCCAACTGGGCCGTGTACCTGCTGCTTTGTTTATTGTTGATATAGGACATGAGCATATCGCATTGGCAGAAGCAAAGCGTTTAGGTATTTCTACATTTGGTGTTGTAGACACTAACTGTGATCCTAATAAGGTTGATTTTGCTATTCCGGCGAATGATGATGCTACCAAATCAATTGCTATTATCGTTAATTATATCACCGCTGCTATCGCAGAAGGTTTGGCCGAAAGACAAGCTGCTAAGGATGAGGATGTAGAAGAGATGACTGACGATGAAAAGGAAAGAAAAGCAGCAAAATTACTGGCAGAGGCAGAAGCTGAAGGTGGTCGTGGCGGAAGAAGTCGTGGTCCCGGTGGTGCTGGTGGTGGCGGGCAAAGACGCCGTTCTGGTAGTGGAACGGGTGGTGGTCGTGGACCTGGTGGTGGAAGAAGATAAAAGCTGAAGCGGGAAGTCAGAACTATGAAATCTGACAAAAAAGAAAATTCATTCAATAAATTTTTTAAACCCTGAAGAGCGGAGTCCTATCAGACTTCTTACTTCAGACTTCAATTTATAATTATGAGTACTGTAACTATAAGTGCACAAGATATTAATAAGCTTCGCCAGGCTACTGGTGCCGGCATGATGGATTGCCGTAAAGCGTTGACTGAAACCAATGGTGATTTTGAAGCTGCGATTGACTGGTTACGCAAGCAGGGTCAGAAAGTGGCTGCCAAAAGAAGTGACCGTGAAGCAAAAGAAGGAGTGGTGATTGCCCAAACAACTGCTGATAACAAAACAGGAATTGTTGTTTGTGTGAGCTGCGAAACTGATTTTGTTTCCAAGAATGCAGATTTTGTTGCTTTTGGTAAAAGTATTGCTGATGCTGCAATTGCTAATAATGTTACCAGCCTTGAGCAGTTGATGAAAGTAAAAATCGGCGATCTTACAGTTGCTGCCCTGGTTGATGAAAAGCTGGCAACTATCGGCGAGAAGATCGGTGTGACAAAATTCCAAAGAGTAGATGCACCATATGTGGCTTCTTATATTCACGGAGCATACCGGATTGGTGTATTAGTAGGATTGAATAAAGAAGCTGCTGAGCCGGGTAAAGACGTAGCCATGCAAATTGCTGCCCTGAACCCTGTTGCGGTAGATGCAGCCAGTGTGCCTGCAGATGTAATTGCCCGTGAGAAAGACATTGTGCTGGAATTGATGAAGCAGGATCCCAAAATGGCCGGAAAACCAGAAGAAATGCTTGCTAAAATTGTAGATGGCAAAATGGGTGCCTTTTTTAAAGAGCAAACATTAACAGCCCAGGCTTTTGTAAAAGATGCAAGTAAGTCTGTTGCTGATTACCTGAAAGAAGCGGGAGATGTACAGGTTACGGAGTTTAAGAGAGTAGCGTTGGGATAATTCTTATAACTAACTAATAAATAATAGAAGGGGGAATCATTTGATTCCCCCTTTTATTATTAGACTCATGACTATATTATTTTATCCTTAAATGCTTTTGCTACCGCCTCGGATTTAGAATTTACATGCAGTTTTTCATAAATCTTTTTAATATGACTGCGTACTGTATCAATCGCAATGAACATATCCGAAGCGATCATTTTGTAACTATAGCCATTAACAAGATGTTGCAACACTTCTTTTTCCCTGTCGCTAAGATTATAATCTTCTCCCTGGGGCACCTGTACTTCGGAAAACATTTTTAATACCTGTGTGGCGATGGAGGATGTCATCGGGGCTCCGCCACTGGCAGCCTCTAAAATATATTCAAGCAGCTTTGCCGGAGGAGTTTTTTTCAATACATAACCATTAGCACCACTTTTTAATGCTTCAAAAACATTTTTATTATCATCAAAGACTGTTAGCATCAGTACTTTAACCTCATGATTGTGCTGTCGGATTAATTTTAATCCTTCAATTCCATTTACTCCCGGCATATCGATATCCATCAGAATAACATCTGGTTTGAAGGCCTCTACTTCTGACAATACATTATTACAGTTTTTAAAAGATGCTAAAACCTGATAACCTTCGCTGCCATCAATCAGCATCGTTAAACCTTCTCTCAGTTGCGGGTTGTCTTCGTACAGCATAATCTTTATCATAGTATAAAGTTGAAAGGATGAATTATAGCCATTCATGCAAATTTACCACCCCTCTTACTGGCTTCCTATCACATATTAATGTGTAATAGCCCGATAATCAGAACCCCCTGCTTCCGGTAAGGGTAGAATAGACGCCTGGTAAGAATTTGCGGATAAATCGGCCTATCCAGATACAAAGTACGACAATAAGCCCGGGTATCACAATGTAGCAGAATAGCCTGTAATATGGTAAAAAGCTCAGTTCCATTAGTGCCATGGTCATGGCATATGGTAAAAGAGGCACATGAGCGCCGTAAAGAAAAAAGGAGAAGCCACTGGCTTTGTAGAACCACTTCTTTCTTAGTGCCCAGCGAACCACTTTATCCAGGCCAAACCACATTGCTACTATTCCGGTAATAACAGATAATTGATAAAAAATTACCAGGGTAAGGATGGTTGAAAACTGGTTGGGCTCCAGTTCGAAAGCCATAAATGTTTTAATTACCGTCAATCCTATGAAAAGTATGAAAGCTAATCCGGCACTGAACCATTCCGGTTGTCTATCAATAGATATTTTCTTTTTTTGAAGCCAAATTCCCAATGAGAAAAAGAAAATGCCCCTGCCATCAACATAAATAAACTGGAACAGAGAAAAGAAAAGCAGAAAAGTCAACGGCAACCATATAAAAGGAATTTTTACCACCAGCCACCTGATAACCGGATAAATGAGATTATAAATAAAAAGTGAAACAATAAACCATAACTGATATGACACAGGATGCAGCAGCCACCTTCTAAGCATCCCGTCCCAGCCAATTTCAGTATAAGGCCTGTTATCCCCAAGCTGGTCTATGCCTGCCGTATAAACTACATCGGAAGTATAGGTAAATTGTTGTAATAGAAAAGTAAAGACAAGACCTGCTGCACTCCATAGAAAAAAGGGAATGATTAACGTTTTGAATCTTTTTTGTATTTGCTGCAGGTAAGGCCGGTGATCATAGGTAGCATACAAGTAGCCAGAGATAATAAAGAGCATTGGTATCCTGAACCTGAGCAGGCCGTTTGCTATAAAGTATTCAAAAAATGAGGTAACAGTCAATGGTTCTTCTACTGTGCTATAAGGCGCCAGGTAGGTATTATTCAGGTTATAACCATGCACATAAGCCAGCAGTGCAATGCAGATGAATGTGAAGAACCGAAATTTCTGGCTTAGTGCTTTATTCATAGTTATTGTTTATTTGAATGGCACAGCAAGTTTTACAGTAGTACCACTTCCTTTTTTTGAAGTAATCTGCAATCTTCCCTGCATAGCATCAGCTCTTTTTTGCATATTGCTAAGTCCGTTTCCACTATCAGCATGAGCCACATCAAAACCTTCTCCATCATCAATGACTTCAAGGGTAAGCTGTTTATTATTAATAAGCAGGCTGATCTTTACTATTTCGGATTTTGAATACTTCGCTGCATTGTTCACTGCTTCTTTGAATATGAGGAAGAAGTCCCTGCGGGCCTCCATATCCAGTTTTACATCATTTACTTCTTCTTCTATGTTAAACAACAATTCAATGTCTTTTGCCTCAAGTATATTGGTGGCATACTCCCTCATCCTCGCAATGATCTTCTGCATACTGTCGTTCATGGGCTTTATACTCCAGACAATGTCATCCATTGCTTCCATCATACGCTGGCTGTTCTCGCTGATCTTGCTGATAAACTCACTTGTTTTTACATTATCAGAATTCAGTTTACTTTTTGCCATTGTACTGAGTATATTAATGGTGCTAAGAGTAGATCCCATATCGTCATGCAGATCCCTGGCCACCCGGTTCCTGATCTTTTCAACGGCCAGTAACTTATTAACCCGAAGCCGGTGTAATGCATAGATAAACAACAGGATAATCAGTAATAAGGTGCTGACAAACCAATAGGTTTTCCAGAAAGGAGGTTTAATATAGATTTCAAATGAGGTAATCTCCTTAGAGCGGATACCATCAATGTTTTCGCAGTAAATACTAAAGGTATAATGGCCGGGAGGCAGCAGCGGATAGTTCACAAAGTTCTGCCGGTCTGCTTTTGTCCACCCCTTGTCTACTCCGTCCATTTTATAATAGTAGGTCAGTTTCTCCTTTTGAGAATAGCTGAGTGAAGAGAAGTAGATACTAAAAGAATTTTCGTCAGCGTTAAACTCTAGTTTTGGCCGCTTAAGTAAAGAATCTAATGGAAGATAGTCGTTGAATAATTTAAAATCAGTAATAGTTACATTAGCCGGCGGCTTTTTATTTTCAAAAAGAGATGGCATAAAATACATTAGCCCATTTGATCCGGCAAATAGAATATAGTCTTCATCACTGATAAAATCTGCTGCTGCAGTCATATTGGCCAGCGTAATGCCATCTTTTCTGCCATAAGGAGTAAAGCGGTTGGTCCGGGGATTATATTTACACAATCCGTTCCTTGTAATGATCCACAAGTTGCCATTTCTGTCTGCCCGTATACGCCTGATTGAATTGCCCGGCAATCCTTCATCAAATGTGCGCCAGGTTACTTTTCCGGTTCTTGTATTGATAAGATTCAGGGCGCCTGCACCATACGCAATCGTTGTGTCATTGATTTGATCTATGTCGTCACCAGAGTTAATGAACAGTGCATTTTCTTTACTGTCGCTGGTATAGTGTTTTAGAACTGTTTTACCATCAGCACTCAGGCAGTAAAGCCCCTGGTTAAAAGTTGCCAGCCAAAGCAACCTGTTATTGTCTATTAATATTTTGGGAATTATGGTTCCGAATTGCTGAACAACAGTAAATTTTTTTCCATCATAAAAAATGATGTGCCCTCTTTGTGTAGAAAACCAAATATTGCCATTTTTATCTCCGGTAATAAAGCGAATGGTGGCCCCTTCCGCTTCTTTTAGTTCAGTGAAAACTGATTTTTTTGTAATAGTGTCAAAGACAATGTATTTACCAGCCTGACAACCAATCCAAACCTTTCCATCTGTATGCTGATATAATGCCCAAGCCTGGTTGTATTGTGAAAAACTTACCGGGTCCATTTTAGGCATATGCTCATAAATGCCTGCCTTATAGGTATTAAAATTTTTATTCAGTGTTATTACTCCCTTCCCCCAGGTACTTAGCCAGTATTCGCCGCTTCTCAACTGTATAAGGTCAGTAAAATCAACGCCCCCCTTTCTTTCATCAAACAGTATGTTGACCACACCATAAGTGCCGCTTTCAGGAGTAGCAAAAAAAAGTCCGTTATCTGTAGATACCCAGATACTGCCATCCCTGTCTTCCATAATATAATGTGCAGAATGATAAGGAATACCTGTCTCACTTGTTAAGCCAGGCTTATAAAAGAAAAATCTTTTATCATCATTATCAAAATTGAAAAGTGCATTTGCTCCATATACCCATAATACCTGTTGTTTTGTTTCAAAAAAATTGGCAAGTTCAGAATATTCTCGGTTGTCATTGATCCCGGCTGTATCTTTCAAAATATTTCCTCTTTCATCAAAACACCATTTATGCTGGGCACTGGTCCAGTTGAATACCCAGTGCCTTCTGCGGCTATCAATAAATATTTCAGTGTTCCCCGGAATTATCTTCTTATTATCAAGTAGCGGAATATGTAAGGGATTATAGCTGCTGGAATACATTTTCTTTGAGGCAAGATCGTATAAAGCAAGACCGCTGTCAGGGCAGGGAAACCAGATCTGCTTTTTTATGGTGTCTTCAAATACACCAATAGAAGATACCCAGCCATTTGGAAGTGGAAAAGGATTTTCGTCTGAAAAGCTATGTGTGACCTTGTTATAACGAAGAATACCATATTTCCATATAATAAGATATAAATTCTCATGTCTATCTTTCCAGAGCTTCATGTTGTTCCTGGCAGGTATGGGTTTAGATGGTGTAACAGGTACAGTATTATAACGGAATGAAACGGGGTCAAACAGCCCTATTTCAAAGCGGGATGCAAAAAACAGCCAGAACATACCATTTTCACCGGGAATTATCTGGGTAAGATCAGAAATAGGTAATAATGTACTACCAGGATCGCTGTTACCAAAGCTCACAAACTTGCTGCCATCAAAGCGCTGTAATCCATTGGCGGTGCCTACCCATATATAACCCTTTTTATCCTGGTAAGTGCAATAAACAGCGTTGGAAGAAAGACCAAGTGCATCATCAGTACTGATACGATTGAATGTATAGCCTTGCTGGGCATATGCCAAAAGGCCATTCAGCAATACAGCCAAAAGCATCAGTTTTCTCATATATACAAATCTAACAAGTGGAACCGGCATATGAAAGGTCGCTTTTTAAAAACCACATATTTATGTGGGGATTGGCTCCTTGTCCCTTTATCTTAAATAGATTCCCTGAGAAGTATAGCTGCACAGATATTGGAAAGCAGGAATTTTTCTCCCGGATCAGTACTGTTTAAGTAAACTGCCCCCTTATCAATAGCTGATACAGCAGCAACCGGTTTTCCTTCTTTGTTTCTTAACTCAAACCCCACAGCGCCTACAGGCATTGTATATACCTTCTCATTTTTACCTGCTATTTTATATACAGGGTGAATTGTATAATAATCATCGTGGCTTTGAGCCACTACTCCAGTATAGGATTTACTATTTCTTTGTGAAGCTTCATTATCAAGTAACATCTCCCATGATCTGGATTGGTTATTGATAAATATTTTGGTCCAGAATGTATTTTCAGACATATCGCCTTTACCAGAGATGTCCAGCAATATATTAAGCAGGCTGTTGGGGTTATTGCCGATCATAAAATCCTTCTCCCTTGACCGGGATAAGCAAAAAACACTGCTTTCATTGCCTTTATCATCAGTCATCTCAAAGCGGATAGTTTGTTTGCGCTGTGAATACTCAGTGCCGATCACTCTTTCGTAATCATTATAGCCGGGTCTGCCGGTAGCCCAGCCTGCAAAACTACTACTGCCTTTTGTCCAGGAACGGTTTACAGAAACTGTTTTATACTCACCAAAACTGAGTTTTTGTTTGATCAGTAAGCCCTGTCGCCCTTTTACCGCCAGTTCTTGTGTGTTATTCCATTGAGATTCATCCACCGCCATCTTTGCAGTTGAGCAGGATGTCAGTAGTGCAATAATACATGCAGCTATTATTTGCTTTGCCATAATTTAATTTCAGACAAAATTATTTGACCTCCTAAATATTTTATATCACATGAATATGTGAAATCAGAAAAGATACCCCGGTTAACATATTTATGTGAGCCGGAAGAGGTCTAAGGTCATTAATTGTACATACTTATGTTATTTTTTTGCCTGATTTATATACTGACATTTGATCTGTCATTAAAATAAATAAACCTTACAAATTGAAAATCATGAAAAACAAAATTATTGTATTGCTATTATCAGTATTCTCCGTGGCTACATTCGGTTTCGCAGCTTCTGTTGATGTCGATCCGCCATTGATGAAGATTTCTTTTGATAAATCATTTACCAGTCTTGAAGTAGAAGATAATATTGCTGTGGTATTGACCAATGAAACCGGAAATGAAATTTCGCTGGCAGGTGATAAGGAATACGTAAAGAGAGTAAGAGCTACTGTAAAACGAGGTCGGTTATATTTATGGCTGGCCGGCAGTGAAAAAGGGGAAAGGGTGACTGTTTATGTTCCTGCGGCTTTACTCAGACAAGTCGTTATAAACGGTGATTCTTATGTCAGCACTGCTTCAACCTTAAATAATGCAGGGATGCTGGTTGTGGTCAACGGTGCCTGCAAGCTTTTTATTAAGTCAAGGGGTAGAATCGATATTAGTGGTACAAGTGAGTATGAATTTAGAGGTGCATAAATAATATTTCCGCCAACAATGATTCTAATAAAGGGAACAGGATTGTTAACTCTGTACTAACGATTACTTAAGATAGTTAGAAAACTTAATTAACTCTCTCTCCTATATAAGCAATCATAACAGGCCTTCTTTGTCTAAAGAGGGCTTTTCTTTTTCACATATTCATGCGATTGTTTTTGCCAGTTGATTATAACATTTTTGTGTAATTCTTATCAATAACCTTAAACCTTATTCAGATGAAAAAATTGTTTCCTGTATTTTTTGTGTTCGCTATTTGCTGTACTTTGATCGTTTCCTGCTCAAAAGAGCCAATTGACCCAATCGTTCGTAGTTTCAGTAATGCTGGGTTTACGAAAATTGATGCCGGTGATCAGCATCGTTTTACAATTACAAGCGGAACCAGTTTTTCTATTGTGGCCCGTGGTGAAGAAAGGGATATAAATGATCTTCTTGTACAGAATGCCGGTGATCTGTTGAAGATTGAATATAACCGTTATAAACCCAATCGTAAAAGGGTCACTTTTACTATTACTATGCCTTCTCTTGAAGGTGTAATGCTGGCCGGTCAGTCTCAGGCTACTATTTCAGGGTTTTCTGAAACTGTTCCTGTAACGCTGAATATGTCCGGCCAGGCAGCTTGTTGGATACATGTAAATGCACCAAAATTCTTTGCACAGGCCAGCGGCCAGTCAAAAATTGAATTCCTGGGTGGTAGTAGCACTGGGCTGGAAACTAATGCCAGCGGTCAATCTGAAATTCTTGCCTATGGCCTGATGCCTGTAGTAACAGCCACTGCGATTGCAACGGGGCAGTCAACAATTAAGCTAAAAGTTGGCAATTCACTCAACGCAGACGCTTCTGGTCAAAGCAGGATATACTATCAGGGTAATCCGCCAATAAAAAATATAATTCAAACCGGGTCTGCCAGGATAATCCAGGAATAAGCAAAATGGGGCTGGATTGCCAGGTTGGGGAAAAATACAACTTATGCTAACTGCTTCTGGTTTTGTTGATATTTGTAATAGTAATATATAAATTCATGAATAGGCAGCATGGTTATTTATTTTTAACAGCAACATGTGCCAGGTGCCATAAAGTAGAATATTAAATTATTTTGTTGATCCTTGCTTTTAAGATTGAATGTGGAGGGATTAATTGATAGTTCACTAATGCTCAGAACGCCGCTTTATCCAAAGCAGCGTTCTGATAAGCTTAATGAAATTTTATTAAGCTTTGATGCTGTATTCAAACTTGTTACCAGCCGAATTATTTTTCAATCGCTTCCCACAAAATTTCTACCGGGTGTTTAGCTTTCACGCCTGTGCCATCCTTAATCTGGTGCCTGCAACTGGTGCCGGGAGCAGCAATAATTGTTTCAGGAGCAGCGGTTCGGATAGCAGGAAATAATACTAATTCCCCGATTTGCATGCTTATATCATAATGTTCTTTCTCATAGCCAAAAGAACCCGCCATACCACAACAACCGCTGGGTATTATTTCAACTGTATAATTTTGGGGTATTGATAGAGCCGAAGAAGTTGAAGTTATTGTACTCAATGCTTTTTGCTGGCAATGGCCATGTAATTTGATATGCCGCTTTTCATTGGTAAACAGGGAGGTAGCAATTTTGCCTGCTGCAAACTCATTGGCTATAAACTCATCGATACAAAAAACTGCACTACTCAGTTCCTTTGCTTTGGTTATATTTTCATCTGTAGCCAGATCAATATATTCATCCCTGAATGTTAAAATCGCCGAGGGCTCGATTCCGATCATAGGAGTATCGACAGAAACAACCGGGTGCAGCAATTCAATGTTTGTATTGATGATTTTTTTTGCTTTACGAACAAGACCCTTGCTCAGCCATGTACGGCTGCTTTCTAAATGTTCAGGAATAGTTACTTTGTAACCTAATTTTTCTAATAATAAGATTGCTTTAATACCAATTTCAGTGTCATTGTAATTCGTAAACTCATCACAGAAAAGAAAGACCTTTTTACCGGAAGTGAATGGCTTTTCATTTTTATGTTTCTTGAGCCATTGTTGTAAAGTTGTTTTATATAATGTGGGCATGCTTCGTTTAACGGCAAAACCCGATAATTTTTTTATTGTATTCCCGGTAAAAGTATTGGTGACAGCAAAATTGTATAAGCCGGGTACCAGGGCTCCTAATTTTGCTGATGCTGTAAAATTGGCAATCAGTTTGCTTCGAAAGGGAACCCCATTGACATCGTAGTAATGTTGTAAAAATTCTGCTTTAAGTTTCGCAACATCTACATTGCTGGGGCATTCACTTTTGCAACCCTTACAACTCAAACAAAGGTCCATTACTTCATAAATTTCTTTATGATCGAACCTGTTTGATTTATTGCTGTTTGTTAAAAACTCCCGTAAGATATTGGCCCTGGCCCTTGTAGTGTCTTTTTCGTTTTTAGTAGCCATGAAGGAAGGGCACATTGTACCACCACTTAATGATGTCTTTCTGCAATCGCCGCTCCCATTACATTGCTCGGCATGTTGCAGTACATCCTGGTTGTTAAACCGGAAATGAGTTTTAAAAGCTGGTGTTTGATGCCCGGGAATATATCGCAGCATGGTATTCATGCTGGGGGTGTCTACTATTTTATCAGGATTAAAGATGTTTTCAGGATCCCAGGCTTTTTTTATCTCTTTTAATAGTGCATAGTTTTTCGCTCCCACCATTTGTTTGATAAACTCTCCTCTCAATCTTCCATCACCATGTTCCCCACTTAAAGAGCCATTATATTTTTTTACAAGGGTTGCAATTTCTTCAGCAATCGTTCTGAATAATTGATTGCCTTCTATCGTTTTTAAATTGATAATAGGACGTAAATGCAGTTCACCACTGCCTGCATGTGCATAGTGAACGGAGTATAGTTTGTGTTTTTTCAGTATCTCATTAAAATCACGGATATAGGCTGGTAAATCATTTACATCTACTGCAGTGTCTTCTATTACAGGTACCGCTTTTGCATCACCGGGTAGATTACTAAGCAATCCCAGCCCTGCTTTCCGGAGAGTCCATATTTTTTTACTGTCGGCACCAAATAATACCGGGAAATGATACCCCAGGCCGTTGGAACGCATTTCAGATTCTACCTGTTGCGTGATGGCAATGATTTCTTCACGGGTTTCCCTGCAAAATTCAATTACTAAAATTGCTGCGGGGTCACCCTGTACAAAAAAGCGGTTCTTCCTTTGTTCAATATTATCTTTTGTACACTCCAAAATATAATGGTCAATTAATTCACTGGCACTCGGTTTATATTTCAGTCCTATAAGATTGGCTCTTAAGCTTTCATCAATGCTGTTAAAATGTACACATAGCAGACCTGTTTCTTTTGGTGTCAGGGGTACGATGTTTAATTTTATTTCGGTGATAAATGCCAATGTTCCTTCTGAGCCAGCAATAAGTTTACAAAAATTAAACGCTTCTCCGCCTGCGGTAAATGGTGCAGTATCTAATAATAAATCAAGAGCATAACCTGTATTTCTCCTTTCCACTGTTTTTTTAGGAAACTCTTTTCGTATCTCCTCCTGGTTATCATAATTGCTTAAGATACTTCTTACCTTTCTGTAAATAGATCCTTCCAGTGTATCGCCTTCGCATTTTGCATGAAAGTCATCCAGACTTATGGCATTAAAAACTGCTTCGCTACCATCACTCAACAACGCTTTTACTTCCAGTAAATGTTCCCGTGTACTTCTGTAGACAACAGAGTTGCTGCCGCAGGAATTGTTACCGACCATTCCTCCGATCATTGCCCTGTTGGCGGTAGAGGTTTCGGGCCCAAAAAATAACCCATATGGCTTTAAGAACATATTGAGTTCATCCCTTATGACACCGGGCTGTACCCTTACCCAACTTTCTGTTGTATTTAGTTCTAAGATGGCGGTAAAGTGTTTCGATACGTCAACTACAATGCCATTACCCACGACCTGGCCTGCAAGCGAAGTGCCAGCTGTACGGGGAATAAGGGATGTTTTTTGTTGCCTGGCAAAAGCAATTAGTGCTTTTAGATCATCTACAGATTTTGGAATAGCAACGGCCAATGGCATTTCCCGGTAAGCACTGGCATCCGTTGCGTATAATGTTCTTATAGTATTGTCGGTAAAAAGTTCCCCCCGAAGCTGTTTGCGTAATTGACTTAATGCATCCTTCATACTTGCCCTTGATAAGAGGTAAAGATACTTTAAGAAATATTGAAATGAATGGTTTGGTAATCCTGTAATCTGAATACATTTGTTTATGAGCCGCGATTACTCAGCCTATTTTTCCGCTAACAAGGAACTCTGGAACAAACGAACTGTTGTACATAAAGACTCATCTTTCTATAACCTCAAAGGATTCATGTCCGGGGAAAATGTATTAACCCCCATTGAATTGAGTGAGTTGGGTGATGTAAGGGATAAAAAACTATTACACCTGCAATGCCATTTTGGAATGGATAGTTTAAACTGGGCCAGGCTGGGGGCTGAAGTGACAGGAGTTGATTTTTCTGATGAAGCTGTCAAAGAAGCTATGCAGCTGACTGACAACTTGGGCCTGGAAGCAAAATTCATTTGTTGTAACGTATATGATTTGAAACAGCATCTGGATGAGAAGTTTGACATTGTATTTACTTCTTATGGAACAATTGGCTGGTTGCCAGATTTGGATAAATGGGCTGATATAATTTCATACTACCTTAAACCGGGAGGTACGTTTTATATGGCAGATTTTCATCCGGTTTTATGGATGTTCGATGATGAGTTTATTCATATCAAATATTCTTATGATAACAAGGAGATCATAGTAGTTGAAAGTGAAGGGACATATACTGACAAAAATGCTGACATTTCGGGTAAAGAGTATGGTTGGAATCACAGTATCAGCGAAATATTGAATGCGTTGATAAAAAAAGGATTACGGTTACATCATTTTAATGAATTTATGTACTCTCCGTATCCCTGTTTCAACAATATGGTAGAAACGGAGAAAAATAAATGGCATATTAAAGGCATGGAGGACAAGATACCAATGGTATATAGCATCAGGGCCGGTAAACAATAGGCAAAAGCCTTATCTTCGCAGCGAAAAATTTATTCCATGCTACCTAAATACAAACGTATACTTCTTAAACTTTCCGGTGAGGCATTAATGGGTGATAAAAGTTTTGGTTTTGATAATGATGTTATTGCTCAGTATGCACAGGATATTAAATCTATTACAGATTTGGGTGTTCAGGTGGCCATTGTTATTGGTGGGGGTAATATCTACCGGGGGATGAATGAGGCAGAAACCGGAATAGAAAGAGCTCATGGCGATTATATGGGTATGCTGGCAACTGTTATCAACGGTATGGCATTACAGGCCGGCCTTGAGAAAATAGGGGTGTACACCCGTTTGCAAAGTGCCATCAAAATGGAACAAATAGCCGAACCTTATATTCGTAGGCGGGCTATCCGCCATGTGGAAAAAGGAAGAGTAGTCATTTTTGGTGCCGGTACGGGTAATCCTTACTTCACTACTGATACTGCAGGCTCTCTCAGGGCTATTGAAATAAGTGCTGATGTTATTTTAAAAGGTACCAGGGTAGATGGAATTTACACTGCTGATCCGGAAAAAGATCCCACGGCTACCAGGTACAATGTAATTACCTTCCAGGAATGTCTTTCACAGAACCTGAAGGTAATGGACATGACAGCTTTTACACTCTGTATGGAAAATAACCTTCCTATTATTGTTTTCAATATGAATAAGCCGGATAACCTGCGCAGGGTTGTAACAGGTGAAAAAGTAGGCACACTCGTAAGGGGTTAAAGGTGTTTTTCCTCAGTGTATTTACTATTTTTTATTTCGCAGGGAATACTATCTTGTGCCTTACTCCAAAGCACTACCTGTGAAAAACTATTAACCGCTATTTGACGGATTTTTAATAGTTTACAACCTTACTAAACAGCTTATGGCCACTCTTTCTTTATCTGTTATTGAGATAATTGTGCTCATGCTGGGAGCTATTACCCTGGGGATTACCATTCATTTTTTCATTGTTAGCCGCAAATCGCTTAGGGAAACTACTTCAGATGTGACCGGAAAGATCAATAAGGAACTGGAGATGTGGAAGCTTAAATATTTCAATGACACAGAGGTAAGGGATAAGGAACTTGAGATATTGAAAAAGAAATTGGCCGATGCCGACGAGAACAGCGATATCTATTCCATTGAAGCGGAAGAACTCCGGATCGTAAATAAAAAATTACAGGCTGAAATAGAATCTTATCGTAAAGCAGCACCTCCTCTGGCTTCATCTTCTTCCGAAAAGCCTGATTATATCGAACAACTACGGATGGCACAAACGAGCCTGCTTCAGCACAATGAGAAAATAAACCAATTACTGGGGCAAATAGATATTGTAAAAGAGACTGAAGAAAGGCAACAGGAAATAATCAAAACCAATGAGGAGCTAAGTTCACAAATTGATGATCTTCGCTTTAAGCTTTCACAAAAGGAAAAGGAGATCAATAATGTCCGGCAGAAAGAGCATCTGACCACGGAAATGAATGCTATGCTGGACAGTGCTTATAGTGAGTTTAATGTATTGCAGGATAAAATTCAGAAGCTGGAACACCAGGTAAATGTTTCAAAAAGAATAAACCTTGAATATGAAGAGCTGAAAGAAGTGCAGCATAAAATGACCCGTGATTTTGAAGAACAAAAGCTAAAATATCAAGCTGCAGTAGAAGAAAATCGCCAGTTGCAACTGGCTATTGCTGAAGCGGAGGATAGTTTAAAAGAAACGGAATTTCAGCGGCATCAGTTACAGAAAAGGGTAGCTTACCTGGAAGAATTAAATAATGATATGCAGGCAATGTCAGATGCAAATAAGAAACTTGAGGGGCAATTAAAAAGAATCGGTGAACTGGAAAGTATGCTGAATGTGATTGCCGAAGAAAGAGACCAGTTAATACAACGGAAAACCAATTTGTAATAATTCAAACAGGAATAAAAGATAAATTAATTTTGGCGCTCCTCCTGAGGAGTGTTTTTTTTAGTATACTTCTGTCAAATGAATGGCAAGTTGCCATACAGGTAAAGTATTTACAGTAAACAAAAATGGCAGACTGTTTACGCCCCAATATGCAGCCGGAAAATTCATTAACAAGCTGACAAGATTCTTTCAACCTCATCAACTTGTTAACCAGTTAATTATTTACTTTTTTTAGCAGCTGCTTTCTTTTTAGCTGCAGTTGGTGTAACTGGACGGCTCTTACCGAATGAACCTTTGAAGCGTTTTCCTTTAGCAGTTTTTTTATCTCCTCTTCCCATGATAATTTATTTTAGTTATTATATTTAATACAAAAATAAAGCTCCGGCACTGAAATAAGCACAGGAGCTTTTTTAATAAGGTAAATGGTACATCCAATAGCAATCGGACTACATTTTGCTGGAGAGTTCTTTTCCAGCTTTGAATTTAGCAACTTTTCTTGCTTTGATTTTAATTACAGCACCTGTTTGCGGGTTGCGGCCGTTACGGGCTGCCCTTTTAGATACTGAGAAAGTACCAAACCCAACCAGAGTAACCTTGCCACCGCCTTTTAATGTTTTTGTAACAGCTTCTACAAAAGAATCAAGGGCAGCATTTGCCTGAGTCTTGGTGATACCTGCATCATCGGCCACCTTTGCGATCAATTCAGCTTTGTTCATGATTTGTATTTTTGAATGTTTTGCTAACAGCGACAAATTTAGACGCTTTTTGATACCAGCAAAAAATTTTCTTCTCTTTTGCAATATTACTTATCGGCCCGAAGCCGCATTGGACAAGGTTTTTGGAGATTTATTGTTTTTTCATTTTCATGGTCAATGTTCATCTCAACTGCTGAAACCCTTTACTATAGCGGATTTCGAAGTGTGTTTGCTGAAGCACAGGCAGGACAAGGGTTTGAGAGGAATATACAATTGTTTGCTATTCTGCAAAACAAGTAAATATTGTTTTGCACACTCAATTCACAACCTGCATTACTGTGCGAAATGCAATAAAATTATCTCCCCATTTATCGATGGCTCTTTTTCTCATTTCATCAGCAAAATTTTCAATATACCGGGTATACAGCTCTTTGCCGGCTGTATGGTATTGTATAGCATAGGTTATGCCTTCTTCATCACCCGCTTCAATCAGGTGTAGAATAGTAGCATGCGAAAAACAACCGGTATTAATTATTGCGGGAATGTGCTCTTCTTTTAGCCATTTTATCCAGCTTTCAGCAATGGAGTGATTAACTTTTACTGTGACATTATAAATTATCATCTGCAACGTTAAAGTTTAATATCAAGGTATACCGGGCAATGATCAGAATGCTTTATATCAGGAAATATTTCTGCATCTTTCAGGTGCTTTTTTAAAGGCTCAGTAACATTTATATAGTCAATCCTCCAGCCCTTATTATTCAATCGTACGGTAGGAAAACGCTGGCTCCACCAGCTGTACCGGTGAGGTTCAGGATGAAATTCACGAAAAGTGTCTATCCATCCACTTTCCAGCAATTTTGTCAGCCATTCTCTTTCCGCCGGCAAAAATCCGGATGAATTTTTATTTCCTTTCGGGTCGTGTATATCGATTTCCTTATGGGCAATATTATAGTCACCGCAAAGAATAAGTTTAGGATGTTTTTTTTTCAATTTATTCAGCCAGGCAAAACATTCATCAAGCCATGCATTTTTGAAGTCCTGTCTCTCATCGCCACTGGTGCCGCTGGGGAAATATGCGTTAATAAGCCTGGTATCTCCAAAATCTAATTGAATCACCCTGCCTTCATCATCACTTGGGCCGTGTCCATTACCGAGTTCAACTTTGTCAGGTTTTATCTTACTGAATACTGCCACACCGCTGTACCCTTTTTTTTGGGCACTGAACCAATAATCATAATAGCCCAAATCATTCAGCAATTTTGTATCTACGTCGCCCTTAACTGCCTTTGTTTCCTGCACACATATCACATCGGCAGGGTTGGTTTTTAACCAGTCAATAAATCCTTTTTTAATCGCAGCTCTTATGCCATTAACATTATAGGATATGATACGCATAGTATGTTTGTGTTTTATTGATAAAAGCGGGTAATTTTAAATATTATAAACCGATAGTAATCCGGACAATAATCAAAAACAATAGCAATTTACATTTTACTATGGAAGCAGCAGTTAAACAAAAAAAAAGTGTGCTTATTAGGCCAAAGGAACATGTTTTTTTGGAAGGTCCTAAAAGCCGTGGTTATGAACTCTTCTTTGCATTACGGGTTTTTAAACAGTTTATTCGTGGTTTTAGGGCATTGCATTTCACCGGACCATGTATCACAGTATTTGGTTCAGCCAGGTTTAAAGAGGACCACCCTTATTATATACAAGCCAGGGAATTTGGTAAACGAATTGCAGAATCTGGCATGACAACTATTACTGGAGGCGGACCAGGTATAATGGAAGCAGCCAACAGAGGAGCTTTTGAGGCTGGAGGTAAATCTGTTGGATGTAATATTCAATTGCCTTTTGAACAGAAGGCAAATCCTTACCTGCACAAGTCAGTTACTTTTGAACATTTTTTTGTCCGGAAGGTATTGCTGGTAAAATATTCTTACGCTTTTATTATCATGCCTGGTGGTTTCGGTACAATGGATGAGTTATTCGAAACGCTGACCCTGGTGCAGACAAAGACCATAACCCGTTTTCCGATTGTTTTATTCGGAACGGAATATTATAACCCTTTGCTGGAGGCAATACAAGAAATGGAAAAGCAGGATACTATTTCACCTGATGACATGAAACTGGTGCTGGTAACAGACAGTATTGACGAAGCAATGGATCATATCACCAACTATATCAGCACCCATTATAAGGTGAGGCCACGTAAACGCCACTGGTGGCTGTTTGAAAAACGATAGCCAAATGTGTACTTTTTACACAAAAGTATTACCTTCATGTAAATTTTTGCCATGCTTTTAAAACGATTGCTGATCAGCCTTGTATTGATCGGGCTAGTTCAGTTGGTTTATGCCGACCAGTCAATAAATATCAGTTCTCCCAATAATACTATTCAGCTTGGTTTGCTCCATAGAACCAACGGAGATCTGGTATATCAGGTCTTATATAAAGGGAAAACGACAATAACCCCCTCAGGATTGGGAATGAAACTTAAGAGTCCTGAATTATCACTTGTCAAATTTGACCTGATAGGTATTGATTCATCTATTGCAGATGAAACATGGCAACCGGTTTGGGGTGAAGTAAGTTCGATCCGTAACAACTACAAACAACTTGTTGTAAAACTTTCCGATCGTTCAGGTTCGGGAGTTCAACTGCAGATCATTTTCAGGGTATTTGATGATGGCGTAGGATTTCGTTATTCTTTTCCCCAACAGGCCAAACTCAATCATTTTATTATCGCCGATGAATTAACTCAATTTGGAGTAAGTGGAGACCACAAGGCATTTTGGATTCCCGGTGATTATGATACCAATGAATACCCTTATTACACTACGAATCTGAGTAGTGTTGATGCAACCGGGGGAGGTGCAGCACAGGAAATACATGCTAAAACCTATTTTGATAAGAATGCTGTGCAGACACCATTAATGATGAAATCTGTGGACGGAATTTATATCAATATTCATGAGGCAGGATTAATAAATTACCCGGCCATGAACCTGGTACTGATAAGTCATCTTTTTCTTTCAATGCACACCTGGTTCCCGACGCTGTTGGAAATAAGGCCTATTTACAAACACCATCTGTAACTCCCTGGAGAACGATCATTGTAAGCGATAAAGCGGCAGAAGTATTGGCCTCAAAAATGATTTTAAATTTAAATGAGCCTTCAAAGTTGCGACTGCACCATCCTGGGTTAAACCACAAAAGTATGTAGGTGTATGGTGGGAGATGCATGTGGGTAAAAGTAGCTGGGATTATAGTGGCGGGCAGGTTGGTTCGCAACAAGCGACCAGAGTTCCTCATGGAGCTAATACTGCTAATGTGAAACGCTATATAGATTTTGCTGCCAAAAATGGATTTAGCAGTGTACTGGTAGAAGGCTGGAATACCGGCTGGGAAGACTGGTTTGGTCAGTGGAAGGAAGATGTTTTTGATTTTGTTACACCGTATCCCGATTTTGATGTAAAAGAATTACAGCAATATGCTGCTGCCAGAGGCGTGAAAATTATCATGCATCATGAAACTTCAGGCTCTGTTACCAACTATGAAAGATGGATGGATACGGCTTACCGTTTTATGAAGCAATTTGGATATGATGCAGTGAAAACTGGCTATGTGGGCAGAATTATTCCCCGTGGCGAACATCATGACGGGCAGTGGATGGTAAAGCATTATGAAAGAGTAGCGCAGAAAACAGCCTCTTACAATATCATGGTTAATATGCATGAATCTGTTCGGCTTACCGGTTTGCATCGTACTTACCCGAACTGGTTAGCCAGTGAAGCAGCCAGGGGAAATGAATTTAATGCATGGAGTGTGGGCAATCCACCTGACCATGAAACAATCCTTCCTTTTACCAGGTTAATGGGAGGCCCGATGGACTATACACCCGGGATATTTAAGATTAAAATGAACTATTACAATCCGGGTAAAACAGAACAGGTTCATACTACGCTGACCAAGCAATTAGCCTTATACGTTACAATGTATAGCCCTTTGCAAATGGCTGCCGATCTTCCGGAGAACTATGAGGCAAAAATGGATGCATTCCAGTTCATAAAGGATGTGGCGGCAGATTGGGATGATACCAAAATCCTGGATGCGGAACCTGGGGACTATATCATTACAGCCCGGAAAGCTAAGGGCAGCAGTAACTGGTTTGTAGGTGCTATCACGGATGAATTGGCGAGAAATTTTTCCACTTCACTCTCATTCCTTGATCCCGGCAAAAAATATATTGCTGCAATTTACCGGGATGCAGATAATGCCCACTGGAAGGATAATCCCGAAGCATATATAATTGAGAAATTTCTGGTGGATAGTAAAACAAATTTAAAACTGAAACTGGCACCGGGTGGAGGAACTGCTGTAAGTTTAATGCCAGCTACTGTAGAAGAGGCCAAACATTTTAAAAAATATAAATAATGACAGCAGCGGATATATTGGGTTACGCAGCCGGTGCATTGACAGCATTCACTTTTTTGCCACAGGTATTGAAAACATGGAAGGAAAAATCTGCCAAAGATGTTGCCCTTAATATGTTCATCATTGCATTTATTAATGAAATAATGTGGTTGGCATATGGCGTTATGCTGAATAACTGGGTCATTATCCTTACTAACGCTGTTATGCTGGTGATGTCTGGAATTATGATCTGGCTTAAAATGCGTTATAATCATCAGTGATCAGTACTATGGAGATTAAAGCAATTATCTGGGACCTTGGAGGCGTATTAATTGACTGGAACCCTAAATATGTATTCACTGAAACTTATTTTGAATCAGCGGAAAAAAGGGATTATTTTTTTACGCATATCTGTACAAACGACTGGAATGAGGAGCAGGATGCCGGTCGTTCTATTGTAGAAGCGACACAGGAGTTGGTGGCTGCCCACCCGGGATGGGAAAAAGCCATCCGGGATTATTATGGGCGCTGGACAGAAATGCTGAAAAGCCCGATTTACGATACGGTTGACATATTCCGGCATTTAAAAGATTCAAACAAGTATAAACTCTATGCATTGACCAACTGGCAGGCGAACCTTTTTGATATTGCCCTTGTACGGTATGACTTCTACATTGGTTTGATGGCAGGGTGGTGAGTGGTGAAGAAAAACAAGAAAACCCTTCCCGGAATTTTATCAGCGATTGCTGACGAGATATAATATTAACCCCTGCGGAAGCATTATTTATTGATGATAACCTTCGAAATGTAAAGGCCGCAGAAGATTTGGGGATAAAATCTATTCATTTCCAAAGCCCGGAGCAATTAAAGCAGGAGTTTAGAAATATCAGTGTATTTTAGTTTGGAATTCAGCGTTACGCAGAAGAAATTAAACGATCACACTAACTGGTTTTTGTATGACACCCCTGATCATTATCATTGTACTGGTAATCATCCTCATCCTGGTTTTGCTCTATAATAACCTTATCAGGAAAAAGAACGCTGTTGAGAACTCATTTTTTTCCATAGATGTTATGTTAAAGAAGCGGTATGACCTGATACCACAACTGGTAGAAGCCGTAAAGGGCTATATGATTCACGAAAGAGACTTACTTAGCAGCCTCACAGCATTACGGCAAAAGGCAATGGAAAATAACTTACCAGCAAATGAAAAAGTAAGACTGGCTAACCAGGTTAACAATATCCTGCAGCAAATAATAGTGAATTTTGAGAACTACCCGCAACTGAAAGCCAGTGAAAATTTTCTGCGATTACAGGGGGCCATCAATGAGGCTGAAGAACAGTTGGCGGCCTCAAGGCGCTTTTATAATGCAGCAGTTAATGATTATCATAATGCCATCGAAACATTTCCTTCATCTCTTGTCGCTTCACTGGCTGGGATGAGTAAAAAAGAATATTTTACTATTTCGGATTCAGAAAAAGGAGTTCCTGCATTAAATATATAATTGAACAGCCCTCATATGTCCCTGGAGAAAAATTTCAATACATTTTATGAAAAGGAGCTGCAGGGCCTTTTAATTCCGCTTGAAACACAACGGAAAAAAATCAAAAAATATGGAGCTGCCGGCTTTATCTTACTCGGTACAGCTGTTATCCTGTTTATCATATCAGCCGCATCTCATAATAAAGTTTCTGTTGTGATTGCTTTTGTGCTGCTGCTGGCTGCTTTTGTGCTGCTGATTATTTTTGGTAATAAAAAGAAATCGTTTGCTGCAGGTTTTAAGGAATCTGTTGTCAGAAAGATCATCCGGTTTATTGATCCCTCATTGCAATATAGCCCGGGACTGAAAATCAGTAAC
>JADKAJ010000008.1 GCA_016719165.1 Chitinophagaceae bacterium | reverse complement strand
GGAAGGTGCGGAAGAATATATTTTGACACCCTGAAATGGTGTGGACTGGAACCTGATGAAAGTGTACAACATGGTGGTGCATTCCGGACCTTACCGGCAAAGTGAAAGAAAGAAAGCTATCGTCAATATGCAGAGCAATTGGTAAAAGAAGGCTACGCCTGTTATGCATTCGATACCCCGAAGAACTGGAAAAATGCGACAGACCCCGATAGCTACCGGGAATAAAACAGAACACGGCCACACTCAACAATACGACCATTCTATCCGAATGAAAATGCGGAATTCACTGGCACTGACAACTGCAGAAACACAAAAAATGCTTGCAGAAGGGACAAAACATGTTATCCGTATTAAAGTGCCGGAAAAAGAAACTGTCACTTTCATGATATGATCCGAGGGGAAGTAGTTTGTTACTACCAGTAGATGACAAAGTATTATTAAAGGCTGATGGTATGCCCACTTATCACCTGGCAGTGGTAGTGGATGATTTCCTGATGAATATCTCTCATGCTTTTCGTGGTGAGGAATGGCTCCCTTCCGCTCCAGTCCATATTTTACTTTGGAAATATTTATTTGGCCTGGAAAATATGCCGCAATGGGCACACTTCCGTTAATACTCGGACCGAATGGAAAACTGAGTAAAGAGATGGCGCCAAATATGGCTTCCCTGTTTTTGCCATGAGATGGAATGACCCTAAAACCGGTGAGTTAACTGAAGGATTTAAAGAAAAAGGATTTTTACCGGAAGCATTCATCAACTTGCTGGCATTACTTGGCTGGAATGACGGGACAGAACAGGAAATCTTTTCCAAAAAAGAGCTGATAGAAAAGTTTTCGATGGATAGGGTGCACAGCGCAGGAGCAAAGTTTGATTATGAAAAGCTAAATGGTTCAACCACGGATGGATCAAAAGGTTTGAAGTTTCAAATTTGAGGTTTGAAGTTGGTGAACTGCTAAAACAGGATGGTTTTGTTGTTTCAAATGACGCATTCCTGGACAAAGTGATTGCACTGGTGAAGGACAGGTGCACACTGCTCACTGATTTGTACAGCAATCTTCTTTCTTCTTTAGAACACCAGTACTGGATATTGATGCAGTAAAGCCAAAATGGAATGAAGCCAAACAATTATTTTTGCAGAATTGATCCGCAACTATGAATTATCCTCCGGATGGGATGCTCATACGCTAGAAAATAATTTTAAAAGAAATAGCAGCTGTAAATGACCTGAAACCGGGTGAATTGATGCTCCCCTTCCGCATTATGCTGGTGGGAGGAAAATTCGGTCCTGTGTTTTTGAAATCGCAGAAATGCTGGAAAAGAAGAGACTATTAAAAGGATAACAATGGCAATAAAAGTATTCCAATAATTGAGCTCTGTTTGATTTCCATTATCCTTGCCGCAGTATCATATCCATAATTGGCATAAACTGAGAAGCCCCCATTTTTTCAATCAATTTCATGTCATCGCTTTCTAATTGAAACAACCCGGATGTATTTCCTTTCACATGTTCCTTTGTCCTGATACCGGGAATTATAACAGATACTTCAGCATAACTCAGTACATAACTTAATGCCAATTGTGTTTTGTTACAGTTATACTTTTTTAATTCCCAGACAGGAGTAAATAAATCAGCGCAAGCCTTGATTATTTCAGGAGTCAGCCGGTTTTTGCGATGATCGTTTTCAGGGAAGGAAACTCCCCTGTCAAATTTACCTGTCAGCAATCCGAACTGTAAAGGCATACGGGCAATAATACCATACCCTTTTTCTCCGGCCGCTTTCAATAATGGCAAACTCCGCTGATTTAATAAATTCAGCACCAGCTGAAATCCATTGCCAAGGTTATGCTGCAATAGATAGTCCGCTTCAGGTATCGGATCAAAAGTGTTTAGTGAAAGGCCCCAGTAACGGATTTTCCCTTCTTTCTGCAATTGGAGCATAGCTTCAATACACAGTTCCTGTTGCAAATGTTGCAGTCTTGCTGTATGAAGGTGATAAAAGTCTATCGTATCTCTTTTTAAGCGTCGCAGGGAATTCTCGCAAGCCTGCAGGATATATTCTTTTGAATAATCGAAGGTGAATTGCTGATTTCTGGAGACATTGCCCACTTTAGTAGCTATGATCACCTCTTTTTTATGGCCGATCGTTTTGCCGAGCAGCTCTTCCGAATGCCCTAAACCGTATATATCCGCTGTATCAAAGAAATTGATACCTGCCTCCGAGCGAAGCATGAATAGCTTCCACCGATACGATATCATCAGCATTACCCCAGCCAATAGCTGTTTTACCAATCATTGCCCCGCCACCGATAGCCCATGCCCCAAAGCCCACCTCGCTTACCTGCAAATCAGTAGCGCCAAACTTCCTGTATTGCATACCGTAATTTACAATGTTGAAGCCTAAAGAACCTAATTTTGTGATATAAGTTTTTTTCAAATGAACAGACCTATCAGAGTATTAGTAGCCAAGGTTGGACTCGATGGCCATGACCGTGGCGCCAAAGTAATCGCTACGGCCCTGCGGGATGCCGGAATGGAAGTAATTTATACCGGTCTTCGCCAGACACCTGAAATGGTTGTCAATGCTGCTCTGCAGGAAGATGTAGACGCAATTGGCATCAGTATCCTTTCAGGTGCACACAATACTGTTTTCCCTAAAGTAATAGCCCTGATGAAAGAGAAAGACATGAACGATGTGTTGCTTACCGGCGGGGGTATCATTCCGGATGAGGACATTGAAGCATTAAGTAAACTTGGAGTGGGGAAACTATTTCACCCCGGTACCAATACACATGAGATCGCCGATTATATTATCGATTGGGTAAAAGAAAACAGAAACTTCTAAGTCAAACAAGTATGTCGGAAAGTTTTAGAATATTGTACATCGGAAACAGGAATATACAGGTTTTTGAAAAATGGAAGTATCTGTCGTAATAAATAACAGCTCCTTAAAAGAAGAAGAGACTATACAACCTGTATTCTCTTACCAGGTAAATAATCCAAGCCTCAATGACAATTCCTACCGGCGATTTATGGAAATGCAACAGCAGCAGTAACTGAATGTTACTATCTTCGGCTTACAAAAATTCTCATATGAATGCTCAAACCCTGCTTGCAATTTTAGACAATGGTATATTAACCATAATGATCAACCGGCCCGAAAAATTAAATGCACTAAACAAAGACGTATTCTCCGACTTGAATAAAGCATTGGATGAAATTGAAAATAACCCGGAGATAAAATCAGTGATTATTACCGGTGCCGGCTCAAAAGCATTTGTCGCCGGTGCTGATATTTCCGAATTTGGTGGATTGAACAGGGAAGAAGCAATGGCCCTGGCCAAAAAAGGGCAAGATACATTTGCCAGAATTGAAAATTCTTCAAAGCCTGTTGTAGCTGCTGTAAACGGCTTTGCATTAGGTGGTGGCTGTGAACTGGCCATGAGTTGTCATTTTCGTGTGGCAGCAGAAAATGCAAAATTTGGTCAGCCTGAAGTTAACCTTGGATTAATCCCTGGTTATGGCGGTACGCAACGATTAGTTCAATTGATCGGGAAAGGTAAAGCGATGGAGCTATTAATGTCTGCGCATATGATTGATGCCAATGAAGCAAAACAATTGGGATTAGTGAACTATGTAACAACTCCCGAGACACTGCTGGAACATACCCGTAAAATTCTTGAAATAATAAATTCCAAAGCCCCCCTTGCTGTTGCAGGTTGCATCAAATCAGCTAACGCAGTATTTAATGAAACCAAAGACGGCTACGCCCTGGAAATAGAAGAATTCGGCAATGCTTTTGCCACAGAAGATATGAAAGAGGGAATAGCAGCTTTTCTGGAAAAGAGAAAAGCTGTTTTCACCGGTAAATAAAATTACTTTTTCAGGTACCAGTTTTTATATCGAAGCAGCGCTTCCAGGAAATAATAATCAGCGTAAGTAAGCGGCACATCCACTTCTGAATTGCCGGGAAGTGAACCTACACTGTGTTTCAAAATAAATCCACCACTCTCACCTGGTTTGTTTCTGTAAAAATCCGATGAAAGCGATTTAAGTATTTTTTTTGCCACAGCAATATATTCTTTTTTCTTTTTAGCATCCACTTCATATTGTGCCAGTTCCAGTAATGCCGAAGCCATTATAGAACCAGCTGATACATCCCTGTACGTATCAGGAATATCTTTCGCATTATAATCCCAGTAAGGAATTTTATCAGGTGGTAAATTGGGATGATTCAATAAAAATAAAGCGATCTTTCTTGCCTGCTCCAGGTAATTACTTTCTTTAGTGAAACGATACATCATGGTATAGCCATACAACCCCCATGATTGTCCCCTCGCCCATGCAGATTCATCACTAAACCCCTGTGCTGTTTTTTTCCTTATTACATTCCCGGTATTTACATCATAATCCAATACATGATAAGAACTATTATCAGGCCGAAAATGATTTTTCAACGTTGTGTTAGCATGGTCAATTGCAATTACCTTGTACTTAGGCTCTCTCCACTCATCACTTACCCAGTTTAGCAATTCAAGGTTCATCATATTATCTATGATCACCGGACTTATTGAATCTTTCATTCTACCCCACGACTGAATAGACCTGGTAGTAGATCTATACCGCTTTATTAATGTTTCTGCAGCTTCAGCAATCACATTTTTATATGTTTGATTACCTGTAATGCGATAAGCATTTCCAAAACTGCAAAAGATCATAAACCCCAAATCATGATCGCCGGTATAATGTTTTACATGCTCAATGATAGCAAGCCTTCTTTCTGCTTCAGCCCTGATGGCACTGTCTTTGGTAAACTCATAGATATACCATAAAGAACCCGGGAAAAAACCGCTCGTCCACCAGGTGGTATTGCTCGTAACTAATTTCCCTTCTTTGGCCATATAATTTCTCGGCATCACATTGGTTGGGGTATTCCCAGCAAGTAGTTTATATTGCTGAGCTGCCAGCATAAAATTTTCCCGGATTAATTTTTCCATATACCGGTCCTGCTTTTGAGCCAGCAGTATCCAGCTAAAACAAAGCAGGAAAGAAGTCAATACAATTTTTATACGTAGGCCTGGTTTATTTTTCATTTTCTATCAGGTTCTCATTGATCAAATAAGCAGCTATACCACTGATATTATCATTACCCTTTGCGTCTTCCAGGTTCACCCGGAAAGAAGTAATAGTTGTAGCTGGAAATGTCAGTATCCGCTTACGTCCTACACTATGTCCAAGTACTTTTCCTACAAGCCTGTCATTGTTATATAATTCAATGTTAAAACGCCTGATCGTTTGTCCAAGATGTATAGCTTCCCGTAAAACAATACAATTAACTGTTACCGGCCGGCGAAAGTCTGCAATAAAATTCTGAAGATTAATACCGTAGTATGCAGCCGCAGAATCAAATCCACGAAGCAGCAGTGGCTTTTTGATAAAATCCCGCTGGCTAAATTCATAGTAAGTATCTGCCTTTTTCAACAGGTTGTCAGAAAAACTTTCATCCCTCAATTTTTTAAACCCGATCAGTGCTGCTGAATCTTTTTCATGGATCAACCCTCTTCTGTCAGGAGGTACATTCAATAAAAGATTAGCACCTCGTCCCACAGATTTCAGGTAAAGGTCAAATAATTGCTCTGGTGACTTTACTTTATGATCTTCATTGGAATGATAGAACCAACCCGGACGTATACTCACATCACATTCGGCAGGTATCCAGTGCTTTCCATAATAATTGCCCTGATTGAGTGTATCTGTATCTGGTGCACCAATTCCTCTTTTAAATCCTGATGTATCCAAAAAATTCCAATTAGGATCTCCGGCAATGCCTTTTTCGTTGCCTACCCATCGTATATCAGGTCCAATATCGCTAAAGATAACAGTAGATGGAGAGAGCTTTCTTACGGTATTCTCATATCTTCTCCAGTCATATTCCTGTTTTTTTCCATTAGGGCCCTCCCCATTGGCACCATCCCACCATAATTCCCATATTGGCCCATAGTTTTGAAAAAGCTCCTTCATCATTCCTACAAATACATCATTGTATTTTTCGGTACCATAGTCAGGATGATTCCTGTCCCATGGTGAAATATAAATACCATATTTTAAACCTGCTTCTTTACAGGCCTGTGATAATTCTTTCAGTACATCACTTCTCCCATTTTTCCATTTACTTTCCCTGACAGTATGTGTTGAATATTTACTGGGCCACAAACAAAATCCGTCATGATGTTTGGCTGTAATTATGATTCCTTTTGCACCCGCGGCTTTCGCTACCCGGCACCATTGGCGGCAATCCAGGGCAGTAGGATTAAAAATTTCTTCTTTTTCATCCCCATGCCCCCATTCTTTATCTGTAAAAGTATTGGGACCAAAATGCACAAAAAGGTAATATTCATTTTCGTGCCATGCTAATTGTTGTTTGGTGGGCAGCGGTGAAGGAGCATTCTGCTGTGCCATCGGGCTTCCGGCAATAAACAAAAAAATAAAAAAAAGGACAATCCGATTCATATTATCAATGTTACGATTAATCCTTCAAAGAAATAATATGAAATCGTTTATGAATACGATTAAAGTCAGTACCCGAACAACCCAATTCCGCTACCTTTGCTGCGCAAAATTTACTCCTTAAATCAAATTATATGGAATTCAGAATCGAAAAAGACACGATGGGAGAAGTAAAGGTTCCCGCTGATGCGTATTATGGTGCTCAAACCCAACGCAGTATTGATAATTTTAAGATTGCACAAGATATCAACCGGATGCCTAAAGAGATCATCCGGGCATTTGCCTACCTTAAAAAAGCTGCAGCCCTCACCAACCTGGAAGCCGGAGTATTGGCAAAAAATAAAGCGGTGCTGATTGGTAAAGTGTGTGATGAGATCTTAAAAGGCAAACTGGATGATTATTTCCCGCTGGTAGTTTGGCAAACAGGCAGTGGTACACAAAGTAATATGAACGTAAATGAAGTGGTTGCTTACCGGGGTCATGTACTGAAAGGCGGAAAGCTCACCGACAAAGAAAAATTCCTGCATCCGAATGATGATGTGAATAAATCACAATCATCTAATGATACCTTCCCTACTGCCATGCATATTGCGGCTTATAAGATCCTGGTTGAAACAACGATACCGGGAATAAAAAAATTGAGAGACACATTAGCCAAAAAGAGTAAGCAATTTATGAAAGTGGTAAAGATTGGCCGTACCCACTTTATGGATGCCACTCCACTGACAGTTGGACAGGAATTCAGCGGTTATGTTTCTCAACTCGATCATGGGTTAAAAGCAATCAACAATTCTTTGGCTCATTTAAGTGAATTGGCATTGGGTGGAACAGCGGTGGGAACTGGCATCAATACCCCTGCTGGTTATGATAAGAATGTAGCTAAACATATTGCGTCTTTAACGGGATTACCTTTTGTAACTGCAGAAAATAAATTTGAAGCTCTTGCAGCACATGATGCTATTGTAGAAGCACACGGTGCTTTAAAAACAGTGGCTGTGAGCCTGATGAAGATTGCTAATGATATCCGAATGCTATCATCCGGGCCGAGAAGTGGTATTGGCGAGTTATTCATTCCGGATAATGAGCCAGGCTCTTCCATCATGCCGGGAAAAGTAAACCCAACGCAGTGTGAAGCCTTAACCATGATAGCTGCCCAGGTAATGGGCAATGATGTTGCCATCAGTATTGGTGGTGCCAATGGCCATTTTGAACTGAATGTATATAAACCGGTAATGATCTATAATTTCCTGCATAGTGCCAGGTTGATTGGCGATGGTTGCGTGTCATTCAATGATAAATGTGCTGTCGGTATTGAACCTATTGAAGCGAATATCAAAAAACATGTCGACAACTCACTTATGCTTGTTACCTCGCTTAATACCAAAATTGGCTATTATAAAGCTGCTGAAATTGCACAAAAAGCACACAAACAGGGAACAACATTAAAAGAAATGGCAGTAAAGTTGGGTTATGTCACCCCGGAACAATTTGATGAGTGGGTAGTGCCGGCTAATATGGTCGGTAAACTGAAATAGTAATTTTCCTATCGTAAAAAGAGAAGAATTCCACGTTCTTCTCTTTTTTATCCAGTAATATTTGCAAATGGTTTTTATTTGTCTCTATCTTAACAGTCGCATTAATCCATACATTTTTTAAAACTAAAAATCCGCCATATGAAAAGTAATGCCAGACTTATTTCCTCCTTTCCGTTGAACACCCTAAAACCAGTAAAACCGGAACCACAGTCGTCTTCACAACAGATCAAATCCGCTTATTTAAAAGCTATTCTTTCTGGTTCCAGGATAATATCAGGAACAGAAAGTGCTGTACCTGTAGAAAATCCAGATCGGGCTGCAGCTATCCGTTATATTAAAGAAAGTGCTTCAACCAGAAAATAACTGCGAAAGGAATTTCAATCATAACAAGTAAACCCCTGAGCATAATCCCTAAAAAAAAGCCTCCGCTACTGCGGAGGTTATTTTTTATCAACAGCAGTAGCCTGCAGAATTTATTGCTTTATAAATTTCTCAATCTGCACTTCCATATCATTGCCGTTGTAAAGTTTCAAAATGTATGTCCCCGCAATTAAACGGGATATATCCACTGAAAAATCATTTCTGAAACTGGTTTCTTCTTTCAACATCCGGCCATGCACATCATAGATCTGCACCAACAAAGGTTTCCGGAGTTCTCTTTTTCCGTGAATATAAATAGTACGGGTAGCAGGATTTGGATAAATACTGATCAAATCCTCAACTCTTACCGGCCTTACGCCTGGATTTTCATTCAACGAAAGAATAACCCCCGCATAAGTATATTCCATAATAGCCCCCCCATTTATTGTAGCACCGGCATCCCGGGCCACATAAAATTTTAATCCATCAGGAGAAATCGTTACTCTTCTGATCCTGTTCCCGTCATTACGAAAATAAGGGATGGTATCGCCTATAACATCAGTTCCTGTTGCATTTAAGCTGACACGGTATACTCTATCCTTTTTTAAAGGACTTATCAGTAAAGAATAATTCCAGCCCGGTATCTTGTTCTGACCATAGAAATCGACACTGGAACTGGCTATTGTGGGCCAAAGTTGATTATTCGATTGTGCCATCAGCGCAGGCATATTAGCCGCTGTTTCTGTAAATGTTGTAAAAATTGGTTCCTGGTGCGTGGGAGTTACAGAACAAAAAGCACCTTCATTAGCACTGGTATTCTGGCCAATTTTATACCCATTAACGTTATTATCACAATAACCCGATACCTGGTCCCATCCATAATTTTTTCCGGTCTCAATTATATTGATCTCATCATCTGTTCTGTCCATCTGCTCCGTGCTATACAAGATATTATTCCCGTCAACAGTACCCCATACTAAACCTTGTGCATTCCGGTGGCCTAAAGTAAAGACATAATCCTGCGGAGTTATTACTGTACCGTTATAAAAAGGATTATCGTTTGGTATCCAGGCATCCTGGCCCGCATCACCATCGCTTTCTGAATTAATCCGCAATACTTTTCCCTCCATAATATTGACGTTCTGTGCATTTTGTGCACGGGTAGTATTGAGGAATTGTCCGGCCCCCATATCTCCAACCGTATAATATAACCGGTATTGTGTATGTGCTGCGTCGGCACCCGGCTCAATTACTGGACTCATTACTAATCTTCCTGAATTGTGATCGCTGCTGCCGGGAATAGTATTTATAATAGTTACCGGGTTGGACAACGTGTTACCGTTATAATCAAACCGAACAATTTTTGTGGTGAAAATACAACTGGTATTAGTACCCGGACAAGTTCCCCTGTTATAAACATATGCTGCATATACCCATGGCTTAGCCGCTCTTACTGCCGGATCTGTAGAATATAAATTAGGATGAATTACCAACCCCATTAAACCACCCTGCGGCTGTGTTCCGGTGCCTGAAGTGAAGTTTATAGAAGCATCTGTAGCTCTTAAATCAACCAACACTGTTTTTGCCCCGGTTGCTATACTGATCCTGGAAATTAAATAAGCCCTGTTTTCTGTTACCCAAAGAGAGTCATTGGGGCCATATACTACTTCCCACGCAGAATTTAATCCCGAAACAACAGTTCTTTTCGTAAAGGGCTCGTTTTGAGCTGCGGCAGTAAAGAAACCAAATAAAAGCACCAATATCCGGAGGATTTCACACAGTGGCTTTTTCATGCAAATGGATTTAGGTTTAAAAGTAACCATTCAAAAATCCGCTAACAATAGGGAATCTACAGTAAATATTACACCGTAAATACAACTGAAAAGTAAGCATTTCTTCTATTGTTTGAAGACACCCATTAATCTATTTTTATACCAGCGAGTCCGAATTGTGTACCTGAAAATCCAGACTATGAAAAAAAATTTACGCCGTACTATTTTTTCACCTTTATTTTTTCTTCTTCCTGTACTATTGATTTCAGGAATAACTTCTGCCTATTCACAAAACATTGACTTCGGGAAAAGCTATATCAACGTAACAAAAGGCTTGAATGGGGGCACAGTCGAAACAGGTGACACTCTTGAAATCAGAGCATCTTTTGTAGTACGTTCGGGTACCTACGACAGCTGCCGCTACCAGGATGCAGTACCGGCAGGAACGACTTATATTCCCGGTACTATTAAAGTACTTACTAATGAAGGTATCCCTTATAAATCATTTACGGATGCAGCAGGTGATGACCAGGGCAGGATTACCGGTTCCGCTATTACTATTAATCTCGGGTTTAGAACCGGGGCTGCTCCTGCTACAGCTTTTAGAAGAGGCAGAGTAGCTAACACACATAAACCTTCTTTTTACGGAAGCACCTGTATTATGATCGCTTCTTTCCGAATTAGGGTTACTGCAGCTACAGGCAGTAATATCAGTACAGGCGGTGGTAATATAACTTATAAAAGTGGGGCTGCCGCTATACAAACTTTTACTTTTCCTGCTAATACACTCAGAGTATATCCCAACTATGGTATTTGCTCCAATACAATCGGCACAAATGCTATCGGTACAGAATTCAATGGCACATTTGGAAGCGGACAGCCCCGTAACAGGGGAACGTCAGCCAATGTACCAGTAGGATATACATTTAATTCCTTTGGAATTAATTCACCGCAAGATTATTATTACGGAGTCGCTAACAATACTTCTACAAATACAGGTTATACTACTTTAAATACCTGGCCCAAGCCTGATCCGGACCCGGATGGCGCAGGCCCCCTGACAAGTCACAGGGTCTTTACTTTATGGGATATTATCGGCGACCATACGGGTGCTGTTAATCCTATTGCCGGGAATCCGGCAGCAGATACGGTTGCTAATCCAAACGCAGGTTACATGCTGGTTATAAACGCAGCTTATCGTATCGATTCCGCTTTCCAGCAAACGATAACCTCATTATGCCCTAATACCTATTACGAAATTTCCTGCTGGATGAGGAATATTTGTTCCAAATGCGGTTGCGATTCCAACGGTAAAGGTGCCACAAACGCTGCTGGACCTCCCTTTTATATTCCAACTGGCCCCGGCGATTCATCAGGTGTAGCGCCTAACCTGACTTTTGAAATTGACGGTATCGACTATTATACTTCAGGAAATCTCTTATACAGCGGGCAATGGGTTAAAAAAGGTTTTACCTTTTTAACTGGTCCTGCACAAACAAGTTTTACACTGAAGTTTTTTAATAATGCCCCGGGCGGTGGTGGTAATGACTGGGCGCTGGATGATATTTCAGTTTCAACCTGTTCTCCTAACATGAAATATTCTCCTTCCCTGAGCCCTGCAGTTTGTGACAGCAATGTGATTACTATTTATGATACTGTACGTTCCTATTTCAATAACTATACTTATTACAAATGGCAACGCAGTACGGACGGAGGTGCCACCTGGAGTGATGTAACAGCTCCGGCTGGTCCGGCAAGTCCATTTTGGAACGGTACTGCCTGGGAATATGTTATATCCTATACATTAACCCCTGCGCAGACACAAATGCCGAATAATGGTGACATGTACAGGGTGGTTGTTGCAACTACACTTTCCAACCTGACTGATCCGAATTGCAATTTTACAGACCAGGGAAATATTATTACACTTCGGGTAATCTTCTGTGGTATCCCGCTGAAAACCCGGCTACTTTCTTTCAGCGGGCGACAAGAGAATGAACATGCTATATTAAAATGGACAACTACCGGGGAAAATGAGCCGATAATTTTTGACATAGAAAGAAGTACCGACGGCATCAACTTTATTTTTGCCGGTTCTGTAAACAGTTACAATGACTATATCTCCGAACAAAGCAGCTATTCCTATTCCGATCCTGAAAAACTAACTGGCAAAGTGTATTACCGTATCAGAATGAGAAACAATACCGGACAGTCAACGTATTCAAGAACAATTCAACTGGCTTCATCAGCAGATATATTATCATTTGTATCCGTAATCAATCCTTTCAATAATGAATTGGTATTCGAAGTTTCTTCACAAAATAGCGGGAAAGCCGAAGCGGAGTTATTTGATGCTTCTGGAAAAGCCGTACGAAAAAAAGCATTTGATATTTCTTCAGGGATTACCCGACTGAGTCTTGAAAACACAAGCAAGCTTACTACAGGTATTTATTTCCTGCGGGTACAATCAGCCGGTAAGTTTATTCAAAAAAGTGTACTGAAAACAAGTAATTAGTAAATAGTTTATTTACAAAACCTGCATCTTATCGCTTATTTCAGTATTAGTTTCTACTGTCGGAGAAGTAACGGTTTCATGATGCTTCTTAAAAAACCGCTTTTGAAATATCAGCAGTGTAATTACACCCACAGAAATTGAAGCATCAGCAATATTAAAAATAGGGCTGAAGAATTCAAATTCATCACCACCTATTACAGGAAACCAGGAAGGAAAATTTGATTTTATTATTGGGAAGTACAGCATATCTACAACACTGCCATGTAAGAACGATGAATAGCCATTTGAAGAAAATTGTGCTATACCACCATAACTAATATAATCATTAATAGCAGCATCATAATGAAGTCCTTTGTCGAATATCATTCCATAGAACATACTGTCAATGAGATTACCTAAAGCTCCGGCATAAATCAACCCAGCACAAACTATAAAGCCTTTACTATATTGCTGCTTTACAATTCTGCCGATATACCAGGTACCAAAGATCACTGCAGCCAGACGGAACAATGTCAGAATCATCTTACCTGTTTCGTTACCAAATTTCCAGCCCCAAGCCATACCCGGATTTTCAATAAAATGAAGACGGAACCAATCAAACCCAAAAACCCTCACTACTTCACCGGTTGGTTGACCCGTTTTGATCCATATTTTCAATGCCTGGTCAATTATGATAATCACTGCAATAAGGAATATGATTTTTCTAAGCTTCAATGGTACAATTTTAAGGGGCAAATATAAGGAGAATGCTGCAAGGTGTCAGGTCAAAGAAGTCATAAATGTAGCATTGATAAACGCCTTGTGGTCATTGATTTGGAAAATTATTCCGGTATTTACTCTTCATAATACACCCTTTTCACCCGCTGTGAAATTCCTGTTAGTATTTCATAAGCAATTGTTTCAGCCCATTTTGCTACTTGCTGAACAGGTAAATTACTTCCGAATATTACAACTTCTTCTCCTTCCTGTATATTGTCAATACCTGTCACATCTATCATGAACATATCCATACAAACAGTACCAATTACTGGCACCAGGTGACCTTTTACCCAAACTTTGCCAACCCCATTTCCCAGTCTTCTTGGGTAACCATCAGCATAACCCAGCCGCACAGTGGCAATAACAGAATCTCTATTTACCACTCCATTACGGTTATAACTCACCGATTCTCCTGCTTCCAGGTGCTTTACCTGTGCGATAGTTGATTTAAGTGTAGTAACAGTTTGCAGGTTCAGTTTACCAGATCCGGCGCTATCCACTCCATACAAACCAATACCTAATCGCACCATATCCAGTTGCAGGTGCTGATGCCGTATAGCAGCAGCAGAATTGGCGATATGTCTTATAAATGAGTACCCCAATCTCTCCTGCAACAAAGTGGTTGCTATTCCAAATTTATTGAACTGATTAATGGTAAATGGATCCTGTAAAGCATCTTCGCTGGCCACTAAATGAGAAAAAACAGTTTGCACTTTGAAAGAAGAAGTTGAATTTAAACTGGTGCATAATTTCTCAATTTCAGCTATGCTAAACCCAAGCCTGTTCATACCTGTTTCTATTTCAATGTGAACAGGATAGTGTTGAATTCCTTCCTTTTGCAAAAAAGAATCAAATGAATTCAATAATTCAAAAGAATATAATTCCGGCTCCAGGTTATGATCCACAATAACATCAAAAGCATTTTCTTCAGGATTCATAACCATTATTGGCAAACTAATTCCCGCATTCCTGAGTTCCACGCCTTCGTCTGCATAAGCAACACCGAGATAATCCACCTTATGATATTGCAGAATCCCGGCAATTTCAGCCCCACCACTTCCATATGCAAAAGCCTTTACCATTGCCATTACTTTGGTGGTAGGTTTCAATACCCTTTGATATTCCTTTAAATTATGCACTATTGCATTCAAATTGATCTCCAGTAAAGTTTGATGCGCCTTTTGCTCCAGCAATTGAACAATTTTTTCAAATGCAAATATCCTCGCCCCCTTTACCAGTATAGCTTCTTCTTTGAATATTGATGACCTGTATTGCTGCAAAAAAATATCTGTTGATGGATATAATTCAACAGCAAAACGCTTATCCGCTCTATTAATCAGATGCCGCAAAGAGTTGGATATCCTCCCGCCGATACCAATTAATCTGTCTACCTTATGCTTATGTAAATTTTCAACAACCTGTGCATATAATTTTTCATCAGCAACAGCACTTTGTAAAAAATCAGAAAGGATTACTGTCCGTTGAGTGCCTGCACTTTGTTGAACCAGGAAATTCAGTGCTATTTCCAATGAACTAAGGTCAGCGCTATAGCTGTCATTTATAACCAAACAACGATTGATCCCTTTCTTCATTTCTAACCTCATATCCACCGGTAATAACTGCTTCATCCTGAACCTGACAATTTCATTGTCGTAGCCAAGTGTCAGCATTACTTTCCAGCAGGAAGTGGCATTCTGTACAGAAGCATCATCAGTAAATGGAATTTCAATAGAAATAAATTCTTTCTCAGCCCTCGGATCTTTGGCAGTAATGATTGTTGTGGGTTGCTGATAACGCACTTCAACAACATCAAGCTTACCTGTCTCTGTAGCATTCCTGAATAATATTTTTTTCTCTTCTTCTTTCTGTTTCATCGATTCAAAACCCTCACTATGCGCTTCCCCGATATTGGTGAACACCCCAATAGTTGGCTGAATTATTCTCTCCAGTTTATCCATTTCGCCGGGCTTTGAAATTCCCGCTTCAAAAATTCCCAGTGTATGATGTTCATTCATCTGCCATACACTCAACGGAACACCAATCTGTGAATTATAACTTTTGGGACTACGAACAATATTATAATCTGTATGAAGCAATTGATAAAGCCATTCCTTTACAATGGTCTTTCCATTGCTTCCTGTAATACCAATAACCGGTATGGCAAATTGCTTACGGTGATGAGCTGCCAATTGCTGAAGTGCCGCCAGTGTATCATTGACCAGCAAAAAATTAGCTCCCGGATATGCAGCTGTTTCGAATTTCTCACTTACTACAAAACTTCTAACTCCTTTTTTATATAAATCAGGGATAAAATCATGGCCATTACGGCGAAATCCAACTAATGCAAAAAAAATGGATGAACCCGGAGAAAATACTTTCCGGCTATCCAACAAAAGATGTTCAGCAGACAAATCTTTTACTATGGTTGCGTCTGCATGAATAATTTGGGCAATATTGCTTACAGAATAATTCAACAGCAAAATAATTAATATATCAGTCAGGAAACACTATCGTCTTTAACCTCCGGCGGTACTCCCCTTTTATTTATGAATATGGAATAAAAAATTGAGCCTGTAATACAAATCATAATCACACCCAAAGAGATAAAGACCTGTATCTGTTTACTTACCCATTGATTTATCCAGTGTTCAGTCAGCATTTTAACACCTATAAAAACCAAAACGATAGCAATACCCTGCTGCAGGTAATCAAACTTAGTAACAGCTCCTCTTAACAAAAAGAAAAGAGACCGCAACCCCAAAACAGCAAAGATATTAGAGGTATAAATCACCAACCGGTCTCTGGAAATACCCATTACAGCCGGAATTGAATCGAGAGCAAAAACCAGGTCAATTGCTGCCAGCATTATTACCACCACAAATAGTGTAGTATAGACGGACTTGCCGTTCTCTTTTACGACAAACTTACCATTACCATCATGTGGTGCCAGCGGCAAAAACTTTTTTATGAAGAGAAAAATTTTACTCCCCTGCGGATCAAATTCTTCATCGTCTGTTGCCGTAAACATTTTGTATCCTGTATAAACAAGAAAGGCACCGAAAACATACAATATCCAATGAAATCTTTCTACCAATGCGACACCGACGGTAATAAAAATTACCCGGAAAATAATGGCCATCAGGATACCAATCAACAACACACGGCCAAAATGCTTTTCTTTTACCGAGAAAGCAGAGAAAATAAGAATAAAAACAAAAATATTATCAATACTTAGACTCCATTCCATGAGGTATGCACTCAGGTATTCTAATGCAAGTCCCTGGCCCTTTTCAATCCATACAAATACAAAAAAGGCCAATGCTAACCCCACCCAGAAAAAAGTCTGGTATAAAGCCTGTCTGATTGTAACTTTCTGCCCCTTTTTACTTAAAAGGCCCAGGTCAAAGACCAGGGCGAATACCAAAACTATTCCAAAAACGAGGTAGGTAATCTGATCTGCTGTCATTAAAGAAAATTATTATGAAATGTTAAAATAACCGGTACTATGCTGCATATTTTCTCTTCCTAACCTGCTGATAAATCCAGCCAAATAGAATTACCAGCAATACCGGTAAAGCGATATTAATAAATTGCCAGGTAGTTTTTTGTTCTTTTACTTTTTGAGAATCGAGCAGGCGCAATACCACATCCTTATTCCTTGTTTCACTGATGCCGGGATTACTAACCTGGTATTCTATACAATTTAACAGGAATTCTCTATTAGCAACAGGTCTGAAAAATCTACCAGTCTCTGTCTGATTCAAATATTCTCTATAGGTGTATTTATTCCACCCCATTTGAATTGGAACCGGGGCTGCATTTGGTCCTTCACCTGGCAAGAAATCATTAAAAAGTATATCCCCATCGGCTGCAACGATAATTTTACTTTCTGCAGATGTTTCCCTGAAAGCTTCTCCGATTAATGATAAAGTGTCTAATTGTGCCCGGCTGATTCTGTTTTTGAAAAGTGAAGTGAACCTGCCTTCCAGCAGAATGGCAACCGGAATTGCATTGCGCTTAAAATTAACATCCTCGGGTACATTCTTATTCTCGTTGAGACTGATTAAGGCTGGTGTACTTATTATCCTTGAGTTGGGAGATGTAACCAGCAATGGTAGTTTTCTTACACCATTTACCTGTATAGTATCAATAGAGTTTGCGAAATGGCTCCCGACATATCCAAGACCTTTTGTCAGCTTGCTGTTTGTCGGGTTAAGCATAGGATAATAGTTCCAGCTCAATAATTCCATTTGCGGGTTCTCGTTTGTTCCACCTACCACAAATGGTAATAAATCACATTGCAGATCCATGACAAGATCCGTATTGATACGTAATCCATATTTGAAAAATAAATCTGTAAGATTTAAATTACGGTCATAGGCAATTGTTTCCGGTTTAAAAGCAAGACTGTCTTGTTCAGCTATTAAATTATCGATAAAACAAAGCAGTTTACCTCCTCCCATGACAAACTGATCAATCTTTAATTTTTCATCCTCCGTAAACTGAATGGTCGGTTTTACAATCATAAGCACATCAACACCATCAGGAATCCGGGGTTGGTTATGCAGGTTAATAATTTTAAAATCATAATCATCAGCTAAAGCCTGCCGGAACATAAATGTTCTTCCGTCTGTTGGTTCTCCATTTCCCACAGAATACGCTATTCCGGGTTTTTTAGAAGCCGTTAACTTATCAAGTGTTTTTACAAACTGGTATTCCATTAAAGATTCAGCACCGTTTATTTCTTCCTGGGAAATACGACTATTGGCTCCCGGGTATAAGTTTACCAGGGATTGCTTTCCTTTATACTCAATAATTGCAACCGGGAAAATGATATTACTGCTTTCTCCCTCCTTTTTTTGTACTGTGAGATTAATAGGGATAGCTCCTAAATTAACCAACGAATCTCCATAGATGATTTTTGTACCTGGTATCTCTTCAACCGGTGAAACAAAACGATAATGAATCTTTGACCCATTCCTGTCTTTCAATAATTGTAAAAACTCATCCGTACTATTAGCCAGTTTTTTAAACCCTGCAGGAAAATCCCCTTTTAAGAAAACATTTATCTGCACATCATCATCAAGGTTTTTCAGGATATCCATTGTAGCCTTGCTGAGTGTGTATCTTTTTTCCTTTGTTAAATCTAAACGGGCATGGAAGACCGAACCCAAATAATTGACAATCAGCAAGACGACCAATAGCATCAGCCACCAGTATTTTGAAGCAAATATTTTTTCAATCTTCTTTCGCATATTACCTCTTTAAAAGATTGCGGTTCGTTATTGCAAAAAACAGGAATATGAAACTTAGAAAATAAACCACATCACGGGTATCGATCAATCCGCGGCTGATACTACGGTAATGGAAATCAATACCGATCATCTCCACATAATAATCCGGGCCATTGGCCAATGCAGGCATACGACTTATGGCACTGAAACCATAATACAATAAGGCACAACCAATCAAACTAACTATAAATGCAACGACTGCATTATTGGTAAAGCTGCTGCAACAGATGCTGATAGCCGTAAACACCGCAGCCAAAAAAAATAAACCGATATAAGAACCGATTGTAGCTCCCATATCAATACCCTCGTTAGAAGAAAGACGCTGAATGGAGAAGATATAAATGATGGTTGGCAACAGGGCAATAAAAACAACTATTAAACTACCGAGATATTTACCGCCAATGATCTGCCACCGGGTCAGCGGACGGGTTTGCAATATTTCATAGGTACCCGTTTTAAATTCTTCAGCAAAGCTGCGCATCGTAATGGCCGGAATGAGCAATAACAAAATCCATGGAGCTAATTGAAAGAACCGGTCAAGGGTAGCATAACCAAAGTCGAGAATATTATCTTCAAATACAAACAATACCAGCCCGTTTACCAACAGGAAAACGATAATTGCAATGTAACCGGTCAGGCTACTGAAAAATTGGCGGAGTTCTTTTTTACAAACGGACCACATAGGCATGGACAATGCTGCAAAATAAGCTAAAGCTTCTATATTTCAGCTCTTTGCGCCTGTTATAGCTAATAAAAAATCCCTCGGGAGAGGGACCTTCTAATATCAAGTTCGTGGTTTAATAATTTATACTGCAAAACTTTCGCCACAGCCACAAGTACGACTGGCATTGGGATTACTGAAATAAAATCCTTTGCCATTTAAGCCATCAGAAAAATCGAGTGTAGTGTTCACCAGGTACAAAAAGCTCTTCAGATCAGTAACTACTTTCACTCCATTGTCTTCAAATGCCTGGTCCATTGGCTTTTGTTCATTATCAAAATCCAGTTTATAACTAAGACCAGAACATCCCCCACCCACCACACTAACCCGAAGGAAGTAAGAAGGGTCATTAGCTACACCGGCATCAGCCAGTAACTGTTGTACCTTGGCTTTGGCTTTATCGCTTACATAAATTGCATTATCTAAACCTACACTCATAAATCCGGGTAGTAGTTAAAAGGTTGTGGTAAGTGCAAAGAGGCTTTTGTTTATCCTGCTCAGCATTTTCCACACCCCATTTTCTTTTTAATGGATTACACTTTCGTCAAACTTCAGTTCTTCCAGGCCATTCTTTTTCCGGTAATCATTGATTGCAGCTTTAATAGCATCTTCAGCCAGTACTGAACAGTGGATCTTTACCGGGGGAAGATTTAACTCTTCCACAATGGTCATATTATCGATGGTCACCGCTTCATCTATTGATTTACCCTTCAGCCATTCTGTAGCGAGGGAAGATGAGGCAATGGCAGAGCCGCAACCAAAAGTTTTAAATTTGGCATCTTTTATAAGCCCAGTGGTTTCATCAACTTCTATCTGGAGTCGCATAACGTCACCACATTCTGGTGCGCCAACAAGGCCGGTACCTACGTTAGCTTTACTCTTATCCAATGTGCCCACATTTTTGGGATTCTGGTAGTGGTCAATTACTTTTTCACTGTATGCCATGATAAAAAATTTAGAGGTTAAAAATTAATGATGAGCCCATTCAATACTATTCATATCGATTCCTTCTTTGTACATTTCCCACAGCGGACTCATTTCTCTCAACTTATTTACTGTGTTGGTTACTTGTTCTATCGTATAATCAATTTGCTCCTCGGTTGTATACCTTCCCAAACCGAAACGCAGTGAACTATGTGCAAGGTCATCGCCAAGTCCCAGTGCTTTTAAAACATAGGAAGGTTCCAATGAAGCAGACGTACAGGCCGAACCTGACGAAACTGCAATATTCTTATTAAAACCCATCATCAACCCTTCACCTTCCACATATTTGAAAGAGATATTACTTACATGCGGCAACCGGTAGTCTTTATCACCATTGAGGTAGGATTCTTCTACCTGTAACAACGCATTTTCCAACTTATCCCGCAGTTTGATTATTCTTTCTGTATCTGCTTCCATTTCATTGATGCAAATTTCACAAGCCTTGCCAAAACCAACGATACCGGGAACGTTCAAAGTACCACTACGCATACCTCTTTCATGTCCGCCACCATCAATCTGGGCTGTCACTTTTACCCTTGGATTTTTACGGCGTACATACAATGCACCTACTCCTTTAGGGCCATACATTTTATGTGCCGTAAATGCCATAATATCTATTCCGTCTTTATTTACATCTACGGGTATTTTTCCAACTGCCTGTACGGCATCGGAGAAAACCAACACCCCATGCTTTTTTGCGATGGCACTTATCTCCTTCATTGGCATCACTGTACCTATTTCATTGTTGGCATACATGATGGCAATCAAAATAGTAGTCGGCTTTATCGCCGCTTCCAGTTCGGCCAGGTCAACCAGGCCATTGGGTTTTACTTTCAGGTAGGTCACTTCCCCACCTTCCTTTTCGATGTGTTTGCAGGTATCAAGAACAGCTTTGTGTTCGATATTGCAGGTGATAATATGATTGCCTTTGCTGGCATACATTTCAAAGACGCCTTTTATGGCGAGGTTATCTCCCTCTGTGGCTCCTGAAGTAAAGATTATTTCTTTGGGGTCGGCGCCAATTAACCTGGCAACCTGTTCCCGTGCATAGTCCACCGCCTCTTCTGCCTGCCAGCCAAAAGGATGGTTACGGCTGGCTGCATTACCAAAACTGTTGGTAAAATAGGGAATCATCGCTTCCACAACCCTTGGGTCGCAGGGTGTCGTAGCATTATGGTCTAAATAAATCGGAAATTTTAGCATAAAATGAATTAGTCGTTGTTCGTTTCAATAAACACAAAATTAGCTCAAAAGGTTCTAAAGGAAAGGGGTAATTTCGTGTTACACACTGAATTTACCGAAATCGAAAGCCCTGATATTAAAGCCCTTAATATGCAAAAAGTGGAACATATAGGCATTGCGGTCAAAAACCTGGCTAACTCTATCCCCCAATTTGAAAAATTGTTGAACGCTCCCTGTTATAAAACAGAAATGGTTGAAACTGAGAAAGTAAATACAGCTTTTTTCAGGCAGGGGGAGACTAAAATCGAATTGCTGGAAAGTACCGACCCAGAGGGTGTAATTGCCCGCTTTATAGAAAAAAAGGGGGAGGGCCTCCATCACATTGCATTTGACGTTACGGATATTGAAGCGGAAATGAAAAGACTGCAGGGAGAAGGTTTTGTCTTACTAAATGATAAACCAAAACAAGGCGCTGATAATAAGCTGGTTTGTTTTCTTCATCCCAAACATACTAATGGAGTACTGGTTGAGCTATGTATGGAAAAAAAGTAACTTACTACTGATTCTGATTAATCTCTTTTTGAATTTCATTGTCCCGCATTTTCATTTTGAACCGGGAAGCAAAATCTTTCTGGGCATTGTGTAATCTTTTATCATGTATTTCTTCTTCCCGTTTAATACTGTCCATTATTCCCATTATTTCTGCAGCCCCTGCTTCAGTTTCATCTCCTCCCTCCCGGCGGATGGAAAGAACCCTTTTATAACTCTCCCCAAATAATTTCTTATAAAAGGTAAAAGAATTTACAGCAGCATCCCGTAAAGAAGAATCTCCTTTATAAGAAGGCATGTCTTTTATTTCTGCAATAATTCTTGTCGCATCATTGGTGTAAGAATCCAACATGCCATAAGCAGAATCAACATCTGAATCTGCCTTTTTGCCCAAATCAAGTATATTTTTAATAAGGATGGTTTGACGGCTAATAATATAATCATTGTAATCAGCAGGGTTCTTAAAAACTACCCCATTTCGTCCTTTTACAGGATTATTACAGGCAATAAAAACAGCAATGAACAGGAAGAGTAATGCAATTCGCTTTAATAAATACATATTATCATGGTGATATTGAAAAATTAAGCCTGTGCTTTTTTCTCATCTGGTTCCTCACCAACTGAATCCGAATTAACGATTCCCAGCTTTTCCACTGCCACCTGTGCTGCAATCTGGGAAGCATCTTTTTTATTAAAAGCTTTCCCTTCGGCAATATTCTTTCCATCCAGTACAGCAGCAACCGTAAAGAGACGACGGCCGTTTTCCAGTTTTTCATTCAGCGTTTCAAACTCCAGCACACGGCCGTTTTTGTTGGCCCAGCCATATAGCTTGTTCTTGTGGTTAATTTCCAGGTTTTCAAGATCGTCCATGAACATATGGGGCAGAATGATAACCTCAAGCACCCACTTAGCTGTTTTCTTATACCCCAGGTCAAGATAGATCGCTCCCACTAATGCTTCGAGTGTATTTCCGAATATCTGGCTCACTTTTAATGAACCATCCATTTTATTATATAATGTAACTTTTTTCAGCCCCATGCGGATTGCAATCTCATTCAGCTGCTGCCGGTTTACCATCTTACTCCGCATTTCTGTAAGAAATCCTTCTTCTTTGTACGGGTATCGTTTGAAAAGATAATCTGCAATTAAGGCACTGAGTACAGCATCACCAAGGTATTCCAGCCGTTCATTATTTTCATCAGCTCCGTCACGAATGGACCGGTGAGTAAGTGCTGTTTTATACAAAGAGATATTCCCGGGTTTATAACCCAGCATATTCTTTAGTTCCTTTTTAAAAGAAGAACCTTCGTGTTTGGTAAAAAAATTCTTAAAAAAATCCACAGGAATCAAGCTACGAAAAAAAAACGAATCAGGCTTTGTACTTTTTCACAATCACACAGGCATTATGCCCGCCAAAACCAAATGTGTTACTCAGTGCTGCACGAACTGTTCGTTGCTGCGCCTTATTGAAAGTGAAATTAAGTTTTGGGTCTAATTCAGGATCGTCAGTAAAATGATTTATTGTTGGTGGCACTATATCATTTATAACAGCTTGTATACTTGCAATTGCTTCTATTACACCTGCTGCACCAAGGCAGTGCCCCGTCATGGATTTGGTAGCACTGATGTTTAGGTTATAAGCATGTTCGCCAAATACAGCTGTAATAGCTTTTACTTCCGCACCGTCACCAATGGGTGTGGAAGTACCATGCGTATTGATATAATCAATTTCATCCGGTTTCATCCCTGCTTCATCCAGAGCCGCCAGCATTACATTTCTTGCACCCAATCCCTCCGGGTGAGGAGCCGTAATATGATAAGCATCTGCTGTGGCTCCGCAACCTGCCACTTCGCAATAAATTCTTGCACCCCTGGCTTTAGCATGTTCCAGTTCCTCTAACACCAATATGCCGGAAGCTTCACCCATCACAAATCCGTCACGATCTTTATCGTAAGGGCGACTGGCTGTTTTAGGATCATCATTTCTTTCACTCATGGCTTTCATAGCATTAAATCCGCCAACACCGGCTTCACTGATCACCGCTTCGCTTCCGCCAGTCAGGATAATATCCGATTTGCCCAATCGAATAAGATTAAAAGCATCCATGATGGCATTCGTACTACTGGCACAGGCACTAACCACAGCAAAGTTGGGCCCACGTAAGTTATGCCTCATGCTTATTTGACCAGCAGCAATATCCAAAATCATTTTGGGAATAAAGAAGGGATTGAAACGGGGAGTTCCATCGCCTCTGGCAAAATCTGTTACTTCATGCTGAAAGGTTATTAACCCGCCAATACCACTGGCAAATACCACACCTACTCTGTCCGGGTTTATATTTTCTTTATTTAACCCTGCATCGGTCATTGCCTGATCGCTAACCACTAATGCCAATTGGGTAAACCGGTCAATCTTTCTTGCTTCCTTTTTATCCAAAAACTGAGTAGGTTCAAATCCTTTGATTTCACAGGCAAATTTGGTACGAAACTTTGAAGCATCGAACAGGGTAATCATATCTGCACCGGATACACCATTTATTAATCCATTCCAGTAATCCTGTACAGTATTGCCTAAAGGGGTTATTGCCCCCATACCTGTTATGACAACTCTTTTTAGTTCCATATAATAGTAAGATAAAGCAGTTTAGTCAAAAATAAAAACCAACCGCCTTCCACCCGATTGATACCGGATTAAGAAGGCGGGGTTTAATTTATTTCCTGCAACGGAGGCAGGCCTTTTTGTTATCTGCCGGATGCAAATAACTTATACATTACTTGGCATGCTCTTCCAGGTAAGTTACAGCCTGACCTACAGTAGTAATAGTTTCGGCTTGTTCATCAGGAATAGAGATATTAAATTCTTTTTCAAATTCCATGATGAGTTCTACAGTGTCTAAAGAGTCGGCACCCAGGTCGTTGGTAAAAGAAGCTTCGTTTGTTACTTCTGCTTCGTCAACGCCCAGTTTGTCTACGATGATCTTTTTAACTCTTGATGCGATGTCTGACATGATCTTAAAGTTTAGTTTATTGGGTGCAAAAATATACTTTTTGAATAAATAAGCATCGGAAAGACATTATTTTCCCATTTTATCTCAACCCCCTGAAAAAGAGGGTATAATAACCAGGAAAAAGGCTTTTAGCCGGTTATTTAATACCAATAAACGGTTGGTAGTATTATAAGTTATTTGTATTTTGAACTTCCCTCCCGTTAATTACTTAGTTATGGCGCTGAAAATTATCGAACACGGTACACCAGATTTCCAGAAGATGGTCAAGCTTCGGGAAGATATCCTGCGTAAACCGCTGGGATTGGGCTTTACAACTAATGAGTTGGAACAGGAAAAAAGTAATATACTCATTGGCGCATTTGAAGATGAAGATATACTGGGCTGCTGCATGCTGGTAGAGGAAAATCCGGAAATCGTTCGGCTGCGGCAAATGGCTGTGTTGAATGACCTGCAGGGAAAAGGGATCGGAAGAGCTATCATGCACTTTGCTGAAAATATTGCCAGGGACAGGGGGTACAGCATTCTATCCATGCATGCCCGGAAAAATGCTATCGGTTTTTATGAAAAAATGGGCTATAAAGTTACAGGTGATGAATTCACTGAAGTGACTATTCCACACTATGTGATGGAGAAAAAATTGTAGTACCACTGCAAAACCACCTTATCTGAATCAGCCTTTTTTTACTTTCTCTTTTATCAGTTTACGTAACTCAAATACTTCATCGCTGTCTTTGCAACCGTTTTTAGGTACGAGTAAGAATGAACGGCTATCAAAATATAAATGAAAAAAATGGGGGCTTTCCAAATAGCTTTTCAGTGCTGTCCAGGGCCATGATTTGGAGCCCCGTTCATGTGCCAGCGTAAAACCATCGTCCCGGAAATCCATACTAAACTCATGCTTGAAAGTAATAGCCCTCCGGTAAACCATGAAAGGAAGGATAAACCAGAAACTTATCATTAATACGATCCACAGAGCTGAACCCATAAAGAAAGCCATAGGTGTTATTTTACCCAACGCATATAATGTAACCGATGCCAATGCAAATACATTTACCAGGATCAGCATGATGCGTATCTCCTGCCGGCTTATAAAATGATATCGCAAAGCCTGGATCACCTGTCCCTTCTCGTATCCAAAATAAATAGTCATGAGGCAAATTTATTGAGGGGTTTTCAATTCCTTTTCAGTTATACTCCACTCACCTAATTTTTCTCCTTTCACTCCCAAAAATTCAACAGTAAGCTTTCTGTTGCCTCTTGTTCCGCTGAATGAAAATTTACCATAGTTCTGCTTTTCATCCAATCCAAATACCCGGTAAGCATTATTTTTTTCCGGACCACCGAATGAATGTGTTCCTGAAGTAAGCGGGGAAACTGTGATATCATAAAGCGGATATGTACCCGGTCTGTCTACTTTTATTATTTCACTGTGGTGCCTGTCACCCGTAAGGAAAAGCACACCGTTTACTTTATATTCTTTCAGAAAGTCCATCAGCTCCTGGTATTCTGCCGGGAAATCCCTCCATTTATCATAAGGAGAAACAGGATTAAGTACCTGGCTTCCAACAGTTATTATCTTAAAAGTCGCACTACTATACAACAATGAGTTCTTCAGCCATTCCATTTGTTGTTTTCCTAACATTCTTTTTTCGGGGTTTGGTTTATCATCAACAGAATCTTTCATTCTGTCTGCACTACGCCACCAACGGTCATCAGTTAGAAAAATATCGGCGTCACCCCAGGTGGTCATGGTATAGATGCCCTGGCCGTTTTCACCGGAAGAAGGGTTACAGAAATATTTGTTGAAAACATTCCGGCTGGCTTCCTTCAGGATATAATTTTTTCCAATGTCATTAGGTCCGTAATCATGATCATCCCAGGTAGCCAACTGCGGCATAGATTTCAGAAAATTCTGTAATACCGGAGTAGCCCTGTCCCTGCTGGCCCTGTACCAGAGTCCCCATTCACTAAAATAATCTACCTCCCTGGTGTACCATGCGTCACCCAGCCAAAGCATGAACGAAGCTTTTTCTTTTGACATGGTTTCAAAAATAGAAGAGTCTTTCCCATAGGGAGTACCGGGTCTGTCGAATACAGGCTCATTAAAATATGAACAGGATCCTGTTAAAAAGCTGAATTCAGGAATGGGTTTTCGCCATTGCCACAGATCTTTAGTTGTAAACTCCCCACCGTATGTAGTAGCTCTTCCATTCACCCATATCTTATACTGGTAATTACTATTAAATTCTAATCCGCCTATTGTAAAATAAAGGGGATTGAATTCATTACCCAAGTCTCCTTTATAAAAAACAGTTTTGGTCTTTTTTTCTCCTTTCTTGTTGTATTGCAATGAAACGGATTTTACTTCCGGAGAAACCTCCAGCCATACTTTTGCATCTCTTAATTCAACCGGGCCAAGCATAGGCCCGGATATGATACGGGGTTGTGCTATTGTTACACTCGTTAACAACAGGTAAAATAAGAGAAAAGCAATATTCTTCATAATAGATCCTTTTGAAGACACAAGGTAATACAGAAAATAATGCTAAAACAAAGAGCCGCTCCATATGGGAACGGCTCTTTCTATTCAGATTTAAATTTATTATGGCTGTATTTTAAGCAAGCTGCATACCTGTTGGTAAGACATTGCTTTTAGTTGTGATTCTGTATAAACTTGCCCGTTTATTTCTGCAGCTTTTCCGATTGTACGACCACCGGCCACACCACCAGGAATAATTACATACCGAACATTAATTGTAATCAACGTGAAAGCGGAACTGGGACGATATGCTCTTAATAATATCTGTCCAACAGTTGCTGGCAGATAAAAATCAAATGTAATAGGATTAGCAGTTGAGACATCATTGAAAGGTAATGGTCTTATCAGGTTATTATAAGTTACATACACCAGCACAACACCATTATCTCGTATTGCCTGCGTAACACCAGGGGCAGTTAATGTGTAAGACTGGTTAGCAGTACCTGAACCAGTCCAATCTGTACCCAGGATTGGGAACCAGCTTGAATAAATAACATTTGCAGTTCCGGCAGGACCAGCAGGACCTTGCGGACCAACAGGACCAGTCGGGCCTTGAGGACCAGTTGGGCCAGTAGGACCAGCAGGGCCATTAGCACCGTTAGCACCAGTAGGACCTTGCGGACCGGTAGCACCAGCAGGACCTTCAGGACCTTCTTTTGTACAACTAACGGCTATAAATGTGATGGCTAAGAATAATAGCGAGAGTAGTCTGAACTTTCTCATAAAGTTTGATTTGGCTGTTAATTAGTTTCGGTTTTAAAAGTAAAAGGAATTTTCCTGTTTACCAAGATATTTTAAAGGTAAAGGAAAAAATTTCAAAATCACCTCAAGTTTCATAAAAAAATAGCAGCAAGTGGTTTCCCTGAACAACTATATTTGTTGTCCAACCAATTCAATAATATGCAACTTAAAATGCGATTTTTTGCGGCCGTTTTCTTACTATCCATATGCACCCATGCACAATTCAAAAAGGGAGATAGAATGGCAGGCTCGTCTGTTGGTTCGGTATTGTTCAATTCCGGCAGTTCCGATATAACGGTGGTTTCAATAGGCAGCAATACTTCCAAAATAACCAGTTATGATGTCAGGATCATCCCCTCCCTGGGCTGGTTTGTTTCTGATAATACTGTAGTAGGCATCAACCTGAATATAAATCCCAATGGCCAAAAAACAAGCTATGAGCAAAATGGCAGCACTTATCAAAGTGACAAAAGCAATGGTTTCAATATTGGTATTGGAGGTTTTGCCAGAAATTATTTCCCCGGCAACGGATCGCTCCTGCCTTTTGGCCAGGTCAGCCTTAATGGAGGTATAAGTAGTCTGAAAACGGAAGGATTTTTCTACGGAGGTTCTGGCTCATCTGCTTACAAGCAAACATATGATGGAAATTCTTCAGGTGGATTTTTTGCCAATGCAGCCTTTACAGGCGGATTTACCAAACTGGTTGGCGAGAACGCAGGTCTTGATTTTTATATTGGATATAATTATTCTTACAACAAAAACACCTTCAAAAGAACAACCCTGCGTGATGATGGTATTGATGGCAGTATTGATACAAGAGCAGAGAATGAAACTACTACCAAGTTTACCAACCATGGCTTTACCATTGGTGCCGGGTTCCAGATCTTTTTGAGGGGAAAAAAATAAGAACTTTTGCAACAAATAAAAAACCCCGGTTACCCGGGGTTTTGTTTATCGTTAGTTTTCAGAAACCTTATTTATTCATCATTTGCTTAGCTTCAATGCTTAGTGTTGCATGAGGTACTGCACGGAGACGGGCTTTATCAATCAATTTACCTGTAACACGGCAGATGCCATAGGTCTTGTTCTCAATTCTCATCATGGCTTTTTCCAGGTGATCAATAAAAGTGATCTGGCGGCTTGCCATCTGGCTGAGTTGTTCTCTCTCCATACTTACACTTCCATCTTCCATTGTCATGTAGCGGCCCTCATCCATATCTCCACCTTCTTCTTTACGGGTTATCAAGCCCTGTAAATAAGCTAATTCTTTCTTTGCTGCGTCTAGTTTACGCTGAATGATTCCCCTGAACTCAGTCAGGTCAGCGTCTGAATATCTCATAGTTGGTCCAGAATATTGCTGCATAGCTGTATCTAATACGGATTTAGTAAACTCGGGTTCATATTTTACCGAGCTTTTTGTACTTGTTTTTGGAATCACCATTTTCGATGGTTTCGGCGGCTCCTTCTTAATGACTGGCTGCACTTTTGGTTTGATTGAAACTAAAGATTTAGGATCAATACCTCCATGCTTTTTAACCACTGGCTTGGGGGCAGGGGGTTCCTGTTTTGGTGCCGGGGCAGGTGCAGGTTTGGCAACTGGTTTAGTTGCAGCTTTTGGTGCAGGCTTAGGAGCCGGTTTTTTTGCAACCGGTTTTACAGGCTTTTTTGGAGCCGCTTTTGCCACCTTTTTGGGGGCTGGTTTGGGTGCAGATTTTTTCACAGTTTTCTTTGCTGCTGGCTTTTTAACAACAGCTTTCTTTGCGGGTTTTACGGGTTTGGCGGCCTTTTTTGTAGCCTTTTTTTTCTTTATAGCCATATTTTTACCCTTTTTTTGAAACAATCACATTTAGCAAATCATCGTTAATATCTATCTCAATTCCATCCTCAATTTCGGTCAAAAACTCAAGCTTATCAGCCAGAATTTCGGCGCAAATATAGGTTTTAAAATGAGCCAACGAATCTTTTAATCCATCAGGTGCTGCAACTTTAATTTCAACCCTGTCCATCAATTCAAAACCACTGTCTTTCCTGATTTTCTGGATCCGGTTCACAAACTCCCTGGCATTGCCCTCAGCTTCCAGTTCCGGAGTTACTGTTACATCCAATGCTACTGTCAAATTGCCTTTATTGGCCACTGTCCAACCCGGAATATCCTCACTGCTGATCTCCACATCAGTGATTTGTAATATTACAGGTTCGCCATCAATTGACAAATTATATTGACCCTCTTTTTCCAACCGGGCAATATCCTCCTGGGCGAATTGTGATAAAGCTGTGGATACCGCTTTCATTTTAGGACCCAGTTTTTTGCCCAGGGCTACAAAATTGGGTTTTATCTTTTTACTGATAAAAGTATTGTCAGGGTTCAGGTATTCTATTTCTTTCACATTTACTTCCGCCTTTAACAGGTCTTCCACTTTTTGTAATTGCTCTTTCATGGAAGAATTCAATACAGGTATCAAAACTTTCTGCAATGGCTGGCGGACCTTGATATTTACTTTTTTGCGAAGTGATAAGACCAGAGAAGATGCATCCTGCGCCAGTTGCATTCTTTCTTCCAGGTATTCATCAATAACTGATACTTCAGCCACAGGAAAGTTGACATGATGAACAGATCCCGCCTTAAAACGATTTGTTACAGCATTTAAATTTTGAAAAACAGCATCGCTGAAGAACGGGGAGATCGGCGCAATTAACCTTGTTATCGTTTCCAAACATTCATACAATGTCTGGTAGGCACATATCTTATCCTGTTCATATTCTCCTTTCCAAAAGCGGCGCCGGCAAAGACGCACATACCAGTTACTTAAATGCTCATCTACAAAATCTTCAATTACACGACCTGCCTGTGTAGGTTCGTAATCATCCATGTAATCATTCACTTTCTTCACCACCGTGTTCAATGAAGAAAGAATCCATCTGTCTATCTCTGGTCTCTGGTTCAAAGGAATGTATTCCTCTTTGAAAGCAAACCCATCTACATTTGAATAGAGTGCAAAGAATTGGTAAGTATTATATAATGTTCCAAAGAACTTACGTTGCACTTCTTTGATCCCTTCACTGTCAAACTTCAGATTATCCCAGGGTGAAGCGTTAGTGATAAGGTACCACCTGGTGGCATCCGCTCCATACTTTTCAATGGTATCAAAAGGATTCACCACGTTACCCAATCGCTTACTCATTTTGTTGCCGTTCTTATCCAGTACCAAACCATTGCTAACAACAGTTTTGTAAGCTACTGAATCAAATAATAAACAGGCAATAGCATGAAGCGTATAGAACCAGCCTCTTGTCTGGTCCACTCCTTCTGCAATAAAGTCTGCAGGAAATGATTTTTTGAAGTCCTCTTTATTTTCAAAGGGATAATGCCACTGGGCATAAGGCATAGCACCACTGTCAAACCAAACATCGATCAGATCCGGAACCCTTTTCATAGGCTTACCTGAAGGGCTGACCAAAACTATATCGTCAACATACGGTTTGTGAAGATCGAGGATCCCTTCATGCAAGTAGTTCTTATTGGCAGCAACACCTAATATTTCATTCGCCTTTTTAATTCCGGTATTAAGTTCTTCGATGCTCCCGATACAAATCTCTTCTTCTCCATCTTCTGTTCTCCAGATCGGCAAGGGTGTACCCCAATAACGGCTACGGCTCAGGTTCCAGTCCACCATATTCTCCAGCCAGTTACCAAAACGACCTTCGCCGGTTGATTTTGGTTTCCAGTTAATGGTTTTATTTAATTCAACCATCCTTTCCTTGATAGCTGTGGTCTTAATGAACCATGCATCCAGGGGATAATATAAAACAGGCTTATCTGTTCTCCAGCAATGCGGATAACTGTGTTCGTATTTTTCAACTTTAAAAGCCCTGTTCTCCTTTTTCAGTTTTACGGCTATGTCAATATTTACATCAACGTAGTTTGGGTCATCTTTATAGTTCTTCACATAACGATTACTGAACTCTCCTAATCCATCTACAAATTTTCCTTCCCTGTCAACCATGGTAAGAATACCGATATTATATTTCTTCCCAACCTTATAATCATCTGCACCAAAAGCTGGAGCAGTATGAACAATACCGGTACCATCTTCGGTGGTAACAAAAGTATCTACCAGTACCCGGAACGGATCGCCACCTGCATGAGCAGCAGTGTTGGCTTCATAAGGAAGCAATTGCTCGTAACGGCATTCTTCAATTTGTGAACCTTTGAATTCAGTAAGTATTTTCCAGGGAAGGATCTTTACTTTTTCATTGTAGCCGGCAAAATCACCATTCTCTCCCTTTTCCTTGAAATATTTACCCAATAATGCTTTTGCAAGCACCACATTAATAGGTAAATGTGTGTATGGATTAAAAGTTTTTACCAATACATAATCAATATTGGCACCAACCGTCAAGCCAAGATTTGAAGGCAAGGTCCAGGGTGTAGTTGTCCAGGCTAAAAAGAATACCTCTGCACCATGTACCACATCATGCAGGAATTTACTTTTTTCATCCTGCACTGCCCGGAACATCGCTACAGCACTTGTATCTTTCACATCTTTATATGTACCCGGCTGGTTCAGTTCATGTGAGCTTAAACCTGTTCCCGCGGCCGGTGAGTATGGTTGGATACTTACACTTTCGTACAACAATCCCTTTTTGTACAATTCACTCAGCAACCACCACAGGGTCTCAATATATTCATTCTTGAAAGTGATATAAGGATCATTCAGATCGACCCAATAACCCATCTTGCGGGTAATCTCATCCCACTTGTCTTTGTATCGTAATACCGCTTCCCGGCATTTTTGGTTATACTCTTCAACAGAGATTTTTTTACCAATATCTTCTTTGGTAATGCCCAGTTCTTTCTCCACTCCCAGTTCAATCGGCAAACCATGTGTATCCCAACCACCTTTTCGTTTCACCTGGAAACCCTTCATGGTTTTATAGCGGCAGACCAGGTCTTTGAGAGTCCTTGAAATAACGTGGTGAATTCCGGGCATACCATTGGCGCTGGGAGGTCCTTCATAAAATACAAAGGGAGTGGCCCCTTCACGAAGGGATACACTTTTTTCAAAAGCCTGGCTTTCAGTCCATTTAGCCAACACCTCCTGCTCGAAAGCCGGCAGGTTCAATCCCGTAAATTCTCTGTATTTAGCACTCATAGCCATTCTAAAATGGTGGCGAAGTTACGGAATAAAAAAAGCTTTTTATGAGCTAAAAAAGCAAAAAAAGCAACTTTAAAAAGGGGCTTTTAATCCTATAACCAGTTAACCTAATCTCTCTTCAGCCAAACTGCTTCAAAAGCAGGGTAGCCTCTCTCCCCGTTTTGCGTAAGCGCAGTAAAACGAAGTTTATAATAATTATTATCACCGTCTTTAATAATATAATAACGATCTGTTCTTACCGCAGGTGACGTACCCGGACCACCACCTGAACGCCAGTCAGCAGCAATAGCATTTTGTGTGGTCAAAAAAGTCTGAGATGCGATGTCTCCTATCCCAAAATCAGCAAATGTCCTGGTACCGGCCATCACTTTGGCTACCTGCACATTCCTGTTCAGCAAAATAATATCCTGAAAAAGATAAGGTACTTCGCCTGCACCAAAATTGGTGACGTTTGAAAAATAAGACCAGGCAATATCCCATTTCTTCCTGGCAGGTTCTACACTAACGGCACCGTTGTCAAAAGAAATATATTTAAAGAAATAAGCCTCTTCTTTGGCTATATCTATAGTTGAAAAAGTGGTAGCGGCAATATCGGCATGCTGTAATGTATACCCACCACTTGCATTACGAAGGATCCTGAACTTTTTCCAGCCCCTTGCCGGTGCAGGGCTTCCGGGAGCCAGGCCACGATTTACGATATAAACTTTATTCTCCGCAGCTGCTGCACTGGTTGCCATGATAGCTGTTCTTGCGAGGTCACCATTGGGGTAATCTATATAAGGTAATGAAATAGTTGCAGGTGCAAACTGGTTAAAAGCTACTTCTGTTGAAAATCCAACCGTATCGGCAGCTGTTACTTGTGTAAGATCATTCTTATTGATCTGTTTTGCCATCATAGCAGAGGATGAGTTTAAAATCACCCGGTAATCATCGGCACCGGTGTAAAAACCAAGATCCCATGTATTTCGGTTTACAGCAGTCTGACGGTTGGCACTAAGATCAATGAATACTTTGTTTGAATATAAAACACCCCCTCCATTTATTGTCAGTGTTGAATTAGCAGCCACCAGTTCAGCAAAACTGAGTGTGAATTGCCTGGCAACCCCGATAAAAACAGGTGTTCCCGAACTGAACAGATCAAAAACTATCTTTTCATCACCATCAAATAAAACACCACTATTCTTTGTGAGTGTAAATGATGTTTCATTATTTCCTGAGGGAATAGTCACTGTCAGTTTACCTGCAGCAGCGGCCGGTGTGGTCGTATAATCGGTTCCATACACTACCCCTTCTTCAACCAGGTTAATAGTAACCGGAATATCTCTGTCTGTACCTCTCACTAATTTAAGCTTAACAGTAATAGAATTTTCTGAAGCGGTAATACCTTGTGCTGATGTTTCAAATACAACGAGGTTATCAGCTAAATCGGCATCTCTCTTCCGGCATCCTGCCACGAGTAATAACAAAGAAAGAAAAGCTACTGATATACTTATAAATTTCTGTTTCATCTTGAAATCTGTTTATGTTTACCTGAATTATTTATTTTTTATTCCAGTTAAAAAGAAGGGAGGCGAAGTAGGAACGGCCTGTGGCAACATTCAGTCCACCACTGGTATGTATTCCTCCCTGAACAAAACTGCTGTTGATACGATCTACATCGAAAAGGTTGCGTATACCTGCATTCAGCGTCAGACTCCTGGTCAATTTTTTATTCAGGGTGAAATCTGCCAGGTGAAAACCATCCTGCTCTAACAACACCACATCAGGACCATCCATCACATAGCGGGGACGTTTACCTGTTAATTTATAAAACAGGTTCAGGTCTAAACCAATTGCAGGAATAGAATACCCCACAGAAGCATTCGCTTCAGCTGACCAAACCAATGCAGGCAGGTCTTTATTTGTTTCGTACTGTTCATTATAAAAACCGGTATAGGCAGCACCAGCGGAGAAACTCCATTTTTTATAGGTAACAACAGTGCTCAGATTAGCACCTGATGTTTTACTACTGAAAACATTATACAATCTTGCTGTATCAGAACTTTGAGTAAAGACATAGTCAATCATGTTTTTTACATCATTGTAATAACCTCCCAGTTGAACAGAATACTGTAATTCTTCTACTCTTTTTTTCTTAAAGCTCAATGATCCGGTAAAACTATGCGAGGTTTCAGCCTTCAGATCCGGATTACCCACCACCTGGTGATTAGCATCGAAGAAGCTGAAGTATAACTCACGAAGAGAAGGGGAACGGAAGCCACGGGCATAGGACAAACGCAGGTCCAGGCTTTGTGTTAACTGGAACTTGGTATTGATTGAAGGAATAACCGGTGGCGCATCATACACAGAATTTCTTATAAACCGTAAGCCGGGACGAATGTTGATCTTTGAAGATGGCGTGATCTCAGTTGTAAGGAACAATGCATAATCATTCACAGCATTTGATCCACTTTTCAATCTTTCACCAAGCCCTTTATCTAAATTTATATCAACACCGGGCTGGAAACTGAATACATCTGATAATTTATACAAGGCTGTACCGCGGAATGTAAAGCCGGTAAAGTCAACAACCGACTGACGTCCTTCTCCCGGATCAAGCCGGATATCTCCATTCTTTTTATTGATGGTCGTTGAAAAAACCTGTCGACTGTAATCAGTAAAAGAAGATTGTAGTTGGAATGACAAACTGCTATTAACAAAATAAGAACCCTGCAACTGGTGCATCAGGCGTTGAGAAAGATATTCCTGGTCAAACGCCAGCGTATCGCCAGAGATGGGGTCAGCAAAAGGACTGAAATTGCCGGGATTGGTGATCACTTCATCTAATCCGTCAACACGGTATCGAAGGTTCAGTTTGCCATTAGTATACCCAATAAAGCCATTCATTATAAGCTGGTCCTTTTTATGCCATACCAATTCTCTTTCAATGGCCGTATCTTTCCAACCTCCGAAGTAATTATGTGCAAACGAACCGCCAATCTCCCATTTATTTTTTTTCCATGTAAGACCTGCCTGTTGGTTATGGATGCCTTGATTGATACCATATTCGTTCCCAACTGTCTCTTCATGTATTCTTGCATTCACAGACAAATTGTATGCTGCAGCTTTCCTGGTGATAATGTTAATTACACCAGCGAGGGCATCAGCACCATAAATAACAGACATGGGACCTTCCACGATCTCAATTCTTTCAATTGAATTGATATCAATCTGACTGATATCAAATTCATTGTTCACACCCTGGCGACCGGTGACGGGCAGCCCATCGATCAAAATTTTTACGTTCTGGCCACTTAAACCCAGCATAGAGATCGCAGAACCACCAGTAGCCACATCCTGCGAAAAACGCATATTCAATTCATTCTTCAATACATCCTGCAGGCGGGTGGCACCTTGTTTCAGGATCCGCTCTTTTCCTATTACTCTAACCTGGTATACTGAGTTTTTAACAGACTGGGGCTTGTACTGACCTGTAATAACTACTTCATCAAGTTCTTTGGCTTTTGTCGTGTCCTCCGGAGGAGCAATTTTAACCAATTGGCCATGTACAGATGCATTGATCAGTACTGCAACGAGGAAGAGGTGAATTTTTCTCATAATTTTTTTATTGCTGCGCAAAGTTTCTTCAGCAATAAATGAGATTTATCACCTGTTTGTCAGGAAATGTAAATGAAACTACGTTTGACAAAAAGATGACAACGCATGTTTTGCAATCAGTCAACTTACTGATGAACATCATATATGTACCAAACAAAAGCGCATTGGATAATTCAATAATTGATTTACCCAATGCGCTTTACAGCTGTTATCGGTATCAGAGCTTAGCTCCGATGCTTACAAAGAAAGTTCTTCCATCAGCGGGTAATGCACCCGGGCCAGGGTATCCTCCAGCACGGCGGGTGAAATAACGGGCATCAGTAAGGTTGTTGATCCCTGTTTTGATGTTCAATCCTTTGGAAAATTTATAAGTGGCCGTGATATCTGTTACGGTATATGAAGGAATCAACCCGTTATTGCCATTGGCGGTTGGTGCCAGGGTATTGTTTGCATCACTGAAAGCTTCACCCACATAGCTCAGTTGTGTTGTCAGCAGGAATGTTTTGTAACCCGCTGTAATACCGCCACGGAAAATATTCTGTGGTGCATTCTCCACTTTCTTGCCTTTAGTAGCTGCATCTTTATGATCACTGCTGTAACGGGCATCAGTGTAGGAATAAGAACCAAATACAATGATATCTGCATTGGTATTTTGGGTAAATGCCCTCCACGGGTTGAACTCAGCATAACCTTCAAAACCTTTGCTGGTACTGCTGCCCACATTAGTAATGAGGCGGTATGAAGGGGTGCCGCTTACTGTTACTGTACCCACCCGGTTATTGTAATGCAGGTAATATCCGCTGATATCAAACTGCAGATAATTTTTCACTTTGCCGCGATAACCAAGGTCTGCATTAAAACCTTTAGCATCTTTCAAGTCATTTTCAACCACATCCGTTGTGGGCGGAGCCTGCAGGTTAGCAAACTGGATAGGACGGTATGCCTGTGAAATGTTAGCGTAAATTTCTGTTGTTCTTGTAATATGATATTCTGTACCAATACCGGCGAGTACAAAACTTCTGCTGCGGTTAATATTCTGCAATAATATCTCAACACCTCCAGAAGTATAACCATTGCGACCGGAGGCAGAGCCTTCTAACCACTCTAAACGAATACCGGGTATGATATAAAATTTATCACTGAACCGGAAAATATTTTCTGCAAAAGCTGCAGCATTCTTTGAATCGAAGTTAATATCTCTCGGGTAGTTACCAATTATGCTTACATCATAGGAAGATCCTGTTGTTCCATTTCCATCCGCCATGCGGTGGGTAGTGCCGGTGTATAAACGAATACCACCGGACAGTGTGTTTTGCAATTTACCAATCTTATAATCGGTGATGATACGGCTTTCCAATCCGTAATTACGATAATTATCTACCTGTACGGTCCTGTTGTTGTATTCGCCGGTACCGGAATTGATACTGTCTTTAACTGTAATGGATTGCAGAAAACCGACACTGCTTCTGTTGCCAATGGTGACAAATAGTTTGGTATTCCACTTAGTACTTTCATTGAGCTGGTAATTTAAGATAAGGACGGGAGTGGTCCATTTAATATCAAACCAATTGCGGCTTCGAAAACTTTGCTGTGCATCCAGATCAATTTGCAAATCTGTTAATCCACCGGGTTGCTGGCTGCGGATATGAGAGAACATAACTTCTGCAGTCAGCGAAAGTTTAGGATTAAAGTAATAAGTAGCTGTACCGTAACCTGCATTAGTGAAATAGCGGCTGTTTTGTCTCCAGCCATCTCCATTGCGATGATCAAAGAAGGAATAGTAATGCCACTTACCACTCTTTCCTCCGATTGCATTGTAACTATTAATTAAAGCATTGCTACCAACAGTTTGCTGTGTTTCGAATTCAAACTTTTTACTGATCTCACTTCCATTCCGCAAAATATAATTAACAAGCCCCCCGAATTGCGGTCCGTATTGCAAGGCGCCCTGCCCTCTCACCACTTCAATACGTTGCACTGCCTGCAACTGCGGGTTATAATAAGCTTCAGGATATCCAAAAGGATCTGCTGCTATGTCATAACCATTTTGGCGGATATTAAATTCCCAGCTACGGTTAGGGCTTAACCCCCTTGCGGCAATACCAATCTGTATACCACTGGGATCGCTTTCCCATACATGTATACCAGGCACTTTTGCCAATACTTGTCTCATCGTATTTGTTACCACATTACCTTGCACATTATCCAAAACGATCAATGCATTTTTTTTTCCGGCATAGATAGAAGTGCCCACAATCTCCGGCATTTGCTGATAATCGCTTTTGCTGTTACGGCCAACGACTGTTACGTCAGCCAAATATTTAGATCGGGGTTTGGTTGAATCATCATGAAATATTGTTGTACTGTCCTGGGCAAAAATAACCGGAGCTATGACCATTACGGCTACTATTGACATCATTCTCCTAAGCATCTATATCTTAATTTAGACCGCAAAGATCAACCAGGCTTGTTTAATTCATTTTCACAATCAGAAACTCTGCTTACGCAAAACGGAAATTGGCAAGAAAGGAGTTTATTAAAAAAAGAAAGGCTGCCTAAATAGGCAGCCTTTACAATATTCACAGTCGAACTATTTTATTCAGCAATTACTATTCCTTTTGCCATCACCCGAACTTCTTTCTCCGGCTTTGTAATCGCATCAATCTCTTCTTTTGATTTTTTGGCATCTTCAGCATAATGCTTCAGTTCTGCTACAGAAGTAGTTTTGATTTCCACTTTTCCATCAATCACAACGGTTTTGCCTTTCGCAGACACCGGAAGGAAAAAACCATAATCTTTCATTTTTACCATTGCGGTTTCTCCATTTTCCAATTCGAGTTTTAACCAGCAACCCTTTTTAGGACAAACCTCCGTAATCTTAGCTTTTATTTTCACTTCAGGAAATTCTGAACCGCCATTCAGTTTTGCCACTACATCATTGATATTGAGGGCACCCTCTGTGGATATTTTTTCGCCATACCATTCACCGGGCTTTGCATCACCAGCAGGTGGTTGAGCATTGACAATAAATCCAAAACCAGCCATCACCAGCGTAAAGAACATTTTTTTCATATTGATCATTTTTGATTGATTTATTAAATGGATAGCAAAGATAGCTTTTCGACTGAAATAGTTGCCTAGTCGGGTAAAACTGGTTTTTGAAATTCCAGTGGCGGGGCTGAAATGGCTTGTAAGAAAGCCAGTAAATCAGTTTTTTCCCTTTTTGTAAGCCCTAATGGCTGAATCAGTTTATCCTTACCAACTGGCATATCCCCTGTATTGAATTTCTCGATAATCTGCAACATGTTGTTTTGCTTTCCGTCATGCATCCATGGACCTGTTTTCATTACGTCTCTTAAAGAGGGTGTTTTAAATTTACCCCTATCTTCTTCCAGGTGCGTTATTTTATAATACCCTTCATCTGTTCCAGAAAAGCCACTATTGTGAAATAGGTTATCGGTTAATAAAGGTCCGCTATGACAATTCATGCATTTAGCTTTTGTCCGGAATAAATGCAATCCCCGGATTTCACTGTTCGTTAAAGCCTTCTTACTCCCTTCCAAAAATTCATCGAACCTGCTCTTCCGGCTTACTATCGTTTTTTCAAATACGGCAATTGCTTCCGTCAACCGGTCGGGGTCAATCTTTTCATCACCAAACGCTTTTTTAAACAATTCTTTATACCCATTTACTTTCCTCAGTTTTCGTATTACATCGGGCATTTCACTGTGCATTTCTGTTTCACTGTTGATAGGGGCAAATGCCTGGTCCTGCAAATCGGCCGACCTGCCATCCCAGAATAACCGGTTATAAAACCAGCTGTTTTGTATGGTTGGAGAGTTTCTTTTATTTATTGCTCCCTCATGCCCGATTGACTTTTCTTTGGCATCTGTCCAGTTTAGCTCCGGCTGGTGACAGGTGGCGCAGGAAATTTTCCCTGAACCGCTGAGCCTGGTATCAAAGAAAAGTGTCTTGCCCAATTTAATAATATGCATCAGTGAATCTTTATACTTTTCAACGGGGCTTTCAGGCAGCATTCCTAATTCTTTCCACTGCACACCATCATCTACAAACGGTTTTGGCCATTCAGCAGGTGGACGGGAATAAATACTTCTTAAATTTTCATTCGTAAAGGAAATACAAAAAAGAACCAATGCAGATACAAGGCTGATAATGGAATATTTTTTCATGAAAGTTATAGTAAAGCTCAAAGAAAAGGAACCGGAATACTTTATTAGCTGATTAATATCATGTCAGATAAAACCACGGCAATTTTTCGCACCACACCGGCATGGCAAAGTCCCCTCATGGTGTGTTTCTCCGTAATCGCAACTCAGCTCCTGCCCTTTCTTAATTTTCTTCAATGCATAAAACTCTACTCTATTTTTCATTACCCTCAAATAGGTGTTGGGATCGCAGGAGTGATTAATGAAACGCATATCGTTTGGTTTGGCAGATGCGTTTAATGCAAGATCATTATCCAGTTCCACAAGGTTGATTACTTTCAGGTTTTTGATCAGTTTCATTGCCTCTTTCATGGTAATAATAACACCGCCAAGATCACCGATCTTTTTCTTTGCCGGAATAGTCTGTAAGGCATAAGCACCCTTACCGGCTATTTTGCTCTTTGCCACTTTAACAGGATAGTAAATATGGTACGGTGGTGTAACGGGTTGTTTTGGCATATGCTATTCTTTTATCCAGTTTACTTTTTCTTCCAATGGTAATCTTGTTGCACCTTTCGAAGGTATAGCGATATAACCAATATAAAAGAAACCAAGCAGCTTATCCAATTCGCCTAAACCAAAAAAAGACTTGGCCTCTTCTTTATAAGTTACACCTCCGGTTGTCCAGTACCCGCCGAGACCATATGCTGTAACTGATAAATACATATTCTGTACTGCACAGGCTACTGCTTCTATATCTTCTACTTCCGGAATATTCTTATTTGTAGTTCTTTTCATTCCGATAGCAACAATATGTGATGCCTTGAGGGGGTTTTGCTGAAGTTTTGTATAAGTAAGTTCTTTAAAACTATCGCCGGCCAGTTCTTTATACAATTCACTTTGAAAGGCTGCCAGTTTATTTAATCCTTCACCGCTGAATACAGTAAATTGCCAGGGCTCGGTTTTTCCGTGATTGGGTGCCCAGGTAGCATTGGTCAGTATCTCTTTTATAATGGCATCATCCACTTTTTTTCCTGCTTCAAACTGGTCGGGAAAAACAGACCGGCGGCTCCGGGCCAATTGATTAAATAATTCAGCTATCATTATTAGAATTTGAGCAAAAATAAAGTGCCGTGAATTATCACGGCACTTTGATTTACATTCTATATAAAAATTCAACCGCCAGTTACTCTTTTGCCTTCTTATTCTTTTTTATCTGGAAAACCCTGGACAAGTTAAACCCAAACCGTACTTCGGCTTTACCCCATTTGCCAGTCGTCTCTGTAATAAAGGCCCTTTCGTTCATACCCGTTGAATTGGAAAAATGCAACTGAAAGACGTGGCCACCGGTTTCAATGTCGAAACCTACAGATAGAGGATGATAGTAGCCGCTATCCGGCATGCCTATTATTACATGAGAATAATCCCAGGTAAATGCAATACGCTGAGACAACTTAAGCCTGCCTCCGACACCAATCGCATAAATGTTATTGGGATCTGTTTGCAATTGTACAAGGTTCTTATGCACCATAGTCGGCGAAACCTGCAGCGTTAAGCCTTCACTGAATTTTCTCCCGATTATTGCCTGGAAATAGTAAGCAAGACGGGAAGTAAAAAAATTTTTGCGGTTAGGGTCAGCCCATGGTAATCCATCCATTGTAATACCTGATACTAACGCAAATGTAACGGGTGAACTCCATGGTCCTGTAGATTGCCGAACCGGAGCATACTTAATAAATGCATCCACTTCTTTCTTATAGGTACTTCTTCCTACACCAACCATCAGGTTTTGGAGGATACCGAAATCAAACCCCATCCGCATACTGGCCTGGTCCAGACCAAAGAAGTTTTTATACCCCTGGCCCAGTTGACCGAAGCGGTGAAGTATTCTGAAATCCATCGTTCCCGGATTCAGGAATTCCATTGAATGTCCGTTAATGACTCTCGGAGATTTAAACGCATATTTCACTCTTTCTTTCGTTGGCTTCTCGTCTCCGCCCACTAATTTCAGAAGGTCCTCGTCCTGGGCAAATAAATTGCTGCTGAACAGTAAAAGAACTACGCCTGTGACAAATTGAGATGATAGCTTCTTCATAAATAGTTTTATTGGATTTTAGCTTTTAAGTGGTTCAAGCGAACAGGAGATAATTAGTTTAGCCGTTTTGGAAACTTTATCTGCTACAAGGCCTGGTATTGATACTTTATAATCTGACAGTAATATAGAAAATGAAGCATTTGCATTTATCTTACCTCCCTGTACTGTAAGCTTACCCGGTGTTTCCACTTCTTTAGTTTCACCGTGTATGGTAAGCTTTCCTTTTACTGTTACTGAATAGGTGCCGTCTTTTGCGTAATTAATTGTTTCATTATTAATAATGCTTCCTTTAAACTCAGCCTTGGGAAATTTATGACTTTCTACATAGTTTTCATTGAAATGCTCTTCCATCAGGGCTCTTTCAAATGCAAATCCCTTCATCAAAACCGCAAACTGTATAGCTCCTGTTTTCGTGTCTACCACACAGGTAGCCGTTCTGTTCACCCCTTCAATTTTTTCAGGAGAAGCAGGTGAGGTTGCGTCAAAATCTATCTTTCCGCTTTTTGTAAAGAATTTTTGTCCAAACGAAGAAGTAGCGACCAACATTAATACCGTAGCCAGTAACAAGTGATTTTTCATGTTCAAAATTTTTAGGTGTTAGTGAATTATTTTTATTGTCCGATAACGCTGCGCACAAGAATGATATCAGAACCAAGCATATCATCTGCATTGTAGCCTGAACATATCCCTTTAACGGAGACTATATGTCCCCTTTTAACGGAAGCAGCTTCACTGCCATGAATACTATCAATACTGCAGCGGACAGAAGACAAAGAGGTTGTGTCTCCAAGGATGACAGAGTAAAAACCCCTGTCATCTCTTGTAACATCTTTTACCATACCTTCTACGCTCAGCACCATATCCCAGTATTTTTTGTTTGAAGCCTGTTCGTTACTTTCAAATTCTTTCAACAGGTCATTAGCGGCAACTGTGAAATCAGGTTTTAGGCCAGCCGTATCCTTATGTGCCCGGTTATACTCTTTATAAATATAAATACCAACTGCACCACCGATCACCAGTACTGACAGCAACACATAAAGAATGATTTTTTTTCGTTTCATAAATAGTGGCTTTTTTTAGTTATTCAGCATACCGGAGTCTACCCATTTTTTAATGGTAGCGATCTGGCAATTACTCATTTTGGCCATGCCTTTGGGCATAGGTGAATACCCGGCAGCATGGTTTATAGTTCCATATAACTTCCCGTTTTGCGCCATAGCTTTATCAGTAGCATAAGTGCCCATCACCTGATTGCCGGATGGAAAGCTTCCTGTATGGCAACTGTAGCAATATTGTTGCAGCATTGGCACTATTTTTTGTGTATAAGATATAACTCCTGTTGTATCAGTACAAGGGGCACTATTAGCCCCACCATACAGTAAATCCTCTTTATCATAGTAACATGAGCTCACAAAAAGTACTGATACAATCAGTATACCCAGTATTGAAAATTTTATATTCATTCTTTTTGATTTAATTGTTTTGCGAACCAGCAATAATCCATTTCTGTACCTGGCGGATTTCACAATCTGATAGTTTAGCAGCATTTTTAGGCATCGGGGAATACCCGGTCTGGTGAGCGATAGAACCATATAGCTTACCATTTAAAGCAACTACCCTGACTGCGGCAAAAGTTGACACATCAATATTTCCTCCAAGATTTGACGGGTTGTGACAACCAGCACATTTATTATCCATTATAGGTTTTACTGCACCGCTATAGGTAAATACAGTTGTGTCGCAACTGCCTATACAACTATTATTCTTTGCACCCTGGTTGATCCATTTCTGGATAAGTGCTTTTTGGGCTGTTGTCATTGGTGCCATCGGAGGAGGTGGCATTCTATCGCCATCCGTCTTAATGATTACCTTATACAGCTTACTGTTAGCCGCATCTCCGGGTCTTACATAACCCATTATTTTAGTATAGGTAGTAAGGTTTACTCCATCTGCATGAGTAATATTATCATGACATCCGCTCATCGTACAATTAGAAGAGATAAGCGGCATGATATCATTAACAAAATAGACAGAATCCGGGTTGCAGTTTGATGTGGGTGGAAGATTACCACCACCGCCAGTACCACCACCGCTGCCATTTCCGGGATTCAGAATTTCATGCCGGCAGGCATTCAATATAAAAAGTCCTGCGATTAAAGAGAATATAACATAAACAATTTTGTTTTTCATAAAGGTTGATTTGATTTATAAATCATACTCAGTGCCATACAACACAAATACACTTAAAAAAGAATCAGTAAACAGTTACATAGGTTATGTAACCCTGTAATCTGGAATTCAGATTACATTAACAATTGAGGTAAATGAGAAGAATACTATCCGAGCCGGGGCGGCTGCAGAATTAATAAAGCATGTTTAGCTGAAATAGCAGGAGGTAAATGACTGGCATATACCTTGGTTTCCCCATAGGAGAACTCAGTTGAGGCAATTTCTTTAATCATTGGAAAATAGACAACCGCAATGGAATGGTGGTTCAAATTATGCCAGGGAAGTTCTTGATCGAAATCATCATCTGCTGAAGTGCCATCATCTCCACCATAATGCATTGCCATAAACTCAATAAAATTGATTGAAGGATCAAGATGATGATGCTGAAAGAAATGCTGAAGAAGCTGTGGCAATTTAAATAGCTGACCAACCTCTGTATTACCAACAAGGTGTACACTAATCAGGAGTATGGCCAGCGTTTTACGCATCTGTGACAATTGACAACTAAATATTCAAAAATGATGCCATGTGTCCTGTAACGGATGGCATAGAAATAATATTGCGCCCTGCTTATCTATTTAGATAAATATTACGACAGTCTAATACGACTAAATGATAGTAAACTCACTAATGAATTATCGTAATAAAAGTTCACATGGTTTTAAACCGGTGTGCTTTTTGAAGGCGGTGGAGAAGTGGGAAATAGAAGAGTACCCAAGCATCATAGAGACTTCAGTAACACTTAATCCTTTTTCGTACAACAGGTATTTGGCATGCTCCATCCGCTGGCTTTGGTAGAAATCAAATACAGTTGTGCCGAATAATTCTTTGAACCCTTTTTTCAGGTAGCATTCATTGATTGCAACTTTACGGCTTAGTTCTTTAATGGTGATTGGCTCACCAATATGCTGAATGAGGATTTCCCTTGCTTTTACAATTTTTTCCCTGTCTGCTTCATTAGCCAGGAATTTACAGCTGATGACATCAATCTCTTTTTCTCCCAGCATACAATCCAAACTGTAGAGTAGCAACATCTGCGTTTGGGCATTGATATAAATATTCTCCAGGCTGTCGCTGTAGGTATGATTTAAGACTCCTTCCAACACCATTCTTGTTTTGCCACATAATGGAAGAATCTTGGTGAATGAAGAATTATGACTGAAACTTAAAATATCATCAGTAAGTGCTGCATTCCCTTTTCTGGGCTTTACAAATTGGCTCATATGCACCGGTGAAAACCTGAAACTTACCACATCCACACTTTCCACCCTTTCCATGCAGGTTTTGGAAGCATTGAACTGGCACATATCACATTCTGAATCTTTTTTACGGCAGTACACATTACCACTCACACAAAATTTAAGCTCCAGGTAGTTTTCTTTTGGCTCTTTCTTTTCATAATGATATACGAGCATGCCGGTATCTTCAATATTCCATTGCGGATGGCGACGGTACCTGTTAATAGTGTATTGTACCGAACCGGGTGTCTGCTGCTCTTTTTCCTGTAGCAGCACCATCTGGTCCTGCATGAGGATTTGTTTATAAGCCAGTGTCAGTATATCCGGAGGATTGTGCATACGAACTGCGAAATTACGCTTTATCATGCAGATTAATGGTGTAACGCCGAATGATACTGATCAGATGCTGATTTTTAACAATATATGTCCAAAAAAACTTCGGGTTTTGGCCGTAACAACTAACTTTGCCCGTCCCGCCCCGGGCGGGAATTTTTAAAATTGCATGATTCATCCGCATACATATATTCATCCTAATGCAAGGCTGGCCACCAATGTAAAAATTGACCCTTTCACCGTTATTCATCAGGACGTTGAAATTGGGGACGGAACCTGGATCGGCTCTAATGTAACGATCATGGAAGGTGCCAGGATCGGTAAAAACTGCCGCATTTTTCCAGGGGCAGTTATAGCTGCCATTCCGCAGGACCTGAAATTCCAGGGTGAATATTCCAACGTTTATATAGGCGATGGTACCACCATCCGTGAGTTTGTTACAGTGAACCGCGGTACAAAAGACAGGGATAAAACTGTTATCGGAAAAAATTGCCTTATCATGGCCTATTGTCATTTTGCCCACGATTGTTTTGTGGGTGATAATTGCATTACCAGTAATAATACACAGGTGGCAGGGCATGTTACCATCGGCGATTGGGCTATTATCGGCGGCATGTGTGCTGTACACCAGTTTGTAACCATTGGTGCCCATTCATTTATAAGCGGGGGCTCACTTGTTGGAAAAGATGTTCCTCCGTATATAAAAGCAGGCCGTACTCCTTTAAGTTATGCCGGTGTCAACTCAATCGGATTGAAACGCCGCGGCTTCAGTGTAGAACGTATTAATCATATCCTTGACATTTATCGTGTACTGTATAATAAAGGGATGAACACCAGCCAGGCAGTTGAATATATTGAAGAAGAAATGCCCGCTACTGATGAACGGGATGAAATAGTAACCTTTATCCGTGAAAGTGGAAGGGGTATCATCAAACGGTTCACTAAAGGCAGCAACGATGACGATCTCCCTATCTGATGCCGGAAAGCGGTTTAACCGTGACTGGATATTCCGTCATTTCACTTATACATTTGAAACAGGAAATGCATATGCCATCACCGGGCCAAACGGTTCGGGAAAAAGTACATTGTTGCAAGTACTCAGTGGTGGTATGATGATCAATGAAGGAAAAATCCAATGGGCAATTGCCGGGAATGAATTGGCCAATGAACAAATATATCAGCATATATCTATCTGCGCTCCTTACCTCGAAGTGATCGAAGAGATGACATTGACTGAGTTCATGAATTTTCACCAGGGATTTAAACCGTGGCTCCCGGGACTTTCTGCAAAAGAAATTATTTCTATAATTGGCCTGGAAAAAGCGGTTCATAAGCAGATCCGGTATTATTCCTCCGGAATGAAACAACGGGTAAAACTTGCCCAGTGCATACTTTCTGATACGATGATTGTTTTACTCGATGAACCGTGTACTAACCTTGATACAGCAGGTATTGACTTATATCACTCCCTGATCAATAAATACTGTAAGCACCGGCTTGTGGCAGTAAGCAGCAATGACGAAACTGAATATAAGTTTTGTACACACCTCATTAATATTAATGACTATAAAAGACATTGATGTCTTTAATCATACCCGCTACTGATTAAAATCAGCTGCCATTTTTTATATCGCCGGCTATATTTGCAATTGTGAAAAAAGTCATTGCGATCATACTTGTTTTTATTTTTTCATTCCAGCTTTTCTATGCTACTGGTTTTACCATCTGGTTTTTTGCCAACAGAACCACTATAGCCAAAGAATACTGTATTAACAAAGACCGTCCGGAACTAAAATGTGATGGCAAGTGCTTTCTCAATAACAAAATAAAAGAAACAGAACAACACCAGAACGAAGAAGCTCCCTTACAGATCAAACAATTACTTGAAACTAGTCCTTGTACTATAACTACAATCAACTATTCGATTTCTGCTCCTGAAATCGATCTTATTTATAATCCCTTCAGTACAGCTACTTATAGCTTCAATCATACTATTGCTGTATTTCGTCCCCCTTCACTCAGTTGATCATACCGATCTAATTGCCACCCGTTTTTAATTGATGCGTTAAAAAAGCATCGCTGTACCTGTATTTCATACAATTATTCAAACAAATACTGTTTTTATGAAAAAATCTATACTGATATTACTATCACTTGCAGTTCTATGTGTTGCTGTATTCCTTTCTGCCTGTTCGAAAGATGATGTGCAGGAGCCAGATCCAGTCGCGGGATTAACAAAAATTATTGAAGGGTATGCTGCTGGGGCGGCAACTAAAGTAGAAGTGTACACAAAAGAAGCTTCAATAAACGCTGGCTACACAAAATTCTATATTGCGCTGTATGATTCTGTATCAGGAAACAGGATTGAAGATGCTCACATACAACTTACTCCTTTGATGGATATGGGAACAATGATGCATTCCTCTCCTTATGAAAATCCGGATTCTGAAAAAGCTGTCAACCATTTATTTCCTTGCAGTGTAACCTTTATTATGTCTTCAATGGGTGGAACCTGGACACTTAAAATACAGGTGCAAAATAACCTTACTGATAAAGAAGGATCATTAACTATTCCAATTACTGTAAATGAACCCACCAGGTCCAGACAAAAATCATTCACTGCTGCACATAATGGCGCCAAATACTTTATCTCCCTGATTGAACCTACAGCTACCAGTTCAAAAGTGGGTATCAACGACATGGAAATAGCTATTTACAAAAAAGCATCTATGATGAGCTGGCCGGCTGACAGCAGCATGTCTGTAGTATTAACTCCGGAAATGCCCACCATGGGTCATGGTTCACCTAATAATGTAAACCCGACACATGTTGGTAATGGTCATTACAAAGGGAAAGTAAATTTCACTATGACAGGTCTCTGGAGACTAAACCTTGATTTTATGTCAGGTGCAGCTGTAGCTGATACCACACAATATTTTGATGTTGAATTTTAGCAGTTAATAACAGCGGGTGGGTTTTCCCACCTGCTTTAAATTATACAACCTTGAAAAAATTAATTATTAGTTTACTACTCATCAACAGCTTTTTGTTGATAAACGCCCAACTATACCAATCAACAATGAGTGATGACAGCAGTCGCATCATTGAACTGAGGGAGATAACTATAAGCACAAATCAAAAAAATCACCAACGACTACTGGTTAACTTTTTCAGATCAAATAAAGCCTCCACTATTGAAGAAATCATAAGTCGCTTACCGGAGGTTTCCCTGTTACGCCGGGGTTCATACGGCATGGAACCGGCTCTGCGTTCATTTAGCGGCGGTCAGATCAATGTATTAGTAGATGGCATGAGGATTCACGGAGCCTGTACTGATAAAATGGACCCTGCTACTATTTATATTGAACCCATCAACCTGGAAAACCTGCAGGTACAAACTGTTACTACCGGATTTATGAGCGGTTCGTCAGTTGGTGGTACTATTAATATGAAGATGGCAGAACCGGATTATCTGAATGCAAATAAAATAACAGGGATGATCAGCAGTGGTTATCAAACGGCTGCCAGAAGTGTATATGAATCTGCCCGGTTAAATTATTCAACGGGATAAATGGGCTTTCAGGATGAGTGGTACTTACCGCAACAATAAAAATTATCGAAGTAGTGGTGGTGATGTAATTGATTTTTCACATTTCGAAAAAGCGAACTACTCTTTATCCGTAAAATATAAGCACAACACATACACCTATTTTAAAGCAGACCTGCTGGGCGATGATGGATGGAATATTGGTTACCCAGCCTTGCCTATGGATGTGGGATATGCAGCAGCCAGGATTGGCTCATTGAGTATGCACCGGGAAAATCCATCAAAGTCACTATACAAATGGCAGGTCAAAATATATGCTAATAAGATTAACCATACCATGGATGACACCAAAAGGACAAACGTACCAATACACATGGATATGCCGGGGTGGAGTAAAACTTATGGCGCTTATTCAGAAGCTGAACTTAAAATAAATCAAAAGCAAAGATTACTCCTCAGGGCAGACGGTTCTTCTACTTTTTTAAAAGCTTCGATGACGATGTACCAGCCGGGCGAACTTCCAATGTATATGCTTACCTGGCCGGACAATAGAAAAAACCAATACGGCATTTCTGCTTCCTGGTTAATGCAAATCGACAGCACATTGAAACTACAGGTAACCGGCAGAACTGATTTTATAACCCATAATTTAGTCTCCCAGGAAGCCAAAGACCAGGTTAGTATTTTTGGCTATCCTTCTGCTAAAAGAAATGATTTATTGAAAAACCTTTCAGTACTTTTCTCAAAAAAACTCTCACAAAAGATAAAAGTATCGGCCAGTATAGCTTACGCTGAAAGAATGCCAACAGCCAGTGAGCTATATGGCTTTTACCTGTTCAACAGTAATGATGGATACGATTATATCGGCAATCCAAAACTGAACATTGAAAAATCACTACAGGCTGATTTGTCTGCCATATACAACTGGAAAAACAACCGGGTTCAACTTAGTTATTTCTATTCCAGTTTGTTTGACTATATAAAAGGCACTATCAATTCTTCTTTCAGTACTATGACGATCGGCGCCAATGGCGTAAAAGAATTTATCAATATCCCGGATGCATCTGTATCCGGAATGGAAGGCAGTTTGATACTTAAACCTTCCCCTGCCATTGATGTGGTTTCCACTATCCGGTATACAGCCGGTAAAGACAATAAAGGAAATCCATTACCCTTTATTGCTCCTTTGAAGAATACAACATCAGTCCGGTATCAGCCAAAGAATTTTTCTGTACAACTGGAAGCAGAAGCCGCAAGTAAACAAGACTGTATAAATACAGAAGCCGGGGAAGATATTACAACTGGCTATTCCCTTTTGCATATTCGGTTTGGCTACAATACAATGATATTTAATAATATTATTGAGTTACAGGGAGGAGTTGAGAATATTTTTGACAGAAAATATCATGAGCACCTGGACTGGGGAAATATTCCAAGACCGGGAAGGAATATATACATCCAATTCAGGTTGCACCTGTAATTAAATGTGCCCGTTAGATCTAACGGGCACATTTAATCTGCAATAATAGTAGAATAACAAAATTATTTTTTCTCTTCGTCCTTCCTGTATGTATAAACTCTTTTGACAATTTTTATTGCCTTGCCTTTATCATCAAAGGTAGTACGCTGTGTCCAGTTACCTATTTCATCATGAGAATCATAGGTATATTTTGTCACTTTTGTCGTTGTGGAATCTTTTATAACATTGGTTTGTAAAGCTTCAGTTTGTTCTCCCTTATCATTATACTTGAAAGAACTGGATGACTTTAATTTGCCGACACTGTCTTTAGTTGTGAATCCCATCTGCAAGCCCTTGTCATATGTGGCTTCACCTTGCATTCTGAAAACACTATCCTTATCATATTGTTTCCATCCCAAAATCTGGCCAAATTCATTTTGTTTAGTATCAGTATAATAAACATCAAGCTTTCCGGTAGAATCAAAAGCCTCCGCTACTGTATACTGGCCTTTATCATCTACTCCTACTTTCATTGATCCCGATGGCTTACCACCTTCTTTGGTGTCAGTTGACCCGATCCATAAACCTGTCTCATGCCGGGTATAAACGGATTGATTCTTTACCGTCCCTTTGCTGTCCTTTGAGGTAAACTTAACAGCATTGCCATTTTCATCGTATTCTACCAGATCAATACAACAGGAATCCATATTCCCGATCTTACCAGCGCTATCCACCTGGTATGGAGTTTCTTCCACACTTTGAACATTACCGTTAAGACGTTCATTAACCAGATCGCTGTACTTTACTTTCTTCTCGGCCTTTTTGTCTTCTTGATTGTTACAGGCAAGCACAAACAGCCCTGCCATGATGATCAGAACATTTCTCATGTTGATTTTTTTAAAGAAATTAATAAATGACAGGCAGAATTAAGAAGAATTCTTAGGGGATGTAATCAACTAAATGTACATATAAAAAATTATACGACAAATTTTTTGCCTACCGCTGGCTTGCAATCAGCAAATTTAAATCCGTATACTTTAAATCAAACCGCTGGCTGAGATAGAAATTGGTCAATGCCCCTTTAAAAAGATATATACCGCTGCGGAGATGTAATTTGTGCCAAACCAGGTTTTCAAAACCACCCTCCTCACCTGCTTCAAGCAGTAATGGCATCAACACATTGCTGATAGCCTGCGAAGCGGTCCGGGCAAAACCGGATGGAATATTGGGTACACAGTAATGTATCACCCCATACTTCATAAAGATGGGGTGCTCATGTGATGTAATTTCTGATGTTTCAAAACAACCACCCCGGTCAATACTCACATCAATAATGACAGAACCCGGTCGCATATTACTGACCATTTCTTCTGTCACAATCAACGGGGTTCTTCCTGTTTCTGAACCCAGCGCCCCAACGGCCACTTCACAGGTTTTGAGCTGTTTGGCTAATAATCTCGGCTCAATAACCGAGGTCCACATCCGCTGGCCAATATTATTCTGTAACCGTTTTAGCCGATACACACTGTTATCAAATACTTTCACAGAAGCACCTAATGCAAGAGCTGCCCTCGCCGCATACTCTCCCACTATTCCTGCCCCAATGATAATAACTTTTGTTGGGGCAATACCGGATACACCGCCCAGTAACACACCTTTGCCATGATTAGCGGAGCCAAGATATTGTGCAGCGATCAGCATCACGGCGCTACCGGCAATTTCACTCATACTGCGAACGATTGGATAAGAATCACTATCGTCTTTCAGGTTCTCAAAAGAAATAGCGGTAACTCTTTTCTCCATCATTTTCTCCAGGATCTCAGCTTTCATTACAGCAAGATGAATGGGAGAAATGATGATCTGACTTAATTGCAGCAGCGGCAGATCTTCATCAATAATCGGGGCACTTTTTACCAGTATAGGCGCTTTAAAAACACTTTCCCTGTCATATACAATCTTAGCACCTGCTTCACTGTAATCTTTGTCCCTGAAATGGGAAGCTTCGCCGGCATTATGTTCTATCATTACCTGGTGCCCATTGCTTATCAGCACACTTACCGCATCCGGGGTCAGCGCTATGCGATTTTCCTGGAAAGCGATCTCTTTGGGAATACCTATCATCATCCCTTCCGCCCTGGGTTTTATATCAAGTGTTTCTTCCAGGGTTTCATAGCTGAAAGAAGTACTGATTTTAGGTCTTTGCTGACTCATGAAGTTGGTTGTGAAAGTTGATGCTGACTACTTTCAAAAATAACTAATTATTGCTGATTTTCAGCCTTCTTGTTTTGCTATCAATAAGTTCCAGGTACGCATGAAAGGTGTTATCCGGGAATATGCCGGGGGCTTTTTCCGGCCATTCCACCAGGCAGATATGACCGCTGTGCAGGGCATCTTCCACACCCGCCTGTTGTGCTTCCTGTTCATCTTTCAGACGATAAAGATCCATATGAAAGAGCGGCTTCTTTGTTCCTTCGCAATCATACACATACTCATTAATAATGGAAAAAGTCGGGCTGCTCACCACATCCTTTACTCCTTTAACATCACAGAGGGCATGAATAAGAGTCGTCTTTCCCGTTCCCATTTGCCCGTGGAAAGCAATTACAGAAGCATTGCCGGCCGCTTCCCAAAACGCTGTCGCTATATCTTTTATAGAATCCAGTGAAAACTTCCATTCCATACGGCAAATTTAGTACGATAAAGCAACCATGTTGTAAACATATTCCCCTTGTCGGAAAAAAGGCTTTGCCAGTTTGGGTAATTTTGTAGAATGGAACAGGTACAATGGAAAGTTGATGGAATGGATTGCACCACCTGTGCATTGAACATTCAAAAATACCTTGAAAAAAAGGGGATGAAGAACATTAAGGTGAATTTTGCCACGGGTGATGTAAGCTTCGATGTAAAAGGCCAGTTTAATGAAAAGGAGATTGCTACTGGCATTAACGGGCTGGGCTACGAAGTGGCTGAACACAAGCCTGAAAGCTTAAAAAGAAAACCCTTTCTCACCACTCATCTGCAACGATTCTGGTTCTGTTTCCCTTTTACAGCTGTATTAATGCTGCATATGATTCCGGGCATTCATATTCATTGGCTGATGAATCACTGGGTGCAGCTGGCTCTTACTATTCCCGTATATTTCGTCGGTATGGGCTTCTTTGGCAAAAGTGCATGGAAAAGTATCCGCAACGGTATGCCAAATATGAATGTGCTGATAGCGATAGGTTCAACAGCAGCATTTGTTTACAGCTTATACGGTTCATTAACAGGGCAGGCGGCACAATATATGTTCTATGAAACTGCAGCCACCATTATCACTTTGGTCTTTCTTGGCAATTTTTTAGAAGATGTTTCTATCGCATCTACTCAAAGAGAACTTAATAAATTGGTGAAATCACAAAAAGTGATGGCCAATATGATTGCTTTTGATGACGAACATAAAGAACATGTGTTCCCGGTTGAAAATATACAATTAAGAGTGGGTGATCTAATTCTTATAAAAAGCGGAGAGCAGGTTCCGGTTGACTGCAAAGTACTATGGGGTGATGTACATGTAAATGAAGCCATTATTACCGGTGAGAGTTTACCAGTTCATAAATATGCAAAAGATAAACTCATTGGTGGCAGTATCATACATGATGGAACCGTGAAAGCACAGGTAACGGCAGTTGGAGATGACACTGTTTTATCAGGCATAATAAATATGGTGAAACAGGCACAGGGAGAAAAACCTCCTGTCCAGCAACTGGCTGATAAAATCAGTGCTGTATTTATCCCCGTTGTGCTGGTTATTGCAGCTGTTACTTTGATTGCAAGCTGGATCGTTTTAAAAGATTTCACCCCTGCACTGATGAGAAGTATTGCTGTATTAGTGATTGCCTGCCCCTGTGCGATGGGGTTAGCTACTCCGGCTGCTATTGCCGTTGGACTCGGAAGAGCTGCAAAAACCGGAATTCTTTTCCGCAACGCTACCAGCCTGGAAACATTCAAAGACATCAAACAGGTGGTATTTGATAAAACAGGAACACTGACAACCGGAAAATTTATTGTGGATGGCTTCCGGGCATTGAATGGTGATGAAGAACAATTTAAAAAGACCGTTTTTTCACTTGAAAAATATTCCAACCACCCGATTGCCAAATGCATAACAGACGCCTGGAAGACAAAAGACCAGATTCAATGGAAGAAAATTGAAGAAGTAAAGGGCCTGGGTATGCAGGCTGAAGATAAAGATGGGAATAACTACACAGCTGGTTCTTATAAATGTGCTGAAGGATTAACAAAAGATGATACACATAACGTCTATATTCTACGCAATGGTTTGTTACTGGGCTGGATTGATGTAAAGGATGAAATAAGGCCAGAAGCAAAGAGTATCATTGATTATCTCCATAGTAAGGATATAAAAACAATTTTGTTAAGCGGAGACAGGCTGGCTACATGCACTCAACTGGCAGTGAAACTTGGAATTGATACTGTATTTGCTGAACAAACGCCACAGCAAAAATTAAATAAAGTAGCGGAACTGAGTTCCTTTGTACCAACAGCCATGGTGGGTGATGGCATTAATGACGCCCCGGCATTAGCCAAAGCAACGATCGGTATTTCCATGAACGATGCCTCGCAGATCGCCGTACAAAGTGCACAGGTTGTACTCATGAATCATGGTTTAAAAAATCTTCCTACTGCCCTGGGGTTAGGCAAACACACCTATTTAACGATAAAGCAGAATCTCTTCTGGGCTTTTGCTTACAATATTATTGCTATTCCCGTAGCAGCTTTTGGTTTTCTTACTCCCACATTCGGTGCATTGGTGATGGGATTGAGTGATGTGGTGCTGGCTATTAATTCAGTACGTCTCTTCGTTAAGAAAGTAGTGTAAATTCACACTTCCCGATGGCGGATATCCACTCCATATTAAAACGGTACTGGGGCTTCGATAGCTTTCGTCCCCTGCAAGAGGATATTATCAATGCGGTTCTGAAAGGTAGAGATACATTAGCCCTGATGCCGACCGGTGGTGGTAAATCTCTTTGTTACCAGGTACCTGCAATGGCAAGGGAAGGTTTATGCCTTGTCATTTCTCCTTTGATTGCGTTGATGAAAGACCAGGTGGAGAATCTTCGTCGTAAAGGAATTACTGCTTTCGCTATTTATTCCGGGATGAGCCGTAAAGAAGTTATCAATACATTCAAAGTAGCTTCCGATAGCAATTGTAAATTTTTATATGTTTCTCCGGAACGGTTGGAAACTTCCTTATTTAAAGAATACCTACCCGGACTTGGTATTAATCTGGTAGCGGTGGATGAAGCTCATTGTATTTCACAGTGGGGTTATGATTTTCGTCCCCCTTACCTTAGAATTGCAGCATTGAGAGAAGAGTTGCCAGGAGTACCGGTGCTTGCTTTAACAGCATCGGCCACACCTGCTGTACAGCATGATATTTGCGAAAAATTAGAATTCAGGAATGATGAGATCTTTCGGCAGTCTTTTGAAAGGTCTAATCTTTCTTACAGTGTTTTTAAAGTTGATTCTAAAATCAATAAGATAATTGAGATAGTGAGGAAAGTTCCCGGGAGCAGCATTGTGTATTGCAAGAGCCGGAAAAGAACTAAAGAAATAAGTGAATTATTGCAATTACAAAAGATTTCAGCCGATTACTACCATGCCGGACTGGTGCAGGAAGAAAGAAATAAAAAACAGGAAGCATGGATCAGTAATAAAACAAGGGTGATTGTATGTACGAATGCATTCGGTATGGGTATTGACAAACCGGATGTAAGGACCGTAGTGCATGCAGATGTTCCGGATTGTCTGGAAAACTATTACCAGGAAGCTGGTCGTGCCGGGCGGGATGGCAAGACTTCTTACGCTGTTCTTTTATATGATGAAAGAGACTTGCAGGAACTGCAGGAAATGGCAGCGCTCCGTTTTCCTTCGCTGGAAGAAATCAGAAATATTTACCAGTCAGTAGCCAACTACCTGCAAATACCCACTGGCACAGGAGAAGGACAATATTATGATTTTGATATTTCAGACTTTCTGAAAAAATTCAATTGCAGCAGCCACACCACTTTATATTCGTTAAAAGCATTGGAACAGGAAGACTGGATATCTTTTAACGAACAGGTTTTTCTTCCTTCTTCGGTTGTATTTACTGTAAATAAGGACTCGCTGTATGAATTTGAAAGATCCAATGCAGGATTAGATTCCTGTATTAAAATATTACTCCGGGCCTATGAAGGGATTTTCGATCAGCAAACATTTATTTCAGAAAAAGTAATTGCGGGGCTGATGAAACAAGACGTAGAAGAAGTAAAAAAACAGTTGATTGAACTGCATCGCTTCCGGATAATCGAATACAAACCACAAAAAGATACACCCCAGCTTTACCTGCTTCGCAATCGCATCAAAGCGGAAGACATTTCCATCAATATGGCTGCATATAATAAGCGCAAAGAACAGTTTCAGCAACGAATGAAGCAAATGGTGGAATATGTAAAAGAAGAAGCAGAATGCCGTAGCCGTATCATTGGCAGCTATTTTGGTGATGACAGTATCAGGGCATGTGGAATCTGTGATAATTGCCTGCGGCAAAAAGCAGCCAAATTAACCAGGGAAGAATTTGAGAACCTGTATCACCGGATCATCAATATGATCAAATTTGAATCACTGCATACCAAAGACCTGCTATTAAAACTCAATGGTATTAAGAAGGAAAAAGCCTGGAAAGTGATTGAATTCCTTCAGGCTGAAAATAAAATTGAAATGGATAAAAATGGCTGGGTAAGATTAAAATAGGCTCTTCCGCCTTCTGCCACCCAGGCCCAATACACCCAACAGGGACCGGACAATCGTGTTCCCGGCTGTTCTTGTCATGCTTCGTACCGTTGGGTCATCAAAAAATCCTTTTTCCTTCTTGGCAGGTTTCTTGTCTGCCTTATTTTCTGCTTCCTGCTCCTTCTTCGCTTCCTCCCTTTTGGCTGCTGCTTCTAATTTCTCCGTAAGTATCTCATAAGCACTCTTGTTATCGATCACTTCATTGTATTTAGCAGCTATTTTAGATTTGCTTACAAGAGCATCAATTTCGGTATCAGTTAAAATATCCATCCGGCTTTGAGGCGGACGGATCATACAATGCACCAATGGCGTTGGAATTCCTTTTTCATTCAGAATGGTTACCAATGCCTCACCAGTTCCCAATTGAGTGATCAGGTCTTCTGTCGTATAAAATTCTGTTTCCGGGTAATTCTCCGAAGTTTGCTTGATAACTTTTCTATCAGCTGCTGTGAAGGCCCTTAAGGCATGTTGCACTTTCAATCCCAACTGTGCCAGTACGGAAGCTGGTACATCCATCGGGTTTTGCGTACAGAAATAGATACCAATTCCTTTTGAACGGATAAGCTTGACGATGGTTTCAATCTGCTGTAATAAGGCCTCATTTGCTTCCTGGAAAATAAGATGCGCTTCATCAATGAACATCACCAGTTTTGGTTTGTCCATATCACCTTCTTCAGGTAATGTGGCATAAAGTTCTGCGAGTAATTGCAGCATGAACGTAGAAAAAAGTTTCGGCCGATCCTGCAAATCTGTAACCCTGACAATAGAAATCATTCCTTTTCCTTCATTATTGATACGCATCAGGTCTTCAACTTCAAAACTTTTTTCTCCAAAAAACACATCTGCCCCCTGTTGTTGCAATTCAATGACCTTGCGAAGAATAGTACCGGTAGAAGTGGTGGATATTTTCCCGTACGTTTTTTCCAATTCTGCTTTTCCTTCATCACTTACAAATTGCAGCACTTTTATAAAATCCTTTAAATCCAGTAAAGGCAGTTTGTTATCATCGCAGTATTTGAAGATCATTGCCACAAAGCCCCCCTGCGTATCATTCAGTCCCAAAATTTTTGAAAGCAGCACAGGTCCAAATTCACTTACTGTAGCCCGTAATCTTGCTCCTTTTTGTTCACTCAATGTAAGCAGATCAACAGGATATGCAGTTGGCTTATACTCAATAGTTAATTTCTGACAACGATCTGATATTTTATCATTTACAGTACCTGCTGCGGCAATACCACTCAGGTCACCTTTTATATCCATCATTAATACTGGTATACTGGCATCACTTAAGCCTTCGGCCAGTACCTGCAATGTTTTGGTTTTACCGGTACCCGTAGCCCCGGCAATCAATCCATGCCGGTTTAGTGTTTTAAAAGGCAGTAATACATCTGCCCCGGTAACAACATGACCATCCAGCATCGCACAACCAATTTTGAATGCCTCACCTTTGAATGTATAACCTGCTTTTACCACTTCCAGGAACTTTGTACTATCTGCCATTTGGATAATTTTGAATGAAAGTTAATCGAAAAGTTTTAGTTGTTATAGATCCTCTTCCCTTTCCAGCATCAGGATAGCACTTTGCGGCACGATGAAATATTTTTCATTCTCGTAAATCACTTCGGTAGCACCGCTAAGCAGGAAAATAGCCAGGTCGCCTTCTTTTGCCTGTAAGGGTACGTATTTGACCTGTTCCTCTTCGCCTTTCCAGCTTTCATTTTCTACCGGCATAGGAATAGCATAACCGGGGCCCGTTTTTATCACATAACCTTGCTGCACTTTTTCCTTTTCCTGTACACCTGGTGGCAGGTAGAGTCCACTGGCAGTTCTTTCATCTGGCCGGGTGGGTTTTATCAGCATCCGGTCGCCAATTACTATTAATTTCTTCAGCCTGTTGTCAGGAGTGATATGCATGGCACAGTTTTTTATTATATACAGCAAAAGTAGAAAGCAAAGGGGTTGAAACAACGGTGTTTTAACAAAATATTCAGCCCGGATACTTGAACCCCCGAAATGCTTTAACTTTATTTGTCACTAATATAAAACCACCAGACAATGGAAGCTAAGAAACCTAAAATTTTGTTGTGCGAAGATGATCCGAATCTTGGAAGTGTTCTAAAGAATTACCTGGAATTAAATGACTATGATGTTACGCTGGAAAGAGATGGCCGGCTTGGCCTGGCTGCTTTTCAACGGGAAAAATTTGAACTCTGCCTGCTGGATGTAATGATGCCTAATATGGACGGATTTACCCTTGCAGAAGAAATACGGGATGTGGACCCTGATATTCCGCTCTTCTTCCTCAGCGCCAAAACAATGAAGGAAGATGTGATACAAGGCTATAAGCTCGGCGCCGATGATTATATCACCAAACCGTTTGACAGTGAAGTGCTGCTCCTGAAAATAAAAGCTATCCTGAAAAGGAACGAAGAGCAGAATAAGGAAAGTGAGAACAAAGAGTTTGACCTGTCCAGTTATCACTTCAATCCTAAATTGCGTCAATTGATTCATAACGGAGTAACACAAACATTATCTCCCAAAGAAAATGAGTTACTGAAAATGCTGGCTGAACACCTGAATGATCTGTTGCCAAGAGAAGCAGCCCTGAAAAAAATATGGGGCAGCGATACTTACTTCAATGGCCGCAGTATGGATGTGTACATTGCCAAGCTAAGAAAATACCTGAAAGATGATGAGAAGATTGAAATTGTGAATATTCATGGTAATGGATTCAGGCTGGTAGTGCAGTAAGAAATGGGCTGATTAGAAAATTTTTAATATACCCAAATGAGTGCCCCTGACCAGGGCATTCATTTTTTAGGAGAATAATGAACCGGGGGTGTTCGGACGGGATTTCCCCAAATGCTCATACGCTTTCGCTGTCACTTCTCTGCCTCTTGGGGTTCGTTGTAAAAAACCTTCCTGTATCAAAAAAGGTTCATACACTTCTTCCAATGTACCCGCTTCTTCTCCTACTGCTGTGGCAATGGTGGTGATGCCGACAGGCCCGCCTTTGAATTTATCAATGATGGTGGCAAGTATCCTGTTATCCATATCATCCAACCCATGCTCATCCACATTCAATGCCTTTAAAGCATGTTGTGTGATACCAAAATCAATTTGACCGTCATTTAATACCTGGGCAAAATCTCTAACCCTCCTGAGCAAGCCATTTGCTATTCTGGGTGTGCCCCGGCTTCTTCTGCCAATTTCTTCCACCGCCTCTTTTGAAATGTTAGTACCTAATATCCCTGCAGATCTATGAATGATCTTATTCAGCACTGCTGAAGTATAATATTCCAGTCTTGATTTAATGGCAAATCTTGATAATAATGGAGCTGTGAGCAACCCACTCCTGGTAGTAGCCCCAATTAACGTAAATGGATTGAGATTGATCTGGATGCTTCTTGCATTGGGACCGGAATCAATCATAATATCTATGCGGTAATCTTCCATTGCTGCATACAGGTATTCTTCCACCACTGTACTCAGTCGGTGTATTTCATCAATAAACAGAACATCATTAGCTTCCAAACTGGTAAGCAGGCCAGCAAGATCACCGGGCTTTTCTATTACCGGACCTGAAGTTTCTTTAATATTCACCCCCAGTTCATTGGCTACGATTCTCGATAGCGTTGTTTTCCCCAAACCGGGAGGCCCATGAAATAAAACATGGTCCAATGCCTCGCCACGGATCTTGGCAGCCTTAATAAAAATGCGCAGATTTTCAATGATCTGGTCCTGACCGGAAAAATCTGCAATAGCAGCAGGCCGGATATTATTTTCAAATTCCTTGTCCACCGCCGCCAGGCCCTGCTTATCACTATTGAGGTTAGGATTAGCCATCAATTTTTTTTCTTAATATTTGTAAAGCTAATTATTAAAAAAGAAAAACGGACAGTTATGAAAATCGGAGTCATCGGTTCAGGACCTGTAGGCCGGGTATTGGCCTCTGCTTTTTTAAAAGAAGGGTATAAAGTAATACTGGGTACCCGAAATATTTCAAAGGAAGAAATGGTAAACTGGCAAAAGGAAAATACTGATGGCCTGGCAGGTTCTTTCCAGGAAACTGCCCAGTTCGGAGATATTATTGTTCTTGCTGTTAGTGGGCTTGCTGTTGAAGATGCAATTGCGCTGGCAGGCAAAGAACATTTTTTTGAAAAAACAGTAATAGATACTACCAATCCTATTGCAGCAATTCCGCCAGATAATGGAGTACTCAAATATTTCACTACACTCGAAGATTCGCTGATGGAAAGAATTCAGAAGATATTGCCGGATGCAAAACTGGTAAAAGCTTTCAATAGTGTTGGTAATGCATTTATGTATAAACCACAATTTGCCGGTGGCACACCCACTATGTTCATATGCGGAAATGATGAGGGAGCTAAGAAAACAGTAACTGGTATTTTAACATCATTTGGATGGGAAACAGAAGATATGGGAGGAGTGGAAGCAGCGAGAGCCATTGAACCCCTTTGTATATTATGGTGCATTCCGGGCTTTATCCGGAATCAGTGGAAGCATGCTTTTAAATTACTGAAGGCCTAAACAGATCCATATCTATAAGTACTGGTTCAACTGTAAAATAATATCCGGGTCAGGGCTGTTGGCAACCCATTGTTCCTTTTCTGAAAATTTACAAACACCGGGATAATCACCTTTCCATTCTCCTATATCAAGTATCAATTGAAAATGCAAATGAGGCGGCCAGCTGCCATTTTCAGCGGGGACACCAAATTCTGCAAATACCTCACCCCTTTTTACCAGTTCTCCTTCCCGGAGATTTTTAATTGAATGTAAACTCAGGTGTCCGTATAAAGTATAAAATGTGAAGCCTCCCAGTAAATGGGTGAGAATAATAGTAGCGCCATAATCACCAAAACGATTATTAAATGCAAAACTGTGAACAATCCCATCCAGTGGCGCCATTATAGCCGTTAGGGGTGGGCCCCAGATATCAATCCCCAGGTGAAGGCGCCGGGGCTCTTCCCCGGGTGTATTACCGTCAAAAACCTTGCTGCTACTATAGACTGTTCTGTGTTCTGCGTATCCACCAATACCATACCGGGCATTCGCTTTGTTCAACTTATCATTGATATAAGCGATAAACTGGTTAGAGCTGAGTAAAATATCCGCTGTCAGTTCTTTATTAGCAGCTGTAAAATCAAATGGAAGCAACTTATCCTTTACATGGTCAAATACCACCACAGGATGAAAAGCTGCCTGGTACCTGTGTATTTCCTGCAAAATGTTCAATGATGCCATTCTCTAAAGATAAGTGGACAGCTGACAAGAAAAAAGGCATCCCGATAATTTCGGGATGCCTTATAATTATAAACTGAATCTTTCTTTACTGTCTGCCTACTATTACTTTGAAGGTCTTCTCCGATGTTCTGATTCCATCGTCGTAAACGAACCTTACCATGTAAACTGCAGCTGGCAGATGAGTCAGGTTAATTGGTATCACACGGCCATAAACCAAGCCACTCCATTGTTGTGTATGTACCAGTTGTCCAGCAGCTGTGTACACTTTCATACCAAGATAATTATACAATACACTGTTCATCCGGATGTTGAATTGTCCGTTGTTCGGATTCGGGAACAGTATTACTGCATTATCTCTCAATAACCTGATTCTTTCAGGACAATCACTCACTTTCACTGTAGTTGTATCAGTTGAAGTACAACCGGCAGCATTAGTATATGAATAAGTAAGCGTATATGTTCCAACAGCAGTGGCACCTGGTATAAAGTTGAAACCAGAAACACCAATACCACTCCAGCTACCACCAACCGGTGTTCCAATTAATGGAACCAATGTATCACTGATACAGATCCTCCTGCTGAACAGATCGTTCGCTACAACAGTTGGTAAAGCATTTACTGTTAATGTTGCCGCATTAGAAGTAACTGTATTACAACTATTAGTTACAATCACACGATACCTTCTGCCGCTTAAAGCAGTAGTTGTATTAGCCACCACATATGATGTTGCATTAGCACCACTGATATTGGTCCAGGTAGCGCCGTTATCTGTACTTAACTGCCATTGGTATGTCTGGAAGTTACCGGTAGTTGCTACACTAAACGTAACTGTTGCACCGGCACAAACAGTCTGGCTGGCAGGCTGTGTTGTGATTGCAATGGGCTGATAAATAGTAACAGTTACCGTTGTTGTCGGTGAAGTACAGGTTGGTGTAATGTTATTTACGGAATATGTTGTAGTGGTGGCCGGGCTGGCATAAACAGTTGCCAACTGGGTACCTGCTACATAAGGAATAGTGGCGGCAGCGTTAGTAAACAGTCCGGTAGCTGGTGACCAAACCGGTCCGGGAACTTCAAAAGTGATACTCCAGCTGGCAATAGCACCTCCATCTCCGCCCAGGTCATCGACTACAAACAAGTTCCAGGTACCATTCATATTACCAGTAAATGAAGATAATGTTGGAACTGCCTGTGTAATGGCACCAGGTCCAGGAGCTGCCCATGTATCAGGTGTAACATAATTGGTTGGTCTGTACGTACCAGATGCGTTTAAGGCACCATCAGACATTAATGATCCGGCTGCATCATCAAATACAAAATTTTGACCCGTATTATCAGCACTACCACCTACATCAGACATTATTACTACGTTAGTGCTGGCGGGTGATTGCAGCAGGATATCTACATCATCAGGGAATGTATGTGCAAACCCGTTGATACGAACTGATTTAACTCTTGCTCCAGCCGGTACACCTGTCACATTGATTGTGGACGGGTAAGGTGTTCCAGCACCTGAAGCATTGATTGTTATTGCACCTCCATTTGCAGAGTTAAATGTAACCGGTACTGACAGAGGAGCTATATTTCCAAGGCAAAGTGAAACACTGCTTGGAGTAACTACTGGTGCAGGAGGTGTTGCATTAACTGTAACAGATGCAGAACTGGTACAACCCGAAGGAGTAAGTGCACCGGTAACCGTATACACCGTATTTGCAGTTGGATTAGCGATAACAACCGCACCGGTAGTAGTATTAAGACCAGCAGCCGGACTCCAGGAATAAGAATTAGAATTTCCGGTTGCAGTTAACGTAACTGGTCCACACTGGTTATTCGGACCTACTGCAATTGTTGGAACAGGATTAACTGTAACCGTTACGCTTGCAGGACCCGAACTACATGTACCCAATGTATTCGTTACAGTATAGGTATAATTAGTAGTAACAGCAGGTGATTGCAGGAAGTAAACGGTTGAAGCAGCTGTTCCGGCCACATACGGTACAGTAGCAGCAGGATCAGAAAATAATCCGGTTGCTGGAGACCAAATAGCAGTTGGTACTTCGAAAGTAATAGTCCAGCTGGTCAATGAACCAGCATCACCACCCGCATCATCTACAACAAATAAATTCCAGTTGCCATTGAAGTTGCCTGTAAAGTTTGACAACGGAGGGTTAACCTGGGTTATTGAACCTGGACCTGGGGCAGGGAATGCATCCGGACCAGCCGCATTGGTTGGCCTGTAAGTTCCTGACACAATAGCAGCAGGTAACAATGATGCAGCTGCATCATCAAACACAAGATTGCTATTTACAATATCTGTTCCACCACCAGCATCAGACATGATCACCACGTTGGTACCGGTTGGTGATTGAACAACCATATCAATATCACCAGGGAATGTATGCGTAAGTCCATTTATTGCAATTGATTTAACTCTTACACCAGAAGTTGGTAAACCAGAAATATTAACCACAGCCGGATAAACACTGGCAGGGGCACCTGTTCCTGCACCTGTTCCTGTTCCGGGTATGGTGAGAGCAGCACCTGAATAAGTGACCGTAAAGGTTGTTGGTGCCACTGTTAATGGCTGAATTGTTCCTGCACAAATAACCGGAGCTGCAGGGGTAATAGCCGGCGTGGCTGGTGTACCCAATACAGTTACGGAAGCAGAATTCTGGCAACCAGTTGCAGTAATAGTTCCTGTAACTGTATACACAGTTGTAACAGTTGGCGTAGCAATTACAGTTGTACCAGTTGTTGTATTTAAACCACCTGAAGGTGTCCAGGCATAAGTATCAGCATTACCACTAGCAGTTAGAGTTACCGGTGCACACAAACCACTTGGGCCTGAGTTAACAGTTGGTATCGGGTTAACAGTAAGTGATGCAGAGTTGGAATTGGTAGGACCACAGATATTCTGAACTACACAACGGAACAAATTACCGTTATATACTAATCCTGCCGAAGTAACAGTAAGTGTGGTTGTAGTAACACCAGAGAAAGGAGCTACGTTAGCCAGGTTGGTCCAGGTTGTACCTCCGTTGGTACTGATCTGCCACTGGTATGTTGGCGCCGGAACTGGTGCGTTATCAGTGATGGTGAAAGTTGTGTTTCCATTCTGGCATATTATCCTGTTTACAGGTTGTGTAACAACAACAGGAGGTATCACTGTATTAATTACTACAGGATTACCACTATAGATTGTAGAACAACCAGGATTACTTTGCTCCCTTACTACAATATTGTAATTGCCGGGAGTTAATCCACTGAAAGTATTAGATAATTGGAAAGTAGTGCCGCCATTTACACTGTACTCCAACGTACCGGTACCCGTTGCATTCACAACAATTGTTCCGGTTAATATTGGACAGAGCGGTTGAGTTACTGTTGGCGGAGTAATGGATGGAGTACCAGTCAGTGCATTTATCACTACAGGGTTACTGCTATAGGTGGTCACACACGAAGGTGTGGCCTGCAATCGAACTACGATATCATAGTTACCTGCTGCAAGACCTGTAAATGTATTTGAAGCCTGGTATGTCGTACCACCATTAATACTATATTCTAATGTACTAACGCCAGTTGCATTTACAACAATTGTTCCTGTTAAGGTTCCTCCACAGGTTGGCTGTGTTACGGTTGGAGCATTAACCACAGGCGGGTCTGCACAAAGTGCCTGAATGATCGGGGTAAGACTGTCTTTATAACTTACCCTGGTATTTGTATTATCATACAAACCTGCTTTGGTATAAACAAAAGGCTTGCTCTCTAGCAAAATATCATCAATATACCATCCTGTTGCACCCACTGAAGGATCAGATGCAAACCTGAATCTTATCAATATAGTTTGACCGGCAAATGCTGCCAGGTTAATTTTTGTTTCAACAAATGAAGCCCCTACGTTTCCTGTAAATGCCTGGCGGCCTCCCAGGAATGTATTCAATGCTGATAATGTACCATTATACCGGGCTCCTGACATGTATGGACCAAGGTCAGTCCATGTGCCACCACTGTTAGTGCTGATCTCCACCACACAACCATCAAATCCGCTTTCTGTAACATACCTGTGCCAGAAACTAAGCGAAGTGAAGGCTGAAGGATTAGCAGTCAGCACAATTGGATTTGTCGTCGTTAAAATCTGTTGAGACGATACAGTTGGATTTGGTGAAAAGAAAGCCAGCGGTGCACTTCTTACAGAAGCACCAGAAGTAGCCCATACGTTTGCAGTAGTGGAAGTAGCAGTCCAGTTAGGCGCAATGGCGGTAACCGGATCATTGATATGCTCTACCGGAGCAAAATAGGTACCTGCATTGACATTAACTGTTACCGGAAAATTCTGAGAAGTGTTAATGGCAAGGTTGATCGGGCTGAATGTTACTACCCTGTCTCCCGGGGTATACACACCACCGCTAACCCAGGTTACAGTAGTTGGCAATGTATCTCTCAATACATAGTTTGCCATCGGTGTGCATTCGCCTGCACTTACAACGTTTGTATATGTAAGAGGAGTTCCTTCAAACACTGAAGGACCACTTGGATTAAGGCCAAAATTTCCTGAATCAACGGAGAAATCAGGTACACCATCTGAGATACTGGTGTTAGAACCCTGAGATGCATTACGTCCCAATCCTCTTTTAGCAAAAGCTTTCCAGATAGAGCAGGCATAACGACCACCAAAGAAAACCTGGTCAGCTTGTAAGATTGCATTCCTGGATTGTACAAAACCCGGACTACAAGGCTGCAACCTCATTCCTTCCATAACCAGTTTCATAGCTGCTGCATTGCCTCTCCATGTTGAAACCGCACCCGGAGGACTCATAAAGTTTGGTTCAATGAAATTATCCTGTTTGATGATCTCCCAGGTCATTTCCCATAGCATTCCACACCATATAGTACCAACACCATGTGGTACTGCCTGACCCGGCAGATTAGCATAGGTCAGGGAGAAGATAGACATATCTGTAGAATATGGCTGAGCCCGGATACCATTTCCGGTTATAGGTTGATTTAAAGCGTAAGTGCCAATACCTCTCCTGATCGGTCCGTCATTTATAGTTGCAGTAGCCCAGTTCGTTCCCATCATCAAAGACATATAATCACTCCATCCTTCACCACCCTGTTCGGCATTTTGCAGACAGTTAACCACGTTTGGTCCACCAGTAAACCTGTTACTGATACCATGTCCGTATTCATGACTTACAATTCCATTATCTAAGTCACCATCCCTGTCAGGATTGGGAGCTGTCCATAGGAACATTTGCATTCTTGGCCTGGAGCCATCAGCTGGTGTGGCAAAATTGGCATTGTTCGTACCACTGGCATCCTGAGCATCGGCAATTACATAGTCAACACCAGCACCACCGCGGCCCTGGTTGTCATTCTGAAAATTACCTGCTACTTCATCAAACCCGTACGTATACGCCATATCATGCATCAGGTTATTCATGTAAAACAAGTTTACAATAGCAGCCTGCTGGTTGTCAGAAGTGGGGTCAATAGGACTCTTTGTAAAATCGTAGGTATAATCAAAAGTCAGATTCGGTAATGGGGTAGTTGAGTTACCCGTAATACCGAAAGTTGTATTATTTGCATCCCTGTCTTCCTGGGCCCACACGTTATTACCACGGGTGATATTATAATCAGCCGGGTCACTGTGCCATTTTAAAGAAGTTGCATTACCGGGCGTCAATGTCCACGGATCTGTATGCAATGAAGGTGTACCTCCGGGGTGCTGGGGGCTTTCTGCAGGATATTTAACCACACGATAAGTAGCAGTCCCAATTACAAATGGTTTGTACTCCCATTTATTACTTTTATCATTACGCTGCATCACATAGTTCATGGAACTGGTTGCAGATTTTTTATTATGTTTTTCTGCAACATGTTTCTCTATTGAATGGTTCTCATGATCCCATTTACAGGTAATAGTCAGGTTATCTTTATTTAATATAGTCCCTGTTTGAGCATCTACTCTGATCAGCCAGTAGTCTGATGTGCTAACCGGAGCCACGAACACCTGCCAGGCTAAGCGATATTCGCCCCTTGCATTAGGCATCCAGATCAATTCGGCACTTATGTTCTCGGCAGAAACGCCCAACTTACCAAATTCAAATTTGCGGCCATCTTCCAGTACGCTGATTGGCACAGCCAGTTCAGTGGCTTCTACTTTTGCTTCTCTGAATGCTGATTGTAAAGCATTAGCCGGAGAAATACCAGGCAAATTGCTTGCATTACCAGTAAGCTTTTCCATAGATGGTTGCAGATCTCCTGCATCGGATACCACTTTTCCACCCCTGAAAGCCAGTGTTTTTAACTGGTTATAAACAGGGATGCCCTTGTAGCTCTGTTGCAGGTACACCATTATCACATCAGTCCCGGTAATCTGGTAACTGCTAGATACGATAACATCATTAATGTCCTGAGATGGCAATTTGATAGCAGCTGCGTTTTGCCTGACAAGTTGCAGCGCTGCGTTTTTGGTTTTGTTATCAACCTGTGCAAAGCTGGTGAAAGCACAAATCAATAAACCGATAAAAAGTAGAACTTTTCTCATAAAAGTTAGTGTTGGGTTTTAGATGCCGAATTACTTCCAGTGAAATTCAACAGGTACGATGGTTATTTATGAGGATATGAGATTCGGGACATGCAAATACCCGAAATAAGAGGAAGAATAGTAAATACATTCCTCATAAGCAGGTAATGGCACAAAATACGGGACTAATATAGGAAATAAAACAAATTCCAGCCAAAACAAATCCATTCCATTTCCGGGTAAAATAATAGTTGCCCGTGATTCGTTTAACTGAATAACCCTGAAAACTCATTTAAACCTGCATTTTGAAAAAAATAACGATACAAACAATACTTTTTTTCCTTATTTGTTTCTCTTTCTCTGCTGCAGATGGCCAAATGATCACAGGAGTATGGAAAGGAAAGATAAACCGGCAAAAAGTAGAGGTAAAGATCATTCAAAACGGAGATAGTCTTACAGGTACTTCGTATTATTACGAATCAGCCAATAATTACCGCCGCTATAGTATCAGGGGATATTTTGATGCCACCACCAACGAAGCCGTATGGTGGGATGACCAGTTACTGGAGGAAAAATCAAGCCGGTTCACCATTTCAATTCCGGGAAAAATGCCCTTACTGTCAAGAGCAGATTTCAATTGCCCCGGAGGTAACAAAATGATGCTGGATGGCAAAGCTGCACAAAAAGAAAATGACCGGGTTGCAAAAGGGGAAGTCCATTTAGATAAAAATGAACAGACGGATTTTGAAGATGAATGGGATTTTGTGATTGATAATTATACCGTGGGCGGCAATGACCCGGAAATAATTGATAGTATCAATGCGATAGCACAGCTACCGGTAAAGCCAGCTGAAGAACTTATTGGAATAAAGGAAGAAACTCCCAAAATAATTGTAACTGAAAAACCGACACAAAAGGAAACAGTGCCTCCGGAAAAGATCAATCCCGTCATTGAAAAACCTCAACCGGTTGTAAAACCTGCCGAACCGCTGAAAGCCCCGACAATAGAAGAAAAGTTTGTTACCCGCCAGAAAGTATTTATTAAAGAAATACCGGTAAGCGGGGACTCCATAGAACTTCGTTTTTACGATAATGCCGAAATTGATGGCGATTCCATCTCTCTTTTCTTAAATGATAAACTGCTGTTTCAGCATATAAAACTGACGGCGAATGCTTACGCAATCAAACTGGCAGTACAGGATCTGAATGAGCGCAATGAACTGGTGATGGTAGCCGAAAATATGGGAGCAATCCCACCTAATACTTCTTATATGGTGGCCATTGTAAACGGGCACCGGCAGGATGCCTACCTGGCCAGTACCGAAGGAAGCAGTGCGATGATACAGTTTGTTAAAGCACCTCCAAAGAATTAATAAAAAAACCGGTGAGTTCTTCACCGGTTGTCAGGAAAAGAAAGTTACCACGCTGCCTATACTGCACTTTCCAATGCCACTTGCTTTTCCCCGATTAGAGAAGTTGCCATAATATCTTCTATCCGGATATCAACAGATTGAATTAATTTTTCTTCCAGCAGGTTGGCAAAAGCTTCAAAATAAAGGATCACATCTTCCCGTACATTTCTTTTCAGCCAGCGAAAACCGCCGGGTAAAAAATTAAGTACAGCCTTGTCCGTAAGGAACTCTATATGGTGAATATCGGTGGGTGTAAGGCCGGCCTGTTCCAGTTTCGATAATACCAGGTTAACGGGTGCATTACTCGAAGAGCAATATTCTTCAGTCAGTTCTGTCCATTCGCCGGCACCAGTATGCGCATAACTCAGGATTTCCTTTTCAGACAAGGGTGTTAATACTTGCAGAAGGTTACCACAATTACAGGCTCCATGATGCCCCCAGGCATAATGGGCACCATTGCGTAAGCGGGTTGCTGTTTCACGCAATGCACTGATCAAACCGATAGAGGGAAATGCCATAGACAGATTGTTAGGTATAAAACGGGTATGAAGATGTAATTGTTTGATAAAATAAAAAAAAGAGGCTGTCTCAAAAGCCCCAATCAGTGTCATATTGAGCATAGCCGAAATATGACACTGATTGGTAAACAAATTTGTACGCATTTCGATAAACTCAATGTGACAAATTTGTTTGCATTTGAGACAGCCTCATTTCACTTTGTTGAATTATACCACCACATTCACCATCTTGCCCTTCACAAAAATGATCTTCTTCGGTGGTCTGCCTTCCAGCCATTTTTGCACCACTTCATTTTCCAATACCATTTTCTCTACTTCAGGCTGTGCTGCATCCAATGCAATATTCATCGTGGTACGCAACTTACCATTTATTGAAATGGGGTACTCCTTACTTGTTTCTGCTACATATTTAGCTTCGAATTTGGGATAAGCTGCATCCAGTATACTGTCGCTATGACCCAGCAAATTCCACAATTCAGCTGCTATATGCGGAGCATAGGGAGTAAGCAGGATCAATATCGGTTCGAGCACAGAACGTTTATGACATTTCAGATCGGTGAGTTCATTGGTGGCGATCATAAAACCGCTTACTGCAGTATTAAAACTGAACCGTTCGGTATCTTCTTCTATCTTCTTAATGGTTTTGTGCAATACTTTCATTTCTTCTGCAGTAGGTTCATCGTTGGTAACGATCAATCCCTTTGTCTCCTCTGCAAATAAGCGCCAGAATTTTTTCAGAAAGCGGTGCACTCCTTCAATACCTTTTGTATCCCATGGCTTGCTCATCTCAACCGGACCCAGGAACATTTCATACATACGGAAAGTATCGGCGCCGTATTTCATTACCAAATCATCTGGGTTAACGGTATTGTATTTTGATTTGGACATTTTCTCTACTTCGGCACCGCAGATATAATCATCTCCATCTAAAATAAAATCTGCTTCAGCATATTCTTCTCTCCATTTTTTAAAGGCTACTTTATCTAGTACAAATCCATCCACCAAATAGACATCAACATGATGCTGAATTATCTTGAAAATAACATCTCTCTCATTAACTTCTTTACCATAAATATGTTTTAAAATTAAACTTGAAATCTCAACTGCTCTATCACTTTTAGGATCTAATCCTCTAAACTCATTATAAATATTATAAGATATATAGACAGGTTTTTTACTTCCCAAATTAACTTCAGCTTCACTTCCACTTATTTGATAACCAGCAACCCTATAAACAAACCTCGAACTTCCCTGTATCATCCCCTGGTTCACCAATTTCTTATACGGCTCATCAAAACCAATATGGCCGAGATCGTACAATACTTTAGTCCACATGCGGCTGTATAATAAATGTCCAACAGCATGTTCGGTACCGCCGATATAAAGATCCACCTGGTTCCAGTAATCAGAAGCCTTCCTGTCGCAAAATTCTTTATCATTATGCGGATCCATATAGCGGAGAAAATACCAGGATGAACCGGCATAACCAGGCATAGTGTTCGTCTCCAGTTCCCTTTCTACCCATTCCGGAATATTAGCCAGTGGTCCTTCTCCATCCGGACCAGGTTTATAGCTGTCCACATGCGGCAACTCTAATGGCAGTTCCTTTTCATCCAGTGGATAAGCAATACCATTTTTCCAAACTATCGGAAATGGCTCACCCCAATAACGCTGCCGGCTGAAAGCCGCATCCCGCATTTTGAAATTCACCTTTCTCGTACCTATTCCTTTTTCTTCGATGGCTTTGATCGCCACTTCCATAGCATCTTTCATCACCAGCCCGTTCAGGAAACCGGAGTTCTCCAAAACTGCTTCCTTGGTAGGGTTGGCTTCTTCGCCGTCGTAAAATGAACCGATAATATTAGTAATGGGAATATTGAAATGCCGGGCAAACTTGTGATCCCGTTCATCCCCGCAGGGAACGGCCATGATTGCACCGGTACCATAACCAGCCAATACATATTCAGATATCCAAATGGGAATTTCCCTGCCATCGAATGGATTAATGGCATAAGCACCGGTAAATACACCGCTGATCTTTTTTTCTGCCATTCTCTCCCTTTCACTGCGGCTTTTTACATAATCCAGGTATTCATCTACTGCTGCTGTTTGTACTGCAGATTTTATTTCATTTACAAGGTCCAGTTCCGGAGCGATGACCATGAAGTCAACACCAAAAATGGTATCGGGCCTGGTGGTATACACTCTCAATTTCTGTTCATGTCCTTTAATGTCAAAATCAATTTCGGCTCCAGAAGATTTACCTATCCAGTTGGTCTGCATTTCTTTCATGGCTTCACTGAACTCGATCTTTTCCAATCCTTCGAGCAGACGATCTGCATATTCAGTGATCCGCAGGTACCATTGCCGTAATTTCTTTTTCACCACCGGGTGACCGCCTCTTTCACTTACCCCGTTCACCACTTCGTCATTGGCCAGTACGGTTCCCAAAGCTTCGCACCAGTTCACTTCGCCATAGCCGCAAAAAGCAAGGCGGTAGTTCATTAAAATATCCTGCTGCGTTTTTTCATCAAGGGTTTTCCATTCCTCCGGTGTAAAGCTGAAGGCGGAAGGCGCAACGCCTGGAGCATTAGAACCATGCTCTTCAAATAATTTTATAAGCTGTGTTATGTTTTCTGCTTTCTGCGCCTGACGGTTGTAAAATGAGTTGAAGAGTTGCAGAAATATCCATTGCGTCCATTTATAATAGGCCGGATCGCTGGTCTGCACTTCTCTTTCCCAGTCATAGCAGAAACCGATATTATCCAACTGTGCCTTGAAGGTTTCAATATTCTTTTTGGTAGTTACCGCAGGGTGCTGACCAGTGTCCAGTGCATATTGCTCCGCAGGTAAACCGAAGCTATCAAAACCCATCGGGTGGAGTACATTAAATCCTTTCAATCTTTTATAACGGCTGAAGATATCAGATGCGATATATCCTAACGGGTGCCCTACATGCAGACCCGCCCCGCTTGGATAGGGAAACATATCCAGCACATAATACTTAGGCTTGTTCAACCCTTTGCCATGCTCAGGATTAAATACTTTGTAAGCTTTGGATTCTTTCCATTTGCTTTGCCAGTTTTTTTCAATTCTTCTGAAATCGTATTCCATAATAGTTATACCGGTACTTAATCCTTTTTTAAATGATCGGGCTGATAATTATAATTCTTTAACAAATATCTTTCACCACATATGGCAATATGAGCCGGGGGCAATCGTTTAAATGGGCAGCAAAAATACTGATTGTAGCCCTAAACTGCTATTTTTGCGTGCAATCCATTAATCTGAAAAAACAATCTCATGTCCCAATCAGGCAAAGCTTCTATTAAACGTGGAAAACCTTCTTACTTCATGTCCATTCTCGGCGTTACCCTTGTTTTATTTCTGCTGGGTATCATCGGCTGGCTGGTGATCAATGCCAATAAACTGGGCGATTACTTTAAAGAGAATGTGGAAGTAAGGGCCTATCTCCGTGGTGACCTGAATCCCAAAGACAGTGTGGCGCTGATGAATTATATCTCCGCCAAGCCCTATGTAAAGTCAATCCAGTACGTTTCAAAAGAAGAAGGAAAGAAAATATACATGCAGGAGGAAAGTGAAGACTGGAGTAAAGTGCTGGATGAAAACCCCCTGCCCAATGCAATTTATTTCAGAATTAAAAATCAATATGTAAACCTGGATACACTGACCAGTATAAAGGCAGATCTGGAAGCACAGACTTACGTCAGCGATGTCAAATATCCCGAAGCATTGGTAGGCAAGCTGAATAAAAACATACGGGTGGTAAGTATCTGGTTGCTTGTTCTGGTTGTAATTATATCAATAGTAGTTATTTTCTTAATTGACAATACCATCCGCCTGGCTATGTTCAGCAACCGGTTCCTTATTAAAACCATGCAAATGGTGGGGGCTACCCGCTGGTTTATCGCCAAACCCCTGAATGTCCGGGCTATTATCAACGGGGCTATCAGCGGACTCATTGCTTCCGCTTTGCTTTATCTTGTAATTCTGATTGCAGAGGGCTCAGTTGACTGGCTGAAAACAATTCATGACTCGGGCCTGTTACTATTATTGTTCTTTATCCTGATAGTTTTAGGAATTGTGATTACCCTTTTCAGTACCCACCGCAGCGTGGTAAAATACCTGAAAATGAGACTGGATGACCTTTATTAACCAGGGGTGCAGCAAGTCTGATAGATAAATCCGGACAGAAAAAATTGACAACCCGTTTGCTTATTTTTCAAACTTTTTGCCTAACCGTCTTCCCGACTTTTACTTATATTGCACGACCAAAAATTTGTATGAAATGAGTGAACCGAAAACAACGCCTGCAATGTTCAGCAAGGATAACTATATATGGATGCTCGCAGGATTGGTACTGATCGCTATTGGCATGTTCCTGATGTCAGGAGGTAAAAGCAACACGGACCCGACTGTTTTTAATAAAGAAGCTGTTTACAGCACTACCCGCATCACAGTTGCCCCGATATTGATACTGGCCGGACTGGTGGTTGAAATATTTGCCATTTTCAAAAAATCTAAAACTGCCTAATTAACAAACAGTTTAAATAATTTCAGGCGATGGGAAACCATCGCCTTTTCATTTTCGGAGCGTTATTCAATCTCCTATCTTTATAACTATTATTTATACCTTAACCAACTTACCCCATGAGTGTTGCAGAAGCGGTCATCATTGCCATTGTAGAAGGCCTTACTGAATTTTTGCCCATCTCTTCAACCGGGCATATGATCATTGCAGAAAAATTGCTAGGTATTCCGCATGATGACTTTACAAAACTCTTTACGGTTGGTATTCAATTTGGTGCCATCATGGCTGTAGTGGTATTGTACTGGAAGAAATTTATGACACCCCTTAGTTCCGGAAAAAAAGGATGGCAATTTTACCTTAAATTACTGGTAGCTGTTATCCCTGCGTTGATCCTGGGATTCATTTTCTCCGATAAAATAGACGATTTGCTGGAAAGCTCCTTAACCGTAGCGATTACTATGATTGCAGGAGGCATAATCCTGCTTTTCATTGACAATGTGTTCAAGCATCATCCTATAGAAACAGAAGAACAAATTAGTTTTCAAAAGGCATTTATGATTGGGCTGTGGCAATGTGTAGCCATGATTCCGGGGGTAAGCCGGAGTGCTGCCAGTATTATTGGTGGTATGCAACAACACCTGACCCGTAAACTGGCTGCCGAGTTTTCTTTTTTTCTGGCTGTGCCTACCATGGCCGCTGCCACCGGTTATAAATTGCTGAAAGGCTATGAGACCATCACTACTGAGAACATAAAATTATTCGCCATCGGAAATATTGTAGCTTTCGTTGTGGCAATGCTGGCCATCAAATTTTTTATTGGCTTTTTGCAAAAACACGGTTTTAAGTTATTTGGCTACTATCGTATTATCGGGGGCGTTATCCTCCTCATCATGCTGGCTACCGGGTACCTGAAGGGATAAAATCACCTGAAAAGGTTATATGCGGCAGTTAAGTTTTGCTTACCTATGTCAAAATAAAACTACAGATATGAAGAAAATCCTCTTTTCACTGCTGCTGGTCACTATACTTTTTTCCTGTTCCAAAAACGGAGATAAGGTATCACAGGACTTTATGGAAGTCTATTATAAAGATGGTATCACCAAACAGGAGGCCCAGAAAGCACTGGACTATTTTCTACCCCGCTGGAAAGAAAAAGATGGCGAAACCGCCCGAAAAAGTATCCAGCTTACCAAAAAAGGTGACACTATCAATTTCAAAATGGTTTCTAATATGGAAGTGATGGATAAAATGGAGGATGAACTTTTCTATACTACCGGTAACGAACTTTCTGAAAATCTCTTTAACGGTGCACCGGTCAATGTACTGTTGTCTGACAAATACTTTAAAACAATCCGTACCTACAGTTTTAAAAAACTCGAAAAGCCTGTTTTTGGGAAAAAGGTATCCAATGGGAATATTGAGGTATATATAAAGGATAGCTTTAGTGAAGACCAGGGAACCGATATGGCCGGCTTTCTCAATAAATCAATGCAACCTGCCAATATCATCAGCTTCCAGGTGGGTAAAAATGAAAATGGAAATTATGTAGTGAGTATGGTGGCCAACCGTGAAAAAGCGGATGCATTACCAGAAAGCAATTTTATGGCTCTGGCTTCCGAAATTTCTGAGAATACCCTTAATGGTGCACCTCTTATATTTCAGTTAACGGATGACTTATTCAAACCATTCAAAACATTTAATTATAAAATGGAGTGATACTGCCGGTCACAATTAAAAAAATGCCCGTTTACCAAAGCAAACGGGCATTTTTTTTATAAAGACCACTAAATCCCTATTTTTACTCAAAGCATTGAATATGCAGACGGCTCCGAAAAAAGTAGTGAATGCCTGGGCGATGTACGACTGGGCCAATTCAGCTTATAATCTCGTCATTACTTCTACTATATTCCCGGCTTACTTTGAAGCTATCGCAGTTGATGATAAAACGATTTCAAAAACCACAGTCACTTTCCTGGGAAGACAATTTGAAAACACCGCACTATATAATTATACATTGGCCTTTGCCATGCTGATAGTGGCTTTTATGTCCCCGTTATTATCGTCCATTGCCGATTATAAAGGAACGAAAAAGAGATTCATGAACTTCTTTATGACCATGGGTAGTCTTGCCTGTGCTTCGCTGTTTTTCTTTGACAGGAGTACATTATGGCTTGGAATAGCAGCTATGATCATAGCTTGTGTAGGCTTCTGGGGGAGCCAGGTTTTTTATAATTCCTTTTTACCGGAAATAGCCGCCCCGGAAGACCGGGACCGTATCAGCGCCAAAGGTTTTGCATATGGTTATGTTGGCAGTGTATTATTACAGATCATTTGCTTTGTTTTTGTCTTTATGCCAGGTTTGGTTGGCGGTTATGAAAATGAAAGTGGTACTTCCAATATCCAGTTCCAGGTCTGTTTCCTGCTGGTAGGTATCTGGTGGTGGAGTTTCGGGAGATTCTCATTGCGACGATTACCGAAACCAATACCGGCTGGCAGTGGCGATTTAAAGAAAAAGGTTCTGTCAAAAGGATATCATGAACTGCAAAAAGTATGGACCCAGTTAAAACATCTTCCTCCATTAAAACGTTTTCTCGGTGCTTTTTTCTTTTATAACATGGGAGTGCAAACAGTTATGCTGGTTGCTGCCTTGTATGGCAAAAGTGAATTGGAGATTCCTACGACAAATCTTATAATTGCTATACTGATCATTCAGTTGATCGCTATTCCCGGGGCGTTCAGCATCTCGTGGCTATCTTCAAAAATCGGCAACCTGAAAACACTGATGATCCTGGTAGCCTTCTGGTCCTTTTTATGTGTAGTGGGATACAATCTTCCTGTCGGGGGGATCTATGAATTTTATGGGCTGGCCGTAGCGGTTGGTTTTGTGATGGGAGGCACCCAATCACTCAGCCGCTCTACCTATTCCAAACTGATGCCTGAAACAAAAGACACCGCTTCTTTCTTTAGTTTTTATGATGTAACGGAAAAAGTGGCCGCCGTAATCGGGATTTTCAGTTTTGGTTTTATCAATGAACTGACCGGGTCCCAAAGAAGTTCTGTATTAGCCCTGATGATCTTCTTTATTGCAGGCCTGATGATGCTTTTCTATGCGGCCTCCTTAAAAAACAAAAATGTATGAAGCTTTATTCTATAAATACAGGTTATTTTAAACTGGATGGCGGTGCAATGTTTGGCGTCGTACCCAAAACAATCTGGAATAAGATCAACCCGGCTGATGATAATAATTTATGCTCCTGGGCTTTGCGTTGTTTATTGATTGAAGACGGCAACAGGCTGATACTGGTTGATAATGGCAACGGCGATAAACAGGATGCAAAGTTCTTCAGCCATTATCACCTGCATGGTGACGACACACTGGATAAATCATTAATGAAGTATGGTTTCCACCGGGACGATATTACAGACGTATTCCTTACCCATCTTCATTTTGATCATTGTGGCGGATCGATAAAAAGGGAAGGAGACAAACTTGTTCCGGCTTTTAAGAATGCCACTTTCTGGAGCAATAAAGAACATTGGAATTGGGCTGTGTACCCAAACGACAGGGAAAAAGCTTCTTTTCTGAAAGAAAATATTTTACCTATTGAAGAAAGCGGGCAGTTGAAATTTGTTGATGTAGCAGGAGGAATTGATGGCAAACTTGGTAAAACAAATTTTGCAACTGATATAGCTGTACGTTTTGTTAACGGTCATACAGAAAGTATGATGCTGCCACAAATAAATTATAAAGACAAGACCATTGTGTATATGGCAGATTTACTTCCTTCACAGGGTCATATTCCTGTTCCCTATGTAATGGCGTATGATATGTTTCCATTAACAACATTAAATGAAAAGAAATCATTCCTGAAAGAAGCAATTGAAGGTGATTATATTCTTTTCTTTGAGCATGACCCGGTATATGAATGCTGTAACTTACAACAAACAGAGAGAGGGATACGACCCGGGGATTTTTTTAAACTTGAAGAAGTGTAGTATTATTATACCTACTTTCTCTTTACCAGGGATGTGAGCGGATGACGCAGGTTAGAATGACTCATCATATCAATCTTAACTTTACCCACTACCAATGGACTTTCAATTCTGACAGGAATACGGTTAGCATCATCTGTCACCCAAACGGTCATATTCTCTCCCCCTTCAAATATTTGTCCTTTCAACAGCAGAGGCTTTATTTTAATAGCCCTGAACTTACCATACCTGGTTTTAATTTCCTCTTTTCCTACATAACGGATGTACATGTTGTACACTTCATTATCCAAAAACATGGAAAAAGGTATTTTATCTTCCGGACGCAATTTTGAAAAATCAATATTACGGGCATAATACATGGCACTAACCACATCCTGCACACAGGCAGGTACTTTAAATACCCCGTTGGTAGTAATTGCAGTATTGGCAGTTTTATTAAAAGTAATGTTCTGGTATATTTTATATCCCCCTTCATTTACGTTACGAACAAACTTCAGGGGCTGCATGGTGGCCGTATCAATATATGTTTCGTACTTATCCCTCACCCTGTAGATCCAGTCGTAAGAAGAATTTGTTTTCCCTTCGCCCGTCACATGGTATACCGGCCGGTTATTAACTTTCTCCAGTTTACTGGTAAAAATAGCCGTACCGGCATTGACATAAACACCCGCCACTGAATAGTAAACAGTAAATGTTACTTCCTCGTTCACCTGGAAAGCTGTATTGTTGATACCACAAAAAGTATCAGGCAGCACACTTGCATTTTTAGAAAACCCGAGCAATCCAAAAAACAGTGGCACTAAAACTTTAAATCCCTTCATTTTTTTCTGTATAAATTTTTTTAATGCTCAGGATCATCAGGCTTCCAACGATCGCCGGAATTATCAGGTTGATAAACCAGATACCGGCTGTTGTAAAAATTATCCCGGCTTTATTAGCACTGAATAGCCCTGTGAAAATAAGACTCACTTTCCCTCTCAATCCTAACTCTGCAATGGCAAAAGTCGGAATCACCGCCATCACCACGAATGAAACACTAACCGTCCAAAAAGCCTGCCACCAGGAAACATCAACATCAAAGAAACAGAACAGCAGGTAATATTGTATTCCGAAAATAAAGAACCTGAGCAGTGATAAGGACAAGATTCGCAGTAATAATGTTGCATTAAAATCCTCTAATACTCTCACCAGGTATGCAAACCGTTTCATTCCGGGCAAACGGTCTATCCATTTTATGAGCCATGATAACCGGAAATAAAATAGTGTTAAAACCAGTAATACTGCTAATACTCCATAAATGATCATGGTCAGCCATATAGGAGAGACAAAATGTTCAGCTTCGATAGCCGGACGCAGAATGATCAATCCTGTTAATCCCATCAGTAAAGTGATGATAAGCTGGCTGATACTGCCGGCAATCGTAACAGAAATCGTTTTTAGCCTGTTACCCTCATCCATATATAATACCCGGCCGAGGTATTCTCCCACTCTATTGGGTGTACTGACAGAAAATGATACACCGGATAAAACAGCTTTTAATGCCCTTGAAAAACTAACTTTCTGAATCTCATTCACAGATATCTTCCACTTAATGGCTTCAATTGACCAGTTAATAAACATCAGCAACACAACGGTCACCAGGTTCCATAGCATAGGACTGGTAAAAGATTCACGGATCTTTTGCCAGGCAATAGTAAGGTCCGGCTGATTTATTATTTCCCTGTAAATAGACCATGACAGCCATATAAACAGTAGCGGGCCCAGGAAGTAATTGATGAAGATTTTGATATTTCGGTTCAGCTTCATTAATCTTGTAAAAATACACCCCTGCTTGCAAAAGCCTGTTAAAATAATCCTTGGTATCGACCCCGGCACAATAGTCATGGGCTACGGATTAATAACAGTAAAGGGAAGTGAAGTCAACTTACTGGAGTTGGGTGTTTTAAAGCCCGGTAAAGTAAAAGACGGGTATAAAAAACTCCAGCTTATATTCAATACAGTTAGTGGATTAATTACCAAATATCAACCCACGGATTTTGCCATTGAAGCCCCTTTCTTTGGTAAGAATGTACAAAGTATGCTGAAATTGGGCAGGGCACAGGGAGTGGCTATTGCAGCCGCCATGCGTCATGGCCTGGAAGTAACAGAATACTCCCCTAAAAAAGTGAAACAATCCATCACCGGAAATGGCAATGCTGACAAAGAACAAGTGATGAAAATGCTGCAAACATTATTGTCCTTTAAAGAAAGTCCCAAACATTACGATGCCACTGATGCATTAGCCGTAGCATTATGCCATCATTTTCAAACCAATTCAGTAGTAGGGAAAATGGCTAAAGGAACAAAGGGCTGGGATGATTTTATTAAGAATAACCCCGGGAGAGTTGTCAAAAAATAGTTACAGATTTTTCAATATTTGCTCTTGTGCTCTTTTTAAATTTTCTGACAATGCCTGTGGTTTAGACTGAGTAAAGTTGAGGTCGTTGGCAGAATTGATGGGAATAAGATGTATATGTGCATGCGGCACTTCCAGGCCGATAACGCTGATACCACAACGGTTACAATCAAATGCTTTTTCGATTGCTTTGGCGATAGGGCGGGCAAACAATAGCATTTCCGCCAAATATTCGGACGGCAGATCAAATAGATTATCCACCTCTTTTTTAGGAACTACCAGTACATGCCCTTCCCGCAGTGGAAAAATATCAAGAAAAGCAAAGAATTTTTCATTCTCTGCAATTTTATAACAGGGAATTTCACCAGCTATTATTTTTGAAAATATCGTCATACCACCAAATATTTTTGATCGGAGTGAAAATAAATAAAAGTTGAACCTCTTGAACACTAAAAAATTTTCTCAATAAAGCTATAACTCTTTTGAATAAAAAAACCTTCGTTATAAAACGAAGGCTTATAAATGTCCGGGGTTAAAATTGATTGGCTTATGCAGTAATTCCTTCAATCCTGAACTTAAGCACACCGGCAGGCGCCTGCACCTCTGCTGTTTCACCTACTTTCTTTCCTAAAATACCTTTACCTATCGGCGAGGTAACAGAAATCTTTCCTGCTTTCAGGTCGGCTTCCTTTTCACTTACAATCTTATAAGTAACCTGTTTTTTTGTATTCAGGTTTGTTAATGTAACATTTGTAAGAATAGAAACTTTACTGGTATCTATGCTGGCTTCATCCAATACCCGGATATTAGCCATTGAACCTTCGTAAGCGGCAATTTTTGCTTCCAGGATACCCTGGGCCTCTTTGGCAGCATCGTATTCAGCATTCTCCTTCAGGTCACCTTTTTCCCTGGCTTCTGCAATAGCTTTACTGGCAGCAGGGCGGTCTACAGCTTTCATGCGCTGAAGCTCAGCCTTCATCAGCTCCAGTGTCTCTTTTGTCACATATTGTATTCCACTCATGTTCACCTCCTTTGATAAAATAAAAAAATAACAACGCCCCAGTTTTTAACTGAAGCGTTGCATGATTAGATACAAATATAAAAAAGATTTGGAATAAATAAAACCTAATCTAACCCTAATTTTTGCAGTAAAATTGCTGCCATTTTATAAGAAGCTTCATGACTATAGCCAGCTATATGAGGCGTAATCAGGACATTTGGCTGTTGTAATAACCATTCCAGTTGTTTTTTCTCTTCTGAAGTATAGGCCGCCAGGTTTTCATTAGGTAATACATCCAATGCTGCACCGGCGATCTTATTTTGTTTTAAAGCGTCTATCAATGCATCCAGGTTCACGACTTTTCCTCTTGCACTGTTCAAAAAATAAGGCTTACACTGCAGTGAATTAAAAAAGTTTTCATTTGCCATCCCGGCAGTTTCATTAGTCAGGGGTACATGAAAACTGATAACATCTGCATAACGATAAATATGCTCAAGACTGGCTTCCTTTATATAATTAGCACCAAAGTCAAACTTATATTTATCATATGCCAGCACCGTAACATTAAAGGGCTGTAACAATTTGGCAAAGCTGCTGCCTGTATTTCCAAATCCTATGATACCAACCGTTTTACCACTTAGCTCTATACCCCTGTTCTCATCTCTTTTCCACTGGCCCTGCTTTACTTCATCCCGGGAAGAACAAATATTATTAAGCAGGTTCAACAACAGTCCCAACGTATGTTCTGCTACAGCATTTCGGTTACCTTCCGGGCTGCTTACACATTTTATCCCTTTACTTTCTGCATAATCAACATCTATCAATTCCATTCCACTGCCAAGCCTTCCGATCCATTTCAGATTCTTTGCTTTATTAATAAGTTCTTTATCTGCTTTGATCCTTGTTGTCACAACTATTCCTTCGGCATCAGTAATGGAAGCTGCCAGCTCATCATAAGTAATAGCAGGGGCATATACCACTTCATATCCTTTGTGCGCTAAATGATCAATCAAATACTGATGGGATGTCCCCGTTATTATTACTTTACTCATTTCATTTTAAAAGTAAGTGCGGCAAATTGCTCCACACTCAACTGCTCTGCTCTTTTATTAAACAACTCCTCTGTTAATATCGCTGCATCAAACAACCCTTTTACTGCATTTCTAAGGGTTTTCCTGCGCTGGTTGAAAGCGGTTTTTACCAATAGAAAGAATTGCTTCTCGCTGCTCATTGCCAGGGTCTCTTTTACAGGCAGTAAACGTATTACTCCACTTTTCACCCTGGGCGGGGGTTGAAAACTATTTTCATGGACGTCAAATAAGTATTCCACCTGAAAAAAAGCCTGTACCAGCACACTTAATACCCCATAGGTTTTATTACCTTCTTTTGCTGATATCCGCTGGGCTACTTCTTTTTGAAACATACCCACCATGCATTTCACATCCTCTTTCCACTCCAGTAGTTTAAACAGTATTTGTGTGGAAATGTTGTAGGGGAAATTGCCAACTACTGTAAATTTTCCGTTAAATGGTTTGTCAATATCCAGGAAACTCTGGTGAATGATCTTTCCTTCAATTGCCGGGTATGTTTTCAGTAAATAAGATACTTTTTCTGCATCCAGTTCTACAGCTTTAAAATCAATTTTTTCCAGTTCCAGCAGGTATTTTGTTAATGCACCACCACCGGGACCCACCTCCAGCAAATGAGTGAAAGGGTGCTGTTGCAAAGACGATATAATTTTCCGGCAAATGTTCTCATCTTTCAAAAAATGCTGGCCCAATGATTTCTTCAGGGTGTACATATTTGCAAAAGTAACCGTATTTGATGCAGCAGCCTTTACCAATAAAAAGTCCTTTCTGATTACACAGAAAGGACTTAAAGAATATTTTTTGAACTTATTATTTAATGACTACTATTTTCTCAGTAAAAATCTTACCACCCAGAGAAATAACTGCGTGGTAAACACCACCAGGCTTACCCTTCATGACATCCAGGCTAATACTGTTACTTCCCTTTTGAACAGTAACGGTAGTTGTAGTTATAATTTCTCCCACCTGGTTATAAATTAAAATGCTTGCCTTTCCATCGGTTTGTGAATTTATCTGTACCTGCATGTTATCCCTGACCGGATTAGGAATAACTCTTATGTTATGCTGAACAGATTCCGATAACTGATGCTTTGCGATATTACTCAGTTTTACCTGGCTACCAGCCTGGTACAACCGGATGCGATAGAAAATGTTATCCCCGGTTATGTTACTGATATTATCTATATACCCATAACTTACAATACCTGTTCTGGCAACCTGCGGATCCGCCCGGTAAAGAGTATTAAAATTAACCCCATCTGTACTTCTTTCCACTTCAAAATATTGCACAAACTGATTCTCCAGTACTTTCCAATTAAGCTGAACCACATTATTATTGAGTGTACTGCGAAAATCAAATAAATTATTAGCCAAAACATTACAGTCGCTTAAACTCCCAATCGTAATTGTATCAGAAGCATAAAGGGCACAACCTGACTGCAAATATTGATTTACAATATATACACCGGGAGTATCAACAAAAATGGAAGGCCCGGTATTTCCACCCAAAATATGTCCATTGGTGGTAGACCATTCATAAACAGAAGTAGGGATGGGATTCACCACATAAATATTACTCACACTTCCGGTATCACAGATCATGGGAGTCATTGTCTCTACCTCCGCTGCGGGTGCAATAAAGAAATCAAACGGAGCAATGAAATCTTTTAACTCTGCTGTAAAGGAGGTTGATGCTCTTGTTTTAACCACCACCCTTCTGAATGGCATCACGCAATCGTCACCTCCAAAGATCCGAGCCTGGTCTAAACCAAGCTTGGAAAGATTGACTGAAAATTCCATGAACTGACGGGCAATATAATTAGGAACGACACTATTATCTCCCAACACTAATGAAAATGCTCCGGCCCAGGTATTATTAACACTTTGCAGGCCGGTATAAAATGCTCCCGCTGTTTTTGGTTGTATACCGGCATACCCAAACTGGGCACTGTTATTGGCTCCATCAAAACTGCCAGTCCAGTTAAACCCTGTGGGTGTTTTTAAAAGATCATTTTTGTTAATCCATATCCGGGCTTCTACTGCAGTGATGGAAGAGCTGCTGTATTCTGCCGTTAGAATTATATCACCAGGAGCGGTCATATTACCCCCGACATCAAATTGCCAGCTTGTATGTCCTGCATCGGGGCCATAGTTATAAAACCTCCTGGTTGCCCTGTCGTAATAAATATCTGTTTGGTACATTTCAAAATCAAAATACCTGTTACCGGTTGTATTCTCAATGGAGATACCGCCCATCAGCCAGAGGGAGTCTGTAATACCAGGACCTGCCCTTCTTACATGCAACATCATATCCAATATCTCATTTTTATCAGGGATTGACTGCGATACCGGACAAGACCAGTCAACAGGACTCATTCCATTTTTGTTGGATCCAGCTGCAAAAACAGTTGAATCATCACCATGGTAATCCCTGACAAAATAGGCATCTACCAAAAGCCTGTTATTGATAACAGAATAAGCAGGAAAACGCATAGTCCGATAAAATGGAAGTTTACGGGAATTGGGGTCAGCAATATATTGCGCTAATATAGCTGCAGCTCCTGCTGTATCTATTATATGCTGACCAGTTCCTACAGAAGCGGGAAGCCTGAACCAGTCATCATTACCCGACTGAACCAGGCCATTAAAAAAGTTAGAACGCAGGTCAGCATCCACACCAAAATTAGCTTTGATTATCGGTGTTGTAATCTGGGCATTCAAACAAAGGGGAGTAAAAAAAAATGCGAGTAAAAGACGTAAAAATGTTTTCATAGGTAATCTTGTTTTCGTTCAAACTAATCTCCGGTCTGATCGCTGCGAGAAAACAAATAACGGTGTATACACTTTACCGTTACCTATTTTGATGATCAATGACTAATAATATGAACAGTGGATATTTCTGAAAAAATTTCATTACCATTTACCATGGTCGCTTTTACCCTATAACTGATATATCCAGGAAATACATTCATGTCGGTGCACTTGTATGATCTTACATTCGTACAGGGCACCATTGAAACTGTTTCCCAGTATGCATATGGGTCTGCAGGATCTTCATAAGTCCTTTCCACTATAAAAGCGGATACATCAGTACTGGATGTAAGCCCCCAGGTAGAAGTAATGCCAGCCCGCCCCTGGCGGTGTGTTCTGAAAAAATTAAAAGACGGATTAACGTCAACCTTTATTCCGGGAGTAGTTTGAGAAAGGCTTGTATTCTCAGCAACAGTAATAAATCCTGTATTGATAATTAAAGCAGCTAAAGAAGCTATAAAAAATTGTGTCTTCATAAAATATGTTTTTTAGTGCCATAAAATTAAAGCAGAACCTTATCAGTAACAAGGTAATAGTGCCCATTTAAGCATGAAAAATTGTATGCTGGTTATAGAACATCTACCACCCGAATTACAGCAAATACGGTGCTATATAAAAAAACCTCCTCTTTGCAGAGGAGGTTTGCAGGTATTACCTGCGGTAATAACCAGCTATAAGTTGTAATCACATAATTATTGTTTCAGAAATTTTTGTGTATCTAAAACTTCTCCATTTGTATCCACAATTCTTAAAATATAAACTTGAGGTTTAAGATTGCTGCAGTTAATTGTGAAATTACTATTCTGACTACTAATTCGAAACTGATTGGTTAGCATTTGTCTTCCTGCAAGGTCGGATACTGTAATTATCAGCATTTTTGATTCAGACTGACTCTTAAGTCTTACTGTAAGTTCGTCTTGCACAGGATTTGGATACATAAACAGTATTTTGCCGGTATTGTATACAACATTAATAACCTTACTATACTTAATATCACCATTGAAATCAACTCCCTTCAATCTATAATAATTATTGCCTGTAAAAGGATTACTGTCGGTGAAATTAAAGAGGTTGTTTCCTTCAACTCTGCCTATAGCAGTAAAGTCTCTTGCATCTGCAGACTTTTCGACCTCAAAATGACTGTGATCATTATCAATCTCTGCTTGCCACTCCAGCAGAACTTCCTCCGATGGAAGCATTTTACCAGTAAACGAAATATAATTAACTGCCAACGTAAATAAAGGCGCTGAGCTTTTGATTACTTTCAAATTATCAATATAAAATCCTTCATCCTGGGCAGCCCAAAAACTTGAACTGGCATCAGAGGTAAATGCAAACCTAAACTGTACCGATGGCTGACCCAAATAAGCTGCAAGGTTAAACACTTCATTTACCCAGTCATCTTTTATACCAGTTAACGAAGGCTGGCCATTAATAGTACTGCCCTCTAGTGTGCCCGGCTCCTGAATTGTAGTTTTTCCTGCTATGGCAGTCCAGGTTGAACCGTTTATCGAAACCTGTAATTGAAGCTTATCCCTAAAGTTTTCAGCCCTGTGTCTTGTTTGAAACGTAATAAAAGCAGCCGTTGCATCCAGCAAATTTAATGTTCCATTATATCTTGCAGTTCTCGCTGTAGTTACTCCTGAAGGGTAGCTTGTGCCAGGTGATTCTGTTAATGCTCTGCTTGCAGTATACCCACTATCGACTACGTAATTCCATCCTGATGATACAACCCAATTTGTTCCTACAGATCCGCTCTCCATATTATCTGAAAACATAACAGTCGGGTTGTAGAATTTTGTAATTGTATCATAATAAGTATACCCCGTCGTTTGCACCCTCCAGGCAAACTGTATCCTTTGACCATTAGTTATCCCAACTGGAAGTGTATAATTAATATTACCCGTATGAGAGTCGTAGTAGTTCGGTAATGTATTTACAGTTACAGGCGAACCAAAAGAAATATTTGAAATTGGTATAGCTGTTACTGTTACCGGGGCATCGGTAAGACCGATTCTTTTAACTTTAAATGATATGTTTCCAGACGTTGTTGTCAATCCTATATCCGTCATATCCTGCAGATCTACGTAAGAACCGGCAGCATATAACAGCTGTAGGTTCTGGTAAACCATTCCTTTACAAAGGTTGACAATTTGGGCAGCTGCAGGCCAGAAAGTAACTGCTGCAGCACCATACCCTCCTTCACCAGTCATTCCAAAAACTCTTCCTTTAGTACCTACTCCGATTTCACCTCTTAACATCCAGTCCTTAACGCCACCAGCAACTTCATAACCCACTGATTGGGGGCTGTTACCGGCCCTCATTCCGTTGTATTTACCCATCAACGCAGGTATATGTGTGTAATAATTACGTTCCATTGTACTCAGGTCATCGGGGCCTGTATGTAACGTTGGTCTTCCAAAAGGTAACGAATAATAAGGCCCATACGCATGTTGATCTATCATGGCTACAAAGTTTCTCGTCTTTGTAAATGCCCTGATTGACTCTGTTTCCGGTTCAGAAAAAACAGAAGGTCCATAGTATGTATCTGATGTACTTGTTGAGGAGCCACAACTTGCAGATGCTCCAGAACAATTACCCCAATCAATCCCCCAATTTCTATTAAGATCTACTCCGTATGAAGAACCCCCGTTAGGACGACGATTTTTCCTCCACATTCCACCACCTGTAGGATTGGTTGACCGGTTATACTCCCAACCGTCCGGATTCATACAAGGTATGATAAATACTTCCCTATTGTCAACTAAGTCTTTAATTCGGGAATCAGCTGCATATCTTTCACACAGATACTGCATTAAAAAAATCATACTGGAGCCTCCGATTGCTTCCCTTGCATGCTGTAATCCTATGTATAGGACTTCTGGTTCATTAGCTTCATCTGTAGTTACATTATCAGAGATTTTGATACACCAGATATTTCTCCCTTCTACCGTGGTACCTATTGAAGTTTTAGATGCCAATGACGGGTATGTAGCAACGAGAGCATCCATCGCTGCATTCATTTGAGCAAACGTATAATATCCCCCAAGGTTAGGAGATCCTGTTTGAACCTGGAAGGCTGATGGCGTTACAATAATATTACCCACTGTTGTACCAGGTTGCTCAAATGCTACCCTGCCATAGCCTGCTGCTGTAGGTGTACCATCTATATTAATCAAGCCCTGGCTTCTTGCATGAAAATACTCCTGGTTTTGTCGCTGCAGATTATCTGCAACATCATTAACAACAACTTCATAAGCGTAACCGCTTGCCCGAAGTTTACTCAATGCAGTTTCACTTATTTCGGTTTTTATATACCCATTGTTATCATGCAGGTGATCTACTTCCAGTAATCCAAGTAGTTCTGCACGGGCTTTCAGGTCTGCAGGAGGATAAATTTTAACTGCACTATATTTTTCCTGAGAATCAGCATTTACAAAAAGTAATATACCGGCAATGAATAAAAGAGTCGCTTTTAGTGGCTTCATAAGACATTTTTTTCTAATAAAAGTGGGTTGGATTTTGGATTTATCTTTTAATAACTACGATACGCTGTTTATAGAAATCTTCATTGGATTGTATTTGAAGCACATACACACCGTTTCCTGAAACAGATGAAAGCGGAACTTCAAACATATTTAATCCACGGTTTAGTGTTTGTGGCTTTGAATAAACGATTCTGCCACTTATATCAACCAGGCTAACTGTGGCAGTAAGCCGTTGTACTGTATTTATTTTTACAGTAATTTTTTCAGTGGCAGGATTGGGAAATGCGTTTACTTCATAAAATGATTTTTGTATAGACACAGTCCTGATGTCGCTAAACTTGTATTTGCCATCAGCACTAAACAATCTAAGCCGGTAGAAAGAGGTTCCGGCTAATGGATGCAGATCATTATAACTGTAAATAGTTGTACCCGTAGTGCCATTACCTTTTGCACTGACCATTTCTAATGTTGTCCAGTTATTATTATCAGAGCTTCTCTGTAATTCAAAACCAGCTAAATTTTCTTCCCCTGATGTTTTCCAGGAAAGTTCTACATTATCGTTGTTTATAACACTAGCATTAAATGAAAGCAGATTAGCTGACAATGGAAAATTATCAACAGGAATCCTATAATCCTCCGTTTCTCCATCTTCATAGTATCCTGTAGGATTAGCTGCTGTCATTGCTCCTGTTGTAATCCGTATCCGTAAATAGGTATGCTGACCATTTATAAAAGTATTTGTTGTAACCGGCCAGTATAACCAAAAATTTTGTGAGGACGCAGAAGAAGGAACTGTAATTGGTGTAATTGCTTCGCTGGCATCAAAAACACCATTCCCATTGTAATCAAGCCAGGCAATTAAATTAGCATTTACTCCCTTATTATTGTAAACAGATACCTGCGTAACATATCCGCCACCACCGGGCGCCATAATCGGTGCATAAGCCAGACCATCATCAATATCTTCAATTCCCGTTACACCTCTTTTCAACCATTCTCTATCCCAGGTAGCACCGATTCGTATATCGTTATCCCGTTCATGTACTGCAGGGCTCCAAATATCAGGGTCATAAGTTGCGGGAGCATCACCAAAATCACAAGTAGGCCGGAAAGCCTCGCTGCAATCACCCCAGCTTCCAGTTATATAAACCGTACCCGGCATTGTATATACCAATCTGGTATTTGCCTGGTCAATGGTACCATTGTAATTATAAGGTGCTATAAAACCAACTGCAGTTGATGCACCAGCAGAACTTACAGGAATGGATCCCATATTATAAACATTTTCCTGCCAGTCTATAGCTACTTGTTTCGGACCTATATTGCCCGGCCCATTTGGAGCGAACTGTACTCTTTGCCCCGACATCATATTAAAATGATAATACATCGTGTCAAGGTTTGCAGTTCCTGTTCCGGCGCCATCAAAGTCATATATTATTCCATTAGTCACCCCAATATCCGCCCAATCATGAATTAAACGATTATTTCCGCTGATATTACTATCCACTCTTGAAGCATAAACCTGGCTTGCCCTTAAAGGATTTTGAGAAGCATCCATATCTATCTTCCAAACGGTATTTTCTCTTCCCGAAGTTCTTGCAGAGTTTGACGCCTCAACCCCAAAGTACAGAGATCCGTTATAAAAACTGGCAGATCCAGATGTTACACCAGGTTCATAAATGGGAATATTTAACGGAGCAGATCTAACATCATTTATAAACACACCTATCGTTTCTGCATCAACATTATATTTATAAATTGTACGGGTGTTACTTGGAGATCCTGTTAAACTATGAGTATAATACAAAATTCTATTTACTGGATCATAACCCATTCCATTCATGTTAGTATGACTCGGATCTGTAAAAAGATCCTTTGCTTTGCCAGTAGCAGGATCTACTAAGAGGAATCTGTTGTTTACAACAGTTAAAATATAAGCTGGCATACCGGTAAATGGACGGCTTACATTCCGCCAGTTGGAAGGAAAGTTACCCGTAACACATGCATCAATATCTGAAAGCCAAATATCACCACCGGCATTACTTAATGTAAGTGTAATAGTTTGTACAGGCCCTAATATTTGAACATTCAAAGTCCCATTATTATTATTATTATTATATCCACTTCCAGGTCCAGTAGCTTGCTGTCCAACTATTACTATTCCTGACGAGACATTTGCCGTTGTTAGTAATGCAGGCACCGAGACAGATGCTGCATTTGTTGCAGCGATCGTAACTCGCTGACTATTATCCAGATCAAATAATGAAAACTTGACATTTGTTACTTCGGTATCAAAAGTTATGGTTATAGTTCGATTACTGTTAGTAGTTGTTGTAAACTGTACATCGTCTCCTGCTGTAGCGAAGCTTCCGGGATGGGCAGTATTAGTGGCATTTTCTCCATTCAGTGTAAAATTGCTTGTAGATGCCATCGTAAACTGGACTCTCCTGGTACCCATACTGAAGGTCTGGCTATAGGCTCTTGTAGAAGGTAATGGAGAATCATACCAATCAGTATAAATTGCTCCAGTTGAGGGTAAAAAATCTAACCAATCCCAATTCAACTGAGATTGTGTATATCCTCCCGGACATTGCGCAGCAGCTTTTTCAATAGTTGTAAATAAACAAATTGCAGAAGCAATCAGCAGGAAATAACGATTTTTCATGAGACAGAGTTTGGATACTGGTTTTTCTAAATATTGGCTTTTGATTAAAATCGCCTGTCCTCACTGCTCATCAACTACTTACTATCCCGGACACACGATTTTCGTACGCTAAAATGAGAGTATTTACTTAGAAATACAACGCTTTCGTAAAGTTTCAGCGATAATAAAGTACAAGTACAAACCGTCCTCGTAAATCATACAAAGGCGCCTGGTATTTTTACGAAAAAGACCTCAAAAACGGTTCATGATAAATCACTATTTTTACTGATAATCTGAACGATATGAGTCAACATAAACCAGTAATTGGTATTTCCTGCGGCGACCTGAATGGCATTGGTATTGAACTGATCATTAAAACGTTCTCTGATAACCGCATCCTTGAGCACTGCACACCCATCATCTTTGCTTCGGGTAAAGCCATTAATTTTTACCGGAAATCTATCCCGGAGGTCAATTTTAGTTTCCAGCAGATAAAAGATTTTTCCCGCATCAACCAAAAACAGATTAATGTCTTTAATTGCTGGGAAGAAGAAGTAGCTATCACTCCGGGCCAACTGACTGATGTGGGCGGTAAATATGCAGTGCTCTCTTTACAAACCGCTGTAGCCGCACTGAAACAAAAGCAAATTGATGGGCTGCTGACCGCACCCATACACAAAAAAAATATTCAATCCCCTGAATTCAATTTTACCGGGCACACTCCCTACCTGAAGAATATTTTCGGGGTGAATGATGTGGTCATGATGCTTTGCGCCGGAGATTTTAGGGTGGCGCTGGTAACCGAACATGTTTCCGTCAATGAAATTGCCAAACATATTACCAAAGAAAATATCATCAGCAAACTAAAAATCATCAACCAGAGTCTTCAAAAAGATTTTGGTATTGATAAACCCCGTATTGCAGTATTGGGATTAAATCCGCATGCAGGTGATGAAGGCCTGATTGGAAATGAAGAAGAAATGATCATCAAACCTGCCATTAAAGAGGCCAAGAATAATAATTTACTCGTTATCGGACCATATAGTGCCGATGCTTTCTTTGCCCGTCGCAGTTTTGAAAAATTTGATGCGGTATTGGCTATGTACCATGACCAGGGGCTGATTCCTTTTAAAACACTGTCCACCGGTGAAGGTGTAAACTACACTGCCGGATTGCCTTCCATAAGAACCTCTCCTGACCACGGGGTAGCATTTGATATCGCCGGCAAGGACAAGGCAGACACTTCGTCTTTCCTGACTGCCCTTTTTGAATGCATTGATATTTTTAACCGCAGAAACGGCTATGAAGAAAGCCGGAAAAACCCCTTACGAAAAATGACACCGGCTATATTGGCTAATGCTAAAGATGAGATAATTGAAGAAGGCTAAACTTTAATTGAAAACAGAATCAGGCACCCCTTTATTAATACTGTAAACGGAATACACAATTTCAACCTTACCCTTTTTATTTTTCAATTTATTGGCAGGTTCAGCTTTTTTAGACCCATCATCATAATCAAACGTAATGCCCTTGGGTAATTTATAATCTTTTGTGTTGAAAGAAAAATTCACTTTATCGGCCAGGCCGTACGCTGCATACTTCCCGTATGTCATCTCCAGTTCATAAGTGCCATTTTCTTTTGTCGTGGTTTTTGCCTTTTTAATCAAGGAAAGCGCTTCATCAATATATAATGTAGACAAGACCACCTCTGCATTATCATCTTTGGGAAGCAGCTTGATGATACGGAGATTCGAACCTGCCTCTTTCCCGACATCAATGATGTCGAATCCGGTGGTATTGATAAAAATATTATTCAGGTTGATATTCACCGATCCTTTGGGAATAAAGGAAATACCATTTTCATTATTTATCCTGAGCTTATTAGGTTTTTTATAATACACTTTAACATTAGCTATTGGTGCCTTAATAAAAATCACATTGGTTTTCATTTTGCCGCTGGCCTCATAATCATTCACTTTTTCCAGCTTTGACTTCACATTATTAATAACCTTTTCGGCTGTCTGTGCTTTTGTCACAAATGCCCCGCACATAAAAAAGATAAAAAAAAGAATGTTTTTCATTTTGTCAGGATTTAAGTGAGTATATCTTTTTTTCTGAATACCCATACAGCCGTACTAAAGAATAAGATAATATAAGCAACCAATATTCCAAGGCTTTTTAATACAGCCGGTAAATTTTCAATACTGCCATTGATGGTAGTGCCCTCCGCATCCGCCTTTACATAGGAAAAAAAGCCTTTCCATGCTACCATGTGAGATGTAAACAAATAGGGTTTCACCGTTGTATCATAGATTGGAATATTCATTTCAGATAAAATAGTAAAGACAATTACGATACTCATAGTCGCTATTATCGGACCGATAGAATTTTCAGCGAATACACTTAATAGAAAAGCCAGGGCCGAAACGGTAGTAAGCGCTACTGCCGCATAACCAAAAGCTGCAAAATACCGCCATAACACATCAAAGCTTTTCATTTGTTCTATCCCTTCCGATCTCAGCACCACCAGGTCATTGGTTCCGAACAAGAGCATACTTCCAAACAAAGCCAGCACTGCCATCCAAACCAATAATGCCAATGTATATACTACTGAAGCTGCAAATTTTACCAGCATATATTCGGTACGGCTTACAGGCTTTGTTAAGGATAGCCTTAATGTTCCCATATTTGCTTCACCGGCAATAGAATCGCCGGCAATTAATGCAACGAGCAAGGGCATCTGGATCAGTAATGTATTAAGGATCACGAAACAGATCAGGTAACCATTAAGCAATTTCCCTTTAAAATCATCAGAGAATTCAAATGATCCTGACAAGTTACTCATTAACAGGTCTACATAAGATTTCCCATCAAACTTCAATGCTACCTGTATCAGAAAAACAATGGCAGCAATTGCGCCAAAGGCAATATAGGTGCGGGGCCTTTTGAATATTTTAAACAACTCTATTTTAAGCAATTTCAACATTTGACTGCCCGGTTGTTAATGATAAAAAATAATCTTCCAGTGAGTGTTTAGAATGCAATGAAATGACGTTAACATCCATACTGACCAGCTCTTTCATCACTTCCGGTACCTTATTCCGGTGCAACTTCAACAGCACACAATCATTCCTTCTGCCTTGTACAAATCCCTTCAAAGATGATTGCAGCAGTTTATTGTACGTTTCGCTATCGTCTGTTGTTTTCAGCTCAACAATAGTTTCCGCAGGGTCAAACAATTCATTAACTTTTCCTTCCACCAATTTCTTTCCTTTATCGATAATGATCATAGAATCAGCAATCAGTTCCATCTCACTTAATAGGTGTGACGAGATCAACAACGTCTTATGCATTTCCCGGCTAAGCATAAGAATTAGATTTCGTATATCAGCAATCCCCTGCGGGTCGAGGCCATTTGTTGGTTCATCAAGGATGATAAGCTTGGGGTCATGCACCAGGCTATCGCAATACCCAACCGTTGTTTCATTCCCCTGCGAATATGTTTTTACTTTGCTGTGTGCCCGCTGTTCCAATCCCACCATCGCCAGTTGATCCATTAATTTCTTTTCAGAAATTTTGATACCGCTCATCGCAGCAAAAATGCGCAGATTCTCCAATGCGGTCAGATACTTGTAGAGATCGGGACGTTCAATAATTGCACCCACCTGCCTGAGGATTTCTTTCCGGTGCTTTTGCAAATCAAGGCCAAAGATTTCGATACTTCCCGACGTTGGCTTGATGAGTGTTAGCAGCATCCGGATGGTAGTGGATTTACCGGCCCCGTTTTGTCCCAGGAATCCATACACCTGTCCTTCCTGTACAGTAAAAGAAAGATCATTGACGGCTCGTAAATCCCGGAAATACTTGGTAAGATGTTTTACTTCGATAATTGGTACCATCACTGACAGATAACGGGCAAAGGTATTAAAGGTTCACCCCTGCTAATGAAGTATTTAAGAGTTTAAGAAAATATTTTTTACCAAAGACTTGCAAATGTTACGTTCATAGATTAGGTTTGTTTCCGATTCAGAAAACCACATTTACCCACGTAAAACTACTATAAACGTCCGTACCAAAACTCACTGTCCTCTCCACCAATTTGGGTACGAATTTTAATGTAGCAACCCGACAGGGATAAATCAGCAACCGAAAACAAACATCCAATATTTCTGTGGGCCATTTGAAGATCAATTCAAAAACCCTAAGAAATGACAAAGTACCTTATTCTTGCGATCGTTTTAACATGGAAACTACCGGATATGCAATGGAGCAATCTACATGACTATGCCCCTTTTACAAGCTTTTCTTCTCAAAGTCATACAGAACCAAAATTTCCGGGCAGGGTAATCAGCCTGGATGGAACAATTAACAATAATAAAGTGCTTTTAAACTGGAAAGTAGAAGAAAATGAAGCAGTTTACATGTTTGAAGTAGAAAAAAGCCTGGATGGTAAAAAATTTTACGACCGCAGCAATTGTTTTTGGTACTGATAAATCTGAAACTGAAGAATACCAGTTTTTTGAAAAGGCCAGCAAACCAAAATCAGTGTACAGAATTAAGTTGATAAATAAACAACGCCAGGTAGCCTATTCAAAAATAATAACTGTAAGTCCGGCCAGTTAAGCTAAATTAATAACATGTCAGAAAAAATAAACAAGTCGCTGAAGCAAGGATATAACCGTTTGAAAAAAGCGGTTGAAAAAATATTAAATGTAAAAAAGCAACATTCTCCCCAGCTTATTTTACAACCCATAAGAACTAATAACAGGGTAAGCCATTAAGCAACCCTCATCTTTCTCATACACTTAGAGTATCAAAAGAGAGAAAGCCCTTTGTCTAAAGGGCTTTCTCATTTTTCGCCTTTACCAAGATAAGATTGCAGGTTCGTAACATACTCTTCAAAAGCCTTAATCCCCTGCTTTGTTATGCTGCACAATGTTTGGGGATAGTTATCTTTAAATTGCTTTTTCACATCTATATAACCGGCATCTTTTAATTTTTGTATCTGCACACTCAGGTTACCGGCTGTGGAGTTTGTTTTCTCCTTAATAAAAGTAAACTCTGCTTCCTTCACACTAATAAGCAGTGACATAACAGCTAAGCGAAGCTGCGAGTGCAATATAGGGTCAAGTTCTTTAAACATTGGCAGCTGTTAATTCCCTTTTAGCTTTTCTGTATTCTTTTTCCATAATGATACCCGGTACCAGCCATGCAAAAAAAGAAGACAAGGCAACTAAGATCAGATCTATCTTAATCGGGGTATAAATTGTAACAAGACAAGACACCCAGCAAAGTAATCCTCCCCAGAGCATTGGTTTAAACTTCATACTTACCCCTGTAACAAAGGTTGGCAATCCATAAAGCATGAGGAAAAAAGAAGAGTTGAATTCATACAGTCTGAATGGAAATTCAGTACCGGTTAGCTTCCTGTATTCCCCGGCAACGGGATTCCATTGGCTGTACATAACGCTGGTTGTAAAGATCATCAGGAAAATGCAGATCCCAAAGCCTAACCAGAGCGAATCCATAAAGGCATCATCATAGGTCTTAACTTTTCTTTCCTTTTTCTCTTTTACTGAAAAATAGATCTGTGGGATTACTGCGACAATTGTAAGCAGGTAGATATCAAATGGCAGTCTGTACTCAAAATGCAGTTCAGACAACCTCACCAATGAACAAATTGCTATTACAGCCCCCCACATAATTGCGGCAATGCCTGTATCATGACAGGCATCTTTTGCTTTATTGATCATGGACTGAATAAGCTGAAGACTTTGCTCGGGTGAAAAATTCTCTTTTGACATAATTATTTTTTAAAAAGCAAAAAGCAGCCTGTTTCCAGGCTGCCCGCTGGGCAATATAATTCTATTCCAGTGTAAGAAAATATTTAACCTGGCTTAAGCCCCACGAAGGGTGAATACTGCTGGCAGGCTTAAACACTTCAAATTTTTTCATGGCTTCTTCAAACAATTTTTTTCCTTCAGATTTACTACCTCCGTACTGTTCAGGTGTATAATACTTATCAATACCTTCCAAAAGATATACCCTTGGATTGTCAGGGTTCAAACCCCTGGCTACTTCCAGCGCCTGCGCAGCAGATTGGCCGAATGTCATAAACCGGTTCATCGGGTCAGCCATCATTTTCCCTGTATTGAACATTTTTTTCAGGCACATGATCTCAGAATTATTCTTCTCCAGTTCTTCTGCCTTTGCCAGTAAAGGCTCTGCTATATCCATCAGCGGATCAACCTTATCAAGTTCTTGTGTCTGAAAGTATCCGTTTGCCTTATTTATATGACAAAGTGCTGCATAATAAAAAGGTAACCACATTGTTTTTTCTGCATTGGCAATTCTTTCAAAAGAATTTGCAAGTTGTGTAAGCCCATCAGGACTACGGGTGGTATCCACGGCAGGTACCAGGGCTTCCATTGCTTTGATGTATTTTTCACTTTGGGCAAATGAAGTGGTTAGCATGAAACTGGTACATAAGACAAAAAAACTTCTTTTCATTGTATAAAATTTAATTAGTGATAAATTATTGATCCTTTTAACTATTATAAACTATTATTAATTACTTCGTCACTCCTGTCTACTCCAAAACTCAGGAAAGCTCCGATATATACGAACATCCTGGATGTAGGTACAATAGCTTCTTTTCTATTGCCATTATAGGAATACTGGTACCCATAGGTTTGCTTAATATTAAAAATATTACTTACCTGCAGTACATATACTGCAAATGATTTTGCATCTTTCTTACCAATTTTCGGGAGGTAATTAATGGCAAAACTAACATTGTGATAAGCGGGTATTGTACCCCTGTCGTTGAATTTATAATTGGTACCGTCAAAACCGATATTGTAATAAGGACGGCCACTACTATAGTTATAGGAAGCATTGAGGTTCATTTTTAATTGCTGCACAAATTTTTTGGTAACCAATGAAGCCGTATGTTTTGCAGCGAAATTCGGAGTAATAGCAAAAGGGAAATTCAAAAAATCTCTTTTAGTATCCAGGTATGAATAAGAGACCCAATAATCAAAATTCTTTATTGTTTTTTTATCCCGCCAGAAAAATTCAAACCCGCTGGCATCGCCAAACCCGTTGTTATTAATAGCCGACTCTGTAAAATTTGTTACACCGGTTTTTACCAGGTTATCATATTGCTTATAGAAAACCTCCACTCTCAATGTTTGCTGATTAATTGATCGTTGAAACTGCGCAATGTAATGGGTAGCCTTCATAAAAGTGAGTGCATTGGGTGAAGGCAGGTATCTTCTTTCAGGATTCTGATAAAAAATACCATAAGCCAGTGAAGCCTGGGTTCCTTTGCCTAACTTATAAGCAAGAGATAACCGGGGTGCGATATTAGTTTTATCAAGAATATCAGAATGTTCGAAGCGAAGCCCGGCTTTTATTGCCAGGTCGTTGGTTGCATATATATCGCTTTCGGCAAAAGCAGCCTTGATGTGCTCCTTCACCGTATTGGGATACTGCTGGTTATTATAGGCTGTATAAACTAACTGATCGTTACTGAAGTTATACTCCCCGCCAAAGCGGATAGCACTCAAACCTTTCAGCTTTTTTTCCAGTACAGTTTTGACATTAAAATAAGTTCCCTTTGTATCAACATTAAATTCTTTAAACTCAAGACCATTCAGTACAACATCATTTTTATTATTATCCTGCATATTGCTGTTAATATCATCTTTATTATTAGTATAAGAGATGCCGGAAAAAATCTTCCAGCGTTTGGAGAGGTTTTCTTTCCAGGAAAGATTATGGAAGACATTTGAATTTTGAATGGAAAATTTATCAAGATACCCCAGCGAATCAATGCTATTGGTTGTAAACGCAAGCCTGTTACTGCTGAAATAGCCATAATATTTAAGCATCCCGGTTTTTGATGTTTTAATCCGAAAGTTTGCATCTGCACCATGATAAGCCGGCACTTTAGAATAATCCTGGCGCTGTTTAATGACTGCAAAAGCTAAAGAGAGGTCTGTATAACTGTAGCTGGCACCAAAAGACGATTGCTTATTTTTTTGAAAGATGCTGGTAACCTCCATTAATTCCCCAATACACTTAACCCAGGTTGGCGGATGATTGATCCGGTAAGTCTATTGATTCAAGAATGAGTGCCGATGAAAGAGCCTCGCCCAAACAGTGCAGAATACCCGCCTGTACTAAAGACCGTTCCTTTAAAAATAAAGGGGGAGAACCTTCCAAATCAGGCAATATTGGGCACACTGGAAAAAAAAGAAATTATTAACCAGCGTACCATCAATAAATGTTTTTGTTTCTGCAGCTGTTCCACCTCTTACAAACAACCCTTCCTTTCTCCCACCTGTTGCGCACCCGGCAATTGTTTTTAAGGCCCCGTAATATCGCCATTGGCACTGGCGGTAGTTACAATATCAATCGGGTCTAAAACAGCAGCCCGTTTACGGTCACTGGCTTCAAAAGTTCCGGCCGATAAAACCACAGCAGTCAATTCAGTGACTTCCTGCTTCAATACCACATCTATAGTTAGTAAACCTGATTCCAGCTTAACCTGCTGTTCATATGACTTATAGCCGATATTTGAAACAATCAAAAGTTGCGGACCTTTTTCAAATGCTTTAAAACTATACCTGGCTAGTGAATCAGAAGTAGCTCCATCATAGCTGTCTTTAATAGAAAATACTTGCGCCAGCAATAGGGTTGCCTTTATTATCCTTCACAATACCCTTTACCATTACCTGTGCAGAAACAGCCTGCAATAGTATTATACCTATAACTACTGCACGAATGTTTTGAACTTTCCTGGCAAATTCCCAGGTTTGGAACACAAACATAAAGTAGTTTATAATATAAACCAAAATATTTTTAATAAAAAAACCGCCTCACCAAAAGGCAAGGCGGCTATGAAACCCCTATGAAAAATTAGTTTATTAGTGCTTTACTATCTTCTGCTGTGCAATTTGTCCCTCGCAGCTTACTCTTACTATGTAGAAGCCTGGTGCCAGGTTTGTTACATTGATTGTTTCTGTCTGGCTGCTGTTTGACGTTTCAGCCCTTTTGGCAATCTGTCCGTTTGAGTTAAATACCTCGTACACTGCTTTCTTATTCTGCCAGTTTGCAGGAACGGTAATACGAAGCTCATTATTACAGGATTAGGATAAGTGAGTATTGTTATTTTATTCTCTTCTGGCTATTTCTTCTGATGATACGGGTTGTGACAGCTGTCCCTTGCCATCAATATCTACAGAGCGAAGCCTGTAATAAATTATTTTAGCCTGGTCATTTGCAATATTATCAGACAAATTATAGTCTGCTTTTCCGGTTGCAGTACCATACGCAAACACAACTCCGGCGTCTTTTGTAGTTGATACCATCGGTACTCTTTTCCACTACAAAATGGCTTACGCTAACTTCGAAGCAGTGCTCCATTTAAGGTCCACTTTGCTATTATTTAATGAAGCAGAAAAAGCAGTAAGGCTAATAGGGAGTGTCGAAGGAGGGTATGTAAAGCCTTCTACAGGCTGGAACTGTCTTGTAGCAGAGCTGCGGTTTTAAGAAAAAGATGGTACCGTACTCTTACTACAAAAGACGATACATCATTTTTAGTTGCAGGAAACATATTAGCCAAAGAGGAAGTGCATCACTCCGATTTCTTTCAACACTCCAGCACATTTTTTCCATAAATGCCTTATTAGATAGTTCTGTAACCAGGATATCCGGTGTTCCCATCCAATAAGACACATTGCTGCTAAGTCTCCACAACTCTCAACAAATTCTTTCAGCATGCTATTTCATCTAAAATCAAGAGCAGTTGCATTTATTATTTGCAGAACAAATAGGTGTAAGAGTATTCTTCTGAAACAAATTGAAATGTAAAACCGCATAAGAATTTCCTTCCTATGTAATTCCCGGATTGCACAGCAGGCTGAACGCCACATAACCTACTCCATTACTATTGTCATCTATCTTATTCACTTTAGCGCCATTTACCAGGCTGTCAATTGTAACTATGGCATCCACATATTTAGTGGTTACATCCGAAAACCGGTAAGGAAGCACCTGTTTGGAGGCTTGTATCTGGGCAATTAGCTCAAAGTTTTCAAATTTTAACCTCTGTTAAAACAGGAAGAGATTGTGCCTGGGTAAGTACAATCTGTGAAGCTGTCACGACTATCAGAGCAAAAACTTCAAAAGGCTTTGCTTAGAGTGTAAAATTGTTTAACATTGTTTTGTGTTAGGGTTCAAGGTGACTAAATAAACTGGTACGGGTCCTTTTGAACTTGTTCTCGGGAGGCAATGAAAACCGATATATGAAAGTTGAAACAGACCGGGAAGTAATATCCCGTGTGATAAGAGTAGTTTGTTTCCTAGGTGTCGGATTTACGTTACTTTAGGATTCGTTCGATCTGGAGACAAACATAATACGTGCAGCTTTTCTACTTGCAAGTTTTTCGACATTTTTTCTTCGTAAGAAATAATTCGCATTTTCTGGTAGTATTATTACCATTTCTGCTGTCTATCAAACACATTAGTTTTATCAAAATTCCTGTAATTTTGAGCAGGAAAACATTACTAAACGCTTCAAAAAAATGAGGTTACTAGAATAAAAACCGCCTCACCAAAAGGCAAGGCGGCTATGAAACCCCTAGAAAAATTTTATTAATGCTTTACCATCAATTGCTGAGCAATTTGTCCTCAGCTTACTCTTACTCTGCGAAGCCTCCGGTGCCAGTTTGTTACATTGATCGCCTCTGGTCTGGCTGCTGTTTGACGTCTCAGCCCTTTTTGGCAATCTGTCCGTTTGAGTTAAATACCTCGTACACTGCTTTCTTTATTCTGCCAGCTTGCAGGAACGGTAATACGAAGCTCATTACTTACAGGATTAGGATAAGTGAGCATTGTTATTTTATTCTCTTCCTGGCTATTTCCTTCTGATGATACGGCTTGCTGACAGTCAGTCCCTCGCCATCAACATCTACAGACAGTTTTGGGCCAGCTAATTTTAGCCTGGTCAATGGCTATATTATCTGATAATTTATAGTCTGTCTTTCCTTGGTGCCACACGCAAACACAACCCGGCATCACCGTAGTTAATACCATCGGTACTCTTTTCCACTACAAAATGACTTAAGTATTACACTTTGAAGCAGTGCTCTACGAGATCCACTTTGTTCGAATTATATAAATACAGCATTGAATGCAGTCAATTTAACAGGCAAGGTGAATTGCAAGCATAGTCAAAACTTTTGAAAACCAGATAGAATAAATCCTGTTTATTCGACTTGAGGAAGATGATTTAGTACCACCCGACTCTTAATCTGACTACATTTGGTAGATGTATAAGTGACAGTTGTCATTATTGTTGTTTCCGACGTATCTACACCGCTCGAATACAATGTTGAAGACCCATCAAATTTTTTACCAACAATCACAGGATTGCCTGCTATATTCTCTGTGATGTTTGATACAGTTACAGCAGTATTGTTTTCTAAAGTATAAGAATTCAAAGAGTAAAAAGAAACGGACTCATTTAATGTACCGTTATCACCATCGTTATCGATAATTGTAGCTTTAAAACCAGGGATAACCTGTAATGCCTGGGTTGTGTTATTAACGAATGAAATTTCCCCAAAATTCCATCCACCAACCGGGCCCCACCTCGCTATTAAAAATGTAATTTCACCCGTGGTTGAAATGCATTAAAGAACCACTTGAACCTGTAATTAATATCATTCATTTCACACTTGCAGATGATCTGGCCAACACTTTAACAGGACATTATGGGTACTGTTGATAGCAGAAAACCGACAACAAGGCTCCCGTGTCAGCTCCATTTGAACCGGAAATACGACTTGGGTTTTG
>JADKAJ010000007.1 GCA_016719165.1 Chitinophagaceae bacterium | reverse complement strand
AGGTAAATGTTTCAAAAAGAATCAACCTTGAATATGAAGAGCTGAAAGAAGTGCAGCATAAAATGACCCGTGATTTTGAAGAACAAAAGCTTAAATATCACGCTGCAGTGGAAGAGAACCGCCAGTTGCAACTGGCTATTGCTGAAGCGGAGGATAGTTTAAAAGAAACGGAATTTCAGCGCCATCAGTTACAGAAAAGGGTAGCTTACCTGGAAGAATTAAATAATGATATGCAGGCAATGGCAGATGCAAATAAAAAACTTGAGGGGCAATTAAAAAGAATCGGTGAACTGGAAAGTATGCTGAATGTGATTGCAGAAGAAAGAGACCAGTTAATGCAACGGAAAACCAATTTGTAATTATTCAAACAGGGATAAAAAAGATAAATTAATTTTAACGCTCCTCCGGGGAGTGTTAAAATTAATATACCTCTGTCAAATGAATGGCAAGTTGCCATGCAGGTAACGTATTTTCAGTAAACAAAATGGCAGACTATGTACGCCCCAATATGCAGCCGGAAAATTCATTAACAAGCTGACAAGATTCTTTCAACCTCATCAACTTTAGCCAGTTAATTTATTTACTTTTTTAGCGGCTGCTTTCTTTTTGCTGCAGTTGGTGTAACTGGACGGCTCTTACCGAATGAACCTTTGAAACGTTTTCCTTTAGCAGTTTTCTTATCTCCTCTTCCCATGGTAATTTATTTTAGTTATTATATTTAGTACAAAAATAAAGCTCCGGCACTGAAATAAGCACAGGAGCTTTTTAATAAGGTAAATGGTACATCCAATAGCAATCGGACTACATTTTGCTGGAGAGTTCTTTACCAGCTTTAAACTTAGCAACTTTTTTAGCTTTAATTTTAATAACAGCACCTGTTTGCGGGTTGCGGCCATTACGGGCTGCCCTTTTAGATACTGAGAAAGTACCAAAACCAACCAGAGTAACCTTGCCACCACCTTTTAATGTTTTTGTAACAGCATCTACAAAAGAATGAAGGGCAGCATTTGCCTGAGTCTTGGTAATACCTGCATCATCGTCCACCTTTGCGATCAATTCAGCTTTGTTCATGATTTGTATTTTTGAATGTTTTGCTAACAGCGACAAATTTAGACGCTTTTTGATACCGGCAAAAAATTTTTATTCTCCTTTTTTTTTGTATTAAAAGCCCCGAAACCGCAAGGGACAAGGATTTTAGAGGTTTGTCATTTTCCTGTATTTAGCCGCATTATCTGCCACAAACGCTGAAAGCCTTTACTGTAGCGGGTTTTGTAAAATGATCAATGAAATTCAGGCAGAACAAGGGTTTGAGAGAAATATACAACTGTTTATTATATACAGAGGCTTGTAAATATTCTTTTGCACACTCAATTCACAACCTGCATTACTGTGCGGTAAGCTATGAATTGATTACCCCATTTCTCCATCCCCTTTTTTCTCATTTCATCCGCAAATTTTTCTATATACCGGTTGTATAACCCCTTACATTCTGCATGATATTGTACAGCATAGGTTATGCCTTCCTCATCATCAGCTTCAATAAGGTGTAATATAGTCGCATGACTAAAGCAGCCAGTACCTATCAAATCTGGTATATGCTCTTCCTTTAACCAGGTAAGCCAGTCGGTAACTATTGAGTGATTTACTTGATTGTTACGTTATAAACGATCATGCCGCAGGAAAATATTTGTTAGTTATGTAATGTAGGCAGAGTTGGGGTTTTTTAACCCATCTGTTTCTTTGAGTAATCCAAGCGGGGGGGGATAAAAGAGTAAAAAAATCTGTACCAATATAGTTGGCAATACATTGTAATCTGTTAATGGTAAGTTCTCTACATTCTCCATTTTCTATCTGGCTCATTCTGCCTTTGGATATACCAAGATGTTTTGCCAACATCTCTTGTTTAATTCCACTTATTTCACGACAGGTCATAATATTTTGACCAATAATTTTTGAAGGTTCCATAACAGTAAGGTTTAGTAATAAAACTAAACAAAAACAATTTTATCCTAAACAAATTATCTGTTATTTTTTTGATGCGGTTTCAAAATATTTGAATTTCGGTAAAGAAGATATTGATCAATTCTCCTTTTTTAAGTGTTTCTCTTTAGTATGTTTTATTGACTAGTTTAACTGAAGTAGCTACTGTTTATCAGATAAGATGCGCATAAAATGATAAACAGTAGGGGCAGAATAAATACCGACCGCTGCCCGGGTTTGTGTTTTGAATGGCCCATAAACCAGGTAGGTAATGGTGCAACATATTGTTGCGCTGCTATTAATAACACACTTTAAACTTCTTTTATGAAAAAGATAATAATTGTTTTTTTACTATCCCTTATTGTGGGTATAAAAATAAATGCGCAATGTCTGACTGTAACATCCGAACTACAGGATATCATTAATGAACACAAATCGGCTATGAACGATTATAAACTGGTAATTGAAGGCAGGGTTGCTAATGCTATGACAGACGTATATATAAATAACGGGGTTCCCTCTTATGAGAACTGGGTACGCTTTTGGAAGTGGCGATGATCTGGAAGAACTGAATGCAAGATGGGACAGCTTATGCGAGCATTTGGCAGCGATCTTAATTTCAGCATACCAATTGGGACTTTGTGAAGACCCGGTGGAAGGAAACCAAGAACAGGTTGACTGTGCCGAGGATCTTCTGGAGAGCAACTATTTTATATATCCGGAAGAATATGCCTCAGTATATTTTGAAAGCCAGTTGAATTTTACTTCTTACAGAGTTCATATTAACCAATTGGTAACCGACTGGCTGGCAGAACCTGAACCGCAGATTGATCAGGACCCCAGCCTGATGGAAGATATTGATGAAGAATTCTGGAGTTGTATAGATGAAAATGTTGGTTTTGAAATAAGGGATGAGAATGTGGACGAAACCCTTTTAGACGGTTTTCGGGATTATACAGCCCGAAGCTTGAAATTTAACTCAAACCCTGGCGCAGCAAAGTTTTCTGTTGCACTGACTTTTCCTTTTTTGAAGAATAGTTATTACCCACATATGATTGATTGGGATAAGGTATTCAAAACACTTGCAAGGATTAAAGATGCAGCACTTATACTAACTGCTATAGTTACAGTGGTGGAAGGCGTACGGGCTATGATGGCAGACTGTGGGCCAGGCCAGGAAGGCGTTGCAAGGAATAATAAGTATGATGGGTTTCTTACGAATAGCGGAGATAGAGTGATAGGATATAAATTAGAACAGCGAAGTGTCACTTTTGACATGAAAGCCAGTAACACCAAAATAAGAGGGAAGGCAAAACTTTACAAAAGAAATAGTAACGGGAAAATAACAGGAAAAGACAGAAGGGGAAAAGTGGGAATAGAATTTTGTACCCGCCAATGGGATGTATGTAATAAAGTGGATTACCCGGTCGATGCCAGTTTAATAGTTCCTGTAGTGGGGTTTAAAGAACATACAAAAAAAGTAAAACTTTCTCGCAATGAAGGAATAATACCGTTTGCCCTTGCTTTAACAAAAGCGATGCATTTTTTATCTTTTTCCTTTTCTTATAAAGGCATGTATGAAAAAACTATACCAGTTTTGGCAATTAATACTCCTGTAACTGCCCGGTGCAGATAAAATATTTCAGTAACCGGTATGTTTTAATACCGGTTACGATTATCAAACTATATTATATGAAAGTAATTTTAATGTTTTTGTTTTATTTCCTTTTTGTTTTCGCACAAAACAATACTTTTTTTTCGATTGGGTTAGAAGGGGGTGTTACACCTAAGGCGAAAACAATATTTGACAGCAGTTATGTAAATCTGCCACACAAGCGAAACCAGGTTGTGGCCCTAAATCTTTTTTGGGAAAAAGCCATTGATTCGGCAAAAAGATTTGAGTTAGGTGTGGGGTTGCGCAACGCAGTGTATTTTGTTCAGGATGGATGGAGTAATACCGACATGGATCCGGCAAATAATGGATTTCCCAGAAATGGAAAGGATTTTGCTACTTTGAGAAATGGATTTGGAGCTCTTTTGATTTGAAGACTTCCTTATCTGTGTTATTTAGATATTGTTTTTGCAAGATATAAATACCGTTTTTATATTGGTATTTTGCCGGATATCCAGTGTTTACTGGCCAAACCCTGAAGGTTCACGATTGTTCCAAGTATTTAATCAAACCGGTGTACTATATACGGTGTATGAAGGCTATACAGATTTTTATAAAGGTAAAGATGACGGCCATAATAGTTATGATATAAAAATTGAAAACACATTTACCCTTGGCTGTAAATTAAAGGCTTCTAAAAGAACAATACTTGGTATTGATCTGAACTACCATATTGGCACAAAAAATTGGAAAGAACCGATCTTACTTTTACCCTGACCTGCCACAGTTTACCGCCAAGGTGCATTACAGCCAGAACAATAATTATCTCAGCCTGGGGATACGGTATTTTTTTAATAAAAAAAGGGAAAGAATTTTTGATCATTAGTCAAGTACTTAGCTTCTTACATGGTATCTTTTTGCCGATATTATTATGTTTTATCTTTGTTGGTTTTTGCAACGGGCAGATAAAGAAAGACACAACTCTAACTAAGCCGACCACCCCAACCGGTAAAACAAAAGAGTACAAGCCGGAAATATTTACCTCAGGATTTATAGATATTGTAAATAATGGACAGGTTAATGCCAGTGCAAGATTTATCCGGCTATTTATAGGAGAACCCGGCAGGTTTGCAGTTCCTCTTTCCTTTTACAGCGGAGTCAGCAATAATTCATTTCAAAATAACAATAGCAGTGGACAGCTTTCACGGAAGCAATGACCATTTGGTTAATCAGTATATTAATCCTTTGAGCGGCCTTATTAATATAAGTGTGGAAGGAGTAATTTTTTTTAGAAAGGGGGAGAGAATCACAAAATCAGGGCTTTTGTATCAGTTTGGAGAACGGGTATTAACAGGTGTAAGAATTGGACCCGTTAGTAACCCGTTAACTGGTAAGCCCATAAATTTCCTAAATAGCTTTGCCACAACTGGTTTATATTCCAGACCGGGGCATGGGAAAGGTCAAATTCGAAAAATATAGGAATTTTTTGGTTAATAATGAGATATCATATTTGTAAAAGTAACCCTGTTCAAATTGAAGAGTTCATTCCTGGCATTAAAACGAATGGGTTTTATAAGGGATATTCTGCAGGATTTGGAATTGAAATAAATGGGTTGGTAAACATTAAAGCTATTTATTACAAATACACCAAGGCTCCCGAAATTCAATATGGATTACCTATTTATCAATTTTCATTCAACTATTCTATGGGAAAAAAATAAGGATTAAATTTTAATTTCTAAATACACCGGGCAATGATCAGAATGCTTTATATCAGGAAGATTTCTGCATCCTTGAGGTGTTTTTTAAAGGTTCCGGTAACATTTATATAGTCAATCCTCCAGCCCTTATTATTCAATCGTACGGTAGGAAAACGCTGGCTCCACCAGCTGTACCGGTGGGGCTCAGGATGAAATTCACGAAAAGTGTCTACCCAGCCACTTTCCAGCAATTTTGTCAGCCATTCTCTTTCCGCCGGCAAAAATCCGGATGAATTTTTTTTCCTTTCGGGTCATGAATATCGATTTCCTTATGGGCAATATTATAGTCACCGCAAAGAATAAGTTTAGGATGTTTTTTTTTCAATTTATTTAGCCAGGTGAAACATTCATCAAGCCATGCATATTTGAAGTCCTGTCTTTCATCGCCACTGGTGCCACTGGGGAAATATGCGTTAATAAGCCTTATATCTCCAAAGTCTAATTGTATCACCCTGCCCTCATCGTCACTTGGACCGTGTCCGTTACCGACTTCAACTTTATCAGGTTTTATCTTACTGAATACCGCCACACCGCTGTATCCTTTCTTTTGGGCACTGTACCAATAATCATAATAGCCTAAATCATTCAGCAATTTTGTATCTACGTCGCCTTTAACTGCCTTTGTTTCCTGCACACATATCACATCAGCAGGGTTGGTTTTTAACCAGTCAATAAACCCTTTTTTAATCGCAGCTCTTATGCCATTAACATTATAGGATATAATACGCATAGTATGTTTGTGTTTTATTGATAAAAGCGGGTAATTTTAAATATTATAAACCGATAGTAATCCGGAACAATAATCAAAAACAGTAGCAATTTACATTTTACTATGGAAGCAGCAGTTAAACAAAAAAAAAGTGTGCTTATCCGGCCAAAGGAGCATGTTTTTTTGGACGGTCCTAAAAGCCGCGGCTATGAACTTTTCTTTGCATGGCGGGTTTTTAAGCAGTTTATTAGTGGCTTTAGGGCATTGCATTTCACAGGACCATGTATCACAGTATTTGGTTCAGCCAGGTTTAAAGAGGACCACCCTTATTATATACAAGCCAGGGAATTTGGTAAACGAATTGCAGAATCTGGTATGACAACTATTACTGGCGGCGGACCAGGTATAATGGAAGCAGCCAACAGAGGAGCTTTTGAGTCCGGAGGAAATCTGTTGGTTGTAATATTCAACTACCTTTTGAACAGAAGTCAAATCCTTACCTGCACAAGACAGTTACTTTTGAACATTTTTTGTCCGGAAGGTGTTGCTGGTAAAATATTCTTATGCTTTTATTATCATGCCTGGTGGTTTTGGTACAATGGATGAGTTATTCGAAACGCTGACCCTGGTACAGACAAAGACCATAACCCGTTTTCCGATAGTTTTATTTGGAAAGGAATATTATAATCCTTTGCTGGAGGCCATACAAGAAATGGAAAAACAAGATACCATTTCACCCGGAGACATGAACCTGGTACTGGTAACAGACAGTATTGACGAAGCAATGGATCACATCACTAACTATATCAGCACCTATTATAAAGTGAGGCCCCGTAAACGCCACTGGTGGCTGTTTGAAAAACGATAGCCAAATGTGTACTTTTTACACAAAAGTATTACCTTCATGTAAATTTTTGCCATGCTTTTAAAACGATTGCTGATCAGCCTTGTATTGATCGGGCTAGTTCAGTTGGTTTATGCCGACCAGTCAATAAATATCAGTTCACCCAATAATAATATTCAGCTTGGTTTGCTACATAGAACCAACGGAGATCTGGTATACCAGGTTTTTTATAAAGGGAAAACAACAATTACACCCTCAGGATTGGGTATGAAACTAAAGAGTCCTGAATTATCACTGGTCAAATTTGACCTGGTAGGCATTGATTCATCTATTGCGGATGAAACATGGCAACCGGTTTGGGGTGAAGTAAGTTCGATCCGCAACAACTACAAACAACTTGTTGTAAAACTTTCCGACCGTTCAGGTTCAGGAATTCAACTGCAGATCATTTTCAGGGTATTTGATGAAGGAATAGGATTTCGTTATTCGTTTCCCCAACAGGCCAAACTCAATCATTTTATTATCGCCGATGAATTAACTCAATTTGGAGTAAGTGGAGACCACAAGGCATTTTGGATTCCCGGTGATTATGATACCAATGAATACCCATATTACACTACGAATCTGAGTAGTGTTGATGCAACCGGGGGAGGTGCAGCACAGGAAATACATGCTAAAACCTATTTTGATAAGAATGCTGTGCAGACACCATTAATGATGAAATCTGTGGACGGAATTTATATCAATATTCATGAGGCAGGATTAATAAATTACCCGGCCATGAACCTGGTACTCGATAAGTCATCTTTTTCTTTCAATGCACACCTGGTTCCCGACGCAGTTGGAAACAAAGCCTATTTACAAACACCATCAGTAACTCCCTGGAGAACGATCATTGTTAGCGATAAAGCGGCAGAACTATTGGCCTCAAAAATGATTTTAAATTTAAATGAGCCTTCAAAAGTTGCGAATGCACCATCCTGGGTTAAACCACAAAAGTATGTAGGTGTATGGTGGGAGATGCATGTGGGTAAAAGTAGCTGGGATTATAGTGGCGGGCAGGTTGGTTCGCAACAAGCAACCAGAGTTCCTCATGGAGCTAATACTGCAAATGTGAAACGCTATATAGATTTTGCTGCCAAAAATGGATTTAGCAGTGTACTGGTAGAAGGCTGGAATACCGGTTGGGAAGACTGGTTTGGTCAGTGGAAGGAAGATGTTTTTGATTTTGTTACACCTTATCCTGATTTTGATGTAAAAGAATTGCAGCAATATGCTGCTGCCAGAGGCGTGAAAATTATCATGCATCACGAAACTTCAGGCGCTGTTACCAACTATGAAAGATGGATGGATACGGCTTACCGTTTTATGAAGCAATTTGGATATGATGCAGTGAAAACAGGCTATGTGGGCAGAATTATTCCCCGCGGTGAACACCATGACGGGCAGTGGATGACAAAGCATTATGAAAGAGTAGCGCAGAAAACAGCCGCTTACAATATCATGGTTAATATGCATGAATCTGTTCGGCTTACCGGTTTGCATCGTACTTACACCAACTGGTTAGCCAGTGAAGCAGCCCGGGGAAATGAATTTAATGCATGGAGTGTGGGCAATCCACCAGACCATGAAACAATCGTTCCATTTACCAGATTGATGGGGGGCCGATGGACTATACACCAGGGATATTTAAGATTAAAATGAACTATTACAATCCGGGTAAAACAGAACAGGTGCATACTACGCTGACCAAGCAATTAGCCTTATACGTTACAATGTATAGCCCTTTGCAAATGGCTGCCGATCTTCCGGAGAACTATGAGGCAAAAATGGATGCATTCCAGTTCATAAAGGATGTGGCGGCAGATTGGGATGATACCAAAATCCTGGATGCGGAACCTGGGGACTATATCATTACAGCCCGGAAAGCTAAGGGCAGTAATAACTGGTTTATAGGTGCTATCACGGATGAATTGGCGAGAAATTTTTCCACTTCACTTTCATTCCTGGATCCCGGGAAAAAATATATTGCTGCAATTTACCGGGATGCAGACAATGCCCACTGGAAGGATAATCCCGAAGCTTATGTAATTGAGAAATTTCTGGTGGATAGTAAAACAAATTTAAAACTGAAACTGGCACCGGGTGGTGGAACTGCTGTAAGTTTAATGCCAGCCACTGTAGAAGAAGCCAAACATTTAAAAAAATACAAATAATGACAGCAGCCGATATACTGGGTTACGCAGCCGGTGCGTTGACAGCATTCACTTTTTTGCCACAGGTATTGAAAACATGGAAGGAAAAATCTGCCAAAGATGTTGCCCTTAATATGTTCATCATTGCATTTATTAATGAAATAATGTGGTTAGCATATGGCGTTATGCTAAATAACTGGGTCATTATCCTCACTAATGCTGTTATGCTGGTGATGTCCGGAATTATGATCTGGCTTAAAATGCGTTATAATCATCAGTGATCAGTACTATGGAGATTAAAGCAATTATCTGGGACCTTGGAGGCGTATTAATTGACTGGAACCCTAAATATGTATTCACTGAAACTTATTTTGAATCAGCGGAAAAAAGGGATTATTTTTTTACGCATATCTGTACAAACGACTGGAATGAGGAGCAGGATGCCGGTCGTTCTATTGTAGAAGCGACACAGGAGTTGGTGGCTGCCCACCCGGGATGGGAAAAAGCCATCCGGGATTATTATGGGCGCTGGACAGAAATGCTGAAAAGCCCGATTTACGATACGGTTGAGATATTCCGGCATTTAAAAGATTCAAACAAGTATAAACTCTATGCATTGACCAACTGGCAGGCGAACCTTTTTGATATCGCCCTTGTACGGTATGACTTCTTACATTGGTTTGATGGCAGGGTGGTGAGTGGTGAAGAAAAAACAAGAAAACCCTTCCCGGAATTTTATCAGCGATTGCTGACGAGATATAATATTAACCCCGCGGAAGCATTATTTATTGATGATAACCTTCGAAATGTAAAGGCCGCAGAAGATTTGGGGATAAAATCTATTCATTTCCAAAGCCCGGAGCAATTAAAGCAGGAGTTTAGAAATATCAGTGTATTTTAGTTTGGAATTCAGTGTTACACAGAAGAAAATAAACGATCACCCTAACTGGTTTTGTATGACACCCCTGATCATTATCATTGTACTGGTAATCATCCTCATCCCGGTTTTACTTTATAATAACCTTATCAGGAAAAAGAACGCTGTTGAGAACTCATTTTTTTCCATAGATGTTATGTTAAAGAAGCGGTATGACCTGATACCACAACTGGTAGAAGCCGTAAAGGGCTATATGATTCACGAAAGAGACTTACTTAGCAGCCTCACAGCATTACGGCAAAAGGCAATGGAAAATAACTTGCCAACAAATGAAAAGGTAAGGCTGGATAACCAGGTCAATAATATCCTGCAGCAAATAGTTGTGAATTTTGAAAACTACCCGCAACTGAAAGCCAGTGAAAATTTTCTGCGCTTACAGGGGGCCATCAATGAGGCAGAAGAGCAGTTGGCGGCCTCAAGACGCTTTTATAATGCAGCAGTTAATGATTATCATAATGCCATCGAAACATTTCCTTCATCCCTTGTCGCTTCACTGGCTGGAATGAGTAAAAAAGAATATTTTACTATTCGGGAATCAGAAAAAGGAGTTCCTGCATTAAATATATAATTGAATAGCCCTCATATGTCCCTGGAGAAAAATTTCAATACATTTTATGAAAAGGAGTTACAGGGCCTTTTAATTCCACTTGAAGCAGAACGAAAAAAAATAAAAAAATATGGAGCTGCTGGCTTTGTCTTACTCGGTACAGCTGTTATCCTGTTTATCATATCTGCCGCATCTCATAATAAAGTTTCTGTTGTGATTGCTTTTGTGCTGCTGCTGGCTGCTTTTGTGCTGTTGATTATTTTTGGTAATAAAAAGAAATCGTTTGCTGCCGGTTTTAAAGAATCTGTTGTCAGAAAGATCATCCGGTTTATTGATCCCTCATTGCAATATAGCCCGGGACTGAAAATCAGTAAAGCTGATTATTTAAACAGTGGTCTTTTTGTGGAACAACCCGATCGCTATTCTGGTGATGATTATATTGAAGGAACACATGAAAAGACCTTTTTTTGTTTTTCCGAATTGCATACCGAACGGAAAGTAAGTTCCGGCAAGAGTACTCATTGGGAAACAATTTTCAGGGGGTTATTTTTCATTGCAGATTTTAATAAAAACTTCTCCGGCCGTACTTATGTTTGGAGTGAAAGAAATCCACAGATCAATTTTCTCACAAAGCTTTTCTCATCTTTTGCCTGGAACCTGGAAAAGGTAAAACTGGAAAGTGTAGAATTTGAAAAAAGATTTATTGTATACAGCAGTGACCAGGTGGAAGCCAGGTACATTCTCACCCCGTCATTCATGGAACGGATCGTAAGATTGCAACAGATGATGGGAGAGGGGACCTCTTTGTCTTTTGTAAATACTAATATTCATGTGGCCGTTCCGATAAGAGATGAACTATTTGAACCAGCCATTTTTTCGGCTAATGATCATAACAGGTTGGGAGATTTTTACAACAGCATCAATATCGTATTTGATATGATTGATGAACTAAAACTGAATCAGCGGTTGTGGAATAAGGAATAGAATTATTACTCCAGTACCGGTCTTAGCCATTTTTCCGCTTCTTCTATAGTCATTCCTTTTCTATTGGCATAGTCTTCCAGCTGGTCCTTGCCAATTTTCCCTAATCCAAAATAATGGCTTTGCGGATGAGCAATATACCAACCACATACAGATGCCGGTGGATTCATGGCAAGGCTTTCGGTTAGTTCGATGCCAATGTTCCTGGTAACATTCAGTAGCTCAAATAATTTTAATTTCTCCGTATGATCAGGGCATGCAGGATAGCCCGGGGCCGGCCGGATGCCTTTATATTCCTCTTTTATCAATTGTTCATTGGTAAGGGTTTCATTCTTTTCATAACCCCAATATTCTTTTCTGACTTTTTGGTGCAGGCATTCAGCAAAGGCTTCTACAAAACGATCGGCCAGTATCTGAACCAGGATCTTATTATACTCATCATGATCAGCCGCAAACCGGTCTATATGTTTCCTGGCGCCATGAATGGTTACTGCAAATGAACCCATATAATCGGTACCCAGTTCTGCAGGGCAGATAAAATCTGCTAATGAATAACTGGGTTGTCCCACTGCTTTCTTCAACTGTTGACGAAGCGATTCTAATTTTACTTCACCGTTATCTGTCTGGAGTATTATGGTATCTGCATTGTTGCTGGCAGCGGGCCAGAAGCCGATAACTCCATCAGCCGTAAACCATTTTTCAGCTACTATTTTTTCAATCAGCTTTTGTGCATCATTTAATAGTCGTTTTGCTTCTGTACCGAAGATCTTATCCTCCAGCACCTGCGGATAATGACCAGGCATCTCCCAGGCAATAAAAAAGGGTCCCCAGTCAATATATTTTGCAATAGTGCCCAGATCAAATTCTTTTAACACTTTTACCCCGTCCAGGGCTGGTTTGGCAGGCTTATAATTTTTCCAGTCAAAATATTCTTTGGTAATAACCGCTTCTTTGTAGGGGATGAGGTCTTTTTTATTCTTATTCAGGAACTGGTTTCTTAATCCTTCATATTCATCCTTTGTCTTTTGAAGCAGCACTTCTTTCTCTTTACTTAATAAAGTACTTACTGCTGTTACACTTCTGGAAGCATCTAATATATGTAATACCCCATTATCGTATTGCGGAGCAATTTTTACAGCTGTATGCATCCTGGAAGTTGTGGCGCCACCGATCAGCAAGGGCTGTTTCATATTGCGGCGTTTCATTTCATGGGCCACATGCACCATTTCATCTAATGATGGAGTGATGAGACCACTTAAGCCAATAATATCAGCTTTTTCTTTTTCAGCAGTATCCAGGATTTTATCGGCAGGCACCATTACGCCCAGGTCAATGATATCATATCCGTTACAACCCAACACAACACCCACGATATTTTTCCCGATATCATGAACGTCCCCTTTTACTGTGGCTAATAAAACCTTTGGAGCTCCGGCTCCCTCTTCATTTGTTGTGCCGGCTGCAAGATGTGCCTGGCGTCGCTCTTCTTTTTCTGCTTCAATAAAAGGAGTGAGGACAGCTACTGATTTCTTCATCACTCTTGCACTTTTTACTACTTGTGGCAGGAACATTTTTCCGGCTCCGAATAAGTCACCCACTACATTCATGCCATCCATCAGCGGGCCTTCAATTACTTCCAACGGAGCAGGATATTTTAATCTGGCTTCTTCCGTGTCTGCATCAATGTAATCAGTAATGCCATTGACCAGAGCATGCCTCAGTCTTTCTTCAACGGTTGTATTTCTCCATGCATCATCCTTTATTATTTCTTTACCTTTTGCTTTTACGGTCTCGGCAAAAGAGATCAGCTTTTCAGTTGCTTCGTTATTATCATTATTCCGGTTCAGAATTACATCTTCACAAAGTTGCCTTAGTTGGGGTTCAATTTCATCATATACCACCAACTGACCTGCATTTACAATCCCCATATCCATGCCAGCCTTAATGGCATGATATAAGAATACACTGTGCATCGCTTCTCTTACATGGTCATTGCCCCGGAAAGAGAAAGAAAGATTACTGACACCACCACTAACTTTGGTCAATGGCATCATTTGTTTTATCTCACGGGTTGCTTCAATAAAATCAACCCCATAATTATTATGCTCTTCCAGGCCTGTTGCAACAGCAAATATGTTTGGGTCGAAAATAATATCCTGGGGATCATAACCTACTTGTTCGGTTAGTATTTTGTAAGCCCTCCGGCATATCTCAACTTTTCGTTGTTTGGTATCGGCCTGCCCCTGTTCATCAAAAGCCATTACAATAACGGAGGCGCCGTAACTTTGACAGATTATAGCCTGTTCTATGAATTTGGCTTCGCCTTCTTTCATAGAGATGGAGTTGACTATACATTTTCCCTGTACGCATTTTAAACCGGCTTCAATGATCTCAAACTTGGAGCTGTCGATCATGATGGGAATTTTTGCAATATCCGGTTCACTCTGAACGAGGTTGAGAAAAGTGGTCATGGCTAATACACCATCCAGTAAAGCGTCGTCCATATTTACATCCAGCACCTGGGCGCCATTCTCAACCTGTTGCCTGGCCACGCTGAGCGCCTCTTCATATTTATTTTCTTTGATAAGGCGGGCAAATTTTTTCGAGCCTGTAACATTGGTTCTTTCACCAATATTTACAAAATTGGTTTCTGGCCTTATAACTAATGGTTCTAATCCTGCTAATCTCAGGTAAGGTTTAATAAAGGTGGTCTCTTGCATCTATGAATTCTTTTTAAGAAACAATTTTTTGATCATTGAAAAATTGTTTACAATAAGTATGAGGATGGATATTACTAATAACAGTTGTGCGGTTGTCATGCTAATTCTTTTTCAACTACGGGCAGTTGTCTGGGTTTAAGATTTTTTACATGGTCAGCTATATGCTTAATATGCTCTGGTGTAGTACCACAGCAACCACCAACGATGTTCACAAATCCTTCTTTGGCCCATTCTTCCAGGTAATGGCCCGTATCTTCAGGATGTTCATCGTATTCTCCCATTGCATTGGGTAATCCTGCATTAGGGTATGCGGAAACATAGCAACTGGCAATTTGCGACAGTTCTTCAATATGTGGCCGCATTTCTTTTGCACCTAATGCACAGTTCAGCCCAACACTCAGCGGTCTGGCATGCATGATTGAAGTATAGAAAGCTTCCAGGGTCTGACCACTTAATGTTCTGCCTGAGGCATCGGTGATAGTGCCACTGATCATTACCGGCAATGATTCCTTTTTAGTATCCCTGAAATATTTCTTGATAGCGAAAATGGCCCCTTTGGCATTTAATGTGTCAAAGATGGTTTCGATTAAGAGAATATCAACACCACCGTCTACTAATCCTTTTACCTGCTCGTAATAAGCAGTTACTACCTCATCAAATGTAACCGCCCTGAAACCGGGATTATTTACATCCGGGGATAGCGACAATGTTTTGTTTAATGGCCCGATAGCTCCTGCAACCCATGCCTGTTTACCGGATTGTTTAATGGCTTCCCGGGCACATTTTGCTGCGGCTACGTTTAATTCATAAGCGAGGGACTGCATTTCGTAATCCGCCATGGCAATAGCAGTACTACTGAATGTATTGGTTTCAATAATATCTGCACCGGCATCGAGGTATTGTTTGTGGATACCTGTTATGATTTGAGGCTGAGTAATATTCAGCAGGTCATTATTGCCTTTTACATCGCAATGCCAGTCTTTGAACCTGTCACCACGATAATCAGCTTCAGTGAGTTTATGCCGCTGAATCATGGTGCCCATGGCGCCATCAATGATCAAAATGCGTTCCTTCAAACAATCAAGGATTGTTTTCATAAACTTATGTTTTGCGAACTATAAACGTTGGGAAACCAGGAGGGAATTCCGTACCGTTTATTAGTTCTGTTTTTTAGTGCAGGCCGAACAATAAACAAATCCGCCTGAATGTAACTGCAAAATTATGATTTAAAAGCTTAAAAAACAAGCCGGACGGCGCTTAGCGGCTAACGTATTTTTCAACAGGAAGCCTGTTTTGGAGACTGCGGGCAAGGGTCATTTCATCGGCGTATTCCAGTTCACCGCCAAAGGCAATGCCACGGGCAATAGTAGTTATACGAATGTTATAAGGTTGTAATTTCTTCTGGATGTAATAAATGGTTGTATCCCCCTGTATGTTAGGATTGAGGGCAAATATCAGTTCCTCGGTTTTCTCTTTTTCAATCCGGGTTACAAGGGATTCGATATTCAATTGGTCAGGTCCGATACCATCTAATGGTGAAATTATGCCACCGAGAATGTGATAAGTACCATTAAATTGCTGGGTACTTTCTATGGCAATTACATCACGGATACTTTCTACCACGCAAATTACTTCCTGCTTTCTCAATGAATTGGAACAGATGGAACAAATATCGCCATCGGCCACATTAAAGCAGCGCTGGCAGAACTTGATTTCACTTCTCATCCTGGCAATCACTTCGCTGAATTGACCAACTTCTTTTGTATCCTGTTTTAATAAATGAAGCACTAAACGTAAAGCTGTCTTTTTACCAATACCGGGTAGTTTGGCAAACTCGTTAACCGCATTTTCCAGGAGGGAAGAAGAGAATTGCATAGATCAAAGATAGCAGCAGGATCTGAGCTATACGCTACTGCCAGCCAGATTTATTTAACAAGCAGCTATCCGCTCAAGGCTTTTACAAAGCTATATCAAACTCATTCTGCCAGTTAGGTTTGACAGTAATTTTTCTTTCGATTGGCTTAACCAATTCAGGTTGTTTACGTTTACCTAAAAACTGCCCCGGATCCCATACACCATTTTTATTTTCATCATACAGCATCCTGAGCTCATATTCTCCGGGCAGAAAAAGACTGGTAGTAAAATCAGGACCGGTCATGGGGAATGATTTGTAGATATTCTGATTCAGTATAAAAAGCAGGACCGGGTTCCTGGTGATATCGAGGTTGCGAAACCTTATTTTCAAAGCACCATAATCTGCTTTCTTCTTGGTGTTGAAACTAAGGGTATCTGTTTTCAATAATTTTTTACCGGCAGAGTCTTCTGCAAGATCTTTATCCATTATCAGGTGGTACAAAGTATTTTCTTTCCATTCATAGATCAATGTCAGCTTTTTATTGGTACTGTCTTTTACAAATTTGTAATCGGTAGCAGGCTGATAGGTTGTATCAGTATAAAGCCGGATACCCGATGAGTCTAAGTTCTTAAGTGGCTGCTCAAAGATCATCTCAAACTGGCTGAGCAGATCCTGCTGGTTATTTTGAAGAGTAGTTTGATACTTTAACCGTTTGTCAGCGGTGGCAGCTCCCGGTTTATTGCGTATACCGGGGGAAATAGACGGAAGCATTGTTGTAGTGCTCTGTGTTTCCTGCCTGGCGGCAAATGCATACAAGGTAACGGGTTCATTCTTTTGTTGAAGACTAACAGGTTTGTCAGCAAAAGCAAATAATTGTTTCTCGCCAAAATAGCGACGGGTACCACCTTCATCTTTTAATGCATATAAATAGAATGTTTTTTCCGGAAGATTTTTGAAATAAAAATTTCCTTTTCCATCCAGGCGGGCAATGTACTTAGGCTTATCTTTTACCACAGCTGAATCATCCGGGTTGGTATGTAGTATTGCAATAAGGGTACTGTCCGTTTTCCCCGTTTCGGCCAATACTACATTGCCCCTGAGCTCAAAAGAGTCGATATGCTTTCCTGTTGAAAATGTATAGGTAAAATTCTTAAAAACATTGCCTTCAGTATAGTCTTTGATGGCATTTCCAAAATCCAGCGTATAGGTAGTGTTAGGCTCCAGGGTGTCTTTAAGCTTTACCGTTACCTCTTTCAATTTACTATCTACAAAAGGGGTGATCTTAGGCAAGGGAGAAACCAGCAGGTTTTCCTGGGCATTTTGTACTTCAACAAATTCATCAAAAAAAAAGGTGATCTTATTTCCGGAGAAATTTACAGATGAATCTCCCGGGTTTGATTTCAATAATACAGGGGGAATAGTGTCTCTTGGTCCGCCTTGTGGCGGAATAATATTGGCACAGCCCGGACCACTGATTGTACTGATAAGAAGGAGGCTGATAAGGGCAGTATAAGATATAAAAATCTTTGTTTTCATGTAAGCTGCAAACTTACAGGGTTTGCCTGTAATCATTTGTTTTTAAAATCATAATAAAAGTTATTCGGTTTCGTCTGAGCTTTCCAGTTCATGCAGGGTTACAGCCAGTTTGTTGGTCTTTACAAAATTGCACCAATGGCAGTCGTCTTTGCCGCAGCCGGTATAAAATTCCCGGTTTTGTATTTTTTCCCAGGTAGAAGTAATTTGTTGGGTGACAGTTGTAATATCAGCGGGGCCGATAACTACTTTTTCTTTTCGATAGTTTTTCTTTTTGTCCGGTTCAATAAAGTCGAATTCAGTGCTTACTACTTTCCAGTCTTTCTGTTCGTAATTATCAACGAGTATTTTATAAAAAACAGCCTGCCGCCAGTAGTCACCGCCATTAGGCTCTTTTTCTGATGGTCCTTTTGTTTTTGGGATCGCTTTATCCGGGTCACCGGTTTTATAATCCACCACATTGACTGATTTACCGTCAAACTCCAGTTTATCTAATTTCCCTTTCAGCGGAACATCTTTAATCACCACATTCCGGATGGTTCTTTCAATCGCTACAATCTTATTGAAACTATTGATGTATTTATCATAATAGTTGTTTAATACTTCCAGTCCGTATTCCAGCCTCCGGTCAAATTGTTCTTTGGTAAAACTTTCTCTGTGGCGGAGCATGTACCATTCAAAATCAGCAATGAATTCTTCTTTTGCCGGGAACTGGTCTTTTTTCCCATCCTGCATCTTTCGGAATAGTTTTTCAAGGGCATGGTGTACCGCTGAGCCAAACTCAGTGGCTTCATTTTTCGGAGACGGGATCCGGATGAGGTTCTTAAAATAAAATTCTAATGGACATTTTAAATAATTATTCAATGCTGTTACGTTCATTACAAACTTATCCAGTATGCGGCTGATGAACTCTTCTTCAATTTTTTCGATTTCCGGTGCTACAGCTTCACTGAAATTTAATGCAGCAAATTCAGAAAGTACTTCATTGTCAAATATAATTTTTTCAACCGGCAGAGGATGCTGATCTTGTATTTCTGCTATAAACATAGATGGTTCCAGTTCTTTACCATCATTTTTGAATTTGCTGTATGAGATATATAAATGCTGTTCTGCTCTTGTGAGTGCAACATAGAATAAGCGTCTTAATTCCTCGTCATCCTTACCGGCAGTCTGGGATGTGAACATTGTTTCAGGAAGTTTATATCCTCCACCTGGTTTTCTTTTCTTTTCCCAGAAAGCAGCATTACAACCGGCAATGAATACATATTCAAACTCCAGTCCTTTGGAACCGTGTGCTGTCATCAAATTGATGCCTTTATCGCTGCCGCTGACCTGCACCAGTGGTAATGTAATTTCTTCTTTTTCCATTAGCTCAACAAGGCTCACCAACTGCTGCAGGTTCAGGAAATGATTACGATGTGTTTCATCCTTTACAAAGTCAAACAGACCGGTGAGTATCTGTAATTGCCAGTGTTTCTCCTCACTTTGCATGATATGCGTAAGTACCCCTGCTTCACGAATAATATTTTCAAATAAATGTTGCAGGGTGACATTGGGTACATCACAAACCAGTTTTTCAATTACAAAAGAAGCTTTTTTTAAACCTTCATGCAGGTTACTGCTGAAAAGATCTTTTGCCGGAGTGTTTGTTTTTTCCTGTAATAGCTGCCGGATTGAAGTCTTGTTTTCATTATACCTTTTTCCGGCTACTTCCATCGTAAGCTTAGCAATTTCAATCGGGGGAATGCCAAACCAGTCGAAATGCAGTATTTCAAAAAGCATCTCGTCTCCACTATAAGGAATGTCATGTTCTGAAGCCAGGTATTTCAGCAATAAAATAATTTTTCTGGCTACCGGTAATTCTAAAATATTCAGGTGACGTTTGCTGTAGACGGGAATATTCAACAGTTTGAAATATTTCGCCAGCTCTTCACCATATTTATTCTCTTTATAAATGATACCAATACTACCCGGTAAAACACCCTGTGCTGCCAGTTGTTGTACTTGTTTTACAATACCAATCATTTCCTGGCGCTGCGACTCATATTCTTTAATAACTGGTTGATGTGTTAATTGCTTTATTTTTTCTTTTGAGGACAGCAGTTGCTTACTTAACCCGTCAATTTGATTTACCAGTCTTTCATTATTACGGTCAATAAGTGATTTGGAAATATCCAGTATAGGTTGCGTGGAACGGTAGTTATTGGTAAGCACAACAGTCAGCAGGTCTTGTTGATAGGTATCTGCGAATTGCATCATGTTTTCCACATTGGCTCCCTGGAAACGATAGATACTCTGGTCATCATCACCTACTACAAATACATTAGGTTTGTCCCAGTAACTGATCAATAATTCGACTAATCGGTTTTGCGTACCACTGGTATCCTGGTATTCATCCACCAATATATATTGAAATTTTTCCTGGTAATTCGCCAGCAGATTTTTATTTTCTTCAAAGGCCCTGATGACCCAATTGATCATATCATCAAAGTCATAACGGTTGCGTTTGCGCATTAATAGCTGGAAACGGTCAAACTCACCCACCGCAGCCTTCAGCTTCTCCATTCGGTCTTTTTCTTCCTCAATCTTGTCTTTTTTCAGATCACCTGCATTGAATTCTTTGTATTTTCTTTTGTAAATAAATTCATCCCGGTTGGGCAGATCAGCTATGTATTCATCAATCCTTTGATAGATAAAAGCCGGTGTCCATCCCTCCCGCTTCATATTGCTGAACAAATGCTGCAGGTTGTTCACTTCAAAATACACATCACCCCGGTATCTTTTCAGCGGATGGTTTTTTGGGAAAGAGTCTATCAGTTCTTTGTACAATTGAATTTTTTCCAGTTCGGAAATTGGGTCAAGGACGGTTTTTTCAAAATAGGATAAATTTTCCTGTATCACATCATTACAAAAAGCATGGAACGTATAGATATTTACTTTGTAAGCATCCGGCCCGATGAATTGTAACAACCTCTTACGCATGGCCACCACACCGGCATCAGTATAGGTCAGGCAAAGTATATTTTCAGGTAGTGCATCAGTTTCCAGCAATATTTTCCCTATACGACTGGCTAATATTTGTGTTTTACCAGTTCCGGGTCCTGCAATCACCATAACAGGGCCGTCCATGGTATTCACGGCCAGTTTTTGCTTTTCATTCAGCCTTTCGTATTCTTCCGCAAATTTTCGTTCTAATCTTTCTTTGTTAAATGACATCTGGTTACCGAACTTTTCTGTTTTAAAAGGGTTATTCAAACGAATTTAACTTATTACTTTGTATGGCAGCACATTCAATTAAAACTGTTCAAAAAATTCCTATTTCATTAGAAAGGGCATGGGGTTTCTTTTCCAACCCTGCTAATCTTCAGGCCATTACACCCGGCGATATGGGATTCAAAATTGTTTCCAGACATCATGGCGATAAAATGTATGCCGGACAAATAATCGAGTACACGGTTAAGCCGCTTTTAGGTATACCTGTCTACTGGATGACAGAGATAACACAGGTAAAGGATAAAGAATACTTTATTGATGAGCAACGATTCGGACCGTATAGTTTATGGCACCATCAGCACCATTTTAAAGAAATACCGGGTGGTGTGGAGATGACGGATATTATTCATTATAAAAATCCTGCCTGGTTTTTTGGAAAAATGGCTAACACACTTTTTGTGAAAAAGAAGCTGGAAGGCATATTTGAATACAGGTACAAAAAGGTGGAAGAGTTGTTTGGTGTTTGGAGCACTCAATAACAGCCAGCCACATAATTATTTTATTCCTGCTCTTTTCCTCATTTCAGCGATCGGCATCACAATCAATCTTCCAATTGGTTTATTGTCACGATAAGTGATCACCTTCAGGGCGGCAGCATCTTTCGGTACTATTAATGGTGAGCTGTAAGCCGGGTAATAATTATCCGGAAATGAATTATCAAAACTATAATGAATGGACAGGCCTTCTATTTCAGTACTAAGTTTGATAATAATAGTTGCAGAATCTTTTTTAGTGATTTCAAAAATGGGATCATAGATACTGGGTGCATATTTCACTTGTGCTGCATTCAGTCTTCCAAAATGAGTTTCCACTCTTGTGGCAAAATCATTCCAGTTCTTTTTATCTTTTGGGCTCCATAAAGCTTCTGCAATGGCTAATGCTCTCGGCCATGTCATATATTGAGCATGTCGCATGTTATACACCTGTTCTGTCCACAGGTTGGCCTGGCCGCCTTTGATCAATGAAGCGTTCACTCCTTCAGGGACAGGTTCAAACTGGTACGCTTTTTTTAAACGCAAAGTAGAATACACTGGTGGTTCTATCGATGCATCTCCCTGCATGTAGTCTATATAAGCAAAATCGGTCGGGCTCATCACCACTTCATGCCCCTGTTTGGCGGCTTCAATACCCCCCTTCATACCTCTCCAGCTCATCACGGCTGCGTTTGGCGCTAAACCGCCATCCAGTATCTCATCCCAGCCAATCATCTTTTTGCCTTTGCTGTTGATGATCTTCTCCACTCTTTTTACAAAATAGCTTTGCACTTCATCCAGGTTTTTCAGGTTTTCTTTTTGCATCAATGCTTTTATCTGTTCACTTTTCTCCCAGAAATTCCTGGCTGTTTCATCACCACCCATATGTATATATTCAAAAGGGAAAAGCTGTGCTACTTCAGTAAACACTCTATCTAAAAACTCAAATGATTTTTCTAAAGCCGGGCAAATGGTATTATCCAGTAAACCATAAAAATGTTGTCCGCCTCCGGGCCAGATCATAAAACGGTCTCCGGGACTTACATAATACTCTCCCGGTGTACAGGACAATTCAGGATAAGAAGCAATGGCTGCAAGGCTATGACCAGGCACATCAATCTCCGGCAGAATATTGACAAAACGATCTCCTGCATATTTCACTATTTCCTTAATTTCTTCATGCGTATAAAATCCACCATAAGTAGTGGCTTCGCCAGGCGTTGGTTTTGACAGCGTTCCAAAGGTGCCTGTTCTTTCTACCCGCCATGCTCCCACTTCAGTCAGTTTGGGTAAACTCTTTATTTGAATTCTCCATCCCTGGTCATCGGTTAAATGAAGGTGTAAGAGGTTGAATTTATATTTCACCATCTGGTCAATATAATTTTTTACTTCTGCCACGGTAAAAAAGTGACGGGATACATCCAGCATCAAACCTCTCCAGCCGAAACGGGGATGATCTTTAATAGTGGCTATTGGTAGTACCCAGGCATTCGGTTTTTGGTGTATAACAGTACTTTCAATTTCTTTTGAGAATAACTGCAGCAATGTTTGTACACCATAAAAAATGCCTGACGGCTCATTGGCAAGAAGGGTAATACCTGCAGTTGTAATTTTTAATTGATATCCATCTTTGGGGATTTTTTTATTGCCTGTCAAAGACAAAAGAATTGATCTTGGGATGGCTGAGGTGCCTTCTTTAATGGTTACCTGGTTGGTTACTGTTTTGATTTGTCTGGATAGGTGTTGTGCAATTCTTTTTACTTCCTCATTTTTCGGAGTAATTATTACAATATTGTATGGTAGTGTAAAAGAACCTTTTTCCTGGATGATAGATACAGGCTGGGGGATTATTGAAATTATTTCATTCTTGTGCCCTGCTTTTTGGCTGTATACGGAAGAAAATAAAAAAGTGATAATAGTAAGAAGGTGTACTTTTTTCATACAGGAATTATTATATAAAGCAAGTTACTCGTTTAACTAAAAGAAATAAAAAAAGGCTGACAAGTTATTGTCAGCCCATAAACTATTTAGCGAATATGTTATCCCGGTATTCTCGAAATATATTTTTCAATCTGTTTGATCTGATCGACAATTTGAGGAGTAGTAGGTTTTAATGCTTTTGTTTTCCTGAAGAAATCCTTTGCCGCACGGAACTCTCTCTTATTCATCATCAGGCTGCACATTTGCAGGTAAGCCGCTGCTTCGTTTTCTTTATCCGGAAGCCCCTTACGTATAGCCTGCCGGATATAGCTTTCGGCCTGTTTCAAATCATTTTTCTGCATGGAAAGCATTCCCATTTGCAGTAAACTGGCTCCTTCCGCTTCCTTCATCGGCATACCCAGGTCCAGCCCTTTCTTCATCATTTTTTCAGCACCATCGAAGTCTTGCTTCATCATGGCAATATTGCCTTTCAGGGTAAAATAAACGGAGCGGATAGGCTTGTACAACAGGTTAGGGTATTTGATAGAAGCCAGTACTTTTTCAGCTCCATCCATATCACCCGTTTCCATGTACTCCTGTATAAGGCGTAAAGGCCCGAAGAAAAAGTGTCCGGCAACTAAAATGACACCAACAAGGTATAAAGGAAACGCCGGCCAGAAGGAAGAAGCGTAGTTCACATAAATACCGAGTCCAATCAGCGCAATACCTATCCAGAGACGGTATTTAATAAGCAGGTTGTAAAACTTCATGTTTTGTTATTTCTAAAATTTGTAGTCCCGACAGGAATCGAACCTGTATCAAAAGTTTAGGAAACTTCTATTCTATCCATTGAACTACGGGACCAAGAACTAATCCGTTCTGCGGGGTGCAAATATAGGAAAGAATTAACCGCCTATTTCGTAAGTTCGGGCTCTAAAATTAAAAGGTCATAGTTGACTGAGTTTGAGCTTATACAAGGTCTCCGCAACGGAGATGAAGCTGCTTTTAAGTATCTGGTTGATACCTATAAAGACAGGGTTTTCAATACTGCTATTGGCATCGTGCAGAATGCCGAAGATGCCGAAGATGTGGCTCAGGAAGTATTTATACAGGTTTTCAGGTCTGTTCAAAACTTTAAGGCTGAATCAAAACTTTCTACCTGGATCTATAGGATCACAACGACCCGTGCATTAGACTTGCTGCGAAGCCGGAAAAGTAAAAAGAGATTTGGCATCATTCAGCGATTATTTGGGGAAGGCAATGAGCCAGAGATGGAAATACCTGATTTTAATCATCCCGGTGTGGCTTTAGATCGAAAAGAGAATGCGGCCAGGTTGTTTAAGGCAATAGGCCAATTGCCTGAAAATCAAAAAATTGCTTTTACCCTTCATAAACTAGAAGATCTTAGTTATCAAGAAGTTAGTGAAGTAATGGGAACCTCGGTGGCGGCTGTAGAATCATTATTGCACCGGGCAAAACAAAATTTAAAGAAAATACTGGAAAAAGAAATGGGCTAAGTATTTTAGGTACGAAGGTTTTGGGGCATGTTAACGTCAAAAATGGTGTGTTATGAATACTGAAAAAAATAAGAAAATGGAAGAAATACTGAATAGCCTTGATGGCTGTCAGAGAGTTCCTGCTCCGGATTTCTTCTATACCCGTCTAAAGGCAAAAATGGAAAAAGGGCTTGAACCGGCCTCTCCGCGGTCATGGATACTTCGTCCTGTTTTTGTTATTGCTGCTTTGCTGGTCGTTTTATTGATAAATGCTGTTGTTGTTTTCGATAATGATAATAGTTCCACTATAGAAAGTGCATCCATTGATACGGAAACAATTCAATCCATTGCAGCTGAATACCGGTTGAACGATAATGGAATCTTATATGATCTAAATAAGGATAAATAAATGAAGAACTCCAGTAATAAAATTCTTTCGGTTGCAGTTGTATTGTTACTTATTACCAATATAGGCCTTGTAATTTTTCTTATGAATGGCAAAGGAAGGAATGATGGAAAACGCACCGGTGGAGGAAAAGGTGATCCTTCTGAGATGATGGTGAAAGAACTGGGCATGACTGAACAGCAAAAAAAGGAGCACAAGCAATTAAAGGAAGATCATTTTAAGACGATCAGGCCCTTTTACGATTCTCTCAGAGCTGCCAGGTCAGCATTCTATGCATTAATAAAAGATGCCGGGGTAAACGATAGTACAATAGCTGCATACAGCCAGCGAATCTATGAAAAGCAGGCTGAAATTGATAAACTTACTTTTAATCATTTTAAGCGGGTAAGAAATCTTTTTACTCCGGAACAACAGCCCAAGTTTGATGAATTTGTACAAAAAATGATGCAGCGCAGTAAAAAGGATTCAGCTGCAAAGGGGAAATAGCATTACGAATAGATTCTTTCAATCGCATCCCTGTATTTTTCTATCACTACTTTTCGTTTTAGTGAAAGTTTAGGAGTCATTTCTCCTGTATCCACACTCCATTCATTGGGAAGTAATTCAAACTTTTTTACCTGCTCCACATGGTTGAAGAATTTATTAAAGCTTTCAACCAGTTCTTTATAAAGGTCAATTACTTTAGGATTTCGGATTACTTCTTCATGGCTGGTTTCTGTTATGCCATTTTTCCGGCACCAATCAAACAGGTTGGGGAAGGAAGGAACCATTAATGCACTGACAAACTTTCTGTCAGCACCTACCAGCATTACCTGTTCAATAAAAGGAGACTCTTTCAATTTATTTTCTATCGGGAGCGGTGCTACATATTTACCGCCACTGGTTTTGAAAAGTTCTTTTTTACGGTCTGTAATTTTAAGAAAATTATTTTCTGTCAGTGTGCCGATGTCGCCGGTGCTGAACCATTCATCCTGAATTACCTCTGCAGTAAGATCGGGACGTTTATAATAACCCATCATGACGTTGGGCCCCCTGGTCAGAATTTCGCCATCTTCTGCAATCTTTACTTCTACACCTTCTATTAACGGTCCAACGGTACCAAAGCCTCTTCCACTTTCCTCATACCTGTTAACAGCAACAACCGGCGATGTTTCCGTGAGGCCATAACCTTCCATGATGGTTATTCTGGCTGCCGTAAAGATGCGGATCAATCTTACCTGGCAGGCAGCACCACCCGTAACGATACATTTAATATTCCCCCCCAGCCCTTCTCTCCATTTACTAAATATAATTTTGTTGGCCAGGGCCAGTTTAAAATTATACAAAGCACCCAGGTCTTTATTGATTTCAAATTTCTCGGCAAGACTATGTGCCCAGAAGAATAGCTTTTTCTTGGTACCCGTGAGTTCATTGCCTTTTGCATGATGCGGTCATATACTTTTTCCAGCAGCCTTGGTACAGTGGTAAACATATGAGGTTGTACTTCTTTCAGGTTCTCTCCAATGGTATCAAGGCTTTCTGCATAATAAATGGAGGTGCCCCTGAATAGATAGAGGTAAGTTACCATTCGTTCAAAAATATGGTTCAAAGGCAGAAAACTTAATGAACGCATTTCATCTCCCGGAGGAAAACAAGGCATAGAGGCCATCACATTTGATAAAATATTCCGATGTGATAACATCACCCCTTTGGGAGTACCTGTAGTTCCGGACGTATAAATAATTGTGGCCAGATCCTCGTACGTAATGCTATCTGCAACAGGTTTGATCTGTGCAATTAATTCAGGAGTAGCCATTGCAGTTACCTCTTTCCAATGTTTGGCATTGGGTACATGTTCAAATGTATAAATATCTTTCAGGCAGTGTACTTTCTCTTTCAGGCTGAGTACTTTTAAAAAAAGTTCTTCATCATTTACAAATACTGTTTTTACCTGGGCATCATTCAGTACAAATTCAAGTTCATTTACATTGATAGTTGGATAAATGGGAGTAAGTACAGCACCAATTTGCTGAACAGCCAGGTCAAGCATTACCCACTCTGGCCGGTTTTTACAGAGAATAGCTACTTTATCTCTTCCTTCGGCACTCATATCGCCACAGCTGATCCCTAAACTCAATAAACCTGCACTAAGTTTATCGACAGTGTCCTTTACAGCCGCGGTGCTATATTTTTTCCATTGGCCGCCCTCTTTTCCGGCCAGCATATCTTCTAAAGGCTTTCGTTCCAGGTGGTATTCTATGCAGTCAAATAGTCTTTTGGCTTCTGTCATAATACAATCGTTATTTGTGTTGGGCAATCAGGTACTTAACCGTGCATTGAATATACAATTTAGTTGAAATCTGCTATATAAAAAAAGCCCCGGATTCGTTTTCCGGGGCTTTTTTTATAGCTATTTTCAGTTATTAATTGACCTGGTAATATTGCCCCTGCGGCATCTTGAATATCCTGCTTTTCTGAAAGGTTGTAAAACCGTTATATTCTTCTGCATGAGCCTTTGTCCAGTTGTCATACGCCGCTAAATTTTCAGAAGCGCCGAATAGCCATTGATTATATGCATTAAACATTCCTTCCTGTAAAAGTTGCCGGTGATACTCAAACAAACGGAATGGATATTTTACGGCATTATTTTCATACCAGTCCAATATAAACCTTGTGCGTATCATTGTTAATGTTTCAGTAGTGATCCCTTTACTGGTTAGTGATGATTGTTTACCTATACCCTGCAAAAATGCTTTTGCAAACTCACTCTTATTTTTTTCTTCCCCTTTCATAATATCTGGATCTGAAAATAATTTTTCCTTATAGCCCTGCAAAAGCATTTGTTTCATAGCAGCCCCTCTTTCGCTGAAGCTTTCCATATTTACAAATATTTCTCCATAAATAAGGCTCCACACTTTGTCTTTTGTATAGAAATAATATAAAGCAGCATTATAATAGTTGCCTCCGTAGCCCGGGTCGGATTTAATCCCTTCTTCCCATTGTTTAATAGCAGCGAAATCTTTAGTCGCCCAGAGCAGCTCACCATATTCACTGTAAAGCGGCCCGCTTTTAGGAAATTTCTTCAATGCCTTTTTATACATTTTATCACATTCCTTTACTTCTTCGAGTGCTTTATAAACATTGCCGGCTATCTGGTAAGAAATTACATCCGCATCATCCCGGTCAATCAAAACTTTTGCGCCTTCCATTGCTTTTGCATAATCTCGTTTCAGATAATAGCTCATGACGAGATCTTTCTGCAGATCAATATTTTTCTTATCCTGCTGCAAAGCCCGGGTTAATACGATGATTGCATTATCAAAATCACCACTACGCATAAAGGCTTTTGCAGTCTCGTGTAATTTTTTGACATCTTCAGGTTGAGCGGATACAAGCACTGAAACGGATAAGGCGATAAAGAGGAATATTTTATGGATCATAGCGTAAATTAAAAAAGAAGAGACGCAATTATGATCGTCTCTGTTGCAAAATAACAAATATTTGAGGGCTTAACTGTTAAATAAGGTGTGTAAGCAGGCCATCCCTCAGTTTTGGTTCAAACCAGGTGCTTTTGGGTGGCATTACATTGCCACTATCTGCAATAGTAAATAACTGGTCAATGGTAACCGGGTATAAGCTGAATGCCGCTTTCATTTCGTCACTATCCACTCTTTTTTCCAATTCCTTTAATCCCCTTATACCGCCTATAAAATCAATTCTTTTGTCTGTACGCTGGTCTTTTATATCAAGGATCTTATCGAGAATGTTATTAGAAAGAATGGTTACGTCCAGCACCCCGATGGGGTCATCGGTCCAGGTTCCTTTTCTTGCAGTGAGGATATACCATTTGTGATCAAGGTATAAACCGAACTCATGTAATTGTGCGGGTTTAACCGGTTCAGGGCTGTGTGTTATATAAAAATCATCCTGTAATAAGCCCAGGAATTTTGATGCCGATAATCCATTCAGATCTTTTACTACACGGTTATAATCCAGAATTGCCAATTGGCTGGCCGGGAAAATTGTAGTGAGAAAATATTTTGCTTCATTACTGTCCGGCAACGATTTGCTCACTTTGGCAGCTGAAGCTGCCCGGTGGTGGCCATCGGCTATATAAGTAAAAGGCACATTAACCTGGAATTGTGAAGTAATATCATCAATAACTGACTGGTCATTCACTACCCAAATAGCATGCTGTATACCATCTGTGGCAGTAAAATTATATACAGGCTGATAAGTATACTTCCAGTTATGAATAATAGTATTTACAGTTTCAACATCACGGTAGGCAAGGAATACATTTCCTGTTTGTGCCCGGATAGTAGTCATGTGTTCAATCCTGTCTTTTTCTTTTTCAGGCCGGGTGAACTCATGTTTTTTGATGGTGTTTTTAAAATAATCATCTACGGAAGACACGCAGACCAAACCTGTCTGGCTTCGGCCTTTCATCACCAGTTGATAGATATAATAAGATGGTTTTTCTTCTTTGAACAGGATACCGTTGGCAATGAACTGCTGTAAATTTTCTTTGGCTTTATCATATACTTCCTGGCTATGAATATCAATGCCGGCTGGCAAATCAATTTCAGACTTGGTGACATGAAGAAAAGAAAATGGATTGCCTGCAGCTTCAGTTTTTGCTTCCTCGCTGTTCAGCACATCATAGGGTCTTGATGCAACCTGTTGTGATAATTGCTGCTGGGGTCTTAATGCAGTAAAGGGTTTAATAATAGCCATCTCGGTTTATCCTTTTTTTGTTGCGAATTCTTTCATCAGGTCAGTCAGTGCTTTTACACTATCAATGGTCAATGCATTATACATTGAGATACGAAAACCACCAACACTACGATGTCCCTTTATTCCCACCATTCCTTCTTTTTTACATATCTCCTGGAATTCTTTTTCCAGTCCGGGGTTATCCATAATGAAGACAGCGTTCATTTTACTGCGATCCTCTTTGGCCACAGGCCCTTTAAAAACTGGCAAAGCATCTAAAGTGTTGTAAAACAGGGTTGCTTTTTCGTTATTCTTTTTTTCAATGGCAGTAACGCCTCCCTGTTCTTTTAGCCATTGTAAGGTGAGCATCGCAACATATACGGCAAAAACAGGCGGCGTATTCAGCATGCTACCTTCAGCAATATGATTACGATAGTCAAGAATAGTAGGGATTGTTCTGTTAACTTTTCCCAGAATGTTTTTATTGACCACGACCAGGTTTACACCAGCAGCACCCATGTTCTTTTGTGCACCTGCATAGATAAGGTCAAACTTATTGAATTCAAGCTGGCGGCTGAGTATATCACTGCTCATGTCGGCTACCAGTGGTACGCCACAATCGTAGGGAATAGTATGCCACTGAGTTCCGGCTATTGTTTCATTGGTTGTAATGTGCAGGTAAGCAGCTGTGGGTGGAACAGTAAGGTTGTAGGGAATGCTAGTATAATCAGAGTCTTTTGAGGAACCTGCTATTTCCACATGGCCAAACAATTTCGCCTCCCTGATCGCTTTATTGGCCCAGGTGCCGGTCTCTGTATAGGAAGCAATATCATTTTCGTTCAGCAGGTTCATGGGAATCTGCATGAACTGGGTGGAAGCCCCACCATGCAGGAACAACACTTCATGATCTGCATCCAGCTGCATCAATTCTTTTACCAATGCTCTTGCTTCATCCATTACGGGTTGAAACAAAGGTGTACGGTGACCAATTTCTAAAATAGATAAACCGGTATTATTGAAATCAAGGATAGCTTTACTGGCTTGTTCAAAAACCTCTTTGGGAAGGATGGAGGGGCCTGCGTTAAAATTATGAACCACTTATTACAAATCTTTAATGTTGCTGATAATTGAAGGCGCAAAGATACTTTTTAGCAGGTATTGGAAACGTAATATTTATCACTCATGTTCCCGGCCTTTAATAGCGCTGTTTTTCCATGATTGATTTAGGCTTTCAAATTCTTTCAGGTCTTCCGGGGAAAACTCCCTGTTGCTGAGCTGAGTAAGGTTAGGCTGGCCGGCATTTACCCAGGCCGTGTACCAAAATGAGGCGACTGCATAAATGGACTGCCGCATCCTCCTTTCCACCATTCCTTTCATCTGGTTATTATAAGCAATAGAAAATGAAGACGAATACTGACGAATGATAGTTCCGTTACGGTCTTCATATGCATATTTCTGATCACCGGGATATTTTTTGGTCAGTTGCTTTTCAAATTTCAGTACAGTATCAGCAGCAGCTGCACTTTCCAATACTCTTGTCCAAATAAAGTCGGCCGGGTTTTTTATGTATTCTGCTTTCCCGATAAAGAAGTCCCATTCTTTTTCTGCCAGCAGCTCAGGGATACGGCTTTCCCAAAACCCATGAATCCCTTTCTGATCGGTGTATTGCCCGTTGTGATTGCTGCAGGCATGCAATGGTACATGCGAATCGGATATATAATGGCCTATTTCTGCTGAGTATTTCAGGATCTTTGCCTGGTTCTTTTCTTTAAAAGCATCGGTCAGCCTGAAGAGCATGGTTTGCAGCCACCAGGGTACTATACCATATTGATTCAGGGTGTCTTCTGAATACTTTGCCACTGCATCACTCCATTTCCTTGGTAATGCATCATACGGATAGTTACCGTAGTGATCAATATCTATATAATGCCTGGGGCCTTCCTCGGGTACTGCATATCTTCTTTTATCAGGGTCTACAGCATGTTCTGCCAGGAAATCAATATGAGGTTTGTACAAGACCATCATTTCCGGTGGTAATAAGAATACTGCATAATGATTGATCTTTCGGTGGGCATAAAAACCCCAGCAAAAGCAGTTGAGTGATAGTGAAAGAAAAAGAAATGATGTAATTATTTTTTTCATCAGTATTAATATCAGTATTAATCCTGTTTAAACTTTTTCTCAACTTCTTCTTTTCGTTCCGCATCCAGGTCTACTACACCACCGGTCACGGCATACTTCATGGCTTCGCCGGAAGTTAGTTTTTCTATTTTTCGTACTTTCTCTTTTGGTAAGATGTACAATTGGCCGGCAAAATTGTAAGCTTGCGGCACATACACCGCCACCTTGTCCGCACCAAGTTCAAATTTTTGCATCTCTTCATCCGTCAGGAATCCTACGATCCACACATCCTCTGAGAACACATTGGCCAGCACCGCCCGGTTAAATTTTCGTTTGTCACCGGCAAAAGCTTCAAAAAAATCTTTGGTAGAGGTGTAGATTAATTTAACTCCCGGTGTTTTTTCCATCAGTTGGTCAAAAAAGGTGATAGCACTGCCCATCAGGAAATTGGAACTTATCCAGCCTACGAGGATCACAAATAAAATGATCAGGAGGAAGCCCAGGCCAGGAATGTTTACATAAGGCCGTAAAATGCCGTCCACCCTCTCAAACAGCCAATACATGGCATAAAGAGTAATACCAATGGGTGCCAGGATGATTAACCCCTGGAAAAAAAAACCGTAGTATTTTTTTGAATGAACTCCTATGCTGCAGCTTTTGGGTAGCCATATTCCTGATTTACAGGCTAAGGTACTGCAAAATAAACCTCAATAACCGGCTCAAAAAGTCGGTGAACGGTCAAAAAAGCAGGATGGAAACTTTGGTTACGAAAAAAGTTTCCATAGTTTTGCTCTTCGAAATCAGTGAATATGGAACCCAAAAAACGAATATTAGTTAAGGCAGAAGAGCTATTTATGCAATATGGTATCCGGTCGGTATCAATGGATGATATTGCAAACAACCTGGGAATGAGTAAAAAGACACTGTACCAGTATTTTGCTGATAAAGACGAGCTGGTGGAAGCCGTGGTGGACGGTCACATTAAAGGGATACAGTCAGATTGTGAGAGCTGCCGCCAGGAGGCATCCGATGCCATTCATGAAATTTTCATAACGATGGAAAGAATCATGGAAGAGTTCAGCAATATGAACCCCATGCTGGTGCATGACCTGGAGAAATTTCATTTCAAAGCCTACCAGCGGTTCAGAGAGCATAAAGATAAATTCCTGCTGAAAATTATCCGGGATAATATTGAGTGGGGAATAAAAGAAGAGTTATACCGAAATGATATAAACCTGGATGTAATGTCTAAATACCGGATAGAATCGATGATGATCCCATTCAATGTGGCAGTTTTTCCCCCGGGCAAGTATAACCTGGCGGCAACTTCCGGAATGATCATTGAAAATTTTACTTACGGATTAGCTACCATCAAAGGACATAAACTGATACAGAAATACAATGACCAACGTAAAAAAAACCTTTCGTATGAAGAGAACAGGAAATAAGATCCCAAAAACAATCGGGAGACTATTAGTATTGGTGTTACTGCCATTTGCCTCAACAGGGCAGGATACAGTAAAAATCACCCGTCATGAATTTTCTATTCAGCAGGCCATCGATTATGCGAATAAGAATAATGTGAATGTGAAAAATGCCTTGCTGGATATAAAATTGCAGGAACAGGTAAACAGGGAAATAACGTCGAGAGCCTACCCGGGTATCAATGCAAGTTTAGGTACTACTTATAACCCCAATGTTGCCACACAGGTGTTGCCCAATTTTATTTCGCCGGCCACTTACCAGGTATTGATAGATGAAGGGGTTAAGGATGGTAATGGCAACGTAATACAAATGCCCGACGATTTTGGATTTGTCGCAGCACAGTTTGGTACAAAGTACAGCGCTACAGCGGGTATAAGTCTTTCACAAATATTATTTGATGGCCAGGTTTTCGTAGGACTGCAGGCAAGAGATGCTGCCATTAGTTTTTATAAGAAAAATGCCGAGATAACGGAGGAGATGATAAAAACTAATATTTATAAGATCTATTACCAGTTACTGGTTAGTAAAACACAGGTAGAATTAATTGATGCCAACATTGCCTTTCTCGAAAAAAACCTGAAAGACACCAGGATAATTTATGAAAATGGATTCCGGGAAAAGCTGGATGTAGATAAAGTAAGTGTACAGTTAACCAATCTGCAGACCGAGAAGAGAAAGATTTTAAATAGTATATCGAATGGATACTACGGACTAAAGGTATTAATGGGTATGCCTGTAAAAGACGAACTGGTCCTGACAGATACAATAACGGATGAACAGATTAAAGATGGTATGCTTGACGCAGCTGTCTATAAATATGAAGACAGAAAAGATTATCAATACCTGCAGATTGCCAAGCAGCTGAATGAGTATAATGTACGCCGGTATAAATTAAGCCAGATTCCAACTGTCACCCTGAATGGTCAATATGCCAAGAATGCACAACGCAGCAAATGGAATTTTTTTGGTAAAGGGGATTGGTTTACTATTTCTAATGTGAGCCTTAATATGTCTATACCCATCTTTAATGGATTTTATACCAAGTCAAAAATTGAACAGGCCCGCATCGAAGTGAGAAAAACTGATAACCAGGTTGAAGCTTTAAAATTATCCATCGATAATGATGTGGCTACAGCACAAAATAATTTCCGTTCTGCTATCGCTACGATGGACTTTCAGAAGAAAAATATGGAGCTGGCGGAAAACATATATCAGCAAACCAAAAAGAAGTATGAAGTAGGTGTAGGCTCACAGACAGAGATCAATGCAGCGCAGACAGATCTGAAAACAGCACAAACTAATTATGTAACGGCTTTATATGATGCCATTGTTGCCAGGATAGATTTCCTGAAGGCAACAGGCAAATTATAAAAAATAAAAAACCAACACATGACTTATAAACTGAATAATATGAATAACATTTTAAGGATTTCTTTCGTAGCTATTGTTACGGTCACATTCATCGGTTGCGGAACCGGTGCAAAAGATAAGAAAGGGGAGATAGGTGATTTAAAAGTAAAGATCGAAAAGCTTAAGAAAGAGAAAAGCAGTCTGGATGAAGATATCCGCAAACTCGAAGACCAGCTTGCCAAAGCTGATCCTTCAGCGGCTAAACTGGTATCACGACTTGTATCGGTAGATACATTACGTATCGGGGATTTTGCACATTATATCGAGCTGCAGGGGAAAATAGATGCAGAAGGGATGGCTTATGTAGGCCCCACAGGACAGGGAGGGCTGGTTAAAGCAGTATATGTTAAACTGGGACAGAAAGTAGGAAAAGGCCAGCTTGTCTTAAAGCTTGATGATGCGCTTGCCCGGCAACAACTGGAAGCAGCCAGGCAGCAAACCGGGCAGTTGAAAGCAAGGCTTACACAGGCGCAAACTATTTATGAACGTCAGCAGAACCTGTGGAAGCAAAATATTGGAGCAGAGATCCAGGTTATAAATGCGAAAGCTGATGTAGACGCTTTGGCGGCCCAACTGCGGGCAGCACAGGCCCAGGTGGGTATGGCACAGGAGCAGGTTAATATGTCGAATGTGTATGCACAGATAAGTGGTGTGATCGATGAAATGAATGTAACACCCGGTGAATTCTTTTCACCGCAGAGTGCAGCCACGCCGGGTGCAGGTATTCGTATTGTCAATAACAGTAACCTGAAAATTGTTACTAACGTACCTGAAAATTATGTTTCGAGAGTTAAGAAAGGAGATAAAGTGGAGATCGTGGTAACTGAAACAGGTAAACCGGCCTTTCAATCCACCATCAGTGTAGTAGGTGCATCAATAGACCCAACTACAAGGGCATTTACTACAGAGGCAAAACTTCCTTCTGATCCGTTATTGAAACCCAATCAGACCGCGGTGATGAAGATACTGGACTACCAGTCAAAAGCTGCAATAGCGGTGCCGGTGAACATTGTACAGTCTGATGAGAAAACTAAGTATGTATATGTAATGGAAAAATCCGGCGATAAGATGGTGGCCAGGAAGAAAACAGTAGTAGCTGGTGAAGTGTATAATGGCCTCATGGAAATTAAAAGCGGATTGAGTGGTGGTGAACTGATCATTACAGATGGTTACCAGTCTGTTTATGACGGGCAAACTATAACAACTGGTAAATAAACAACAATCGAAAAGACTTCAAAAATAATAGTATGAAAATAGTAGAAGGGGTTGTTAAAAAATTCAAAGAGTTTAAACCGACCAGCTGGGCTATTGATAATAAAACGGCCATCTATATCATTGCAATCCTTATTACCGCTTACGGGTACATGAAGTTTATCAGTTTGCCTAAAGAGCAGTTTCCTGATATTGTTGTTCCAACGATATCCATCACCACCGTGTATGTAGGTAATTCACCAAAGGATATTGAGAATCTTGTTACCCGCCCGATAGAGAAACAATTAAAAGGAATCAGCGGAGCCAGGGTTAAGAAGATTCAGAGTACATCACAAACGGATTATAGCCTGATCGTAATCGAATTTGATACCGATATAAAAACGGACCTGGCCAAGCAAAAAGTAAAAGATGCTGTAGATAAGGCCAAAACGGATTTGCCGACTGATTTAACTTCCCAGCCCGATGTACAGGAATTTGCTTTCAGCGAAATGCCCATTATGTATGTAAATGTCAGTGGTGAATATGATGGAATTAAGCTTAAAGAATATGCGGATAAGATGCAGGATCATTTTGAAGAACTGCCTGAGATCACCAGGGCAGAGATCGTGGGTGCACCAGAACGGGAAATACAGGTGAATGTTGACCCGTATAAAATGACAGCGGCGAAGATCAGTTTCACAGATATTGAAAATGCGATCAGCCGGGAGAACAATGATATAACCGGTGGATTGATCGAAGTGGGAAATATGAAACGTACCCTGCGGATAAAAGGACAATTTACCAGTGTTTTGGATTTGCAGAATATTGTGGTACGAAGCAGTGCCCGGGGAGCTTCAGTTTACCTGAGGGATATTGCGGAACTAAAAGATACAATAAAGGATAAGGATAGTTATGCAAGGCTTGACGGTAAAAATGTAGTTACACTGAATATAGTGAAAAGGTCAGGTGCCAATCTTATTGATGCAGCAGATAAAGTAAAAGCTACTGTAGCAGAGATGCAGAAGGATGAAGAAATTCCCAACGACCTGAAAGTTGTGATCACCGGGGATCAAAGCCGCCAGACAAAAACCTCGTTTAACGAACTGATCAATACGATCATTATCGGATTCGTCCTTGTATTGATCATCCTGATGTTTTTTATGGGGGTGACGAATGCATTTTTTGTGGCATTAAGTGTGCCATTGAGTGTGTTTGTGGCCTTCCTTTTTTTACCTGTTGCGGATGCTGTTGTCGGAGGTAGTGTTACATTGAACTTCATTGTTCTTTTTGCAATGTTGTTTGGATTGGGAATCATTGTAGATGATGCGATTGTGGTCATTGAAAATACACACCGGATATTTGATAATGGAAAAGTACCGATCGTCCGGAGTGCCAAAGAAGCGGCAGGGGAGGTCTTTATACCTGTACTGGCAGGTACGGCCACCACACTGGCTCCGTTCTTCCCCTTGTTATTCTGGAAGGGACTGATCGGTAAATTCATGATCTACCTGCCCACTATTCTTATTCTTACACTGGCAGCATCACTGATCGTGGCATTCATTTTCAACCCGGTATTTGCCGTAAGCTTCATGAAACCGGAAGGCAGGCAATTTGACAAGCCCAAAACTGCTGTGTTCAGAAGCAAATGGTTCATTGTATTTACAATAGCTGGTGTTTTATTACACCTTCCGGGCATGCATGGTGTTGCCAATTTCTCCTTGCTGATGGCGATCCTGATGGTGTTTAATTCCTATATACTAAATGATGCGATTCATGCATTCCAGCAAAAAGTATTACCGGGTTTGATGAACCGGTATGAAAAACTATTGCGCTGGGTATTAAAGGGAAGACGGCCTATCTGGGCTTTTATTTCACTTTTTGGTCTTTTTATCATTGCTGTTGCCATGTTGATGTTAAGAGGCAATAAAACGACCTTTTTCCCGAGCGGTGATCCCAATTTTATCTATGTATACCTGAAACTTCCTGTTGGTACGGATGTAAAATATACGGACAGTATCACCCGGGAACTGGAAAAGAGAGTGTACAAGGTATTGGAAAAAGAGAAGCCGGGTACAGAAGGAAGTATTGTGGAAAGTATTATCACCAATGTGGCAGTCAGCGCTAACAACCCAAGGGATAATAACCGTAGTACACAACCTAACTTAGGTCGAATCCAGGTATCTTTTGTGGAGTTCGAAAAACGTCATGGTAAAAAAACCATGCCATATAAAGATGCTATACGGGAGGCAGTGCAGGGAATTCCGGGTACAAATATTGAAGTGGCACAGGAAGACGGAGGTCCTCCCACCGATCCACCAGTTAATATTGAAATAGCCGGAGATAATTTTGAAAGCCTTTCCGAAGTAGCCACCAATTTGCTGAATTACCTGGATACAAACCGGGTGGAAGGTATTGAAAACCTGCAGGCCGATATAGACCTGAATAGCCCGGAGATCTCTGTCAATGTAGACAGGAAGAGGGCTATGATGGAAGGGTTAAGTACTGGCCAGATTGGTATGGCCATCCGTACTGCTGTGTTTGGTAAGGAAGTCAGTAAACTGAAAGATGGGGAAGATGAATATAAGATACAACTGCGCTATACGGACCTGCGCCGGAATAATGTCACTGACCTGATGAATATGAATATCACTTTTATGGATATGAATACCATGCAGGTGAAATCCATCCCGCTCAGTTCTGTTGCAAAAGTTGATTATACCAATACAACCGGAGGTGTTAAAAGAAAAAATGTAAAACGTACCATACAATTACAAAGTAATGTGCTGGATCCTACTATGGTAGCACCCATTAACGCAGCGTTGAAAAATAAAATTGATGATTTTAAGGGAAAAGTAAGGATCCCTGCTGATGTTACGATCAGGCAGAGTGGTCAAAGCGAACAAGAACAGGAAACCCAGCAATTCCTGGGAATGGCTTTACTGATCGCCCTCGGCATTATTTTCCTGATACTGGTACTGCAGTTCAATAGTATGAGTAAACCATTCATTGTGATTACAGAAATATTCTTTTCTGTAATCGGGGTATTGTTGGGTTATGCATTAACCGGGATGACCATTGCCACTATCATGATGGGAGTTGGAATTGTTGGACTGGCTGGTATTGTTATTAAAAATGGTATCCTGCTGATAGAATTTACCGATGAATTGCGCAGCAGGGGTTACAGAACCAGGGAAGCTGCGATACAGGCAGGGAAGATCAGGATTATTCCTGTATTGTTAACAGCAGTAGCTACGATATTGGGTATGTTCCCGCTGGCAGTAGGATTTAATATAGATTTTGCCGGATTATTCCAGCATTTACGTCCCAATATTTTCTTTGGAGGTGATAGTGTGGTGTTCTGGGGACCGTTAGCATGGACCATTATCTTCGGACTTATTTTCTCTTTCTTTCTCACCCTTATCATGGTGCCAAGTATGTACCTGATGGCAGAAAGGCTGAAAAGACCAATGGAGAAATTTTATGGCACCAAGTTTATTGCCTTGTTAGGTTTTGCAGGCCCATTCTTCTTCATCTTCGTCGGGATCATGTTCGGGGTCAGACGGCTGCAGGGTAAGAAAGTGTGGTTGGGAAAGCCAAAACTGATAACTAAGAATGCATAATAAATGAAAAACCGTGGTTGGTTTTGTGGTTAAAAAAAGCGGCTCTCTTTCGAGGGCCGCTTTGCTTATCAGGTATTGTTTCAATATTTAGAATCCTTTCTTCTCAATCTTCTTACCTTCTGCATCCAGTTCAATTACTTCATAACCAAGTTTCCTCACACTCTCCAGGATCTTTGCTTTATCACCGACAAGAAGAATATTCATTTTATCGGGGTTGAGCATTTTCTTCGCAACAGCATCTACTTCCTGTTTGGTCAGTTTAGCCAGTATTTTATTTTGCTGGTCTACATAATCAGCAGGCAGGTTATAATTGAGAATACGGCCAATAAAACCGGCTTTTTGTAAACCAGTTTCATAGTTACGGGCATCCCGCTGGCCTAAAGAATTTTTCATAAACTTCAACTCAGCTTCGGTAATACCATTGGTACGGTAGTTATTGATTTCTTTCATGACTTCCACCAATGCACTGTCAGTAGCATCGGCTCTGATACCGGAACTGAATGCAAAATCACCACTGTATTCATCCCCGCTAAACCCACTGCGGGCACCATAGGTCCAGCCTTTATCTTCACGGAGATTTAAATTCAACCGGCTGTTGAAGTCGCCACCCAATGCATAATTGGTTAATATAGCACGGTAGTAATTGCCAGTGGCATCATATTTTAAACCGGTGGCATAACCTACACGGAATTGTGATTGTGCCGCTTTCGGGATATCAACTAAAAACACTTTTGTTTTATCAATAGCAGGAGGGGTGCTGTTTACTTTTGGTAAGGTTACTTTTTTATTGGGCAATTTATTCAGAAAGGCCAGTTTGGGAAGAATTTCTTCCTGTTTAACATCACCCACTACTACCACTTTGGTTCCTTGAGAGGTAATATAATTATCATAGTAGTCCTGTATGTCCTTTACTTTCAGATTCCTTACAGTGTGTTCAGTTCCGGACTCACTCATAGCAAGAATATTATCGGGCCCATAATTTACTTTGGCAAATACATTATTTGCAACTGCAGCCGGGTCAGCCCTCGTTTGTTTAAAGCTTTCAAGGTTTTGTTTCTGTATCCGGCTAAAAGCTGCTTCTGTAAACTTGGGATTCAGTATTCTTTCTTCTACTAAAGTCATCGTAGCATCAAGGTTCTTCTTTAACGACTGAATACTGATAGTGATGCCATTAAAGCTGCTGCCGACATTAACAGAACTGCCTAATTTTTGTAAAGCAATGGACATCTGTTCAGCCGTATAATTTTTAGTATCCTCATTCATCATGTCGCCAAACATATCCGCAAGGCCGATTTTTGCTGTATCATTTGCCTGTAAGATATGCCCGCCGGGGATAGTAATGGTAATCGTGACTGTCGGTACTTCTGTGCTTTCTGTTCCGATCATTCTTACACCATTGGCCATATCTTTTCTCCAGAACTTTGGCACTTTTACAATCGGGTTAGGACCGTTGCCCGGTATTTTGCTGCGGTCAAAATTATCTTTTGCTTTCGTATACTTTAAACCGGCATAACCATATTCGGGGGCAGTATATCGTGAAGAATCAATTGTATAATTATCAGCAGCTGCAATCAGTTTCTCCTGGCCTTTTGGTAAAACACTCAGGTAAACTGCATGTTTATTGTTGATATACTCGTTAAATACCCGCATCACATCTTCTTTCGTAACTGCCTGGTACATTTTGATCAGCTCAGCAATTTTATTTGGATTGCCTGTGAATGTCTGGAAGGAAGCTAATTGAGAAACTTTGCCGGAAACACTTTGCAAACCGTTAATGAGTTGTGATTCTATTCCACCTTTGAATTTGGCAATATCATCATCCGTTACACCTGTTGCAGCAAATGTTTTGAGTGCTGCCCGGTACAAACTGTCCATATCTGCCAATGATTTACCGGGTGATGGGGTAATACGGAATGAAAATTCCCCGGCCAATTCTGACAACTGGCTGAAAGCACTGGCCTGTAAAGCTTTTTGTGTTTTCACCAGCTCCTGGAAAAGCGTTGAATTTCTGCCTTGTCCCAATACCTGTGCAAGACAAGCCAGGGCTGCCATATCTTTATGGTAATTGGGAACTGTTGGATAAGCAATTGTCAGCAACGGAAGACGGGCATAATTATCTGTATAAGAAACATAGCGATCCTTTTCGAGTACAGCCGGCGGTACTACTACAGGTTTTACTTCCGGACCGGCGGGTATAACTCCAAAATATTTTTCTACCAGTTTTACTACTTCGGCTGGTTTTACATCACCCCCGATTGTAACAGTGGCATTATTAGGTCCATACCATCTTAAAAAGAAGTTCTTCAGGTCATTTACATTTACCCGGTTCAGGTCCTCCACATAACCAATAGTCAGCCAGGAGTAGGGGTGACCATAAGGGTAGAGATTTTTTGCACCGGCTTCTGCTGCTAATCCATAAGGACGGTTATCATAGTTCTGTCCTCTTTCATTCTTAACGGTTGAACGTTGTATCTCAAATTTCTTTTGTGTTACAGCATCCAGCAGAAAGCCCATACGGTCTGCTTCCAGCCACAGCATTTTCTCTAACTGGTTGCTGGGTACTGTTTCAAAATAATTGGTACGGTCACGGTTGGTTGTTCCATTCAACGTACCTCCGGCATCTGATACGATTTTAAAATGTTGTTCATCGGCTACATTATCACTTCCCTGGAACATCATATGCTCAAAGAAATGCGCAAATCCTGACTTGCCGATCTCTTCTCTTGCTGAGCCCACATGGTAGGTTACGTCCACATGCACCACAGGGTCACTGTGGTCTTCGTGGATAATGAGGGTAAGGCCATTGGGCAGCACATATTTTTCATAAGTGATAACCAATTCGTTTCCCTTTTTGGAAACTTTTTCCACCAGCTTTGCCTGTCCATTTACTATAGTGGCTATGAATAGTGAAAAAAGACTTAACAATAAAAAACGCTGTTTCATAAATAAATTGATTTTAAGGGAAAACAAAGTACGGCAATCCGCGGTTCAAACCAGCATTTTTTAACATTCCGGGCTATAACCAGGGATTGTCATTCTGCTGCTGTAAAAGGAGCTGTTTCTTCCAAAATGGAAGGAAGTTTACGCTGGTAACATTCCTGATTTTAACTTTGCAAAAAATTAAAATATGAGTACAGCACCCCGTGTCAACCATGAGATTGACTATACAATTTATGGAGAAGAAATGCAGTTTGTGGAAATTGAACTGGATCCGGCTGAAACTGCTGTGGCAGAGAGCGGATCGATGATGATGATGGACGATGGTATCCAGATGCAAACGATCTTTGGGGATGGCTCTGCACAACAGCCGGCTGGCTTCCTGGGGAAACTGATGAGTGCCGGCAAAAGAATACTGACCGGTGAAAGTTTGTTTATGACAGCTTTTACCAATGCTGTACAGGGTAAACGGAAAGTAAGTTTTGCTGCTCCTTATACCGGAAAGATCATTACACTGGATCTTCAGCAACTGGGAGGAACCATCATTGCGCAGAAAGACGCTTTTCTTTGTGCCGCCAAAGGCGTCAGTGTCGGCATTCACTTTCAGCGAAAACTGGGAACGGGTTTGTTTGGGGGAGAAGGGTTTATTATGCAAAAACTGGAGGGTGATGGTTTTGCTTTTCTGCATGCCGGCGGGTTTATCGTGGAAAGAGAATTAAAACCCGGTGAAGTAGTAAAGATCGACACAGGTTGCGTAGTGGCCTATACACCTTCTGTTGATTTTGATATAGAATTTATAAGAGGGATAAAGAATTTTATGTTCGGTGGTGAAGGTTTATTCTTTGCCAGGTTGCAGGGGCCGGGAAAGGTATGGATTCAGTCATTACCGATCAGTCGTCTTGCCGGCCGTATTATGCAGTATGGTACTTACAACCGTAAAGAAGAAGGGAGTGTGCTGGGTGGATTTGGTAATTTGTTTGATGGAAGAGAATAGTACAACATCATTTGTATTTATTGGCATACCTTATTTCAGAGTCAATTTCTGTAAATATTGCGCAGGTATGTAAACTTTAAAAATTGAAAGAATACTCAAGAGCCATCACAAATTTCCTCGTAAGCCCGTCTGGTCGTTCTGCTCTCACTATCAAAGGAATACCTGCAGATAACCCGATACTGTTTTTTTTATTTGCAGCATACTGCAGGAAAGTGGTGGCATTTAATGTGAATCCGCCAGATCCCTCAATAACCTGCCGGTTATTATTTTCATCTATATAACTGTCATTGCCGGTATGTAATATGCCCAGCAGCCCCGGCGAAAAGGACAATTTTTTTTCTGCATTAAAATTCCGTGAGATGCGGGCTACAATATCCGCCTTCCTTGAAAATTTGTTAGTAGCAGGGTAATTCTTTGCGTCACTATGCAAAGGATACAGCGAGGGTAAAAAATTATTATTGTTTGATCCGGATAGTGGTTGCTGGAATGCTAGCGAAAAACCAATGAAGCGGGTAGAGGCAGTAATACCTAATAAAAGATCAGTGGTTCCAAGTCCCGGTTGATAAACCATCGGAAGATCCAACTCATTAATTTTTTTATTAGCGCTGGTGAATGGAATTTTTAAACCGGTGAAAACTGATTTTTTCCATGTTGTAGTTGCTTTTAATTTTTTTTCAATGGTCAAAAACAAATCACCAGGACCGCTGCTGTTACCCAGTTCACCATTGATATAGTTATAACTGAGCTTTCCTGTCACGAATAAATTTGCAGCAACACGACGGGTATATTCCAGTTGCATTGTATAGATATTTGTTCCCCGTTCACCTTTTGCATAACCGGTGCCCGCACTCAGCCAGTTATTTGTATTAGCTATATCCCGTCCGGGAATAGTGTTCTGTTTTATTGCATCTATAGTACACACCCCAGCATCACTGCATCCCTGTGCATAATTTCTACTGGTTGCTAAAAGAAGTAAGGATAATAGTATGATTCCGAGCCGGCCCATATATGCTGATTTTAAACAGATATACAGAGCTAATGGAAAGAAAGTTTTCCGAACGTAAACATTTTCAAATAAAAGGGTTAGATCTTTCCTTCCAGGTAAGTCTCTGCAAGGGTAGGTTGGGCGGCACCCCCGGACTGTTCAAGGGTAACTTTAAATGCAATTGATTGGTTGGGAACATTGGTCACTTCTATAAACCGGCCCCTGATAGCATCATTGATAATACCAACGTTTACAGTTTTACCATCCACTTCGGCCCATAACTGGTAGTCTTTTGAAGAAGAAGACCGGGGAAGATGATGGATCATGATATAGGCTTTACCGGTGCTTTTGTCCCAAAACATGGTACAGCGGCAAATAGCATGAGAACCTACACCATATAACGCAACCGGTGTAATAGCAGGGTTTGTGATAACGGTATAGTCGGCTGCAGGTAGCGGAGAACTGGTGGAGTTACTTATTAATGCAGCTTGTTTTTTTGTTTTATTGTATAAAGTGTAATTGAAGTAAGCGCTTATGCCCAATAAAATTACAGCTGCTGCAGCAACCGATCTCATCCAGTTAAACTTAAGGCCCGTTGATTGTACAGGTCTCATCTGAACAACAGGGGTATTTAACGATGCAAGCTGCTGTAAAATCTGTTTGTCTGTTTCCGCATCAGGTAAAGTAGCATACCGAAGCATTTTTTCTTCCATATCTTTTTCATACTGAAGGATAGCTTCATGCAGTTCTTTGTATTGAGGACGAAGTGCTTCAAGCTCTTTCTCTTCTTCCGGAGAGCAAAGACCCATCACATACAATTCGATGATACCGGATGATATATATTCTTTAATATCCATTAACTATTTAAACTCTTTTCTCAGTTCGATAACTGCATTTCGTAACCTTGTTTTAACTGTGCCCAATGGTAATTTAAGTGCTTCAGCAATTTCTTCCTGCTTAAATCCCTGAAAATAGGAAAGTTCAATCACATCCTTATATTCGGGCCGCAATTTGTGAACCTGCTGGCGAAGCCCGATATGATTAATCCCGGTATGCTGGTTATTCCTTTCCTCAATTATAGAAACGTAATTACTGATGTCTTCGTTTTTTGAATGGACTTTAAAATTTTTAACCCTTGTCTGGTTTATAGCCATGTTACGGGTTAGTTTCAGCATCCAGGTAAAAAGCCTTCCCTTTGTTTCGTCATACTTATCAATTTGTTTCCAGATCTGCAGAAACACTTCCTGCAATACATCCGCAGCTATTTCCCTGTCCGGAAGCAACTGAAGGATATTATTATACAAAGCGCCACGGTAATGCAGGTACAGGTGCTTGTATGCATCATTGTCACGGCTTTTTAAAGCAGTTACAAGTTCAGTTTCTGTATATGGTTTTTGTTCCAGCCTCGAAAATTGAAATGTAAATATCAAACAAATAAATCCGAACAGGAAACAAAAAATATTTTTTTACAAAAAAACTATGTGATCCTTTTTTGTGTAACTGAATAAGAGAGGCCTTTTGTAACAATCTGTATCTGTGAAAAAAGTAAATATATTCTGTGAGAAATATTTTTTCACCGCCACATTTTCCGTGGCTCAAAACTAACCGTATGAAACAGGAAATAAGAATAATCAGGATGCTGATCGTTATAACCTGCACTTTTTCCGCAGGTATAATTATCGCAATGTTTGTCGCAGCAGGTTATTTGTAAATCTATCTGCAATTTGATATTTATGAAAGCCACCCGGCTGTCCCGGGTTTTTAATTAATCAGTTAAATCAACATTTATGAGAATCATTCATTTAATGGCATATACCACCATTGCCGTAGTACTCCTCGCTTCCTGCCAGAAAGAGAAAAGCCGGTTGGAAAACAATTTTAATGAAGATGAAAATTCTGTAACCGCAAACAAGTCTTCCGGAGAAGATGAATCTATATCCCAAAGAGGTAACAACCGTGGGTTTGTTTATACTCTGTCTAATGAAACAAGCGGAAATAAGGTAATTACTTACAAAAGGGCCGCTAACGGATCTCTTACCTATATTGCTTCTTACGCTTCCGGGGGAAATGGTTCAGGCGGAGGGTTAGGCAACCAGGGAGCCGTTATTATTTCGAATGACGGCGATGTACTGCTCGCTGTGAATGCAGGAAGCAATACCATTTCTTCTTTCAAAATAACCGGCAACGGATTAAATCTGAAATCCACTGTCAGCAGCGGTGGTATTACTCCGGTCAGCATTGCACAGCATAACGACCTGGTGTATGTACTGAACGCCGGAGGTAATGGGAATATTTCCGGTTTCAGACTTGGAGAAAATGATAAACTCACACCACTTTCATCTTCCACCAGGCCGTTGAGTTCTTCTATGGCCGGGGCTGCACAGGTGTCTTTTGTAAGAAATGGGAAGGTGCTGGTGATTACCGAGAAGGCCACGAACAAAATAATCACCTACACGGTTAATGCATCGGGCCGTCCCGAAGCAATGCACAGTATCACTGCTGCAAGTCCTACCCCTTTTGGTTTTGCGCCGGGAAGGTTTGGGAATATTTATGTATCCGAGGCGGTTGGTGGTGCGCCGAATGCCAGTAATGTATCTTCTTATCACATCAGTTATAACGGTAGTATTTCTCTCTCAGAAGGACCCGTTGCAACAGGGCAAAGTGCTGCCTGCTGGGTGGTTCTTACAGAGAATGGCCGTTATATCTACACCACCAATACAGCAAGCAATAATCTTTCTTCCTATACTGTTCATCCAGTCAATGGAAATATTAATCTCTTTCAGTCTGCGGCAGCCACTTCCGGCATGGGGCCTATAGATGCGGCGCTTACAGACAATTCGAAATACCTCTATGTGCTGAATGCCGGAAGCCACAGTATCACGGGTTATTCGGTAGCTGGTAACGGCACACTCACAGCACTGCCGGGTACTATTACCGGGCTACCTGCCAGTACAAACGGACTTGCAGCTGACTAACCCTTAAAAGAAAATTGGTTAATGGTGTATATAATCCCGGTGCCATTACGGTGCCGGGGTTTTAAAAAAACAAGTATGATGAAAAATATTATTATAGCTTCTGCAATGCTTATGGCATTAATTAGTTCCTGTAAAAAGAATGTGCCGGACAATATACAGGAACAGGTGCCCCAGGGTACCGTATTAAAATCAGGTACATTTGTTTCGAACGGTAAAACTACAAGTGGTACGGCCAGGATTGTGGCAGGCGAAAACAATACGGTAAAGTTGGTTTTTGAAAATTTCAGTACTGGTAATGGCCCTGATGTACGGGTATGGCTTTCTCCAAATACTACTGCCACTACTTACCTTGAACTGGGAGCACTGAAAGCTGTGAATGGAACATTCTCTTACGAGCTAAACAGCAGTATTGATTACATTACCAATAACAGGGTGCTTATCTGGTGTGAGGATGTGAACCTGCTTTTTGGCCATGCTGTTTTGCAGTAATATTCTGCAAGGGTTTACCAGTAATTGGTGGGAAGTATTATGGTTAATGCTTTACACCCGGGTATTGACTTGCCAGCTGCAGTTCATAGTCCGGGTTATTCTTTAGCTGCTGAATAACATAATGCAGCTTTTCAATGTCTTCTGTTTTTTGAAAAGCCTGGTCATGTGCCAGCAGCACCAGGTGTCCCGGTGTTTTTGTTTTACCTGCTGCCAGCATATTATCAATACGGCGCAGTAATAAGCCGGTGGCAGTATCCACCGCCAGTGTTTTGTGATCAAACATCCATTCAATATCCCAGCCCATGATGGCAAAGCCCGCCTGGTGCAGGGAATCGATGGCCGCCTTGCTTTCATAGATATCCGTGTGATCGATCGTGTCGATACGCCAGGCATTACGACCGGGCATACGGGCAATACTATTGGTAAAGCCTGCTGTTTTTTGTGCCTGTTTAAAATCATCCACCACTTTACCCGGTTGTTCATAAAAAGAAGTATAACGGTTATGGGCATGGGTGTAACTGTGGTTGCAGCGTTCGATAGAAGTGTCTGACTTCAGCATCTCCCAGGTTTCTTTTTGCCGGGGGCTGTCGAATATATGTACGCCTACGATGAAGAAGCTGGCTGGTATATTTTCTTCTTTCACGGCAGCCAGTACATTGCGGGTGCCTTTATTGGGTCCATCATCAAAAGTGATATAGATCTTTTTTTTAAGTACAGCGGCTTTAGCGATGGAGTCAGCTGCTTTTTGTTGCTGCTGCCTGACCAGGGTGCTGTCAATTATGGGCAGCGCAGGGGTCTCTTTTCTACTGTCCTTATTGTTACAGGAGAAGGTGAGCAGTGCCAGCACAATAAAAAGAGAAAGAGCAGGTCGTAAAAAGAGCTGTTTGGCAGGGTCGCCATCGTCAGCGGAAGAGCTTGCGTTCATGGTAGTGTGTGGTTGTTTAATTCCGGGATGAAATTATACCCGAAGCCGGATGGCTGCAAGTATTTGATGGTTAAAGAAAGATTAAAGTAAAATCAGTGAAGCAATTGGGCCGGTAGTAGGGCCGGTCTCCGGCAGGAAATTTTTGTAGGCTACAATAGTTTGTTTTAACCCAATTATTCTTAGTAAGAGCGTTAAAAGATTGAAAAGTGGTTGGTTTTACAATGTTCATGTTGTGCGCTGTACATCATTCGTCAACGATGTTGATTGGCAATATCTTCTTGTCCTGTAGACTTAGCGTTGTTTTTTCTAGTAAAGTAAATATCTTCTGATAGTCGTATGTCTTATCATAGCTTTTCAAGATGGCCTCCGCAAAAAGAACTTTGTCAGATAATTGGAATTTGAAAAAATCGTCAAACTTGTTAAAATAGTTATCGAGCCCTTCTCTTACTTGCAATGGGATCAAAACTGTAAGCCATTTTTCACCTTCAACATTTATCAACGGAGCAAGAAATATTTTATAATTATTTATGTATCCGCCGATTTTATCATCATCCTCTTTTGAAAAGCCGATAGCCTTAAATTCCAATAAAGGTTTCTGTTCTAGGAGATTTGATACAAGTCTAGGAGCCGATTTTTCATAGAAGCGATAATCGATGAAACCGTTTATTAGTCCGACGCTAAGGAAAGCTAAAATAATTACGAAGCCAATCAAAGTCGAAGTTTCTGGTTTGCTTGAATACCTAATAAACAAAGCAATCAGGCCAATTCCACCCCATATGATTAACTTCTTTAGATAATATTGTTTAAAGATACTTGACAATTTGAGGGTTGTTATATAGCAGCCAACTAGTAAATAGGCGCAACTGCTGTCACAAAAAAGTAATGATTATCAATGCAAATTTGTACCAGCTACTTTTTATAAATGTAAAGAAAACTCAATGTTTGAGGAAGTTATTAGCAACTAATTTCATCCCGGGTATAATAAAGGGTTGCAGGATATCGGAATACCTGGCTGCTTAGTTCAATGCCGGTCCGCCTTAGCACCTGTATTTTCAGGGTGTTCGCTATTTAGCGGGACTTTCTAAAGTGGGAGACTTTGATCCTACTGCCACAATTGATCCCGGTTTCCAACACGGCACCCTGCAGGCATGACTTTTTCTTATGCCGGGCGGTAGAAAAAAATTGATCTAAACCCTTTTGTATAACCCCTGATCTGCAGAGGTTTTTTACCTGACAAAAATCATTGCATCAACCAAGCCTAACTTGTTTTAAATTCGCAGAATAACTTATCAATAATGGCAAGAAAAAAGGAACTATTAAGTGATGTAGTAATCAAATTTGCAGGTGATAGTGGTGATGGTATGCAACTGACCGGCAGCCAGTTTACTAATAATACAGCTTTGCTTGGAATTGACCTGGCTACTTTCCCGGATTTTCCGGCTGAGATCAGGGCCCCGCAGGGTACGCTGCCCGGCGTAAGCGGATACCAGCTAAGATTTTCTTCCGACAGGGTGTTCACTCCCGGCGATGCCTGTGATGTACTGGTAGCCATGAATGCTGCCGCACTGAAGGTAAACCTGACTGCCTTAAAAATGGGCGGAAAGATCATTGCGAATACAGATGGCTTTGATGCCAAAAATCTTCGCCTGGCCAATTACCCCGAAGGCGAGAATCCGCTTGAAAATGGCAGCCTGGGTAATTATGAAGTGATAAAAATGGATGTCACAAAAATGACCCGTGAGGCATTGAAGGATATTACAATGGGTATGAAGGAAAAGGACAGGGCCAAGAATATGTTTGTGCTGGGCTTCCTGTACTGGATGTACAACCGGGATATGGAAAATACCATCAGCTTCCTTAAAGAGAAATTCGGTAAGAAGCCCGATATACTGGAAAGTAATATTAAAGTATTGCAGGCAGGATATAATTATGGTGATACCACCGAAACATTTACCACCACGTATTCTGTTGAAAAAGCTAAAATGGAACCAGGTTCCTACCGGTCCATCATGGGAAACCAGGCCGTTGCTTATGGATTGATCGCTGCTTCACAAAAAAGTGGATTACCACTATTCCTTGGTTCATATCCAATTACCCCGGCATCAGATATTCTGCATGATCTGAGCAAGTATAAGAATTTTGGTGTTCGTACTTTCCAGGCAGAAGATGAAATAGCGGCTATTACATCTGCTATTGGTGCTGCTTATGGCGGAGCTTTGGGTGTAACCACCTCCAGCGGTCCGGGTATTGCACTAAAAGGGGAGGCGATGGGATTGGCAGTAATGCTTGAAATTCCCCTGGTAATTGTAAATATTCAGCGGGGTGGTCCGTCTACCGGCTTGCCGACCAAGACGGAACAAAGTGACCTGATGCAGGCATATTATGGAAGAAATGGCGAATGCCCCATGCCAATCATTTCTGCATCCACACCGACAGATTGTTTTGACGCCGTGTATGAAGCAGTAAGGATCTCTGTGCAGCATATGACACCGGTGATATTCTTAAGCGATGGATATATTGCCAATGGCGCTGAACCATGGAAGTATCCGCAATCGGCCGACCTGCCGCCAATCACTGTAAAATTTAAAACGGAACTGGGGCATGGGGAAGAAAAGTTTCAGCCTTACCTGCGGGATGAAAAGCTGGCAAGGCCCTGGGCCGTTCCCGGTACAATAGGTTTGGAACACCGTATTGGTGGGTTAGAAAAACAAAACATTACCGGTAATGTGAATTATGAACCGGAGAATCACCAGTTGATGGTTAAGATCCGCCAGGAAAAAGTAGATAAGATTGCTGATTATATACCAGAACAAAAATTAGACAGTGGTCCCGACAAAGGAAAGATATTAGTGATTGGCTGGGGTTCTACTTACGGCGCTATTAAATCTGCCGTTTCTGAAATACAGGCAAAAGGGTATGCAGTAAGCCATGCACATCTCCGTCATATTCGCCCTTTCCCGAAAAACCTGGGTGATCTTATTAAGAATTTCGATACGATTTTGATCCCTGAAATCAACAATGGCCAGCTTATTAAGATCATTCGTGATGTTTATATGGTGGATGCCAAAGGGTATAACAAAATAATGGGAGTGCCTATTACCAAGACAGAGCTGGTGATGAAGCTGGAGGAAATGCTGGGAAGAGCTAATTGATCTTTTTGAATACGAATTCCAAATCCACTGGTTATTGCCGGTGGATTTTTTTTGAGCAATAGCTGCATACACAGGAGTAAAGAATCAGCAATGACGGATGTTTTTTCCTGCTTATTTATAATAGAGAAGTAAGTATACCCGTTACACCTTAACCTCCCGGTGTATAAATTTCACCTGCCTGTGGGATTGCAATAGCAATGGCAAAAGCGATCATTGCCAGTATTAGCCCGAACATAAAAATATTATAGGCAATGCGCAGGAGCTTGTATTTTTTGGCAAGCACCACTCCCAGGAAATAATTGTCTTTTACAATACTGCTATACAGGTAATTTCTGTCATTCAGCATTTCCTGCATTGCCCAATCGTAATCGGGCAGACTCATTTTAAAAAAATTGCCGAAGAAAAGGAGATTGGTTCTTTTGTTATGAATATCCTCCTGGGTAAATGTGCCATGTGTAATGTTTGGCCTTGTGGCAAGTATTGAAAAAACTATGGCGCTGACACAAACCACCACCAGGAGTATGACTGGTATCTGAAGATTGCTGTTATTCTCAAGTTTTGTAAAAAGAGTAGAAATAACAATGGTAAGTATGATTGAGTTAACCGAAATGAGAATATTGGCTTTAGAATCGGCCATTTGGCTCAGGTTAGATTGGTTCTGTGCCATGATACGGAATACAGTGGAGATCCCCCTTTCCGTTTGATTCTCTTTTGCTTTTTTTGCTTTTGCCTCTGCTGCGGCTTGTTCTGCCAGTTCAGAGTCTTTATTTTTATTTTTTTTGTCTTTATTTTTCTTTTCAGGTTTGGCCATTTCTTCTGGTTTTTTTTCTATTAATTCAACCAGGTTTTTTTCCTTTACCGGTTGCAGGTTGGTTTGGCCATAAGCGGTAAAGTATTTATGCGCTTCCAGGAAGGCGATATTATTTTGCCGCCATTCTTTTTTTGAAAGTTCTTCTCCCCCAAATTCCATTAATTCACCCCGCAGCAGCTTGCTCTTTTCTTTAAAATTATCTGAGCCCAGGTGAAAAAGATCTGCATCACAAATTATTTGTTCAATAATAGTGGTCGGATTTTGCGGCATTCTTGTCGCATTGATACAACCTGTCACTTTTTTGATCATCTCCTCACTCGAGGCATGTGCGTTTAAAAAATCAACCGCATGCTGAACACTTATCATTTCATGATCTTTTGCCTGTCCGGCACTGTAGCCAGTATCATGAAACCATGCTGCAATATTCAAAGCGATCTTATCCTCATCGGATAGGGGTAAGGTTTCAGCAATCTTTTCACATGCAGCTACAACCTCCCGGGTATGCTGGAGTGTATGAAACCTCACATTCTTGCTAACTTTGGATGAGATCAGGTTGACTGCAGCATCTTGTGCATCTTTTAAAAGAGTGGACTGATTTTCCATCGTGTTATACAGATAACTTTTGATAAATTTAATGAAAATTAGAAGAATGAAGTTTTTAAATTTCTTGCCATATTCCTGTACTGCAATGGGGTTGTTTGCTCTTCTTATTATTAGTACAGGTTGTCAGAACAGGAAGCCCCGTACGATCAAGTCTCCGCCCCATTATAACTTCGGTGAAGTGTATACGCATAAGCTTGATATTAAAGTGAAAGAAATATCCGGTTTGGCATGGGATAATAAGAATGATGAATTTGTAGCTCAACATGATGAAGCCGGCAAGTTGTTTTACCTGGATAAAGAAACAAAGTTGATCAAAGCTGAATATACTTTTGGTAAGAAAGGAGATTATGAAGATGTGGTGCTGATCAACAGCATTCCCTATGTGCTCCGGAGTGATGGTATGATAACTAAAGTCAATAAGGATAGTACTGGTAAAATTTATGGTGAAGAAGTAGGTAAAATCGGGATAACCGGGATCAATGATTTTGAAGCCATGTACTATGACCCAGCCCGTAATGCACTTGTCCTTATTTGTAAGAATTGTGCGATGGATAATAAATCAAGCGTAAGTGCCTTTGCTTATTATTTTGACTCAACTGGTTTTGACAATAAACCGGTGTTTACTATTGATGCAAAAGAAGTGGAACGATTATCACCTCATAAATCATCAAAATTTCAACCTTCTGCTGCTGCTATACACCCGGTGTTGCAGAAATTATTTATTCTTTCCTCTGCAAGTAATCAATTGGCAATAGCTGATCTGGATGGAAAAGTGGAAGCAGTATTCGAACTTGGAAAGAAACTTTTTCCGCAGCCGGAAGGGTTGACCTTTAAGTCCAATGGCGATATGTATATTTCAAATGAGGGAGTGATAAGTAAGGCTACTATATTACGATTTGTTTACAAACCCTGATTCTGCTTTTTCAACCATATTCAGGCAGGCAATAAGCCATACAAAACCAATACTAAACCCCGCTAAAACATCTGTGGTATAATGTACCCGCAGATAAACCCGGCTGAGTCCGATAACAATAATTAATAGCGACAGTAGCGTAATTGCCAATCCTTTTTGCCATTTATTTTTTACATGGACAGCTATCATCCATATCAGAAGTCCATAAAATGTGATGCCCATAAATGCATGGCCACTCGGGAAGCTGAAGTTTGTAATGCCTGCAACAAGTGGTTCGGGGGGACGTTGACGTTGAAGTAAATTTTTGAGAAGTGACATAAGGCCAAGGCTGGTCAGTGCTACAAATGTCACTCTTATGGCCATCCATTTTTTGTGCAATACTGCAAACAGAATAATGAGTACAAGGTTAGCCGGAATAAGAAAGCTGTGTCTTCCGAGGGAGGAGATAAATTTCATCAGGCTGGTTCTTTCCTCGCTGATGTAAGGGGATATTATTTGAAATGCTTTTTCATCGATCCAGGTCTGATTGGTGAAAAAAACAGATGAAAAAGTTAGCGTAAATAGTATAACTGAAGAAATAACAGAGACAGCAACAATCCTGTCACGACTTGGTATTACTTTGATTGATTTCATAGTAAGAAATAATCAATTACCCGGCCTGTTAATACCTGGCATTAATTCGTTTACCCAATGTAAAGTTGAACATTCTTTCCTTTTCCGAAAATCCTGCAGTAGCGGAGATGATAAACAGGTTGAATGGTACGAAGTAAATACCACCTCCATAAGCTCCATGCCATCTTTTTGATCGTTCACCGGGAAGCCAAACCCTGCCTGCATCATAAAAACCTGTAAGGCCTAACTGGCCCGGCAGCATGTTAGACTGCATGCCAAATAATTTTACCCTTAATTCGAGACCACTGTACAAAGTAGACGTGCCGGCATACCTGTTTTTCCTGAAGCCAGGAAGATTGTTGTTTGCTCCTAACGTTAATGCCTGGAAGTATTCATAATTCTTGCTGAAAATATGCCCGCCACCAAATTTTAATACAGCAACAAATTTTGCCGGATCAGTAAAACTCGCATAAACGGACATATCTGATGTAAATGCAGTATAATTATAGTTCCCTTTTTTAAGACCTGCGATGGAAACAAATTCATTTTGCCAGTGAATACCACGGGTGGGGAAAAGTTCATCATTACGGTTGTCTAGCAGCAATACTAATTTCCCTCCCAGGTAATCTTTTTTACTGTATATGCCGGCAGAATCAAGTCCGTTCTGAACTGGTTTACCAAAGAAATTATTACGATTATCCTCAATACTGTTCCTGTAACTATAGAATGCAGGACCAGCCATGATATGCAATTTCTCAAAAAATCGTTTTCTTAAAAGTGCTTCTGTTTCAAACAATTTATACCTGCTTTGATAAAAATCCTTTGGCTTTGATAAATCGATCTCAGTGTTATTGCCAAAACCGAAGAAATTCCTCAGCACAGGGGAGGAGAAATTGGCCTTGATCACCAGGTCGGTTTTCCGGGTGATATGATTAAACTCTCCAACGTAATTAAACTGCCAGGCCTTGCGACTAACTGAATACAATGCTGCCAGCCGCTGATCACTGGCATAGGGAAGGTTCCTGAATCCGAAAGTCCTTTTTGAAAAAGCCCCTCCTATCCAAAACCCATCATCTGTATTCTGGCCGAAATGCAGCTGTGGAAACCTTGTAGTATTGTAATTGTATCCAAATATGTCTTTATCATTAACAGGGGCTTCTGTTGAAAAACGATTTTTAGCACGACTATTGTTTTTGATATGGTTGCCGCCATCTTTTAGATCATAGAGAAGTGTTTCCACATTGCCCTTTATGTCGAATGTGTCATACCCTTTGCCTCCTATAATCCGGATTTTTATTCTTGATGTTACATTATCCTCAATATCAAAAATATCATCATCATTAAGTCCGTATAACCTGAGTTCTTTTGTTGTGGAGGGATTGAAAACCCTGCTATACATGACAAAACTGGTATCATTTTTCTTTGTCCTTGCAAATACTTTTACCTGCAGACCATCTCCGTATTTGCTGATTTTGAAATATTCTTTTTTGTTGCTTCCCAGTATATTCACTTTCCTGGAAATAAACCTGTAATAATTCATTGCTTCTGTTGCAAGAATATCCCTGCGACTCATCATTTTCCTGGCAATGGTCTCACCGCTGATGCGGGAGATTTCAGGCGGCATGTTCCAAACAGCTTTACGGATAACAGAATCAGTGAGTTTTTGCTGAACTTCTGCGATTGTTTTTTCCCATTCAGTATCATCCAGGTCGGTAAGGAACAACCGGTCAAAATCTTTAGCCCCATACCCAAGCCAATTTACTTTTGGAATATCATACCTGAATCCTTTCAGGAAAGGCAGGGCTCTGCGGCTTAATGCTTTTAATAAAAAGCCATCCGAGTTAAAAAATGCCTGGTCACGGTCACGGGGTATAGGGTAATAGATCTTGCCCTTTCCGGTATCTATACTTCCCCATCTCCATTGATCAAGGTGGCGGTCAAAATCGCCAACAACAATATCCAGTAGTCTTGCCTTTAATACTTCCTGCTGGATGGGCCGGTGATCATTTTCCTCCAGCATCTTGTCGAAAAATTTAGTGGTGGTTTTTGTTTCGGAAGTGTCTTTTGAAAGGTGAATTTCTTTGGGTAGCTGGCTAAAAAAGCGCTTCACCATTTTCATCTCGAGAGTGTCATTGGTAGCATGTCTTTCTTCGAGCATGCATATTTTATTTGCAAAGATCTTCCTGTAAAATCCAAGGGACGGGTCATCGGGAACAAAGAAAAGTTCGGGGTGAGGAGCCGCAATATCTAAGGCATCTGCCAAACCGGGAATCGCCAGCGGGGCATAGGGGTGAGAGGCTGAATTTAATTCAAGAGCAATATCTTCAGCAAAGGTTCCTCTCAGGTTCCTGGGAATGGCTTTTGTGGCCATCTTGTCAACAGTACGAAGCACCCATTCTTTACCGTTCTTATCTTTCAGGCGAAGTGATTGTGTTTGATTGCCCCCTCCTAAACTTATTACGGTTAAACCATTTTTCTCCTCGGCGATTTTGAACACTTTCATATTGACCGGGGCAGACCATTCAGGACGATAATTTTGACCAATAATGAATTTTTTAAATCCTTTTGCAAGCGGATAGTTTTTACTTGAAGCTTTGATTATACTGTCTTTGTTAAGATCGGGATTATTCAGATTTGATGTCGTATATGCCGTATCAGCAGTAGATGAAAAATTTAAAAGCGGCTTGTTATACGCCTGTGTAACAGAATCACCGACAGTATAAAATGCAACAGATACATTTTTATTGGCTGAAACTTCCATTACACAAAAGCCTTCGGAGGTGGAATTAAAAAGACTGTTAGTATTATTAGAGGTACGGTTTTGCTTGCAACCTCCGCCACTGACTATATAGTTATAATTATTTTCCCTGATCAGTTGAAGATTGTGATCATGTCCGGAAACAAATACAACGTTTGGTGAGGATGATTTGACAGCATCAGAAACCTGCTCGATCATATTGGCATAGTTAGGATGTTTGGTATCCTGGGGTGTTCCGAAAACACTTCTTGCAATAGGATAGATGGAGCCAATGATGGGAAGGGGTATATAAAGATTCTTTCTGATATCTGTAAGCGGAAAGATATGTTGCTTGATGGTATAAAACCCGCCATGCATGCCATTGCTTTCAAACGGATGGTGGCAAGCCACAATGATTAATTTTTTTGCATTACGGGCTGCAATGTCACCAATCTGTGTAACAAGCTCTTCTTTTGTTTTGCAGGAGCAGTCTGACTCTATTTCTGGTTTATCATGTGGGTGCAGCCACCACTGACTGTCAAATAATATGAGTGTTATGTCATCACCCAGGTCTATTTCTTCCGGACCGGGACATCCATCCTTTGGATAATACTTTACATTGGGTTTTTGTAAAAAATCAACATACAATTGTTGCCTGATTATGGCATCGAAGCCACCTGCCCGTCCATTATCCCAGTCGTGGTTACCGGGTATCATATACACTTGTGCAGGTGTTCCATCGGCAATTGAAATTTGCGAATCAAGTACGGCTTTAGCCTTCAAATATTGCAGGGCATACTGATCATCGGGTAATCCTGATTTATAAAGGTTATCACCGAGAAATAGCACGGTCGTTTTGCTGTCAAGCGGAATTTTTTTCTTTACCGCATCCACTACCGGGTGTCTGCCATTGGTCAATTGGCCTGCATCACCAATTAGTACTATTCGTTGGGTAATAGTATCCGACTGCGCATTTATCGACAGGTTCAGTATAAGAACCAAGCCGAATAATCCAATATATTTCATTGTACACACCCGATACACTCTATAAAATTTGTTGCTAATTACTGTATTTGTAATACTTTAATACCAGCGTAATTTGCCTTAACTACTGGGATATAACGTAACCTGTTCAAATAAAGTTTTCAATTTACTGAAAACTTTGCCCTGAAAGGCACCGAATCAGTAAAAAAGCTGTTTAACTGATATTTTTTTGGCATTTCCGCTTTCAAACATTCCAGACTATGCTATTAATCTCCCTCTCTTTAAAATATTTTTAAGCAATTTTCAAAAAATCGTATCTTTTAGGATTAGGACCCAAAGTTTTGCGCCCTTAATCAACCAACAAAAACTGCAATCATGAGACCAACGAAACTGCTAATTCTTGCATGCTTTGTCGTGCCATTAAATTACTGTGCGGCACAAAAAAGCACTGACTCGGCCTCAGCAAAGCCATCATCATTCAGCACCAGCGGAGGACGAATATTCTGGATGGGTGCCAACTACCGGAAAGAATGGAATACACCTGTAAAAGCGCCTGTCTTAAATCTTGCCACTGAAAGTGGAGGGTTGACCCCACTGAAGCGAGGCGGGGGTAAACAAACCAAGTCTTTGCGGCTCGAAGACCCGAATGGCAAACAGTATACATTACGTACCATTCAAAAATTTATAACTGATAAAACATTACCTGGTGATCTTCAGAGTGAGGCCGCTGCTGATCTTGTTTCAGACGGTGTCTCAGCTTCTTATCCTTATGCTTCATTATCGGTAATTCGGCTGGCTGAAGCAGCCGGTATTCCGTATGGGAAAGTAAAACTCGTTTATATACCGGATGATCCACGATTAGGGGAAAACCGTAAGGAGTTTGCAAACATGCTGGCTACCCTGGAAGAAAGAGAACCGGCTGGTATTAAAAAAGTATTTGATACCGATGAAGTAGCAGAAAAACTGGAAAAAGATAATGACAACACCGTGGACCAGCTTGCCCTTTTAAAAATCCGGCTGCTGGATATGTTTGTTATGGATCTTGACAGGCATGAAGGACAATGGCTTTGGGGTGTTAATGACATAGATGATGGAAAGGGGAAACAGTTTTTCCCGATAGCCAAAGACCGTGACCAGGCATTTTATATTAACCAGGGTTTGTTGCCAGGTTTGATAAAAAGCCGTTCTATGGTACCACAACTGGAAGGGTTTAAAAGCGAGGCCAATAATATTGGCAGATTCAATTTTGCTGCAAGAAACCTGGACCGTTTTTTCCTGAACCAGTTAACTGAAGAACAATGGAAGCAGGCCGCTGAAAAATTTGTATCTCAAATGACAGATGAGGTCATTGACAGGGCTATGGCACAACAGCCGGCAGAAATAAGAAGTATTTCCGCTCCAAAAATTGCACAGACACTAAAAGATCGTCGCAATTTTCTAGTTGCTGAAGCTGTAGAGTATCATCGGTTTATTGCAGAAATAGTGAATGTGACCGGAAGTGATAAAAAAGAACTGTTTGACATTTCCCGGAATGATGATGGGTCGGTACTGGTCCAGGTTTATAAAATTAACCGGGAAGGGCAACAATCGGTTAAGATGTATGAAAGAAAGTTCGATCCTGCCGTTACCAAAGAGATACGTCTATATGCAATGGATGGAGACGATAAGTATTTACTTCGTGGTAGTAATGATAAGATTAAGTTGCGCCTGATCGGTGGTGGCGGTAGTGATGTTTTTGAGAATACTTCAAAATCCCAACGCGGTGCGCTGTTGTATGATAAATTAAACGGGGACAATAAAGTTATGGGCCCGTTCAAAAATAAAATGTCGAATGACAGCACTGTAAATTCTTTTGAGAGAATTTATTACAGGTATCCATTCCAGTCTTTTTTTGGAACTATCGGGTACAATCCGGATGATGGGTTATCACTCGGGCCTACTATGAAGATCATTCGTCATGGTTTCAGGAAATCACCCTATAAGTCGCTGCACCAGTTTTCGGGTAAGTATGCTTTTTCCACCAAAGCCGTCAATCTTCGTTACAATAATGAGTTCATTGATGTAATGGGAAAGAATACTGACCTGGTGATGGATTTTGATTATAAAGGCCCCTTCACCACTACCAACTTCTTTGGCTATGGTATGAATTCAGTGTATGATAAAACGCAGCCAGACAGATTCAGGTTTTATCGTATCAGGTACGATCTCGGTGATTTCAACATACAGTTTCGTCACCGGTTTTCTGATAAAGTAGCATTTTTATTCGGGCCCACCTTTCAATTTTATCATTTAGAAGCAGATGATAAGTTTAATCAGCAAAGAAATATTGTTTTAAATACGGTAGCCAGCGGCCTCGATCCTGCTAAAGTGTTTAACAGGCAATCCTATTTAGGTGGATTATTTTCATTGATAATTGATACCAGGAATAATAAAGTCCTTCCTGAAAGTGGTGTGAACTGGATAAGTACAGTTCGTTACCTGGACGGGCTTAATGATAACAGTTATGATAACGTAACACAATTAAACAGCAGTTTTTCCTTTTACTTCAACCTGTTGGCGCCAGGTCGACTCGTTTTTGCCAACCGGGTAGGCGGCGGTATCAATTTGGGTGATGGATTTGAATTTTTCCAGGCACAGTACCTTGGTAACGAGGATAACCTCAGGGGCTATCGTCAGTATCGGTTTGCAGGGAAATCTAAATTCTTTAACCAGTCTGAACTTCGTTTGAAGATTGCTGATTTCAGAACCTATCTTTTCCCTGGATCCATTGGTATTGCAGCGTATTATGATGTTGGCAGGGTATGGGTAGAAAATGATTTAGTTGATAAATGGGCTTCAGGATATGGTCTTGGTTTTTGGGTATCTCCCTTACGTCGTTTATTATTCTCTTTTGTTTATGCCATGTCTAAAGAGGATAAATTGCCACTGGTTACGCTTGGCTGGCGATTTTAATTATAGAAGGTTTGAAATAATGAAGCGGCCTGTTTAACTGACAGGCCGCTTCATTATTAAAGTATTATCTCAATAGTTGATCGGAGGTTGTGGCTGACAATTCAATTTTCTTTTCCATCCTGGGTTCTGTATCAAAGTCTACATCAACCCGTAAAGCTTTGAGTCCGGATACACCCTGCAGTTCCTCTAAATCATGCTTTTCGATCCCGGGTTTTATTAAATTTTTGCTTTGCAGAAATTCAATATACTCAGTGTATTCTGCGGCATCCTTTGCCTGTGAGTATACAATGGCGATTTTCCCAGGCTGTGTCAGTCGTTCGTTTGTTTCTTTAATGCGTACCTTATCAATTCTTTTTTTCACAATCTCATAGCGGGTATTATAGGCGCCATCTACATCAAATTTTCTTTCTTCTGTACGGAAGCTGATGGAAAGTGGCTGACTGTGTGCAAGGATGAGTTGTGTAGTACGTAATACCTGGCTCAGTTCCTGTTCCAGCTTATGCGTTACTTTTGCTGCCTTTGTAAGAACAGTTAACTGCCACATCTTCATATTTCTCAGGTATATTTCATCAAATTTTTTACGTGGACTTATTGACTGGCCCATGAAAATATTGAACTCCAGTCCGTCAGTAATATACCGTTCGAAATAGTGGGGATACACTTTTTGGGCGGCTGCCTGTTCTTTGTCAATGAAACGGGCCAGTGTATGATTGATCAATGAAATGCTGTCTTCATATTCTTTACGATGCTTGTACAGCATACCCAACTGGGGATCCAGTGATGAAAAATATTCTTCTATTTCATTTTTTACGGCTGGCTCCGTATCCCGCAGGTGGTTAAATACAGAAATGACCTGTCCCTGTAAAAAATCGTAGACACTCATTTCTTCTTCTGATTGCAAAACATCAGAGGCGGATGCAATATGCCTGTCAATTTTAAATTCAATTTCCTGCAACAAAGGAAATGACATTGCAGCTTGTGCTTTTCTGACAACTTTCCTCGCCAACTCCAGTTGTTCCAGCATATCAAGCTGAACAGAATGTGACCTGGCAGTTGAAGAATTACGAACATCAATAGCACCATAAAGTGGGAAAACATCATCGAAAACAATCCGTTCAATTCCTGAATCTTGTTTTTCATACATATTTACAATATAATTGAGGGAAGCTTCAGTAAATTTCCACTCAACAGCAGGCTGAACAGCCGTAAATTTTTTCTTGATAACCTTATCAACCTGGTTATTTAATTGTTCCAGGCTTTTTTCCAATCCCAATGTAAACATGGGTATGGCTGCTTCTAACTTGCTAATATGTTCAGGTTTCAGATAGCCGGGTTGTTTTGAGCTGATTTCCAACATACCCAGTAATTCATTCTGTTGTTTAAGTGGACAGATGATCATGCAGCGGCTTCCTGCTTTGTGGTAATAGGGAAGACATTGTACTTCCCCGAGAATGTCTTCAGTTAATGATTCGTATAAAACCGGTTGATTATTGTACCGGAATAGTAATTTACAATAATCACTTATTTCATCTTTTTCTCCTGTGCTCTGCAGATGGCGAAAAAGAAGGCTGTTATTATTATGCAGGTTTGAATAAACGTAGTGGCCGTTTATTTTAAAGAACGGGGTCAGGCCAATGGTAAGGTCTTTAAGACCAATCAGGTTTTGAATTTGTTTTTCCAGGTCTGTATAGGCTGTGTTATCTGATACAAAATTAGAATCGAGCAATTTGTTTTTCATTTCAGCTATTACAGCCTGTTCTGTTACATCATTAATACGTATAACCGTTAACCCTTCGAATACAAATTTATCCAGGGATACCTGCTGCATCAATTCTTCAATTGTCAGCAAACGGTTACTGGTGTAATCAAAAATACTCTCTGGCATTTTTGGCATTTCATCCACCGGTCTTACATCAATAAAGCGTCCATCAAGGCGCATCTCCATATATCTTACCAGCCCGGTTTTCTCATCAGTAAATGGATAAACTACTTTAGAGGAATCAGCACTGTTGTAGCCAAGGTATTTTTTCAGAATTAATCCAAAGGCAAAATGTAATCTTTCACGGTTAAGTGTGCTGGTCGAATCATCCTGTATAATTATTTCAGCACTATCCTTTTTCACCAATAGCGTTTTAAACAGCGGTGACGCATAGACGGCAAGGTTCTTAAAAGGGAAGGAAATGCCGTACATATAGTTTGCCGTTGTAGGAGGAAAGACAGCTGATAAGAGTTCTTCAATTAATTCGCTGTAAGGTTGTAAAACGTCAAGATCTGTTATAGTTCCCATTAATTCAGGGTGAGATTCAAATTCCTGAACCACATGGCCATACAGTTTTTTCATACCGGGGTTACCTTCGGCAATATTTTTTTTAAGTGCATTTACCAATGGCCTGAAAGAAAGAAGGCTATTGAATACAGGATCTTTTATAAAAGTATTTGTGTCGTCCATGAACTTACAGTTTAGTTGGTATTAAGGGCAACGGAGATTTTCTGGGGGACTATAATAGCGATTATCAAAGTTAATAAATAAGACTGGCCGCCAATAGCTATTTTCAGAATTCATATACATTGGTAATGAATGAGTATTAATGACGGTAACGTTTTTTATAACAAGTAGTTATAGTCAAGTAGTTTGATTACAGGTTACACTAAAGTAATAACTAAAATAAGCTAACGTCTTTGCCGCCCAATGTTAATACCTATTTTTAGCTGGATCGTAAAGAATGCATCTTTGTCTTTGGGGTTACCCCGCTGATAGCTGGGATTAGTTGTGTGTCCGGGATCTACTTCAGCCCTTCTGTCAAATAATTGTTGAGCGATCGCTGCCCTGTTCGATGACAGGTAATTATTAAATAAAGCCGGGTCTATATAACTGTCTTCACTTACATCATCAAGATAGTCGGTATTCAAAAAACGATGGTTAATCTCCAGCCGGGCATTTATAAACGAGTTTACTTCATATTTAACACCCAGTCCGGCTGCTATATTTAGTTGACTGAGTTTATAGGGTTTTCTATCGGGGTATTCTGCAAATCCCTGCCCTTCTGTACTCAGTGGTTGTAACGCATACCACTGGCCATTCAGCTTCGCCTGGGGGTCAAATGAAAAATAACCAATACCTGCTACCACATAAGGTGATATAAAAGGCGGATCTTCATCTCCTTCATAATAATTCTTGAAAAACAGGGGATGTACCTCAATCCCCAGTTGTATGTCAGCAATCCTGCTTTTGAAACTCAGGTTACGTTCATACCGGCCAAAAGTGGTTGCTTTTACATCTTTCAAAATGCTGTCATAAGCGGCGACCTGGCCAAATGTTGCCTCTACACGGAGTCCCAGCACATTTTTGTACATGGCAGCTGCATAAAGGCCATAGCTTGCTTTTGAATTTTTCCAGTTAAGATCTTTGATAAAACTTTTACCAATTCCTTTTTTCCCACCCAGGTCGGTGAAGGCGTTCATAATGCCAAAAGTGGCACCGATCTCCATTACGACATCATTATCATAATATCTATCATTGTAATAATAATATTGCGCTTTTACTGGTTGGTCCTGTACAAAACAAAAGGCCAACCCTAATATGAGAAGTTTTTTCATCCTCAAACAAAATTTTCTTTTTTAATTAAAAAAAGATTTGTCAGAGGATTGGATTATTAGTGCTTGAGGGTAGGATAAGGCGGAAGTAAATTTATTGAATTATAAGGATTGACAAAGATTAATTTAGGTTCATCCTGGATATGGATGGTTTTTCAATTAACTGGCTAAATGGTGATCATTTCGTGAAAGATATTTAAATGATTTTAAGCATTTTATGGCAACTTCATCACACTAATCACTTTTTGAAGGGATTTATTCTGCAGCCGCAGGAAGTATACTCCGGAAGCCAGTCCGTCATTATAAATGTCAACATTGTAAGTGCCGGCAACATATTCCTGGTTGGTGAGTACTTTAATAACTCTTCCTAACGCATCAATCTGCTGTATCATCGTATGACCGCCTATTGTGGAAAACTGAATAGTCGCACTTACATTATAAGGGTTGGGCCACATTTTCAATAACAAATTGTTCGAGTTATTATTAGTATCATCCGGGTCATCTGCAACACCACAGGGGCCGGTAATCAGGGGAAGGGATTGGTAATTCTGTAACATTATAGAATTCAATGCAGGTTGTTTTACACAGAACCATTGTTCCAGAATCGAAGCATATACACTCCTGAAATCATATTGGAATGGGATATTATTTACAACCTGTATATCAGCAGGTATATCAGGACTGTTACCAAGTATTCCTTTTTTGGCATGTTTTCCAAATATGATCAGCGGTGCTGCAGCACCATGGTCAGTGCCCAAACTCGCATTGGATTTTATGCGGCGGCCAAATTCTGAGAAAGTCATTCCCATTACTCTTTCTTCCAATCCCATCAGTTCCAGGTCTTGTTGAAAAGCACTGATGCCCGCCGAAAGATCCTTCATTAGCCTGGCATGAAAACCTGTGGTGGTATCACTGGCATTTACTTGTCTTTTATGGGTATCAAAACCGCCCATTGTTACGGTGTACACTCTTGTTTTCAACCCACCTTTTATTAACCGGGCTACGATTTTTAACTGGTCGGCCAGTACGTTATCAGAGGGGTATGCTGCCAAGGTAGCCGCTCTTTGGTATGCAGTCCTGATTATATCAGAATAGATCTTTGTTTTTTCTGAAATAACACGGAGAAATTTTAATTCTTTATTAGCAGGAGCTGCATTAAGGGGATAATCAGAAAAAGGATTATCAAACGTATAAACTTTTTCAGGATTAGTAATTGATAATCCCATTGAATAAACAGAACCCTGTACTGTCAATGTCGGGAAATTGCTTATTTGTATAGCTAATGGGTCTGGCATTGTTGCATCAGGATATGCGTCAGGATAACCGGGATATTCACTTTCGAGGTAACGGCCCATCCAACCCGTTTTTACTCTTTCTCTTCTGTTTTCTCTTGGATCACCACTGTTCCAAATATCTGTTGCTCTAAAATGCGAGAAGTTTGGGTTTGCATACCCAACTGATTGTACAATACTCATTTTACCATCATTGAACATATTCTGCATGGCTGTCATAGCAGGATGTAAACCTGATTTATCAGTACCATCCAGGCGCAATACCTGGCTTTGCGGAATCGCCACATTCGTCCTTGCATTATAATAGTTGCCATAAACGTCTAATGGTATCACCATATTTAACCCATCATTACCGCCGGCTAACTGCACCAGCACAAAAACATGGTCTGTATCAGTCAGGGTCTGTTCCAGCAGTCTTGCTAAGCCACTCTCTGCTCCTTGTGCAGTGAATGAAAATCCATTTAACAGTGCCGGCATGGTAACGGCCACGGGTACTGTATTGCGTAAAAATTTTCTTCTGTTCATATTATTGCTATTACATAGGTTAACTAAATCCTGTTTCCGGCAGGAGGACTTCAGCATAGATGAAACTCCGGCAGGTTCATCAGGAATTTAAACAGCTCTCTTAAAGATGTATTGATTACTGTGGTGTTGTTGCTGTTCCATGCATTGGTCCATATTGTATCGTCAGTCGTATTGTTAGTTAAAAAATGAGTTTTGATATAGACCCTGGAATCATTGGATAAAGGATAACGAAGCAGCAACGCTGTCACATCGTTTATCAATTGGTTGGGATCTGCCGGGTTGCTTGAGTAATTGGCAAATGCTCTTACATCAATGACCGAATCATTTACAAGGGCATCAGTGAAATCAGCTCTTTTTGGCAATGAATTACTGTTCACCCATAATTCATAATGCATCGGCTCCTGGTAATAAGATGGCCAGCCTGAAACATCAGGAGGTTGAAACAATTGTTGCTGCATTTCTGCTGCTTTCTGGTAAATGGAGTAGAATAATGGATAACCTGTTATGTAATCGGTATATGAAGGAAAACTCACATTGAATTCACGCAGGGTACCTACAATCATATCATAAGGGTTTTTGATATAACAGGCCTGGTTCAAAACGTCATAAAAATGTTCACTTTTAAACAGGACAGCGAGGGCCGGTTTTACATCGTAATTATTACTTTGTAATATTTCAGCCATAGGGATAATAACATTTGTTTCGGTTGTTTCATCAATGTCATAATACACAAACCATTTATATAGCTTCCGGCAGATGAACCTTGCAGCTTCTGTTGTTGTAAAGATCATATCTATCAGCGCATCCAGTTCCTGGTCGGGGTCGGTACTTCCGCTGATTGTGGTGTTGTTGTAAAATGAAGAAAAAGTTTTGGGGCCGGTATCGTGTGCACCGGCATCAAGATAAGAACCAAGCGGGTTGTCATTTATACGCCAGCCGGTAAGTACTCTTGCAGCAGCAATAACGTCATCTTCTGTATAATGCGAATCATCTCCTTTTCCAATGGAAAATAATTCCTGTAATTCTCTTGCATAGTTTTCATCAGGTGCCTGCCTTGAATTGAGGTAACCATTCAGGTGAATTAACATGGCAGGGTCAATTGTTACTTCCTTAACCAGTGACTTAAAATTTCCCAGCGCATTACTACGGAGTAAATGATGATGCCGGTAAAGTATCTGTGCATTGTCGACTTCTGATTCCTGTATAGAGAAATGATGATGCCAGAACAGCACCATTTTTTCCTGTATACTTCTGTGTTGGTTAATAATAAGTCCTGCCCACCATTTTTTCAGGCTACTAGCACGGCGGCTATTAATCTGGCCCCTGATTTCCGGAGCACTGGCCATATTAAGATCATTCACCCAGGTCTGCCCGATTGCCACTCCGAGGTCATCATAAAAAACACCATCATCTTCCAGTAGGCCATAGTCTCTTACCGGCGGATCCGGAACCATCACAGTATTTAGTAATTCATCAACTGCTGCTCCGGGAGATAATGAGAGAAAATAGTCAATATCAGTTTTCCTGGCACCAAACATTGTCCGCTTAAGCAGGTGTGTTACTTCATTTACTGTCCAGTTGCCCGAATATGGGTTAAGGCCGGCAAACATCTCTTTACCGTATTGATTTACATTGGATGTGGTGGAATATTTTCTCCTGGTCCGTTTGAAAAAGTCTCTTCTGTCCATAAGTAAAATTTTATTGTAACAAGTTCTTATCGGATCAACACAAATGTTCCTTTTTGCTGATGTGGTTTATTCTGCAAGTCTTTATAATCCACCAGGTAGATAAAAACACCGGTTGGTTGTAACATTCCTTTATACCTGCCGTCCCATCGCTGGTTAATTGCTGAGCTTTTGAAAACAACTTCTCCGTTGCGGTTATATATCTGTAAACGATACCCGTCGGGTACCTTTCCCAATGGTCCAAAATGATCATTGCGCCCATCAGCATTGGGGGTGAAACCGGTGGGAATATTAACTAAAGCATCATTAAGCACAACCACCGTAAACTGATCGGAAACCTGGCAACCATCGGGAGAACGGTTCGTGGCAGTATAGACAGTTGTGACTTGTGGTGTTGCAACAGGATTTGAACAATCAGTACAGCTTAGTGATGAATGAGTGTTCCAGCTAATAATGCCATTGCCGTTTGCATGAAGAGTAACGCTTTGTCCTGCAAATACGGTATCAGATTTCCTTATACTTTCGAAAGGCCCGTTTAATACTACTGGATTATATTTCACAATAGCAGAGTCAAAACCGCAAATATCATATAATGTATCTTCGAAAGGGATGAACCCATTGATGTTGCAAACAGCTGAATCCTGAGTAAGCAGTTCCGGTATCTTTAATTTTATAATTGCAAAATCTGCATCACCAATTGTATTATTGAAATCTCCATCACCTGATTCGGAATCACCCGCTAAGTAATATTCATTTCTTGCCGGGTTTCTTATCATAAAACGTAAATGATCATTCCTATTGCCGCCCCAGTTCTTTTTCCAAACCTCGTTACCTGTGGGGCTGAGTTTAACTGTCCAGAAGTCGCCCTCACCGAGTGCGCCGTTTATATCTCCATCGTTAGAGTAACTGACACCACCTATGATATAGCTACTATCGCTATCAGTGAGAATTGTTTTAGCATATTCTGCATCTGTGCCCCCCAGTACCTTCTGCCAGTTCAGTTTTCCTTTTTGGTCCAGATTTATGACCCAATAATCCTGGCTGCCTTTTGCTCCGCTTACATCACCATCTGATGAGGTAGTATAACCTGCCAGTGTTAATGAACCATTAGCTCCTTTGGTCATGCAATACGCCACATCATTCTGGGAACCGCCATAAATTTTGCTGAGTACCTTATTGCCGCCGGCATCAATAGCCAGCAACCACATGTCATAATTTTTCTGATCAGGAGGTATGTCACCATCAATTGAATTGGTAAAACCAACTGCGAAGATTGTTCCATTGATGACTTCAATATCAAAGAGTTCTTCATTTTTGCTGCCGCCAAAGCATTTGCTCCATAACAGATTTCCGGCTGCATTTATTTTCATTAGCACACCATCCGTGAAGGTACCGGTGCTGTGATTGCCCCTTATATCTCCATCATTGGAAGAGGAGGTGGCTGCGATTAAGAAACTGCCATCAGTAGTTAATTCAATATGGTTACCTATATCAAGTCCGCTTCCACCATACCTTTTCTGCCATTCAAGATTTCCTGAAGCTGATAATTTCAGCAGCCAGATATCTTTTGTTCCACCGTATCCGGCTATAACACCACCATCCGTAGAATTGGTTTCACCCAGCACCATGTATCCTCCATCCGCTGTTTGGACTATATCTCTTGCACTTTCATAGCCCCTTCCGCCAAATGATTTTTCCCATTGTATGGTGCCGCACTTATCTAATTTCAATACCCACAGATCCCAGTATTCACGGTTGGGCTGTGCACTTACATCTCCGCTTTTTGAATCAGTGTATCCTGCAACAACAGTTCCGCCATCGGCAGTAAATTTTATAGTATAGGGAATATCAACATTGGCACCGCCATAATGCTGTGCCCATTGCCGGGGAGGAATCTGTGCTTTCAAGTACACAGGTATTACCGGTAATAACAAGAGAAGAAGCTGGTATATGTTTTTCACAAGTTGGCCTTTCATAGTGTGAATGATCGGCCAATTGTTGCAACTATTATGCTAAAAATTAAATTTATCAAATAAGTTTTTACCTGAAACGTATGAATTATTACTCAGCGTTTTTCCCTTAGATAATAGCTGCAAACCTGTTGCAACCCACATTTTTCACATTGCGGATTCCTTGCCAGGCAAACATAACGTCCATGAAGAATAAGCCAATGATGAGCTTTATGTATCAATTTTTCCGGTATGTTTTTTACCAGTATTTTTTCTACGGCAAACGGGGTAGAGGCTGTTTGCGGTACCAGGCCAATACGTTTACTCACCCTGAATACATGGGTGTCAACCGCCATATTTGGTTGCTGATCGATAACAGATGTAATCACATTGGCCGTTTTTCTTCCCACACCTGGTAATTGTACCAGCTCATCTACTGTCATCGGAATTTTTCCATGAAAAGACCCGAGAACTTTAACAGCCATCCCAATAAGATGTTTTGTTTTATTATTCGGATAGGAAATACTTTTAATAAGCGGGAACAGCTCATCAAATGTTGCTTTCGATAATGCGTCTACTGTCGGGTATTTTTTAAATATAGCCGGAGTGGTCATATTTACCCTTTTGTCAGTGCACTGGGCGGAAAGAATTACAGCTACTAAAAGCTGGTAGGGAGTATCATAAAGTAATTCTGTTTCTGCTTCAGGTGCATGTTGCTGGAAATAGTCAATGACAAACTGGTATTTTTCTTTACGGGTCATACTGCAAGATAAAGGGGAAAGATAAATCTCCTTTGCAAAAAGCTCCGGTGGTTACAATAAAAAAAGCATTCGCTATGGCGAATGCTAAAATAATTTTCGAACTGCTGAAAGCACTATTGTATTTCCTGTACAACTTGTTCCCGTGCATAATTCAGTACATTCAGTACTACTTCAGTACGGGGTGATTCAGTGATCTTGTCAAGGCGCTGCATCGAAACTTTCAGAACACTTAGCTTTTCACGGAGTGTCCAGTCTTTTTCAAGTGCTTTTTCAATGGCAGCAGTCTGTTTAGAAGTTGTTTCGTTATACAAATACAATAAAAGGTCCTCGGGTGTAAAATTTGTCATTTGGCAAACCGATTAATTTGTCCAGAAATAAGATGTTGTCCGTTGGTAACTGAAATATTACGAATGTCCGGATTATTAACGGGGACGGGATTGCCTTATTGTGCAGTAATTCTTAATTCTTTGAATTATCGGGCTTTTCCGATACCAGGAAGAGTTCCTCATTATCCCTTTTCATCAGGTACTTCTCCCGTGCATATTTTTCAAGAGTAGCCGGATTATTCTTAAGTGCCTCTAATTCTTTGCGTTCTGCAGATATTTGAGTGGAATAGTATTGCTTGCTCTGTTGCAGTTCCCGGAGCTCTTTTTGACGGTCAATCTGCGTAAAGAAATCATTTTTATCTAAAAAAAGGACAACAACGCAAAAAGCTGCAAACGCAATAAAATATTTGCTTTTGATCCAGGAGGGAATATGGGTTAGTAGTTTCATAATATCGGAGATAATTAGTCTGTAGTCAGAAACCCGAAATAAAGTCATTCAGGTTTCTGACCCCGACTTCGGATTTCTATTTACCAAATTTAATCTTTCCTTTTGGATAAACAGCGGAGCTTCCCAGCAATTCTTCAATTCTTACCAGTTGGTTGTACTTGGCAATTCTATCAGTCCTTGAGGCACTACCTGTTTTTATTTGTCCGCAATTCAGCGCAACAGCTAAGTCAGCAATGGTAGTGTCTTCCGTTTCACCGCTGCGATGGCTCATGATAGTATTATAGCCATTGTGCTGTGCCAGTGTAACGGCATTAATTGTTTCGGTTATGGTACCAATCTGGTTCACTTTTACAAGTAAAGCATTACCCACTCCTGTTTCGATACCTTTTTGTAAACGAATTACATTGGTTACAAAAAGATCATCCCCAACAAGCTGTATTTTTTTACCCAACTTATCAGTTAATAATTTCCAGCCACTCCAGTCATCTTCAGCCATGCCATCTTCGATAGAAACAATAGGATAATTTTTTGCCCAGTTAGCCCAATAGTCTACCATTTTTTCGCTGGTCAGTTTTTTGCCATCAGATTTATGGAAGTGATAGACTTTTTTGGCACTATCATACATTTCACTTACCGCCGGGTCCATGGCAATTGCCACTTCTTTACCCGCTTTGAAGCCGGCAGTTTTTATAGCCAGCATTACAGTATCAATGGCTTCTTCATTACTTTGAATATCCGGTGCAAAGCCACCTTCATCACCCACATTAGTACTATATCCTTTTTTCTTCAACACAGTTTTGAGGGCATGAAATATCTCAACCCCCCAGCGTAAACCTTCATTAAAGCTTGGAGCACCAACCGGCATGACCATAAATTCCTGGAAATCTATTTTATTATCGGCATGGGCACCGCCATTCAGGATATTCATCATGGGAACAGGAAGTACTTTTGCATTTGTACCACCGATATAACGGTACAGCGGTAATGAAGCTTCTTCAGCTGCAGCTTTCGCAGCAGCCATGCTTACTGCAAGAATTGCGTTGGCACCCAGTTTCCCTTTATTGGGAGTGCCATCCAGTTGAATCATCATTTCGTCAATACCGGTCTGGTCGGCCACATCATAACCCAGTAGTGCCGGTGCGATTGTTTTATTGACATTAGCTACTGCTTTAAGTACACCCTTACCACCATATTTTTTCTTATCGTTATCTCTTAGTTCTACTGCTTCATGTATACCAGTGCTGGCTCCGCTTGGTACAGCAGCACGGCCCAGGGCGCCTTCATCGGTTAATACATCTACCTCTACAGTGGGATTACCTCTTGAATCTAAAATTTGTCTGGCGAAGATTTCTGAAATGTAGCTCATATTTAATTGCTTGTTTTTAAGATTGAATTGTATGTGACTGTGTTAATGATCTGAACACATCTTCCAAACTTTGGTTTTCGCTTTGCAAAGAAACGATGTTGAGGTTGTGCCGCAAAGCCAACTCCAATATTTGTTTGCGTAACTGATCAGAATCATGTGTGGCTAACTGCCAGTTGTTCGTATCGGTTTTGGTCAACCCGGTAACAGCAGGCAATTTTTCCAAAAGCTGAATATCTATACTCTCTCTGAATGTGACTTTCACAATATTGGAAGAAGTTTTGCTGAGTTTACTCATTTTATCATCAGCCACGAGGATTCCCTTGTTAATAATAATGACCCTGTCGCAGATGGCTTCAACTTCCTGCAGAATATGTGAGGAGAATAAAATGGTCTTGTCTTTTCCCTGTTGTTTTATCACTTCCCGAATTTCAACTATTTGGTTCGGGTCCAGGCCAGATGTTGGTTCATCAAGTATCAGCACTTCAGGTCCATGGATCAGGGCAGCTGCTAGGCCTACTCTTTGTTTATATCCTTTTGACAGTTGCCCGATTTTTTTCTTTGCCTCAATAGTCAGGCCCACTGTTTCAATTACTTTTTCAACCGCTTTCCGTTTATCATCAATTTTATGCAGTTCGGCAACAAACGCCAGGTACTCCTTTACATACATATCATAGTACAAAGCATTTAGTTCTGGCAGGTACCCGATCTTCTTTTTAGTTTCCAGTGGTTCTTCGGCTACATTAATACCACATACATAGGCTTCGCCACTGGTTTGCGCCAAATAACCAGTTATAATTTTCATGGTTGTGGATTTTCCTGCGCCGTTTGGCCCCAGGAAACCAACTATCTCTCCTTTGTCTACTTTAAATGAAATATTATTGACCGCTTTTTGCTCGCCGTATTGTTTGAGAAGGTTTTTTACTTCGATGGACATACTACAAACCTACATCAAAACCTTAAATTAGTTGATCTGGGGTTGCCTGAAACTTATTTCATTATTTTTATGGCTTATGATTACCGTTATTTCCATCATTTTTATAGCGGGGTATGCGGCTATAGCATTGGAGCATCCCCTTAAAGTTAACAAAGCAGCCACAGCACTAATTACCGGGGTTTTATGCTGGACTGTATTTGCATTATTTTCTGACAATGAACATGCTCCCGCCCATCAGCTTACAGAGTACCTGGGTGAAGTAGCAGGTATTTTATTCTTTTTGATGGGTGCGATGACCATTGTAGAGCTGATTGACGCACACGATGGGTTTGAGGTAATTACCAGCCGCATCAGGACCACTAATAAAAGAAAACTGATTTGGGTAATTGGATTAATAACTTTCTTTCTTTCGGCAGTCTTAGATAACCTTACTACTACCATTGTGTTGGTTTCTTTATTACGTATAATAATTCCTGATAAAAAAGACAGGCTGTTATTTGCGGGAATGGTGATTATCTCTGCGAATGCAGGTGGTGCGTGGAGCCCGATTGGAGACGTAACAACCACTATGTTGTGGATTGGAGGTCAGATTACAGCAGGTAATATTATTATTAAAACGTTACTGCCAAGTCTTGTTTGCTTTTTAGTACCTGCTATGATAATAAGCAGGCAATTAAATGGTCATATCGGTCAATCAGTTGAACCAATAAAAAATAAAGATTTTACTACCAACAGCAGAGAGCGGAAGACAGTATTCTGGCTGGGACTGGGAAGCTTGCTCTTTGTTCCTGTATTTAAAACCATAACACACCTGCCTCCCTATATGGGTGTTTTATTGGGTTTAGGGGTTATGTGGGTGATAACTGAAATGATACACAGTGGGAAGGATGAAGCAGAAAAAGGCCTTTATTCTGTTAATCATGCATTGCGCAAAATCGACACACCAAGTATTTTGTTTTTTCTGGGCATTTTGCTGAGCATAGCAGCTTTACAGGTAACAGGAGTACTGGCAGATCTTGCGGTTTCGATGAACAACTCAATAGGTAATATTAAAATAATCACCGTATTGATCGGCCTGCTTTCAGCAATTGTAGACAACGTACCACTGGTGGCAGCTGCGCAGGGTATGTATAGCCTGGAACAGTTCCCTACCGATCATTATTTCTGGGAATTCCTTGCTTATTGTGCCGGAACCGGCGGAAGTATCCTGGTCATTGGCTCTGCAGCAGGGGTAGCTGCTATGGGGTTGGAAAAAATTGAATTTTTCTGGTATATGAAAAAAATTGGCTGGCTGGCATTACTGGGTTACCTGGCAGGGGCAGGGGTTTATCTTTTGCAACTGTATTTATTTCACAGCTGAGCAACTATTATAAATCTTCAAATTCGTAAAGGGGGTCAATATCGGTACCTGCTTTCATTTCCACAATCGGTTTTATTAATCCATCATGCAGGTCATACACCCAGCCATGTAAATCTGGTCTTTGTTCACTGCTCCAGGCTCTTTGGATAAGAGCAGTTTTAGCCAGGTTGAATACTTGTTCTTTTACATTTAATTCCACCATACGGTTAACCCTTTTTTCTTCATCAGGAATATTTTCCAGTTCTTTCCGGTGTATGCGGTAAATGTCTTTAATGTTCCGGAGCCACATATTAAGCACCTGGTTAAAGTCTTCGTTTGACATAGCGGCCTTAATGCCACCACATCCATAGTGCCCACAAACCACCACATGTTTTATTTTCAAATGGTTGACCGCATAATCCACCACACTCATTAAATTAACATCTGTGTTTACTACCAGGTTAGCCACATTACGATGAATGAAGATTTCTCCCGGTTCAGTTTGTGTTATCTGATCGGGGGGCACCCTGCTGTCACTGCAGCCGATCCATAAAAATTCTGGCGATTGCACATGTAATAGCCGTTCGAAAAAATCAGGGTCTTCAGCCAGTTTTTTGGCTGCCCAATGTTTATTATCATTTAATAAAACCTCGTATGGTTTCATATGGAGTTTAAATATTATTTAAAAATAGCCTCTAATGCATTCAAAATGAAAACTAACTTTTGCGCCGTATTTAAAAAATTAAATAAAATATGACAATAAACTTAAACAAGTTTACTGCTTACCTGTTATTTTTACCGGGTTAATAAAGGCAATCTGAAATTTTGACATTCGCCCGGCCTTGTAGAAAGGTTTGGATTACAAGGTCCAAAATGTTATTTTGCGACACTTTGATGGGAAAAAACAGTAAAACATATAATACTTTCCAGGTGGCTTCGGCCATATTTATGATATTGGCTCTTTTATGGCTTACTGTAAGTACTCCCTTTGTATTTAATAGCCAGAAAGAACGAAGTAGCCAGCAATTGTCTGCCAATGCCGGCACCGAAGAAGAAACAGCCAATCCCTTTGGCAATACTACTGAAGAAAAAACGCCCAACAGCAGTTCTTTTTCTGAAGAATACCTGCATGATCATCACGGGGCTGATCATTTTTTATTAATTGTTTCGCAATACCATAAATGCGAGAACTCAGGTACATATACCGCTTTTCACGGCGAATTACTGGTCCCTCCTCCAAACGCTGCTTCATAAAGATCCCATTTCTTGCGGTGGCTTTTAAATAAGCCTGTTAACTAAATACATTACAATAATAATGCTGTCATTATACATGATAGCAACTTAAATAATTAATCTGATGAGAAAGCATTCGAAAGAATATTTGCAAAACCTTACGCCATATAAATGTTATGAAATTCTGGTAGAAGGGAATGACCGGTTTGTTAATAATCTTAGTTCTGACCATGATCATTTAGAGATGGTGAATGAAACCCGGGAAGGACAATATCCATTTGCTGTAATATTGAGTTGCATGGATTCCCGTACTTCGGTAGAGTTAATATTTGACCAGGGGCTTGGTGACTTGTTCAGTATCCGTATAGCTGGAAATATAGTAAACAATGATATACTTGCCAGCATTGAATATGCTGTAAAATATGTTGGTTCAAAGGTATTGATGGTGCTGGGCCATACCGAATGCGGAGCCATAAAAAGTGCAAAGCAGGGTGTAGCCGATGGCCATATTACAGAACTGCTTAAGCGTATACATCCTTCTATCAGTAAAGCCATGCTTAAGGATGAAAAAGATCATCTCTTTCACGATAATGTTGCCTATGCTAATGTGGAAAACAGCCTGGAAGAAATTCTGACCCGCAGTAAAATCGTCAAAGAAATGTTTGAAAAAGGGGAGATTGGTATCGTTGGCGGAATATATAATGTGGAGAATGGCCAGGTGGATTTCTTTAAAAACCTGACCAAAAAAAGAAAGGAAGACAAAGTCCTTGAAAAGGTTTAATTAGAAGTGAAATACCGTTTTCTTATAGTGTAAAAAAATACTGCAGCTAAAATGAAATTAAGTACAAAATTTTTTAAGGCGGATTTATTGTCGGGCATGGTAGTCTTTTTAGTGGCGTTACCACTTTGTTTGGGGATTGCAGTGGCCAGTGGTGCGCCACCCTTTGCCGGCATTATTACCGGTATCATTGGAGGTATTATTGTAGGGTTTTTAAGTAATTCAAACGTCAGTGTTTCGGGTCCGGCAGCCGGACTTATTGCTATTGTACTGGCAGCTATTACCGACCTTGGTTATGAACCCTTTCTTCTGGCTGTAGTTATTGCAGGGGTGATCCAGCTGACACTTGGGTTGGTTAAAGCAGGGGGTATTTCCAGTTACTTCCCTTCGAGTGTAATTGAAGGAATGTTGGCAGCTATCGGTATTATTATTATTAAAAAGGAGATACCGCATGCTATTGGTTACGATAAGGCGCATGAAGGAGATTTCTTTTCTTATGAACTCATTAATGATGATAAAGGTTTCTTTACAGAGATCATTCATTCATTTAATTATGCTCATGTCGGTGCCATTATAGTTACCGTTGTGTCATTGATTATTTTGATTGCCTTCAATAAAATTCCTGCACTTAAGAAAATTAAAGCAGTACCGGGTGCTTTAGTAGCTGTAGTGGTTGGTATCCTCCTTAATGAAATATTTAAATCAACGGGATCCAGCCTGGCGATCTCCCAGGAGCACCTGGTGACCTTGCCAACCGCATCTTCTTTCAACGAATTTTTTGGCCAGTTTACTGTTCCGGCACTATCTGGCTTTACCAACCCTGATGTTTGGGTGATTGGGGCAACTATTGCTATTGTGGCAAGTATTGAAACATTACTGTGCCTTGAGGCTGGAGACAAGATGGACCCTCTCAAGCGGTTTTCCAGTGCCAACACAGAATTGAGAGCCCAGGGTATTGGTAATATGCTGGCCGGAATGATTGGTGGGTTACCTATGACATCTGTTATCGTAAGAACTTCGGCCAATGTGAATGCCGGTGCTAGGTCCAAATTATCAACGATTGCACATGGAGTATTTCTGCTAGTGGCTGTAGTTGCAATACCTGGATTATTGAATAAAATACCTATGGCTTGCCTGGCTGCTATTTTGATTATGATCGGTTTGAAACTGGCAAGTCCCAAAGTATTTAAGCATATGTGGCATACCGGTAAACATCAGTTTATTCCCTTTATGGTGACAGTATTGGCTGTTGTTTTTACCGATTTATTAAAAGGGGTGGGTATCGGCCTTGCTGTAAGTATATTTTTCATTCTCCGGGGGAATATGAAACTGGCTTATTTCTTTAAAAAGGAGAAGCACCAGGAAGGAGAGACCATTCATATAGACCTGGCACAGGAAGTATCCTTTTTGAATAAAGCTGCTGTGAAGCAAACCCTGGCTCATTTGCCGGCCAACAGCAAAGTGGTGATTGATGCAGCCAACACAGTATATATTGACTATGATGTACTGGAACTGCTCAGGGACTTTTTGAATTTTGGTTCAAAGGATAAGAATATTTCTGTAAGCCTGCGGAATTTTAAACCGGCTTACAAGATGGAGGATGCAATTCATGTGCATTCAGAAAAGGATTAAATATTGCTAATGCAAAAAGAAACAGATGCGATTGTTATCCCGGCTACCGGGCAGGGTTTGAATAAAGACGTTGCTTCAGGTATATCACATAGACATGTTGATGTAGAACATGTCCTCCATGAATTGAAGCATTATCTTCCATCGCAACAGGCATTGCGGGATTTTATTCATCATAATTCCCTGCATGCGTTTCAGCACATGAAGTTTTATGATGCCATCTTTACAGCCTCTAAAATTTTTGGCTTCCAGGTGCATTTGCAATTGCCGGAATACCGGGAAATGTATAAAACCGGACGAATCAGGGAAGATATTCTGCAAATGGTGATCGCTGGTAAAAAAGGGAAAGTTGCAATAGCTGATTGGAAGAAAAACTTGATCAGTAAAGAGTATGAAACAATCAATCAGCCCCGAATCGGGCAGTTGCGAAAACATTGGAAGGATGTATATGGGCTGGATTTAGATAATAAAGTACACCCGCTGCTGTTTCGTATACTTTGTACTTTCCTGGACCAGGGTATTGCTATTGAAGGGTTTCCCGTTGTCAATAAATCTTTCATTGACAGTATAAAAGAATTGGAGCAGAATAGTTTTGTCAGTTTCTTCAGGACCAAGGCTGTCAGGCAGCAATTTTTATCCGGGCAGTATACCATTACAGATTTGTTACAAGTTATTGTTGGTGATTCAGCATATTTCGAACAGTATTTATTTGATCAGCAATTTGCCCATCATGGATGGAGTGGTTTTGTAAGTGCGGTGGAAGATAACCCGCATACGCTGTTGGACAGAAAAAATATCATATTCAAAGAGCTGGTGGAATTTGAATTGCTGATGGAACTGGATGCATTAAACCACGCATTAGGGAATAAATGGCAGCCTTTGGCCAGCCATGTTTCAGCACCACCGGTAAATTTCTTTGCTGAGGTGCACAAAACAGAATTTGCCCAGGTAATAGAACTATGGCAGGACGCTTTTGAATGGAGTTATTATGATTCAGTGCTGAAAGGTATTAGTCTTGCTGATTCGAAAAGAATTTTAAATAATAAGGGGATAAATAAATTCTCATTAACGGATAAAACTGTCGGCCCCTCCCTTCAGGCTATTTTCTGCATCGATGAAAGAGAGGATTCCATCCGGCGACATATAGAGGCAGTAGATAAAAGCGCAGAAACATTTGGCGCACCAGGTTTTTTTGGTGTGGAGTTCTATTTTCAGCAGCAGGGGAGTAAATTTTATGATAAGCTGTGCCCGGCACCAGTAACACCCAAATACCTTATAAAGGAGTCTGATTCAAAATCACTCCAAAAAGAAGAACTGATCTATACGAAATACACACATGGCATTTTATCAGGATTTTTCCTGAGCATAGGCTTTGGATTATGGGCATTTGTAAAGAAGATGCAAATGATGTTTCGTCCGAAAATGAGTCCGGCTATTTCCAATGCTTACGGACACATGGATAAACAATCGTCACTCACTATTGAAAATAAGCATCTATCAGATATTGAGAATGGATTGCAGGTCGGTTATACGCTTGAAGAGATGGCAGCAAGGGGCGAAGGTTTCTTAAGAGGTATTGGCTTACTCAAAGATTTTGCACCAATCGTTTACATTGTTGCACACGGAAGCAGCAGCGCCAACAACCCGCATCACGGTGCACATGATTGCGGAGCCTGCAGCGGAAGACCCGGTGCGACGAACGCCAGGGTACAGGCATTTATATTAAATCATACTAAAATAAGGGAGATATTGTCAGGTAAGGGAATAAACATTCCCGCTTCCACACAATTTGTTGGTGCCATGCATGATACAGCTGCAGATGTGATGGCCTATTATGATGAAAAGATACTTTCAGAAGAAAATACTAAAAGACACATTATCAATATTCAGAATTTTGAAACAGCACTTAACCTGAATGCAAAAGAACGAAGCAGGCGATTTGCATCTATTAATACCAAACAGGAGTTAGAGCAGGTTCGTAAAGCGATTCATAGCCGTTCTGTCTCTTTGTTTGAGCCAAGGCCGGAACTGGGTCATGGCACAAATACATTAGCCATTATTGGCCGCAGGCAGGTAACCAAAGGTTTGTTTTTGGACCGTCGTGCTTTTCTCAATAGTTATGATCATACTACAGATGCAGACGGGACTATACTGGCTGCTGTAATGCGTCCCATTGGGTTGGTTTGTGGTGGCATCAATCTCGAGTATTATTTTTCAAGAGTAGATAATATAAAGCTGGGTGCAGGTACCAAGCTTCCTCATAATGTGATGGGACTGTTTGGAGTGGCTAATAGTAGTGATGGAGATCTGCGACCCGGCCTTCCGTGGCAAATGATCGAAGTGCATGATCCGGTAAGGTTATTGGTGATAGTGGAGCACCGGCCTGATATCGTTTTGAAAGCTATACAGTCCTCCCCTGAAGTATTTGAATGGTATAACAACGAGTGGGTGCATATTGTGTCCCTTCACCCGGAAGAAAAGCAGTTTTATTATTTCAGAAACGGTGCATTTACAAAATATGAACCCATTACCGATGCAGGGGATATTAAAACCATTCACAATATGGAAGAATTTATTGAAGGGGCAAAGGAAATGGAAACGAATCATATTGTGCATGCTACCGAGGAAAATTTACCAGTGTATTTACTGGATTAAAACAGCTCACCGAGCATACCGGTTTTATGAATTTGATTATTTCCTTTCTGTAAAACCTGTATGAAAAAAATATAAATGAACCAACTTCTGATCTTATTCATTGCTATTCCGATGCTGGCTTTTTTTGCTTCACTTGTATGGCAAAACAAAAGTGAAAGGCCCATCGGCTATATCGTACGGGTCACTAAGATTTTTTATATAGTTGTCTCCATATCCTTTTTTATTTGGTGGATGTTGGAAGGCTATAAACCTGTCAGCTATAAACTGGCAACCCTTTACCAAACAGATGATTTTGTATTTGCAATTCAATTGTATTATGATGAAATAACAGCTGTATTTAGTGTAGTCGGGGCGCTGTTATTTTTTTTGGTAGCAACTTTCAGCAAATATTATATGCACCGTGACCAGGGGTATAAAAGATTTTTTAATACTATTTTGTTATTTGCTACTGCATATAATTTTATTATTTTATCAGGAAATTTTGAAACTCTTTTTATTGGCTGGGAGATAAAAGGCATTTGCTCATTTTTATTAATAGCTTTTTACCGCAACCGTTATTTGCCTGTTAAAAATGCATTCAAGGCTGTTTCTTATTACCGGATCAGTGACGTGGCTATTATGCTGGCCATGTGGATGATGCATCACCTCACACATCAAAACATTACATTCGCCCAACTGGGTGAAGCCAAAAATACAGCCATAGCATTGGGCCAACCCGGGATGGCTATCTTTATTGTTTGTATGTTGATTTTGCCTGCGGCTATCAAGTCAGCGCAATTTCCTTTCACTACCTGGTTGCCCAGGGCCATGGAGGGTCCTACTTCTTCTTCTGCTATCTTTTACGGTTCATTGAGTGTTCATATCGGTATTTTTTTATTGCTGCGTACGCACCCCTTTTGGGAGGATATGTTATGGGCAAAGGTTCTGATCATTATTATTGGCGGGCTAACAGCTATCGTTGCAACAATGATCGCCAGGGTACAGCCAACAGTAAAGACGCAGATCGCTTATTCCTCAGCTGCACAAATCGGATTAATGTTCATTGAAATTGCATTAGGCTTTCATTGGCTTGTGCTCATTCATTTTGCAGGCAATGCATTTCTAAGAACGTATCAGCTGCTGGTTTCGCCTTCGGTGTTAAATTATTTGGTACATCACCAGTATTTTCATTATACTCTACCCATGCAAAAGCCAGTGTCCAGGATCAAAGCTTCACTATATATGCTGGGTATAAAGGAGTGGAATCTGGATACCATTATGTTTAACTATCTGTGGAGTCCTTTTAAATGGATCGGCAAAAAGCTTCAATTTTTACACTCAACTGTTTTCGTTGCTGTACTTCTGTTCACGGGGCTTGGCGTTTTGGCACTGGGTTATTTCAGTCCGACCGTTGTACAAACCTTTGGTGGTATACTTCCGCTTACTTTAATGAGTATTGCCCTGTCCGTTATACTTTTCTCATTTTCATACAGAAAATCTGCTTTGAAAGCATGGATATATTTATTAACCGGGCATTTATTTATCATCGCTGCAATATTGTTTAATGTACCGCATGTAAATTTTATTGAAATTATTTTTTATGCCAGCGGGGTTTTGGCAGCATTCATGCTGGGGTATTATTGTTTGCACAAAATCAAGACTATTGATAACGATATTTCGCTAAACAAGTTTCATGGGTACGTCTATGAGGAGGAAACAACCGGCTTTCTTTTTTTGCTATCAGCTATGGGTATACTGGGTTTTCCGTTAACAGCAGCATTTGTAGGTATTGATGTACTTTTTACTTATGTGCACAGCAACCAGGTTGCTTTGATCATTCTTATGGCACTATGTTTTGTATTCATTGAACTGGCGGCTTTTCGTATTTTATTGCGGGTCTTTTTCGGGCCGCATAAAAAATTGAATCATCCGGTAGCTTTCAGGTCATCCTGAATTTGCGGATGATTCTCCATACTGATTATTGATTACCCCTGTTCTGCTTTATCGTTTAGTTGAGCATTCCGGCTGTACCGAGTAACAGGCTATTGGCCTGGAAGTATTTGACTTTTAATTCTGTTAGTTTTTGAAGTGCTTCCAGGGTTTTACTTTCACGATTATTAACAAGAAATAAGCTGCTTTCCCCGTTTAGTAAACGGGTTTCTTCGCCTTTTAGCAGGGTGTTATAATTTTGAACAGCCTTTTCATATAGCGAAACCTGTGTTTTAAGAGCAGCGAGCTCATTATAATAGCTCTTTATTTTGTTTTCCAGCTGTTGTATTTTTTGATATTGTTGTAGTTTTGTTTCAGTTATTTTCAATTTTGCTGTTTTATATTCACCTCTTCCGGCAGACAACCGTAAGGGTATACCAATGCTGATACCGTATTGAAAACTATTTTCAAATAATGGGTTTGTTATTGTTTTGGCAATGTCATACCCTCTGCCCAATTGATTATAGCGAAAGTTAACGGTGGGTAATATTTCCTGGAATTTTAATTTCTTTTCAATATCAAGTGCACTTAGTTTGAATTGATACTGTAACAAGTCAGGATGCTGATTCCTGATGGTTTCGAGAATTTGTGCAAGATCCGGTGTTACGAAGCTATCAGCCTTTAGCATTTGTGATTCCTCGTCCGGTATCACATCCGGTTGTAAAAAGAAAGGAGTATTATCCGCAGCCCATAAATAATTAGATAATTCCAGTCCCATATTCTGGAAGTCAAGCCTGGCTTGTGATTGCCATAGCTGAAAATTCTGTAATTGTGTTAAGGCTTCGATGGTGTCAAGTGCAGGCCTGTCTCCCTGCTGAAATGAGATCCGGATCAGTTCAATCCTTTTTTCATTAATAGCTATAGCATCACTTGCAAGTTTATAGATCAGGTAGTGCTTCACCCAGTTCCAGTACATAGTTAGTGCTTCCTGCATAAGTGTATTAATTATACTTCTCTTTTCAACAGCAGACGCCTCCTTCATTATTTTTGCAGTTTGCAAAGCAGCCCTTCGTTTATCCATCAATAAATTCTTTGCAAGCGGTATGGTAATGCCAATAAAGCTTGATTCTCCTTTTGTATCCCGGGGATCGGTCCGGTTCCCGGATAAATACTCTAACCCGCCGTTAATACTGATTCCATACCATGTAGGGATAGTAATTTCAGGACGGTTATAATAGTAATAGTTATTGCCATCAAATGTTTTTTGGGCTGTAGCATTGGTCAGGAGAGGATCAAAGCCTCCTTTTGCGGTGATGATACCTGCCTTGGCCTTTTCTATATTGATATCCGCCTGGCGGGCTATCGGGTGATAAAGACGTATTATGGCAGCCAGTTGCTGTGGTGATAATGTCTTTATGGTATCCTGTGCAGCTGCCACCAGTGCGAGCAGCATTAATGTTATACCTATGATGGTTGTTTTAATAATTGTATTTCTTTTTTCTCTTCTTTTTTTTATCCAGTAAAGAAGTATATATTTTTTTTGTGTTTTCATTTTTTAGCTTTTTTGATCTATACTTATTACTTCTTTTCAGTTTTGTCAACTTTGTAATAGTCTGGCGGAAATCCATTTATATTCCGCCACAATTCATACCATACCGGTACATCTTTTAATAAAGCCATACCCTGGGCACCTGCACCGATACGTAACTCTTTGGGCCAGGGCCTTTCAGCAGGGTCCTCTGCAACCAGTATTCTGAATTTGCCGTTACTGCTTACTGAATTTTCAACGGCAAATACTTTTCCGCCAAAAGTTCCGTAAGAGGCGTTAGGCCATCCGCTGAAAACAATAGCCGGAAAGCCATCAAACCAAAAACGAACTTTCTGTCCCGGGTTTATTAGGGGCAGATCAACCGGTCGTACAAAAATTTCGACGGCAAATTGAATCTTATCCGGAACGATCTCAACGATCATTTCGCCATCCTTAAGTATTTCACCCAGTCCTGCTTTTTTGGCTTTACTTACCTGCCCGCTTTGCGGGGCAGTAACATAATACATACCGCTACGTATATTATAGTTGGTAAATTGATTTTGTAGCTTGGCAATATCGCCCTGCCCGGTGGCTACTTCAGACATAGACTGAAACCGGTCGCCTGATGCTTTAGAAATTTTCTCTGTAAATTCCTGCGAAATTGCGTTTAACTCAATATTCAGGATAGCAAGTTCCTGTTTTGCATTAGCAAGTTTATTTTCTGTTCCTGTTTTTTTTGCCTGTGCATTCTGGTATGTTACTTTCCGTTTTTCATATTCAATTAAAGAGATCACACCCGAGTCAAGCATTGCCTTGCCAGCTGCAAGTTGTCTGCCGGCAACAGAAAGTTCATTAACCGCAGCCATGAAGTCGAGATTATCACTCTCAATCTTTCTTTCCTGCTGTGTTATTTTATTACGGGTTTGTTCCAGCTTTAGCTGTTGCTCATTTTGAAGCGCATTAATTTGTGTACTGGCAGTACCGGCTTTACTTTTATAATACTCTACCTTCATTTCTTTGGCAGAAAGCTGATCCCCGGTTCTGCTGATGAGGTTAGGATCAAGATATTCATCTTTAATTTCCGCCAGTTGCAGAATCGTATCACCCTGGTTAACAAAGTCACCTTCTTTTACATACCACTTGACCACTTTTCCCGGAATGATGGTATTTATTTGTTGGGGCCGTTGTTCCTGCCGTAATGTTGTCACATTTCCTTTTGCACGGATATTCTGGGTCCAGGGAAGGAAAAGGAGTGCTGTGTTAAAGATGATCAAACCATAGAGCCAGTATTTAACCCGGCTTCTGCTGTTATACCTGTATATATGTGAGTAAGCCTTTATATCGTAATTTTTACTTTCCATTATTTGTTTTTTATTGTCTGTTCAGTTGTATTCTTTTACTACATTTTGAGGCAAATGATTCATCATTACTGATCACCATTACTGTACTGCCGGCGGTATCATTGATCAATGCCTCCTGAATTTTATTTTTTACTTCATCAGTGAAACCAAGCCAGGGCTCTTCCAGTAGTATTAATCGGGGTTTATTGATCAAAGCCCTGAGTAAAAGAATTTTTCTTACTACGTTACCGGGCAAGTGATCACCAAGAGGGTCTAATTGAGTGTCAAAACCATATTTCAGGGAAGAGATGAATGATTTTAGTCCAAGTTTTTCAACCCACCGGCTAATTTCATCCATACCGATATTATTATTTCCCATCGTAATATTTTCCAGCAGAGAGCCATGAAAAATATCCTGGTGGCTCAGGTAAATACCCGTTTGTGACCGCAAAGAATCTATATTATAATTATTGATGGGAATTTCGTCCACCAGTATTGATCCGTTAAAATCAGTATATACACCTCCCAGCAGATGAAGTAATATGGATTTGCCACTTCCTTCTTTTCCGGATATGCACGCCGTTTCACCCGCTTCAATTCTGAAATTCAGATCATCGATGATATGACTGTTGTTTGAAAATCCAAATTGAACAGCTGCAAATTCAATCGATACACCTTCTTTTTTTTGTGGAAGCAGGTGGTTGCCGTGTTGTTCGAGAGGTTTGTCAGTGAGTTTTCCGATCTTCTCCACCGAAGTAAGTACATCGTATACACTATCCAGGGTGCCGATGATCTTTTCTACAGCGCTGATCACAATTAAAATAACGATCTCTGCGGCAATAAACTGCCCGATATTCAATTGCTGATTTACCAGGAGGAATGATCCTACCAGTAACATGGCAGCTGTTATTATTGTTTTTAATGCGACCAGTGTTCTGTATTGAAAGAGCAGTACGCCGAAATGCTGGGTTCTTGTATTGAGATAAGTGATAGTTCGTTCATCTGTTCTTTTCAAATGCAATGAAGTGCCTTTTGAAAGTTTAAAAGATTTTACAACTCTCGCCAGTTCTTCCAGCCATGCGGCGACTGCATATTTATAGCCGCTCTCAGCAAGACTGGTCTTTAACCCTTTTGACCCGGTATAGTACAGGATTATTGCCAGTACCAGGATTAATAAAATGCCGAAAAGTATAAATACGGGGTGGTAAAATGATAATAATAATAGTCCAAACAGGATTTGAATAGTTGCTGTTGGTATATCCAGTAATAATTTGGATAGCCCTTTTTGCAATACAGGGATCTCAAAAAACCGGTTCACCAGTTCAGGCAGATAAAAAGAATCGATTTTTTTCAGGTCAAGCCGCGGAATACGGTCGGCAATCTCTGCTGTATAACGGACAAATATTTTCTGTTGGATCTTTTCAATCAGCTTCATCTGGTTTATATACATAAGCCCGGTTGCAAGTACTCCAGTTACTACTAATGTTATCAGTAATATCAGCGAGGTAGACATTACTCCTCCCAACACAAAACTTATTATGGCCTGTACACCTACAGGTAGTGAAAGTTGAATTAAACCAGCCAGGATTGCATAAAAATAAATGGCTGTTATTTCAGTTTTTTCCTGGCGCACCAGGTTCCATATCCTGGCAACAGCACTCAAAGATTTTTCCATGAAATGATAAATTATTACGAAAGATTAATGAAAGAATACACGGCTATGCCGTTGCGGGGTTCATCAACAGAAATCAGGGGGAGGTGTAGAATAATCCCGGTAAGGAGAATTGGGAAGATCTGCGCTATTTAGAAAAGCCGCATCCCCTTTTTCACTTATTGAAGCTAAAATCAGTTGGTAAAAGAGTGTTTTGGATTGTTCTTTTTTAGTGTCTTCATTTTCAGCAATTTGAGTATTGCTTTTTTCCTCATCCACTATAAAAAGACTAATTTGACTGTCTTTGCAGAGTGATTGTGCTACCGGTGCAAATACAGTACCGGTAAAAACAAAAAATAATATAGCTGCAACTAGCTTCATTTTAGAGGATGCAAAAATATAGTCAGATATTAACACAGACAAGTGCAATTTGTTTGAGAATTGTAAAATTTTTCTGGTAAAAAGTGCAGAAGGAGCCTGATAAAACCCTCGTCCATTTAGTTCTAAACTATGACCTTTGTTGCTGCTTTGAAGTAAATCATTTTTGATATGGAAGTAAAGACCAAAGAGAAGGACTTAAATGATTTTGGGCTATCCAGGCTGTTTTCCGAATTTTTTAATAGTGAGAAAGCTGCAGGTTTTATACTGATAGGCTGTACGGTACTGTCATTGGTCATTGCCAATTCTCCATGGGGCGAGGGGTATGATCAGTTTTGGCATACCAGGGTTGGCGGGCTTAGTATTTCGCATTGGATAAATGATGCCCTAATGGCTGTCTTTTTCCTGCTGGTGGGATTGGAAATTGAACGTGAAATTTATGTCGGTGAACTGTCACAGCTCAGGAACGCCATTTTTCCTATCGTGGCCGCTGCCGGAGGTATGTTGGTCCCTGCAGCTATCCATGCTATTTTTAATTTTGGAACTGCCACTGCAACAGGATTTGGTATACCAATGGCTACCGATATTGCCTTTGCATTAGGTATTCTTTCACTGGCCGGGAAATCAGTTCCCGCTGCCCTGAAGATCTTTCTTACAGCACTGGCTATTATTGATGACCTCGGTGCAATAATGGTTATTGCTATTTTCTATACGGAAGATTTGTCTGTCCTTAATTTATTTATTTCATTGGGAATATTTGTTGTTTTATTTATGATGGGTAAAACAGGCGTAAAGAATCTGCTGTTTTATATAATACCCGGTATCGCAATGTGGTATTTTATGTATCAGTCTGGCGTACATGCAACGATCAGCGGTGTATTATTGGCATTTGCTATTCCTTTTGGAAAAGGAGATGATCATTCACCGTCGTTTAGACTGCAGCATATTTTGCATTACCCGGTAGCTTTTTTTATTGTCCCGCTTTTTGCATTAGCCAATACGGGTATAAAACTTCAACCCGGTTTTTACAATACCCTGGTCTCTGTCAATAGTCTTGGTATTATGTCCGGTCTTGTAATTGGTAAGCCATTGGGAATTCTAACATTTGCCTGGTTGGCCGTAAAAACAAAATTCAGTAGTTTGCCATCTTCGGTTACCTGGAAGCATATTGCGGCAGCAGGGCTGCTTGCCGGTATCGGGTTCACGATGTCCATTTTTATTACATTACTTGCTTTTGCAGATAATGAAACAGTAGTGAATTCAAAGATTGCTATTCTTAGTGCTTCCCTGGTAGCCGCTATTGCGGGATTATTAATGCTTAAAAGCATCAACAGGAAAAAAGGTAATCAGGAAAGCTCTTCCGAAGATTCCGGTAGGTGATCGTATTCTCCTTTAAAGGCATACCAGCCGAAAATCATAAGACCTATTGCGATAGGTGTGAAAATACCGATGATAATGATCCATATCACCGGGTTGTTGATATCTTTTGTGCCGGCCGGATCAATATGGACAATAGCCCTGTCCACCAGGAAATAAATAACCGCCGGAGCCAATAATAGCCAAATAATGCCCAATGCTCTTTTTATGTTGTTCATATGAATGAGTTTAATCTTCTACGTTTTCGTCAATTTTATTTCTAAGGTATACTATACCAATTAGCAGGCAAAGTGCTGCCACACCAATTGGGTACCACAATCCCACCAACGGATCCGAAGGAAACGAGGTGGTCAACAACAAACCAATAAACGGAACCAGGCCACCAAAAACACCATTGCCGATATGATAGGGAAGGCTCATGGAGGTATAACGGATCTTAGTGGGGAACATTTCCACCAGGAAAGCTGCTATAGGTCCATAGACCATTGTAACATATAAGATCAAAAGAAAAACCAGTCCAATGAATTTCCAGTACAAGGACGAGGGTAAATGTTTGTTGACATAGGTAATAGGACTTGTTTTCACTTCATTTTTAACTCCATTGGAATTATTAAAAATTGAATCTGTATACGAAGCGGAGAATCTACTTCCATCCGGTAATGTATGCTTTGAATGGATATGATTGATAATGATAACTCCAGCTTCTCTTTTTACTGTATCTGCTTTAATTATTACAGGTTCTATTTTTACAGTTTCCGGGGGCAACTGTTTTTTTATTATTGCCGCTGGAAGATCTGCATCAGCCAGGAACGTATTAAATATCGGTCTGTAAGTAAATATTGCCAATGCCATCCCCGCCATCATGATCCATTTCCTTCCGATTTTATCACTCAGCCATCCCCAGAAAACAAAGAAGGGTGTTGCAAAAGCGATTGCCCAAAGCAGGATAGTTCTGCTTTGCTCAAAATCAAGCATAGCCTTAGTTTCTAAAAAATTCTGTGCATAAAACTGGCCGGTATACCAAACCACGCCTTGTCCCATTACGGCTCCAAACAAAGCCATGAGTACCATTTTGAAATTGGCCTTATGACTAAAGCTTTCCTTTAGAGGGTTGACTGATGTTTTTCCTTCCTCTTTCAGTTTGGAGAACAATGGGGATTCAGACATTTTTAACCGGATATAAACGGAAACAGCCACAAGCAATATTGAAATCCAGAAAGGATAACGCCAGCCACCCCATTCGGCATTGAATGAAGATTCCGACATATTCAGCTTGACCAGCATGATCATTCCCAGTGCTACAAATAATCCTAATGTCGCAGTGGTTTGTATCCAACTGGTATAAAAACCTCTTTTGTTTGCCGGTGCATGTTCTGCTACATAGGTAGCTGCTCCGCCATATTCGCCACCCAGTGCAAGACCTTGTATCAATCGTAATAATAAAACCAGTAAAGGCGCAGCAATACCAATGGATTTATAACCGGGAACAAGCCCGATCAAAAAAGTAGAACCACCCATTAATACCAGGGTAAGCAGGAATGTATATTTTCTGCCTATCAGGTCGCCTAAGCGGCCAAAAACCAGTGCTCCGAAGGGACGAACAATAAAGCCGGCAGCAAAAATTGCCAGGGTACTTAATAAGGCAGCTGTCGCATTTCCCTCCGGGAAAAACTGGGTAGAAATTGTTTTGGCAAGCATGCCGAAGATGTAGAAATCATACCATTCAATCATCGTTCCTACAGAAGAAGCTGCAATTACACTCCGGATCGTAGTTGGTTTCATCCGGGTAAGATAAGTATTAATGAAAAATGTAAAAAACAATTTCACCGGAAACGTTCCCGATGAATAATGGCTGTTTTGCCTGTCATTATGTAAATTTATCACTCATTAGAAAAAACACTAAAATTTTTGCCAATCATGTCATATCCCTACCAGATAAAATCATTAGAACAGTATCATGAAACATATAAAAAAAGCGTAGAAGACCCGGAGGGTTTCTGGGCTACGGTTGCTGAAAATTTTCAGTGGAGGAAAAAGTGGGATAAAGTGCTGGAGTGGAATTTTAAAGAGCCCAAAGTGGAGTGGTTCAAAGGGGCAAAACTGAACATCACGGAGAATTGTATTGACCGACACCTGGAAACGATGGGTGATAAACCTGCTATTATCTGGGAACCTAATAATCCTGAAGAAAGGGTGAGAATCGTTACCTATAACCGTTTGCACAAACGGGTTTGCCAGTTTGCACAGGTGTTGATCAATAATGGCGTTAAGAAAGGGGACAGGGTTTGTATCTATATGGGCATGGTACCCGAACTGGCTTATGCTGTATTGGGCTGTGCAAGAGTAGGGGCAATTCATAGTGTAATATTCGGAGGATTTTCTGCCCAAAGTATAGCGGACAGGTTGTATGATGCCCAGGCAGAATTTATAGTGACTTGTGACGGTGCATACCGGGGTGGTAAAGATATTCCGTTGAAAAGTGTGATAGATGATGCCTTGATTGGAAACCGAACAGTAAAAAAAGTAATTGTTTATACAAGAACAAGAACTCCTGTCTCCATGCTGAAGGGAAGAGATGTGTGGTGGGAAGATGAAATGGAGCATGCAGAAGCACAAGTGGAGAAAAACGGTAAGGTGTCATTTCCGGCGGAAGAGATGGATGCAGAAGATCCTTTATTTATTTTACATACATCCGGCAGCACCGGTAAACCAAAAGGAGTGGTGCATAGTACGGCTGGTTATATGGTATGGACCACTTATACTTTTGTCAATGTGTTTCAATATAACCCCGGCGATATTCATTTCTGTACAGCAGATATTGGCTGGATCACCGGTCATAGTTATATCTTGTATGGTCCGCTAAGTGCAGGAGCCACTTCAGTAATGTTTGAAGGAATCCCTACCTGGCCAGATGCCGGAAGATTCTGGGATATTGTTGACAGGCATAAAGTGAATATTCTTTATACAGCACCGACAGCTATCAGAAGCCTGATGGGATTTGGCCTTGAACCTCTGAAGGGAAAAGATTTAACTTCTCTGAAAATACTTGGTACCGTTGGCGAACCTATCAATGAAGAAGCATGGCATTGGTATGATGATAATATCGGTAAAAGGAAATGTCCTATTGTTGATACCTGGTGGCAAACAGAAACCAGTGGTTGTTTAATTTCCAACCTGGCGAATGTGACCCCTTCGAAACCAAGTTGGGCTACTTTACCCATGCCGGGTGTGCAACCAGTGTTGGTTGACGAAAACGGAAAAGAAGTGACTGAAAAGGACGGACAGGGATTGCTGAAAGGAAACCTTTGTATTAAAGCACCATGGCCGGGAATAATAAGAACAACGTATGGTGATCATGAACGTTGCAGGACCAACTATTTTGCCGCTTATGAAAACCTGTACTTTACCGGTGATGGTGCCCTGAAGGATGAAAAAGGCAATTACAGAATCACCGGACGGGTAGATGATGTATTAAATGTTAGTGGACACAGACTCGGCACTGCTGAAGTGGAGAATGCCATTAATATGCATGCCGGTGTGGTGGAAAGTGCAGTAGTAGGCTATCCGCATGATATAAAGGGGCAGGGCGTATATGCATTTGTCATCTACGAACATATGCATGTAGATGAAAACCTGACCCGGCAGGATATTCTGCAAACAGTTACCCGTGTCATCGGGCCGATTGCCAAGCCTGATAAAATTCAGTTTGTAACAGGTCTCCCGAAAACCAGAAGCGGAAAGATCATGCGACGTATTCTCCGGAAAATTGCGGAAGGAGAAACAGAAAATCTGGGTGACATAACTACGCTGCTTGACCCGGGTGTGGTAGAGGAAATAAAGAAAGGGAAGTTGTAAAAAAAGTTAAAGCAGCACGGATGAGCTGCTTTAAAAGGTTTTCCCGATAATTATTTTTGGCAAGTGTGACACAAAGTAAATAACAATAAATATTCCATTCTGAATTTTTTATTAGAATGTTTTGCACAATCATCTCAAAAAAAGAGACATGACAGTAGAAGGTCTGCATTCTAAAAATTACTTTTGACCGAAAGCCGGACTGCCGGATGAATAATATCTTATGGAAGAAAAAAAAACCAGACAAAAGTGGCCATCCATACTTCGTTGGACACTTTGGGTAATATTGGTTCAGATTGTACTGATCAATATCAGCGCAGCTTTTTATGCATACAGGCTCACCCATTTTTATAATGATCCTTCACTCCGAACCAGCCAGCCTTCCGGGAATATTTTTACAAAAACATGGAAACTTTTTACCGGCCCAAAATTTCCAAAGTCGCAAATAAATGATGTACCTGTTTTTATTTATGATACGGTTAGCCTTCAAACCGAAAATGGACTAACCATTGATGCATGGTATTCTAAAACTGATTCTGTAGCAAAAGGAACAATATTACTATTTCATGGTATTACTTCCAATAAGGGACAGCTGCTTACAGAGGCTAATGAATTCCGATACCTGGGTTATAATGTGATGCTGGTTGATTTCAGAGCACATGGGAATAGCGATGGCTCCACGACAACTATTGGGATACGAGAAACCGAAGAAGTGAAACTGGCCTATGATTTTGTAAAGGGAAAAGGGGAAAAGAAGATTTTTTTATGGGGAATCTCTATGGGTGCAGTTGTTATTGCCAAAGCATTGTCCGAGTATTCAATATATCCGGCTGCTGTGATCCTGGAATTGCCATTTTCCTCTTTACAATCACTCCTGAAAGCAAGGGCAAGAGTATTAGGTTTTCCACAACAGCCATTTGCCTTTTTAGTTACCGGCTGGATGGGTATTGAAAGAGGATTCAATGGGTACAGGTATACAACAGACCGGTATGCAAAAAAAATTTCCTGTCCGGTCCTGGTTCAGTACGGGGCAAAAGACAGTTATGTATTGAAAAGCGAAATTGATAAAGTCTTTACGGCTATTTTTTCATCTGATAAGAAATTAGTTGGTTACGAGAATGCAGATCATGAATCGTTATTGCAGAATGATCCTGTAAAATGGCGGATGGAGGTAGGAAATTTTCTCGGAAAAAATAGCCAATAGCAATTATTTTTTAATTGTTACTGTGGTACCGGCGCCGGCAAATTGGTATATTTCTGTTACGTCCTCATTTTTCATGGAAATACAACCAAGGGTCCAGTTTTTATAGCGGTCTATCACAAAACCTTCATGCGGCCAGGTGCCATGAATACCTATACCGCCACCAATACGGGCATTGGCCGGAATTTCGCCCCGTTGCTTACGCTGATTAAATTTTGCACGGTCTGCAGCGGTGGGGTAGTCAATAGAAAGAAAGCGGCACCATTTTTCATGCACCCTTTTGGCCGTGATGCGGTAAGTGCCTTCCGGAGTATTTTTATCTCCTTCCATCTTTTTATCAGCAAGGCTGCTGTTTCCAAAAACTACGGGATAAGTGGCATACCAGCCTTTATCGTCATATACATTCAATTCATAATCTGATTTATCAATAATGATTGAAATGGTTCCTACCGGGCCTTTGTAAAGCGTTCCACTGAACCTTTTATTGATTGCGGTTCTTTTACCTGTATGTACATCAGTAGCCAGCAGGCTGCTTCCCAGGAAAACAGATGTGAGAATAAATAAGTTTTTCATGTCCATGTAATGTTTTCAAGAAGGCCAGGTTTATATTGCAGGCTAAGGTGGGTGCTGCGTTTATTCATGGCTTTTTCAGTAAAAGTGTCCGTCCAATTACTCAAACGCAATGCCATGTTTTTTTATTTTGGGCTGTGGATATGTTTTAACGGACTCTTTAGAAAAGATACGGGGAGGTTTTCCCAGCATCTTTTCTTTTTACCAACAAAAAAGCGGTCCTGGAAACAGGACCGGCTTCATGTATGAATATGAGAAACTGTTGTATTACCAGTTGCTAAACCGGAAACCCAGTGTATAAGGAGTCATGTCCAATCCCTTCTCCCACATATTCTTCATGGCATAGCTGCCATATAATCTTACTGGGCCAAGCGACAATTCACCTATATAAGATAATTTGAAACGTTCCAGGTCAAAATCACTTTTCACTTTTTCCACATCTTTGCCGTCTTTTGTTTTATAGCGGGCAGAATATAAGTAACCGGCACTGATACCACCGCTGAGGCCAAATCCATTCTTTCTTTTAGGGGTGAAATTGATATTGAGCATCATAGGCACTGTCAGGTAATCTGCTGCCAGTTTTACCTTTTTAAATTCTGTTGTGCCCTGAGAAATATAAGTTGGGTTTTTAGCGAATACTATTTTATCATTTTCGAAATGATAGTTGTTCAGCTCGATTCCCATTCCATATTTCAGGTTCAGTACATGTTTGGCAATATTCAGCTTTTGCATAAAGAACCATACGTTTACGTTCCTGGATTTTCCGGCTCTTAGTTTCAACTGATCTTCACCAATACCCGGGGCAACAAATCCGCTTACTGCAGCAGCTGTATAATTTGATTGGTCATTATAATTAGAAAAACCAAGGTCAAATATCCACCAGTTGGTACTGAGGTTCGATGGTTTGTCTGTTCTGCGGTTCCGCATTTTATATTCCTTGTCGCGGATGATCTCTTTGTCTTTGCTGCCGGCTTTACGTATAATGACCATGCCACCTATACGGATAGTGTCATCCTGTGGTGCAGGTTGGGGGGTAGCGGTCGTGTCTGTTTGGGCAAAACTGCTGGCGATAGTACACAGCGCTACGCATAGGGTAAAAATCCTTTTCATACTTTCTGTTTTTAAAATTTGTAATAAGGTTATTTCAGTCTGATGGCCAGCCCGCCCACCAATAATCTGTTATCATCGTCGGTCGGGTCAATATTAGTTCTTTTTTCAAATGTCCGTGTTACTTTCCGGAAAAGCCCACGGAGTTTGTTTTTCTTGCCACCTGCATCGTTTACATCTTCATCACTGATTGTGTTGGATGCTTGTACAAAGTCTGACGGAGAAGTAGTTCTGTTTGTTACAACAGGATTTGTTAATGAGGGGTGTAAAGTATTTTTTTCTTTCGGGATATTGCCGGCGATTTCAGTTCTTGGTAAATCACTGTTGACGTAAGGATTGCTTTCCGGCTTCGGAAGATTATTTGTTCCAGTTAAATTATCTGCTAGCAATGGTTCATTATTTTTCACAGGTACTATACTGTTACGGGGTATTGGGTTTTCAGCCCTGTTATTCTTTACAGCTACTTGATTAGTTGACTGCTTGTTATCCGGTGCATATACGGTTGTGTTATTTTTTTCTTCAGGATTATTACCGGGAGCTTTTACCTCTTCAACAACTGCTATAGCATTCTCTTTGTTTTGATGACCGGCAGGTACATTTTTTTCTTCATTACCTGTTGTCTTTGCCATTTCAGCGGGTTCGGGTGCTTTCTTATTATTAAATAATAGAGCAGTAGTAAGGCTCAATCCCAGAATCAGGATAGCAGCTGCAGCTCTCCACCAGCGAACCGGTAAGGCCTTTACTTTTTCTTCTCTTCTATATAATGATTCTTTGTGGGCAAATACAATATGTTCAGGTTGGAATTTAGTCCGTTGTAATAATTCCATTTCTTTTTTAATGGACGGGTTTTCTTTAACAAATTGCTCTACCATTGTTTTTTGAGCTGCATTCAGTTCATTGTCGGTATAAAGCAACAGCGATTCTTCATAATTAGAAAGATTTAGAGAGGGGTTTTCTTGTCCTTTCAATAATTCTTCCTTGCCTTCAAAAATGATATCAGTATCAGGGGACAATTTAAATTGCTGTAAAATTTCCAGTTCTTCTTTCAGGTCGGGGTGGTGTTGAATAAATTCTTCCACCATACGGCGTTCATCGCTGCTAAGCTCATTATCCATGTACAGGATAAAACACTCTTCGTAATTATGGCGGTTAATATTCATATTTTATGATGTTGGAGGTCAGCTGTCAGTAGGAGTCCTGTATTTCGTACTTCTGACTTCATACCTCGTACTTCTATATTACGTTTTCCATTTTCACCAGGTACTCTTTCAATTGTACCCTTGCCCGGTGCAGGTAAACTTTCACCTGGCTCGGGTTCAGGTTCATGATCTGTCCTATCTCTTCATAACTGTATCCTTCATAGTCCTTCAGCAAAACCAGTGAACGTTGTGTTTCACCCAGCCGGCTCAATGCCTCGTCCAGTATCTTCTTCAGATTATTGGCCGGACGGTTCTCCACTCTTGCTTCGGCACTGAATTCCTCCCTTAGTTGTATCCTTTTCACTTTACGGATATGGTCGATCATCTGGTGATACGCCACCGTAAACAAGTAGGATTTGCTTTTTTGTGCATCTACATCATCCCGGTTACGCCACATTTTTTCAAAAGCGGTCTGCACCACATCCCGGGCATCTTCTTCGTGGCGAAGATTTTTCAGAATGAAGCGGTACACATTATCTGCGTACGTATTCACACATTCATTGTATTCTCTTTCAGTCATAAACAGCCGATAGCGCAGGCAAAAATAATCATTGATACCTGCATGTTAAGTAATACGGTTTAGGGAACAATAATGTTACAGGAACGGAAAACTTTCGGCAAAATCCTGAACCAATACCATCTTATGGGCTGATAATCAATGCTAAAAAGCAGAAATAGTGATAAGCTGACGGGATAAGCTTTCCAGCATCAGGTCTGCAGGAACTGCTTTTTTTGGCTCCGGGCATTTTTCCTTTACCTTTTTACAGCAGGTAGGTAATGCCTGCTTATTACTTTCTTTCGGTGAATTTGCAGATGAGGAAGAACGCAGAATAACAAGGGATACTGCCAGTAAAATGGTCAGAAAAAGGAAAAAAATCTGGTTATTCCGCTTCATGGTGTTGGTTTAGGGATGTGACGAAAGTTGTTTTCAAAATGTTACCGCAAACGTAAAATTTCTTTTTCCTGGTTGCAATCGCATATTCATGTGAAGTTTTTCCGGTAGCTGTAAAGAGGCTTCAATTCTTATATTTGCTTATAAACCATGCTTTATGAATGAGAAACTGGTGCAACGTATTGCTAAAGAAGTGGAAGAGATTAAATCTTCCGGGTTGTATAAAACAGAAAGGATCATTGAAAGCCCGCAAGGTGCTGAGATTATCGTAAACGGAAAAACTGTTTTGAATTTTTGTGCTAACAACTACCTTGGCTTGTCCAGCCACCCTAAAGTTATTGAAGCGGCTCATAAAGCTATTGACCTGCGGGGTTATGGCATGAGCAGTGTCCGTTTTATTTGCGGTACGCAGGATATTCATAAAGAACTGGAAGAAAAGATCTCTACATTCCTGGGTACGGAGGATACCATATTATATGCCGCTGCTTTTGATGCCAACGGCGGAGTGTTTGAGCCTCTCTTCAATGAGCAGGATGCCATCATCTCAGATGCATTGAACCATGCTTCCATTATTGATGGTGTCCGTTTGTGTAAGGCGCAGCGTTTCCGGTATGAACATAATGATATGAATGACCTGGAGTCTAAACTGAAAGAGTCTGCCACTCTCCGCAGCCGTATAATTGTAACAGATGGTTCTTTCAGTATGGATGGTACCATTGCCCGCCTTGATGAAATAGTGAAACTGGCCGAAAAATATGATGCCTGTATTATGATTGATGAATGTCATTCATCCGGGTTTCTCGGAAAGACAGGAAGAGGTACCCATGAATACCGTGGTGTGATGGGTAAAATTGATATTATTACAGGAACACTTGGTAAAGCTTTAGGTGGAGCATCCGGTGGTTTTACTTCCGGCCGTAAAGAGATCATTGATATGCTGCGCCAGAAATCAAGACCTTATCTTTTCAGTAATACACTGGCTCCCTCTATTGTTGGCGCTTCTATTGCCGTGCTGGACATGCTGACCGAAACCACTGAATTAAGAGATAAGTTGGAATACAATACCAAATACTTTCGCACTAAAATGACCGATGCCGGTTTCGACATAAAACCCGGCGACCATCCAATCGTTCCCATCATGTTGTATGATGCAGTGCTTGCACAAACGATGGCAACTCGATTGCTGGAAGAAGGTATTTATGTAATTGGGTTCTTCTTCCCGGTGGTTGCAAAAGGGCAGGCCCGCATTCGTGTACAACTGAGTGCGGCTCATGAGCAGCAGCATCTGGATAAAGCTATAGCAGCGTTTACAAAGATTGGAAAAGAGCTAGGGGTATTGAAATGATTTATATTCAGCGTGAAATGCAATGAGTTGCAATTGATTGATCTTTATACGAGTAAAATTACTATGTATCGGAGTTCTACTAATAGGATAACCTACTTCGTGAGTTTTCATAAAAAACAGGAAAAAGAGCAGCATAAGTTATGAAATACAATTTTTGGGTATTACTTTCGTTTCCTACTAACGATGAAGTAAACTCTACCCGCCCAATTCCCTTGAATTTCCTTAATTAATTTGTTGACCCAACTTTTAAAAAAAAGTATGAAGAAATTATTGGTTTGCCTGGCCACAGCGGCCTTCGTCATGTTTGTATTCAGCTCTTGCGCTGCTACAAAAAGGGATTGCCAGGGTAATAAACATTATCGCCTTAAAAATGGTATATACCTGTAGAGAGTTAAGGATAATCAAAACATTCGGGTCCCGGTTATAAGCCGGGACTTTTTTATTTTTAGCAAAACAAGTCACATGAAGCTTCTCATTACTGTACTATGCAGCTTTTTTTCTCATATTATTTCTGGTCAGGAAAATCCGTTTCCTCAAAACTGGATCGGTAACTGGAAAGGAGAATTGCTATGGTTTAAAACCGGTAGTAAAGAACCTCAAAAAGTGAATATGGAATTGCGCATTCATCCGTCAGACAGTGCCCATAAATTTACCTGGCAAATAATTTATGGTTCATCAAAGGAAGATAACCGGCCCTACACATTGATCGCAAAAGATACGTACAAAGGGCATTGGGTAATTGATGAGAATAATGGTATTGTGCTTGACCAGTTCTGGGTTGCTGATAAATTTTGTGGAGCGTTTACGGTAATGAACGCTACAATCATCAACAATTACTGGATAGAGAATGATCAGCTGATGATAGAATTTTTCAGCATTTCTGCAAAACCTATTATGACAAGCGGGAATGGAACAGAGAACAGTCCGTCTGTTGACAGTTATAAAGTTGGTAGTTATCAGAAAGCTATTTTAAAGCGAACCGAATGATGGCTACCTTTGCCGAAATTTTAATTCCCAGATGAAACAATTCTCTAATTTCCTTTTGCTGATAGTTTTTTTGCAATCCTGCTCTCCCAATAATGTTAAACAGGATAAAAGCCTGAAGAAATATTTTGATGACAATAAAGTGGAGGGATGCTTTGCTCTGATGGATAATGCTTCCGGTAAATTTACGGTGCATAACCTGGGCCGTTATCGTGACAGCAGTTATTTGCCGGCGAGTACATTTAAAATTTTGAATTCACTCATCGGTTTGCAAACCGGGAAGATCAGCAGCGATAGTATGGTGATAAAATGGGATGGAGTTGAAAGAAGAGTAGCTGATTGGAACAAAGACCTGAATATGTATGAGGCGTTCCGGGTTTCTTCTGTTTATTATTACCAGGAAGTTGCCCGCCGGATTGGTAAAGACACCATGCAAATTTGGTTGGATAGCTTAAAATATGGTGCCAAAACTGATACAGGAAAAGTGGTGATAACCTCTGCCATTGATAGTTTCTGGCTTGATAATTCTTTAAAGATCACACCTGACCAGCAGCTGGGCCTGGTAAAAAGACTATATTTTGATCAATTGCCATTTTTTAAGAGTTACCAGGAGATGGTAAAGAGGGCTATGTTATTTGAAAATAATTCCAACTACAGGTTGGGTTATAAAACCGGTTGGGGATTTAAAGAAAACGGTAATGCCATTGGTTGGGTGGTAGGCTGGGTGGAAGAAAACAACCACCCCTACTTTTTTGTGCTGAATATCGAATCTCCTGATAAAGACTTTGATATGTCGACGATAAGGATGAAAATGCTCAAAGATATCCTTAAGCAACTCGGTTTTTTTGAAGGCAGGATGTAGTTAGCACAATATTTGCCTTTCAGGGTACATAAAATACATTTTGAGCTGGCAGTTTCAATATAAAGAGTTTGTATGGCTTTTCGTTGCTATAGCTGTTCTTGTCCTGTTATTTCTTAGCCTGTTGCGGTGGAAAAGAAATACCCTGAAAAGGATCGGTGATGAGAAACTGGTAAGGCTTTTAATAAATAATTTTTCTTCGGAACGTTTCACTGTAAAATTCATTTTGCAGGTTGCTGCTTTTACATTGGGTATTTTGGCAGTAATGAATCCCCGTAAACCGGGCGATGCTGATAATATTAGCAGAAAAGGTATCGATATAGCCATCGCACTGGATGTAAGTAAAAGTATGCTGGCTACCGATCTTGCCCCCAACAGGTTAGAAAGGGCTAAACAACTGATCAATAAACTGATCGGAGCAATGCCTGATGACCGGGTAGCCCTTGTATTGTTTGCCGGGAAGGCTTATCTGCAAATGCCCTTAACAATTGACCATGGAGCAGCCAATCTCTTTGTTTCTTCCGCCACTCCGGATGCAGTGCCACAGCAGGGAACCGTTATCAGTGATGCGTTGAAGATGAGTGCTGGTGTTTTTAACAGTAACGAAAAAAGATTTAAAGCAGTTGTATTGATTTCTGATGGTGAAGATCATGACGAAACTGCAATTACTACAGCCAAAGCGTTAGCTGAGCAGGGTGTTATGGTCAATACAATTGGTATTGGTTCGGTGGAAGGTTCACCAATTATTGATCCAGCCACTGGTCTGAACAAAAGAGACGAAGCTGGTAATACAGTGATCTCAAAATTGAATGAGGAGGAGTTGAAAAAAATAGCGACAGAAACAAATGGTGTGTATATACAACTGAAAAGCAGTGATGAAGCTATAGCAGTATTAAAAAGCCAGCTCTCCCAGATAGAGCGCAAAGCTTTTGGCGATGTATCGCAGATGAATTTTAAAACATATTACCTGTGGTTTGCAGCGGCTATGTTTTTTTTGTTATTGATAGAGAATTTTATTCCGGAGAGAAAAAAAAGGTTGACTGTATGAGAAAATTCATTGCCATAGTAATATTGGTTTCAGCCAGTTTTTTTGCACAGTCACAGGTGGTTGAAAAGGCAACTCAAAAAGGGAATGAATATTACAAGCAGCGGCAATTTGAAAAAGCAACCGAAGAATATAACAAGGCACTTTTGGCAGACCCGGAAAATACTACAACAAAATTCAATCTTGCCAACAGTCTGCAAAAACAGGGTAAGGAGGATGAGGCACTAAAGTCTTTCTCGGAATTATCAGAGAAAGCCAAGGAAAAGGAACTGAAGTCAAAGTCATATTACAATAAGGGAGTGGTGCTGACCCAACAGAAGAAACTGGAAGAAAGCATCGAAGCATATAAAAATTCTCTCCGGCAAAATCCAGATGACAAAGAAGCCCGGGAAAACCTGCAGAAGGCCCTTCTGGAATTGAAAAAGAAAAATCCTCCTAAAAAAAAAGAAGAAAAAGAGAATCAGAAAAAGAAACAGCAAGAGCAGCAAAAAAAACAGCAGCAGCCCAAAATGAGTCCCAAGGAAGCGGAACAACGCCTTAAGCTGCTGGAGCAAAAAGAAAAAGAGGTAAACCAGCGGCTACAAAAGGAAAAATCTAAAACCGGGGGTGGCCAGGTCAAAGATTGGTAAACCAAGCTGCAGGTTCTTTGTTAGTTTTGCATCTATGCAATTGTACTGTGAATCGCTTACTGAATACAGGCGTCTAAAAACAAGAGAAGTTAAAATAGGTGACCTTTTGTTGGGTAATTTGAATCCCATCCGGGTACAAACAATGACCACTACGGACACCATGGATACTATTGCCACGGTGGAGCAGAGTATCCGTTGTATCGAAGCCGGCGCAGAACTGGTCCGTATCACAGCCCCGTCAAAAAAAGAAGCAGAGAATTTACTGAATATCAAGAACGAATTGAAGAAAAGGGGCTACAGTACACCGCTGGTAGCTGATATACATTTTACTCCCAATGCTGCTGAAATTGCTGCCAGGATTATAGAGAAGGTTAGGGTGAATCCGGGTAACTATGTTGATAAGAAAAAATTTGAACAGATAGAGTATACTAACGCTGAGTATGCAGAAGAGATTGATCGGATACGGGAAAGGTTTACTCCGCTGGTGAAGATTTGTAAAGAGTATGGAACAGCTATGCGGATCGGCACCAATCATGGATCGCTGAGTGACCGCATTATGAGTCGTTATGGAGATACGGCAAATGGAATGGTGGAAAGTGCCATGGAGTTCCTTCGTATTGCAAGAGCGGAAGCATATCATAATATTGTACTGAGCATGAAAAGCAGTAACCCGCAGGTAATGGTGCAGGCTTACCGCTTGCTGGTAAAAACAATGGTTGATGAATTTGGCGAATGTTATCCTTTGCATTTAGGAGTAACGGAAGCAGGGGATGGGGAAGATGGCAGAATAAAAAGCGCAATTGGTATTGGCACTTTGCTCGAAGATGGGTTGGGCGATACGATCCGTGTTTCATTGACAGAAGATCCTGAACTTGAAATCCCCGTATGTAAAGATTTAGTCAGGCGATATACGAGCCGGGAGTCGGGAGCCCATGGCCAGGAATTGATTCCTGAAACAAATAAAATATCTTATTCTCCGTTCGAGTACAAAAGAAGAGAAACATTTGCAGTTGATAATATTGGCGGTAAACATGTTCCTGTGGTGATTGCGGACCTGAGTAAGATTGAAAAAATACTAGCAAAAGATTTACAAAGTGTTGGCTATACTTATAATGAAACCACAGACAAATGGAATATCAGTGATGCAGCAGCAGATTATATTTTTACTGGTAACCAATTATTGGATTTTGAATTGCCGGGTACTTTAAAAGTGATTGTTTACCCCGGAGCCTGGTCACTGGTAGCAGATAAAACAAAGTATTTTCCCATTTTTGAAGCCGGGGGCTTTGCAGAGGCAGAATTTAAAAGTGATAAACTGAATTTTGTAATGCAGGATTGTTACAGCGATAATACCCCGGTGAATGACTATACTTTCCTGGATAAAATGTCTAATGACCCTACAGTGGTTATTTGCCTGAGCAGTACCAATACAAACGCCATGCAGTCCGTTCGGAGGATGTTTATAGAACTGCAAAATAACAGTATCAGAAACCCGGTAGTATTGATTACGGATAGTAATTGGCAAACTCCCGATGAACACCTGATACATTTTGCCACTGAAACCGGGGCTTTGTTTTTGGAGGGAATGGGTGATGGTATTTGTCTGGGTTACAGCAATAAGGCACAGATGGAAAGTTTAAAAGTAACCGGCCGTACTTACTTGCAGGTAAAGGATATTTACCAATTTACCAATAATACAGCTTTCAGTATTCTACAGGCTACCAGGACAAGAATCTCAAAAACAGAGTATATCAGTTGTCCAAGTTGTGGCAGAACTTTATTTGACCTGCAGGAAACCACAGCAAAGATCCGGGCTGTCACCAATCATCTGAAAGGAGTGAAGATTGCCATCATGGGGTGTATTGTGAATGGTCCCGGTGAAATGGCCGATGCCGATTTTGGTTATGTAGGCAGTGGTCCCGGTAAAATAACCTTATATAAAGGCAAAGAAGTAGTGAAGAAGAATGTGAACAGTGAAGTGGCCGTGGATGAATTGATTAATTTGCTGAAGGAAAGTGAAGTTTGGATAGATGCATAAAAGCACAGCATGAAAAAAAACTTCTGGATCATTCTTTTTATTATTGTTCTGATTGCTGATATCATCGGTATACAAACAGGCAATGAAGCTCTTCAATATATTTTTAAGCCACTTATTGTCCCGGTATTAATTGGTTATTTTATTACTGCAACCAGCAGCATCATAAGTAAGCTCAAAAAATGGATTGTATTAGCGTTGATTTTTTCCTGGGGCGGGGATGTGTTGCTGATGTTCCAGGAACAAAAAGATATTTTCTTTTTGCTGGGTTTATCTTCCTTTTTATTGGCTCATATTTTTTACATAGTATTCTTTCACCATGTAAGATTGTCAGAGGGTATAAAAAGCAATATATGGATGTTATTACTCGTAGTTATCTATTATGCAGTGCTGATTGCCTGGTTGTCCCCTTATTTAGGCGATATGACACTGCCGGTGCGTATCTATGGTGTTGTTATCAGTTTCATGTTGATGCTGGCGTTGCATATGTTATTTATTAAGGATAAACCGGCGGGCAGGTGGATGATAATCGGTGCCTTATTTTTTGTTATTTCTGATTCGGTGCTTGCTGTTAATAAATTTTATGAGTCATTTGAATTGAGCGGACTTGTAATAATGTTCACTTATGGATTTGCACAGCTGTTCATCACTGAAGGTGCGATGAAGTATATTCGAAGAAAATAAATTTTAAAATATTAATTCCCTCACAGGGATGCAGTTATGAGACAAACAGATTTTTTAGTTATTGGTTCCGGTATTGCAGGATTGACCTATGCATTAAAGGTAGCCCACCAGTTTCCTGATAAGAAAGTAGTGGTGATGACAAAAGCAACAGCAGATGAAACCAATACTAAATATGCGCAGGGTGGTATTGCCGTGGTGAATGACCTGGAAAATGACAGTTTTGAAAAGCATATTGAAGACACATTGATAGCTGGTGATGGTATCTGTAATGAAAAAGTAGTGGAGATAGTGGTGAAAGAAGGTCCTGAAAGGGTACAGGAGATAATTGATTGGGGAGCCAGGTTTGATAAAGAGGGTGATGGTGATTATAAAAGAGGAAAAGAAGGCGGCCATTCAGAGTTTCGCATCCTCCATCATAAGGATGTAACCGGTAAGGAGATGGAAAGGGCTTTGATTGATGCCGTAGCTAAACAGACGAATATTGAGTTTATAAAACATTGTTTTGTCATTGACATTATTACACAACACCATTTAGGTTACCTGATTACCAAATCAACTCCTGATATAGAATGTTATGGTGTATATGTATTGAATCTGGAGACAAATAAGATCGAGAAAATATTATCAAAAATAACATTATTAGCTACCGGCGGGAATGGGCAAGTGTACAGAACTACCACCAACCCCTATATTGCCACTGGTGATGGGGTGGCAATGGTGTACAGGGCTAAAGGAAGGATCGAGAATATGGAGTTCATCCAGTTTCATCCCACTGCCTTGTATGAACCCGGAGTAAGAGGACAGGCATTTTTAATTACTGAAGCTGTACGGGGTGATGGGGGGATATTACGAAATAAGAACGGGGACGCTTTTATGGAACGATATGATCCCCGAAAAGACCTTGCTCCCCGTGATATTGTGGCTAGGGCTATTGATAGTGAAATGAAACGCACCGGTACAGAGCATGTATGGCTTGATTGCCGGCATTTCAGCAAGGAAAAATTTGTGGAGCATTTCCCTAATATTTACGAAAAATGCATTTCCATAGGGATTGATATTACCAAACACATGATACCGGTAGCGCCTGCTGCACATTACAGCTGCGGTGGAATTAAAACAGATGAATGGGGCAGGAGTTCCATTAAGAATTTGTATGCCTGCGGCGAATGTGCCAGTACTGGTTTGCACGGGGCCAATCGTTTAGCCAGTAATTCATTGCTGGAAGCGATGGTATTTGCTCATCGTTGTTTTATTGATGTTGCTGAAAAAGTAAAGAGTATTTCATTTAATATGTTTTTGCCTGACTGGAATGCGGAAGGTACTACAGATCCCAAAGAGATGATCCTGATTACACAAAGCCTGAAAGAGCTTCAGCTTATAATGAGTGATTATGTAGGCATTGTGCGTAATGACATCCGTTTACAAAGGGCTTCACGCCGGCTTGATTTGCTGTGGGAGGAAACAGAGCAATTGTATCAAAGCAGCTCCCTCTCACCGCAGTTGCTGGAACTTCGTAATATGATCTCTGTTGGCTACCTGATCGTTAAGGGTGCCAGTTTTCGGAAGGAAAGCCGCGGCCTGCATTTTAATACAGACTATCCGGGCAAGAGTCATCTTGTACAGAACATCGTTTTATAGTCTTTATCTTTACCCGCTATGTATTATGTTGTATATGGTTTTCTCTGGCTGATTTCTTTACTGCCTTTCCGGGTCTTACATTTTTTTGCTGATGTTATTTATACATTGGTATTCTATGTATTTAAATACAGGAGAGAGGTGGTGATAAAAAATCTTGAAATTGCGTTCCCGGAAAAGACAGCAAAGGAAAGATTAAAAATCGCTAAACAATTCTATCATAACCTGATCGATTCATTTATAGAGACAATTAAATTTATTTCTATAACACCGAAAGCTGCTTTTAAAAGAAGCTCTGCTGATGTAGAATTGATCAACCAGCTTATTGAGAAAGGCTATAATGTACATGCAATGGCCTGTCACCAGTTTAACTGGGAGTATGCTAACATATTGTATCCCTTGAAGCTAACTGCTCCGTTTGTAGGTGTGTATATGCCCATTACCAACAAAATACTGGACCGTATATTTTATAATTTCAGGAAGAGGCATGGAACAGTGCTGGTATCAGCAACTGAATTCAAAAGTAAGATGCACCAGGTTTTTTCTGGCCGCTATGTATTGGCCCTTGCTGCAGATCAAAATCCCGGAGATCCTACTAATGCATATTGGGTAAATTTCTTTGGCAGACTTACTCCCTTTGTTACCGGACCGGCAAAAGGAGCTGTAAAGAATAATACAGCGGTGGTCATGATCGGGTTTAGAAAAATTAAAAGAGGGTATTATCATTTTGACTGCAAACTGCTGACTGAAGCAGCATCACAATTTACACCTCAGCAGCTTACAGTGATATACAAAAATGAAGTAGAAAGGATAATTCGCCAGGATCCTGCAAATTATCTGTGGAGCCATCGCCGGTGGAAATATACGTGGAAGCCTGAATATGGTAATAGTATTGAATAAATTAAAGTGCCACCTGAAAACCAGGGTGCACTTTAATTATTGCATAATCAACTTTTCTTTTTCTTCAGTTGCAGGTAATCCAGGAAATAGATCACTTTTAATGAAATATTATTGTTTTCATCTGCCTGCATGGTTCTGTCAAGGTTCTTAAAATAATTTTTCTGGACATGACCGTCAAAGTCAACGACAGCATTCTTCCATACAATATTTATAAAACTTCCCGGGGCAAATTGCCAGGTATATACCATATCAATATTGAAGAAATTCACATTTTGATTGGCGGTATAGTTCGTGGGGTTTGAAGCCAGTTCACCGTTTGATTGCAGGATATAAAATTCCTTATTGTCTACTGTACTCAGGTAATGTCTTGCCCTGTACGTAATCCCCATTTTATTCGTGAAATTATATTTGGCACTAAGTATATGCTCAATGGTATTTCTGTTTCTTTTGGCAAAATTGATGGCTGCATTACCCGGAATATGTACAAAACCGATATTATTATACTGCGGATTGAAGCTTACCCGGTGTGAGAACGATAATTTATTATTGAGTCTTATATTTTGCCCCAGGTTAAAATTGTATCCATGGCTATTGTAAAAATTAAATCTTTTGCTTCCGAAAATTTCGATGAAAAATGAATATTTTTTTGATTCATTGGAATTAACCCAGCCGCCAATTTCCAGGCTGGAACCTCTTTTGAAATACCATCCTTCCCGGCGGGGCTCATAAAAATCATTCTGACGGAAATTGTAACCTGTAAATCCTCCAAACCACCATAGTTTTTTTGTCTGAATATTGCTGTTGATATTAAAGTTCGCTGACTGGTAAGTCTGGGTTATTGGGTCAATGGCTTTTTGCAACATACTCAGATTGGCATTAAAATTCAGGAAAATGCGGTTATACCATTTCTTAGGTTCTGTCCATCTGTAGCCAACCCATGTGCCATGATCAAGGAAGTTATTGTTAGTGAAATAGCCCATATCGTTACTATTGAACCTGGTATCAGTTCTTTCCTGGTATATATTGAAATTGAAGCGGCCGCTGGTCTTGCCGAAATAGAGTTGATGGCTTAATCCTGTTTCGGGTTTTCCTCCGGTTTTATAACCAATTAAATTGCTCATTGCCAGTTTCCCACCTGCATTCCACATGTTTTTCTTGTCATTGAGATCAAAAAGGGCAGCGCTGACATTCGCATCGTAATCAGATCCGCTACGCCAAACATTGGTATTAACAAAGGAGATACTGGAATTGTGTTTCATTGTCTGATCAAGCACCAGAATGTTATAGTTAGTAAGCGGGTCTGTTTCAAATTGGTATTGTTCCTTGGTTGTTGTGTTCTCAATGGTAGCATATTGGGGTTTTGTAATTGCATTTAAAATACCGATACCTAGTCCTTTTTGGGTTCGTCCGGAAATTTTTGAAGCATTAATCAGTTTGGATTCAGATGGGTTCTTTACTACCACTTCACCTGGTGATACATTGTAGGCGTCATAAAGGTGAATAGGAGTACCGCCAATTCTTCTTGAATAAAACAGGTTGCCTTTACTGAATAGCTCTGTTCCTTCGGTAAAGAAACTTCTGTTCTCATTAAACTTTACTTCAAACGGGCTGAGGTTCAGGACCTGGTTATCGCTTTGCACCTGGCCAAAATCCGGAATCAATGTCGCATCTAATGTAAAGGCCTGGTTAATGCCATACTTCACGTCCATTCCGCCATTTACCTGGCTCGTCCAGTTCTTCTGTCCCGGTTGATTGGCGGGGAAGTGATTAGCATATACAGAGAAATAAGGAGAGAACTGCAGACGCATCGGGGGTTTGATATTGGTTATCCCTGTCCAGATACCTTCCTGGGTAAGGAAACCATTTACATTAACATCTATTGGGTTCCAGGTATATTGCTGCTCTGTTTTTCTTCTCCTGCGGGTGATATTTAATCCCCAGTCCTGTACTTCTTTTTGACCAAATCGGATGGCGGAATAAGGGATAAACATTTCAAAACTCCAGCCATTATCATGAATCACTGCACCACTCTGCCATACTGCATTCCAGGAGAAATCTTCATTATTGCCATTGGAAGCGGGTGCCATTTTAGCATCCCATTGCTCATTCAGCGGCGTTACAAAATATTCAAAGCCGTTGATCTTATCATAGTAAGTATCGAAAATCAAACCTATATAATCATTGGTCCCAAAACCGTCACGACCGGCTAGTTCAGTAGCTATGCTATCTTTTGTCCGTTCATACAGGAAACCACCAAAGTAGATACCTTCATTACTATACATTAAAAAGGTTTCAGAACGGTTCTCATGATTTTCTTTGGCTCCCATTTTGGGACGAAATTCTACAAGGTCGTTCATCATAGCAGCGTCTTTCCAGGCGGCATCATTCAGCAGGCCATCAATTTTTACAGGTTGTGTGGTTCGTTTGGCAGGTAATTGCCGTGGAGTCTGGGACTGTGCATTACTGTACATGCATAGAAGCAGCATTGCCCCTATGAGGGTTACATTGGTTTTGATTTTCATGACTATACTTTAACAGTGGTTATGACGCAAAAAATGTATGATTTGTTACATTTTAGTTTGGTGTGCGGCACAAACTATTAAATCAATAGCAGGATAAAAGTAATGGCCTGATAATCCTTTTTTACCCTGAATTATCTGACCGGTGACAAATTCCTGACGAATGGTTAAAAAAGCGGGGTGTTAACTTTTCATTGTGAAAATTTTGCCGGAGCTGAAATACTGATGAGATTCCATGTTATCATTTTTAATTAATCTGATATTTCCTACTTTAGCGGACTACATTTTTCAACTATTAATTAAAACCTACTATGTCAGCTTCAGCTCCTGTAATTTTCTGGCCACACAGTGAACACTGGTCTGTAAAAATCCCATTAAAAACTTCTCATTACCGCATGCCTGTTATGGAAGAAAAAGGGTATGTAATAATGAAAACATTAGACATCAGTCATATCCCCACCGCTGAGTGGGAAAACCTTGCTTATATGGACTGGAAAAGTGGCGGCGATACCAACTTTGCACCACTGGCTTCCTGTGATGGTACCAATGAGTGTAAGGGATTTTGGGAAAACGGGAAGACAGATAAAGATGCCATTTTTACTCCCAACGCTGAGTTATGTCCTAATCTGATGGCTTATATTAAATCTATTCCTGCCAATTTCGGAAGGGTTCGTATCATTAAACTGGAGCCACAGAATCATGACCAGGCTCTCCGTTCCGTTCATCGGGATGATAACAATCGCCTTAATCCTGAAGATGAAGGCTGGGTGGTAAGAATGTGGATTGAACTGACCGATAACCCGGATAGTTACATGCTTTTGTATGATAGCGATGAAAATAATCTGCCAATTAAAGAATCAGAAGCAAGGGTGCCTATGCCTAAAGGAGCACATTTTGTAGTGGATTCACAAAGATTATGGCATGTGGGTGTACATAATGGAGATAAGCCAAGATATGCGGTGATCATCAGTTGTGAGAGTTCCCCGGCTTTGAATGACTGGATTAAATCTAAAATGTAAGTTTTAAAATAGTAAAGCCCTGTTATTTTTTATGATAACAGGGCTTTTTAATCGAAGTAATCATTAGTTCAGCACACTGGTTTCCTTTATTATCTCAGCTTTTTCCTGTTCTTTAATTTTCTCCCATCCGCCTGCTATGTTTCTGAGATTGTGTATGCCCTGCCTTTTTAATAAGGAGGATGCAATCACACTGCGGTAGCCTGCGGCGCAATGTATATACAGGTTTTGGGTTTCTTCCAGGTTGGCAAGGTTGCCGGGATCGGTCATTTCAATTAAAGGGATATTTACTGCATCTTTTAAATGCCCGTCTGCAAATTCGGTTTCACGACGTACATCAATTACAACCAGGTTCTGATCATGAGGGATATCCATCATTAGTTCATCAGCTTCTATATCAATGATCATGTCTATGGGTTCACCGGCATTTTTCCAGGCCTCATATCCACCATCCAGGTAGCCTTTGATTTTTTCAAAACCAACCCTGGCTAACCGGATGATCGTTTCTTTTTCTTTTCCGGGTTCTGTAACTAAAACAATGGACACATTAAAAGGGAGAAGACTACCGGCCCATTCTGCAAATCGTCCTTCCAGGCCAATGCTTATTGAGCCAGGTACAAAACCTTGGGTGAACGTACCTGCAGGCCGGGTGTCCAGCACAATCACATCATTACTGATAAGCTGTTTGAATTCATCAATGGACAACGTTTTCATTCCCGCTAAGAGTATGTCGCCGAGACTATCATATCCTTCTTTATTTATTTTAGCATTAATCGGAAAATAGGATGGCGGGGGAGCTATTCCATCTGTAACCTGTTTGATAAAGTCTTCTTTTGTTTCAGCTTTCATTGGATAGTTAAATTGTTTTTCTTCACCAATAGTGCTGTGAGTGTTCGGGCCCAGATTTTTTCCGCAGGAACTACCCGGACCGTGGGCTGGATAAACAATTACATTATTTGCCAACGGGAATAATTTTTTGTGGATACTATCATACATCATACCAGCGAGATCAGTCATTGTTATTTCAGTACCTTTTTGTGCAAGATCAGGTCGGCCCACATCACCAACAAACAAAGTATCACCGGTAAAAACGCAATGATCCTTCCCGTTTTCATCTTTGAGTAAAAAACAAGTTGATTCCAGTGTGTGTCCGGGAGTATGCAGTACTTCTATGGCAAGTTTTCCTATTGTGAAGGTTTCACCATCCCTGGCAACATGAACAGGAAATTTTGTGAGGGTGCCGGGTCCATAAACAATTGGTGCACCGGTTGCTTTTCCAAGGTCCAGGTGACCACTCACAAAATCAGCATGAAAATGGGTTTCAAAAATATATTTAATGCTGGCTTTTCTTTCAGTAGCCAATTCAAGATAAGCATCTATATCACGGAGGGGATCAATAACAGCTGCTTCACCATTACTTTCAATATAATAGGCAGCCTCACTCAGGCAGCCAGTATATAATTGTTTGATAAACATATGTCTGGTTTTTGTTTGTTTTCAGTAACCGGGCAAAAATAATTTATTACCTATTAAAAAAAGCCCCGTTTAGTGTTAAGTAAACGGGGCTGCTTATCTAAATAAATTATAAATCAGTTGAGTAATTCACCAACGAATCGGTTTAATTCATGTATGCGGTTGATATTCACAGAATAATAAATGAACTTGCCATCTCTTTCTGTTTTTACAAATCCGGCTTTGCGTAAAATAGCCAAATGCTGGGATGCAACTGATTGTTCCAACCTGAGTTTCACATATAGCTCAGTCACAGTCATTTTGCCACTTTCATCAATCAGCTTCAATATTTGCTGACGTAGCTTATGATTAAGGGCTCTTAGGACCAATGCAGCTTTTTTTACTTCCAGTAAGTCGACTTTCAGCAGAACCCCGTTTTCTTTCGGGTCAGTAAGTGTCATTGAATAATTACTCATAATTCAGAATCTGTATAGGTTAATGAAAAAAGAAGGAACAAAAATACCCTTGTACAAACCGGGTTTGTCCAAATAATTGTTAATAAGACGAATTTTTCAGTTAATCCTTTCGGCCGGGAGTATAAAATTCTTTTATGTATAAAGGCTCTGAATAGGCAAGATTTGCAAATTGTTTGTTTATATAACAATTCTGTGACAAATCGGAAAGCTCTGAGGCATTTGGAATAGTTTCAATGAAGCTGGCATTTGGAGAGGAAAGAATATTTTGCAGCTTTTTGCTGCCATTACCGCAAAAAAGAATTTTATGGCTGGAAAGAAATGTATCGAAACTGGTTTCATCAATAATTAAAGCCCGGGCTGCCGAAATTTCAAGCAGGTCTTTATTGTACAAGCCAGTAAACACTTCCATTCTTCTTGCATCTACCATCGGGCAAATAAGATCGGTTGCTTTTTGTTTAACGGCAGCTGCGATCATTTTTAATGTACTGATTGTTATTAGTGGGATATCAAGGGCATAGCACAAGCCTTTGGCTGAAGACAGACCTATTCTGAGCCCGGTATAAGAACCGGGTCCTATACTAACTGCAATGGCTTCAAGACTTTTTAACGGAAAGCCTGTTTCTTTCAGCAATTTATTGATTGCAGTATGAATCCAGGCAGCATGGTCTTTTTGATTATCGTTAGTTGCCACCTGTAAAACTCCATCATTGTTTCCAAGGCAAACCGATGCTGTATCAAGCGAAGTGTCAATATTTAAAATAAGAGCCATTTATAAGAGTGCTTCTTTTTTTAGTAAGGGAGAAGGTTCGTACCGGGTATTTGTTTTTGCCAATAAGGTTAATAGATCAAATATTTTTTTTAGGCCTATTTTTTTACTCCATTCGAAGGGTCCGTATGGATAGTTGGTGCCCAGTTTCATCGCAATATCAATTTCTTCTTTACTGCTTACTTTTTCTTCCAGTGTAAAATAAGCTTCATTGATAACAGTGGCAACTACTCTGGGTGTAATAAAACCTGGTATATCTGGTACCCATTCTATTGTTTTGTTGAACGCAGCAAAAATTTCTTCCGCTTTTATTCTGGCCGGAATATCAGAACAAGCTGCTTCTACGATAGGTCTTTTTAAAAAAGTGTTCCATCCATTGATCCGGATAAAATTTTCGGGAAGGCTGGCTGTTGTATCAGGAACGGAATTGACAATGATCAATGCCGGTTGAAGCTTCAGCAATTCCTCAGAATGGCCTGAACTGAACAAAAGGTCAATATAACATGCTGCTCCGGGAACATTTGCAGGTTTGTTTAACCATTCTGCCTTTATATCACTTTTTAAGCCTTGCGCCAGCAATTCTTCCTTGAAAGCTTCGCTGGCCACAACTGCGATAGTCATAATACTATTTTTTGCAAAGAAAACGTATAAAGCTAAATTCGTTCTATTGAATTTTATAATTATTACTTATGGGTAAAACTATCATCAAAACAACCAGTGCTCCAGCGCCAATCGGTCCGTACAACCAGGCGGTATTAACCGGCAATATGCTTTTTATTTCCGGTCAGATTTGCATCGACCCCACCACCGGTGATTTGAAAAATAAAGATATACAGGAAGAAACTCACCAGGTGATGCATAACCTGAAAGCCATTTTGCAGGAGGCGGGTATGGATTTCGGTCATGTAGTGAAGACAACCATTTTCATCACCGATATGCAACAATTTGGCGTTATTAATGAAGCCTATGGTAAGTATTTCAAGGGCGATTTTCCGGCCAGGGAAACGGTTCAGGTATCGGCCCTTCCTAAGTTTGTGAACGTAGAAATAAGTATGATTGCCGTAAATAGTTGATTAAGGTAAATAACTTTCTGAGATCATCAGTAATCCGATTTTCTTCTACAGCAATATTTAGCAGGTTTACCTACCTTGTGTCGTTTATTTTCAAAAAAACAAAAAAGCAATTCTCGCATTATGAAGAAATTTTATTCTTTACCATTGCTGAGCCTTTTACTGGCAACAGGCAGTCTTTTATTGTCTGTTGGCTGTGGTACAAAAAACAAAGTATCCGACCAGGAAGAGGGTGGTGAATATAGTGGCCCGGAGCAAAGAGCTGCTTGGGAGATAGAACGTACCAAGGATCCTGCTACAGGAAAAGTTCCCTGGAATAAACTGTTATTGGCCATTGAACAAACTAAACAGGCCAAAGAGTTTTCGAGAAATAATGCCATAGGGGCATTAGCCTGGACGGAAAGAGGTCCGGATAGTGATGTTGTAGGCCCATCGAATGGAAATTCCAGGGCTAACGGGGGAGTGACATCAGGAAGAATAAGAGCTGTGATGATCGATTCATTAGATCCAACAAAAAAAACTGTATTTGTGGGTGGTGTAGATGGAGGTTTATGGAAAACCACTGATATAACAACATCCCCGGCTAACTGGATTCCGGTAACAGATTTTTTAAGTAACCTCGCTATTGCAGCCATTTGCCAGGATCCAAGGCCCGGTTTTCAAAACACAATGTATTTCTGTACGGGTGAGTCATATTTTAATTTTGACGCGGTTCAAGGTGTAGGTGTTTTTAAAAGCACAGATGGTGGAGCTTCCTGGAATTTTCTTTCCAGTACCAGTGCTTATACCGCCTGTACCAGAATTCTTTGTGACTTCCAGGGAAATGTTTACTTGGCTACCCGTGGTAACGGATTGCTGAGATCTGTTGACGGCGGATCGTCATGGACAGATATTACACCTTCTGGTGTGGGTAACAGGATTTGTGACCTGGAAATAAGTTCTACGGCTACTGCCGCACGGCTTCATATGGTTACAGGAATTAATTCAGCACAATTCTATCGCTATACTGATGTTCCGGCTACAGTAACTACTGGTGCTGGTTGGAATGCGCCGGCTACAGCTTTTCCTTCATTTAATAACAGGGCAGAAATTGCAGTCAGCGGTGATATACTTTATTCCTTGCCCTGTAATAATTCCGGGCAGGTTACCAATGTCTACAAATCAACAGATGGGGGTGTAAACTGGGTTGCAACAGCAGGGATACCTCCAACTACGGTTACCGGGGCTGCATTTACCAATACCCAGGGTTGGTATGATCTTTCTGTTCGCATAAATCCTGCAAATCCTGATGAATGTATCATTGGCGGCATTGATTGTGCTAAAACTATTAATGGTGGTGATACCTGGGCAAGAATTTCTGGTTGGGTGGGTACCTCCGGTCAATATGTACATGCTGATCAGCATGATGTTCAGTGGTGGGATGGAGGAAATAAGTTGTTGTTTGCAAGTGATGGTGGTATGCATTTTTCTGCTGACAAGGGCATTACAATACGTGACAGGAACGTGGGTTTGAGATTGAAACAATTTTATTCAGTGGCTATACACCCCACCACTACCAACTATTTTATCGGAGGTACACAGGATAATGGTGTACATCAGTTGGCCAACGCCGGACTTGGAGCATCAGTGGAAGTAACGGGCGGTGACGGTGGTTTCGTGGCTATCGATCAAAATGAACCTCAGTTCCAGTTCGGTTCTTATGTCAATAATGTGTACAGAAGAAGTACTAATGGTGGCGCCAACTGGAGTACACCTGTTAATTCTTCAACCGGGCGGTTTATTAATCCATGGGACTATGACAACAATGCTAATATTATCTATGCTTGTAATTCAGGGGGTACTTACTTTCGATGGAATGATCCGCAAACAGGCAGTTCTACCAGTATAATCTCAATTGGGGAATTTGCAGGACAAAACGTATCTGCAGTTCATGCTTCACCTTATACTGCTAACAGGGTTTACTTTGGAACAGGTAATGGAAGAGTAGTGCGGGTTGATGATGCTAATGGTGCTACTCCAATTGAAGCTAATATAACACCTGCTGGTGCAACAGGCTATGTAAACTGTGTGGTGACGGGGTCCTCTGATCAGAACCTGATAGCTTGTTATTCTAATTATAATGTAATGAATGTTTGGGTGTCAACCAATGGCGGAACTTCCTGGACTGGTATTGACGGAAACCTTCCCAATATGCCGGTACGCTGGGCATTATTTCACCCCGATGATAATGCAAAGGCATTTATTGCAACTGAAACCGGTGTATGGGAAACGGATCTTATTAATGGTTCAGGTACAGTATGGAATGCCAATGCTACTTTTCCTAATGTCAGAACAGATATGATTAAATATCGTTCTTCCGATCGTACGATTGTAGCTGGTACTCATGGCAGAGGTATCTGGACGGCAACAGTTTCATCAGCACTACCTTCCGGATTTACGTTCACTTCTCCAGCACCTGCTTCTGCAGCCTGTCCTGCGCCAGCAAGTATGGCTATTTCATTAGGAACAATTTCTAATGGAGGGTTTTTAAATCCTATTACATTGTCAGCTACAGGTAATCCTGTTGGTACAACAGTTAGTTTTTCCCCAAATCCTGTTAATCCGGGTAGTTCATCAACTATTACATTAAACGGTACAAATACACTGGCCTCAGGTTCCTATGTAATCACAGTGACAGGTACTGCAACAGGCGCTACCAACCAAACAAGAGATCTTACATATACAATAACGGCCGGAAGCGGGCCAGCAATCACTACCCAACCTTTAAGCCAAACAGTTTGTGAAGGTGCCAACGTAACCTTTAATGTAGTGGCAACCGGAACTTACCAATGGCAGGTGAGCACTAATGGTGGCGGCACCTGGTCGAATGTATCCGGTCAAACAACTTCTTCTTATACTATCACTGGTGTAACGACAGGATTAAATAATAACCAGTATCGCTGTGTGGCAAGTAATCAATGCGGTAGCACTAATTCAAATGCTGCTGTATTAACAGTAAACTCTATTGTTTCAATAACTGCCCAACCAACAGATCTTACATTATGTGCAGGCAGTGGTGCTACGTTTTGTGTTACTGCTACCGGTGCAGGCCTTACGTACCAGTGGGAAATAAGTCCGGCCGGTTGCGGCGGTCCCTGGACAAATATTGCAGGAGCTACTTCTTCCTGTTATACCATACCATCTGTTACTGCTGGTATGAACAACACGGGGTACAGGTGTAAAGTATCAGGTATCTGTGGTCCGACAACCATAACATCCGGCTGCGCCTTACTGACTGTAGCTACTGCCGTTAGTGTGACCACACAACCTGTTAACCAAACAATTTGCGACGGTGCCAGCACAAGCTTTACTGTAGCAGGAAGCGGTACAGGTATTATTTATCAATGGCAGGTTAACACAGGAAGCGGATTTACTGATATCAGCAATGGAGGTGTTTACACTGGTGCTACTGCTGCTACGCTGGTCATTACAAACACTACAACAGCTATGAGTGGCTATCAGTACCGATGTCAATTATCAAACCCCTCCTGTACAACTCCGGGTGTATCCAATGCTGCAACATTAACTGTAAATGCATTACCGGCTATAACAGGTAGTCCTGTAAACCAGACAATCTGTGTTGGTGGTAATACATCATTTAGTGTAACTGCTACCGGTACGGGTATCAATTATCAATGGCAGGTAAATACCGGAAGTGGCTTTGCAAATATTAATAATGGCGGAGAGTACGCCGGAGCAACAACAAGTATACTAACTATAACCGGAGCTACTATTGGATTAAATGGCTACCAGTATCGTTGTGTGGTTACGGGTACTTGTTCCCCTGCAGCTAATTCTGCTGCCGCAACATTAACTGTTCATGCTCCGGTCGTTGTTACTTCTTCACCGGCAAATGCTGAAGTATGTTCAGGAAGTGATGCAAGTTTTATCGTTTCTGGGAACAGTGTTCCGTCAATCATTTATCAGTGGCAGGTAAGCACTGATGGTGGTACCAGCTGGACGAATATTGCCGGGGCTAATGCTGCAACTTTTACGGCTACAGGCGTTATTGTAGTTATGAATAACAACAGGTACCGTTGTTTATTGTCAAATGTCACTTGTGCAACTCCTGTGGCTTCAGGTGCTGCAATATTGACTGTTCGTCAACTGCCGGCAGTAGGATTAACCGCAGCGCCACTGACAAGTTTATTACCGGGACAAACTACAACCTTGACGGCTACACCAACTTCCTCAACAGGAGGAACACTTGTTACAACATGGCTATTAAATAATAACCCCATTGCGGTGAGTGGCAACACCTTGCCTGTAACTGTTGCTAATCCAGGCTCTTACCAGGTGAGAATACAGGAAACCTGGCCCAGCAGTATTTTCTGCTCCAGCCTTTCACAGGTGGTGACTATCGATGCAGCTGTTAGCAGTAAACTGTTCATATTCCCAAGTCCTAATGATGGCAACTTTACCGTTTCGTATTATAACAATGGTGGAAACAGCACACAAAGGCGAATCATAATTTTTGATTCAAAAGGATCAACTGTATTTGACCGTAAGTTCCCTGTCGCTGGTTCTTATACATTGATACCTGTAAATCTCGAAAAAGCTAACAGGGGAATTTATTATGTGGTGGTTGGAGATGTAAATGGAATGAAGCTGGCAGAAGGAAGAGTGCATGTAAGATAAGATTTAAGAGAATGAGTAATATTTAACCCGCCAGTTTTATAGCCTGGCGGGTTTTTCTATACTACGATGGTGAAATAAAGTAGCTGTATATCTCCATACGATTATCGAAAAGAAAGTCAAATGGCTTCGATAGATTCTCCGTGGCATTTTCACCCCCATATATATTTTAAAGAGAATTGGTATAAATTGTAATAGTACAACTGATGAGAAATTTTCTTCGTATCATATTATATAAACCGATTCTCAAAATTGCTGCTAAATTCTCTTCCAAACCGAAAAGGGAAAGAATATTTGAAGCACTGGGTAAATTATATACTGAAATACACACTAATCCGGGTAAAAAAGGTCTGGTAATACCTTTTGTGGAAAGCACCGGGAAGTTTATAATCTTTTCTGACCAGCATAAAGGAAGAAGAAACGGCGCTGATGATTTTACACGGTGCGAAGCAAATTATCTCCACGCTTTAGAGTATTATAATGGCCATGATTTTTGTTTTATCAATCTGGGAGATAGTGAAGAGCTATGGGAAAATAATATCTGGCAAGTAAAGAAAAAGAACAATGAAGTATTTGATACGGAGAAAAAATTCATTGGGCGGAATAAATGCATAAAAATATTTGGCAATCATGACCTGTTTTGGGACAATGATCCTCTGGCCTGGTGGCATTTGAAAGATATTTATGGGGAAAAGATCAAAGTGTATGAAGGAGTGATTTTAGAGTTGCTGGCCAGGGGCCAGGAGCCGGGAATGAATACAGCAGACGCTGAACTACCCATTAGTGGCTCGCCACTTACTATTTTCCTCACTCATGGTCACCAGGGCGATGCACAAAGTGATGGTAACTGGTTCAGCAAATTCTTTGTAGCCAATATCTGGGCTCCGCTGCAGGCTTTTCTCCGTATTAATCCTAATACTCCGGCTTACGATGCGGAAAAGAAGACGCTGCATAATAACATCATGTATGAATGGTCATCAGAGCAAAAAAATGTAGTACTGATAACGGGTCATACACATCAACCTGTATTTGGTTCCCTGACATACCTTGAACGCTTATATAAAAATTTTCAGCAGGCCATTCATATAAATGATAAAAACCGGGAAGAAGAAATACGGAGAGAGATCAGGAGAAGGGAAAATGATTTTACTGCCGTATCGATTGACTATATGAAAATGAAGCCTTCTTATTTTAATACAGGTTGTTGTTGCTTTGATGATGGTGATATAACAGGTATTGAAATAGCAAATGGATATATCCGCCTGGTAAAGTGGTCAGGGAAAAATGCTTTGACAGAAAGAGTATTACTCGAAGAAGTTTCGCTTGAGCAGCTGATGGGACAGCTTTGAGTGGATTAAATAATTTTTTTATAATGATAGTCGGACCTTCTGGACTGACCATTTATCGTTCCTTCTATCCAGGCATGTAATTTTTCATGTTTTGGTAATTCATAAATAACCCGTTGTGGAAAATCATGCTCCGGATTTTCAAAAATAAAAGTATCGTTATCCCATTTCATAAGTTTGAAAGCAACTGCCTGTTGGTTGTTTTGACCTTCTGCAGAGGCTATATAAAGAATGTGGCTTCCTCTCTTAACAAGACCAACTGTTTCTAAAAGAACTGTATCCGTATTGTTCAATCTATAACTTTTACCAGTCATTGTGCTATCATTATTTATCACCCAATTTTCGTAAAGTATCCCTTTTGTTGTTTCCATACCCCAGGTGCCCTTTAATAAGAATAGTTCAGAGAATTTAATTTCATTCACCTGTGCGGCTACACGGAATATTGTATTACTAATGAGAATAAGCAGAATTATTTTTTTCATTATAAGCTATATTAAAAAAGACCTTCTGCAGTTCTGCAGAAGGTCTTTTAATCAAAATCCTTTTTTCTTCCAGCTATTGTTGGTGCGATCCCATTCCGGTAGTTTCTTGTCAGGGTCCAGTATCACTTCTTTTATTTCACTGGTGGTGGGCACATTAAATCTCCATTCGGCACCACGCTGCCAGATCTCAACGGGCAAATTTATTTTGTGCTCTTTGCCGTTGGATTCTTTTACCAATACTGCTACCGGCATTACCATTTTTTCGAGATTCTCTATAGTTATTTCAACACCCTTCTCAGGTTTTTCATCTACATAAGCCACTGCTTTTACTGTTTGATCGAGCTTCCACGTATTTAATACCCATGCTCTCCAAAACCAGCTAAGGTCTTCTCCCGAAACATTTTCCATTGTATGAAAGAAATCCCAAGGGGTAGGGTGTTTAAATGCCCAGCGGCGGATATATTCAGCAAAGGCAGCATCAAAGCGTTCTTTTCCTAACACCACATCACGCAATGCAGTCAGCATTTGTGCCGGTTTCATATACGCAGCGATGCCCAGGTTGTCCTGTTGTATAACATCAGGTGTATTGAACAATCCGTCCATTTTTTCACCAAATGTGTACTTGACCATGAAAGATGAGTTTGGGTCTCCAAAAAAGCTGGTTTCTTTAAATTCACCTTTATTAAATGCTTCAGTAGACCCATCGTTGATAAAAGTATTAAAGCCTTCATCCATCCAGGCATATTTTCTCTCATTGCTGCCAACGATCATAGGGAACCAGGTATGACCGAACTCATGATCAGTTACTCCCCAAAGGCCTGTGCCGGATGCTTCGGAACTGCAGAATACAATACCAGGATATTCCATACCGCCTACTATTCCGGCTACATTGGTAGCAGCAGGGTAAGGGTATTCAAACCATTTATCAGAATAATGTTCAATACTGGCTTTGGTAAATTCAGTAGACCGCTGCCAGCCATTTTTTACAATACTTTCAACCGGGTAGACACTGATGGCCATACATTTTTTACCACTTTTGAGATTGATTCTTGCGGCGTCCTGCACAAAGGCTTTTGAAGCAGACCAGGCTACATCCCTTGTATTCTTAATGCTGAATCGCCAGGTTGTGTTTGCTGTTTTGGGTCTTGAATTTTTGTCCGTTATTTCTTTATCGCTGCGGATAGTAACTGTTTTATCGCTTTTGGCGGCGGCTTCCCATCTTTTCATTTGTTCGGCTGTATAACAATCCTGCGGATTGCTCAATTCTCCGGAGCCAACAATAATTAAATCGGAAGGTGCTGTGATACTGAAATCGACATCGCCATATTCGAGATAAAATTCACCAGCGCCAACATAGGGTAAAGTGTTCCATCCTTGTATGTCATCATACACACACATTCGGGGAAACCACTGGGCTACTTCGTAAATGATGCCATTTTTTGTTTTTAAACGACCCATTCTGTCGGTGCCATATTCAGGAACGGTGAAATTGTAACTGATCTTTATTTTTACTTTTTCTCCTTTTTCTAATTGGTCTTTAAGAATAATTTGCATCCGGGTATCGGTCGTTATTGTTTTATTGGGTGCATAAGTAACACCTGCACTTTCCAGTTCTACACTGGTAATAGTATATCCATCTGTAAAACCGGCATTGGCCCAGCGTCCACCTGTTTGTGTAGTAGTGGCTGATCCCCTGGAATCTTTTTTATAAATATTTTGATCCATTTGCAGCCATAAAAAGCGAAGGTTATCCGGGCTGTTATTGGTATATGTGATGGTTACATCTCCGGTGACTGTATGTGTAGCAGTATCTAATTTACAATTGATAGAATAATCCGCTTTATTCTGCCAGTATTTTGGGCCGGGTTCACCACTGGCACTTCTGTAATCATTGCCGGGGTAGGGATAGAATTGCGGATTAAAAGCTTCTTTGTGATCGTATTTTGATTGTGCTGATAAACTAACAAGCAGGAAAAGGCTGCAGATGAACGAGACGAACTTCTTCATATGGTATATTTAAAAACGAAAGATAGAATAAAAGGACGCAAGGAGGCTACCGCTTAGAGGGTATTTGCAATACTTTATGGAAAAAGTGACTCAGCTATCTCAACACTTTCTGGTTTACCCACATCAACCAAACGATCACCGGAATGTTCATAGCCCATTATAAGATGTTCGGGGGCCAGTTTCAGGTACACATCAATGAGTGAAAATTTTCCAATAAAACCATATTGCCTCATGAGTTCAAAAATGCGGTATTCAAAAACTACAACGCAACTATACGCCAGTGGCCTCCCCCTAACCCCCTCAGCAGGAGGGGGAATAGCGATTCGCTCTTCACCCGTTACAGTATTCCGCCACCCGGTTAACCGCATATCATCATCAAATAGCAATACCCTCGATGATTTACGGTTGGTAACACCAAAAGTTATGAGGGCTTTCTTCTCATTGTGGTAATGAATAAGGTTTTGGATATTTAAATCCGTTAAGAAGTCTGCATTGCAGGTAATAAACTTTTCACCTGTAGTAAACAATTCTTCTGCTTTCAGTAAACCACCACCCGTTTCCAGCACTTCGTCTCTTTCGTCACTAACCAATACATTACTTCCCCATCCATCGTTTGACACAATAGCTTCTTCTATTTGCTCTGCAAAATGGTGCACATTCACGATGACGTCCCTGATACCATTTTGCTGCAAATATTCAATATTCCGTTGTAAAAGCGACTTACCATTGATCACAGCCAGCGCCTTCGGATGTTTATCCGTCCATGGTTTAAATCTTGTGCCGAGCCCGGCTGAAAAAATCATTGCTTTCATTACTTTTTCTCCGGGAGGGGGTTTATCCAGTTTTTAGCTTCCTGTTCTATATGGAGGAGTTCAATCCTGACTTTAAATTTATTTTTGAGATGCCTTGCCATTGCATCAGCGGCATATACACTCCTGTGTTGTCCGCCTGTACAGCCAAAACTTATCATCAGGCTTTCAAAATCTCTTTTGATATATTCTTCTACAGTAATGTCAACGATGTCAAATATACTGTTCAGAAATTCTGGCATCTTGGTTTGTTGCTCCAAAAAATCTTTGACTTCTTTATCCCGCCCGGTTTGTGTTTTCATGCTCTCGATACGACCCGGGTTTAAAATGCCACGGCAATCAAATATAAAACCGCCCCCGTTCCCGCTATTGTCCCGGGGCAGTTCTTTCCGGAATGAAAAACTGTGGATCTTGATAAGCAAAGGAGTGTTTTCGGTTGCTTGTGTAGGGGTGAATTGCTGGATAATCTCATCCGCCACACAGAGATCCAGTACTTTTCTGAATTCGGGCACTGAAATGCCAATACTCTGGTGCTGGAAAAAATCCCTCAGGTTTCTCAAGGCTAACGGAATGCTGGTAAGGAACTGAGCTTTGCGTTCAAATAATCCGCGGAAACCATAAGCTCCCAATACCTGGAGCAGCCGTATCAGGACATATCCATTGTACTGGCTCTGAAAAATATTCCTGTTTACACTTTTTCCGATTGTATTTTCAAAGGCGTCAATATAATCTTCCAGCAGATCATATTTCCATTTATCCGGAAGGTTAGCTCTTGCCTGCCAGAGCATGGAAGCTACATCATACTGAGGAGCACCTTTCATACCTCCCTGGTAATCTATAAAGTGTACACTATTGTCCTCTTTTACCATAATATTCCGGCTTTGAAAATCACGGAACATAAAATATTTGTATTCTGTATGGGTGAGGTAATTACTCAACGCTTCAAAATCATCAATCAGTTTCTGTTTGTCGTATGGCTTGCGCAATGCATCCAGGAAATAGTATTTGAAATACAATAAATCAGCCATAATAGCCTGTTTGCCAAATTCTGTATTGGTCAGGCAGTTATTGTAATCTAATCCTTTATCACCTTTCACCTGTAGTTGTGCCAGGGCTTCCAGGCTTTTTTTAAAAAGCTCATACACTTCCTCTGTGAATCCTTTTGCTTCCAGGTGGTTTAGCAGTGAAATGTCACCAAAATCTTCCTGCAGGTAAAACATACCATCGTCACTGATGGCCAGTATTTCCGGGACAGCAAGATTTTTTTCTTTGAAATGTTTGGAGAAATAATTGAATGTCTCATTCTCTTTTATATTAGCACCATATGTGCCTATTACTGTCTCATCTTTGCTGTGAAGACGGAAATAACGTCGTTCACTGCCACTTTGTGGCAGCAGGTCAACAGTTACAGGGTCTGCGCCTTTCCATTTTTTGTACAGGGAAGTGATAGATTCAATCAGGTGCTGCATGAGACAAATGTAGTTAACAGACTGCAATCCTGTAAATTGAATGCCCTAACAGGCATTAGTTTTTTAAGTTAAATTTGCTTTTTCTTATAATTTATGAGTTATACTCCTTCCAATAAGGTTCGTATTGTTACGGCGGCCAGCCTGTTTGATGGTCATGATGCAGCCATTAACATTATGCGCCGCATTATGCAGAGCAAAGGTGCCGAGATTATCCATCTTGGCCATAACCGGTCAGTTAAAGAGATTGTAGAAACAGCAATCGAAGAAGATGTGCAGGGAATTGCCATTACCAGTTACCAGGGCGGTCATGTAGAATTTTTTAAATACATGAAAGACCTGCTGGATGAAAATGGCTGCGGGCACATAAAAATATTTGGTGGTGGTGGTGGCACTATTCTGCCTGATGAGATAGATGAATTGCATAAATATGGAATCGCCAGGATCTATTCGCCTGATGATGGCAGACATATGGGGTTAGAAGGAATGATTGAAGATGTGATAAAGCAGTGCGACATACATTTGAATGGAAATGCGGATTATAAAACGGCCTTGAAACTGGAAGAAGCAAAAGATATAAGGGTGATTGCAAGGAAGATTACAAATGCAGAGAATGGAGTGGTGTTAGATGCCGGGAGCAAGGAGTTAGGAGTTGGCAGAATTCCTGTGTTGGGAATAACCGGAACCGGGGGTGCTGGTAAATCTTCTGTTACGGATGAAATTGTCCGTCGCTTCCTGAATAATTTCAAAGAAAAAACAATCGCAGTTATTTCTGTTGACCCCTCCAAGAAAAAAACGGGTGGTGCATTACTGGGAGACAGGATACGTATGAATGCAATTAATCATCCAAGAGCATACATGAGAAGCCTGGCCACCCGGGATGATAACACTGCTTTGAGCAGTGCCATGCAGGATGCCATTGATATCTGTAAAGCAGCCCAGTTTGATTTTATTATTTTGGAAAGTGCCGGTGTGGGACAAAGCGATGCAAGTATCCTGGATTATTGTGATGTAAGTATGTATGTGATGACGCCGGAATATGGTGCTGCATCACAACTGGAGAAGATTAATATGCTGGACTATGCTGACCTGGTATGTATCAATAAGTTTGATAAGGCAGGGGCATTGGATGCACTGGCAGATGTAAGAAAGCAATATAAACGGAATCACCAGTTGTTTACAGCCAAAGATGAAGAACTGCCAATAATTGGTACTATGGCCAGTAAATTCAACGATGACGGAGTGAATCATTTGTTTGAACTATTGTTGAAAAAGATTGAAGCTAAAACCAACACTTCATTTGGGAAGTATCATTTTGCAGAAACAGCTAAAGTGTCGCAGGCCGTAATACCACCCAATCGTGTAAGATACCTTTCTGAAATTGCTGAAAATAACCGTAGCTACGACCAGTTGGTACAAGAGCAATCAGCAATTGCATCAAAATTATACCAGCTAAATGGTTCGCTGGAGACATTAAAAGAGAGTGCGGATAAGTCTTTGCTGGAAATTATACAAAAGCAAATCAATTTTTATACTGAACAGCTAACACCGGTTGCCCGGAAACTGATTACAAACTGGCCGAATAAAACAGCTCAGTACCAAAAAGATTTTTATGAGTACAAAGTGAGGGATAAGGTGATCAAACAGGAAATGTTCAGTAAAAGCTTATCCGGTACAAGAATACCCAAAGTGGTTTTGCCAAAATATAAAGACTGGGGTGACCTGCTTACCTGGCAGGCACAAGAAAATGTACCGGGCAGTTTTCCTTTTACTGCCGGTGTATTCCCTTTGAAAAGAGAAGGGGAAGACCCGACAAGAATGTTTGCCGGTGAAGGGGGACCTGAAAGAACGAATAAACGTTTTCACTATGTAAGTGTTGATCAACCGGCAAAAAGGTTATCTACTGCATTTGACAGTGTAACATTATACGGGGAGGATCCTGATCATCGTCCTGATATATATGGTAAAGTGGGCAATAGTGGTGTTAGCATAGCTACTGTTGATGATGCAAAAAAGCTTTATAGTGGATTTGATCTCTGTGACCCAAGAACTTCAGTCTCTATGACCATCAATGGGCCAGCTCCTATGCTGTTGGCTTTCTTTATGAATACCGCTATCGACCAGCAGTGCGAAAAGAAAATAACTGAGCTGGGCCTGTGGGATAAAGTAAGAAAGATAAGTGCAGATAAATTCAAACATTTTCCTCCACCAAAATACCATAATTCATCGTCTCCCGGAGAGCTTCCTGAAGGCAATGATGGATTAGGGTTGAAATTGCTGGGTTTGAGCGGTGAGGAAGTTTTGCCAAAGGAAATTTATGACCACTGTAAGCAAACGGCATTACAACAGGTAAGGGGAACGGTGCAGGCGGATATTTTAAAAGAAGACCAGGCTCAGAATACCTGTATCTTCTCCACCGAGTTTGCATTGAAACTGATGGGTGATGTGCAGGAGTATTTTATCAATAATAAAGTAAGAAATTTTTATTCAGTCTCCATAAGTGGTTATCATATTGCAGAAGCAGGAGCTAACCCTATCACGCAGTTAGCATTTACACTGGCCAACGGGTTTACCTACGTGGAATATTACCTGAGCCGGGGAATGAATATCGATGATTTTGCTCCCAATCTTTCTTTCTTCTTCAGTAATGGAATGGATCCTGAATATAGTGTGATTGGTCGTGTATCAAGACGTATCTGGGCAAAGGCCATGAAGTATAAATACAAGGCCAATAAACGCAGCCAGATGATGAAGTATCACATTCAGACATCAGGAAGAAGTTTGCATGCACAGGAAATAGATTTTAATGATATCAGAACAACATTGCAGGCATTGTATGCCATCTATGATAACTGCAATTCTCTGCATACAAATGCATATGACGAGGCGATAACCACACCTACGGAGGAAAGTGTTCGCAGAGCGATGGCTATTCAATTAATTATTAACAGGGAGCTGGGTACTGCAAAAACAGAAAATTTTATTCAGGGTTCATTTGCTATAGAAGAATTGACTGACCTGGTGGAGGAGGCGGTATTGGCTGAGTTTGACCGTATCACAGAAAGGGGCGGAGTGTTAGGCGCAATGGAACGAATGTATCAACGGAATAAGATTCAGGAAGAAAGTTTGTTTTACGAGCACCAGAAACATTCCGGAGAACTGCCACTGATCGGCGTCAATACTTTTTTAAACAAAAAAGGAAGTCCTACTATTTTACCTACAGAAGTAATCCGCAGCACAACGGAAGAAAAAGAACAGCAAATACAGACGTTGCGGAGTTTTTGGAAACGAAACGAAAATAAATCGGCTGACATGCTGCAGCGTTTAAAAGCTGTTGCCATCAACAATGGAAATCTTTTTGAAGAATTAATGGAAACGGTGAAATATTGTTCACTCGGACAAATCACTCACGCCTTGTATGAAGTCGGTGGGCAATACAGGAGAAATATGTAATTTCTGTTTCAGGTGTTGCTAAACTGTTAAGGGACATTTTGTATTTTCATTATGCCACTAATTTGCAATTACTGGTGTTCAGGAAATAATTAGCTGTATGATGGAAAAAAGGGCTGATATTCTTTTTGTTTTTCTCTTAATCTGTGTTGGTCTTCAGGCTCAAAATATTGATGCAACCATTGCCCGGTATGCCAATGAATACGGCCAGGAACGTACTTATCTTCAATACGATAAAATGGCGTATGTGCCGGGTGAAACGATTTGGTTCAAGGCCTACCTGATGAAGGCCATTTCACCGGCCGATGACAGCAAAACATTTTATACCGACTGGACTGATGAAGCTGGTAATCTTCTGTTGCACGGCGTAAGCCCGGTTGTGGATGCTACCAGCAATGGCCAGTTTGATATTCCTGCTGATTATACCGGTACATTCATTCATGTAAGGGCTTACACCAAATGGATGTTGAATTTTGATTCCGCTTTTTTATATGAAAAAGACATTCGCATCATTACAAAAAATGGCAATACTCCGGCTGCTAAAATTCCGGTTGTACCAACCCTCCAATTTTTTCCGGAGGGCGGAGATGCTGTAGCAGGCCTTTCAAACAAAATTGCTTTTAAGGTCACTGATCAATGGGGTAAGCCGGTTAAAATTAAAGGACTTGTACAAAGCAGTATAGGGGAGGAGATAGACAGCCTCCGCATCATACATGACGGGATGGGTTATTTTTTTCTTTTTCCCCGCCTGGGTGAAAGCTATACAGCAAAATGGAAAGATGAAAATGGAACTGAGTATGTTACAGCATTGCCGGCTATTAAGCCAACAGGTGTTTCCTTGCAGGTAACTTTATCAGGTGTTAAGCGAACCTTTGCTGTTACAGCTGAGCAGAACCTGGCTAAAGATCTCGGTACCTTGCACATCGTTGGTACCATTAATCAATACCAGGTATTTAAAGTCACAAAAGATATGTCAGCCGGTTTCGTTAAAGGTATTATTCCTACACAAGACCTCCCATCTGGTATATTGACCATTACAGTATTTGACCGGCAATGGAATCCCCTGGCAGAAAGGATTACTTATATTAATAACGATGAGTATCGTTTTAATGCAGAAATGACAGTTGAACTTTGGGGTTTAAATAAAAGGGCCAGGAATGAAATTCTTATTACGGTGCCCGACAGCCTGGAAGCCAGTTTTGCTGTTTCCGTTACTGATGCGGCTATTGGAACGGACAGCAGCGAAAATATAATTTCACATCTTTTATTAACAGGCGATATTAAAGGCCAGGTGTTTAATCCATGCTATTATTTTTCGGGTAATAATGATACAATTGCAAACCGGCTTGACCTGGTAATGCTTACACATGGCTGGCGGCGTTTTAAGTGGGAAGATGTTGTAAAAGGTAAGTTACCTGAAATCATGTATCCCCGGGACAGCACTTACCTCACTCTTTCCGGCAAAGTGTACGGAGCTACCAACGCACAATTAAGGGATGCAGCAACTATTATTCTTATTGTAAATCAAAAAAGCCAGGCTGATGGTAATATAATGCTGATGCTTCCCGTAGCGCCGGATGGTACGTTTAATGATCCCTCCTACTTCCTTTTTGATACAGCTCAGATTTATTACAAACTTTCCACAGGGATAAAAGATGGCTCGGCAACATTTATGGAAAGCCGTTTACCGGCTCTTCGCTACCGGATGCCTGCAACGGGTATTTTCTACAACCGGCTGGGTGATACAACCGGTTATAGCCGTCACTTCCGGTTATCTGATGAGACGCTGAGGTTACTGCAGGAATCAGAAGGGAAAGTGCTGGAGAATGTAATTGTAAACACCAAAACAAAATCATCGGTGGAAATAATGGATGAGAAATATACCTCCAGTGGTTTATTTTCAGGTGGAGACAGCTACAAGTTTGACCTGGTAAATGACAAATTCAGGTTTGCTTACCAAAATATTTTTCAATACCTGCAAGGTAAAGTTGCCGGCTTGCAGATCAATACAAGCAGTAACCCACCCTCTTTGATGTGGCGGGGAGGCCCCCCTCAGTTATTTTTGGATGAAGTACCGCTGGATGCAGATTTTGTTTCTTCCATTGCTGTTTCAGATATCGCTTATGTCAAAGTTTTTCGTCCACCATTTTTTGCGGGTTCAGGTACCAGTACCAATGGTGCAATAGCAATTTATACCCGCCGCGGAAATGATGGACAAGCGGAACCCGGTAAGGGACTGGCCAGTAACAAAGTGAGTGGTTATACTCCGATACGTCAGTTCTATTCACCGAACTACAGCAGTTTTAATGCTGCCAATGAAAAAAAAGATCTTCGTACTACGTTGTACTGGAACCCGCAAGTAGTCACTACAGCTGCTAAAAATAAAATGAAACTTACTTTTTATAATAATGATGTAAGCAAATCTTTCCGGGTAATTATTGAAGGGATAACCAAAGATGGTCAACTCGTACACCTTGAGCAGATCATGGAATAATAAATAAAAAAGCCTCCCGGGAGGCTTTTTGGTCATTTCTGCAGACGTTAAACTATTTTATCTTTCGCTATCAGCTATTTTTTTACCGGTTCTGTCAATTATTATCCATTTGCTATTCTGCATAACTCTTGCACTTCCATCTCCAAAAGTACCGGCAAAGCCATATTTGCAGGCGATAACTTCTCTGCCTTTTGTATCAATATATCCCCACATGCCTTTTTTATTAACGGCAGCTAAACCTTCGGAGAATTGTGAAGCATTTTCGTAGATCATCTGGATTCCGATCTTACCACTGGTGTCGATAAAACCATAATCATTACCATTGCTTACTACAGCAAAACCGTTATGAAAGGACATTGCCTCAGTATATTTTGGCTCTACCAAAACTTTACCAGTGCTGTCTAGATAACCCCACTTGCCATTCAGTTTAACGGCCGCAAATCCTTCAGAATAGGTTAAGGCATCTTCATAAATAAGGGGAACAACCAATTTGCCATCTTTGTCAACAAATCCATGCTTATCATCTTTGCCTACAAGAGATAAACCGCAAGTACACTCATCCACATGATCATATTGTTTTGTCCATGCCTGGCTGTAAGCTGCCATAGAAATGATAATGGCTCCAAGTAAAAGACTATATTTCATAGTACTAATTTTTTGTGTTAACTGTTCTTTTCAATAGCTAAGCTACAATTCAAAAAAAAGGGGTAGTATGACGCAGCGCATAGGAAAGGATGATTCTTATTATCAAAAAGGGCAACAGGGAATCAGCGCTGTCTTTTTACATAATCAGCCTATCTGTTGAAATTCAGTTACCTTCGCATCTTTCTTAAATTGAACACTTTGCGTTTTACAGAATTTAATTTTCATCCTAACCTCTTAGAAGGAATTGAGGCATCCAATTACGAAACGGCCACACCTGTACAGGAGCAGGTAATACCGCCGATTATGGCTGGGAAAGACGTGATTGCTTCGGCACAAACAGGTACCGGAAAAACAGCCGCTTTTTTGTTGCCGGTGATGAACCGCCTGCTGCAAAATCATGTGGATGGGCAGGTGGGGGCATTGATCATTGTTCCAACCAGGGAATTAGCCATCCAGATTTCACAACACATGGAAGGGCTGTCTTATTTTACCCATCTTAGCTCGATTGCTATTTACGGAGGCAATGATGCTCAGAATTTTGTAGCTGAGAAAAAAGCGCTGCAGATGGGTGCTGATATAATTGTATGCACACCCGGACGTATGATAGCCCATTTGAATATGGGCTATGTAAATATGAAGGGCCTGCAGTTTTTGGTTTTGGATGAAGCCGACAGGATGCTGGACATGGGTTTCCAGGATGATATCAACAAAATCATCAAAGCACTTCCAATGAAACGGCAAAACCTGTTATTTTCTGCAACCATGCCAGAAAAGATCAGGCAGTTAGCCAAAAAGATTTTACATGAACCGGTAGAAATTAATATTGCTATATCCAAACCACCGGAGAAGATCATACAAAAAGCTTTTGTGGTATATGAACCGCAAAAGCTGCCATTGATAAAAAAATTATTGAAGGAAATTCCATACAAAAATGCACTGATCTTCTGCAGTCGTAAGCAAACGGTTAAGCAATTGACAAGGGAGCTGAAGCATGGAGGTTTTAATATTTCAGAAATTCATAGTGACCTGGAGCAATCCGAAAGAGAAAGTGTGTTGAGTGCTTTCACTGCGGGTCGCATACCCGTACTGGTAGCAACTGATATTTTAAGCCGGGGTATTGATATTGATACTATTGATGTGGTTATTAATTATGATGTACCCGGCGATGGCGAAGATTATGTACATCGTATCGGACGTACTGCCAGGGCAGAGGCCGATGGTGCAGCATTCACGCTGATTGGAGAAAAGGAACAGAATAAATTTGCTGTTATTGAGCAATTATTAGGCAAGGAGGTTGAGAAAGCAGTCGTGCCTGCGGAATTGGGGGAAGCTCCTTCCTATCACCCGAGAACAAGGGCTGGCCATAGCGGACCAAAAAGAAAATTTTATAAGAGTGGTCCCAAAAGAAGATAAAATCTTCACTACATTAGTAATCCGATATAATTACTTTTCATGAAGTATAAATTCAGAGTAAGCCTTTTTTTAGGTATTGTGATTATCATATATAGCTGCTCCCAGGCAAAGTATGCTGCAACAAACAAAAGCTATAAAAAGCAGGTTAAAAAATATGCCAAAATGCTGGCAGAGTATCCAGTAAAGGATAGTTTTACTACTGCAGCTGAATGGGTGGGTACTACTAATTTTTCCATGCGGCGTCCCAACTATGTCATCATTCATCATACCGCACAAAATAGTTGTGAGCAAACATTAAAGACCTTTACTCTCCCCCGGACACAGGTAAGTTCACATTATGTAATATGTAAGGACGGAACAGTTCATCATATGCTCAATGACCTTCTTCGCGGACATCATGCCGGGGTAAGCAAATGGGGCAATGCTACAGACCTGAATTCATCCAGTATTGGTATTGAAATTGATAATAACGGGTTTGAGACTTTTACAGAACCCCAGATCAACAGCCTGATGGAAGTTTTGGGAAAATTGAAAGGAGCTTATAATATACCGGCAGCAAATTTTATCGGCCATGCTGATATAGCACCAGGTAGAAAAGTTGACCCGAACAGGAATTTTCCCTGGCAGAAACTGGCTCAAAAAGGGTTTGGTCTTTGGTATGACACAACCAATATTAGTGTACCAAAAGATTTTAATCCTGTCCAGGCTTTGCGCATTATCGGGTATGATGTAAAGAATGAAAAGAATGCCATTCAATCCTTCAAAATCCATTTTGTGCAAAGTGATACTACTAAAATCATCAATGAAAGTGATAAAAAGATATTGCTTGATCTGATGAAAAAGTATCAATAAAGAAGATAAGGACTTATTATTTCTTTCCAGTCTTTCTGTTGAAGTATAGTGGAAGGAATTTCTCCCTCGCCAATTTTTTCAAAAGACCTGTATATTCCGATGAGCTTGTCTAAGTGCCCTTTGCCTGTAGGATTTGCAACGGTAGGATATAATCTCTCTTTACACTGGCCAGGATATAACGAAATGATACATTGCAATAACTGTAAGCCGGCCTTTACCGGAGTAAAAAGATGATGGTCGGTTAGAAAAAATCTCAACCCCTGACATTTTTCACCAGCATACAAGCCATGTGTGGGAATATAAGTGATTGCAGTACTCTTAATCCCGGGTAATCGGGTATCCATAAATACCCGGTTGAGTTGTTCTCCGTTAATCCATGGGGCTCCGCAAACCTTGAAGGGTGATCCGGTACCACGGCCTTCATTTACATTAATTCCTTCCAGTAAACCCATACCGGCATAAAGCAATGCAGTTTCAGCATCTAAGATAGCCGGAGATGTAGGAGTAAATAACCAATCTGCTTCCAGAACTGTTTGTTTTCTGTTCCAGTTTTGAACTTTAATGACCGTGAGGTCTACATTCATTATTCGTTTTGCGGCAAAATAAGTTGCCAATTCACCCATTGTACAGCTGTGGCGAACGGGAATGTTCCATCGTCCGATAAAAGATCTGCACCGTTCCTCATCGAGTAGAGGACCTTCCGCTCTTTCAAGGTCACCTCCCAGCGGGTTTGGTCTGTCCAGTATAATTAAAGGTTTTTTACACGCCGCACAGGCTTCCATCACATAAGTCATTGTCCAGAGGTAAGTATAGAAGCGGCAGCCAATATCAGGTATGTCAAATAATACCATATCAATATCATACAGCTCTTCCGGAGCAGGCTTCAGGTGATCTCCGTACAGGCTGATTACGGGTAATTGGGTAAGGGTATCAAAACTGTTTCTTTGGAATGCCCCATCTTCTCCTTTGGCCGATAAACCATGCTCCGGGGAAAATAGTTTTATGATTTTGAAACCTGCTTTAAGCAGTGCAGTTCTTGAAGATTCACCGGTTGAAATGCTGGCAACATTATTGGTTACCAGGGCAAGACGATAGTCTTGAAATTTATTTTCCTGCACAAGCAACTGATCGACCCCGGCCAATACTTTTTTCATTGGTAAATGACTAATTTAGTTCTCCGGCCTTCTCATGATCGTCATATTGATCCCGGAGTTTTAGCAGCTCTGCTTTCATTTGTTGTACTGTTTTCTGATAAGCCGGATTTTTTATGAGGTTCTTTTGTTCCTGCGGATCTGTTTTGAGATCATATAACTCCCATTCGTTTACAGTATAGAAGTAGATCAGTTTATAACGGGTGCCCCTGACAGCAAGATGAGGGATGACCGTATGGTCTCTTACAAATTCATAATAATGATAATACAGGTAATTCCTGTTCAATGTTTTTTTCTTGTTTGTTACCAGGTGTTTTAAACTCAATCCCTGCATCCAACCGGGAACCGGTACACCGGCTATATCCAGAATGGTGGGTGCATAATCTATGTTTTGCACCATACTATTCGTTACTGATCCGGGTTTGATTTGTCCCGGCCATCTCATCAATAAAGGGGTCTGCATGGAAACATCGTAAGCAAACCGCTTATCGAACCAGCCATTTTCACCAAGGAAAAAGCCCTGATCGCTTGTGTATAATACGGCAGTACTGTTAGTGAGTTTTTTCTGATCAAGATAATCTAAAATGCGTCCTACATTTTCATCAACTGATGCCACACAGGCCAGAAAATCCTGGATGTACCACTGGTATTTATATTTTAATAGTTCTTTTCCCGTAGGTCTTAAGTCTCTTAGCAATTTTCCTCTTTCCGCATAGATTTCTTTATAGCGGATTCTTTGTTTTTCAGGAACCCGGTTCATGATGGCCTTATAATAGGCTATTTGTGTTGAATCCGGTTTGTATTCCGGAATATCCATGACATAGGCCGGATCAACTTTCAGGTCACTGCATAATTGCATATCTCTGAGTATGCTCATGGTTTGTATATGCCAGGCACTGCTACGGTTCATTGTATCAGCATACAGAGTGGCAGGTTCGGGAAATGTTTTGGTATGAAACTCTTCGAGGTATTTTAAATCGGGGAAGAAATAACGATGAGGTGCCTTATGGTGCAGCAGCAATACAAATGGTTTTGATTTGTCTCTCTGTTCCAGCCATTTAATCGTTTCATCGGTGATAACATCTGTTGCATAGCCTTGTTGGGTAATGGTGTCGCCTGTCATTTCAATCAATCGTGGATTAACATACAATCCCTGGCCGGGTAATATTTTCCAGTAATCAAAGCCGGCAGGATAGGAATGTAAATGCCATTTACCGATAACGGCTGTCTGGTATCCTGCTGCCTGTAATAATTTCGGCATACTCATCCGTGACGAATCAAATCTTTTACGGTTGTCAATCACACCATTTTTGTGTGAATGCTGGCCAGTGAGCAAAGTAGCCCTTGCCGGGCCACAGATCGAATTTCCTACAAATGCATTATTGAATTTTATTCCCTCTTTGGCCAGCCTGTCGATATTCGGTGTCTGGATCAGTTTTTTATTATAGGCACTGATAGCATCTGCATCATGGTCATCACTCATGATATAGATAATATTGGGTTGTTGTGCAAAGAGTTTGTTGCAAAATAGCAGCAGTATCAGCAGCAGAAGTTTATTCATGTTGATAAATATGATTTGAAAAGTACGTCATTTTTTTATCTGTATCTTCGCTAGCATAAAATAGTTGTTATGAAACGATTCATTATCCTTTTACTCCCCATACTTTTTTCAATGGATGTAGTGGCACAGGGAAATAAACCCGCAAAAGAAAAAGGTAAGTCAGCAAAAGTGAAAAATAAGGCTGACGAAAAGGAAAAAAAAGAAAAGCAGAATGAATTGGGCAAGGAGAATAGAAGTCACGATGATATAATTTGGGAAGGCACCAGCCAGCCAGGAGGAAAAGGCCCCAAATTTTCGAAGAATCAACCAGCAAAGGTAGGGCTGCATTTCAACGGGATTATCCTGGTGCCATCAATGTTAGATGGAGTAAATACCGGGGAGACTGGACGGCTACTTTTGGAAACGGTATTTTCACTACAACAGCTGTCTACCATGCTAACGGTGACAGAAGAGATACAAGGACTCCTGTCGTGCGAAGAGATCTGCCCGTCAAAATTGAAGATATTTTTAAGAAGAGGCCTGCAACACAGCTCGGTGATATTATAAAAATTGAAGTGCCAAAGGGGGTAAAAGATATTTTCCGGCTTTAATCACATTTTCGTTGTCTGTCTTTCTCGTTCTAATTGTATTCACTGGCCAGGCCTGCATTTTTGTAACTGGGTATTCAAATTTTAAAATTTCTGAAATAGCAGTATCCGATAAATCATCTTCCAACCATTTGTTGGCTAACTCCTTATCCAAAATAAGCGGCATTCGATAACTGTTAGCTCCGGCATTATGAATTTTTGCCATCAGGGAATTAGCCGGCCGGGTAATGATGGCAAATGTGCCGATCACTTCACCTGTTTCCACATCGGGTACAGGGGAATAATTATACAATCCGGCAAAACAAAAAAGGGGCTCCTCTTTTATATGAATGAAATAAGGTATTTTCTTTTTTAACCCCGCATCATAGTGTTCAAAAAAACCGGTCGTAAATACAAGGCACCTGTGTTTGCGGATCCGGTGCCAGACTGATCTTTTGTCATCGATTATTTTTTCACTTCGGGCATTGGCCATACTACTCCTGTATTCTTTTATTTTTTCCGGAGTATTCATATAATCTGCTACCAGGCCCCATTCAAATAATTTTATTTTATACCCGTTCTCGTTTATTACCACCGGCCATTTTCCATAGGATTGCGCTACCCTGTGATAAGTGGGTTCAAATTGAATAGTTTCCCCGCTAGTGATGTTCAGGTAATCACTAATCAATTTGATATTACTGAAGAAACTCATGTCGTAGCACATGGGATAAATTTTTCTATTTCATCCAAATGTACTTCTGTTTGCTGGCCTTTCCACAAGAGGGCCAGGTACAATTCTCCGTACCTCTCTTTTAAGGTTACTTTCAATTTATCAGCTGGTGAATATTGCCACCAGGGCAGTTTATAAAGCATATAGCTGCTGATCTTTCGTTTTAATCCGTCTGATGCTTTCCATTCTTTTGGCATCAGGTTAATATAGACCCTGAAACCGGGTGGCTGCTCAGCTGCGATTTTTAATTTTTGAAAATGCTCTTCATTTGTACTGTCGTACATAAAACGATACTGGTCTTTCATCAGCAGACGCATATGACGCTGTGCCCGTTCTTTGTCTGTTTCATGCCGGGCATAGTGTGTCAGTAATAGCGAAGTTGTTTTTTTGTTATCCATTACAAAGATTCCCCTCTTATATTCCTGGCGGACAAAATACATGGGTTGCCTGAGCAGGGCAACTAAAATTTGCGGCGTTAATAACGTATAGGGGTTTAGCATTTTGCCACTATTTTATTTCATACAACTCGTTCCACCGGGTAGTAAATCTTTTACTTCTGAGCTCTTGCCTCATTTTCCAGTTTCGTTTTAATCCGGATGCTGCATATTTAATTATATCATCTCTGTTGCTAAAATTGATATTATCAACTGCGTCCATCAGGAAACGCTTTTGATGCTGCTCCTCATGCACGAATAGATTGGCTTGTATAGAATTATCAGGAACCAGTCCCCCTAGTATAACACCGGCTTTCAGGTATTTTAAACCCGGCTCATATAGTTTTTCTGCCAGGGGCAAAGCGTACTGAATTAATTCAGCTGTATCGGCTGTTGCTACCAGGAAATTTGAGTGTTGATATCTTGATTGGGGATTGTACTCATACTTCTCTTTCCGGTACCCATTTGTAACTACAAATACCTGTATAGACGTTGCTGCATAATATTGACGGCGTAATTTTTCAGCAGCCCTGGAAACATAAGTTGCTACCGCTTCTTTTATTTCGCTCAGCTCAAAAACAGGTTTACCAAACATTCTTGTAGTGGCAATCATTTTTTTAACTTCCAGCGGGTCCTTCATCGGGATACAGGGAACACCCCGGAGTTCCTTAATTAGTCTTGTTCCTACCACCCCACCCATATTTTTCCGGGCCCATTCCTCCGGCATGTTGCGCAATTGCCACCCATTATCAATACCCAGGTTATGAAGTTTTATGGCATATTGACGTCCCACTCCCCATATATCATCAACATAAGTCCGTTCTAAGGCATCTTTTATTTCATGCACGGATTGTAAAACCATTACACCCTGTGATTCTTTTTTATTTTTTTTTGATAGCCGGTTTGCCACTTTAGATAAAACCTTAGTTGGCCCGGCTCCGATTGATACTTTAATACCGGTCCATTGTTCTACTGTTCCTTTGATTTCTTTACAGGCTGTATATAAATTATTTTCTGAGATCATACCTAATTCTAAGAATGCCTCATCAACCGAATAGACCTCTACCTGTTCTTCTCCGATAAGAGAGCGGAGTGTGTCCATCACCCGCATACTCAGGTCACCATAGAGGTTATAGTTACTGGAGAAAACGGCGACATTATTTTTCTCTATGATTTCTTTATTCTGGTAATAGGGAGCTGCCATGCCTACCCCAATTTTTTTGGCTTCGTCTGTTCTTGAAATAATGCAGCCATCATTGTTGCTTAATACAACAACCGGTTTGTCATCAAGGTCGGGCCTGAAAAGCCGTTCGCAAGAGCAATAAAAACTATTACAATCCACTATTGCTATCATACCTGGTGGATTACATATGTAACAACTCCCCACACTACAAAATCGCTGAATTCTGCAAGGTTAATAGATTTATACCGGGCATTCTCCGGAATTAAAAATGCCGATGAAAAATTTTTATGAAACCGCCTCACCAACAACTCACCATTCAATACGGCCACAATAATTTTTCCATTTGCCAGTTTTACCGACCGGTCAACGATCAATACATCGTTATCAAAAATGCCGGCTTCCCGCATCGCATCACCTTTCATGCGGAAAAAATAAGTGGCCGGTTTATTTTTGATCAGTTGTTCATTCAGGTCAATGCCCCGTTCCATATAATCATCGGCTGCAGCACCAAAGCCAGTGGCGTTTGCCGTCTTCACCTGTTGCTGCGAAAATTGCTTCGAGCCTTTATAGGCCGCCCCATAAAATTCTTCCCCTTCCATAAAATAATTTTTGTAAAGCTAAATAATTTAGTAAATTAGTGCTAAGAAAATGGGTAAATATTTTTTGATCTCTAAATGGAAGGGTTATGGAAACTATTGTCAATACTATTCCTGGTTACCGGGTTTATGAGTATTTGCTGGTACTGAGTCCGCATGAAGAATTGTGGAACCGCATCATGAAAGTCAAAGAAAATTTTGCAGAAGGGTATAAGTCTGACCATGCAAGATGGGGTGGTCCGCAAATAGCGCTGGTGAATTTCTCACAGTATGAAATGATGGAAGAACGAATTGTCAACCGGCTGCGGACAGTAGCAATGGGATATCCGCCATTTAAAGTGGAGTTGAAAGACTTTGGCAGCTTCCCTTCTCATACCCTATATATTAATGTAACCAGTAAGCTGCCGGTACAAAACCTGGTTAAAAAGATCCGTACTGACGGGCAACGGCTGATGAAGCTGAATGACGATAATAAACCTCTTTTTAGTATGGAACCACACTTGACGATTGCCAGGAAGTTAAAACCCTGGCAATATGAAAAAGGTTGGTTGGAATACAGTAATAAACATTTCACCGGGCGATTCATCGCCGATAGCATGAGCTTGCTAAAACGACCAGCCGGGGACAGGAAATATCGTCTTATTCATCAGTTTGAATTCCAAAACCTTCCGGTTACAACGAAACAAGGCGAATTATTTGGATAAAAAATCCGTACTCAATAACAGTAACCAGTGGGATGGGGGATGTGAGTAAGGAGAATAAAGAGTAAGCTTTTGTGAGTGTGATTATGAAGAGATAACTCTTTGTTCTCCTTTTTTATTGCGGGTATGTGACGAAGTAATCTTAGAATCAAAACCAACCATAGTGTATGTCAGCAAAATTGAAGCAGGATCATTTTAAAGTGACGGCAAAGCAACAGGAAGATGGACAACAATATATACATGGCAGGGGTGCCCAGTTTAATACTAAAAACCGGTTCCTGAAAAATGAAATTACCAGGGAGCATACCGAAAGCATTGATGACTGGGAAGAAAGTAATGTACCAACTGTTTATTTAGAGCAGGAATCAAAAACCATCGTTAATAAAGTAGAAAGTAAAGATGTAGGCATGGGGTATAGTATGAATCCTTATGCGGGTTGTGAACATGGATGCATCTATTGCTATGCCCGTAATGTACATGAGTATTGGGGTTACAGTGCCGGGCTTGACTTTGAGCGAAAAATTATAGTGAAGAAAAACGCACCGCAACTGCTGCGTAAATTTTTAATGCATCCGAAATGGGATGCCACTCCCATTATGTTGAGCGGGAATACGGACTGTTACCAGCCAGCAGAACAGAAATACCGGTTGACAAGAGGTTTGCTGGAAGTCTGTAATGAATTCAATCAGCCGGTGGGAATACTGACCAAGAACTCCTGGATATTAAAGGATAAGGATGTGTTACAGGAAATGGCTAAAAAGAAAATTGTTTCTGCCATGGTTTCTATCACTTCTTTTAACGAAGACCTTCGCCGCACCATGGAGCCACGAACTACTACCGCCAAACAAAAATTAAAAGTGATCAATGAGTTAAGTACAGCCGGTGTACGTATGGGAATTATGATGGGCCCGATGATACCCGGATTGAATGAACATGAGATGCAACGTATCATGAAAGCGGCAGCTGATAACGGTGCAACATTCACTGCCTATACATTTATACGGCTGAATGGTGCTATCAAATTATTATTTCATGACTGGTTGTATAAAAATTTTCCGGACAGGGCCGATAAGGTATGGCACCTGATAGAACAAAGCCATGATGGTAAAGTGAATGATACCCGTTGGGGTGTTCGTATGCGGGGAGAAGGAAATATTGCTGAGATGGTGGCCCAGCAATATAAAAAGTATGGAAAGCTGTACAGGATGAATGCTGAGGAGTGGAGTTTGGATACTACTATTTTCCGCAGACCCGGTGAGCAGGGAAAGTTATTCTGATACAAACTCCAGTAATAGTTCCTTATCCCGGTACAACATCAATGTTTTACCCTTAATCTCAAATCTATTCACTTTTTCCAGTTGTTTGAAGAAAGCATCTTCAGTTTGCTGTGTTTCTTCACAAAACATTTTGGTGGAAAAGATAGTTGAGATGTTGATCAAATCATTCATAACAACCAGGGAACCACCGAACGAGTTGCAACCTCCGTTACCGCCGGCCCTTTTCTTCTCCTGGTCAAATCTGATAAAGGCATTTGCTGGCATATCCGGTACATTATTGCCGGTATGAATTTTCTTTAAGGACCATTTGGTTTCATACAGGGATACGGATTGATTTGTATTTCCTTTTTTCATGATGAAGGATGATAATACAATAAAAGCTCCTGTGCCGATAAAGGTGATTAGTTTCATGTGATTATTTTTTTGACACCTGACAGATGCAAAAGGAAAGCCGTTTGCACAGCAAACGGCTAAGCTAAAATGATAATATCTTGTTAACAGGCTGAGGAGGACCTAGACCTTAATATATATTTTCTTTTTATCCATCCAATAGCAGATGGCCCACATGAAAGTGATAACGCACAACGCATACAATAAGGAGCCATTCTCTTTGGCACCCGGGGTATGAATGAGGACTTTCTTATACAGCCAGTTCCAGGGATTAACACCATTGCCAAGTTTAATCAACGCTAATCCTTTCGGAAGGAATGCACTCAAGGCAAAAACAAACAAAGCATTTTTGCCAAACACATCAAAGAATCGGGCAAGCCCGCCACGAATGTTCTTTATCTCAATCATGTAAATCATGGTTGCAATGGTGATGATGGCAAGACCTGTCGTATAAATGGTATAGGAGCTGGTCCATATTTTTTTATTGATCGGGAAAACCATATCCCAGCAAAAGCCGGTAACCAGCAATGCCACACCAATTACAAAAAGTCCCGTCAGCATCGGGTACATGCCACCTGTAGTCTCTCCGGGTTTATCAGGTACAGGAAGCAGTTTACTTTTCTTTTGTATGTAATCACCTACCAGGTAACCAAATATTACCTGTACAATGGCAGACAATGTGCTCATCAAACCTTCCGGATCAAAAGGAATGCCTTCACCTTTATAAATATGTGAGATACCAAGAATCGTTTTGTCAATATCAGTTCCAAACCAGCCTTTCAGACTATAAGGATCTGCGGGGTTGCCAATATAACAAAGCATCCAGTATAGCAGCAGCATGATCATGCCTACTAAAAATGCTTTTCGTGCCTTCAGGTAATAAACAATAACAGATGCAAAAAAATAGCACAAAGCGATACGCTGTAATACGCCGAATACCCGTACCCCTTTAACTGTTTCAATGATATTGCCAGCTTTGTCCTTTGAATAATCGAGCCAGGTAAATCCTTTGAAGATGGTCACTTTCTGCAGTTCTGTGGTTCCTTCTGCGAGACGGTTCACTTCGGTTACAAAGGGCCACCAATTGAGAAATAAACCAATCAGGAAAATAATAGCTGTTCTCTTCAGCACTTTTCTCCAGAAAACTCCGTCACCTGCGGCTTCCAGCCGGGGCATCACAAATGACATGGCGTTTCCGACGGCAAATAAGAAGAAAGGGAATACGAGATCAGTTGGTGTTAACCCATGCCAGGGTGCATGTTCAAGTGGTGCGTAAATATGTGCCCAGGAACCGGGATTGTTTACTAAAATCATGAGGCAAACAGTAGCACCCCGAAAAACATCCAGGGAATAAAAGCGTTGATTCATCCTGATTTATTTTGAAGCTGAAGATAGAGAATGCTGTTAGTTAAAGAAAGATAAGCCTGAATTGAAATTTCCTGTTGAAAAAATAAGGATTATACCTGTCAGTTCATATTCCCCAAAGCATACTTCCTTTTTTAAATAAGATCTGTTTATTCCTTTGTCAAGACCTGGAATAGCCGAAAATAGGTGTTGAACAGGATTTGTGTTAATATAAATTTAATAGGCTCGTAGTTCTACGATTAGTTATCAACTTATGGGGGTAAATCCTTCAAAATCCGGTGATTTTATTCGCTTCCCACTCCCATCTTCTCCTATATTTGCCTGCAAATCGGGGTGCCTTATTCAGGAATGTTCTGATTTTACTTTTAATATATTGAAAATCAATCATATAAATAATATTTATGTGATTGAAGTGGCGAAGCCATGAGCAAAATTTTTTGAATTGAGCAAAAAATGGTTAGCCGTTTACACACGGCCAAGGTGGGAGAAAAAAGTAAACCAGCTTCTTGCAGAAAAGGGGCTGGAGAGTTATTGCCCGTTGAACAAAGTAAGACGTAAATGGAGCGACAGGGTAAAGATTGTGGAGGAGCCTTTATTCAAATCCTACGTTTTTGTAAAAGTGACGGATGAAGACCGGTCGACTGTAAGAATGACGAATGGCGCTGTCAATTTTGTATATTGGAATGGAAAGCCGGCCGTGATCAGGGAAAAAGAGATCAATGCCATAAAAAGATTCCTGAATGAATATGAAAATGTGGAAGCCCGTAAAGTAGAGCTGAATGTAAATCAACGGGTGCGGATTACCAACGGAACCTTAATGGACCAGGAGGGCAAAGTGCTGGATGTACGCCATAAAATGGCTAAAGTAGCCATTGACAGTTTAGGCTATATTTTAGTGGCTTACATTGACAGAAGTAAATTAACTTCGGCGCTGCCAAAATAAAAACCAGACCTTATTTTTTGCAGCCCGCCTGCACCTATTAATAAAGACGTATCAATGAATTTTAACCGGTTTTTACTACTATTAGCTTTACCCCTTTATCTCTTTTCCTGTAAACCACAGCAGGTTCTCCCCAATTATCTTGAGAATTTATCTGATACAACAGGAAAAGGTGCCGTTAAAATACCCGAGTTAAGAATTCAGAAAAATGACCAGCTTTTTATCCAGGTTTACAGCGGTAGCAAAAAGCCCGAAGCTTCAGATGTTTTTTATAATCTTCCATCTTCACAGGGTGCAGGCCAGGGGACTGTTACTTCAGGTTTTCTTGTTGATGTAAGTGGCAATATTGATTATCCGCAGCTGGGTAGTATACATGCAGAAGGCCTTACAAAACTGGAGTTAGCAGCAGAAATAAAGAAAAGATTGACACAACCCGTTGAATTATTAGCAGATCCATCTGTTATTATCCGGTTCCTGAATTTTAAAGTAAATGTATTGGGAGAAGTGGCGAAGCCGGGACTAATTAATGTGCCTGGAGAAAGAATAACTATACTGGAGGCCATTGGTTTGGCCGGCGATATTACACAATATGGCAGGAAGAATACAGTAAAGGTGATCAGGGAAATTGATGGTGACAGGAACATTGGAACAATAGATCTTTCTTCAAAAGACCTGTTTGAATCTCCCTATTACAATTTACTACAGAACGATGTAGTAATGGTAGAGCCTTCAAAACGGAAAGCTCAAAGTGCTGAACAGGCACTCACGGCACAGAAAATATCTTTTGCTATAACGATAGTAACCGTTGCAGCCACACTGGCTAATATTTTTATAAGAAATTAATACCTGCTATTTTTTATTAGCATTTTAATACATGCAAGATCTAGATAAGAACACTATTAATACGAATAAGAGTGAGCTCTGGAACCTTAGCTTCAGGGATCTCTTTTTTAAATATGTTCGTTTTCTGCCATTATTTGTAATATCGGTAGCCTTAGCACTGCTGGCTGCATTTATGTACCTGCGTTATGCAGTACCCGTTTATGGTGTGGGCGGTACTATGCTGATCAAGAGTGAACAGGCAGGCAGGCAGAAGTGATAAGTTTGAGGAAATGTTTGTGAATGATAAAGCCCAGAATATCCAGAGTGAAATAGAGATATTAAAGTCAAAACCGCTGATGCAGAGAGTGGTTAGCAGCCTTAATTTACAGTTTACGTATTTTGTAGTAGGGAAAATAAAAACAGTTAATATTTACAAGCAATCCCCTTTCTGGATTGAAGCAGTGCAGATCACAGATTCCAGCCGTTCATTTACCACCACGGTAAAATATTTAAATGACAACGAGATCAGTATCAATGGTGGTGCTGCTACATCATTTGGAAAAACTTTTCAAAATGCAAACGGCATTTTCAGGATACATAAGGTTCCGGGAGCCAGTAACAGTACAGAGTATAGCGTAGTATGGAAGCCTGTTATGGCCGCTGCTGCTACTTATGCCGGCACTATTTCTGTATTACCAAAAACTCCCGGAACAGGCATTTTAAATGTCAGTATGAAGACAGATAATTCCTATATGGGTGCTGACATTGTCAATAAGCTAATGGAGCAATACAGTAATTATAGTATTGAACAAAAGAAATTGTCTTCAGATCAGATACTGAGTTTTATTGATGCCAGGCTGGATGATTATGGACGAAAACTGGATAGTGTTCAAAGCATGTACAAAGATTACCAGGTTAAAAACAACCTGATCAATTCCGAAATACAAACAGGTAGTTATTTTGAAAATATTGCGGAATCTGATAAAACGACCAATCAGCAAACCATTCAGTTCAATGTGGCAGGAATGATTGATGATTACCTGGCTGATAAGCGAAATGAATATGGCAAAATTGTCGTTCCATCCTCTTTAGGATTAGAGGACCTGACATTAAACGAATTGGTAGGTGCTTATAATAAGGCACAATTAGAAAGGCAGCAATTGCTGGAAGCAAACATACCGGTGAATAACCCGGCAGTAAAGCAAGCTACTGGTCAGATTGAAAAATTGAGGGTTAGTATCAGGGAAAATTTGAAAAACATTAAAACATCAGTCAATACAGTAATTAATAAATACCGGCAGCGGAGCAATATCAGTGAAGAGCAACTAAGGGCAATGCCGGCGAAAGTAATTGAATTGGCGGAGTTAAAAAGACAGGTGGAAACCGTACAGAATTTGTATAAATTTTTACAGGAGAAAAAAGAAGAAACAGCTATTTCAAGAGCCTCCACTATTTCCAGTTCAGGAATAATTGACAAAGCTTTTCCAAACAACAACCCTGTATCTCCTAATAGAAAGGCCATACAAATAATGGCCATATTGATAGGCCTGGGTTTACCAGCTCTATTCATATTTGTTGGAGAAGTACTGAATGATAAAGTAAGCACCCGTTTTGATATAGAGAAACTTACCCAGGCACCGATATTGGGAGAAATTGGCCATTCCTACTCAGATAATACGCTGGTAGTGAGCAAGACAACACGCAGTATGGTGGCAGAACAGTTCAGGATTATCCGTTCTAACCTGCAATACGTACTTAATAAAAAAGATAAAGCAGTTATTCTTACCACCTCTTCTTTTAGCGGAGAAGGTAAATCATACATATCTACCAATATGGGAGCAGTGCTGGCTTTGGCCGGTAAGAAAACTGTCATACTTGAGTTTGATATTCGTAAACCAAAAGTGTTGTCAGGATTGGGCATTTCAAAGGGTCCGGGTATAACGAATTTCCTTGTTGGTAAAACAAATAACCTGCAGGAGCTGATAAAGCCGGTTCCGGGGCATGAAAATTTATTTGTATTGGGATGTGGTCCTATTCCGCCTAACCCGGCAGAATTATTGTTGGACCCCCGGTTAGATGAAATGTTCGCCTGGTTGAAAGAACACTTTGATATTGTGCTTGTAGATACTGCCCCTGTAGGTATGGTAAGTGATGCCATGACCCTGAGTAAATTTGCTGATTGCACTTTGTACCTCGTAAGGCAGGGTCACACTTTTAAGAAACAAGTGGCCCTGATTGATGAATTCTACCAGGAGAATAAATTACCAAAAGTCTCTATTATCATTAATGATGTCAAGGTGAAGCCGGGCTATGGTTATTATGGCTACGGCCGCTATGGCTATGGCTATGGTTATGGCTATGGCAGCTACTACGAGGAGGAAACACCGCCTGCAAATTTCTTTGAAAGATTATTGGCCAGGTTTGATATCAGGAAAATTTTTGGTAGTAGAAAACGAAAATAAATATCCCCTTATTTCCAATGCGTATATTACTAACGGGAGGTGCCGGGTTTATCGGTTCCAATCTTGTTGAAAGTTTGTTGCAGGATGAAAGAGTATCATTTGTAAGAGTCTTAGATAATCTTTCTACCGGTGCCCTGAAGAATATAGAAGAGTTTCTGACTCATCCAAAATTTGAATTTATTGAAGGTGATATATGCAGCTATGAAACATGCCTGGCTGCCTGCCATGGTATGGATTTTGTTTCTCACCAGGCGGCGCTCGGTTCGGTACCCCGTTCGATCAATGATCCGCTTACCACTAACAATGTCAACATCACCGGTACGCTCAATATTTTTACCGCCGCAAAAGAAACAGGCATTAAAAGAATAGTGTATGCAGCCAGTTCTTCTACCTATGGTGATCATCCCGGTTTACCTAAAGTAGAAAATATAATCGGTAACCCCCTGTCGCCCTATGCCGTTACCAAGTATGTTAATGAATTGTATGCAAGGGTATATGCCAGTTTGTATAATATGGAATTTATAGGCCTCCGGTATTTTAATATTTTCGGGCCGAAACAAAATCCTGGTGGTGCTTATGCAGCAGTGATACCTTTATTTGCAGAAGCATTGTTGAATAATAAACCACCCACTATTAATGGGGACGGCAGTCACAGCCGTGATTTTACCTATGTAGCCAATGCAGTGCAGGCGAATATACTTTCCCTGTTTACTTCCAGTAAAGAAGCGGTAAACCAGGTATATAATATCGCCTGTGGTGAGCAAACATCTTTATTGGAATTGTTTGACGGATTAAAAAGGGAGGCATCCTCAATAATGCAACCTCTTTTTGGGCCTGAAAGGAAAGGAGATGTAAAACATAGCCTGGCAGATATATCTAAGGCAAAACAATTTTTGGGGTACAACCCTGGCATTAATGTCGAAGAAGGGTTAAGAAAAACATTTAACTGGTATAAATCTCAGAAAGTATAGTCATTATGTCAAAAACAATCATCATCACCGGTGGAGCTGGTTTCATTGGTTCACATGTGGTAAGGTTATTTGTTACCAAATACCCTGATTATAAGATAATAAACCTGGATGCATTAACCTACGCCGGCAACCTGGAAAATCTCCGGGATATTGAAAATGCACCGAATTATATTTTTGAGAAAGCGGATATCCTGGATAAAGATGCACTGGAGCGAATATTTAAGTTATACCAACCAGATGGAGTTATTCACCTGGCGGCCGAAAGTCATGTGGACCGTTCCATTGCTTCCCCCCTGGATTTTGTGTACACCAATGTAATAGGTACGGTGAACCTGCTGAACACGGCAAAACACTTCTGGAAAGATAATTTTGAAGGAAAGCGTTTTTATCATGTGTCCACCGATGAAGTATACGGTGCTTTGGGTGACACCGGTTTCTTTACGGAAGAAACAAAATATGATCCGCATTCGCCTTATAGCGCATCCAAAGCTTCCAGCGATCATTTTGTTAGAGCATATCATGATACCTATGGTTTGCCCATAGTAGTTAGTAATTGTTCCAACAATTATGGACCCAATCATTTTCCTGAAAAACTGATTCCATTATTTATAAATAATATTATTACTAAAAAATCATTGCCTGTTTATGGCGATGGTCTGTATACCCGCGACTGGTTATTTGTAAAAGATCATGCCATAGCTATTGATCTTGTTTTTCATAAAGGGAAGAACGGGGATACTTATAATATCGGTGGTTTTAATGAATGGAAAAATATTGACCTGGTAAAACTGCTTTGTAGCCAAATGGATAAAAAGCTCGGGAATGCACCAGGCACCAGTGAGCAATTGATCACTTATATAAAAGACAGGCCGGGTCATGACAGGCGTTATGCTATTGATGCATCTAAGATCAATAAGGAACTGGGTTGGAAGCCATCAGTCACTTTTGAAGAAGGTTTATCACAAACAATTGATTGGTACCTGCAGAATGAAGAATGGTTGAAGCATGTTACTTCCGGCGAATACAAACGGTATTATGAGGAGCAGTATAAGGGAGAGGAAGGGTAAGGGTTGGGGTAAAGGTTGAGGTTGAGGTTGAGATTAAGGTTGAGATTGGGTGTTAGGGAAATAGAATAGAGTTTTATGGCTTATCATGATTTTACCGAAATGCCGGTATGGCAGCTGGCTACAGAAATAGTTAAAGATGTTTATAAGCTTACAGAAAAGTTACCGAAAAGAGAAGATTATGCTTTATGCGGTCAACTTAGAAGTGCAGCTGTTAGCATTTCCGGAAATATTGCAGAGGGGTTTGGAAGAGGGCATAAAAAAGATAAAATCAACTTTTATTACTATTCACGGGGCAGTGCCTGCGAAGTAAGAAGTCATTTGCTGGCGGGGAAAGCTGCTAATTATTTTGAAGACCAGGAAATTGAAATTATAATTGCAAAATGTTTAAAGATATCAGAAGAGCTTAACCGAATTATAAAGGGGCTAAACTCTTAACCTAAACCTCAACCTTAACCTCAGTCTTCTTCAATATGAAAGGAATCATTTTAGCCGGCGGAAGTGGCACCAGGCTGTATCCAATTACAAAAGCGATAAGTAAACAACTGATGCCGATCTATGATAAGCCGATGATCTATTATCCGCTATCGGTTTTAATGATGGCAGGGATCAATGAAATACTGATCATCACTACTCCTGAAGACAACCCGCAGTTCAAAAGATTATTAGGTGATGGCAGTAAAATCGGTTGCCGCTTTGAATATGCCGTTCAGGAAGTACCCAATGGCCTGGCCCAGGCATTTGTCATCGGTGAATCTTTTATTGGTAATGACAAGGTTGCGCTGGTCCTTGGTGATAATATTTTTTATGGAACCGGGATGGGCAAACAATTACAACAATTGAAAAATGTGGAAGGCGGATATGTGTTTGCTTACCAGGTAGCTGATCCGGAAAGATACGGTGTGGTAGAGTTTGATGAAAAATTTAATGCACTGAGTATAGAAGAAAAACCGGCTCATCCCAAATCTCACTTTGCTGTTCCCGGTTTGTATTTTTATGATAACAGTGTGGTGAAGATTGCCAAAGAACTGAAACCTTCGGCAAGAGGTGAATATGAAATTACCGATGTAAATAAAGTATACCTGCAAACTGGTAAATTAAAAGTGGCGGTGCTCGACAGGGGAACGGCCTGGCTCGATACAGGTACCTTTGATTCGTTGAGTGATGCCAGTGAATTTGTTAGAGTGATCGAGAAAAGACAAGGAACCAAAATCGGCTGTATTGAGGAAGTGGCATACCGGAATAATTTTATTTCACGGGAACAGTTACTGCAGCTTGCCGGTGAACTCTCCAAAAGCGGGTACGGGGAATATTTAAAAACAATAATCAATTAAACCAAACTAAATGAAAATTGCAGTAGTCGGAACGGGTTATGTTGGCCTGGTCAGCGGTACCTGCTTTTCCGAAACGGGAAATAAGGTAACCTGTATCGATATAGATAAGGCAAAAGTGGAGAAGCTCAATGCAGGGCAGATTACGATCTATGAACCAGGTCTCGAAAAAATATTTTTACGAAATATCAAAGAAGAAAGGCTTCATTTTACGACCTCATTGGAAGAGGGAATAAAAGAGGCAAGTGTGATTTTCCTGGCGCTGCCCACCCCACCCGATGAGGATGGCAGTGCAGACCTGAAATATATTCTCGGGGTGGCAAAGGACCTGGGCAAATTATTACAACCGGGGGATTATAAAGTAATCGTGGATAAAAGCACAGTGCCGGTGGGCACAGCCGAAAAAGTTAAACAGGCAATACTGGACAGTAGTGCCGGTAACATTGCTGATACATTTGATGTGGTAAGCAACCCGGAGTTTTTGAGGGAAGGGGCCGCTGTGGAAGACTTTATGAAACCCGACCGGGTAGTTATCGGAACCAGTTCCGAAAAAGCAGCCAGTATAATGCGGCAACTATACGAACCCTTTGTGCGCCAGGGTAATCCTATTATTTTCATGGATGAAAAAAGTTCTGAGTTGACCAAGTACGCCGCCAATAGTTTCCTGGCTGCCAAGATTTCTTTCATGAATGAAATTGCATTGCTCTGTGAAAGGGTGGGTGCCGATGTGGATATGGTACGAAAAGGTATTGGTACAGATTTCAGGATCGGTAAACATTTTCTGTACCCGGGCCTGGGTTATGGCGGCAGTTGTTTTCCCAAAGACGTGCAGGCATTGTCCAAATCGTCCAAAGATGCAGCGTATGAGTTTAAGATATTGAATGCAGTGATGGAGGTGAATAAGCGGCAAAAGGATTTTTTCATAGAAAAAATCAAAAACTATTATGGCAATGATATCAAAGGCCGGCGTTTTGCATTGTGGGGGTTGGCTTTTAAACCCAATACGGATGATATCCGGGAAGCTCCGGCATTGGATGTGATCGATTTCCTCGTCAGCGGGGGTGCTGTTGTAACGGCTTACGACCCGGAAGCGATGCCTAATGTAAAAGAACATTACCATAATAAAAATAGTTCAATAGGTTTTTCCGACAGCCAGTATATAGCGCTGGATGGAGCAGATGCCCTCATCATTTGTACCGAGTGGAATGAGTTCCGTACGCCTGATTTTGAACAAATGATAAAACGGCTGAAAGCGAAAGTTATTTTTGATGGTCGTAACCTGTACGATACCACCTCTATGAGCCTGCTCGGATTTCATTATGAAAGTATTGGCCGCCGGAAAGTAGTGCCCTGATCAGACCAGGTAGCGGGAGCAGACTTAAATTTTATCTTCATTCATAAATCACCACATGAAAAGAGTACTTATTACCGGGGCAGCGGGTTTTTTGGGTTCGCATTTATGCGACCGGTTTATCAAAGAAGGATATGAAGTTATTGGGATGGATAATTTAATAACCGGCAACCTGAAAAATATTGAGCATTTATTTCCATTGAAGGAATTTAGTTTTTATCACCATGATGTAAGTAAGTTCATTCATGTGCCCGGGCAGCTGGATTATATCCTTCACTTCGCTTCCCCGGCCAGCCCGATCGATTATTTAAAAATTCCTATCCAGACCTTAAAAGTAGGTTCGCTGGGTACACATAATTGTCTCGGCCTCGCATTGAGTAAAAAAGCAAGGATACTGGTGGCCAGTACCAGTGAAGTATATGGCGATCCGCTGGTACATCCGCAAAATGAAGACTACTGGGGAAATGTAAACCCGGTGGGACCCCGCGGTGTGTATGATGAAGCGAAGCGGTTCCAGGAAGCGATCACCATGGCTTACCATACCTATCATGATGTAGAAACAAGGATCGTACGGATATTCAATACCTATGGTCCGCGGATGCGGTTGAATGATGGCCGTGCATTACCGGCATTCATAGGACAGGCATTGCGGGGCGAAGACCTTACAGTATTTGGGGATGGCAGCCAGACCCGCAGTTTTTGTTATGTGTCGGACCTGGTGGATGGTATTTACCGCCTGCTGCTCAGCGATTATGCCCAGCCGGTAAATATTGGTAACCCCGACGAGATCAGCCTGAAAGATTTTGCAGAGGAGATCATCAGGCTCACCGGTTCAAAACAAAAGATCGTTTACAAACCATTGCCGGCTGATGATCCCAAACAGCGGCAACCGGATATTACCAGGGCAAAAAAGTTATTGGGCTGGGAGCCTACCATTGCAAGGGCAGAAGGATTAAAGATCACTTACGAATATTTTAAATCCTTGCCGGAACAGGATATATGGAAAGATCATCTGGCGTTTGGAAAGAAATGAAAATTGCCGGGAGGGGTCAGCGCTTATATGAAGCTGCTTGAAATATAGAATGACTGCTTAATATGCTGGTTGAAAACTATACCATTTCAGATTTTTCGCCGCATCTTTTCTGGGATATGAAGCCCGGTAGCGCTGATCTGGTGAAGCATCAACGCCTGATCGTGGAAAGGGTGATTCAAAGAGGCTCCAGAAAAGATTTTGACTTGCTGCAAATGGTATATAACAGGGAAACTATCAGGACAATCATCAGGCAAATTGCATGGCTGAATGAAAAGGACATGGTTTTTGTACATGTCTATTTTGATATTCCTTTTTTGGAAATGAAATGTTATACAAAGAGACAGTCAGCACGGTATTGTTAAATAACCTGCAGCGGTTGTTATCATTCCATGAATTGAATGAGTTTGTACTGGTGGGAGGTACAGCACTTTCGCTTCAAATCGGACATAGGAGAAGTATTGATATTGATTTGTTTACTGTAGATATTTTTCCAGCCGAAACATTACCAGATTTTCTCAGGGAAAATGGTTTTTCCTTTCACCAGCAAAACCGCTTTAAAGGAGGTTTACTTGGGCATATTGATAATATCAAAGTTGATTTTATCCGTCATGCTTATCCATGGGTAAAGCCACCACAGGTTATTGAAGGTATCCGTTTGGCTTCGTTGGAAGATATTGCAGCCATGAAGCTGAATGCCATCACAGGAAACGGTACCCGCCTGAAAGACTTTGTGGATGTTGCATATTTATCAGCCTATATGAATTTGTCATCCATGCTTGATTGGTATGAGCAAAAATATCCTGACGTAAACGGCACCATGGCTTTGAAATCAATATGTTACTTTAATGAAATTGATTTTTCTGCAGGTATTGATTATACCAACAACGGGATGAATTGGGAGATTATTGAAAAAAGACTTCTTAATATGGTGCGGGAACCCGGAAAACAATTTCCTGTTTTATAAGGAATCGTCCCCTGAACTGATAATCATTACTGATCATCTTTACCATGACTGCTGATTTTTTTGTACACCCCACTGCTGTAATAGATGAAGGTTGCCGGATCGGTGCCGGAACCAAAGTCTGGCATTTCAGTCATCTGATGCCCGGAGCAGTGATTGGTGAAAACTGTGTGATCGGGCAAAATGTATTTGTGGCTGACCAGGTACAGATCGGTAATAATGTAAAAGTGCAGAACAATGTTTCCTTGTATGAGGGAGTAACTTGCGAAGACGATGTTTTTATAGGGCCTTCGGCGGTTTTTACCAATGTCATTAACCCCCGCAGTGCTGTTAACCGGAAAAATGAATTCAAAAAAACAATTGTACGAAAAGGGGCAACGATTGGTGCCAATGCGACTATTATCTGCGGGATTGAAATTGGAAAATATGCTTTTGTGGGTGCGGGGGCTGTTGTTACAAAGGATGTGCTGCCGTATGCGTTAGTTACAGGCAATCCTGCTGTGCAGACTGGGTGGATGAATGAGGAGGGAATGAAGGTGGTTAAATGAAAAAATTAACCACGGCGAATACTGTTAAACACAGCAAAATATGGAGTGAGCACCTGTCGCTTAAACACAACTGAAAATTTCGTTCTCATAGGTGCAGCTGGTTATATTGCCCCCCGGCATTTAAAAGCCATAAAGGACACAGGGAATAACCTGCTGGCTGCCCTCGACCCGCATGATTCGGTGGGAGTGCTGGACCAGTATTTTCCGGAGGCGCATTTTTTTACCGAGTTTGAACGCTTCGACCGGCACTGCGAAAAATTGCGAAGAAGTGGAACCCCTATTGATTATGTAACAGTGTGCAGCCCCAATACCTGCATGATGCCACATATCCGTTTTGGCCTGCGCATTGGTGCAGATGTAATTTGGAAAAGCCGGTGGTACTGAATCCTGGAATGTGGAAGCGTGCTGGAGATGGAAAAAGAAACGGGAAGAAAGTTTATGCCATTCATCAATTACGTCTTCATCCGGCCATTGTGGCTTTGAAAGAAAAAATACAACAGGACCCTGCCGATAAAAAATATAATATTGACCTGACCTACATCACACCCCGTGGCAACTGGTACCAGCATAGCTGGAAAGGTGATGTAGCAAAGAGTGGCGGTATAGCCACCAATATTGGGTTACATTTTTTTGATATGCTGCTATGGATTTTTGGAGATGTAAAAGAAAATCAGTTAGCAGAGAATAGTGATAAAACAACATCGGGAAAACTTCTACTTACACAGGCAGCAATTAACTGGCAATTGAGTATTGATGAGCAGTTGCTTCCTGAAATGGCAAAGAACAGGGGAGAGAAATCATACCGTTCACTTACAATTGATGGTGAAACAATTGAGTTTAGCAATGGGTTTGATGAATTGCATACCCGGTCGTATGAACAGGTACTGGCAGGTGGAGGAGTACATTTACAGGAAACGCTGAAAGGAATTGAACTTGTTCATAGTATCCGGAATTTGGGGCAACTAGCTATACCAAAAAAGAATTAATTTTATATTGACGGAATAATTCTAAGATTACTTCTTCGAATTAACTTTTAACAAAATATCTGATTGATGACAGAAAAAATTTCGGCTGGATATTATGAAGTTGCTTCAATTGGAGAATCAGACCTTGGGTTTATTTCTATTGCTGAATATCCCTCAAATATTCCCTTTAAAATTAAAAGGGTTTACTGGACTTATTTTACGCCACAAAATGTGGTTAGAGGATCGCATGCCCATAAGGAATTACATCAGTTGATTTTTGCGGTTGCCGGAACTATTACCTTTTACACGGAAGACCGCAACGGGAATAAAGCAGAATTCATTTTATCCGAGCCGAGCAAAGGAATTTATTTGCCTCCCTTATGTTTGGCGGGATATAAAATTTTCTCATAATGCAGTATTATTATGCCTAGCATCGGAAGGATATAATGAAGATGACTACATAGAAATTTCGAAGATTTTATTAAATATAAAAAGAAAAAGATGGAAGTGCTTAAATTAATTTACGACTCTATTGATGAAATGAATTTGGATCTTGAGGATGCTGAAAAAACTATCCAAAACAGAAGAAACCTTGCTTTTTGGCACCGGCGATTCATTGGATTCATTGCAATTAGTAAACTTAATAACCATAATCGAACAAAAACTTGAAGAAGAAACGGGTGATTTTATTTCATTAGCTGATGAAAAAGCAATGTCACTCGATGAGAGCCCTTTTAAGACGGTAGGTTCGCTAAAAAATTATATTAATACACTTATTAATGAAGGAGCAAACTGATCTTCCGGTTATTTTAATTACAGGAACCAGTAGAGGGATAGGTAATTTTCTGGCTCATCATTTTCTGGCAGAAAATTATTTTGTGATCTGTTGCAGCAGAAGTGCATCCACGATCAGCAATGATAATTATTATCATTTTAATGTTGATGTGTCGGATGAAAATGCTGTAATGGGTGTTTTTAAGTATATAAGAGCTGAAAGAAAAAGGTTAGATATTCTAATTAATAATGCCGCTATTAATCCTGCAATAGTCAGTGCTGCGCTGCTGCCCTATGAAACAATTCAAAAACATATAAAGTAAATGTCTTTGCACCCATGTTATTTTGCCGGGAAGCTGTAAAGATAATGGCAGAAAAAAATTTGGACGTATAATTAACCTGGGGTCAATGGCATCAAAACATGAGGTGCCCGCGAAGCTTTATATACATCTTCTAAAGCAGCCTTAAATGCCTACACGAGAGTATTAGCAAAAGAAGTTAATAGGCAGGGGATTACTGTAAATGTGGTGGCTCCCTCAGCCATCCGGACCGAATTGTCTGAAAAAATCAACCAGGCAGCACTGGCCGAAGTTCTTTCCAGAAATGCAATTAATGATTACGGGTCTTTTGAAGATGTGTCTAATGCAATAGATTTTTTAATTAAAGAGGACAGTAAAAGTATCACCGGACAAATTATTTTTTTAGGTGGGGTATAAATGTCGGTACAAATTTTATATAGAACTGTAGGAAGGTGGAAGGAAAACTCATATTTACTTTTACACACACAACAAAGGCTGGCTTATTGACCCAGGAGATGGTTTTACTATGTTGGATCATGAATTTAATTGTCCGGGAATAATAATTCTTGGAATCATCAATACACATGGGCATTTTGATCATTTGGGTGCCAATATCAGCGTTTAAAGAAAAATACTCACTTCCATTTTATATTCATTCAAAAGACAAACAATTAGTCCACCAAGCCAATTTGTATAGAAAACTGGCAGGGGATAATACTGTTATAAAGACACCGGCTATTGATTTTTTTTTAGATGATTCTCCAGGCTTATTGCTGGAGGATAAGCAAATTATAATTCATCATACACCGGGTCATAGCCACGGCAGTGTCTGTTTTGAAGTTGATCATTGCCTGATTTCCGGCGATCTTTTATTTGAAAAAAATATCGGTCGCACTGATCTGCCGGGAGGAAATCTGGAAATGCTTAAAAGCTCCATAAAATTTGTCCTGCATAATTTTCAGGGTTATACTATTTATCCGGGTCATGGACAACCGTTCGTTTTAGACAGTGCTGTGATAGAAGGATTAAATAAATTATTATAATGGGAGTCATCATTGAGCAAATAGAATATTTTTTACCAGATCAGATTATTACCAACGATCAATTGCAAACCCTACACCCACAATGGGATTTGCAAAAAGTGGGTGAAAAGTCAGGTGTTTTTCAGCGTCACATCGCTATGGCCAATGAAACCGCTTTTGATCTTGCCTGTAAAGCGGTGGAAAAAGTATTTGCTTCGGGGGATATTTCAACTTCAGACATTCAGGGAATAATATTTTGCACCCAAAGCCCTGATTATATTATGCCATCCAATGCATTTTTGATTCATAAGTATTTTAAAATGGATCAATCTGTATGGGCATTCGATTACAACCTGGCCTGCTCCGGATTTGTATACGGGCTGGCTATTGCAAGAGGAATGATAGAAACTAAACTGGCAAAAAAAATTCTTTTAATTACCGCTGACACCTATTCAAAGCATATTAATCCAAATGACCGGGCCACCAGTGTTTTATTTGGAGATGGAGCTGCTGCCAATATCATTTCTCATAAAGAGGATAGTGGTATAATTGATATAGAACTGGCATCATCCGGAAAGGAGTATAATTCTTTTTATATACCTGCAGGAGGATGCAGGATGCCACAGGATACAACTACCAAAGAGATCAATACAGATCATAGCGGCAATCAGACAACCTTAGAGGATATCCAGATGAACGGATTTGCCGTCTGGAAATTTATTTCCCAGACTGTCCCGGTTCAGGTTAACCGCCTGTTACAAAGGAATAATCTAACCATTAATGATATAGATTTTTTTGGTTTTCACCAAGCCAGTAAGTTAACCCTTGATTCCTTATTTAAAAGCCTTGGCGTTAAAGAAGACAAAATGTATATGAACTTAGCTCATATTGGTAATACGGTATCTGCATCTATTCCAATTGCGTTAAAAGATGCCGAAGATCAACAGCAATTGAAGAGAGGTGACTTAGTACTGTTATCTGGTTTTGGAGTTGGATTGTCCTGGGGTAGTTTAATTATGAAATATTAATATGCAAATAGATTTTTTATTAGAACGATTTAAAGAAAATAAGGATAACCCTGCAATTATTTGGAAGGGCACAACCATTGATTATGGTGTTTTGCTTGATAAGTATGCAGCGGCCAGTGATTTTCTTAAAGTTAATAATATTCAGGAAGGCGATGTTGTTTCACTGACTGGCGATTTTACCCCTAATGCGATCGCCCTTTTACTGGCTCTTATTGGAAATTATAATATCGTCGTTCCCTTTAACAGTCCAATTAAAGTAGCAGAGGAAACTAAATTTGAGATTGCACAAGTTGAAAAAGGGATAGTGATTGATATTGAAACGATGATTATACCTATGAGGATAAAAAGAGAAAAGCGGATCATGTATATTTTAAAAAATTAAGAAATGATGGAAGTCCCGGATTAGTATTGTTTACTTCTGGTACATCCGGCTTTCCAAAAGGAGCTGTGCATGACTTTGGCAAATTATTGGAAAAGTTCAAAACAATCCGGAAATCGCAACGAACCATTAATTTCCTGCTTTTTGATCACTGGGGCGGGTTAAATACCTTATTTCATACGTTGTCAAATGCGGGTGTAGTGTTGGCACTGAGAAATAGAAAGCCCGAAGCGGTCTGCGAATTCATCGAACAATTTCAAATTGAATTACTGCCTGTTTCTCCCAGCTTTTAAATCTGCTCATATTAAGTGAAACATATAAGCGATATAACCTGGATTCATTAAAGCTGATTACCTATGGTACAGAACCAATGCCTGAGTACACTTTAAAAAAGGCCAAGTCCATATTTTCAAATGTAACCTTTCAGCAGACCTACGGGCTTATCGAGCTGGGTGTGTTGAGGTCAAAATCTAAAAGTGATGATTCATTGTGGGTAAAGCTGGGAGGTGATGGGTTCGAATTACGGGTGGTGGATAATATATTACAGGTAAAAGCAGCCTCTGCAATGATTGGTTATTTAAATGCACCAAGTCCGTTTACAGAGGATGGCTACTTTATAACCGGCGACCAGGTAGAAGTAGATGGAGAATATTATAAAATTCTTGGACGTAAATCTGAAATGATAAATGTAGGTGGCGACAAAGTTTATCCTCAGGAAGTTGAAAATATAATTTTGGAAATGAGTAATGTTCTCGAAGTAACCGTTTTTGGCGAGAAGCATGCTATGATGGGAAATATCGTTTGTGCCAAAGTGGTATTGAGAGAGGCAGAGGACAAAAAAGAGTTTTCGAGACGGCTAAAAGCCTACTGCAAGGGACAAATGCAAGCCTTTAAAATCCCTGTCAAAATTCTGCTGGAAGAGAATTCCTTAACAAATGAAAGGTTTAAAAAGCGAAGAACATTTTAACTTATGGATATCAGTGAATATAAAATAGTAAAGGGAGATTTTGTTGAATTGCATGAAATTACTCCCGATGATGCACAGATAATCTACAACTGGAGAACCAGTAGTTCAGGTCAATTTATGAATCAACCTGATGGATATTCTTTGGAAAGTCAGCAAAATTGGATGCAAAACAGACCGGCCAATGAAATTAATTATACAATAATTTCAAAGGAATCTGGTCAAAAAGTAGGAATGATAGCAATCGTGGGCATATCAATCCAGGATAAAAATGCAGAAGTAGGCAGATTGTTATTAGCCCCTGAATTTTTAAAAGCATCTAATCCCTATGGTTTAGAGGCTTTAAAAATTTGTTACAATCTTATTTTAAATGTTTGGGGTTTCAATAAGATATATGGCAATGCTGTCAGAAAATAAGCCCATGTTGAAAAAAATGCAAAAATATCTTGGTATGGTCGAAGAAGGTCTTTTGAAGCAACAAGAAAAATACACATGGAAAAATGTATGATTTGCATTTGGTGGCAATCTTCAGGAGCAATTCAATAAATCTTATTTGCCTAAAATACAGTTTTTGCTTAAAGCATTCAGAAAACAATGAAAATACCCTTTCTTTCTTTCGAAGCAACCAACAAAGTGATTAAGCCTGCAATCATGCAGACTTTTGAGGAATTTTTTGATTCTTCCTGGTATATATTAGGAGATAGAGTTAAAAAGTTTGAAAAGGAATATGCTGCTTTTAATAGCGTTACTTCCTGCGTGGGTGTAAGTAACGGGCTTGATGCATTCACATTGCATTAAAAACATTGGAAATTGGAACAGGGGATGAAGTGATTGTCCCCTCCAATACTTATATTGCTACGTTGCTGGCTGTTTCCTATGTAGGTGCAACGCCAATATTGGTAGAACCGGATATCCAAACTTATAATATTGACCCAAAAATGAAGCAGCTATTACTGCAAAAGCAAAAGCAATAATGCCGGTGCATTTATA
>JADKAJ010000006.1 GCA_016719165.1 Chitinophagaceae bacterium | reverse complement strand
TTTATCCCTTTATCAATACAGCTTCTTCATCTTCAAAATCATTTTTATTATTTTTTGTTTATCTCTAATAGTAAGGCCTTTTATCTCTATGAACATTTAAGTTACTAATCCACTGACGCATTGCATTATACTCATCTTGAGCCTTAACTTGACTAATATAAGTACTCCCAAATATTCCATTATAAAAGTATATAATTCCATATTCTAATTACTCCCTTTCGCTTTTTTGTGAATGATTTTCACCAGTTTCCCATCCATCTTTTCTTTTGATGAATCATTTCTGTTTTCGCTTTTGCTTCAGCGGTCTTATCTTCTTTTGTTTCTTGCCCGCTTTACTTTTTAAAGTATTATAATTTTCTTTTAGCCGCTTTATTTTTTTGAGCAGCTTCTCTCGCTTTTTGATTTGTATGTTGTGCATTTTTTCCGCCCCTTTCCTCTGATGAGTTTTGTTGAGCAAATGGAACAACAGGAGGAGATACAGGTTGGGTTTTATAGAGACTGGAGTTGACCCCTTTCCGGACAACTGGAATTAATTCCATAGGAGGAGATCTCGCCCCAGCACCACCAAGAGTGAATAAAGGTCCAACTTTTCCTACCGTAACTGAATTATTATATAAGTCTAATTTGTCACCGCTAAGCTTATCCCTCATTCCAAAAGGATCACTGAAATTAGCCCGAAACTTAGTGTATTTACAGCTCCATTTAAAACACCGCTTGGTGAAATCAAAACATCTTCTACAAGGATTAAGTAGGCGCCCCACAGCATCCGTTAGTTCTTTCCGGCTCATCACCCAAAAATCCATGTAAGTAATCGGGCTGTCATAATTAGGAGCTTATGGTGACCACATTTCCGTTCTCGGCCTCCGGGTCTATCTGCCACCATCTTCCCGTTTGTCCGTTTAATTCTCTTAACTGTGCATCGTATATTCCACCTTCAAAAGCATCTTCTTTTTCAATACTCATTGTATTTGTTTTTATTCTCTCGTGCATCATTCAATGCCTTACTACTTTGATCTCCCTGCCATTGTTAACCCGAACGGATAATAATGCGTTTCCTCCAATATAGCACCTCTTGTATGTACCACCTGCAGGTTGTCAAAGAACACATTTACGGGGGCTCTCATTACTCACATAAATATACACATAACCACTTTTGAGGTTAAATATTGACAGCAATAACTTTTGCATTAAGGAAATTAACTCTGTTAAAATGAAAAGGTTAAGTGAAAATCTCTTTGTTGAAATCTCCATCTTAACCTTATTCTTCCACCAATGTTTTCAATACTTACGGTACCTTTTTAGATTTTCGTACCCATTTCGTACCCAATTGTATAATTATGGTACTAAATAGATATTCGTTAATCTTATAAAACATTGGTTTTCAGTGGAGGTTACCGGAGTCGAACCGGTGACCTTTTGCATGCCATGCAAACTAGTAAAATTTACAAAAACCTTTACCAGCCTGCATTTCAACACCTTACCAATTTCAAAAAGATAACTTTTGTACCCATTCCGTACCCAAATGTGTTTACAAAGTAAATTTCAGTAATCATCTCCAAACATCAAAATCTGCTCATTGTTTTAATGCAGTTCAACACCACACCGACTCCACAACCAAAACAAATGGCCAAATAGCCCCCTGCTCTCTTATAAAATTTTATGAAGCATGGAAAAATTATCATGAGTTTATAATTCATGACTGATTAGTGATTGCAAAGTACAGCCGTTTACATCAATCCGTAATGCTTCCCTAAATACACCGCTAACCGTAACTTCTTTCCGAAATTTTGCTCCGCTGATTTTATTCATTTATAAAACCTTCAGTCATGACAGATATTCTCCTCCTCCCCGAATTTCAAAAATTCATGAATGCATCTGCTGCCGGCCGTCGTCTCATGCCTTCCGGTAAAAAGATTCACAAAAACACCCTTATGCAGTATCAAACAGTCTGTAAACTTCTTAACCAGTTTGAAAGTGAACGGCAGGAGCCACTTCGTATCCGGTTGCTCTACCGAAATTCCATGCGGCTGATACAAAAGGAGAAAAACTATTGGGACCGTTTCTTTCGCCAGTTCTGCTTTTACCTGTACCGGCAAAGAAATGTTTTTGATAACTATGCCGCTTCGGTTTTTCGTATCCTTAAAACTTTTTTCCAGTACCTCGCTGTTGAAAGAGCACTGCCCGTTGGTCAGTTCCATAAAAAGTTCAGGGTACCGCCTGAACAGTTTACCCCCGTCATCCTTACTCCTGGGCAATTAAGCTTCCTTATTACAAGTGCAGAATTTAATATCACATTACCACCTCACCTGAAGCGTACCAAAGATATCTTTGTATTTGGCTGCACCGTAGGTCTTCGGTATAGTGACCTGATGCAGTTACGTAAAATCCACCTCCAGTACCAGCAGCAAGAAGTAAGCCTGCTGCTGCATACCCAAAAAACGGGAGCCGAGGTACGTATCCCTCTACCCCCCTATGCTGTGGATATCATCAAAAATATCATAAATCAGCTGGTCGTTTCGTGCTGCCACGCCTCTCTGGGACCAACCTCAATCTGCAGGTAAAGAATTGATCAGGCGGGCCGGCTGGGACCATCCGCTTCCCCGTATACGGCACCGGCAAGGATGCCCTGTCGAAATAAAAACTGCTGCCGGCCAAACTTACCGGTTTTGCGATCATATAACGGCCCATACCATGCGGCGCACCACTATCACTACCCTGCTTATGCTCGGGGTCGATGAATCAGTTGTTCGCCGTATCTCAGGTCATGCTGCAGGAAGTAAGGAGTTTTACCGGTATGTCGTCGTCGTACAGGACTATCTGAACAGTAAAGTAAAAGCAGCACAACAAAAGTTAGTAAGCCCAGCAGCACTTTACGGGGAATCCTTTATAAACAAGAGCCATTTTTGAACAAAAAACGCATTTTTGACATGGTTTTCCGATACGTTAGTTCTTTGAAAACACAATACCGGTAAGGGATACATCCTCTTACATTATTATCCGTTCGGGTTAATAATGGCGGGGATAAGTTCAAAGGCTTTAGCTTTTGGTAGTCCTAATAACAAATTAAAATACAACGGTAAGGAAGAACAAAGACAGGAGTTCAGCGATGGCTCAGGACTTGAGTGGTTAGATTATGGGGCAAGAATGTATGATGCACAGATTGGAAGGTGGATAACACCTGACCCTCTTGCTGATAAATGGAATATTTATTCGCCATATTTATATGCCCTGAATAACCCTGTTGTTTTTATTGACCCAGATGGAAGAGATGTAGAATTAGGATACTTTACTGATGGTACTGATAAAAAATTAAGAGACCTTACATCCAAAGAAAGGAAAGCTATTATGTCAGCTATGCAAAAGCTGACAAATGACAAATTGAAATACAATACGAAAACCGGAAAGGTTGACATTGTTAGTCTTGCAAAAGATAAAGATATAAAGCTTAAAGAAGGGACTGCCTTATTAAGGGGGCTGATAGATCATAAAAATACTGTTACAGTAAATTATAGTGACTTAGTAGGCGGCAGTGCGGGACCTGAAGGAGGAAAAGCCGGCTTTTTTAGCGGAGATGGGGATAATACTACTGTCACCTTTGGACCCGAAGCAGCACCAAGAACGCAAGTTTCTGATAATGGTAATGGACGAGCTAGAAGTGAGGACCAGCCAGATTTTATATTATTAGGGCAGGAGTTAAGTCATGCTCTTGCTCAAATGGACGGAGCATCAATTCCAGGAAGTATTGGGAAGAAAATGAATAATTATACAACTTCCACAGGGCAACAGATGACTGAATGGGTGCAACTTGAAGAACTAACAGCACATGGAATTGGAAATTATGGTACAAGGTATCAGAATACTAAGAGAGACCATTATTCGAATGAGAACGCACTTCGAAGGGAACATAATTTACCTGTCCGAGTTGCATATGAGATAATACCAGGACAACTTAAAAGACGCTAACATGAACAAGATATTTTATATTCCTTTAGGATTGATTATGTCTTCATTATTTCTTCTCTGTGGAAACAATCAAGTTGAGAGTAAAAGGGCATCTTTTAAATCTTGTGTAATAAGAATAATGAGCCCATTTGGTTGTTATCAGGAAATTGTATTGACAAATTATGGAAGTGGCGTATTTAAGCAGGGTTTACATGATGGCGACATAAGGGTACAGAATGTTGTCATAGACAGTTTATATCGAATTGATAGCTTTAAAATTGACATAGAGAAAGACATAAAGCAAATTAATGCAGCAATCACTTCAATGATGTCTGACACAGTTAAAGGAAGTTATAAATACGATGCTTATCGTTTTCAAGTTTTCATCAACGAAGTACCAAACATTGATGTCTATGGAAATACTGTAAAAATAAATGATGTCTTAAAGATGCTTCTAAATCACTTGCCTTATGCGGAGAATTATTGTGAGTTTTTTCGACTAATGAAAGAAAAATATCCTAATAAAAAATAGAAAATCTTTTTCCTTTCGAGGTCTCCTAATAAATTACATTTAAGTCAAAGTTTTTTTCTTTGCGGTATAAAGCCCAATCAGGAACGTTTTTTGAGTAGTATTTCAACAGTAGTTTGTGTAACTTGTAGTTAAGTTCTTTGAACCGGGTATTATTATCCGTTCGGGTTAATAATGCAAGGGATATCTTCTAAAGCACTGGCAATTGAAAATCCTGAGAACAAAAGGAAATTTAATGGAGGTACAGAGTTAAACACAGACTTTGATATTAGCTTGTATGAAACTGCTTTCAGAAGTTATGATGCTCAGATAGGTAGATTCCATCAAATAGATAAGCTTGGAGAGGTTGTATTTAGTTCTTCGCTTTATGTATTTGGTTCAAACAATCCTATACTTCGCAATGACCCATTAGGGTTAAAAGATACAGTTGTAAATGGTGAACGAGGTGAAACTAAGCAGTTGGATAATTTGGTTCTTGCACCAGGGAAAAGAAAAAGCTCTTCTTCGGTAACACCTGTTCTTGGATTAATGTTGACTACCACTGCTGATTTGGCGGCTACTGCTAACTTCAGTTCAAAATTTGCTGCTTATGGCCCGGGAGTTGTTGCTGCCGCTACTTTTGGATTTACAATATATCAGAATAGGGAGAGCATTGAAGGCACTCTAACTCACGATAACTATATGGCCGACCAGTTACAAGCCATATGGCTGGCGATGTTATCAGACCCAGCCTTACAAGGGCAGCTTGATTTACTGGCCGAATATGTAGATGTAATTGTTGCAGAGTTAAATAAAATTCCCGGTGCCGATTATCAAGTGTATAATATTGTTGCATCAGGCCCTACGGCAGCACTTGATGTTGAGTGGGGAGGAATGTTTGGTAAAATTAAGCCCACGGTAACCCCGTTAAATACAGGCGATATTGCGAAAATCGGAATTACGTCTAAGCCACTCATTATAGGCCCATCAACTTTAGTTGCCAGATACACCAAAGGTCAAGTTCCGCCGAATACTATAGGAGTCCCTGTCGCTTATACAAAAAATAAAATTGCAGCAAGATTTATAGAAACAACGCTGATTATAAAGTACTATAGGGAAAATGGGAAACTACCACCAATGAATAAAATGTTCAGATAAAAATTGAGACTATGACAGTTTATTGTAACCCGAATTTTTCACAAAGCATGTGGGATAAAACCGTATATGTAGCAAAGTATATGTCAGGTATGATATATCATTTTCAGAATAAATATTTTGGGGAGGCGGTAAAAGAAATAGTATATCATCCAATGAGTGGGGATTCTGTTTTTTGGGCAAGCTTTGGTATAGGAACCACTTACGGCCGAAAGAGCAAAAGTATAGGTAGTTTGTTTGCTATAGATTACGAAACTATCCAATCATTGGAAGGAGAAGCATTGTTAACGTATGTAGCCCAACAGGTGGTTGAGGAAACAAAAAAGTTTGCAGACAAGAAGATTAAGAATTTTGACCTGGAGGGATATATCAAAAACTTAGAAGAATATTTTTCGGAAGCATTAGAGTTGATGCGAGAAGGAAAGAATCCGGGAGAAGGAAAGGAACTGAATGAAGATATACAATTGGAAATGGCAAAGAAGTGGTCTAAATTATAATGGGGATATTTAAATACAAAAGCCCGGCACCCCCATCTTGTCCGTAGTCCTCAATAAATTAAAAAAGATATAGGATTATGCTTCGATTGCAACGAAGTATCGGCTCTATAAGAGCCGTAAATAATAAAGCACTGGCCTTGGCCAGAATCTTGTTTTCTGTATTTAAAAATAATTTCTTGCCCCGCTCATTCTTCTGAGTCTCTGTTAAAAAGTAAATAGGCATCCAATTCTATACTTCGTTTTCAGCTGATGCCTAACTGTATGACAGTACTCTATATATGGGGTACAGGACCGGTAATACGGTCATCTGGTTCAAAATATTTTGTACCTTTAGAATATGACACAAATAGTAATAGATAAAAAGAAATATGTACTGCTGCCTGAAAAGGAATATCAGGAACTACAAAAAAAAGCAGCATTGAAAACAAGACCGGCAAGATTATTATCAGTAAAAGAAGCCAGGGCATATAGTAAAAAGCTAATTAATAAATGGGCAGCAGAAAAATAAGAATAGAACCTGCTGCTGCCGAAAATATTGCGGCTATCGCCTTATACATTGAATCAAAAGGCTTGTTAGCGACGGCAGAAAAATTTGCTGACAATGTGTATGATTACATTATTAAAATGGCTGATGCAAGAAAATCGTATCACCTTTGTAAAGAACCCGTTCGGCTTGCGTTAGGCTATAAATGTCTTCCCTACAAAAAGAAGTATACAATCGTCTTTATTGAATCTGCGGATGAACTGATTATTTGTGAGTTTATTTCCTCCAAACTTATTCACTGGTAAATTTGCAAAAATGCTTACACTTATCTCCGTTATTGATTGTGTTCCGAAAAAAAACGGGAGCTTACAATGAAAGATAGTCCATCGTTTGTACTGATCAATAACCAATCATGAAATTACAGTTAGAAGTCCGGCATCGCCAGGCTTTATTGTTTTAACTGTTTATTATTTCTTCATCTAATCGTCCCGCTATCACTGCCTTTTCTAAATCTCCTAATCGTAACTCCTTTTGCTTCCTTTGTCTTTTCCCTGTGAATAACCTAACTATAGCAGGTAGAATAGAATCCCCTTCAGGAAAAAAATATTTCTTAATATCAAAATTGGACATATCAACATTAAACTCTTTAGAAAAATCCATAAGAAACTCTACTGCATCGTCACCAGATATACCTAAATCTTTCTCCAATGCAGTTTCTCTTACTATGGGCATTTGATATTTACCCATTCTTTTTTCTACTAATAAAATAATTTTTATTAAAATATCATCTCTCATAAAATAAATTAAATCACCTTGTAACCCCTGCTACATTATTTATAAATTTTATACGGTCAACCTTCTCCTCGGAAAATATACCAGTTACTTCATCGGCTATATTATTACCCCATTGATTAAAAAAAGCCCCGATTTCTTTCCTGTTCTTCCAAATGTCATTTCCTAATAAAACCCAGCCAACCCCAGGCAACCATCTTGCCAAAAATCTACCCGCTACTTTTGTGTATACCACCCGAACCCCAGACTTATTAGCTACAATTGTAGGCAACCTTACTGGAGATTGCACTGTAATTATTTTTGGAAGATATTTTGAGAAAACAGATGTGCCAGGCGATGAGCCGGGAGTAACAAATCTTTTTTTAAGCCAAGGTTGACCACCAGCAATTAAAACAGGACCCCAAGGATTAATTCCACTACTAGTTTTTTTACTTGTAACAGTTGCACGGTGTTTCCATTCATCATCGGTTAGCTTAACACCTGATACAGTTGTATCAAGACCTAATAAATCAACATATTTTAATGGATTGTTTAACACATATGCATATGGGCTGCTATTGTAATGTATCGGTGAGTTGTCTGCGGTTAAAACTCTGGGGCTAAAAAGTGCGGAAAAGCCTTCTCCTTGTTTTTTAAATTCTTGCCAATTATCTTTTGATGCCTCATCCTCTCCATATTCTTCCTTAATGGCTTTTTCCAATTCAAAACCATATTCATCTTCCTGTAACGGGTCAGGTGTATGCCATCTACCTATTTGTGCATCATACATCCTAAACCCATAATCCAACCAATCTAATCCACTACCATCAGAGAACTCCTGACGTTGTTCTTCTTTACCGTTGTATTTTAATTTGTTATTAGGATTTCCAAAAGCTAACGCCTTGCCTGATATTCCCTGCATTATTAACCCGAACGGATAGTAATGCGTTTCTTCCAGTATGGCACTCCTTGTATGTACTACCTGCAGGTTGTCAAAGAACACATTTACGGGGCTCTCATTACTCACATAAATATACACATAACCACTTTTGGCGGTTAAATATTGACAGCAATAACTTTTGCATTAAGGAAATTAACTCTGTTAAAATGAAAAAGGTTAAGTGAAAATCTCTTTTGTTGAAATCTCCATCTTAACCTTATTCTTCCACCAATGTTTTCAATACTTACGGTACCTTTTAGATTTTTCGTACCCATTTCGTACCCAATTGTATAATTATGGTACTAAATAGATATTCGTTAATCTTATAAAACATTGGTTTTCAGTGGAGGTTACCGGAGTCGAACCGGTGACCTTTTGCATGCCATGCAAACGCTCTAGCCAGCTGAGCTAAACCCCCCTATTTTTTAAACCCTATCCCCTGGTCTGTAGCCTTTCCCTAGCCCTATCGGGAGAGTTGCCACCCTTAGTTTGGGAGTGCAAATATAGCCGCTGAACTGTAGTGTTCCAAAACAAAACCCCGGGAAATCCGGGGCCAATCCATTTTATGTCAGGAGGCTATTTCTTTTGCTTTCTGTTTCTGTTTTTTGGTAGACTCCCGGATCAGTAATTCGGTAGAAAGCACCCTGGTTTCAAAGTCGGTAACAGGTCGTTTACTTTCTATCAGCTGCAATAAAAGGCTGGTGGCAATTTCACCCATTTCAAAAGCCGGTTGTTTTATGATAGAGAGCGGTGGATCTAATAATTCAGTCAGCTCACTGTTGGAAAAACCAATCAACCCGATATCATCCGGTACAGACAGGCCTTTCGCCTTTAATATTCGCAGGCATCCTGTCGTGAGTTTATCGGCTGAGGCAAAAATAGCATCCGGTTTTTGCCCGGCATTAAACAACTCCTGCACGGCTTCCTCAACCTCATCCGTTATCATTCCTCCATGCTGGCAATATTTTATCAGGGCTTCATTTATTTCCATCCCGTTATCAGTAAGCGCTGCTTTATAACCCGCCAGCCGTTCCTTTGCAATGGATAAAACAGCCGCATTACAAACGGTCGCAATCCGTTTGTAGCCGCATTTGATAAGATGTGTTGTGGCATCATATGCCCCTTTGAAATTGTCTACAATTACTTTATGAGTTTCAATTTCATCGACAATGCGGTCAAAAAAGACAATGGGCATTCCCCTGTCATGCAGTTCCCTGAAATAGCCTAAATCTTTCGTTTCTGTTGATACAGATATGATTAGTCCGTCAACAGAACGGGAAGTAAGGTATTGCAGGTTCAGCAATTCCCTGTCGGCAGATTCCCGGCTTTGTGAGATGATAACATTATAACCATTGTTATTGGCGATTGACTCGATGCCATTGATTGCCTGTGAAAAGAAACTATTGGCAATCTCGCAAACAATGACGCCAATGGAACGGCTTCTCCTCTCCTTCAGGCTCAGCGCTATCGGGTTGGGGTGATAATTGATCTTTTCGGCATATTCCAGTACCAGTTTCTTCGTTTCAGGACTTATTTCGTAGCTATCCCTCAATGCCCGGGACACTGTAGAGGTAGACAAACCCAGGGCTTTTGCAATATCTTTTATCGTTACAGCTTCAAATTTCATTGTTCAGAACGCTCAACAGTTTAAAAAAGTGATTTTTAAAGTTAGCGATTAAAAACCGTTAAACAGCCAGGTGACTGGCAGCGGTTTATTTAACTTTTAAGACCTGAAAATTATTTTTTTTGCTGCATTTTATCAGGCAATAGAAACAGGTATTCTGCATATAATCATCATTGATTATTCCTTATAAGACAACTCCTTAAAAATGATATCGTTACCGGGAACGATTGCGTAAAAAAATACTTCAAAAAGATTCTGACACATGGAAGTTCTGTGTAGACTTGTTATGGCTAAGACGGACAAAATTCTAAACAATGCTGCCTGATTAGCTAAAACGATTAGAAAACTGCTTGCCGAAAATGAAAAGATTGTACTGCCAGACTTCATTAAAAACTAACAGCCTGGTGCTGCCAGTTACCACTATCGCTACTGCTTTTCCTTCCCGGCCTGCTTGCAATTTTCTACAACACTTATAGTTCATGTAACAAAAAATACCTGTTGACAGGTAGTACCTTTTTTGCAGGAGAATTAAAACTGCCACCCTTTTGAAAACCGACTGGCGGGTAAAACCGCAGGATTTAAAAAATTAAACTTCATTTCAGGTTATCATCAAAAACTGCACTATGATCAGAATGCTAAAAAAAGTGGGATTATGTTTGCTGCTGCTGACAGCCCTATCTCCGCTCAATTCAATTTTTGCACAGGGAAGGCAGATAACAGGTACTGTTACCTCCTCCGAAAACAAACAGCCGGTAGCCAGTGCAACAGTAACGGTAAAAGGCACTAAAAATGCTACCACCACTGATGCACAGGGTAATTACAAGATCACAGTGGACAGCAAAGCCACCACCCTTGTGTTTACCAGTGCTTCTTTCATAGCTTTTGAAACAAGCATTAATGGCAGGACTGTAATTGATGCCGAATTGATTGCAGAAGTCAGAGCACTGGAAGATGTGGTAGTTGTAGGTTACAGTACTATTAAAAGAAAGGACCTGACAGGTTCTGTTTCTTCAGTGAATTCCAAACAATTAAAAGATTTTCCCCTTTCGTCTGCAGCAGAAGCTTTACAGGGAAAACTGGCCGGTGTGCAGTTAACATCGAGTGAAGGCGCTCCCGGGGCTGAAATCATTGTCAGGGTAAGAGGCGGTGGTTCGATCACACAAGACAATTCACCCTTATACATTGTTGATGGAGTACAAGTTGAAAATGCATTATCGGTTCTTTCTCCGCAGGATATTGCTACCGTGGACGTACTGAAAGATGCATCTACAACAGCTATCTACGGCGCCAGGGCTGCAAATGGTGTAGTGATCATTACCACCAAAACCGGTAAAGCCGGAAAAACCCAGGTTAGCTACAACGGTTCGATAGGCTATCGCCAGCTGGCAGAGTTCCAGGAGGTAATGAAACCTTATGATTTTGTGGTTTGGCAATATGAAAGAACAAGAGCCACTGCCACAGATAGTGCAAGTTTTGCCCAAACCTACGGGACTACCTGGGATACATTAGCGAACTACAAGAACACCAATTTCATCAACTGGCAGGACCGTGTCTTTGGAAGAAAAGCAAATTTTGCAACACATAATGTCTCTGTAAACGGAGGCAATCAAGCAACTACATTTAATTTAAGTCTTACTGCCAATAAAGAAGATGGTATCCAGATAGAATCTGGTTTTAACAGGAGACTGGTAAATTTTAAACTGGATCATAAAGCATCTGATAAACTAAGAGTAGGTTTCACTGCCCGTTATCTTGACCAGGTGATACAAGGTGCAGGTACAACAAACAGCGGAACAAGAACAACCAACCGCCTTCGTCATGCGATCAACTACAGACCATTTGAACTGGACAGACCCGGCTTCGGAATCGATGATTTTGATGAAGCATATTATCTAGCTTCTGCAGGAGCCATCAACCCGGTTATTTTAACACAGGCAGAGTACAGAAAACAATATACAAAAGCCGTATACCTTACTGGTTATTTCAACTACAACATTCTTAAAAATCTTTCATTCAGGTCTACAGTTGGATTTGACAATGCCAATGTGAGAACAGACCTCTTTTACAGTAAGATAACAGGTACTGCCCGCAACTTTGCATCACTGCCTGTGGCATCGATTGGCCAGCAGAATAACTATACGATCAGTAATTCCAATACATTACAGTATACACTTAATAATTATAAACAACATCATGATCTTACTGTTTTAGCCGGTCAGGAAGTTGTGGATGTCCGGTCAAAACAAAATTCTATTGAAACCCGTTATTTTCCTTCTGATATAAGCCCGGAAAAAGCATTGGCAAATATGGGTCTTGGCTCTGCTCCTACCGGTTCAGCGCAACCGCTGCCTACTTCATTCGAAGAACCAGCTGCCCGTATTGCCTCCTTCTTTGGAAGAGTGAGCTATGGCTATGATGATAAATACCTGGTTAACTTCAACCTGAGAGCAGACCGTTCTTCCAAATTCAGTTCTGATAATGGGACTTTAATATTCCCTTCGGGTTCTGTAGCATGGAGATTTTCGAGAGAAAAATTTTTGGATAAAGCAACCTGGCTGAATGATGGTAAGCTTCGTTTTGGCTATGGCTCTGTTGGAAATAATCGTATCGGCAACCTGCTTTACCAGCAATTGTACGGCGTAACCGGACAATATGCATTTAACCACTCTATACTGCCGGGCTTTGCACCTATTGCCCTGGCAAATCCCGGACTAAGATGGGAAAAGAATACATCCAGCAATTTCGGTATTGATCTTGCCATGTTCAATAACAGGGTACAATTAACAGTAGATGTTTACAAAAACCAGGCAAAAGACTTGTTGCTGGCGGTAGCTATTCCTCCAACAACTGGATACACTACACAATTACAGAATATTGGCGCCACTTCGAACAGGGGCGTAGAAATTCAATTAGGAGCCACTCCGGTTCAGAAGAAAGACTTTAGCTGGAACTCTAACTTCAACATAGCATTTAATAAGAATAAAGTAGAAAGCCTTGGTGGTGTACAATCACAAACAAGAAATTCCGGATGGCAGGGTAGCGATGGTGTTGATGATTATATTGTACAAGTGGGACAACCAGTTGGTTTAATGTATGGGTTTGTAACTGACGGTTTTTATAAGGTGGATGAATTTGATTATAATACTACCACTGGTGTTTACACCATCAAACCGGGTATTGCAGTAAATGGCGTATACGGTGTGCCGCAACCTGGTATGCTTAAATGGAAAGATCTGAATGGTGACGGAGTGATCACGGCTGATGGTGACAGGCAAGTAATTGGTAATGCCAATCCTGATTTCACCGGTGGCTGGACCAACCAGTTTACTTATAAGAGCTTCGACCTGTCAGTTTTTGTAAATTTTGTTGTGGGTAACGATATCTATAATGCAAACAAACTTGAGTGGACTGACGGCGCTTTCCCGAACCTGAATACACTGGAAATTATGAAGAACAGGTTCACTTATATCAATGCATCAGGTATCCGGATAACTGATCCCACAGAATTAACCAAGATGAATGCCAATGCCGAGATATGGACGCCGGTAAATGTTCAACGCTGGTGGTTACATTCATGGGCTATTGAGGACGGATCTTATCTCCGTTTCAATAACGTTACTCTGGGCTATTCACTTCCAAAAAGTATGTTAGGCAAATTGAAGATCTCCAATTTCAGGATATATGGTACAGTGAACAACCTGGCTACTATCACAAATTACTCTGGTTATGATCCGGATGTAACAGCAAGAAGAAGTGATCCGTTAACGCCGGGTGTGGATTTTGCAGCTTATCCAAGGGCAAGGACCTGGTTATTTGGTGTAAACGTTACTTTCTAACAAACAAAAACTATTCGATATGAAAAATAAAGTTTATCAATCATTGACAGGAGTAATCATGCTGATGGCATTATTTACTGCTGTTGGATGTAAAAAATATACAGAAGTTGAGCCGGTGTCACAGTACAGCATTCCGCAGGCTTTTTCTGATTTATCCAATGCCACTACGGCTCTGGTAGGTGTGTACGATGAATTGCAGGGTGATAATGGTTATGGCATACGTATCAGTATGTATTATCCGTATGACTCTGACGAAGGGATAGTAAGCGGGAATATCGATAATGGCCGCCGTGGTGTGGGCCGTTACCAGTTATTACTTACCAATTCCGAAATCGCTAATCCATTCCGCCAATTATACCGAGGTGTGGAAAAAGCAAATCTTTGTATTGAACAGATCCCGTTAATGCCGCAATACACAAGCGGATCAGCAACAGACCAGGCAGCTTTGAAACGTTTACATGGTGAAGCATTGACATTAAGAGCTCAATATTTATTCCAGTTGATGTTGAATTGGGGCGATGTGCCTGCACCAATGGTACCTGCTTATAAACAAACAGCTTTGTTTATTCCGAAATCAAACCGTGATTCTGTATATGACCTTCTCATAGCTGACCTGGCAGTGGCTGCAGATTTATTACCCTGGAGAACAGAAGCCGGTCCCCGGAATGAACGAATCACAAAAGCTGTCGCAAAAGCTCTGCGGGCAAAAATGGCTTTACATCGTGGCGGGTTTTCTTTGCGCAGCAACGGACAAATGGAACGCAGAAGTGATTACCTGAACTATTACAATATTGCTAAAACAGAATGTGAAGAATTAATGGCGAGAAGAGACCAGCATACCCTTAATCCCAATTATGAAGATGTATGGAGGAAAGTGACCTCCTTTACGTATGATCCCCAGGGTGAAATAATTTTTGAAGTAGGTGCCGGTGGCGGAAATAGTAATAGTGACAGCCGTATGGGTAACTATGATGGACCAAACCTCAATAATGCTTCCCGCTATGGTGCCGGTGGCGGAGGTATCCAAATGTTGCCCAATTATTTTTATGCCTTTGATTCTGTGGATACCAGGAGGGATGTAACCATGACACATTACCAGGTCACCAATTCAACAAACATAAAAAGTCAGCGTCGCCTGGGTGAATTAAATACCGGTAAATACCGTCGTGACTGGAGAGTGCCATTATTACCAGGTACAGTATTGAATGTTGGGTATAACTGGGCTATGATCCGTTTCTCCGATGTGCTGCTGATGTATGCAGAAGCAGTGAACGAATTAAATAATGGACCAACTGCTGCTGCTATTGCTGCATACGAAGAAGTAAGAAAAAGAGCTTTCAGGGGCAATACCGGATTGATTGGTGTTACACCTACCGATAAAGCAGGCTTCTTTAATGCCATTGTCGATGAAAGATACCTGGAGTTTGGCCATGAAGGTATCCGCAAATATGACCTGATCCGCTGGAATTTACTTACTGCAAAACTTGCCGAAACAAGAACCAAGATCCAGCAAATAAGAGACCGGGTTGCACCTTATAATAATGTTCCACAATACATCTATTATAAAAATGTAGGAGAAGAAATCGTTTATTATACAGCTGCAGACAGTTCGGGATCAAGAAGGCCATTCTGGAGGCCCACACAAGTGCCTCCAACAGGAACAACCGGAACTACACAGGTACCAGCTGCAAAATGGGTACGTATTGATTGGGCACAGCATTTAACAGCTAATGTAATTGATGGCCGGCCTTTGTGGCAGGGTCTGGCTTATTATTTTGTGCCGGGAAAAAGTGAATTGTTCCCGTTTGATGTGGCTACTATTGCTTCCTACCAGGGACAGTTGCAACAAAATCCCGGGTACTGATAGATTTTTCTCATAGGTAGTTTTTAATAGTAAGGCTGCAATCCTGAGTATACCAAAGGATGCAGCCTTATTTTCTGCTTCTCGTCAGCATTAAATAGTCTCCTGAAATGAAAAATGTATTGTTCCTGATCAGTGTGTATGGTGTTTTTGCAATTACCGCTTGTGCACAGTCAAAGAAAACCATTTCTGCTACTGCACCTGTTGATGTGGCTATTGCATTTCCGGGTGCCGAAGGTTATGGCAAGTACACTACAGGAGGCAGAGGGGGTAAAATTTTCATCGTCTCCAACTTAAATGATAAAGGCCCCGGTAGTTTCCGGGAAGCGGCTGAAGCAAAAGGAAAAAGAATAATTGTATTTGCGGTATCGGGCACCATTCACCTGGATACCCGGCTTACTATAAAAGGGGATGTGACCATTGCGGGGCAAACAGCTCCCGGAGATGGAATTTGCCTGGCCGACAATTCCGTTGGTCTCGGTGGTGATAATATCATTGTTCGCTACCTGCGTTTCCGTATGGGCGACAGGTACCAAAGTCAGAAAGGAATGGTGGATGGCAGCGGCGGTGATGATGCATTCGGGGCTTCCAAAAGAAAGAATATCATCATTGACCATTGCAGTATGAGTTGGAGTACAGACGAAGTTTGTTCCGTTTATGGCGGGGATAGCACCACCCTGCAATGGAATATCATTTCAGAACCACTTAACTATTCTTATCATTTTGAAACGGGTGATAAGGATTGGGAACATCATGGTTACGGGGGGATATGGGGAGGCATTCATCTTTCAGCTCATCATAATTTATTTGCCCATTGTGTCAGTCGTAATCCAAGATTCAATGGTACCCGTTTGGGAGCAGAACAGGAATTTGTTGATTACAGGAACAATGTAATCTATAACTGGGGTGGTAATAATGTATATGGAGGTGAAGCCGGGAATTATAATATCATCAATAACTATTATAAATACGGTCCTTCCACCAACAAGAATGTACGGTTCAGAATTGTAAACCCGTCCAGAACAGATAAATTGGGCTTTGGAAAGTTCTTTGTCGATGGTAACCATGTTGAGGATGCTAAAGATATTTCCAGGAATAACTGGCTGGGTATAGATATGGGTAATGGCGGAACTGAGGCTGATAAAAAAGAATCGGTTCAGGACAAAGCTTTTACTGCAGAACCCATCACGATTCAAAACGCTAAAGAAGCATATGATGAAGTGATACAATTTGCCGGGGCCAGTTTCAGAAGAGATACCCTGGATCAACGAATCATCAATGATGTGAAGAACAGAACCGGAAAATTCATAGATGTCCAGGGTGGCTACCCGCATGGAACAGCTTACGAACTAACGGTAAATGCATGGCCTGCATTACAATCAGTACCGGCACCAACTGATACGGATAAAGATGGCATACCGGACGAATGGGAAAAAAAGAATGGTTTAAATCCCGGTGATGCAACTGATGCCTCCCAGAACAAACTTCACCCCTACTATACCAATATAGAAGTGTATATAAATAGTTTGATAAAATGAAAAAGATTATACTGCTGCCATTAGCAATGATATTGTTGGCTTTTATAATGCCGGGCAAAAAGAAAGTCAAAATCTTCCTGGCCGGGGATTCTACTATTGCCATCAAGGAAACAAAGGCCTTTCCTGAAACCGGCTGGGGCATGCCCTTTGTACATTTCTGGGATTCTACTGTTACTGTTGTGAACAAAGCAAAGAATGGCCGCAGCACCAAAACATTTTTGAGCGAAGGTTTATGGAAATCCATTATGGATGAAGCAAAAGAAGGTGACTATGTTTTTATCCAGTTTGGACATAACGATGAATCCGTTGAAAAGAAAGAACGATACTCCACACCGGATACGTTTAAAATGAACCTCAGCAGGTTTATTAAAGAAACAAGGGATAAAAAAGCAACCCCTGTATTATTCACACCGGTCTCCAGAAGAAAATTTGACAAGGAAGGGTTGGCCGTTGAAACACACAAAGCATATTCGGCATTGACCAGGGAAGTGGCACTCGAACAAAATGTTTTATTCATTGACCTCGATGAAAAGAGCAGGTCGCTGTACCAGCAATTTGGCCCGGAACATTCCAAATTATTATTCCTGCAACTCCAGCCGGGTGAACATCCGAATTATCCTGATGGAAGAAACGATAACACACATTTTAATGAGCTGGGGGCAAGATTGATTGCCCAGTTAGTATTAAAAGAGTTAAAAGGGCTGAATACTGAACTAAACAACAGGATCATCATCCCTGCTGTAAAAAAGTAAATGAAAAAAAGTGTCATCATAGTACAGTTACTGCTTGCCTTTGTATACACCGGGGCACAATCCACTGCCGGTATCACAGGAACAAGAGACACTTCCTACAATATTACCAATGAGTACAACAAACACCTGAAGAATTATCCCAACCTGCAAATTGTAAAGGAATTTTCATACCCATATATAACGGAAGAAAAAAATATCAGTTATTGTAAGACCAATGAACGGGAATTAAAGCTGGATGTATTTTCCCCAAGTGAAAAATCAACAACCAAAAGAACAGCCATCCTTTTTATTCATGGAGGCGGTTGGAGAAGCGGCAACAAAGCCATGCACTACCCCTTGTTACAACAGTTAGCTGCACTCGGCTATGTTTGCATCACTCCCGAATACCGGCTTTCGACCGAGGCTTTGTACCCGGCAGCCGTTCATGATATTAAATCGGCCATCCGCTGGGTAAGAAAGAATGCTGCAATATATAATATTGATGTAAACAAGATTGCAGTTTCCGGTCATTCTGCCGGTGGCGAACTGGCTGCTTTCATGGGTGCAACAAACGGAATGAAGCAATTTGAAGGGGGAGGCTGTTATACAAATGTATCAAGTAAAGTCAATGCAGTAATTGATCTGGATGGCACACTGGCTTTCATACATCCTGAATCAGGTGAAGGTGATGACAGTAAAAGAATCTCTGCTGCTACACACTGGTTTGGATATTCCAGAACAGAAAACCCGGACTTGTGGAAGCAGGCAGCGCCGTTGACTCATGTGGGAAAACATACGCCGCCAACTCAATTCATCAATAGTGGTGTAGCAAGAATGCATGCAGGAAGAGAAGATTTTGTTGCTGTATTAAAGCAACATAAAATTTATTCAGAAACAAAAACATTTGAAGGTTCTCCGCATTCATTTCTTTTATTCAATCCATGGTTTGACACAACCGTAGTTTACATGGATAAATTTCTTCGCCGGGTTTTTCCGGCAGCCCCAAAAAAGTTTGCCAGGGAAATTACCGTAGCGCAGGATGGTAGCGGAGATTATAAAACGGTGCAGGCTGCAATAAATGCTGTGCCTGTTAACAATAAAAAAGCTATTGCCATTATTATTAAAAAGGGAATCTACAAAGAGAAGATCCTGATTGATTCACTCCGGCCATTCATTACTCTAATTGGCGAAGACAAACTCAATACTGTTCTTAGCTACAATGATCATACTGGAAAACTTGCTCCCAATGGGGATACGATCAATACCAGGACATCCTGGAGTTTTAAAATAATGGCAGACAATTTCACGGCTAGAGATATTACATTTCAGAATGATGCCGGTTTTTCAGCCGGGCAAGCCGTGGCAGTCGAATCCGACGGAGATAAAGCTGTTTTTATCAATTGCCGGTTTACCGGCAACCAGGATGTCTTATTTACCAATAGCGAAAGAAGCCGTCAATACTATGAGCACTGCTATATTGAAGGAACTACTGATTTTATTTTTGGTTCTTCAACGGTGTGGTTCGAGAAATGTCATATTTACAGCAAGAAGAATTCCCATATCACAGCTGCATCTACTCCCAAAGAAAAAGAATTTGGTTACGTTTTTAATTGGTGCCGGCTGGAGGGTAACACATCACTTAACAATGTTTCGTTGGGCCGTCCGTGGAGACCTTATGCTGCTGTTGCTTATTTACATTGTTATATCGGCCGGCATATCAAAGCAGAAGGCTGGAGTGTGTGGAACAAAAACGATAATCATTTGACCAGCCGCTATGCAGAATACAACAATTTCGGTCCATCCTCAGATCCCGAAGCCCGGGTAAAATGGGCTAAACATCTGACAGCCGATGAAGCCGGGAAATATACTTTACCCAATGTCTTCAAAGACTGGAATCCATTGAAATGAAAAAATGGCTGACCATATTATTATTGAGTGCACCTTATATTACTATTGCACAAACTGTTTCAAAGGTTTGGGTATCGGATAATGGCAACGGAACTTATAAAAATCCTGTTATTAATGCCGACTACAGTGACCCCGATGCGATACGGGTGGGCGATGATTACTATATGATTTCTTCCAGCTTTAATCATGCATCGGGATTGCCCATTCTTCATTCAAAAGACCTGGTGAACTGGACTTTGATCAGTCATGCATTAAGACAACAGTTACCAATTGAACATTACAGCAAAGTACAGCACGGTGCTGGTGTATGGGCACCAAGCATCCGTTATCACAACAATGAATTCTATATTTACTACCCCGATCCTGATTTTGGTATTTACCTTATCAAAGCAAAAAACATTCTTGGCCCATGGTCTGAGCCGGTGATGGTGGAAGCCGGTAAAGGATTGATAGACCCCTGCCCTCTCTGGGATAATGATGGAAAAGTTTATCTCGTTCATGCCTATGCCGGAAGCCGGGCTGGTATTAAATCCATTATTGTAGTAAAAGAATTAAATAAGGAAGGAACAAAAGTTATCAGTGATGCAGTGATGGTTTATGATGGTCATGATAATGACCCGACAATCGAAGGCCCGAAGTTTTATAAACGCAATGGCTGGTATTACATCTTTGCTCCTGCAGGTGGTGTAAGCACAGGATGGCAAACAATTTTACGGAGCAAGAATATTTATGGCCCTTATGAAAGAAAAGTAGTGATGGACCAGGGCAAAACTCCCATTAATGGCCCGCACCAGGGAGCATGGGTAGATACCAAAACCGGAGAGCATTGGTTCCTGCATTTCCAGGATAAGGATGCCTATGGAAGAGTAGTGCATTTACAACCGATGAAATGGATAAACGACTGGCCGGTGATCGGGGAAGATAAAGATGGAGATGGAAAAGGTGAACCCGTATTAGTTTTTAAGAAACCAAATGTTGGTAAAACTTATCCCATTACAACCGTAGCAGACAGTGATGAATTCAATTCAACCAAATTAGGATTGCAATGGCAATGGCAGGCGAATCCGAAACCGTACTGGGCATTTCCTTCAAATGGTTATTTACGGTTATTCTCTGCGCAGCTTCCGGACAGCGTAAAAAATTACTGGGATGTCCCCAGCCTGCTGATGCAAAAATTCCCTGCCGGGGAGTTCATGGTAACAACTAAGCTTACATTCAAACCAAGACTCGAAGGAGAAAAGACCGGTTTGATCATTCATGGAGCAGATTATGCTTATCTGTCGCTGGTAAAAAAAGCAGGTGGTAATTATATTTTATTCAGCCATTGCAGCAATGCTGACAAAGGCAAAGAAGAAATACAGATCTACGGAGATAAAATAAACGGTGCTGCTATTTATTTCCGGGTGAAAGTGGGCAAAGGAGCTGTATGTGAATTCAGCTACAGTGAAGACGGTACCAGTTTTAAAAATATCGGCGATAAACTGGTGGCCAAACCCGGCCGCTGGGTTAGCGCAAAAGTGGGGTTGTTTTGTACCCGAACAGTCAAAACAAATGATTCAGGTTTTACAGATGTGGATTGGTTCCGGTTTGAACTTGTACAATAAAATAAACGATCGCATATGGAACGTCGTAAATTTTTGGGCTATACTGCCGCTGCGGGTACTGCACTCATGCTGCACCCGTTTGAAGGCTTTGCTTTCTCGCCGGGTAAGAAACTAAAATTGGCTTTAGTCGGCACCGGGCACCGTGGTTCCGGTTTCTGGGGAAGTAATTTGCTGAGATCATTTAATGATGTCATTGAATTCGTTGGTCTCTGCGATAGCAATCCCGGCAGAATGGCCTATGTAAAGCAGACGATGAATGTTAATTGCCCTGCTTATACTGATTTCAAACAAATGCTGATAGCAACCAAACCGGATTATGTAATTGTAACTACGGTGGATGCAGAACATGATGAGCAAATCGTAACGGCACTGGAAATGGGTTGTGATGTGATCACTGAAAAACCCATGACCACCGACGAAATAAAATGCAAACGAATACTGGAGGCAGAAAAGAGAACAGGGAAAAAAGTGATCGTTGCTTTCAATTACCGGCACAGTGTACATGCCATGCAGCTGAAAGAATTGCTGGCACAACAACGGATCGGGAAAGTAACTTCTGTTGATTTTAACTGGTACCTGAATGTATACCACGGTGCTGATTATTTCCGCCGCTGGCATGGATTTGTAAACAAAGGCGGTTCACTCTGGGTACATAAGGCCACCCATCATTTTGATTTATTAAACTGGTGGCTCAACAGTGAGCCGGTGGAAGTAAGTGCTTACGGTGCGTTAGAGCACTATGGAAAGAATAATTCCTTCCGCGGAACCAAATGCCGTGGCTGTGAACACAAAGACAACTGCAAATTCTACTGGGATATCACAAAAGATGAAAGATTGACCAACCTGTATGTTAAGAATGAACAGCATGATGGTTACCTGCGGGATGGTTGTGTGTGGCGAAATGAAATCGATATCTGGGACAAAATGAGTGCACAGATAGTATATGCCAATGGTGTTGTCGTCAATTATTCCCTCACCACTTACTCTCCTTATGAAGGATGGCAGATCGCCTTTAACGGAACCGATGGCAGAATAGAAACATGGGAAGATATACCATACTTACAAAAAACAGCTGATGACCAGGCCAACCGCCATGCCATGGAAATGAGCAATGCCGATGATGCCATACCGGGAGAATTCAGGGAAATTATGGTGATGGATAATTTCAAAAAGAATTATGAGATATTCACTACTCCGAAAATAAAAGGTGGTCATGGTGGTGGTGACATAAGAATGCAGCGCAGGATCTTTGTGGACAAAAATGATAATCCGCATAATGTAATGGCAGGAACAAGAGAAGGGGCTATGTCAATTCTCATTGGTATAGCTGCCAGGAAAAGTATTGCATTAAAAAGACCGGTGAAAATTACTGAACTCACAGACCTTATACCAATGGCTAAACGATTTTAAGTATGAAAAAACTCATTGTATCTGCCCTGCTGATTTTTATCGTGTCTGTTGCTGCTGCACAAAGCAAACAGGAAAAAGCCGTTGCTTCTGCAGTGGAAAAACTTCGGATGGCGATGATCGATGCAAATAAAACTGAATTGGAAAAATTAGTAGCCGAAAAATTAAGCTATGGTCATAGCGGCGGCAAAGTAGAAGACAAGAATTCGTTTGTAAGCAATATCATAAACGGGAATTCCGATTTTGTAACAATCGATCTTACTGAGCAGTCCATCAGTGTTAGTGGTAAAACAGCCATTGTCCGTCATATTTTAAAAGCAAAAACCAATGATAGTGGCAAGCCCGGTGATGTTCAGTTGAGGATTATTTTAGTTTGGCAAAAGCAGGGTGGCCAATGGAAATTACTGGCCCGGCAGGCTGTGAAAATGGGGTAAGAATAACTTGTAAAAACCTGCCCGCAAACCGATACCGTTCCCGGTAACGATTGCGTAAATAAAGGAATGCAATTCGTTGATTAACAGACAATATCTGGTTAGACTTGTATAACAAAAAAGCTGTAAAAAGCATGTTTGCCTGATGAAAAAATTATTATTCATACTTAGCGTCCTTGCAATAGGTACAAGTTCCATTGCCCAGCAGGGAAAATTACCTGTTGTTATCTCTCCGAAATTCAAAAAAGACACAGCAGACATTTTAAAATTCGGTGCAGTTCCTGATGGATATACACTCAATACAAAAATCATTAATGCAGCTATTGATGCCCAGGCCAAAAAAGGTGGGGGTGTTGTATTGGTTCCGGCTGGTCTGTGGTTAACGGGCCCGGTTGTTCTTAAAAGTAATATCAATCTTCATTTAGCAAATGGGGCAACCTTGTTGTTCACCAGAGATTTTAATGAATACCCGCTGGTGGAAGCCAACTGGGAAGGATTACCGCAGATGCGGAACCAGTCTCCTATTTCTGCAACAAATGCAAGCAATATTGCCATCACCGGTAAAGGAATCATTGACGGCAATGGTGATGCCTGGAGAATGGTGAAGAAAGATAAGCTTAACGAAAGCCAGTGGAAAAAACTGGTAGCGTCCGGTGGTGTGCTTAGTGACGATAAAAAAACATGGTACCCAACCGAAAAAACACTGAAAGGTTCAAAACTATCCAATCCCGGTGTTATCAGCCCGGAAAAAGATGCTTCCTTTTATGACAGTATCAAAGATTTTCTCCGTCCAAACCTGTTGCTGCTTACAAACTGTAAATACATACTGCTGGAAGGAGTAACTTTTCAAAACTCACCGGCCTGGTGCCTGCACCCGTTGATGAGTGAACATTTGACAGTAAGAAATATTACTGTTAAAAATCCCTGGTATGCGCAGAATGGGGATGGTATTGACGTAGAGAGCTGCAAAAATGTGTTGATCGAAAATTCCGTATTCGATGTTGGTGACGATGCCCTTTGCATAAAAAGTGGTCGTGATGCTGAAGGTAGAAAAAGAGGAATGCCCACCCAGGATGTTATTATCAGGGGATGTACGGTTTATTCCTCGCATGGAGGTTTTGTAATTGGTAGCGAAATGAGTGGTGGCGCTAAAAATATTTACGTCAGTAACTGCACTTTTATTGGTGCTGATATCGGCCTTCGGTTTAAAACCACAAGAGGACGTGGCGGTGTGGTGGAAAATATCTTTATCAAAGACATTTATATGAAAGATATTCCGGGAGAAGCGATCCTGTTCGATATGTATTATGCAGCGAAAGATCCCATTCCCCTGGCAGGCGAAAAAAGAGTATTACCCAAAGTAGAATTCAAACCGGTGGATGAGACCACTCCTGTTTTCAAAAACTTTTACATCAGTAATGTTTACTGTAATGGTGCAGAAAAAGGAATTTTTGTACGAGGACTCCCGGAAATGCATGTAAAAGATATTATACTGGAAAATATGGTGCTGCAGGCGTACAAAGGAATTGATGTACAGGAAGCTTCTGGCATTACATTCAGGAACATCAAAATCATCAGTGAAGAAACAAACCCGGTTATTGATATTGTGCACAGCGATAAACTGGTATTTGATAATATCACTTATAAAGAAAATGCAGAACTGCTATTCCGTATCAACGGAGAAAGAAGCAATACTATCAATATAAAAAATACCGATGCGTCCAAAGCAAAGGAAAATATAAAGTACGAACTGGGTGCGACAGAAAAAAGCACCGTTTCTGTCAGCTCCGCTCCTTCTCCAAATGAAAAATGGAGTGAACGCATCTCAGAAACAGCCATGAAACAATGGCCTGATTCATTTATCCTGGCAGGAGATAAAGCTGCCAAATGGAGATACGACCAGGGAGTTATACTCAAAGGCATCCGTGCTGTATGGGCTGCTACAGGTGATGGTAAGTGGTTTAACTATATCCAGAAAAGTATGGATTTCTATGTGCAGCCTGATGGCAGCATTAAAGGATACCGACCCGATGAGTATAATATTGACCATATCAATAATGGGAAATTATTATTGTTTTTGTTCCAGGTTACCGGGAAAGAAAAATATAAGAAAGCGGCAGACCTGCTGCGCAATCAATTAAGAACTCATCCCCGCACTTCGGAAGGTGGATTCTGGCATAAAAAAATATACCCGTACCAGATGTGGCTGGATGGCTTGTACATGGGTCAGCCCTTTTACGCTGAGTACGCCAAACTTTTTCATGAAGATTCTGCCTTCAATGATATAGCCAGCCAATTTATCCTGATGGAGAAGCATGCGTATGATAAAAAGACAGGACTGCTGTATCATGGATGGGATGAAAGTAAAGCACAGCAATGGGCTGATAAAACAACCGGGCAATCTCCTAACTTCTGGGGAAGAAGTTTGGGCTGGTATGGAATGGCATTGGTAGATGTGCTGGATCATTTTCCGGCCAATCATCCTAAAAGAGCTGAACTGATCGCCATTTTGCATCGCTTTGCTATTGCGGTTAGAAAAGTGCAGGATAATAAAACAGGGTTATGGTATGACGTTCCCAATATGCCCAATGAACCTAAGAACTATGTAGAAGCATCTGCCTCCAGTATGTTGGCATATACTTTTGCCAAAGGCGCCAGGAAAGGTTATCTCCCCGGTGCTTATTTGGATCATGCCAAACAGGCATACCGCGGTATCATTAAAGAATTTATTGAAACTGATGCCAACGGCCAGGTAAACCTCAAAGGAACCGTTGCTGTGTCTGGTCTCGGTGGTAAACCTTACCGTGACGGCAGCTTTGCCTACTATATGAGTGAGCCGGTAATAGTAAATGACCCTAAAGGAATAGGTGCATTCATTAAATGTGCGGCTGAAATGGAACTGAACGAAACCCAAAATATCGCCAGGGGGAAAACCGTTTTACTCGATTATTATTTTAACAACGAGTGGAAAAAAGACATCACCGGCACACCCATCCGCTGGCATTATACCTGGGAAGATAAAACCAACAGTGGCTATGCCATGCTGGGTGATATTTTTACAAAGTATGGCGCAAAAACAAGATCCCTGGAAAAATTACCGACCAGTGCTACACTAAAGGGAGCTTCTATTTATATCATGGTAGACCCGGATACAGATAAAGAAACAGAAACACCCCGCTTCCTGAATGGAAAGGATGCAATTACTATCAGCAATTGGGTGAAAGAAGGCGGAGTATTAGTACTCCTCAGTAATGATGCTGGCAATGCAGAATTTAAAAACTTCAACCTGCTGGCCCGGAAATTTGGAATACAGTTCAATGAAGACAGTAAGAACCGGGTACAGAACGATCAGTTTGAACAGGGAGTGGTGATGACCGGAACTGGAAATCCTGTTTTTAAGTCTGACTGGAAATTATATGTGAAAGAATACAGCAGCCTGAACATAACAGCACCAGCCGTGACCATTGTAAAGAACGGAGATGACAATGTAATGGCAGTTGCAAAGTATGGCAAAGGAACAGTGTTTGCCCTTGGTGATCCATGGATCTACAACGAGTATTTAGATGGAAGAAAATTGCCTGCCGATTTTCAAAATTACAAAGCAGCAGAAGAATGGGTACAATGGTTGTTAAAACAAGCTAAATGAGAGTAAGATCAAATACAAGTATCTTTTTAATTTCAGTACTGCTGATGTTACAAGCCTGTGCAGTGGCACAATCCTCTTCCTCAGTAAATAGGATTACGGTGGCAGCGGATGGCAGCGGTGATTATAAATCGGTACAGGGTGCAATTAACAGTCTGCCTGACTCATCTGCTACCCCAAGAACGATTTATATAAAGAAAGGAACCTACGCTGAAAAGATCTATATCGAAAAAGCAAATATCATTTTCGAAGGTGAAGACCGGGAAAAGACTATCATTATCGCTTCTATTGCAAGAGATGAATGGCGTTGCAGCCATACAGATGACTGGGGTGTTGCTACAATGAATATCGGGGCTAATGACATTACGCTGAAAAACCTCACTATCACCAATAACTATGGTTTTGATTTTACAGAAAGAACGATCTGGTGTGCTTCAGATACTTCAAAAAATAAAGAAAGGAAACTAAGAAAAGATGGTCACCAGATGGCCTTACGTACCATGAATATGGCGACAAAGTTGAAAGCCGTGCACTGTCGTTTCAGATCTTTTGGCGGTGATACCGTGAGCCCATGGGAAACCATGAACGGCATGTGGTATTTCAAGGATTGTATTATAGAAGGCGGCGTTGACTTTTATTGTCCCCGTGGCTGGGCCTGGGCAGAGAATTGTGAATTCATCACACATACAGGGCCCGCAGCGATCTGGCATGATGGCTCAGGGAATGAAGATTCAAAAACCGTGTTGCTGAATTGTAAGTTCACCGGCTATGATGGGTTTATGCTCGGCCGTTACCACCGGGAAGCACAGTTCTATCTCATCAACTGTGCATTCGCAAAAAATATGAAGGACACTCCTATTTACCGTGTGCCAACGAACAACGTAATTAACTGGGGTGAAAGAATATATTATTACAACTGTCACCGGGAAGGCGGAAATGATTTCAAATGGTACAGCAATAATCTTCCGGCCGCTGTGAAAGCAGGTGATATAACTGTTAACTGGGTTTTCGGCAACCGCTGGAATCCCGAAAAAAACTGATTATGCAATTATCTAAAAATGCTATCAGGCAGATTGAAGCAAAGCAGGGATTAGATATCCCGGATGAAAAAATATTTGAGTTGCCTGAAAAGGTATTGCAATTCGGCACTGGTGTTTTACTCAGGGCTTTACCGGATTATTTTATTGATAAAGCCAACAAGCAAGGCCTATTCAATGGAAGAATTGTGGTGGTAAAATCTACAGACAGTGACAGCAGTGCATTCGACAGGCAGGATGGTCTCTATACGGTTTGTGTCCGCGGTGTGGAGAATGGGAAAACGGTGGAAGAAAATATTATCAATGCATCCGTCAGCAGGGTACTGAGTGCTAAAACAGAATGGAAAAGAATTTTGGAATGTGCCTATAATCCTGAAATGAAGATCGTTTTCTCCAACACAACAGAAGTGGGTATTCAACTGGTGCAGGACGATATCACTAATGAACCGCCGGTCTCCTTCCCCGGCAAGCTGTTGGCCTTTTTGTACGAACGGTTCAAAGCATTCAACGGAAGTCATGAAAGCGGAATTGTGATAGTGCCAACTGAACTGATCACTGACAATGGCACCAAACTGGAGGGCATTGTACTTGAACTGGCCCATCGTAATAACCTTGATTATAAATTCATCGAATGGCTGGAGAATCATAATACATTCTGCAATTCACTGGTAGACCGTATCGTTCCCGGCAAACCCAATGCAGCAGATTCCAAAAAAATTGAAACTGCTTTGGGCTACCAGGATGAGCTGATGACAATGAGCGAAGTATTCCGGCTCTGGGCCATTGAAGGGGATGATAAAGTAAAAGAGGTGTTGTCTTTTTGCAAAGTGGATAAAGCGGTTATCATTGCGCCGGATATTACCCTGTTCAAAGAATTAAAGCTGCGGTTGCTGAATGGAACACATACTTTCAATTGCGGCACAGCCTTTCTCTGTGGTTTCAATATTACCAGGGAAGCAGTACTGCATCCTGTTTACGGGGCTTTCACCAAAGAACTCATGCATAAAGAAATAGCGCCGGCTATTCCATATACCATAGACGAAAAAGTAAAAACTGATTTCGCCAACAGCACATTCGAACGTTTCGGCAATCCCTTTATAGACCACCAGTGGCAAAGTATTACCGTTCAATTCACTTCCAAAATGAAAATGCGGAATATGCCACTGTTGCAAAGGCATTATGAGTTACACAGTACTGTTCCCATGCATATGGCCACTGGCTTTGCCGCTTACCTGCTGTATATGAAAGTGACCAAAAAAGCCGGTACTAAGTATTATGGTGAAAGAAACAGCCCTGATGGTCACCGGGATGAATACGAAATAAAAGATGATGCAGCGGAGTATTTTTACAAAGTTTGGAATAACGGCAATGCGATTGAAGCCGCTGCTGAAATAATGGCCAATGAAGAGCTGTGGGAGATTGATCTGACCAAATTACCCGGCTTTCTGCAGGCCGTACAGGAGCAACTGCAGGATATGATAACTAATGGAGTGCTGGCAACTGTTGAACAACTCGAAAATAAAAAAGTTACGGCGTGAAGCACAAGGTTTTAAAAGTACACCCCAGGGACAATGTAATTGTCGCATTAACCAACCTGTCAAAAGGAGAAACGATCTCTTTTGAAGGTGCTGACTACCTGCTGCAGGAAGATATTCCGGCCAAGCATAAATTCTTTATGCAGGATATGAAAACAGGTGATGAAGTGATCATGTATGGTGTGTTAGTGGGAAAAGCACAAATGAATATTGCAAAAGGCAGCCGCATGTCGACAGAAAATATCAAACATGCTGCTGAGCCTTATGCATACCGCAATGCAAAATTTGAATGGCAGGCACCTGATGTTTCCAGATTCAGCAGAAGAACATTCAATGGCTATCATAGAAAAGACGGAAGAGTGGGCACGGCCAATTACTGGTTATTCATCCCCACTGTTTTTTGTGAGAACAGAAATTTAGACGTTATCCGTGAAGCCATGCACAATGAGCTGGGCTATGCAGTGACGGACAAGTATAAACAATACACCCACCATTTACTGGATGCATACAAGAATGGAGAACAGTTAGACAGCGTTAACCTCTCCCCTTCTTCCAATGGTCATAACCGTCCTTTTAAGAATGTGGATGGAATAAAATTTTTAAATCACCAGGGCGGATGTGGCGGAATCAGGCAAGATGCAGCCATACTCAGTAAATTATTAGCTGCGTATGCAGATCATCCGAATGTGGGTGGCGTAACAGTATTAAGCCTGGGATGTCAGAATTTACAGGTAGAGGACTTTAAGAATGATTTGAAAAAGCAGAATCCCGGTTTCGATAAACCCTTGTTCATTTTTGAACAGCAGCAATCACAAAGTGAGGAGCAACTGATAACAGAGGCCATCCGCAAAACATTTGAGGGGCTTATTGAAATAAATAAACTGGAACGACAACCTGCATCGCTTGATAAATTATGTATTGGAGTTAAATGTGGCGGCAGTGATGGCTTCAGTGGTATTTCTGCCAATCCATCTGTTGGTTATTGCTCGGATCTTGTTGTTGCGCTGGGTGGTAAAATTCTGTTAGCAGAATTCCCTGAGCTATGCGGAGTGGAGCAGGAATTGATTGACCGCTCGGTGAATGAACCCACGGCTCAAAAATTCATTCACCTGATGAAAAGCTATGATGAGATCGTAACCAACGCTGGTTCCAGCTTTTCCATGAACCCATCACCCGGTAATATTAAAGATGGTTTGATAACTGATGCCATCAAAAGTGCCGGGGCGGCAAAAAAAGGCGGCACTTCACCCGTTGTAGATGTATTGGATTATACTGAACCTGCAACAAAGCCGGGCTTAAGCCTGGTATGCACTCCGGGTAATGATGTAGAAGCCACTACGGGTAAAGCTGCCAGTGGAGCCACCCTTATCTTATTTACTACCGGACTGGGTACGCCAACCGGTAATCCTGTTTGTCCAACCATTAAAGTTTCGACAAACAGCAATCTTACAAAAAGAATGAATGATATTATAGATATTGACTGCGGCCCGGTGATCGAAGGAGAAAAAACAATTCAGCAGATGGGAGAAGATATACTGGAGTATTGTATCAAAGCTGCCAGTGGGGAAATCATTCCGAAAGCCGTACAATTGAACCAGGATGATTTTATACCGTGGAAGAGAGGAGTGAGTTTATAAAAAAAAAGAACGCTGATAACGCAGATGAAGCTGATTACTACGGATTCAAATCAGCGAAACTCTGTTATATCAGCGTCATCAGCGTTCTAATTAAAAAACAATAAGATGAAACAATTCTTAGATGAAAATTTCCTGTTGTCAAATGCAACAGCAGAACGTTTGTATCATGAGTATGCCAAAGACATGCCCATTATTGATTATCACAATCACCTGCCGCCCAACGAAGTGGCCGCAGATAAAAATTTTGAGAATATTACCCGGGTGTGGCTGAATGGCGACCACTATAAATGGCGTGCCATGCGAACGAACGGGGTGGATGAATCATATATTACTGGCGATAAAAGCGACTGGGAAAAATTCAATGCCTGGTCAGCTACTGTTCCCTATACATTAAGAAATCCGCTCTACCACTGGACGCACCTGGAACTGCAACGTTATTTTGGTATTACCGATATCTTAAATGCAGATACAGCAAAGAAAGTCTATGACGAAACTTCGGCGTTGCTGCAAACAAAAGAATACAGCGTAAGAGGCTTGCTGGAAAGGATGAAGGTGAAACTGATCTGCACCACCGATGATCCGGTTGATAACCTGGAATATCATCAGCAAATAAAAAAAGACAACTGGTCTGTAAAAGTATTACCGGCTTTTCGCCCGGATAAAGCAATGAATGTGGATGATGTGAACACCTTCAATAATTACCTGACTGGTTTGGAAAAAGCGGCTGATATTTCCATAAGCACCTATAATGATTACCTCGCTGCCCTGAAAAAACGCCATGATTACTTTGCGGCCAACCATTGCAGCGTAAGCGACCACGGTCTGGAAGAGATCTATGCAGAGGATTATACAGCCACAGAGATCGCCGGCATCTTTGCCAAGATCCGTTCCGGCGGCGCATTGACGGTAGAAGAAAACAGGAAATTCAAATCAGCCATGCTGGTTACGTTTGCGGAGTGGGATTGGGAAAAAGGATTTGTACAGCAATACCATCTCGGTGCATTGCGAAATAATAACAGCCGGATGTTAAAACAGCTGGGTCCTGATACAGGCTGGGACAGTGTAGGTGATTTTTCACAGGCAAGGGCACTGGCAAAATTCCTGGACCGGCTGGACAGGGACAATAAACTGGCGAAAACAATTATCTATAATCTGAATCCTGCCGACAACGAATTGTTTGCGACAATGATTGGTAATTTCAATGATGGCACTGCTGCCGGCAAGATCCAGTGGGGATCATCCTGGTGGTTCCTCGACCAGAAAGATGGCATGACCAAACAGATCAATGCCTTAAGTAATATGGGATTGCTCAGTAAGTTCATTGGTATGCTGACGGACAGCCGTAGTTTTCTCTCCTTCCCCCGTCATGAATATTTCAGAAGGTTATTGTGCAATATGTTTGGTGAAGAAGTGGAGAATGGCGAACTGCCCAACGATATAGAATGGATCGGTAAAGTGATACAGGATATTTGCTTTAACAACGCAAAGAATTATTTCAACTGGCAGCAAATCGGAGAAGCAACCCCTGCTGCTGTAAAAGCTTAGACCATGCAAATACGATTTCAAAACAGCCCTGCAGAAACAAAGCAAATGACAACAGAACAACTCCGGGAAAATTTCCTGGTACAGAACCTGGTGCAGGATGACACGGTACAGTTAGTGTATTCGCATTACGACAGGGTAATAATTGGGGGTGTAAAGCCTGTCAATAAAACAATAGCACTTCCCAATCATCCTGAATTGAAAGCAGATTATTTTTTACAAAGAAGGGAATTGGGTATCATCAATGTAGGCGGCGCAGGAACAGTAGTGGCAGACGGAAAAGAATATGCGATCAATAAAATGGATTGTGTTTATCTCGGCAAAGAAACCAGGGAAGTAAAATTCAAAAGCCGGCACAAAAAAGATCCTGCTGTTCTATACTTATTATCTGCACCGGCACATCATAAATACCCGAATAAATTAATGACGAAGGAAAAAGCTTCCCCGGTAAATCTCGGTGATGCTTCCACTTCCAACAAGAGAACCATTTACAAATACATCCATTTGGACGGAATCAAAAGTTGCCAGCTGGTAATGGGATTGACAGTACTGGAGAACGGCAGTGTATGGAATTCTGTACCACCACATACACATACCCGGAGAATGGAAGTGTATTTTTATTTTGATGTGCCCGCAGAACACAGGGTATTTCATTTTATGGGACAGCCGCAGGAAACAAGACACCTGGTGATGGCCAATCATGAAGCTGCAATCTCTGCACCATGGAGTATGCATTTTGGTTGCGGTACTTCCAGTTATGGTTTTATCTGGGGAATGGCAGGAGAAAACCAGGTCTTTACCGATATGGATCCTGCACCGGTAGCGGACTTAAAATAATAAAACCCGCAACTTGAACTACCGGTAACGATGCCGAAAAAAGACCGGCAACGATACCGTAAATAAATACAGCGAAAGGCCCGGTAAAGCAGGGATTTTTAAATGTTCAGGATGTATCTTTCAGACAATAACTAACAATAAAACAAACAACGATGTCAAAGAAAGTAGTAACACTAGGTGAAATCATGTTGCGTTTGTCAACTCCCGATTTCAAACGTTTTGTACAGGCAGATAGTTTTGATGTGACCTACGGTGGCGGTGAAGCAAACGTAGCAGCAGCATTATGTAATTATGGTTTGAACGGAACTTTTGTTACCAAAGTACCCAACAACCCCATCGGGCAGTCCGCCATCAATCATCTCCGCCGTTATGGTGTGGACACACAATTTATTGCCAGGGGTGGCGAAAGACTGGGTATCTATTTTCTCGAAACAGGTGCCTCGATGAGAGCCTCACAGGTAGTGTACGACCGGGCCCATGCTTCTATTGCGGATGTTGCTATTGAAGAATTTGACTTTGATAAAATACTCGAAGGCGCCAGCTGGTTCCACACTACCGGAATTACCCCGGCATTAAGTGACAAAGCGGCTGCACTAACAGAAGCAGCACTGAAAGCGGCCAAAGCAAAAGGCATTACCACCAGCATAGATCTGAACTACCGCAAAAAACTATGGAGCAAAGAAAAAGCCAGGGAAGTGATGACCAAACTCTGCCAGTATGTAGATGTGTGTATCGGTAATGAAGAAGATGCAGATACAACATTGGGCTTTAAAGCAGCACATACCGATGTGACCAAAGGTGAACTGAACCTCGATGGTTTCAAAGATGTCTTCAAACAGATGAAAGAGAAATTCGGGTTTAAGTTCATTGCTTCTTCATTAAGGGAAAGCCATAGTGCCAGTGACAATGGCTGGAGTGCCCTGGTCTATGATGGCAATGAATTCTATCATACCAAACAATACAATGTACGTATCGTTGACCGGGTAGGCAGTGGCGATTCATTTGCCAGTGGCCTGATCTATGGATTGGTAACCGGTATGCCAATGAATGAAGCTGCTGAATTTGGAGTGGCAGCCTCCGCATTGAAACACACAATACCCGGAGACCTGAATCATGCCACTTTAAGTGAAGTAAAAGACCTGGTGAAAGGTGATGGCAGCGGACGGGTGCAGCGGTAAGCGTTTGAGGTTTGAGGTTTGAAGTTTGAAGTTTGAGGTTTGAAGTTTGTAATCCAGTAAAGAATAATGTTATGATAATAGATACGCTGCAAAATGCACCAAGGTACTTCTCAGTTCATCCGCTGTTTGCAAAAGCATTTGAATTTATCGGGCAAACAGACCTGGCCAATGCACCGGATGGCAAATCAGATATTACGGAAGGATTGAAAGCCATCTTTTCCAAAAAACCCGGTACGACGGCTGAAGCATCTGTTGCCAAGTTTGAATGTCATAATGAGCATATTGACATACAGCTTTGCATCAATGGGGTGGAGACGATTGGCTGGAAGCCGAGGGAAAAATGTGTAACAGAGAATGGCGGCTACAATCCCGATAAAGATGTACAGCTATACCATGAGCAACCGGATATGTATTTCCAGCTGACCAACGGGCAGTTTGCTATTTTCTTCCCGGAAGATGTGCATGCGCCGATGATCGGCGAAGGGGTGATAAAAAAATTAGTGCTTAAAGTAAAAAATTAAACCACAGAGAACACTAAGATATCAACACAAAGGGCACCATTAATACAAGACGCAATTTGCTTTGTGTTCTTTGTGTATAGACTTTGAAACCTTTGTGATAAAAAAAATTAGTGCTTAAAATAAAAACTTAAACCACAGAGAACACTAAGATAACAACACAAAGAGTACCATTAATACAAGACGCAATTGGCTTTGTGTTCTTTGTGTATAGACGTTGAGCCCTTTGTGGTAAAAAAAATTATATGAGCAAAACAAAACAAATAGCAGATGCTATCATCGCACAGGGAATGCTCCCTTTGTATTTCAATGCAGATGAAACAGTAAGTGTTGACATATTAAGAGCAGTATACAGGGCCGGCGTAAAAGCATTGGAGTATACCAACCGTGGCGATGCAGCCCTAATGAACTTTAAAAAGATGGTGGCCGTCCGCAATGCGGAGATGCCGGGTATGCTGTTTGGCGTTGGTACCGTAAAAAATTTACAAACGGCCAAAGACTACCTGGCTGCCGGTGCAGACTTCCTCGTTAGCCCGGGTTTTGTAAAAGAAGTGGCCGACTATGCCGTTGCCAATGATATTTTTTATGCGCCGGGTTGTATGACCCCCTCAGAGATCATTGCGGCAGAAAACAGCGGTATAAGTTTTATCAAATTGTTCCCCGGCAATATGCTGGGACCGGAGTTTTTAAGCGGAATAAAGGATATCTTCCCTAAATTATTATTTATGCCCACCGGTGGCGTTGACACCACCAAAGAAAATATTGAAGGCTGGTTTAAAGCCGGTGTTTGTGCAGTGGGAATGGGCAGCAAACTCATCAGCAAGAAACTGATGGAAGCAAAAGATTACGCTGCGATTGAAAAGATGACCAAAGAAGTTTTAGCCTTAATAGCAACCATTAAAAAATAAACAATCCCCTGCATTACTCCGGGATCTATTTTGAGTTTACCGGAGGAAGAGCGGATTTAATAATTGCCTGATGATAAAAGAAACGATTGGAAAATACAGGTGGACCATCTGTACCCTGTTATTTTTTGCCACTACAGTAAACTATCTCGACCGCCAGGTATTAAGCCTGCTGAAACCGACACTGGAAGAAGAGTTTGGCTGGAGCAACAGTGATTACGCCAATATCGCTTCTGTTTTCCAGTTTACCTATGCCATCTCCATGTTGTTTGCCGGCCGTATCATTGACAAGCTGGGTACAAAAAGAGGTTTTGCATGGGCCATCATCATCTGGTCCATAGGTGCCGTGCTGCATGCCATCGCTATTCCTTTAGGCGAAGGCATTGCCACCATCCTTGGCTGGATCGGTATTGCTGCTGTGCCTGTATCTATTGCAGGTTTCATGCTGTCGAGAGCAGTACTCGGTTTTGGAGAATCGGGCAACTTTCCTGCTGCTATCAAAGCAACGGCTGAATATTTTCCCAAGAAAGAAAGATCATTTGCTACCGGCATATTTAATTCCGGTGCGAATGTAGGTGCCATACTGGCGCCGTTAACTGTTCCCTGGATCGCCAAACACTGGGGCTGGGAAGCTGCTTTCTTTATCATCGGGGCCATAGGATTTTTATGGCTGTTTTTCTGGCTGGCATTTTATGAAAAACCGGAAAAACAAAAAAGGTTATCCGCTGCTGAACTTGCATATATACATAGCGATACTGAAAAATCAGAATTAACGGCTTCAACTGCTACACAGGAAAAAGTATCCTGGTTCAAATTGCTGGCCTACAAACAAACATGGGCTTTCACGTTTGGCAAGTTTATGACGGATGGGGTGTGGTGGTTCTTTTTATTCTGGTTGCCGGCTTACCTGAAAGACCAGTACGGTATGACAGGTACAGAGATCATGTTGCCCTTGTCATTACTCTACAGCATGACCATGTTTGGCAGTATTGGTGGCGGTTACTTCCCTATTTATTTTATCCGGAAAGGATACCAGCCTTATGATGGACGGATGAAAGCCATGTTACTGATTGCCCTGATCCCGCTGGTGGTACTGGCTGCACAACCGCTTGGTTCCATCAGTTTCTGGATGCCCGTTATCCTGATCGGTATCGGTGCGTCTGCCCACCAGGCATGGAGTGCCAATCTCTTTACTACGGTGAGTGATATGTTTCCTAAAAAAGCCGTTGCTTCTATTGTGGGCATTGGCGGAATGGCCGGTGGTATAGGTGGTGTTATCGTAACAAAAGCAGGTGGTGCCCTTTTCGACCATTACAAAGCACTGGGACATATAGAAACCGGTTACACCATCATGTTTGCTTTTTGTGCGGTGGCATATCTTATTGCATGGGGAGTTATGAAATCACTGGTACCAAAGTATAAACCAATTACGGATCTATAATTTATTAATTGCTTATTGAATCTTTTTAAATCCCCGCCATGCGGGGATTTTCTTTAAAAAACATGCAGGTACGTTGTATTATCGCAACTCCAATGGGGTGATAAAAATCTTGCATAAACTGGCTTAAATCAAGGGAAATCAAAGCAACAATACAACGTCTATAAAAATATAAAAGGTTCGTATATTCGACACTACACATGTTATGCGGCAGCTTATCGACAACTGAATGACAAACGACTTAGCAAATAAGAAAGAAGCTTCAAGAAAAAAATCACTTGGGGAATTAGGTGAGTTATTTGCCTTAAAATCTCTTGTTGACAAAAAATTTGATAGAATAAGGAATCTCAATGATCATTCAATGAACGAAACGTTCGCTGATATATCTTGTGAAAAAGATGGTGTAAAATATATTATTAGCGTAAAGGCAAGAAATAAGTTTCAAAAAAATGGCAAATTAAATACCAGATATAATCTTGGGAAAAACGTTTACGAAAAAGCTTTAGCCTCCGAGAAAAAATATAAAGCGAAAGCATGCTGGCTAGCTATTCAATTTGACCACAACTCATTCTCCATTTATTTTGGACAACTAGATGAACTTAATGGCAGCAAGGCAATACCTGTGGACAAATGTGAAAAAGGAATTATCGGTGAAACATGGATACACAACAAGCGGCATTATTTCGACTTTGATTATTATACCAACAGATAAAAAGGCTAAATGGCAAATCGTTGGGGCATACCGAAAAACGTTGAAGAACTTGTTAAGGAAAGAGATACGAAATGTGTTTACTGCGGATTTTCATTTACTAATTCCGTTCTTACTCACAAGACAAGACCGACTTGGGAACATATTATTAACGATATTAGAATTAACGGACCAGACAACATTGCGCTTTGCTGTGGATCATGCAATGCTAGTAAAGGGACAAAAAATTTGAGCGACTGGCTAAATGGAAAATATTGTTCGACAAAAGGAATTACAAAGGACAATGTTGCGACAGTAGTAAAAATATATTTAAACAGACATTAAAGCCGATCGCATAAAACGGGTTTTGCGTTAGTGGGCGGACAGTGCGAATAGAAGCAATTGAGCAATTAACAAACTTTGGTTCTGGCAGACAGTTTTCGGTTTCAAAAGCCCACCAACGCAAAGCCCGAAATCGTTGGCCGCAATTTTCAATGAGCAAAAAAAAACAAAGAGAAAGGTGGGTAATGAATCTTTTTATAGAAAGCTATAAAAAGGGGAGAATCTCAATAATAAATGAACAGGAAGCTCCTGACTTCATAGTTAGTCTTGAAGGAAGGGAAATTGGCATAGAATTGACTGAAATTTTCCAGGATTCTCACTTGGGAATTTCGAAACTGAAACAAGCATCATCTGATGGTAGCCAATTTACTGAAGACTTGATTGCTTTAATTCAACCTCATGTTACTTTTACTTTTTCAATTGGAATTCATTTCAATAAAGATCTACCCATAAAAAAGTCAAAAAAGAAGAAAGTTCTCAAAGAATTGGAAGTAATATGTGTGCCTGCAATGGCTAATTTACAAGACCATGAGTATTTGGAGCTCGAGAATTATTATGACAGCTTACCGAGCGAAATAGAAGATATTCATATTTATCGATCTGATGGCATGGAAGAATCCATCGACTCAAGACCTGAAGGAGGTACGGTCGCTCCCTTAACAATAAGTCATTTGAAAATAGCACTTACAAGTAAAGAGAGTAAACTTTCTTCTTACAGGATTTGCGACGAGCAGTGGCTCGTAATAAGGGAGGGAAATTACTACTCGGGTTCATTTAGTGAAGTCGAAATTGATTCTCCAGTAGAAAGTCTTTTCGACAAAGTATTTTTATTTAGAACAAAGGCAAGAGAAATTATCGAGGTTAAGTAATTGCACACAACATAAACTGTTTAAAAAACCAAACAAAAAGCTAACTTCTTTTAAGGTTTAGCTGAACAAAAATTTGGCTGATACAAGCTGTTGTTTTTTACTAAGGGTTTTGCGCAATGGCCATACAGCATAAAGTTTCAGCAATCTTTTATAATTGATCATTAAGCGGCCAATCGGTCTCTTTATGATATCAGCAGAAATACCGAACTTTAACATTGCAAATAAGCTGAAAACATTTTCAGCTTGAAGTTTGCCAACTACAACCATTCCAGGTGTATTGTTTCACCTCCTTAAAATCTAAGGAGGGTAAAACAATGAAAGCATTTTTTAAAACACTACTTATACTGGTGCTGGCTTTTTTTTCACAGATTGCACTGGCACAAAAAGGGTCTTCCATCGTAATACATGATAACACCAGTCCGGCAAATGGCGGAGAAAATGCGACATCGAATCTCCGGAAGGAAATAGCATCCGCATTGAACCGGGAAAAACCCTGTACAGACCTGATGGACGACCAGGATATCCGTAATGTCCTGGAGAGTGAACGGGAAAAGAATATATTGGAAGGCGGTGATCCGCAGCAGGTATTAACAGATATCGGAAACCTGATGGGAGCCAGTTATGTAATGAGTGTTTCGGCAACGCCTGTATCCGGCGGAAGCACCTCTTACACGGTTTTTGTGATGGATCCGCAAACGGCAAAAACAATTGCCCGGCAAACAGGAACTGATGCTAAACAAATTGCCGATAATATCGTCAGGCAGCTGGGCTCCAGCCTGCCCGATAACTGCAAACCGCATTGGTTGGGAGTAGTCAAGTATGAGTATTCCTCGAATGAAACAAAAATAACCAACGATGCCGGGGCGATGCATGCCAGCACGAGGAATACCAAACGAACCAAATCCGAAATGTACTCGGCCCAAAACAGCATTGTGGCCACACTATTACCACCTAAACCGGGTAGCGATATTTCCGCCGGTAAAACGATAGCAAGAGTCTGGATGAGATCGAAGATCATTACTGAAAAGAAACAGGAAACAGTTGGCGAAATTTATTGCCGTTTGAAAGGTCAGAATCCTTCCTGGAAAGGCTACAACTCAACCTATTCCGAAACGATAACGCAAATAGGCGGAGGAGCAGACAATCTTCCTGTCTCTATTTCGCTTGATAATGAGGGCAACTACAAAATCGTTGTAATCACACCCGGCGGAACTCTTTTAAGCAAAATCGAAACAAACAGGTCCGAATCAGGCTGTAACCCGGAAAATCCTCCTACCAAAGAGGCCCAAAGTATGCCCGAACAAAAATTGGATGCATCAAGTTTTGATGTTACCGGAAAAACGGATGCAAAAAACCGGGATTCCTTAGCAGGATCAAAGACGACGCCGGACGGAAAAACAAAAATTACCTGGCACCTGCGGCTGGTAAGACCGAAAACGAAATAAACAGCATTATTCTTATTTGCAATACAGGCCAGCGAAAATCCGGGAATATATTCCTGTTAACATCGGATAACGGCGGTGCCCAACCTGCGTATTGCCTTTATCGTTGCTGCCCTACCCCACTCAATTTTTGGATAATCCTTTCCAAAATAAGTCCGCAATACTTACCGATTCTAACTATTTCAGTCCCAGGTTTTTAGTTTTCTGACTACGGGAGGATAATCAATAAAACAAAAATATTTTCTCATTTTTCATAAATATTTATTGTTTTTCAATAAATATTTATAGTTTTGCCCTGTAATAAAAAACAAACACAATGGAAATCAGAATTACTACCAAACAGATTTTACTGTTCCTGAATATACTGTCCTGGATAATTTTTGTGGGGGTATGTATTGAAGCGGGGGGTATCATTTTCAATTCGGTTTATGCGTTGTACAAACCGACAGTGGCTACCCATTTCTGGAATGGCACTGACCTTTCAGCCTTGTATGCCCATGACAAAGGCCATTTCATAGCCCAAACGACATTAATGTCTATTGCAACGGTAATGAAGGCGTTGATCTTTTACCTGATCATAAAACTTTTTTATGGGAAAAAATTCAACATTCCCAGTCCATTCCACCCGGTGATATTAAAAATGGTGTTCAACATTGCTTATCTCTGCCTTGGTGCCGGCCTCTTTTCCTTATGGGGTACACGGTATGCGGCCTGGATAGAAGAACAGGGTGTTCAGATGCCCGATATACATTACCTGGGTATTGGCGGCGGCGATGTATGGCTCTTTATGGCTGTAGTGCTTATGGTGATAGGCCAGGTGTTTAAAAAGGGAATCGAATTACAAACAGAAAGCGATTTAACTGTATAAACCATGCCCATAATAGTAAACTTAGACGTAATGATGGCAAAGCGCAAAATGTCGCTCAATGAGCTTTCAGAAAAGGTTGGCTTAACCATATCTAATCTTTCCATCTTAAAAACAGGAAAAGCAAAAGCAATCCGGTTCAGTACATTAGAAACGATCTGCAAAGTGCTGAAATGCCAGCCGGCGGATATTCTTGAATATGCTGAGGAACAAGAAAGCTAACCTGCAATGAATAGAGAAAGAAAATAATATAGGTTCCATATCCCAGCTCTCCGGCTAACCTTTTCTATCATCGTTATTATAGTTTGTATGTACCGGACGAAGACATAGATTTTATGTCAACAGCTTATTACACACATTATAAAAACTGCTTTATGCTTATAATAATTCTAAACTCTTATTTATGCCTGTCCGCATTTTGTGGCTCATGCCCTAACCAAATCGGGACAAAAGCTCCGGCTGCGGCATATAATTATTTACAGGTCTTATCAAAAGTCAAACTCCCTGCGATGCATATTCCAGCGAACACCAAAACTGATTACAGAAGTATTATTGGAAATGAGCGGAGCCGTTTTCGTTTCTTGCTTACGAACCACCGCATTCAGTTCTAGGAATAGATTTTCCCGCCATTCGTACGACAACAGGAAAGACGCCAGGAATACATTCGTCTTCCAGCCACTGCCGATATCATACCCAAAATCGCCCTGGCGGAACGGCGGCACATTGGGATAAAAAATATTGCTGCCATAACTCTGGTTGCTGCTGTCCCTGCCCTGTGTGTAATAGATCAGCTTACCAACAGCCAGCCATTTAGGCGCCGGCTGGTAACGGGCCATGCCGATAAACTCACTGAAGTTAGCCATCAGCGGATGTGCCAGTGGCTGGTTATAGTGCGTATAATTGGCCACCGAATCACGGTGAGAATAAGTGAATGGACGAACCCGGTTATGCTCCAGCTGCAGGTCAAGGTTTGCTATACCAAAAGCATCAATATATTTGGCTCCCAGCTGTATGCCCCATTTGTTGGCCCACCAGCCGCGGTTGTTCTTTATTTCAGAGAGTAAAAATTCATCCAGGCTTAATTGCCCGTAGAGTTGTATGCCCTTTCCAATATTGGCTTTTGCATCCAGTCCCGCTACAGAGTTATCAAAACTTCCGTTCTGCTGTTCAATGGAACGATAGAAGATAATGGGATTGAGATAACCAAAATCAAAACGGTCTTTACGGCCAAAGATCACTCCTTCAAACAAACCGATATTCAACCACTTTGTCACATTCACATCCAGGTGGTGCATGGCTGCATATTTCTTGCCGATAAGTTTATCCCCTATCCTGTTATCTGCATTGTGCAGTTCCATGAACAGGTTCTGGTAATTGAATTTCCAGATACGGGTATTCAGTTTCAGGAATAAATTACTGTTGCCAAAATCACTCAGGAACATGCTGCGGTGACCATTGCCGATAAAGTTGCGGTCGTACCCGAATGTAACATCAATGTACTTTGTTACATTAAAAGTGAAATAACCTCTTGCATCGAAATAATCATAGCCGGTCCCTTTGAAGTCCTTATAAAAACCGGCACCGGGCACCGCTCTTCTCGCATTGACAAAATCCCGTACATAAAAAGGATTTTTCTCCTGGTTATCGGTGATGTAGGCATAGAAGCCGATCTTATTGGCGATACGTCCGCGGAGGTTCAATCCTCGTGTATTCTGGTACAGTGTTTCATCATTATCTTTTTCTTTTGACACTGTTACCTGTATCACCGGGTTGATGACAAGATCAAAATCTTTTACATGCACTTCATACAGATTGGCCGGTGAAGTATAGAAATTTTTCAGGATTGGTTTCTTCGAGGCATATTGTAACCGGTCCGCTTCTGGCAGGTATTCCAGGTTATTCATCAATACCCGTTGGATATTGTATGCATCCACTTTGGAAAGGGCTTTTCCGTTTTGCTGCAGGTAATGCGTCACTGCATTCACCGTATGCTTGCGGCTGAATGGCTTTGTTTTGGAAAAATTAAAGAAGGAATCGGTGCGGTTCTTTATCTCCAGCCGCTCCATCAGTATATTGGCTTTATCTCCCTGCGGCAGATAAGTAGTTTGTGAAAAAACCGAAACGGGTAACAGGATAAATGCAAGTCTTACCAGGCTTTGTTTAAATTGCATAAGATTTGGCTTTGGCTAATAATTCAACGGACAAGATATGCAAAATTACCTGATTAAGAATATACAGGTTGTCAATGAAGGCAGTATAAAAACAACAGATGTTCTGATAACAAATGGCAGGATTGAAAAAATAGCACCACAGATAACGAAGACAAATACAGCTGTCATTGAAATAAATGGTGAAGAAAAATATTTATTGCCCGGTTGCATTGATGACCAGGTTCATTTCCGGGAGCCGGGACTGACACATAAGGCAACCATTGCCACGGAAGCCAAAGCAGCGGTAGCCGGCGGGGTCACCAGTTTTATGGAAATGCCCAATACCATTCCCAATGCACTTACCCAGGAATTGCTGGAAGATAAATACCAGGTTGCTTCAAAAACCTCCCTCGCCAACTATTCATTCTACATGGGCACTTCCAATGATAATGCGGAAGAAGTGCTGAAGACGAATAAAAAGAAAAATGATATCTGCGGCATCAAGATATTCATGGGTGCCAGCACCGGGAATATGCTGGTAGATAATCCCAATACCCTTGACAGGGTTTTCCGGGAAAGCGAAATACTGATCGCCACGCATTGCGAAGATGAAAGCATCATCAAAAGAAATCTGGAACAATTAAAATCAACAGGAAGAATATTGGTTCCGGCCGATCATCCTGTAATCAGGGATGAAGAAGCCTGCTATGAATCTTCTTTGTATGCCATTCAGATTGCCAAGAAATACGGCACCCGGTTGCATATACTACATATCAGTACGGAAAAAGAACTGCAGCTGTTCACCAATATGTTCCCGCTGAAGGACAAACGTATCACCACTGAAGTATGTGTTCACCACCTGCATTTTACCAGTGATGATTATGCAAGGCTGGGCAACCAGGTAAAATGCAACCCGGCCATTAAAGCGCCGCATAATAAAGAAGCCTTATGGAAAGCCTTACTGGACGACAGGCTGGATGTGATCGCCACTGACCATGCACCGCACACCCGGGAGGAAAAAAATGAACCATATGAAAAAGCACATGCCGGTTTGCCATTGGTACAACATTCTTTATTGCTTATGTTGCATTATTACAAACAGGGAAGGATATCATTAGAAAAGATAGCTGAGAAAATGAGTCATGCCGTCGCTGATTGTTTCCAGGTAAAAGAAAGAGGCTATATCCGGGAAGGTTATCATGCCGACCTGGTGATCGTGGATATGAAACATGGAATGACCGTAACAAAAGAAAATATTTTATATAAATGCGGCTGGAGCCCATTAGATGGATTTGAATTTCCTGCCACCGTCACCCATACATTTATAAATGGTCATTTGGTATATGGAAACGGGGTGTGGGATGAATCTCAAATGGGGCTAAGGCTGGCATTTGACAGGAACATATAAGAACCAAAACTCAAGAAACAAAAACCAAACAGCAAGACTCTACCCTTATTGCTACGTCTATTATATGCAGGAAATTAAAAAAATATATGATCTGGAAGAAAGAACTGCAAAGTTTGCGGAGAGAGTGAGAGATTTTTGTTTAACCCTACCCAGGAACCCTGCAAATAATGAATATATACCGCAATTGATAAGAGCAGGAAGTTCCCCTGGTGCTAACTATATAGAAGCAAATGAAAGCATTGGAGACAAAGATTTCAAAATGAAAATAAAGACTTGCCGCCGGGAGGCCAAAGAATCTGCCTATTGGCTAAGACTTGTAATAACGGGTGACACTAAAGAAATTGAAACTGAAAGACAGTCATTAAAGCAGGAAGCCAGGGAATTTGTTTTAATTTTTACTTCGATATTAAAAAAAAGAAGTGAGAATGAGTAGGCCCCATTTATTTGGAACTTGTTTCTTGTATTTTGGAATTTAGCAGGCGTATGCAGATAGACAACACATCGTTCAATGATATCTCCATCTTCCACCAGGAAGAAGAGTTTTCTATTTTTCATAAGCTCAATTTCACAAGAACAGTAGGTGGCCGTGAATGGTTGCGTAAATTTTTCAGTGAGCCGCATAATGACCTGAAAAAAATTATCGGCACGCAAAAAGTGATCCGCACTTTCATGGAGCATGTAAAGGACTGGCCCGTTGATGTCAGCAATGGCACCGTGCTGGTGATGGATAAGTTCCTCGACTACCAGCTGGATCCGATCAGTGAAGCTCCCGCTTCTTTCAATAATCTATTGTACCAATGGTTGCACAATAGTGACTATTCTATGGTCAAATATTCGGTTCCCCATTTCGCTGATTTTTTCCGGGGCATCAGGAAAATTGCAGAACTGCTGGAAAATATGGAGCTGCCTGCCAATATCCAGCTGTATATAGACCGTATTATCGGAATGTTGAAAGAAACACCCCTGCAAAAATTATCCGAGACAGAAGCAGGGCAAAAGTTTAGTGCCCGGCAAAACCTGTACTTCGGTTATCATCTGCGTGGCCGGTATAAAACAAATACACTTGAACTGATTGACATTTACAGCCGGCTGGATGCCTGGTACTCGATGGCAGTGGCAGTAAAAACTTATAACCTCAGTTTTCCGGAATTTGTAGAGCAGGAAACACCGCTGGTGGATGCAAAAGGTTTGTACCATATTCTGTTGCCACAGCCGGTGGCGTATGACCTGCAGATGAACCCGGAGCAGAATTTTCTTTTTCTGACTGGGGCGAATATGGCGGGTAAAAGCACTTTGATAAAATCGGTGGGTTCGGCTGTTTTCCTGGCACATATCGGCATGGGTGTGCCGGCACTAAAAATGAAACTGACCTTGTTTGACGGTTTACTGAGCAATATTAATGTCGTTGATAATATTGCCAAAGGGGAAAGCTATTTTTTCAACGAAGTACAGCGGATCAAGAATACGATTGAAAAAATAAATGATGGCAGGAAATGGCTGGTACTTATTGATGAGTTATTCAAAGGCACCAATGTGCAGGATGCGATGAAATGCTCGCTGACAGTTATAAAAGGGCTTATTAAAATAAAAAATTCGCTGTTCATCCTTTCCACTCACCTCTATGAAATTGGAGAGGAACTGAAGAATTATCCCAACATATCCTTCCGTTATTTTGAAACCGATGTAAATGATGACCAGCTGAAATTCAGTTACCAGCTGAAAGAAGGTATCAGCAACGACCGCATCGGGTATGTCATCCTCAAAAGAGAAAAAGTGGTAGAGATGCTGGAGAAATTATAACACAGTACCACGATTTTGGGAATTTAATAGGATTAAAAGGAGAAATAAATTACTATTTTGTACCCTATGAAAAAAGGCTTGCTCTTATTATTGTCATTTTATTTTTCGGTTGCAGTCATAGCTCAAAGAAATATTGATGTACTGCATTACACTTTCAGGATTGAACTAAATGACCTGGATGACACCCTTTACGGAGAAGCTGCAATACAATTCGTATATACACAAAATGCTGCTACCATTGAGATTGACCTTGAGAATATTAATACTGCAATGAAAGGAATGAAAGTAATGGCAGTGCAATATCCTGACGGATGGCCGGGAGAAATTGTCATTAAAGAAACATCTTTCAGTCACAGGCAAAATAAAATTGTTATTCCAAGGGGAGAAAAAGCTGTCAAAGGAGATACCGGGTTTTTTATCATTACCTATAAAGGTGTACCGGCTGACGGCCTGATCATTTCCAAAAACCAGTTTGGCAAAAGAACCTTCTTTGCCGACAACTGGCCCAACAGGGCTCATCACTGGCTACCCTGCAATGATGATCCTTCCGATAAAGCATCTGTGGAGTTTATTGTAACTGCTCCTTTACAATACCGGGTTATTTCAAATGGTATTCTCGTGGAGGAATCAAATTTACCCGGCGGGAAAAAGCTTACCCACTGGAAAGAAAATGTGCTTTTGCCAACTAAAGTCATGGTGATCGGTGTGGCTGATTTCGCTGTGCAACATACCGGCTTTGTTAATGATTGTATTCCTGTCAGCAGCTGGGTGTATACCGAAAATAAGGATCATGGATTTTATGATTATGCCATAGCAAGGGACATACTTGCTTTCTTCATTGACTACATTGGTCCCTATGCCTATCAAAAATTAGCCAACGTACAATCCAAGACCATGTTTGGCGGAATGGAAAATGCCGGTGCTATTTTCTATGCAGAACATACGGTGAACGGCCAGCGAACAGAAGAAAGACTCATCGCCCATGAGATAGTGCACCAGTGGTTTGGCAATATGGCCACGGAAAAAAGCTTTGCTCATTTCTGGCTCAGTGAGGGCTTCGCCACTTACTTAACACATATTTACCTTGAGTCTAAATATGGTACAGACAGTCTGAACAAAAGAATGCAGGAGGACAGGGAGGAAGTGATCAGCTTCGTAAAATCAGCAAAAAGACCGGTGGTAGACAGTACGCCTGATTATATGCGGTTACTGAATGCCAACAGTTACCAGAAAGGTGGTTGGATCCTGCATATGCTGAGAAGGCAGCTGGGCGATTCTGTTTTTCATAAAAGCATCAGGGAGTATTATTCTGCTTATGCCGGTAAGAATGCTGATACAAAAGACCTGCAACAAATAGTGGAGAAAGTAGCTGGTAAGAACCTTGAAATATTTTTCCGGCAATGGCTGCATACACCGGTTAATCCAAAACTGGAAATTGCCTGGAAATATAGTCCCGCAGAAAAAAAAATAATCATCACTGTTGATCAGTTACAGCAATCTGTACCCTTTGTATTCCCGCTTGAAATAGATCTTATCGCTGATAATAAAAAAACAGAAACAAGAACACTGCAGATAACCAAACAATCCGAAACCTTCCATATTCCCGTGAGCAATAACCTGAAATCAATTTTTCCTGATCCAAACACTTCACTCCTGTTTGAAGCAAGAGTGATCAAAATGAATTAAAAGAGAAATCGGCATTTATATACCACTTTCCGGTAATAAACCGGTTAGTATTTTTTATTATCTTCCCCCCATGCTAGTAAAGACATTTGGCAGTGCGGTATATGGGGTTGAAGCTATTTCCATCACCATCGAAGTTAACTGGCTGACTACGGGCAAAGATCCGATGATCGTAGGGCTTCCGGATAATGCCGTTAAGGAAAGTTTACAGCGGATTGAAAGCACTTTCAAAACCAATAACTATAATGTTCCCCGCACCAAAGTTGTGGTGAACCTGGCTCCTGCCGATATTAAAAAAAGTGGCACAGCTTTCGATCTTCCTATTGCATTAGGCATCCTCGGTGCTTCTGAGCAAATAGAAAACAGTGAGGCTCTTTCCAATTATGTTATCATGGGTGAACTTTCACTGGATGGGGAGATTCGCCCTATCAAAGGAGCTTTACCCATTGCCATTCAGGCACGCAAAGAAGGATTTAAAGGATTGATTGTTCCAAAAGTAAATGCAAAAGAAGCCGGCATGGTCAATAACCTGCAGGTGTATGGTGTGACACATATCAAAGAAGTGATTGATTTTTTTGAGAAAGGAGAAAAAGGACTTGAACAAATCATCATCAATACAAGAGAGGAGTTTTTTAATTCACAATACGATTTTGAAATAGACTTTGCTGATGTGAAGGGACAGGAAAACATTAAAAGAGCATTAGAAATTGCAGCCGCAGGTGGCCATAATGCGATCTTAATTGGTCCGCCCGGTGCCGGAAAAACCATGCTGGCCAAACGATTGCCCACTATACTACCGCCACTTAGTTTGCAGGAAGCTTTAGAAACAACCAAGATCCATTCTGTTGCGGGTAAGTTACCCGAAAACTCCACATTGGTTTCGAAAAGACCCTTCCGTTCGCCACACCATACTATTTCGGATGTGGCACTGGTAGGTGGTGGCGGCATACCACAACCGGGCGAAATATCACTGGCACATAATGGTGTTTTGTTTCTGGATGAATTACCGGAGTTTAAAAGAACAGTGCTGGAAGTAATGCGCCAGCCGATGGAAGAAAGAAGGGTAACTATCTCACGGGCAAAAGTTGCCGTTGATTTCCCCGCATCTTTTATGCTGATGGCATCCATGAACCCCTGCCCCTGCGGTTTTTATAATCACCCGGAGAGAGAATGCACTTGCCCGCCGGGTACAGTACAGAAGTACCTGAATAAAATTTCAGGTCCTTTATTAGATCGTATCGATCTGCATGTGGAAGTAACACCCGTTGCATTCAGCGAACTTTCTTCCATAAAACCACAGGAAAATTCCTCTGTGATAAGGGACCGGGTAATCAATGCAAGGGAAAAACAGGCAGAACGATACAAGAACCATCCCGGTATCTATTGCAATGCACAGATGAGCAGCAAAATGCTGAAAGAAATTTGTGTGATCAGCCAGGTGGGTGCCAATTTATTAAAGGCAGCTATGGAAAAACTTAACTTATCAGCCAGGGCTTATGACAGGATTCTGAAGGTTTCCAGGACCATTGCTGACTTGTCTCAAAGCGAAGAAATAAAACCGGAACACCTGGCAGAAGCCATTCAGTACAGAAGCCTCGACAGGGAAGGGTGGGCTGGCTGATGATTGGATAAAAAACCAACTATAAATACAATTTATTTAACCAACAATTAATACTTCCTTAATAAGCTTGCAGTTCACCAGTAAAAATATCCATTTAAAAATAAGTTTGGCCTGACGAAAAAAAGATAATTTAAAATTATATTTTCTATACAGGCAAGGAGTTTATTTGCTTATTATTGCTTTAATGAAATCATCGTTCCAATACCTGAATGACTATTTTGATAAGATCGTAGTGCTAACACTTCCCCGTTTGACAGATCGTATTGCTTATATTAATAAAACATTAGAGGGATTAAACTTTGAATTTTTCTTCGGAACAGACAAAGAAAAAACATCGATTGAAGAACTTAAAGAACAGGGGCTTTACAGCACTGCATTATACAGGGAATTCTATAAAAAACCCACAGAGATATCCACCGGAATGCTTTGCTGTGCGCTGGGTCATGTCAGCATTTATGAATATATAATTGAAAATGGATTTCAAAGAACCCTGGTACTTGAAGACGATGTGGAACCTGTATATAAACACTTACCAAAATTCCCTGTTCTCACAAAAGAACTCCCGGAAGACTGGGAACTGCTATACCTCGGCTATGAAAAGAATGAAACTCTTGGTATCAGGGAAAAGCTGAACCGTTTTATGCTGACAAAACTTCCTCACCATACACAATTAAAAATAAGCCGGGAGATTTTCAGGAACTACTACCCGGTTCCTTTTTCACCACATATTGCCAAAGCCGGTTTTCATGATTGCTGCCATGCATATGCCCTTACCCTTGAAGGTGCCAAAAAACTACTAAAACACAGTAAACCTGTCGGTTTTCACCCGGATAATCTGTTGTCATATTTGAACTGCACCGGGCAGCTAAACGGTTACATCTCCCGCCTGAAATTATTCAACCAGTTGTCTGCCTTTGTAAACAAATTTGATTCTCTTACTGCCAGTTAGTAATAAAGATGGCAGGCTGACATAGCCAAAACCCTCCAATTCGTATATTCGGCAAGCAATTATTTCAAAACAATGTCATTATTACCAGTTTGGCTTTTGCCATGATTTTTGCTATAACTGTCCCTTTACTCATTAACTGTTTGTATGAAGATCTTATTTAAATACCTGAAACCTTATAAATGGCTGGTGGCATTGGTTCTTTTGCTGGCAGCTATCAATATCGGCTTTTCACTGGTTGACCCGATCATTTTTGGAAAGCTGGTCAACCTGGCTAATCACTACGTCAATAATAAAAATGAATACGACCCGGAGCGGTTTTTCTGGTCTTTCAAAGAAAATCCGCATTACGGAGTGGCGGCATTACTTATAGCATCCATCTCCGTTGCTATGATCAGCCGCATTGCCAAAGCTTTCCAGGATTATTTTTTGAATCTTATCACCCAAAAATTTGGTGCTACTGTTTTTACACAGGGGCTGCAGCATGCCATGAAACTTCCTTACCAGGAATTTGAAGATGCCAGAAGCGGTGAGACATTGAGTGTTTTACAAAAAGTAAGGATCGATACAGAAAAATTTGTGGCTTCTTTCATTAATATACTTTTCCCGGTTATAATCGGGATCCTTTTTGTAGCCGTTTACGCTACGACTATTCATCCAAGTTTACCTTTTATCTATTTTGGAGGGATATTTCTCCTTACGATTATTTCCAACTTACTCAGTAAAAAAGTTAAGACCATCCAGAAGAAGATTGTTGGACAGACCACTGCGCTGGCCGGGGCAACTACGGAATCACTGCGCAATATAGAATTGGTAAAAAGCCTCGGACTTACACAACAGGAAGTATCAAGGCTGAATAAAAATACTTTTAAAATACTGGGGTTAGAATTGACAAAAGTAAAACGGATCCGCAGTATCAGTTTTATACAGGGAACTTTTGTAAATACGCTGAGGCAGGTAATCTTGTTTATGCTGCTCTGGCTCATCTTCAAAGAAAAAATGGATGCAGGGCAGTTAGTCACCATGCAAATATTTTCCTTTTTTGTATTTGGTCCCCTGCAGGAAATCGGTAATATCATTCTTACCTACCGGGAAGCACAGGCCTCACTGGAGAATTTTGGCAACCTGATGAAAAAGGCACCCGAACCACAGGCACCTAATCCTAAACATCTCGGACAGATTGAAACGCTGGAATTTGACCATGTGGCTTTTAAACATCATACTGCTTCGCATAAGGCTATCAATGATATAAGTTTTAAAGTCAGAACGGGGGAAACCATTGCTTTTGTCGGTCCTTCTGGTTCTGGTAAAACGACCTTAATGAAATTATTAGTGGGTTTATACCGCCCGCAGGAAGGAAAGATATTATATAACGGTATGGATGAAAATAATATTGATTTTGAAGACCTCCGTAACCAGATTGGTTTCGTCACCCAGGATACACAATTGTTTTCAGGAAGCATAAAGGAAAACCTTCTATTTGTAAATCCGGCTGCCACTGATGATGAATTACAAAGTGTACTGGAAAAAGCTGCCTGCCAGAACCTGCTGACCAGGGCTGAAAACGGCCTTGATACCATGATCGGGGAAGGAGGCCTTAAATTATCAGGTGGTGAAAAACAACGGTTGTCCATTGCAAGGGCATTATTACGCATGCCCAAATTATTATTATTTGATGAAGCCACTTCTGCACTCGATTCGTTAACAGAAGAAGAGATCACTGATACCATCCGTGATATTTCTAAAGAAGGCAAACAGATCACCATCCTGATTGCCCACCGGCTTTCTACCATTATGCATGCCGACAGGATCTATGTGCTGGAGAAAGGCGATGTAGTTGAAACGGGTAATCATGAAAAACTGCTGGAAGAAAAAGGATTATATTTTGCGATGTGGCGGCAGCAGATCGGTGAACGGAAAAACAGGATTGCACTTGCTAAATAAATAACTATGGGATTTTTATCGCTATTCGGATCGGGCGGTGGTATTAAAAAAGCACTTCAACAGGGTGGCGTAGTCATTGATGTAAGGACTGCCAATGAATATGACAGGGGCAGGATCCCCGGCTCTCTTAATATACCGGTTGACAGAATTTCCGTAAGCATAGGAAGAATCAAACAGCTGAATAAGCCGGTAGTAGTATGTTGCTCTACCGGTGACAGAAGTAAAAAAGCATACACGTTGCTAAAACAAAATGGCATCAAAGATGTGTATGATGGAGGAAACTGGCAACGGGTGCTGAAAGTTTATGAAAGTCTGTAATTATTTATTCTCGTCCTTTTTCTTTTCTTTTCCAGCCCACAGATCGGTAAGAAACTTAAACTTTTCAGGTTCTTCTATATCACTGAGTTCCAGTTCCAGGGCCTTGGTGCTCTGCGTAATCTCCACCAATGAGATGATGAGTGATACCAGCAAACTCAATAATCCTATTGCAAAGATATACCTTGACACTTCCATCCACTGGCTGTAAATGCTGTACATAGTGATAACAGCACAAACAAAACTAAACACTCCTAAAGTTTGCATATAACGTACCAGCCGCAACCGGTAGCGCAAGCTGTGAATCTGCTGTATCACAATATGATTCTCTTTTCCTTTTCCATATTCATCATGTAGTTTTCTCACCAGGCTTGCCAGTGCAAGAAAGCGGTTCGTATATGCCAGCAATAACAAAGAGATTGCCGGAAATAATAATGCGGGGGTGGTAAACGTAATTTCCATACAACAAATGTCTGCATAAAAAAGAAAAGGCTGTCTCAAAAGCAAACAAATTTGTCACATTGTCCCGATAGCTATCGGGATATCGAAATGCGTACAAATTTGTTTGCCAATCATTGTTATAGTTCGACAATGCTCAATATAACAATGATTAAGGCTTTGGAGACAGCTTCTGAATTAATATAATACCAGCACCATCACTTTTTACTAAACTCCAGTGGCACATTTAGTTTGACAGAAAAATTACGACCGGTATTGAAGACACCGGTTCTTCCTGTCAACATATTGGTTGCAGCGTATTTTAAGCGGCTCAGGTGATTTTGCCAGGCCACATCACCAATATTCATTACTCCTAAATGTAAACTGAACAGTGCTTTCTTTTTATTGTTGACAATATCAGCCCCGATTCCTGCATTGATCAATAGATAGCCATTAGTTCCTGTTTCCGTATCATAACCGGTAAAAAACTTATCCTGCTCAAAAGTCTTATCGGCCTCAACTCTTATATACAGGTTCCTGAAACCATTACCCGCCTTTTTAAAATCTGCCCGTAACTCCCCATTCCATCTTGGTGCCGGCATAAGCGGGATATTGTCGCTGCCAATGCGATCCCCGTCCAACCGGTTATCAAAACGACCTCTTACAAAAGAAAAACTGTTTTTAAAATGCAACCAGTGCAATGGATGCGGATGGATATCAATGAATAATTCAAGCCCGGAGAGTTTAGCATTATGCTGATTAAATACAAATGCCATAATATCCTCTCCATCCACATTTACCAATGAATCTCCCCCAAAAACAGATTCCAGTTTCTGATAGAAAATAAAATCATTGATCCGGTTATAGAAAGCAGCCAGGCCGAAACTGAAATGTTCGTAATTAAGGTCTATACCACCATCTAATTGCAGACTGGTTTCCGATTTCAGATCCTGCACCCCATACTCATACCGGTTGGTTCCTTCATGGGTACCATTACTGGCTAACTCTGCCAGTGACGGGGCCCGGAACCCTCTTGCGATATTAGCTTTTACAGTTACTAACTCTGTTGGCTCATAACTGACTCCGATACTACCCGATACATTTGAAAAACTTCTTGTAAACGCAGTAAACTTTGGATCCGGCCCATCAAAAAATTCCTTCGAATCGACGGAACGGTTGTCAAACCTGATACCTCCGCTTACTGTCCCCATTTTGAAAAACCGTTGCATAAAAACAAATCCTCCGATATCAAACAAATTATATTCCGGTATCAGTACTTCTGCACCTTTATTCTGGTTTGATTGACGCATTCCATTTATACCAATGGTAGTGTGCCATTCATTCATTTCCTGAAATTGCCATTGTAAGCTGTAGCTGATCGTTTTCAGATCAAAGAATAATTCTTGTTCGGCAGGATCTTCCGGGTTGCCAAATTCCTTACGCTGGTTATTCTGAAAAGCAATATTTGCTTTTAAACGGCCATTTTTGATGGCGAAATTGTTATCACTTACAATTTTCGTATGCTGCACTCTTTGTTGCGGAACAAACAGATCCCGGGAATCAAGGTCCTGCTTTGCAGCAATTCGTTCAAAGGGAGTACCGGCATATAAAAGAAACTGACCGGTGGCATCATCCCTGTCCCCTTCCACTAATCCAACCCGCTGATCAAACCGGCTGAAAATAACATGACTATAGCCCCAGCTTTTATTTATTCCTGCATACCCTCCGAAGTTCCTTTCATTAAACCTTGAGTTGAGTACTTTGCCATCATATTTATTCCGGTAATCACCGGCTGATTTATAAGTCCCATACACATTCCAGTTAAATCCATTTGTATTCCCGGCTATATTACCATTGGCTCCAAATAAACCATTATTCGATTGATAATTGGTTAACAGGTTACCTTTTATAGTCCCTTCCGCAACAGGAACATTGGAAATAAAGTTCACAACACCGGCCAATGCATCACTGCCATACATTAATGATGCAGGACCTTTTAATATTTCAACCTTTGCCACACTCATCTCATCTATTTCAATTCCGTGTTCATCACCCCACTGCTGTCCTTCCTGTCTTACTCCATCATTGATAGTAACCACCCGGTTAGCCCCAAGGCCACGGATAATTGGCTTGGAAATGGCAGGACCGGTAGATAATTGCGAAACTCCGGGTACATGGCTCAGCGCATCAATGATGTTGGAAGAAGGTGTTTGTAATAAAGTTGATTTTCGGATAGAAGTAATGGGTACGGGTACATTTCTTATACTGGTAGCGCCGGAAATACCTGTAACTATCACCCCCTGGTTCTCTACGATTACAGGAGATAAAGCAAAATCCCTCTCCATATTGGCATTTATCTCAATATGCTCAACTAAACTACTGTAACCGGTATGGGAAATTTCTATTACATGGTGACCAAGCGGAATGTTAGTCAGTATATACTTTCCCTGTGCATCAGCTACCGTTCCAATCTTATCATCTATAAAATATACATAAGCCCCTGGTAATGCTTCGCCTGTTTTTACATCTACTACTTTTCCGCTTATAGTGGCTTTTATATTTGTACTACGTATACGATTACTTTGATTGATTGAAAAGTAATCACCGGCATTTACCTGTACCTGTACCCACAGGAATGCCAACAAGAGGATTGCTGATTTTTGCATACTGTTTTATTGTAACAATGTTGCAAATATAAAATGCAACATCGTTTCATACAAATTTAATTTTATAAGCCCGGGCCCACTAATCTTTAAAACGAACTTAAAGTCCTATAAACCCGGTTCATGGCCTAAAATTCTTCTTTATGCCGGATAAAATTTTTACATTTAATGACTATCAACACCCGATCCATGCGTTCATCCTCCAATGCACTCTTTGCAATAGTATTGATCTCAACCGCTATGCTAGGCTGCAGCAAAAAAGACACTCCCATACCCGATCCTTGCCTGGGTGTGAGTTATGATGTACAATATTTTAAAACAGAGGCAATCGGTAGTTCCAATAACGGCACAATCGCTATAACTTTTCCCATAGGCGATACCATCAGTTACCAACTAAACAGCGGTGTTTACCAGGCTTCACCCGGTTTTACCAACCTGGCGCCCGGCAATTATGTTATCACCGTTAAGAATCAGAACGGATGTACAGATACCGCACAAATTACCATACTGAATTATGGACCTAAGTATGCATTGGTAAAACAAATCATCAATGGGTATTGTGGCCCCTGTCATTTGAATGGAGCTGTGAATGGCAGTAAGAATTTTGATACAGATGCAAGTATAGTAAGCAGTTGGGACAGAATTAAAGCAAGGGCTGTTGATGGCAATCCATCCTTTATGCCTGCTGCGCCCAATAGTCCGTTGACGAATGTTGATAAGCAGAAAATTACTGATTGGGTGAATGCAGGGCACCGGCAGAGTGATTAACAATATCCACAAAAAAGCCCGGTTAAATAAATTACCGGGCATTGCTTTTTCAGTTTACTTCTTATCTCACTTTCATCATTGCTCTTACCTGCTGGTTCATCCCATTCTGAAAACGGGCATAATAGATACCTGTTGGTAATCCTTCACTATTGAATTCAGTTGTATAAGTACCCGCAGTATATTCTCTGTCCACTAATACTTTCAGTACACGACCCAGTGTATCGATGATCTGGATAAATGTATGACCACCGTCCGTGGTAAACTTAATTGTAGTACTGCTGGTAAATGGATTCGGGTAGTTGATAATTGTAAGATCGGTTGGCTGTGGTGGTGGCGGAGTGATACCGGAACAGGCGCCGGCCTTTATCAATGGCAGGCTTTGTAATTGATTATTGATATTAGGAGGGAACAATGAATCCACTACCGTTTTGTCCAGGCAAAACCATTTTTCCAATAAGGTGGCATATATACTTCTGAAATCATACTGCATCGGTATATTATCATTCACTGTTGCATTGGCAGGTATAGTGGGGTTTACACCCAACATACCGGCCTCTACCGGGCTGCCGAATAAAAACATAGGGGCTGCAGCACCATGATCAGTACCCGTACTTGAGTTGGATTTTATTCTTCTGCCAAATTCACTGAATGTCATACCTACCACCCTTTCCTCTACGCCTAAGAATTTCAAATCATCCTGGAATGCTTTGATAGCGGCAGATACCCGCCCTAACAAAGTAGCATGTGTACCTGTGGTGGTATCCGCTGCATTAACCTGTACAGAGTGTGTATCGAAGCCGCCAAAGCTGACCATATACACCCTTGTCTTTAAACCGCCTTTGACCAACCTGGCCACGATCTTTAGCTGGTCAGCCAGGGAATTGTTGGCTGGATAAGTACTTTGTTGCGGCACTGCATTAGCTGCAGCACGGATAACAGTTGAATACTTTTGTGTTTGCTGATTAACCTGGCGGATGAATTTAAGTTCTTTTCCTGCCGGTGTATCGGGAACGGGGTCAGTTGTTCCGCTTATAAGATTATAAAAATTAGTAGGGTTTGTTATACTCATTCCCATATTCACCGTAGGGCCTTGCAAAGTAAGTGATGTGGTGGAGCCGATCTGAATAGCCAATGGATCCGGCATATCTGTATTAGGATAGCCGGTTGGGAAATTGGGATATTCATTATTTAAATACCTCCCGGCCCATCCGCTGTATACTTCCTGGTTACTGTTAGACCCACTCATCCAGATATCTGTAGCCCTGAAGTGAGAAAAATTAGGTTGTGGATACCCTACTGCCTGTATCACTTTTGCTTTCCCCTCTGTAAATAATGTTTGCAACCCGGTCATGGCAGGATGAATACCGGTGCCCGTAACACCTGCTATTGGCAGCACACTATTTTCAGGAATGGCCACATTACTCCTGGCATTAAAATATTTTGAATAATCTGCAACGGGTATCACCATGTTCAATCCGTCATTACCCCCCGACAACTGCACAATCACCAACACATGATCCGTAAGTGTAGTGCCACGTAGTAAAGCCTGTACCAACGGCGAATTACTGTTAAATGCCTTTACAGAATACCCGTTTATCACTTCGGGCAGTATTGCTGCGGCAGGTAATGTGCTGAGTAAAAAATCTCTTCTTTTCATTTACTATAATTAAAGATGAAAATGAATGTTCAGGCTAACTGGAATTCAGATAAATTAAAAAAGTACTGGAACAATGCTTTCAATCTTGTATTAACTGTATTAAAATTGGCAGTTGTCGGATTTGCTTCATAAGCTGCCCATGCATTGGTCCAATAATAATCCCATTGCTGACCTGTCAAAAGAATCTGCGTTTTTATCTGGCCCTTTGACTGCGCCGATAAATCGTTTCGGAAAAATATAGCCAGCGATTCGTCAATCAGGTCATTGGGGTTACCGGGATTAGAAAGTGTTTGTGCAAAAGCAACACAATTGAACTGTACCCGGAATCCATTTCGGGCATAGCCTGTATTGATCATAATATCTGTAAACTGGTTCCTTTTGGGCAATGAATCAGAATTGATCCATATTTCATGAAAGAGTGGTTCCTGGTAATAAGCTGGCATACCTGATACATTGGGCGGATCATGCGGGTTTTGTCCCATATTTACCATCCAGGAGTAGAACGTATTCCACAAGCCATAATTTGTATCCCACTCAGTCTCCGGTCTGAACTGTACATTCATTTCCCGTAAAGAACCTATTACCTGGTCAGCAGGAGTTTTAATCAGGCAACCCCTGTTGAGCATATCATAAAAATGTTCACTTTTGAATAATGCGGAAAGCACCGGTTTTATCTCATAATTATTAGCCCTGAAAATATCCGCCAGCGGTATGATCACATTTGTTTCTGTAGCACTGTCGATAGAATAATAAACAAACCAGCGATATATTTTTCTGACTAAGAATCTGGCAACTTCCTGCTGTGCAAAAGTCATGGTTAACAGATCATCCAGCTCAAGATCACCGGCAGTGGCACCGGTTCTTCCAGTAATAACGGTATTATTAAAAAAGGAAGAAAAGATTTTATTAGTAGTGGTATGACGGTTGATATTAAAAACAGAAGTATAGGTAGTGCCGTTGATCTGCCAGCCGGTCAGCACTTTTGCAGCTTCCTTTACATCATTTTCTGTGTATTGCGAGCCGGAACCTTTACCTAAGGTGAAAAGTTCAAATAACTCCCTTGCATAGTTTTCATCCGGTGCATTCTTGTTATTAAGATAACCATTGAGGTAGCGGAGCATTGCCACATCTTTGGTAATATCCCGTACAAGATTTTTAAAGTTACCCAGTGCATATTGACGGATAAGATCATGTTGTTTGTATACCCAGTTAGCATTACCAACTTCGGTGGCTTCATTTCCAAAATGGTCAACCCAGAACATGATCAGTTTTTCCCTGATGCTTCTATCCTGGTTGATCATAACACCAGTCCACCATTTTTTATAGGAACCCCTTCGCTGGCTTTGCACTGTACCATCACTGTTGATATCGTTTATCCATGTAGTTCCCTGGATAATATTTCCATCTGCATTTACGCCAGGTGTTGTTGAAGTGACATATTCCTTGACAGGTGGTGCAGGTTGCGGTGCTGTTGGAGTCAATAATTCATCCACCGCCTGGCTCATGCTACGGGTCTTAAAATAATTTACGTCGGATTTTTTGGCACCGAACATTGTTCGTTTAAGCAGGTGTACGATTTCCTGTTCCGTCCATTGCCCGGTGTATGTAGTAATACCGGAATTGGTACGAAAAAGCTGAACCGGTTCGGGTTGCTTTTGTTGTCTGCGGGCCGTTAAAAAATCTCTTCTATCCATAGCAATAATTTTGGTTCAGGAATGAACTACGACTTTAAAGATACAAATTGGTTTAAGGAGCAGGTAACAAAAATTGCATCCAAACTATTCATTTGCAATAGTAAAACAACCATACATAGCGTAGTATGAAAAAAGAGCCGACTGGAAAATCCGGACGGCTCTATTGTTTTAAGAAAGAAGGCTTTATAAGTTTTCAATGATACCGGCAATACCCTGTCCACCACCCACACAGGCTGTGATCATTCCGTATTTCTTATTCAGCCGCTTCATATCATGCAGGTTTTGAACAGTGAGCTTACAACCGGTGCAACCTAACGGATGACCCAATGCAATAGCACCACCATTGATATTTACTTTAGAAGGATCAAGCCCGGCTTCCCTGATCACAGCCAGTGATTGAGAAGCAAATGCTTCATTCAATTCTATAAGATCAATCTGGGACAGGTTCATACCTGCCTGTTTTAATGCTTTTGGTATAGCAGCAACAGGGCCAATGCCCATTATGCGGGGATGTACTCCGGCCACAGCTGAAGTCACCAACCTTCCAATAGGTTTCAATCCCAGTTCATTCATCATCTTCTCTCCCATAACAATGACGAATGCAGCACCATCAGATGTTTGGGATGAATTGCCCGCTGTCACTACTCCTCCCGCAGCAAAAGCTGGTTTTAATTTGGCCAGAGCTTCCACAGATGTGTCAGCCCTTGGTCCTTCATCCGTATCTACCACATAATTCCTCTTTTGCTTTTTGCCTTTGCTATCAAGATAAATTTCTTCCACTGTCACGGGCAGAATGCCTGGTTTGAAATGACCAGCCTTAATTGCAGCAATTGCTTTCTGGTGTGACTGGTATGAAAATTCATCCTGTGCTTCCCTGCTGATATTATAATCCTTTGCCACTGCTTCAGCAGTAAGGCCCATGCTTAAATAATAATCCGGTTCCTCTTTGGCAATGGAATAAGCCGGCACCGTTTTCCAACCTGCTGTGGGAACCATGCTCATACTTTCAGTTCCACCGGCAACAATGCAGTCGGCCATTCCCATCCGGATTTTGGCAGTGGCAATCGCAATGGTTTCAAGACCCGATGCACAATAACGGTTTACCGTAACACCCGGCACATCAATACCCAGGGCCCTTGCTGATATAATACGTCCAAACTGAAGCCCCTGCTCAGCTTCCGGTACGGCATTACCCACAATCACATCGTCCACTCTTTTCGCATCTAATTGTGGCACGGATGCCATTAGCCCTTTGATGACTGTTACAGCCAGGTCATCCGGTCGGGTAAAACGGAAACCACCACGTTTGGCTTTTCCAACAGCAGAACGATAACCGGCAATAATGTAAGCTTCCTGCATCATAAAAATTTGAAGTTTATAGTTTGAGGTTTGTAGTTCTTTATACTTTGAAAAGTCTGCCTCTACTTTAAAAGGTCAACTACAAACTATAAATCACAAACTACAAACCCTATTTGGTTGTTTATGCAACTTTCTGTATCAAAAATAAAGAGACTTGTTGTACCCACCAAAACTGCCCCAAAACTTCAATTATCTTCGCAACCACAATGTATAAGCTTCTACGCAATATTCTTTTTTGTTTTTCGCCGGAAGGAGTGCATCACTTTTCAATGAATGCCCTCCGGCTTTTGTGCAGTGTTGGCTTTAGCAGGAAAATACTGGCTAAGATCTTTTCACCCGCCAATCCTGCATTAACCACTGAATTCTTTCATCTCAGATTCAGGAACGCAGTTGGACTCGCCGCCGGTTTTGATAAAAATGCCAAATACCTGAGAGAACTCGAATGCCTCGGTTTCGGTTTTGTGGAGATCGGAACGGTTACACCTTTACCACAGGCTGGTAATGACAAACCAAGGGTATTTCGTTTACCGAAGGACAAAGCACTTATCAACAGGATGGGATTTAATAATGAGGGAGTGAAAGTAGTTGCAGAACGGTTAAAAACCTGGAAAGAAAAACAGTCCCGGCTCACCACTAAAGACTTCCGGTTAATCATTGGTGGCAATATTGGCAAGAATAAAATCACCCCTAATGAAGAGGCCTGGAAGGATTATGAGATCTGCTTTAAAGAATTGCATCCATTCGTTGATTACTTTGTAGTAAATGTAAGTTCACCCAATACACCAGGGTTGCGGGAGCTACAGGAAAAAGAATCATTGCGTAAAATTTTAATGCACCTGCAGATGATCAATAACGGGAAGGCAAAAGCCAAACCACTCTTCCTGAAGATTGCACCAGATCTTACACAAGAACAAATTGATGATGTGATTGACCTGGCCCTGGAAATAAAATTAGATGGACTGGTAGCAACCAATACAACCATCAGCCGCGCAGGTCTCCTTACACCTGAGTTACGAATAAATGAAATTGGAGCAGGAGGATTAAGTGGCTTACCTGTAAAGCAAAGAAGTACAGACATTATAAAGTATATCACCGATAAAACAAATGGAGCCATTCCGATTATTGCATCCGGTGGCGTTTTTACCGGGATTGATGCAAAAGAAAAATTAGATGCAGGTGCATCACTGGTGCAGGTATGGACGGGATTCATTTACGAAGGACCGGCCATTGTAAAACAAATTTGTAAATCACTATAATCAATAAAGAATGGAATATTTGTTTACTTCAGAAAGTATTATCAGCTTTTTTATTCTTGTTGTATTGGAAGTGGTATTGGGTATTGATAATGTAATTTTTGTCAGCATTATTCTTAACCGGTTGAAAGGTGATAAAGAACAAAAAAAGGCCCGCCGGTTCTGGATGGTAACCGGCATTCTTTCCCGCAGCCTGTTACTGATGGGGTTGGGCTGGTTACTGTCGCAAAAAGGAAAGGCTGTTTTTAGTATTGCCGGCAAAGGATTTGACCTGGCCAGTATAGTGATGCTGGCAGGTGGTTTATTCCTGATCTATAAATCAGTGATGGAAATACATCATAAACTGGAAGGCGAAGACCCGAATGAACTATTAAAAAATAAAAAACCGCTTTCTTTCGGACAGGCAATCGGGCAGATCCTGCTTATTGATGCAGTGTTCTCTTTCGACAGTATCATTACCGCAGGTGGCACGGCCAAGCATGTGGAGATCATGATCGCTGCGGTGGTGATCGCTATGATCGTAATGTTCCTGTTTAGCCCTTCTATATCCGGGTTTATCCATAAACATCCTACACTGAAAATGCTGGCCCTCTCCTTCCTTGTTATGATCGGATTGAGTTTGATCATTGAAGGCTGGGACAGCGAAGCAGCACATCAGTTGCACCTGAAAAATTATATTTACTTCGGTATGGCTTTTTCCTTTACGGTAGAAATGCTGAATATGACCATGCGCAGCCGTGCAGCCAGGAAAAGAGCCCATCTAGTTAAACTGAATGAGCCGGTGCTTGACAATACCGAAACCAATAACCAAGGGGAAAAGCTATAACAATAGCTTGATAAGATGCTTTATTGTATTCGTTGAAATATTTTCTTCTCACTACCTCCGTTATGCAGCATCATCCTGTTTTGCTCAGCATAAAAAAGAGTAGACACCTTCTGGTTTGTAACAGGATCAGCTAAATACAATGTTTTTCCCTCCGTATACCATTCGCCCTTTTCAACTTTTGCTGATCCATTCCCGTCAATAGAAACAGTTCCGCTACCCCCTGCACTTTTCCCGGTCCATGATAACACTGTACCATCGGCTTTGAATTCCATAAAATAATCAGTAGAAAAAGAAGCATAATTATCACCGCTGCCACTGCTCAGTACCTCTGTATATCTCCATACCCCTACTAACCTTGCATCTTTGTTCCCAACTGACTTTGTTGCCCTGGTTGTGGCAGGCTTTGTTGCCGGGTTCTTATTCTCCCGCTGCATCACCAATTCCAGTTCCTGGTAATTTAACTCGGGAAAAGTGATAAAGAAATGTAATTCATTTCCCCGCAATACACTCCGGTAGCTGTATGTCTTACTCACCTCCACATCAAAGATGGTTCCGGCGCTGGCTGAGTCTGTTATCGTGCCGCTGAGATTGGCTAACTTTCCATTCATATAAACCTTTCCTTTGAGCTGCCTGTTCTGGACCGTCAATTCCGCAGAAGAGGTTAGCCCGGGCTGATCGCCTGAAAAACGACCATTGTATTTTTGAGCTAACACATCAAATCCCAAAAACATATAAATGGTTATTAGTATAGCAAATAATTTCATTTGTTTCTTTTTTATTGTAACCTTTTACCTGGTTTAATTATTTCAAATTGCAAATATTCCGGCACGACTATAGAATGAATAACATTTCCAGAAATGACCAATAACTATTATTCCTGAACTGAATTCTATTGTAAATCAATCCCAGGCCTGAAAGCCTATTTATTTCCCGGCACAGCAGGATAAACATATGGATAAGTATCCTGGAATCCCGGCAACAATCCCTTTTGCTCTGTTGTCATATTCTCAAATGCTTTCTTCACATAGTATTGTGGATTGTGCTGACCAAAATCAAACAAAGGATAACTGTGTGACTCTTTCGGATACTTGGGGCTTTGACCTTTAATACTTGTTTTAAACAATGCTGCCCATCCAAAAGGATCAAAAGCACCTACATCGCCATTCAACTTGTCAATCTTCGCCCGGGAATAATCATTGTACTCAAATGGATTGGCTGTCATGGGGAAATATCTCTCCCCGCAATTATAATCATCATCAGCACCCTGTGCATTCAGCCAATGCCGATGCCCGGGTATTTTATAAGTGGAGAAGTAAATAGCCGGTGACCATAATTTGGTAACAAAATCTACCCCATATTCAAAACGCTGTATCTTATCACTGCCTAAAAGGGTATTACATCTGTTCACAAAAGCCTGGTCACCGATAACACGGGGGGCAGCGTAGGTATAAACTTCTGCCACCTTGTATCCTGTTCCCGCAAGATAGGGCGCACTAATCATTGCCATACCACCACCGAGGCTATGTCCGGTTATAAATATTTTCTTATTCTTTGATTTCGCCTCAAATGCATCCAGTGTGGCCATTAATTTGTTTCGGATCACTTTGAAACTATGCCAAAACCCTGCATGCATTTTAGCAGATGCTAAAGGTCCATCGCCACTCACCGGTACAAAGTATGCATCCGTTCCAATCCATTCCCAGGAATCTTCCCTGTACACATTATCAGTGCCTCTCCACGCAACTATAATGTATTCTTCGGTGGAGATAACCATTAATTCCGGATCAAATCCGGGTATTCGTATTTCTCCGCCAATATTGACAAAATCAGTTCTTTTATTCAAAAACTTAAACTTAGGTTTTGACTTTTCAAATGCTATTGAGTCCTGGATAAACTTCTGTTCCGGGGACATGGTTGTGGTATTTTTATTTTCTATTACCCTCGCCTTCCCGGATAAATCAGCCTTATCATTTAGCATTTGATTACTCTTAAGATTTGAATTATTGACCACCCCGGGTTTATTCCTGTTTTCTACGGGTGCCATTTGCAGGTTCTTGTCAATTTTCAATGGCCGAACCGGTTTGCTGTTCACATCATAGAACCAGTGACTGAAGCGCTTTTTAAAATCACACTCAAAAGAATTATTACTGCTTGAATTTAGTTGACTGGAACTAAAATCAGCGGCGGGAAAGCCTGAAGGGTTGCGCAGCTTACGCAATTCAAAATCCAGCCGCTCGGTATACATCAACTGACTGATCTTAGCCAGCAGGTAATTATTAACGGCATGAACACCGGGTTGTTGATTGCTGGAAAAGTGCCTGAAACAATTTATTTCTTTTGCCGGAATAGTATACCCATTTGCTGATTCATCACATGCTGACTGAGCAGAACCAGAGAGAGCAATAAATAAGAGGCCGGAAAATAACATTAATTGACAACGCATAAAGTTTAAATTTTACAAGATAAAGTTCATAGCCAGTCCTCATTTTTCATATACCTGAATCAGTTTAAAAAATCACGAAAAAAATACCTGAATGGAGGTAGTTATATTATAAACTCATTGGATAGCAGTATTGAAAGCATTACACGATAATAAAAAATTTTGATACCCGATACATCCGGAAATCAAATCCTCCACTATAAAGAAATTTAAACCGGGTGCCTGCCATTGCAGGACACCCGGCTGACTGTGCATGAAAAAAAATTGTGCTATTCTAAAGACCTGGATTTATTTGAGAAATCTCAACCTCCTATTCATTTTTATTTGGTTATATGTCTCAAGATTATTGCTTAAGAATTTTCTGTGTTTGTATTTCACCGTCGCTGGCATATTGCAGCCAGTATATGCCGCTCGTATAACCTATCATATCAATGATCATCGTTTGAGTGGTTACCGCCGTTTGCTGCACCAGTCTTCCATCGGCGCTAAATATCCGTAGCACAGCTCCCCTTTTCAAACCTCCGATCACCAGTTGATCCTTTACCGGGTTAGGGAAGACCGTCAGCAATCCATTCTCATTGCGGCTCAATTTCAGGATAGCAGAATAGGTAAAACGTCCATCGATATCTACTGATTTCAATCTGTAATAAACAACCGGCTGAGTGTTAAAAACACCGGGATCAGTCAGCGAGTAGAGAGTGCCACCAGCTGTAACAGTTCCTTCTTTGGTAAAATCGGCACCGTTGAAGCTGCGCTGTACTTCAAAATGACTAACGCTTACCTCATTCACTGTCCGCCATTGTAATACTGCATCATTGTTTTGCCGGCTACCGGTAAAAGAAAGAATGGTCAATGGCAGCGGTGCGGAAAGGGTGATCACAGCATCAGGCACACCTGGCAGATCTTCAATATTACCAACGAGGTCGCTGGCCACAGAAAAGAATTTGTAGGTATTACCAAAAGCCCCGTTAATCCGGATAGAATCAGTAGGTGTATTGCGTAATATCCGACGGGTAATGGTATCGTTAATGATTGCATAGATATCATAACCCATGATTCCCGCATGCGCATCGGTCCCGCTCCATCTTAAAAGGAATGTAGTATCATTCAGCACAGCAGGAAGAGGTAACACCTGGCTGGATGGTTTTTCTATGTCTACTGTATTTTTCCAGACATTTGTGAAAATGGGTGCATTCTCATCAAAAACGATCTTGGCTGTGTTCATCACTTGCTGCAGGTGAGGCCGATTCGCCAGGGGGCGAACACTGAACGAAACAAAACCCTCACCTTCCGGTGATTGCTGGTTCGGGTTCAGAAACCCGTCATTCGGATCGGCAACCAGTTCCCGTGTCACAGGATCAAGCGATTCAAAGAGCCAGGATAAAGTATGAAGTACCGTATCCAGTTTTGCGGTGAACCGTACAATGGTATTTTTAGCCGGCCGGAGATCGATCTCCTGGACATAACTTTCGCTTCCGCCTAATACCTGGTAGGTAGAATCGGCAAAACCAAACCCGGTAAAGCGTAGGGTTGACAATTCAAAAAAGTTGTTGTCAAGGGTATCAATGATCCGTACTTCCGATGCTGGTGCAGTAGCAGTGCTGATATTTTCAAACCGGATCAGGTACTGCAGAGTACTTTCTTTATCAATAAAATTATCCGTTGTAATTCCAAGCGGACCGGTCTTATCATTGGGGTCCATAGAAGAGACATCCTTTATAAAGAATCGTTCAATACTTTTTGGAGGACTAGCAAAAGCTGTAAAACAGCTGCCGGGTATGGTAACAGGAATTGCCGTAAGTTTTAAAAAAGGATTATTTGGCATCTCCCCATTTAGAAATGAAGCTGTAATACCGAGTAATTCACCGGTCCATTCCGAGACAGCATCTTCCGCTACCAGCTTAGCCTTCGACTTCATGATACCTCCTGTTGAACAGAAGATAGTGCTGGCAGCATCTGCCATGACGTTGAAAACATCCGCTATATACTTTTTCCCGTCCCCACCCCGGTTGCGGTTTCCTACAGCATCTCTTCCCAGATTTCCTAAGGCACAACCCAAGCTTCCTGCACTAACCAGGCAACTGGCTCCGGGGAACTGCCCTAAAATATCCAAAATGCAATTCATTCCGTCACCCAAGAAATCGCAGGATGTCTCAGTCCGATTTAATCCCAGTTGCACAAGCTGTGCCGAATCATACCAGGGTCTTAAAAGCGAAGCCACTAGCAACTTATCCCCCAGTGTTGTACCACGCATATAAAACTCAATCGTTTCTGTACACTGAGCCGCCACCACTGGAATGAGAAACATCCCGAGCCACATAGAATCGCTACTGGCTGAGTCATACGCCATGTAAAAATCATGTACAAATGCACTGTCCCGCATCAATTGGCTAAGTGAATCAGAAATCACCCGGTTTGACAACCTGGCAATTTCATTATTCGGATTCATTGCAATGAGCACTGGCACCCCGAAATAATTGACATTACTCGGATTAGTTATGGTTACCTGGTATGGTTGAAACCGGTTGATGAGCCTCCGTGAAGGTCCTGAAACCTGAATTGTAAGTGAATCATTCCGGACAGGTTCCATCTCCAGGCTGTTTACCAGCGTATCCGTGAAAGAACCCGAGTTGATGATAACGTCATACATACCCAGGGGTTCATTTTGCAGCAGGAAACTACCTTGAACCATACCACTGTCATTCACAGCCGTTGATTCTGCAAGTATGGTATGCGTACCTTTTTTAAGAACCATTTGTGCAGTAGCAAAAGGAAAGCCGCCCTTTGCGATCACTATCTGAAATCGGCTGTTTGCAATCTTCCCTGGCAGTATTTTCTGTATGCCTTTGTACAATATCTGTGATGTAGTTGTATCTGCTCCACAACTATTTTGACCAATTAGACGAACATTAAAATTCCCTGGCGTAGTATAAGTGTGCACAGGATTTCGTTGTGTGCTGGTAGCACCGTCTCCAAATTCCCATAAAACATTACTGGTATTACTAACCGTGGAAGAAAAAAAGACTTTCCGTTGTTCACGGAGCTGCGTAAAACTTACATCGGGCAAAGGCGGTGTTTCATAGTTGTATTTCAACACGAGGAAACCAGGCGTTACCGAATTGATACATCCAAACTTTACGGGAGCGACGCCGGTTCCAGTCATCCCTCCTAAAGCAAAAGCTCCATCAGCCAGTAACTCCAGATCATTTGCCCTGTCTGTTGTATTATTGGTGCCTAAACCCATGCCTGTTAAAAGTGTTCCTTCGGGAGAAATCGTGGCGGTAAAAATATTTCCGTTAAAGCTGTTAGTGGGAAAACTAATAGAACCAAGTGTAGTTATATCAGTATACATACCCAGCATAGCAATATTTCCATTGTTGTCAAGTGAAAGATCAAAAAAGTTGTTGGTACTGTTGGCGCAGCTGATATTATACGCCCAAACAGGGGCAGCCTGTGAATCGAACTTCAAGAGAGCATGAAAAGCAGAACCATTGAGTAAGTGTAAAATGGTACTGCTGCCAAAAGTGTTCGTATAGCTGGAAGGAAAATTAACCGCCATGTAAACATTATGATTGGCATCCACGATCGCTGACCTCGGCCGGATAGTAGACCCTTCATTCATTCCCCAGGCATAATTTCGTATAAGATTTGAGTTGGTATCAATCAAAGTTGCAATTGCAAAAGTACCGCTTCCGCTATTGACCGTTACGCCATCATAGGTATAATTTCCGGTGCAGTTCTGTGAGAATATAATATTTCCATGCGGAGTTATCTCCAGGCTTGTTTCTGGAGATGTTAGAATTACATTGTTGGGGGTAATACTCCCTGAGATTGGCTTACTCCAGATAAGACCACCATCTAAATTAAATTTAAAAAGTGTATTCACTTGACTGCGGGCATAGATTGAGCCCTGATAGCATTTCATATTGAATACACTCATGCCTGTTGTCAATACTGCTTCAAAACTTCCGGAAGAATCAAAACGCAGTATGCCTGATACCGAAGAAGACAATAATGAATCAGATACCTGCAAAGGTGAACTTTGGCAGAAAACAGAAACATACACATTATCCTGCTGATCTGTTTCAATTTCATAACCAAAATCATTACTGCCGCCACTGATAGTCTTTATCCATATAAAGTTCCCATTAGGATCAAATTTAGTTATAAAGACGTCAAACCCTCCCTGGGTATTAACAGCATTTCCATGGACAGACATATTCGCATTAAACGATCCCACGGCATATATAAACCCTGCCTGATCAACCGCTAAATCCCGAATTTGCGGGCTACCAGAGCCACCTGATGAATTGAGCCATTTTACAGATTGTGAAAAAGCTATTGAGGCAATAAACAGAAAAACAGCAGTAAATAAAACCTTTTTCATCAGTATATAATTTATATAAAAATCCGGTTTACAATGCTGCTGGCCAATACCCGTAATTCATCAATTTTAAGTACTAAAAAATACCTGAATGGAGGTAGATACAATGACGTATTAAATTGTAATTTGAAAAAATTATGACCCATACAATACGGCTGCTATTGCTGACTTTTATTCTGCTTTGCACAGTAAGCTTTTATACCACTGCTCAACCCATGAGAAAGGAAAAGATGGACAGCCTGCTTTCCATCATAAAAAAAGATAACCCTGATAGCAATACCGTAAAAGCCTATACTGAAATTCAACGATATTATTTCAACAACGGACAATATGACTCCGCCCGCCAATATGTATTATTATCCATCCCGGTGGCCAGGAAACTAAATGAGAAAAAAAGATTAAGCAGGATATTATACAATGCGGGTATTATCTATACTAACCTCACCCGGTATGACAGTGCCCGTTTATTTCTCGACGAAGGAGTAGCCCTTGTAACAGAGACAGGGGATACGGCAGTACTGGTACACACTATTTTTGCCAATGCACTGCTCTCCACTTATCAATCTGATTATTCCGGCGCAGTGGAACAGCTCATGGAGGCAGTTCGTATCATTGAAAGTTCTGATAACCCGGGGATACGAATTTTACTTCCACAGGCATATGGCAAAATCGGTAATAATCTTATAGCCGAGAACCAATTTGAAAAAGGGATTGAATACGCAAAAAAAGCATTATTGATTAAGAATTATCCTGACGAAGACCGCTATTCCGTAATGCTTCACCTGGACATTTCAGATGCCTATCTTAAGCTCAACAATACCAGCCTTAACAAACTTCATCTTGACACGGCCATTCAGCTAAATGCCAACATAAACAACGTACAGGTAAACACCCTTGTTCTGAATTCTGAAGGCCATTATTACGATATAGCCAGGGATTACCAGGCTTCTTTAAAAGCCTACCTGAAAGCCTATGCAATTGCAGACAGTGTAAATAACGAATACCTGGAAGCGGAAGTCGGTGCTAATGTAGCCCGAATCTATCTTAAACTGGGTAATACAACAGCTGCAGAACAATATGCGCTGGAAAGCAATACCACTGCAATAAAACTAAAACAATATAAAGTGGCCGCCAGTACTTATAATACACTAAAGGAAATAGCAGTGCAGAAACAAGATTTCAGAAAAGCATACCGGTATGCAGAGCTGAATAAGTCATACACAGACAGTGCCTCGAATATCGAAACAAAGAATAATATTCTTAACCTGGAAGCGAAGTACAAACAGGAAAAAAATAAAAAAGAAATAGCTTCCCTGCAGCTCTCTAATACAGAAAAGGAACTGGCAGTAGTAAAACGTAACCGGCTATTGCTGATCGGTGGTGCCGGCTCAGCAATCCTGGTATTATTTTTAGGAATGCTGTACAGGAACAGCCGGCAAAAAAATATCATTGCCGAAAAAGATAAGGTCCTGCAGGAGGAACAAATAAGATTTTTGGAGCGGCAACAGCAGGTAGTTTCCCTGCAATCCATGATCAACGGGCAGGAAACAGAACGAACCCGGATCGCAAAAGACCTGCATGACGGACTGGGCGGTTTATTCTCCACCATAAAAATGCTTTTCAGTACCCTGCAGCATGAAAGAAAAGAATTACAACAGGACCCGTTGTTTACCAAAAGTTATGAGATGGTGAATACTGCCTCTGAAGAAGTCCGCCGGGTTGCACACAATATGATGCCGGAAGTACTGATCAAACTCGGACTGGTGCAGGCCACACAGGAACTCTGCAACAGTATCAGCGCAGGAAAACTCCTGAATGTATCGATGCAGTCCTATGGGATGGATAAACGGCTGAACTCATCTACCGAAGTAATGTTATTCCGTATCATGCAGGAGCTGCTCAATAATATCATTAAGCATTCCCACGCCACCGAAGCCATTATCCAGTTCAACCGGGATGGCAACCGGCTGAGTGTAACCGTAGAAGATAATGGCCGTGGGTTCAACCTGTCAGAAACAGATGGTAAAACGCATGCCGGGCTTAGTTCGGTAGAAAGCAGGGTTAGCTACCTGAACGGGAAGCTATCCATTGATTCACAACAAGAAATAGGCACCACGGTAATGATGGATTTTTTAATTAATGAATAAACTAAGCCGGCTTTTGTATTTTCAATAATAAACAGATTTCGTTTTTATGATTTCAATCCTTGTAATCGATGATCATCCGCTGGTTGGCGATGGCATTTCGATGATGGTAAAAGAGATAACACACCTGCAGATTCTAACGGTCTGTAAAACAGGAAAAGAAGCATTGGTTTTCCTGGAAAAAACCAGCCCGGATGTTATTTTATTGGACATCAGCCTCCCGGATATTGACGGACTGGAACTGTGCACCCTGATCCGGAAAAAGAATAAACAAACAAAGATCATCGGGCTTACCTCTACCAATGAAGCTGGCATTATAACCCAACTGCTGGCTAATGGCGGCAATGGTTACCTGCTGAAAAATATGGAACGGGAAGAACTGATCACTGCCATTGATGAAGTAATGAACGGAAGAATCTTCCTGAGCAAAGCTGCCAACCAGAAAATACTGGAGCAATTCCATTCCCTGAAGGATGCTTTGAAAAATAAACTCGTACTGACCCGGCGGGAAAAAGAAATTCTGAAACTCCTTTATGAGGGGCTGACCGGACCACAAATTGCAGAGAAATTATTTCTGAGCCCCTTAACGGTAGAAACGCACCGTAAAAACCTGATGCAAAAACTAAATGTAAATTCTGTTCAGCAATTACTGAAAGTAGCCGGGGAGAATAAATTGATATAGTACTTTTAGAAATAATCCCGGTCGTTATACTTTTATCAGATGCGTACAAAGTTGCGTTTGGCAACACCGCTTTAAAATTTATCGGCAGCCACCACTTTATCTACAGGCCCGGTAATATTTATTGAAGACCATTGGCCACCGACACTTGGGTCATACCTTAACACCCATAATTTATCTTCGGACTGAACAACAATTCTGTTCTTTTGTCCATTATCATACACATTTGTAACATCCGTTGCCAATGTATTTGTTTGTACATCCATACCCCCAATAGCAAGCGGTACAAATGAATATAGATTAGTGGTTGTATGTATAATCGCCGCATCTGCATTTGCATAAATGGCAGCTCGGCTACCCGAAATTGGCTGGGACAGCAAAGCGTTTCCATCCGCATAAAATACTGATGTACCTGCGGTAAAAATGATACGATCTTTTAACACCCTCAGGTTTGCAGGTGTTGATGGTAAAGTTGTGGTAGACCAGGTGGCTCCCGACAGCCTGAACCTGTAAGCGGTATTACCTTTTAGAAGTACAGCAATACTAGAAACATTTGTAGTTATTCCCATATCCACAACCGGACCGCCTGAAAGTGCCTGGGAGCTGAGTTGAACAACTTTATTGGCGTCTTCAAAGATGGCATTTACATGTGTTTGTGTTATAAAAATGATAACATTATCAGCACTACAGACACCCTGCAATGGGCCAGATAAAGAAAAAGTAGTCCATTGATGACCTGATCCAAGATCATAATTAAGAACATGTACTGACCCTGCTGTAAAGAAAGCAGTGAAGTTTACGTTTTGATTAATAACCGGATCAACAATACCCCATTGACCGTAATTATTTCTGTTGGTTACGGTTTTACCGGTATGTAAGTCCTGCACCAACAGTCCATCTGCCGTCTCAGTTATTCTGCTTCTTTGAAGCTCTGTCATCCGGGGTATCAACACTCCTTTTGTGGAAGATCGTATATCCAGTATAGTTGACGTATCGGGATTTGTTGTTCCAATTCCGACCTGAGCTTGCAAAATACTATTATAAAAGAAAGCAGTGAAGAGTAACACGAAATTCCGGGTGTTTAACTTTATAACTTTCATGCTGGTGATTTTAGTTTTTATAATGCAGTGAAACGGGAAAAAAATTACGGGCTGTTCTTTTCGATGAAACAAAAAAGACTACAGAGGTCATCACTGGTAAACTAAAGATGAATAAAAGAGGGTATAAAATAAATACCTGCAATGAATGAATTTACCAGCTAAAAAACTACCTGAATTCAGGTATAAACCAGGACGTTTCGACGGAGAAATAAAAGAGATATCAGGCCTGGCACAGTAAAGTTGCTGCCACTACCCCAGCCGTTTCAGTACGTAACCTTGTTCCACCTAAACTGACAGGCGTAAAATTGTTTTGTAAGGCAAGCTCGATTTCTGCAGGAGAAAAATCTCCTTCAGGACCGATGAGAATGACTGAAGAGTTGAATGGCTGAAAAGTGAGAAGATTATTTTTCACAGAAGCTTCATCACAATGGGCTATAAACTTTTGTTTCACTGATGATTCGTTTACCAATTTATTAAACTCAACCGGCTCCTGCAAAACAGGAAGCCAGCACTGCTGACTTTGCAGCATGGCACTGATCACAATCCCCTGCATCCGGTCATACCGGAATTTCTCTTTCTCTGTTCGCTCACAGATCAGCGGAATAATTTCACTCACGCCGATTTCCGTTGCTTTTTCCAAAAACCATTCAAAACGATTGGTATTTTTAAGCAAGGATATGGCGATTGATACTTGTTTATGGGGTTTGGGGCTTTCGGTTTTAGCTCTTACTTCTACAGTGCAATGTTTCTTATGAGCATCGGTAATTTCACAAGTCAGTAAACTTCCCTTGCCGTCAGTCAGGTTCAGTTGCTCCCCTGTTTTCATCCGCAGCACCTGCACCACATGTTTAGACGTATCCGCATCCAACACAATTTTATTTTGCTCCGCTGAATAAGCAGGTATATAGAAGAAAGGAAGAGCCATCCCTGTAAAAATAATGAAATACTGATTACAGGTGTACTACAAATGAAAACCAGATTTACCTTGGTAATTTAAGCCCTAAAAGCTACTGTGTCAAAATGGTTCAATTTACAAAAATTGAAGTTTGACGATGTATGTACAACTGTTAATATCGTATGATGACCATTCCTGCGGCTCCGGATTCATTAACAGTAGTACCGGGTGTATTATTTCGGGGAGCGGCACCACCTCCGCCTGGTTGAGTAGCTACAATTTCAGAGACATCCCCACTAAAAACAGCAGGTTGGCCATTTGCAATAAATACGGTTCGTTGGCCACCTGTACCCCCGGTATTAAAAAATGCTGGAGAACCACCATTGCCATAATGAATTTCATAAGAGATTGCGCCCAATCCGTAGAAAGTTGAAAATTCATGATGGTTTACAATATTCTTTCCATTTTCTCCGGCTATAAACAGATACTCTGAAGCAGAAAAACCGCTTGCTGTAATTACATTATTTCCACCAGCCCCCGGTGCAGAAATTGTTCCGTCATCACCACTTTGAAAGGAGAGGGTTTTTGCACCATAGATACAAATGATATCATTGGTGCCGGCACCGGTGGATCCGGATGGTATATTAAAACTGATATTTCCACCGGTACTTACGTCAAGATAAAAAGATGCATAGCCCCCTGCTCCACCACCACCACCGGTACTATGAAATACACTACCTCCTAAATCTGAAACTGTTGTTGACTTTCCGGCACCCCCTGCACCCCACATTTCTACAAATACAGTATTAATACCTGATGGGACAGTGAAGATTTGTGCACCAGTGCTTTTTATTACATGCATTCTTGTGAATTGAGAATTCATTTCTGTCCAGTTGCCATTCCTGTTATACCAATATGAATTGGTGTTATTATCATAAGTAAGTAACCCATTTGCTGGGGATTCAATAGATTCCCGCTGGGTAGTTGTCATTCTTGGCAACAATACCCCCTTTGAAGTGCTGTTTGCCTGGAATATTGCACTTGCATCCGGTAAACTTGAATTGATGGCTACTGAACCTGTGCTATCAATCGTCATTCTGTTAGTATTACCCCCTGTTCTGAATCGCAAATTGGATTGATTGTCGAAGATTATACCTCCCCGGATGGAAGTACCCGGCCGTCCATGAAGAATACCTGATTCAGCACCGGTAGCTGACAAAAAATGCATGTAGTTATTACCTTCATCTTCGAGAATTAAGGAAGCATATAAATTTGGTGTGGCACCAGAGGATGAACGCATAACATGAAGAAGATCCTGTGGATTGTTAATTCCTATGCCCACAAAACCATTTCGTCTTACAACCATTGCATTCGAAGGGCTTCCATCTGCACCATTACCTATGATAAAAAGAGGTGTTGTGGTTAAAGGGCTTGTCTGAACACTTACTATAGGGTCATTGTACATACCAATAGAAAGTGATCCATAGCCATTTGCAACAGTTCCTTCACCAATCGCAGAAGCTACTTTGCCAGAAGCCATTGTGTTGAAACCGGATGCAACTGAAAAATCACCAATATTGTTCTTATCCCACTGCGTGCCACTAACATATCCGGTCCTGAATGCAATTTTGTCCGGATACCACATCATTCTAACTCCCTCTCCACTTACAGGCGGGTTGCCTGGAGGAAAATTTATCCCAAAACCTGAAAATAATACACTACTGTCTTTTACATGCAGTATGGCTTGTGGGGTATTCGTATTTATTCCTACTTTGCCAACCTGTGCATGTAAGTGGATGGTGGAAAGTGAATGGTGATTTGCAAATACTATAGCAATAGCTATCAGCTTTTTCATACTCAATAAATTTTTTTGACTCAAAAAGGGTATAGTAAAACTATCCAGTCCTTCAAATCAAAACAATCGGCATTTTGGGTGAGGGAAATAAGAAAAAATTTTTAAACCAGTCTCTCTTTTATGGCTTTGGCAACAGCCTGTGAGGAGGAAGCTACATGCAATTTTTCATAAATATTTCTGACATGGGTACGAACCGTATCAAAGCTGATATGATAGACTTCAGCGATCATTTTATAACTAAAGCCATTTACCAGACCTTGCAGAATTTCTTTTTCACGGTTGGTAAGATGATATTTTTCATGTGCTGCATCCGGTGAAGGAGCCAGGTGTTTTTGAAAAAGACGAAGCACTTTACTGGCAATAGATGGTGACATGGGCGCCCCTCCATTATACGCTTCAATGATACTTTCCATCAGCCGTGCCGGGGGGGTGTCCTTCAGTAAATAACCCGAAGCACCATTGCAGATGGCATCAAATACCTTATTATCATCATCAAAAACGGTTTGCATTATTACAGTGAGTTTGGGAAAATGTTTTTTCAGCAACTTCACCGCTTCTACTCCGTTTATGCCGGGCATTTCAATATCCATCAGTACCAAATCTGGCTGCGATGATTTTATATTCTCCACCAGGTTCATACAATCGGGCCATGCTCCTGCAAGTTGTAAACCTGAAGTTCCTTCGACAAGCAGGGAAATTGCTTCCCGTATAGATCTGCGGTCTTCAAATATGGCAACTTTTACTGGCATTGATTTTCAAAAATAAGTGAATGTATCAGCGAACCATATCGGCATTTTGGGTGATAGGCATCTGTAATAGTATCAGCGTTCCCTCTCCCGTTGCTGATTGAATTTGAAATGCAGCTTTGATTTCTTTTGCCCGCAGTTTCATATTCTTTAAGCCATTACCATTTTTCATTTCTTCCGCGTTAAAACCTTTTCCATTATCTGCAATGCTGAGCACAAGTGAACTCTTTTCTTTTAAAAAATTTACTTCAATAGCTGTGCAGTCAGCATACTTTGCAGCATTGTTTACTGCTTCTTTAAATACGAGGTATAAATTCTTCCGCTGCTCCATGCCCAGTGAATAATTCAGCAGTTCATCATCTGCTTTAAATTCCAGGCGGATGTTTTTTGCAGATAATAACGGCAAAGCAAAATTTTTCATCCGGTCAGTTATCTTATCAAACTTATCATTGGCCGGATTAATGGCCCAGACAATATCATTGATCTCACCAATCATTTCCCGTGAGTACTCCCCGATCTTATCCAGCGTCTTTACAACCGGTGCATCGGTATCTGAAGTTTGCTTTCTTGCTACTTCACTTAAAAAAGAAATACTGGTTAAGGTGGCACCTACTTCATCATGCAGGTCCTGCGAAATTTTGGTGCGAAGCTGGTGCATCTTTTTCAATTGCCGTATCCTGTACAGGTAAATAAAATAAAGTATGCAAGCTGTTAATAATGCCAGTGCCACATAAAACCAGCGGTTCTTCCACCAGGGTTGCTGAATATTAAAATCATATACAGCTGACTGGCTCCAGGTGTGATTATCATAACTCGACTGTACTTCAAAACGATAATCACCGGCCGGCAAAGCATTATATAAAACGGTGTTCACACCCTGCACCCTGGTCCATGGTTCCTTTTCTTTCAACCGATACCTGTAATACACAAGATCAGGACGGATATAATCATTGGCAGTATAGGAAAAGGATAAATTATTTTCACTAAAACGCAAAGACCTGTTCTCATCGAAAGATTCCTCTGAATTATTAATTTTTAATTCCGAGAAATTAACGGCTGGTTGTGTTAAGGTCGCCGGCAGATCATCCGGGTTAAAATAGTCAACACCCGATGTACCGGATAAATAAATAGTTCCGTTGTTCATCAGCACTGCACCCTGCCGGTTAAATTCAGCATTGAGTAAACCATCCCGTTTTGAAAAGTTGGTGAATGTTTTTGTCTGGAGATTAAACCTGGATATGCCTTTATTGGTAGTTAACCATAGATTTCCCTTTTTATCCGGCAGGATAATGTAGATCACATTATCGGGCAGTCCCTCATTTACAGTGTAATGATAAAAACGGTTTTGCTTACGGTCGTAATGATTTAACCCTCCCCCTTTGGTACCCAGCCATAGATCCTTGTTTTCATCCATGGCAATATGATACAGCGACGGTTCAGAAAGCGAATAAGGATTACCCGGTTCATAGGTAAATATTTTCTCAGAGAAATCTTTTTTAGTAATTCTGAATAAACCATTGAATGAGGATACCCAGTAATACTCGTCATCCTCGGCATAATTACCCGGTTGTTCTACGGAAGTGATCTTTTCCCCGGCAGGCTGAAATAAGGCAAACTTTAAATGGGTAGAAATTACACTGGTATCATCTTTTAAAATAAACCGGTAAGGCAATAACTCTCCTTTTGAATACCATTTTTGTAAAATTTTTTGTTGAAACGAACTAAGTTCCTTCATTTTTTTTCCTGTAGTAATTCTTACTATATCATCTGCAGTAAGTTCATCTGCTGATAGCCGGCGGGATACCTTACCATTTCTGATGAGAATAAGATTTTTAAACCCTGTTTCTGCAGCTACTTCCTCTTCCGACCATTTGTACAAACCAAATATCATCCGCAGAAAACGTTCACCAACCAGGTCGGGTAAGGCAATATTTTTAAAGGCTTGCCGGCGGATATTACAACGCAGCAATCCTTCCCCGAAAATCCCCATCCAGATATTACCATTTTGATCATTTAACAAGCAACGTAATTCCTTATTTCCCGGCAGGCTCTTTGAATCACCCACCAGCGATGCTTCGATGATATTTTTTTTGATAGCATCATAGATCAATAACCCCTTATTGGTTGCCAGCCAGTATAAGGAAGAATCCATTTTTTCAATATCGTGTACAATAAATTCATAATTTGACTGACCAGGTTTAAATACAACACTGGCCTGCTCCTCACCTGCCTTGTTATAAATGCGAAGCGATTGCTCAGCAAATGAGTGAATAAAATGCAGCCCTTCCGGGCTATTGAAATAATAGACCGGCATTTTCTCTTTACAGAAAGGAAAAATTGCCGGCAGTTCTTTGTATTCCCATCTGGCAAGGCTTTCATTGAGTAGGAGAAGGGCGTTGCCTGTCCCTTTTATGTTAGTACAGAATGCACCAATTCTTTTATCTGCCAGCTGAAAAAGATCAAAGCTTTCAAGTTTGCTACCCCCTTCAAATGTCAATGCCTTCCATTCTTTTTTCTCATGAGCATAAATATATGCCTCCGTTCTATCAACCAGGATAAGGACGGACCCGTTTTTCAGTACCTGAATTTTTTGTACCGGGTGATCCGGCTTTTTTCCCGGTAGCAGAATATGATCGGCTTTTCCTGTCCGCGGATTAAAATAATTAAGGGATTTGTAGGTAACGATCCAGAAGTTTCCCTTGCTATCCTCATCAATGGATAAAATGCTTTGGTTAGAAAGACTGCTGCTGTCTGCAATATTGTGAAAATATTTCTTGAAACTATAACCATCGAATCGGTTAAGACCATAATCAGTGCCGGCCCAGATAAATCCTTTTTTATCTTTCAGAAGACAATACACCACATTTTCTGATAATCCCTGTTCAGAAGTGAATTGTTCATAAGCAATAACAGCCTGTGCCTGCACCCTGGCCTGAAAGAAAAGGAGGGGAATAAAAAAGTATATCAACCGCAGGTTAAACTTCATCGGGAAAGTTTGTCATTCAATTTATAAAAGATTAATGAACGGGAATAAAAAAACCCGGATAAACAGATCCGGGCCTTGTATAGTTGGTTAATCTTATCAATCAGAACGGTGTATCCTCATCATCCTGCGGCAGGTCATTCATCTTACTGCCTGTCTGTACAAATACTTTGGCACCTCCGTCACCATCGATATCACTGACGGGCTTCCAGTTGCCTGTAAGACCCTGGGCTCCGAATGTACCACCATCATCTTCAGTGAATTTCTGAATATGCAATAAGGCCCTCAATTTAATAGTTTCCAAAGAACCATTACGGTGTTTGGCAATCCTTACATGGGTTTCACCACGGTTATTTTCCCCCAGTTCGTTGGTGGTGATATCATAATATTCCGGGCGATACAGGAACATCACCATATCCGCATCCTGCTCGATGGCTCCCGATTCGCGGAGGTCACTTAACTGCGGCATTTTATTACCATCCTTACCAGCACCACGGGTTTCAACCGCACGGCTTAACTGGGACAGGGCAATGATCGGTACACTCAGTTCTTTCGCCAGTGCTTTCAGGTTGCGGGAGATATTACTGATCTCCTGTTCACGGTTACTATTACGGTTTTCACCGGTACCGCTCATCAATTGCAAGTAGTCAATAATGATGAGGCCGATATTATGCTTATTCTTCAACCGGCGGCATTTAGCCCTCAATTCAAAAATATTCAGGGCCGGTGTATCATCTATAAACAATGGTGCCTGTGCCAGGCGCTGCACACCTTTGGCATATAGTTGCTTCATTTCATGTTCTTCCATTTTACCCCGGCTGATCTTCTCCAGCCAAATCTCACTTTCTGCAGATAAGATACGTTGCACTAACTGACCGGCACTCATCTCTAAAGAGAATAAAGCCACCGCTGTTTGTTTACCCGGATGCATCACTGCATTTCTGGCCAGGTTCAGCGCAAATGCTGTTTTACCAACCGCGGGCCTTGCCGCTAAGATGATAAGGTCTGTATTTTGCCAACCATAGGTAACCCTGTCAAGTGAAGGGTACCCGCTGGGCACACCAGTTACATCTTCATTCTTATGGCGCAGGTCTTCTATCCGTTTGATCGTATTAACCAGTACCGAGTCTATCGTTTCAAAATTCTTCCGCAGGTTATTATTGGTAATTTCAAACAACTTACTCTCAGCCACATCCAGCAGGTCAAATACATCTGTTGAATCTTCATAGGCATCACCGATGATCTCACCACTGATACGAATCAATTCCCGTTGAATAAATTTTTGCAGGATGATCCTGGAGTGAGCTTCAATATTGGCCGAGGAAACAACAGTATTGGTCAACTTGGTGACATAGTAAGCACCCCCTATCATTTCCAGTTCTTCCCGGAAACGCAGCTCCTCAGCCACCGTTAGTATATCAATCGGCTGGCTTTTATTGGCCAACCCCTGCATGGCGCTGAAGATGCGCTGGTGGGCCTCCACATAAAAACATTCAGGTTTTAATATTTCAACAATGGTATCGAAAGCACCTTTCTCCAGCATGATAGCACCAAGCACGGCTTCTTCCAGGTCTTTGGCCTGCGGCGGCACTTTTCCATATACCATGGTACCAAGGTCAAGGGTAGATTTTCTTCTCGTCTTGCGGTCTTTATTCAGGTTTGTCAGGTCCATTGTTCAGGTAGGGCGATAAAAGGTTAAACCATCAGTTATTCACTAATGACCACCGGGTTAGTTCCAAACTTGTTTTAAGAAATTATTACTTCTTCGTTAAAGGAATGTTTCCGTCAGTCAGTAAGGCGAAATAAAGAGCAAAAAAGTTTTGAAAAAAATTTTTCTTTCTGCACTATTTTTTCACCTCATTTTTAGGGTTATCCACATCCACATTTACCCGGCCAGCCACCAACAATTTACTTAAAAAGATTGGTAAAATCCCCTAAAGATTAGCACAACCGTGTATTACTTTTATACCTGATTTTAGTCAGTAGCACAATATTACCCGAAACCGGGAGTTACAGACATACCAGTTCTTTTTTTACCAATACCGCTGCGGCCGTACCCCTATTCAATTATCTAAAAACTCACATATTATGGAAACCAAAAAACACAGCAGCCATTCCCGCCCGGTGCTAAGCCAGGCACAGAACAACACCACTCTCTGGATTGGTCATTTAAAGCCTCATGCACATGACCATCTGGCAGGACAAACTTTTATTTGCCCCTCCGAAGGATTAGTCAACAACATCCAGGTTTTTGCCTCAGCCGTAACACAACCCGGCGAAGTAGCCCTGACCTTGCATGAATTTGATGCTGCCACCAAAACTTGGGGACCTGCAATAGGCAACAGCAGCCGTAACGTAGATAAAAAAGATGGCACTAATTGGATCCGTTTTGAAATGGAGCCGGTCAATCTGCAAAAAGATAGTACCTATGGCTTCCGCTTGCAGACCGAAAACGGAATTATCGGCATCGGCGAAGCCGCCAGTGGCAACCGGCATCCATTTACATTCGGACATGCCTGGAACGGACATGGCAACAACGACAAAGGAGAATATTTCAGGTATTTCAGCCTTGCCTTTAAGGTAGAGCTGTGTGCTTAGATATAAATAATAACTGAGACGGAATAAATGAGCCTATAAGATTTGTAATCAGCCAAATCTTATAGGTTTAATTCATTACCATCTCTCTTGCATTCTCCATAGCAGCGGCTGTAGGTTTTTCTCCGCTGAGCATTTTAGCGATGGTGGTAATTCTTTCTTCCGTGGTTAACTGTCGGATATTTGTTTTCACCGCATCTTTTACGATTTCTTTATATACAAAGAAATGAGCATCGGCCTTTCCGGCTATCTGTGGTTGATGGGTGATGCAGATCACTTGTCTTTTTGCAGCCAGCTTTTTCATAATAATACCGACCTGCCGTGCTGCTTCCCCGGAAATACCAGTATCGATCTCATCAAATATCATAGTGGGCAGGTCTACAGATTCTGCCACCAGTGATTTGATACAAAGCATCAGCCGGCTAAGTTCACCCCCACTGGCTACTTTGCGTACAGGCTGAAACTGACCACTCTTATTCGCATCAAATAAGAATTCAATCGCATCAGCACCCGACAGGTTTAAATCAACAGGTTTTATCTCCACTTTCAGTTTGGCATTGGGCATACCTACCTGTACCAGCAGTTTGTTGACTTTATCTTCTAATGGTTTCACCTGCTGCTTTCGGTTCCCGGAAATCTCTTTGGCAAGACTAATTGCTGCTGTGATAAGTTTTGTGCTTTCATTTTCCTTTTGCTGAATGGCCTGGTCAATATTCAGAACAGCCTGTAGCTTATCTTCTAATTGTTTTTGTATTGCCAGCAGTTCCGCCGTAGAATTAACAGAATGCTTTTTTTGCAGCCTGTACCCCAGCGAAAGCCGTTCATTCAGCTGTTCAATTTTTTCTGGATCATAATTAATATGATTACTGATGCGGTCTACATCATCGGCAATATCCTGCAATTCTATTTGTGAAGATTGCAACCGTTGAATCAGTACCGGCAGGTCCGGATGATAGGACGAGTAAACGTTTAGCTGGTTCAGCAATACTTTCAGTTGTTGTACTATTGGGCTTTCACTTTCTTTAAGTTCGAAATATGCTTTACTTAACGCACCTTTAATGCCTTCAGCATTACTCAGCATTTTTAACTCCGTATCAATATCTTCCAGTTCATTCTCCTTAAATCCGGCATCTTCCAATTCGGTAAACTGAAAACGGTTATAATCAGCTTCTTTATCAAACTGTAATTTCTGGTTTTTCAATGCATCACATTCCTTTTTTGCTACTTGCCATTGCCGGTATATGCTTTGATATTCATCCAGTAATTTCGAATGGCCTGCCAATGCATCTACTACATCTCGCTGAAAATCGGTTTCGCCAACTTCCAGTGTATCAAACTGCTGATGCAGATCAACCAATAATGAACTCAATTGCTGTAATTGAGAAAGATTAACAGGTGTATCATTTATAAAAGCCCTTGACTTTCCATTTATTCCTATTTCCCTTCTCACCACCAGTTCCTCTTCTGCATCCAGTTCGTTTCCATTTAAAAATGTAATAACACTTTTCTTACTATCCACTTTTAATACACCCTCCACCACACATTTTTTTTGTTTGTTTACCAATGCAGCTGAATCTGCCCTTTCTCCCAGGATCAAACCCAGTGCCCCAACGATAATTGATTTGCCGGCGCCTGTTTCGCCTGTTATTACATTCAACTTACCGGAAAAATCAATTTCCAGTTCATCTATAATAGCATAGTTAATTATGGAAAGTCTGCTGAGCATTTGAAAAAGCAAATTAGGGATTTTAGGCACAACTTGTCCCGCATGTTGGCAGAATACAAAGAATTGATTGCCGGTCGACCAGCCTTAACCAACAATAGATACTACGTTGCACAAATAAAAAAAGTTCTGCCTTCCGGCAGAACTTTTTTATAGTATCATTTAAATTGTCGTCTATTTAACTTCCACATTATTGCTCAGTTCTTCATCCACGAGTATACGTCCGCAGTTTTCACAAATCATAATTTTTTTATGCTGTTTAATTTCGCTTTGCTTTTGTGGCGGAATTGCATTGAAACAACCTCCGCAGGCATCTCTTTCTACAGGTACAACTGCCAGTCCGTTACGGTAACTATGGCGGATTTTTTCGTAGCTGGCCAGCAGGCGGGGCTCTACATGTTCTTTGGCTTCAGTAGCCAGTTTTGCAAAATGTTTTTCTTCTTTTTCGTTTGCAGCGATAATCTTATCCAGCTCACCTTTTTTATTGGTGAGAACGCCTTCTTTAGCAGCAATATTCTTTTTAGCTTTCTCCAGCAAAACTGCTTTTTCAGCTATTTCTTCTGATGCGTCTTTAATGTGTTTCTCTGCCAGCTTCATTTCCAACTGCTGCATTTCAACTTCTTTATTGATAGCTTCAAACTCACGATTATTTTTAACGTTTTCGCTTTGCTTCTCGTATTTCTTTATCAGTGCTTCAGCTTCTTTGATAGCATTTTTGCGTTGCTCGATAAAATCTGTCACCCCATTTATCTCCTCTTCAATACGGGTTTGGCGGGCATGCAAACCGGTTATTTCATCTTCCAGGTCAGCTACTTCCATTGGCAATTCGCCTTTCAGAATGTGTAACTCATCCAGTTTACTTTCAATCTTTTGAAGAGTAACCAGGGCTGTCAGTTTTTCTTCAACGGAAAATTCTTTAACGTGTGCCATTTCAGGTTTGATGTTTGAAGTTTGATATTGGAGGGTAAGCCAGTCTGCCGATTCTTCTAATTATTTACAAAAAATACCGGACAGGGTTGGTTTCCACCTCTGTTTTAAGGACGGCAAAGGTAGGGAATTTTTCGGCTAAAACTTCGTACAGCAGGTTGATTGTGAACTGTTCGCTTTCATAATGACCAATATCTGTTATAAGCATCCGGCCATTTGCGTCAAAGAATTCATGATACTTCATATCAGCTGTAACATATGCATCGGCTTCTGAAGCTAAAGCTTTGGAAATCAAAAAGCTGCCTGCACCACCACAAATGGCTACTTTCTTAACGGACTTATTTAACAGGGCAGAATGCCGGATAACTGGGACCTTAAAAATCTCTTTTAAAAGAGATAAAAAATGTTTCTCATCATGAGAGACGGGGAGCTCTCCCAGGATTCCGGACCCAATTCCCTGGTGGGTATTAGACAGAAGGACAACATCGTAAGCCACCTCCTCGTATGGATGAGCAGCTTTCATTGCCATAACAATTTTCCGCTCCAAAAATCCCGGAAAAATGACCTCGATCTTTATTTCCTTTTCAAAATGCCTTTTCCCGATCTCTCCTGTATAAGGATCGGCACCCTGACCCGCCTTAAAAGTTCCTGTTCCTTCAGTAGTAAAACTGCATTCACTATAATTACCAATATGTCCGCCTCCTGCTTCAAAAATAGCATCCCGTACCTGTTCAGCCTTATCGACGGGTACAAAAGTGAAGAGTTTCCTGAGTGAATTTTCTTTTGAGGAAAGAATAGATAGATTTTGCAAGCCCAGCATCGAAGCTATCTTACCATTCACACCTTCTTTTACATTATCCAGGTTAGTATGGATAGCATAGATAGCAATGTCATTTTTTATAGCAGTGATAACCGTTTTCTCAACATAGTTCTTGCCATTTATCTTTTTTAATCCCCCAAAGATGATGGGATGATGAGCTACAATGAGGTTACATTTTTTTCCAATAGCTTCCTTTACCACCTCCTCGGTAGCATCCAATGAGCAAATAATTCCGGTACATTCCCATTGACTGTCGCCGGTAATGAGTCCGGCATTATCATACTGCTCCTGCAAAGAGGGATGAGCCAGTGTTTCAAGAAATGATATGATTGCGGAAATCTTCATAAGAGCAAGTTAAGTATTTGAATGAATCTGGTAACAGGTCATAATAACTTTATTAGCAATTCCCTTATCTTTATTAACTGAAGTCACCATTTCTACCCTTTCGATTGCTGCTTATCCTGAAATTATTAAAAAAACAACATCATGCTTCAACGAACCAATGGCCGTTTACTGATTACGTTGCTGGTAGTTACAGGTTTAGCAGGAACTCTCAATAACAACTCTGTTTCTCAGCAGGAAAGAAAAGTGGTTTTAGAGCAACTGAAGACAGGCAAAAAAGATTTATTGAATGAAATAAAAGATTTATCCGATAAACAGCTTAGCTATGTATCCCCTTCCACCGGCTTATCTGTAAGGAAATGTATGTTCCAGGCCGCACAGACCGAGAAGACAATGTGGGAAATATTAAATAACGCTGTGAAAGGTCCCGCTAATCCTGAGAAACGATTAATAATAAGTTTTACCGATAACGATTTAGTGGAAAGGGTAAAAGAAGGAAAGCTTAGTCCCCCGGTTGATATCATATTTAAACAGGCAAATGCACCCTGGAATAATATAACAGCGGCTGTTACTGATTTTAAAGACCTTCGAAGTGACCGTATTAAATACATGAGAACATCTACAGAAGATTTGCGCAACCATGTGCTGCAAACATCCTTTGGCTGGATAGATTGCTACCAATATATCCTGGTGATCACAGCGGAAACAAACCGTTACATTGAGCAGATCAAGGCGATAAAGTCTGAGAAAAAATTTCCCCGAAAATAATTACCTGGCCTCAATAATTTTTTCAAGAGAGATCATTTTACCTGACGTAGTCATTCCCTCCACCACAACCCTGAATTTTTTAGTACGGTCGCTGTTATAAAAACTAACTGGTATTACGGGGTTGACATTATTGATAAATATATTGGGACGCCAATCCAGGGTGATACGGGAATCACCTTTACTCAGCAGTTCTGGTTCTGCCTTATAGTTTGGTGCATAAAATTCTTTTACAACAGAAAAACCTTTATAGCTAATTAAATCTCCCCTTGATGAGTTTTTAATATCCTGTCCTTTTTTAGTATAAATCGCCAATGCACCCCCGGAACCACCCCCCGGAGCAGCAGCAAAGAAACTGAAGACTTTAATCATTGCAATCTGATTAGCAGGAATAGTAGCCACTACAGCCGAACTTGTTTCAATTTCGTCGAGATAAATTACCATTGGAATGTTACCTAAAGAGCTGGCAGATGGTCCCTGCCTGTAATAGAGCCGATAACCGGTGGGATCATCAAAAGGATTCTCCAGGCTGGGGAGAGATGATGTGGAATAGTCTGGCTCTACAACAGAAAGACCAGGAACCCTCGACTGCAGGTAATCAAAAATATTATTTTGAACCACTATATCGCTGGTATTGACCATATCAATTGTCCGTACTGCTTCCCCACTGAACAGCCCCCTTGTATACCGTTCATTTAACTCATCCGTTGCTGATTTCTTTTTTACATTAATTATCACATCTTCAAGCAATATTCCTTTTTCTTTTTGTATGGCATCAAAATCAAAAGTCAATTTATTTTGTTCAGCAGGCGAAACATTTTCTTTTGCAGGGAAATGCACTGTACCTACAGGCAGTGAAAAAATTTTTGCAGCAGTATCCCCGCTTAGCTTTACATCTATAAACTGGCTTCTTTTGCCCCGTATATCCAAAATAAAAATCCTGCCATTGCCAAAAAAGACAAGTGAGTCAAGCTTAAAAAACCCGTTCTTGTCTGTATTGATCATCTGAAAGTTCCTGCTCATCCCTTCTGCAGAGATAATAGCCACCATTGGTTTTTCGGCAAATGGCCTGTTACTTCCCTGCATGGTCACCTTTCCAGTAATGGTGATATAAGAAGGATCAGAATAATTTAGCGGGTTTTTTACTTTTTGAGCCAGTTCATTCCAGCGAAATCTTCTCCAGCCATTTGTCATCATCACCAGGTCGAGTGCCGTTTTTACAGAATCTTCATCAGAAGAAAAATACCAGGCGGGGTTATTGATATACCCTCGCAGGTCTGACGTAAGCAAAAAATTAGAAAAAATAGTTTCCCGCCTGTATGTTGCTAGGCTATAATCAGCATCTGTTATGGAAACAGACAAATTACCCTGCACAGTATCTTTCATGACTATCTTAAAATGATTTCTTCCCTTCTCCAAAAAACTCAGCGTATCTGTACGCAGATCTGCTTTCTGGATATATTCTTTATTATTTACAAAACATAATCTTTCTGCTAATGGGATACCTTCTTTATTAAAAACGGTTATTTGAAGAATGCCTGAATTTAGTTTTTCTGTATTCACTACTCCCTGTATTTCATTTTTTCCGGAAGCTAATTCCTGGCGAAAAACCACATGGTGCTGCATTTGTCCAATCATATAAGCGGCCCGCATGGAGGGGTCAGTAACCCGTTGCCTTATTTCAAAGAAAATTCCTTGTGGATGAGGAATCATAGTTAAGGTGACACCATTGGCAGTTATATCGGGCAGAGAATATTTTTTGGCAGTCACATCTGCTTCAAATGAAGCAAAATAGTTGAGGCCTGCCTGCGGTATTAGTTCAAACATACCCATCCCATCATGATAACTGCTGAATGAAGTGATTTTTTCATTTTTGTTATTACTGATTGTACCCCTTACAGCGACAGGTATTCCTTTCTCATCTGTTGCCTTAAAGGCGATCGTATTCATCAATCCCTCCACCAGGTTGCCTCCCTCCGGAAAAAATTCAAGTTGAATTGATTTTTCATCCTGCTTGTTGGCAACAGCTTGTTTATCTTTTTTTCCAAATATGAAAATGTCCTTTTTATAAATAAAATCAATACCATTATTAAGCATAGTAGGCGAATAAGCCCGTATGAAATAAGTACCGGTAATCAGAGAGTCCGGCAATTCAATTTGTCCATTGGTGCAACCAAGCAAAACAGGAAGAACCTTGCGGCTAATCAACACCGATGCTTCGTTCAGCAATTCTACATACAATACAGAACTTATTGTATCGGGTTGATAATCGGAATATAAATAGGCTTTAAACCAGGCTGTTTCTCCGGCAAGATAATTGTCGCGGTCAAAATGCAGATAAGCCTTTTCTATGGGTGATTGTTTAGCTAATTGCCCGAGTAATTCTTCGGGCTTTTGTGCATCAGCACCTAAGAATAAGCAAAGTATACTTAGCAGCAGTAAGCTTCTTTTCATCGATTTTGTTTTCGCTACAGGTGTGAAATTAGCTTCAATATGCTAAAGTGCAAAAGGACAAAGCGTTAACAGTAGTATAATGTGGTGCCCCGGATGCAATTTACCTGTTGGACAAGCTGTATATATTGTCTATTTTGTGTTGTCTTAACCGGAAATATGAAAAAACTAACATTTATACTTGGGCTTGCCATACTGCTGTCTGGTTGCAAAAAAACCGTTGAGCAAATTCAGCAGGACCTTGTAATTCAGGCAATGACAGATGGCCAGTGGGCCATCACCAGTTTCACCGTTAATGGAACCAACATTACCATTGATTTTACAAATTACAGATTTAAGTACTACAGTAATAGGACCGTTGATGCTATAAACAGCGGAACTGTTGAAAAAACAGGTACCTGGGATGGTAATGCCACCACAATGACCACCTCGGCCAATTTTACAGCCGCTTCTTATCCTTTGACCCTGATTAACGGAAGCTGGTTAATTACCAGGAATAGCTGGACTTACGTAGAAGCTACACAAACCAGTGGCTCCGATATAAAGACCATGCGTCTGGAAAAACAGTGAGCTATCTTGTTTACTTTCTGTCCTACCTTTATACCGGCTTTGTCTTAAACATCTTAACCTGATTCCTGTCTTATTAATAGAGATGCCACTTTTTAAATAGTGATTTTTTTCCAAAAAAAGATTTTAAGAAAGTAGGATATCAGCTATTAGGAATAGTTTTTGTGTAATAAAGCTACCAGAAATATAAACCAGCTACCTGTTGAAACCACTATATCACAATATTCCCGGAAAGTTTTTTTCTTCTTGTTTCTCATTTTCGGAGCCTTAGCTGCCCGGACTCAGCCCGTCGCAAACTTTACTGCCTCTCAGCAGGTTGGTTGTTCTCCCATCATTGTTAATTTTCAGGATCAATCTGCTGGCAACCCAACTTCCTGGCTATGGAATTTTGGAAATGGCAATACATCTACCCTTCAAAATCCAACAGCAAGCTATTTTACACCGGGCACATATACAGTTACACTGACTGTTAGCAATGCCGGTGGCACAAATACTATTGTACGAACTGATTATATTACTGTCTATGAACCTCCCTCCGTAAACTTTTCTGCTAATATTACAAGCGGCTGTTTCCCGCTAAGAGTGCAGTTTACTGATCTCTCCACAGCAGGTTTGAACAATACCAATGTTACCTGGGACTGGGATTTGGGAAATGGTACAACATCTTCTTTACAAAATCCTTCGGTAACCTATACAAATGCCGGAACTTATACAGTAACACTAAGAGTAACGAACGACAAAGGTTGCACCCGTACTATCAGCCGGCCAAACTTTATTACTGTCACTCCAGGTGTCAGATCTTCCTTTACACATACACAACCAACGGTATGCAGTGCCCCGGCTAACATCTCTTTTACCAATACCTCTACAGGTCCCCCAACTTTGACTTATCTATGGGACTTTGGAGATGGCAATACCTCCACCCTGCTAAACCCGGTACATACATATACAGTAAACGGAACTTATACTGCCACATTGGTAACCTTCAGTTCTGCCGGTTGCCAGGATACTGCCAGAAGTAACCCGATCATAATTGGCGGTTATAATACTTCTTTTTCATATCCTGCCAGTGTTTGTATAAATGAAATTGTAAACTTCACCAACACTTCCACTCCTATACCGGTAAATGCAAATTGGACATTTGGGGATGGAGGTACTGCCAGCGGGATAAATACAACGTATAGTTATCCTGTGCCGGGTGTATACAATGTCAGGTTATATAATACGTATGGTAACTGTATTGATTCTGTTGACCAGAACATTACTGTTAACCCAAGACCAGTCGCTGATTTCATGGCCCCCGTCACATCCAGATGCGAGCCTCCACTTACTGTAAACTTCCAGGATCTTTCTACTGGCGGTGCAGTAGCATGGCAATGGGATTTCGGAGATGGCAACACTTCTACTCAACAAAACCCCTTGCATACATATACCAATTACGGCAATTTTACAGTAACCCTTATTGCCACAAACGTATTCGGATGCACCGATACTATTACAAGAACAGACTATATAAGGATACGAAGGGCGGCAATTAGTATTCCCGCTTTACCTGCAAGAGGTTGTATCCCCTTTACCATCTCGCCTGTTCCAGTCATTTCAGCATTGGATGCTGTTACCTCCTTTGAATGGGATTTTGGCGACGGTGGTACATCCTTCCTGCCAAACCCTACCCATACATATACCGTACAGGGAACATATACCGTCAGGTTAATTATTACAACAAGTACTGGTTGCCGTGATACTTTAAACATTCCATTTTCCGTACAGGTTGGCAGCAAACCCGTAGCCAATTTTTCAGCTACCCCTAACCCGGTTTGTGCAAGAAAACCGGTTCAGTTTACTGACCTGTCAGTACCTGCAGATGAATGGTACTGGGATTTTGGAGATGGCAGCACCTCCACTCTTCAGAATCCGGTGCATAATTATACAGATACCGGTTATTTTACGATACGGCTAATCGCTCTTAACAATGGATGTGCCGATACTATTACTATACCCAATTATATATATGTGCTGCCACCAATTGCCCGGTTCACCTATACTCCAGATTGTGGAAACAGGCTCCGCTTTAGTTTTACCGATCAATCCGTGGGGCCACTTACCTGGGAATGGGATTTTGGGGATGGCAGTCCAGTAGTTAACCTTCAGAATCCTGTTCATCTTTACTCTTCACTGGGAACTTATCCGGTACAATTAATTGTAACAAACGGGGGATGCGCAGATACGACAATACAAACCATTAATGCGGTAGACGAGAGAGCTGATTTCACTGCTGATCAAACCATCATTTGCAAAACGGGAACTGTCGTATTTACACCTACTGGTTTTAATTTATTAAATATCACTTCTTACACTTGGGATTTTGGTAACGGAGTAACCTCAACAGTGAGCAATCCCGTTATTTCAAATGCCTATCCTAACTCGGGCACTTATACCGTTACGCTTACTATCACAGATATAAATGGGTGTACAAATACAATTGTAAAAAATAACTATATCCGGGTAAATGGTCCAACCGCAAATTTTAGCGGAACAAATGTGGCCGGTTGTACCGGCCTTACTGCTACATTCAATGATCTTTCCACTACTGATGGCCAGAATAATATTACCAATTGGCAATGGCATTTTGGTGATGGTAATATCCAGAATTTTAGTGCCCCTCCTTTTCAGTACACTTACAATACAACCGGTACCTATTCTGTAAAATTGGTTATAACAGATGCCAGTGGTTGCAAAGACAGCATTACACTTGCTAACCTGGTAACTGCAACAGACCCCATTCCGGATTTTGTGGTTGACACTTTAGCCTGCCCCGGCGCTATACTCACATTTACAAATACCACATCGCCTGCAGGACTAAACAGTTTCTGGGATTTTGGAGATGGCAATACATCTGCGACACTTTCACCAACACATAGTTATACGGCTGCAGGGCTTTACACGGTAAAACTCCGGGTACAGGATGTATATGGTTGTGCCGATTCTATAACAAGAACAAACTATATCAGGGTAGGCTCTCCCGTGCCAGATTTCAATATCAGCGATTCTATTTCGTCTTGTACGCCGCTTGAAGTACAGTTTACCAATACTTCAACATTCTATAACTCAGTACTATGGGATTTTGGACCTGGCCAGGGTACCTCTTCTCTAATCAATCCTGTTCACTATTATTCTATACCCGGCATTTATCCTGTAAAACTAATTGTCACCAGTCCCGGAGGGTGCCAGGATTCAATTATAAAAACAATAAGAGTATACGATACGGCGGGATCAAGGCTTAATTATATTCCTGTCCAGGGTTGTAAACCATTGGTCATCGATCTGAACGTTCTGACTAGTGGACCGATGGAATCCTATTTTTGGGATTTTGGTGATGGTTATACTCAAATAACTACGGTACCCAATGCAAGCCATGTTTATTCAACCTTTGGAAATTTTCTGCCCAAAGTAATTTTAGAGGACCCCTCTGGCTGCATCATTCCGCTACAGGGTTTTGATACTGCTTTTATTATAGGTGCCGTAGCAAAGTTTGGAGTAGACACTACTTTCTTCTGTGATTTTGGTACTGTTAATTTTTTAGACTCTACCACTTTTAATGACCCCATTGATGTGTATAATTGGGATTTCGGAGATGGAAACATTTCTACATTACAAAATCCGGTACATCAATACAGTAGCCCCGGGTTATACACAGTACAACTAATGGTACAAACTCAGCAGGGTTGCCGGGATACAGTTACAAAACCGGCACTCATTAAAGTTATACAGCGCCCATTAATTGATATAAGTGGCGACTCAGTTATTTGTATCAATTCATCCATTTTGCATTCCGGGATATTCTTACAGCCGGATACTTCTGTGGTCAGCTGGCAATGGACATTCCCTAATGGCAATACATCAACCTTGCAAAACCCACCGCAACAAACTTATTCTGTAGCAGGTAGTTTTGTTGCAACAGCTATTGCAACGAATAGCAGCGGTTGTAAAGACACTACCCGGCAAACAATTATTGTAAATCCAATACCTGTGGTAACTATGCCGGGGCAAATAACTATACAGTCCGGGTTTCCTGTTACTATTCCTGCGACCTATTCACCCAATACTGTAAGCTGGATATGGTCTCCATCAGCAGGACTAAGTTGTGCTAACTGCCCCACACCGGATGCAGTTCCAAAATTCAACACGACTTACCAGGTTTATTTTACAGATGATAATAATTGCAGTAATACAGGAAAAATCCAGATTATCGTTATCTGTAAGGACGGTAACCTGTTTATTCCTAATACATTTTCACCAAATGGGGACGGAAGCAATGATGTCTTTTATCCAAGAGGTAAAGGACTGGAAAGAGTTAAGATGTTACGCATCTTCAATCGTTGGGGAGAAGTAGTATTTGAGAAAAGAGATTTCCCGGTGAATGATGCATCAGCAGGGTGGAATGGTTCCTATAAGGGGCAAAAACCAAAGGCTGACGTATACGTGTACCAGGCAGAAGTTTTTTGTGATAATGGTGATATCATCCGGCTAAATGGAAATATTGCATTGATACTGTAACTATGAAACTGAAGTTAACGATAAAATATATCAGCTTGCTTTTTACAGCCTTCTTTTCACAGTTGGCAGTATCGTCACAGGATATTCATTTTTCTCAATTCTTTGAAGCCCCATTGTGGAGAAACCCTTCCCTGGCAGGTATTTTCACAGGTGATGTAAGGGTGCAGGCCGTGTACAGGGATCAGTGGAACAGTGTGACGAATGCTTACAAAACCGGTTCCGTAAATGCTGAATATAAAATGCCTGTTGGAAAAGTAAACGACTTTGTTACTGTAGGTATGCAGGTTTTATATGACAGGGCTGGTACTATTGGCTGGACCTCAACGCATATTTTACCCGCATTGAATTATCATAAATCTTTAAGCACTGAAAATAACCGTTACCTGTCATTGGGTTTTATGGGTGGCCTGGTGCAACGAAGATTTGATCCATCGAAAATGACGACCAATAGTCAATATGATAACGGAGGATTAGGGGAAAATTTAGCCAATACAAAATACAGCTATCTGGATGGAAGTGTCGGGATGAGTTATAATTCAAATCTCAATTACAATCCAAATAATAATTTCTATGTCGGCGTTGCTTATCACCATTTCAACAGGCCCAATACCTCATTTTATAGAAATGCCAATATAGAATTATATCCTAAATGGGTTTTCTCCGGCGGCTTACGTTTTGGCGTATCTGATTATGCTTACATGACATTACAGGCTGACCAATCCATGCAAGGTAGTTTTTCTGAAACTATGGCTGGCGTCATGTATGGTTTAAAATTAGGTGAAGACCCGGATAATCCGGCATACACTATACATGCTGGTGGTTTTTTGCGTTGGAATGATGCTTTGATACCAGTGATAAAATTAGATTATAATCCTTTTTCTGTTGCACTCAGTTATGATGTCAACATTTCAAAATTGAAGCCTTCAAGCTATGGGCGGGGAGGTTTTGAACTCTCTGTTTCTTATATCGGTTTCCTGAAAAGAAATGAAGGTTATCTTCTTTGTCCGAAATTCTGACTTATCTCTTAGTAAAAAAAAGAGCAATCATTACAATTGCTCTTCCTGTCTTATTGTATTAAAAATTACTCCCCTTTCGTTTCAAACAATCCCTTCCAAACCAATGCAGCCGCTACTCCTCCAACAATAGGGGCAACTATAAAAAGCCATAACTGGGTTAATGCTTTTCCCTGTGCAAAAACAGCCGGGCCAAAGCTACGGGCCGGATTGACAGATGTACCAGTAACCGGAATAGCAACAAGATGGATCAACACCAGTGTTAAGCCTATTGAAAGGCCCGCCATGGTACCATTGCCCCATTTTGAAGTAGTGCCAAAAATTACAAACAGGAAAAGGAAAGTCAGTACGGCTTCCGTAATAAAAGCAGAAGTCATATTGTAACCGCCAAGATAACCTTCTCCCCAACCGTTGGATCCAAGAGCCCATTCGCCCATTGAAAAACCGGGTGAACCTTTCTGTATTACATATAATACTCCCGCTGCCAGCGTTGCACCGGTTAATTGCCCAAGAATGTATTGTATTGCTTCTCCTGCTTTAATTTTTCCTGCAACCAACATAGAGATTGTAATCGCCGGGTTAATATGGCAGCCTGAAATACCGCCTATTGCATAAGCCATTGCTACCACAGCGAGGCCGAAAGCAAAAGAAATTCCCAGCAAACCAATTCCGGAAGGTCCGGATGTGGATACCCCGGAAACTACCGCTGCACCGCATCCAAAAAGAACCAGGGAGAATGTTCCGATTAATTCTGCTAAAAGCTTTTTCATAAATAAATTGTTTTGGTTGAAAAAAAGAAACTACTGACATGAACCATTTTACTTATTGTTTGTTTCTGTGAGGGTAAACGAATATAAATAATTTTTACTTTCATTTAATTCAAAATAATGAGTATCCAAATTGGTCAGGCTGCACCAGATTTTACTTTATTCGATAGCGATAAAAACCCGGTAAAGCTTTCTGAACAAAAAGGCAACAATGTCCTTTTGCTGTTTTTCCCGCAAGCATTTACCAGTGTCTGTACAAAAGAACTTTGCGCTGTTCGTGATAATATTGCACTTTATAATAATGCCAATGCCAAAGTGTTTGGCATATCAGTAGACTCAGTATTTACACTGGCCAAATTCAAAGAAGAACAACAATTCAACTTTCCACTCCTCAGTGATTTCAATAAAGAGGTTTCCGGGAGCTTTGAAACTATTTACAAAGATTGGATTCTGAACATGAAAGGTGTGTCCAAGCGATCAGCTTTTGTAATTGACAAAAAAGGAAATATTCAATACGCAGAAGTACTGGAAAGCGCCGGCGATGTACCTGATTTTGAAAAGATTAATGCCGTGCTAAATAACCTCTGATAAGACTTCGTTAAAATTGCTTGATCTGTCAACTCTAAGTCATTGATTAAGAGTATGTAAAACTATATCGTAGTTTTACGTTGCACAGATAAAAAATTAGGCCTATTTTTCGAATAATAAAAGTAAATTTGTTTCGTTGAGACGGATTCTACCCATATTATCCTTTATTCTGTTGATTGCACTCAATTCAGCGGGTCAGCCTTCAAGAACAAATCCTTCTGGTGATGGAGACAGGATTGTAAAGTTATACCCCAATCCAGCTACTTCGTATATTACTTTTGATTTACAGAATAATTTTAGAAAAGGACTAACTGTTCAGATCTATAACGGAGTGTTAGGCAAGAAAATGTTCGAAACACAAAATATTCCAGATAAATTTACTATTAACCTGAATGACTTTATTCGTGGTATTTACATTTATCACCTTGTAGATATGACCGGCAAAATCATTGAGTCCGGTAAGTTCCAGGTTTCCCGTTAAATACTTTGTTTCTATTTTTTATTGTACCTGCACTATAAGAAATTTCAGGTATTGAGTATTGTCCATACCCCAGATAATGGGATGGTCTGATGACTGTGTTTGAAAAGTCACTTGTCTTATTTTTCTTCTCACATCTTTGGCCGCCATTTCTATTGTTTGTAAAAACAATTCAGGATTAACAAGATTGGTACAGGAAGATGTTACCAAAAAGCCTCCTGGCTTTACCAATTTCATCCCCCGAAGATTAATCTCCTTATAACCGGTTATTGCTTTTTGTATCGTTTCCCGGCTCTTTGTAAAAGCCGGCGGATCAAGCATTACTACATCATATTGTCTTCCGTCTTTTCCCCACTGTTTTAAAACATCAAAGGCATTGGCAGTTTCAAACCTGCACCTGTCCTGCACTCCATTCAATTCAGCATTTCTATTGGCCTGGGCTACTGCATTTTCTGAAATATCAAGCCCTAAAACAGATTTTGCTCCATACTGTGCAGCATGTATTTCAAAAGTGCCAGTATAGGTAAAAGCACCGAGCACATCCGCCCCTTTTACAATATGCTGGATTGCTCTCCGGTTATCCTGCTGGTCCAGAAAATAACCTGTCTTCTGACCATTTTCAACATCAACATGAAATTTCAAGCCATTCTCGTTGATAATAATTTTCGTATCAAATGATGCTGATAAAAATCCCTTTTGTTGTGGCAATCCCTCCAACTCTCTAACGGGCACATCATTGCGTTCATAAATACCATGAGGTTGAAAAATTGTATTGAGGGCATTTACAATGGCCGTTTTCCAGACATCAATCCCCAGGGCCAGTGTCTGTATAACAAAATAATCATTGAACTTATCGATAATGAGCTGGGGCAATGAATCTGCTTCTCCAAAAACAAGCCGGCAGTTTTCTGTATATCCAATTCTTTTACGGTATTCCCAGCATTTACTTATTTGTTCAATGAAATATTGGTCATTTATTTCATCTGTTCTGGTTCTGGTCAGCAGCCTAACCAGTATTTGTGATTTAGGATTAATATACCCTTTCCCGATAAATTTTTTATCATGGTCTAACACTTCTACCACATCCCCACCCTGTACATCACCCTCTATCTTCTCCACTTCATTATTGAATATCCAGGGGTGGCCATTGGCAACCCGGGGAGAGATTTTTCTTTTCAGGTAAACTTTGTTCATAAAGCGGCGAAGATAGAGGAAAGAAGTAAAAGACCGGGAATCAGGCAGCTGGTACAAAAGGTGAAAAAAAACCTTCCAAAACCCCTGACGTTCAGACTCCCTGACCCTCAATTACAGGTCATTTTGTCCCAAATCCACGGTTGGCAATATTCTTGACAACCTTACCTTTGCAAACAATTTGTACAAAAATGGCAGAAAAAGATATGAAGCAGCAGGAAAGCACACTCCCGGACAATAATTCAGGACTTGATATCAACACTGATGAAAATCTTAGTGGCACTACGCACTTAAATGAGCCGGTATCAGAGGAATCTGAGTTAGAGAAACTCAGAACTGAGTTGGAAGAATCAAAGGACAAATACCTGAGATTAGTAGCAGAGTTTGATAATTTTAAACGGCGAAATGCCAAAGAAAGAATCGAGCTGATACAAACTGCCGGAAAAGAAGTGATAACTGATTTGTTAGATGTATTGGATGATTGCGACAGGGCTCAAAAACAGTTAGAAACAAATAATAATTCTGAAGCGATCAAAGAAGGTGTATTATTAGTATTTAATAAACTTCGAAGCACTTTGCAGTCAAGGGGTGCTAAACCAATGGAAACCCTGAATAAAGAATTTAATCCTGACCTACACGAAGCTATTACTGAAATACCTGCTCCTGCAGCAGATATGAAAGGTAAAGTAGTGGACGAAGTGGTAAAAGGATATTACCTCAATGATAAAATCATCCGCCATGCAAAAGTGGTCGTAGGAAAGTAGAGAAACAGTTTATTAATTAATTGGTTAATACGGCAAATGTCAAAAAGAGATTATTACGAAATACTGGGAGTAAGCAAAACAGCATCTGCAGATGAAATTAAGAAAGCATACCGTAAGGTTGCTATGCAATATCACCCGGACAGGAACCCTGGAGATAAGGCGGCGGAAGAAAAATTTAAAGAAGCGGCAGAAGCATATGAGGTATTAAGCGATACTGATAAAAAAGCTCAATATGACCGCTATGGTCATGCAGGGGTGGCCGGCAATGGCAGGGGTGGTTTTGGTGGAGGTGGCGCAGGTATGAATATGGATGATATTTTCAGCCAGTTCGGAGATATTTTCGGTGAAGATCTTTTTGGAAATTTCTTTGGTGGCGCCCAACGTGGAGGCCGCGGCGGACAAAGAAGTCGAGGTGTAAGAGGAAGTAACCTTCGTGTCAAATTAAAATTGACATATGAAGAGATTGCCAAAGGCGTTACAAAGAATATCAAAGTTAAAAAGCATGTTATATGCTCTGCCTGCAGTGGCAGCGGGGCCAAAGATAAAGGTAGTGTGCAAACCTGTGGCACTTGTGGTGGTAGTGGGCAGGTAAGGCGGGTGCAAAATACGTTTCTGGGACAAATGCAAACTGTAACGACATGCCCCACTTGTAATGGGGAAGGAACAACGGTTACTGCAAAATGTACCAGTTGTAAAGGTGAAGGCCGTGTATATGGTGAGGAAACAGTGAGTATTGACATACCAGCAGGTGTTCAGGAAGGTATGCAGATGAATGTAAATGGGAAAGGCAATGCCGGAGAAAGAGGAGGCATGCCGGGTGATCTCATTATTCTTATAGAAGAAGAACCGCATAAAGAATTACATCGTGAAGGATTGAATGTTGCTTACGAACTGCATCTTTCATTTACTGATGCCGTCTTCGGCACCCAGGTAGAAGTGCCCACAATTGATGGCAGGGCCAAAATAAAAATACCCCCCGGCACACAAAGCGGAAAGATATTCCGGTTAAAAGGAAAAGGATTTCCTGCTGTAAACTCCTACGAAAAGGGTGATCAGCTTATACAAGTAAGTGTGTGGACACCTCAGCATCTGAGTGCTGAAGAAAAAGCTGCACTGGAAAAACTTAGTCATTCCCCTAACTTCAAGCCTCATCCAGATAAGAATGACAAAAATTTCTTTGATAAAATAAAAGAAATTTTTTCTTAAATCACCAGTTTGCTCCTCCGCTTTTTTTCTTTTTCACTTTTGAATAAAGTGTTTTCGCCTGTTGAACCAGTGTTATGAACTCCTTTTGCAGGAGATCATTGTTCCCGGAGGATGATTGTGCCAGTGTTACCACCTCGTTCCAGCCAATATTTTTAACAAATGGAGAACTGCGGAGCAAAGAACCAAACATAGCTACTGATGCTGAAAAATGATAGCACTTATCTATTTCTGCAAATGGTATAAAATCAAAGCGGCTTGTATAATTGAAATAATGATGTGTAGTATCATTTGGATGGCGGTATTGTAATTTAATATCAGTCAGTTTGCCGGTAGTAAAATTATCCTTAATAGCACCTTTATTAATTTCAGTAGGCACTAGCTCGAACATCGCAATCATAGAATGACCAGAGCCAATTTCTCCTCCTTCGATGATTGATAAAGAATCCCGTAAAGCCCCGACCTTATTATCAAAACCCACCAGGCGGTAATCTTTCACATATTCGGGATTGAACTCTACATTCATGTATACATCATCGGCTACCGAATAAAGTGTCTGTGTAAATTCTTTCAGTAATACTTTCTCTGCCTCCTTAAAATTGTCGAGATAAGCAAAATTGCCATTCCCTTTTTCTGCCAACAGGTGGATTTTTGAATCTTTATAGTTGCCCATACCCACACCCAAACAGGTTAGATAAACACCTGATTCCCGCTGAGCAGTGATCATTTCATCCAGTTCCGTTTCCGTTTTTAAGCCAACATTAAAATCACCATCCGTGGCAAGAATTACCCGGTTGTTTCCTCCTTTAATAAAATGATTCCTTGCCACACTATACGCCAGCTTTATACCCGATTCACCCGGCGTAGAGCCACCAGGTGTCAATTCATCAATGGCTTTCAGTATGATTTCCTTTTCACCACCACTGGTGGTATTTAACATGACACCCGTAACTCCACCATAGACCACAATTGCAACTGAGTCTTTGTCCCGAAGATTATTTACCAATAACCGAAAAGCTGATTGCAGTAAAGGCAACCGGTTTGGCATATCCATGGAACCCGATACATCAATTAAAAAAACAAGATGACTTGGTGGCAATGTATCCAGGTTCAGTTTTCTGGATGAGAGATCAATATAAAATAATTGATTATCCTGATTCCAGGGGCAGCTGCTTAATGTAGTTTTTAAATGAAAAAGTTCATTGGCAGCTGGTTCATGATAATTTAGATTAAAATAATTGAGCATTTCCTCAATACGCACTGCATCAGGGGGAACCATTGAGTTGAGTGTAATGAATCTGCGGATATTACTATATGAAGCTCTGTCGACATTTAAAGACATACCGGTATTGGGAAACCGTTTGGCATTCACAAAATGATTCTCCAGTAAGCTTGCATAAGTTTCATCACCTGTAAACCATTTTTTTTGCTCCTCTTTTCCAAGGTCTTTGGTAAAGGAAGATAATTTATCTCTTCTGGAATTAGAAACCGATGCCGGGAGTAACCTGAGTTTGACATTTACATAATGTTCAGCATCAACTACCAAAGTCTCTGTACGATACCCCACCAGCGAGAAGCTGAATGTATCTACCTGATGATTTGCCACAATGCCAAATGTACCCGCCGAACCACTTCTGAAAATATAACCAGTCTTATATTGCCTGATTGTAACATTTTGCAAAATATTCCCTGATTCATCCTTTACCTCGCCGCGAACATAATACTGTTGTGCGTATAAGGAGAAACTAAAGATCAGAAAGACTAATATATGACAAGCCGCCTTCAATTGGATACATTGGTCGATAAAATACAAAAAAAGCAGGAGAGATTTCCTGAAATCATACCAGCTGGTAAATCTCTTTCAAATTACGCCCCAGACCATCATAATCAAGTCCATACCCTACAACAAACTTATTGGGGATATCAAATCCCACATAATCCAGTACTAAGGGATATTCAATAGCCTCAGATTTATACAGCAATGTCGCAATTTTCATTGACTTAGGCTGTTGATGTAACAGTTTGGGCAGGAAATTGTGAAGTGTTTTTCCCGTGTCTACAATGTCTTCTACAATTATAACTTCTTTTCCGAACAGGTCATCTTCCAGGCCGATTGAAGTAACCACATTACCGGATGATTTCATGCCTTTATAGGAAGCCAGTTTTATAAAACAAATCTCTGCTTCAATAGTAAGATGTTTGAATAAATCAGCTGCAAACATGAAGGAGCCATTCAATATGGCTATAAATAGTGGCTTTTTCCCGGCATAATCTTTATTTATTATGCCAGCCAGTTCTTTTATTCTTTGTTGTATAGTTTCGGCTGGCAGATACGTCTCAAATGATTTATCATGTACCCGGATAATTGCCATACTGATTATTTAAGCGTTTAGTTGGTTGCCTGTATTCTTCTGCCGGAATTCAGGGAAAAATTTTCCTTTATTGCCAATTTAGGCATTGCTGACGATTTCTTTTTCAAACTTAATTGCTCCCCCGGAGCCGGCAGCTCATTGTTCTTTAACCAATTTAATTCCAATAAGCTTTCCAATCTTATACCCTGTTTTTGTGCAATCTCATGCAGGTTCTCTTCCGGTTGAACTATATAAAATTCTTCACTTCCTGTTTTACGTTTTCGTTGTAAATAGATCAACTGATCTTTTTCCGAAGCCTCTGACTGGGAAATCTCATTGAATTCAAATAGCCTCGCCAGCGGTACATTGTATTGCTGAGCGATAGAAAGAAAAGACGTTCCTTGTTGAATGTATACCACCCGGGTATCATTTATCCTGAACTCCCCTTTCGGGTATTCCGATTTTTTTACAGATTGATTTTCCCCTGCAACCGTTATAGCCGCGGAAGGAGTTGAAGGAATGGTAATTTCTTTATTCATTTCAGGTATCGAAGCCATTTCGTCCGGCTTTGCCTGCTGTTGCCCTAGTGCGATCAGGGTATATTCCTGAAGGTTATAATCTTCAATCAATTTTATCAATACCTGCGGATACTTTGGATTTGTAGCGTAGCCAGCATTCTTTAAACCATTGGCCCAGCCGGTGTAATCTGTTGGATCCAGGATAAAAAGTGAGGCGTAGCGCTGGCTGTTTTTTAAAAAATTGGAATGATCACGGTATGAATCTTCCGGAGAAGAATATTTCCTGAAACACTCCCCTCTTGCATCATCATCATGACTAACTGATTCCCCGGTCCAGTTAGATTTACATTTGATCCCAAAATGATTATTTGATTTCAACACAAGCTTGCTCGTACCTGCCATCGTTTCATGAATACCCTGCGCCAGTTTTATTGATGCCGGCACCCCGGTTCGTTGCATTTCTGCCATGGCCAAGCTCTTATAAATATTGATATAGTTCTTCACTACTTCTGAGTTCTGTGCAGCAGCAGTAAAAGCAGTAATCGATAAAAAGAATATCAGAATTATTCTTACGTTTTGCATGGGATAGTTCGTTATTACAGTTTCCGTATCAGGAATAGACCATCACGGATAGTTAATATCACTTTTTCTATATCCGTTCTTCCTTTTATAAATTCATTAAAGGCCTTCATACCTTTTGCACTTTTACCCTTAACATTCTCCTCCAGTACCTGGCCATGAAAAAAGATATTATCTGCTAAAATAAACCCGTTTTTCCGCAACCGGGGAAAAACAAGGTTAAAATATTCAATATAAGCCGGCTTATCAGCATCTATAAACACCAAGTCCCAGGTTTCTTCCAACCGGGGAATGATATCTAACGCTGAACCCGTATGAGATATTATCTGGCCAGCATGAGCAGACCGGTCAAAAAAATCCCTTGCCCGGGCTGCATCTTTTTCCCTGAGCTCAATGGTATGTAAAAGACCATCCTCAGTTAGTCCCTTGGCCAGGCACAAAGCACTATACCCTGTAAAAGTACCAATCTCAAGAATTCTCCCGGGCCTGATCATACTACTGATCATCTCCAGCACTTTACCCTGCAAGTGCCCGCTCAGCATGATGGACTCGGAATGATTTTGCAGTGTAAACTCATTCACCTCTTTCAGCAAAATATCTTCAGCGGAAGAATATTTTTCTGCGTATTTCTCAACTAATGGATTGATAAGCTCCAATCTTTGAAATTTCCTGCAAAGATAAACTTATACAGCTTGCAACTTTAGTTTTGACAGCGATGGTTTTTTGGAAATAAACCATAGACCTAAGAACGTGAAGATGCCATTTATGAGGATCAGCTCATTCCCAATTTTATACCCATTAAATATTTTATTGGAAAGATCCTGCAATCCGAGTGATAGGTGCAATTTCGCATCGTACCAGGCCGGGTTACTAAGCATGTCTACAGAAAGTGCCAGTAAAGGTGCAACAATACAAACTGTCCAGATGAGCTTATTATTTAACTCCCGTTTAGTTAATATGCCGAAAGCAAACAGCCCGAGTAATGGCCCGTAAGTAATACCGGCAAATTTTAATATAAAGTCGATGATAAGCTTATCATTAATCCACTTGAATACTAATACCATGATAAAAAATACCAGTGCAAAACTAAAATGCACCTTTAACCTTGTTCTCTTTTTTTCCTTTTCGGTTCCTGCCATTTTATTGATGCCGAGAATATCAATGCAGAAACAGGATGTAAGAGAAGTAATGGCACCATCAACACTTGGGAATAATGCCGAGATCAATGCAATGATAAAAATTATACCTATCACTCCGCTGAAAGTATCACTCAATGCAATTGTTGGAAACAGATCATCTGGTGGAACATTAATTCCTTTGGTACCGGCATAGAGGTAAAGTACACCACCAAGAACAAGGAAAAGAAAATTCACTACCATTAATACTGCGGTAAAGGTCATTATATTTTTCTGAGAATCTTTCAGTGTTTTCACACTGATATTTTTTTGCATCATTTCCTGGTCTAGTCCTGTCATAGCAATAGCTATAAACATACCCCCGACTATATGTTTCCAGACATAAGACCCGGCTTTTACATCCCAGTTAAAGATTTGTGTATATCCTTTATCTGCCATCATTGACATTGCCCCCCCAAAATCAGTTCCCAGGGCTTTAATTATTACTATGATGCAGGCAACCAGTCCAACCAGCATTCCTGTCGTTTGAAGGGTATCCGTATAAATTATTGTCTTTACTCCTCCTTCAAAAGTGTACAATAGAATCAATAACAGGATAACGAGGGCTGTTGCTTCAAAAGGAATGCCCAGTCTGTTAAAAATAAAAATCTGCAATACACTTATTACCAGGTACAATCTTGCGGTAGCTCCGACTGTACGGGATAAAATAAAGAAAAAAGCTCCTGCCTTATGCGCATTAATACCTAATCGTCTTTCGAGATAGGTATAGATACTCGTCAGGTTCATCCGGTAATAAAGGGGGATTAACACAAACGCTATAACCATATAGCCTAACAGATAACCCAGCACAACCTGGTAATAGTAAAAATTACCTGCTCCAACACCACCAGGTACACTCACAAAAGTAACACCGGACAAAGAAGTGCCGATCATACCAAATGCCACCAGCATCCAGTTGCTGTTACGGTTACCGATAAAAAAAGATTCATTATCAGAATTGCGGGATGTGTACCATGCTACTCCCAGTAACAAAACAAAATAGCCGATAACAAATGAGAAAAGTACAATGGGTGACATACAATCTGGTTTCTGTTAATCAATAGTTATCAATACAAAATACGAATAATGAATTTTGAAGATAAGCAAAAAAGTTATCCCTTTGCTGCAATATACTATGTATGGCGATTCAATCTCTTGCAGTTTTCTGCGGTTCCAAAAATGGAACTAATCCGGTATTTGGGCAACATGCATCTCAACTGGGGAAACTAATGGCTGAAAACAATATCCGGCTTATTTATGGTGGTGGCAGTGCAGGTATTATGGGCAACATTGCCGATAATGTGATGCAGCATGGCGGAAAAGTTACTGGTATTATTCCCAAATTATTATTGGAATGGGAAGTTCAGCACCGGGGTATCACAGAGTTAATTATCTGTGATGATATGCATGAAAGAAAAAAAAAGCTTTACAGTCTTTGCGATGCAGCATTGATCCTTCCCGGTGGTTTTGGCACATTGGATGAGCTATTTGAAATAGTAACGTGGAACCAGCTTACAATCCATGATAAAGAAATTTATATTTTGAATTCAGGCGGATTCTATAACCACCTGATTAAACATATTGAAATAATGAAAGCAGAGCAATTCCTGTATGAAGAGGCAATAAAAAGGATCACCATAATTGATGACCCCTCTGAACTTACCCGTTATTTATAATCAGAATTACCGTCTCCATTGATCACCCTGGAATAATGGCACTTGTATGCCACCCCTGATTATAGGTATGGTTCTTCCATATGCATCGGTATAGGGGGAATTATCATTTCCAGACACATCAAATAATACAGCGAGGTAATAAAAAGGCTGACCGCCTTTTCCCTGACGGCCTGTGGTGTAACCACCACCAACCAGCATACTATTGCCGGAAGTGCTGTAAGTTTGCGTAGCACCGCTGTTCGGAATAAATTTCTGCCTGATAAAATTATGTTCAAACTGGGCCTGTGCAAACAAAAACCGCAGGGGATACAGTTTCACAAATGCACCACCTCCATATACTGTCTGTCGTAACTTATCATTAAAACCGTAATTGTAATCCCGGTATGAGGTGTAGTTGTAATTCACCACAATACCAGCATCAGCCCAATTGCTGAGGCTATAACCAAACACGGGGCTTCCGCCGATCAGGAATGTGTTATTGAAAAACGACAATGAAATGCTTCCACCGGTAAAAAGATTCTCTTTAAAACCCGGCTTCGTTTCTTCCTCTTCATTTTGCGCAAACGATACTGCTGCAGAAGCAATAAAGGCCAATAGTAAGAATGTACGTTTCATATTACGGTTATTTTAATGATAATTATTCAAGTTCCTGTTGTTCTTTCCAATCAAGCGCAAGCTCATTAACTACTTTTTTGGTGATGGGTACTTTTGATAACATCAATGTCAATAGTATTGCTGTAATGATCAGCAGGGTAAAAATCCCGGTTAGAAAAAAAACAACTACAGACAACAATGCTGCTGCTTCACACAAAGCCTGGTACAAGATTAATGCCGAACGATATTGGTTTAATTTATCACTTAAGGATTTTCCGGTGTTCTTTATTTCCGACACCTTCCTCGTATACAGGTATTTTGCAACAATTATGCAGATGGACGCAACCACCACAACTATCCACAGAAATAGGGTTTCGTAATTTGATCCTGCCTGACCCTGAACAGGCCCATTAAGTTGATTAATTACTACTGCTATCAGTGCAAAAAAAATTACTCCTGTTGACAGTGCTGCTGTCAAAATCCTCATTGCCCTGAGGTTTTCTTTCGGCGAACCTGTAAATTCAATTTGCTTTCTCATCACCTAAAAAATATTACACAGTCAATTTCTGGCTTGCAGATGATCACTTAATAATTTATGATCCATAAAATTGTAAAAATCGGAATAAACAGGGAAATTCTGAAAAGCAGCAAATTAATACTTAAATGACGGACACATTGATTCCCGTTTATTTCCGCGGTAGGCGTCTCTTGAACCTTGCTTAATCAGCGAAAATTCGAATGCCCCGCGGGTATTGTTGAAATTCTTTAAAGAAGAAGTGGTTGCGTCATACGTAAAGGTAAAAGTGATATCTTTTATACCCAGTCCTACCATCGGGATAACGGCATCTTTATAACGATAATAAGCACCTGCCATCAGTATTTTGTCGCCGTCTCCTGATAAATTATAATGCGCATTTAATCCACCTACTATTTCGTAGGATTTTGCCTGTAAAGAAAAATACGCATTGGGATTAACGATGACCATGTCATTTAACTTGAAACTGCCATTAATAAACCCCGTATAACGAACAGGTATTCGATTATCGATTCCTGGCTGTTCATTAAAAAATGATTCTCTTGGTTGATTGATATGCATGGCAGAGAAGCCCGCATTCAGATAGGTACTGGTATTTGGAAAATAAGCATAGTTCATACCCACCTGCATATCGATGTAATTGATATTGTTATAATCCAGTTTGGGAGCTGCCGTGGTCTGGTGAGCATCAAAAAACTGGCCGTTCCACTGGCTGGGAAAACTAAGATTCGATGTGTTGATATTCTTATTGGCCCATCCTGCATTAAACCCAAGGCTGACCAGGCTTCCGGCATTGATCATCTGGTGGTAGGCAACAGAGCCATACACTTTTGTGGAAGTAAGGACACTGGAACCTGCTACATCACGCAGGATCACACCACCAAGGCCCAGCCAGCCGGTATTCTCACTGTTCTGCATTAACTGAACATCACCAAATGCACTCATTGTTTTATAAGGAAAGGCAGTAATAGAGGCCCATTGATTACGGTAATTTACGCCAAGTCTGTAATCGCCATCAGGTATAAATCCTGTATTGGCTGGATTGGTTAGCAAAGGAGAATTCATGAATTGTGAAAAATGAAGATCCTGTGAGTGAGCATTAAGGCCCAAACCACAAACAGCCAGCAAAATTATATTTCTAATATTATTCATTTCCGGATAATCAAATTAGCACATTTTCAAATCTTCCTACCTGATTAACGTTATATCACCCTTTTTAGTTGTTTTAACTCCATCAAAGAATTCAACTGTCAATGTATAAGCATACACATCCATCGGTTGAATCACTCCTTTAACTTTTCCGTCCCATCCGATATTTTGGTCATTGGTCTCAAATACCTTTTGCCCCCAGCGATTCCAGATAGTAAACTGCATTTTAGCGATACCAAAGCCACGGACAAATACCACACTATTAATATCGCCGCTTTGTGGAGTAAATGCATTTGGAACATCTACCAACGGTATAATTGTTGCCTGCACTTCCCTGCAAATAGTCCTTGAACAGCCGATGGCATTATACGCCGTTAAGCAGGCATTGAATGTTCCGGTGGCATTATACTGGTGCAAAACAGGTGCCCTTGAAGTTGTAAGCAATGTATCCCCGTCACCAAAATCCCACTTAAATCTAACTGCATCCAATGATGAAAGATTATTGAAAGTTGTTGGTGTGTTTGGCGCTGGTGAAACGGGCGAAAAACTAAAATCAGGTGTTGGAGCATCCAATACCTGTATGGTAAACCTCGCTGTATCGGATAAGTTACAGGTGTTCGGGTTAGATGCAATTAAAACAATATTATAGGTACCGGGTATAGCATATGTATGCGTGGGGCTTGCAACAGATGATGTATTGCCATCACCAAAATCCCAGAAGAAAGTCTGACCTGCCAACGAAGTATTCTCGAAAACAGCATCAAAGGGTATACAACCTGTAGGTGGTACAATAAACTGAGCCTTTACATTATCTGCAACATTTAACGGGATGACCAAAGAATCAGGAGCATTACAATATCCAGTATCCTGCAGGATCAATTTTACATTATAAGTTCCGGGTGCCGCATAGGTATGGAGTACGGAAGCAGGCCCTGCTGTAACCCTTGGAGAACCATCTCCAAAATCCCATATAAAGGATTGAGGCCCGAATGGTCTTGCTGGCGGTGCTACAGATAAATTATCAAACCGGTAATTAAAGGATGCACAGGGTGGTAATTTTACCGGGTTAAATCCGAGAGTTGCTTCAAGGTTTCCTACTCTTATCCGTACATAAGATGTATCTCTTATATTACATGTTGTCGGGTCAATTGCAATAAGCATTACAGTAAATGTGCCTACAGTATTGTAAGTATGCGATGTGGAAGGTATAGCAGTGGTGACAACCGGCGAACCATCTCCAAAATTCCATTCATAGCTTTGCGCATTAGCAATTGTATCAGTAAAATCAACTGTTAAAGGCACACAACCTGCCGTATCCCTGGGAACTCCATTAATACTTGATTGTAGCCCGGCTCGTACCCCTGATAGATCCATGTCTATTTTTAGCATGGTCAGGTTACATTCCCCACCTGTGTTTGCGTTATTTACAGTAGACCAGGCGCCGGCTGTTACGGGATAGAGTGGTCTTGGTGGCGCACTTAAATTCTTACAATTTCCACAAATTGCCTGGTATATTTTCCCATTCCGGTCAAACCGACTTGTACCCCCATCGACATGGTCGCATCCTTCTCCCGGCCGATTATTTTCACCGAAGAAACTGCCAAATAGTTGAGAAACCCCATTCCTTTCCAAAACAAAGAAGTAAAGATCCTTACCATCTGTAACTGATTTAAAAGCATTCGGGGTAACAGGCAACCCGTTTGTCCCGGCACTATTATAGCCGTTATCAGTACCAAAAAAACCTCCCCAACCGGATATATACACATTCTCGCAACGATCAACTAAAAAAGCAATTGGCGATATATTAGGCGTCAATCCACCAGAGCCAAAGGCTGTTGAATATACATATGCTGAAAGATCAGGTTGAAGCTTAGCAATAAATTGTTTGCCACCCGGATTATTATAAGGAGGATTGGCTACCGGAAGTATTTCCCAGGTACCAGTGGTTTGCCCCATTATATAAGGAAACCCATTGGCGTCAAACTGCACACCAAATACCTGGTCTATTCCATCAGTACCGATATAAGCCGAACGAATAACATTAGTACCTGAATTATTAATAATAGCAAGAAACCCATCAATAGGGCCACGAATGGAAGGACCTATTGTACCTGTTTGTGAATTGGGTAATAAATTTCCACTCTCTGTTCCACCTGCAACATAGATATTTCCCGTTGTGGGATGAAGTGATAATACATAAGCTGCATCGTTAGCAGAACCTCCAATATAGCTGGCAAAAAGTAATGTATTTAGATCCGGGGATAGTTTTAAAACAATTCCATCCTGTGTTCCCCCACCAAATGTTGGTTGAAAGAAACCGGCTGTACCAGGAAAATTATTGGACTGAGTGCTGGAAGCGACATATATATTTCCACTACCGTCCAGGATAACTTCACTGCGGCCATCATCGCCATAATTTCTTTGTAGTGAAGTGGCACTACCCCTGTTAGAAGTAATATTTACACCATCATTGCCAGTACCGCCAATTTTTCTTGATCCTATTAAGGCTGAACCGGCAGCGTTAAGTTTAGTAACCACAATATCATAACCACTGCCTGCTAATGCACCATTATTCAACACCGGGTAATTCCCTGAATTTGTTCTTCCAGCCAGAACAAGATTTCCCTGGGGGTCAACAAACAAACTATGTGGTTGATCTTCGCCTGAACCACCGATATAAGTTGCATAGACACGGTTTGATCCGTCGGGAGTTAATTTGATTATTCCAATATCAAAAGGACCACCCTGGTAATTGGTTTGATATGCTCCGGGAGATGTGGGGAATCCACCGCCACCGTCAAAAACAATCCCGCCGCCAAACATGCTTTCATCCGGGCCATAAGTAGCAGTAAAGCCCCAGTTATCAGAGGAACTACCTGAAAAGGAACAGAAAATGATTTGGGGATCAATTACGAGAGTTGTGGTGGGATCATAGTCCTTCACATCAAATCTCATCACATTATCTTTTACCACATACTTACAGGATATTTCTTTTCGTCCGGTTATACCCGCTTGAAATGTATATGGAGCAGACTCTTTAAAATCCGCTAATGAAGTGGAAATAACCAGTTCTTTATTTTTTACCTGCAATTTATCCACCCCCTCATACTTCAGGGCAATTTTAGAAACATCTCCACCGGGCTTCACCAGGATATCATATTTAAGAGTACCACGGTCAGTATAGTATCGGACATCTACATTCGGGTAAACATCTTGTATAGTTATTCCCTGGTAAATGCGGCATTCAGATGCCCATTTGGAAGGCTCATTGCCAATAAAATAATTATTATAAGTAGGAATGGGTTTTTCAGGAATGAGCTTCAAGTTCTTCGATGCGCCTATAAAATCTACATTCCATGCATGAGAGCGGATAACCAAACTTTCATTTGCGGCCAGTGGCTTGCCGCTTCCATTAAGTCCATGTTTAAATTGAGACATCCTGGCTACATCAGCCGGATTATGTTGCACCACGGTAAAGCCACCATTGCGGATAAAAAAAACTCCATTACTTACATCCCCTTTATATTGCACACGGCTATCCCATTGGCCTTTATTCTCAATAAATTCAATATTTCCCTGCGCTGGAACAGTAAGGGCAGGAAATAAAAATACGGCGAGTATAAAAAGATATTTCAGGGTCAAATTATTTTCATTAAAATAACCAATTTTTCCCGGAAAAGGGTTGAAAACTTCTGTTAACAATTGTCTTGTCATAGTAATATTTTCCTCTACCCGTAAAATCCGGGCCTGACAGCCTTTTACATGTTTTAAGATATCTTACTCCACTGCACTGGTCCTTTCTTGTAATGAAGGAACTTCTTTAGCTGCAAATTTTCTGCCGAAACCAGGTCCGGGTCATTTTCTAATAATTCCAGCGCTATATTTTTAGCAATTTCCAAAATAGACCTGTCTTGGACTATACTCGCCAGCCTGAAGTTTAAAGCACCGCTTTGTCTTGTTCCATCTATTTCTCCCGGTCCCCTCAACTCAAGGTCTTTTTCAGCTATTTCAAATCCATTGTTCGTTGATGTCATTATCCTGATGCGCTCACGGGCATCATTACCCAGTTTGGAACCTGTCAATAAAATACAATAACTTTTTTCTGCCCCCCGGCCTACCCTTCCTCTCAACTGGTGAAGCTGGGATAAGCCGAACTTTTCAGCACTTTCAATCACCATCACTGAGGCATTAGGCACATTCACCCCTACTTCAATAACAGTGGTGGAAACCATAATCTGGGTATCTCCTTCAACAAATCTTTTCATATTTAGTTCTTTCTGCTCAGCAGGTTGTTTGCCATGCACCATGCTTATCCAGTATTTTGGTTCCGGGAAATAGGCTTTTACGTTTTCATAGCCCTTCATCAGGTTTTCATAGTCCATTTTTGAACTTTCTTCAATTAAAGGGAAAATGATATATACCTGCCTACCTTTTTCTATCTCACTCCGGATAAAATCCATCACTTTACTGCGGTGAGACTCATAACGGTGAACAGTATTAATGGGTTGCCGGCCGGGAGGTAATTCATCTATCACACTATAATCCAGGTCTCCATAGGCTGTCATCGCCAATGTTCTGGGTATTGGGGTTGCCGTCATTACCAATACATGAGGCGGCACTTCTGCCTTTTGCCATAAACCGGGCCCGCTGTGCCACGCCAAAACGATGTTGTTCATCAATAATGACAATACCGAGTTTTTTAAACTGTACCACATCTTCAATTACGGCATGGGTTCCAATCAGGATTTGTAAATAACCCTCTGATAAATCCTGTAATGTTTTTTTCCTGCCTGCTGATTTTGTAGAACCCGTCAATAATTTAACGGTGACGCCAATTTTTTCCAGTAATAAACCGATTGTCTGGAAATGCTGTTGTGCCAAAATTTCAGTAGGTGCCATCAGGCAAGCCTGGTAGCCGTTATCAACCGCCAGTAACATGGTAAGCACTGCCACTATAGTTTTACCACTGCCCACATCACCCTGTAGCAGCCGGTTCATTTGCTTACCTTTTGCTGTATCTGCCCGAATTTCTTTTAATACCCTTTTTTGCGCCCCTGTCAACTCAAATGGGAGATGATTCCTATACAAATCATTAAAATATTCCCCCACCTTTTCAAAAATAACCCCCTTTGAAAAACGGTGCCGCTGGCTTCGCAACAGGTTCATCCGCATTTGGGCAATAAATAATTCTTCAAACTTCAATCGTTTTACAGCGTTCTCATACTCTGTATTTGTTTGTGGAAAATGTATTTGCTTATACGCACTGAACCGGTTTACTAATTGCAATTGTTTTAAAACAGAAGAAGGAAGATTTTCTTCTATATCTTTTTCCCGTATCATCCCCATCAGTAATTGTGTAAGCTTTCCGATTTGTCTGCCCCCCAATCCTCTTGCTTTTAATTTTTCAGTAGTTGAATAAACCGGCTCAAGATAATTTTTAGCCAATTGCTGTTCCGGAGATAATATCTCCAATTCAGGATGAACGATCTGCGGTTTACCATTGTAAAAACTAACCCTTCCATAAACAAGGTATGACTGCCCGGCCTCTAATAATTTGGCCACCCAGCTTAATCCCTGGAACCAGATAAGCTCTAAAAATCCGGTTTTATCTTTTAGTTCCGCAACTATCCGGCGGCCGGCTTTTTGGCCAACAACATCAAAATTTACCAATACCCCGGCAACCTGAATAAATTCCGACTGAGGTGTTATTTCGCTGATGAGATTGATTTTCGTCCTGTCAATATGACGATAAGGGTAATGGTCTAATAGGTCACCGAAAGTAAATATATTCAACTCCTTTTTAAGTAAGTCGGCCCGCTGGGGGCCAACCCCCTTCAGGTACTCAATTGGATTTGATAATATATGTGAAGAAGTGGAAATAATAATATTGTTTACAGCAAAAATAACAAATCACAGGACCGCTGAAGCTATTGATTATTGACGATCTGCTTAAATGTTATTATACATGTCGTTTAGCATTCCTTGCTCTCAAAATCTGTTTTTCGTTGAAAAAAATCTATTCATTCATTTCGAAAACAACTACCCGCAAAAGGAAAGCAGAAAGGATAACAAACCCTTCGACTATAACTTATCAATACCACTAAACCCTTCCTGTTAAACAAAAAGAAGCCTTAAATGATCAGGCAGAGTTCAAACTGCAATTATTTTATGTGAAAATTACGATTAGAAACTAGCAAATATCCCTGTATAAGAGTTAATATCCGCAGTTCCTAAAGCGGAAAAATATTTTTTTGACCTGCACAATATTTTTCCAGTTGCAAAAATTAAAAATGCTGCTTAATTTGAATCGTAAATCCACTACCAGTAAAAAGCCATCACTAATGAAAAACCACATTCCCCTTTTACAGCTCGATCTGTATTTTTCCGGCTATAAATTTGCCCTGCTTTGTTTTATAACTGCGTTCGTGATAACACTTATCGCCATACCTCCAATCATAAGCCTGATTAAAAAATACCGTTTATACGATGTTCCCAATGCCCGTAAAGTGCATGCCCTACCCATACCCACCATGGGCGGTGTTGCCATAGTTGGCGGCATGATGACTGCATTGATATTATGGTTTCCCTTTAGCAATCAATTGGCACAGGTCAGCTTTTTCTTTTCAGTGGTGGTACTGTTTGGTTTGGGTATTATGGATGACCTTAAAGATCTTTCAGCAAAATATAAATTTGTCATACAACTGGGACTTGCAGCATTAATAGCTCTATCAGGTATAAGAATAACTTCTTTTGAAGGTTTATTTGGCATTGAAGAACTGCCATTAACTGCACAGTACACTTTTACTATCCTGGCTATCGTGGGTATCACCAATGCTTTTAATTTAATTGACGGTATTGATGGTCTTGCAGGTGGATTAGGTTTTATGAGCCTGGTAACTCTCGGTATGTTTCTTACCATGAGTGGCGATGCTAATACTGCCCTGATAGCTTTTGCCCTTGCGGGAGGCATACTTGCATTTCTTTATTTCAATTTCAATCCTGCCAGGATATTTATGGGTGATACCGGCTCCTTAGTATTAGGATTTGTAATAGCTGTCCTATGTATAAGGTTAATGCAAGTGAGTTCCTTAACCGGTAACCCAGTATTACCGCATGCCCCTGTATTTGTACTTGGCATTGTACTTATCCCCGTTTTTGACACCCTTCGTGTATTTATGGTTCGTATCTGGAAAGGCAATTCACCATTTGTAGCAGACAAAACACATATTCACCATCTGCTGACAAACCAAGGTTTCAGTCATGCATTTGCTTCCAAGCTCATCTGCTTCATTCATGGCTTTGTTCTGATCGAAGTTTACTGGCTCAGGTTGTTGAAGCAGGAAATAATCCTGTTGATACTGACAGCAATTATGCTGCTTGCAATAGTATTGCTGAAAAATATGGGGTTAGTATTCAGGAGGTATGAGAAAGTTAATACTTTATTGAAAGGTGATTTAAGTTAAAGGGAGTTATTGGACTTTCATTACCCTAACCCAGTCAACCAGCATTTTACTTTTACCATTTTTTATTTGCTCAAAAGTTGAAGCCGGTAATCCGTAGTATGGCTCTTTGATGCCATTAATTTTAAATGGATAAACACCGCCGACAGCAAAGTTTAAAATGAGATACTTGGGATTATCAAAAGCCCATTCTCCAAAAAATTGAGTCATAGGTTTTGTTACTCTAAACATTGGAACTCCGTCATATTTAAAAATAAGACTGTCTGGTGTCCAGTCCACTGCATATATATGCCAGTTTGTAACATCATTACCGGACGGAAAGTATAACCTGTCAACCAAACCAGCATCACCACTATACCCTTTTCCATGGACGGCAGAACTAGCCCAGTCTTTTTCCCCGACATACTCCATCACGTCTATTTCTCCTGTTTCCGGCCAATTGCCGGTACCAAGTATCCACCAGGCAGGCCAGAGACCAGATCCTTCCGTTAGCTTTATCCGGGCCGATGCAGAACCGTATGTAAATTCTACTTTACTCCTGGTATTAATTCTGCCTGAGATAAAATCAAATTTTTGACTATCCTTAGTAATATAGCCAGGCGAATAATAAGGCTGTAAAACCAATGCCCCATTCTCCGCACCCTCAGCCTCAGCGCCAGTTACCAATCGTATCACATTAGTGGAGTCAATATATGCCTGCAATTCATTATTGACATGCATACCAGTTACCTCTGTATTCCACTTCGAACTATCTAGTACAGGGCCTGAAAAATCATCAAAAAAAATGGTTTGGGTATTTCCCTTTTCATCAACAGGCGATACTGTTGGCCCTGAACTACACCGTACCAACATTACAGAACAAAGTGTTACAATAACTTGAAAACGCAGGAGGCCTTTCAGATAATTCATATAAGTAAAATTTAACACCGGTACAATTATTCATAAACCCTTACATAATCAATAACCAATTGCTGCGGGAAAATCCGATCATCAACCCCATACTTTCCACCCCAGTTACCTCCTACAGCAATATTGAGTAATAAATAAAATTGCTGGTCAAAAGGCCAGGCGGCACTTCCGCTATGCTCATTTTTAAACGTATGATACTTTTCACCATCAACAAAAAAAGAGATTTGCGCTGCTGTCCATTCAATAGCATACACATGAAAAGAATCACTAAAATCTTTTCGCATTGTGCTGTTAACTTTTTGTGTTCCCAACATACCATTATATACTTCCGTATGCACAGCCCCGAACAGTGAGTCGGGCAAATAGCCCACGTTTTCCATGATGTCGATTTCACCACTCTTTGGCCATCCGCCATAAACCCAATTGGTTGGCAACATCCAGATAGCAGGCCACAAGCCTTTTCCGGCCGGGAGTTTAGCCCTTATCTCAAAACGACCATATTTCCAATCCCCTTTATTTTTTGTGACTAACCTGGCTGATGTATAGGATGCACCGGAAAAATTTTCTTTCCTAGTTTCAATAATTAGTTTCCCGTTCTCTACTCTTGCATTCTCGGCTCTGTTCCATGTATAAAATTGTAATTCATTATTTCCCCAGCCACAAATATCCGGACAACCGGTTCCTTTGTCAAAATCCCATTTTGAACTATCGGGCAGGCCCTTGTATTCAAATTCATCCGACCATACGAGTTTGGTAAATAATTCCTGGCTGATACCTGTTTTCTGTATAAACATGAAGCAAAGCATAGTAACTATGTAGATTGTACTTATTCTCCTGATTTTCATAATTGATTTTTAGATAGTTTCCGGATAGAAAAACCCAGATTAAAATAATTTGTATAAAAAGTGGAGGTATTAACTTAAAAAAGTAAATACGATCCACTTACTAACGACTGCTTATGCTTAAAACTGCTTGCGATAAAGAGTAAGAAATTCTGTATAAAATCATATCTGTTACCTGCCGGATCCATTTGTAAATCGAAAGTAACTGTTTAAATAAAAACGCTTTTAATTTTACTTCTTATATCTTATTGATACACCCGTATATAATCAATTTCCATTGCTGCACTGGTAAAGCCGGGATCAACTGGTCCTCCGAAAGTACCACCCATGGCAACATTCAGGATTATAAAAAAATTTTGATTAAAAGGCAGCGTACTAACATTAGCGAACGTATAAAACACCACGTCATCCACAGAGAATTTAATAGTTGTAGCTGACCATTCAACTGCATACTTATGAAATTCTGTTGTCACATTTGGAATAGTAACTGTACCTCCGTCTGCATTTCCGCCTGAGTGGCCGGGATGATGGACAGTGCCGTATATTTTATTCAATTGGCTTCCTTTATGCTCCATAATATCTATTTCGCCACAGGCTGGCCATCCAACAGTGTTTATATTATTCCCTAACATCCATATGGCAGGCCAGGTACCAATACCTGCAGGAAGTTTTGCCCTTGCTTCAACTTTTCCATATTTAAATGAAAACTTATCCTTGGACAATAGCCTGGCTGATGTGTAGGCACTTCCGCTGAAATTTTCTGCTTTAGCTATAATTTTCAATGTGCCATTTGAAATAATTGCATTATCTGTTCTGTTAGTATAGTATTGTAACTCTGCATTGCCCCATCCACCAGCACCAAGATCATAACCCCACCTGGCCGGATCAGGAGAGCCCGGTGTATCAAACTCGTCAGACCATAATAATGATAACGCTACTGTTACAGTAACCTGGATTGATTTTGATATTGTTTGCCCGGAAGCACTTTTTGCAATAACATTTACTGTGTAGGTGCCTGAAGCCGGATAACGGTATGTAACTATCCCGGATGCCACCGTTTGAAAAACACCATTACCATAATCGTAGTCATATGTAACAGCATTGGTTGCTGCAGCAGTAAAGGAAACATTGCCACTATTATCAGTACTTACAATTGCATTAACAGTAAGATTAGTGGGTGCTACATTATTATTACCGGGAGAGTCACCCTTTCCACATGAGGCTACAATTACAGCAACTGAAAATATAAACAATGACAAATATTTCATTGTATTATGGTTTACGTTTTAATTTCTGATACCAGGAATTACCATCAATACCGATATTCCTCAAATGAATACTATTATCTGTAATAGATAATATCTCATACGTTGTTCCTCCTGTACCAAAATTTATAATTCCGTTACCGGGTACCATAAATTGAATCATTGTTGAAACTGCACTGGTAGAGCCAGATGTTGCATCCATAAATGCAAGTGGCCTTGTACCACCGGTATTTATAGCATAACATCCGTCACCACCACTAAAGCCATAGAAAGCAGTAGAGGCGCCGATTGAAAAAGATTGACCTTTATTGTCTATTGTCATGGATACCCTGTTATTGACATCTTTGGAAAAAGTGATCTCATCATCATAGGCACAAGGTTCTCTTGTATTAGGACCCGCGGCATACCATATGGGAGAAAACTCTGTAGCAGGACCAACACCGAAATGCCCGGGAGCATCGTTATCTGTTACCCATACTTTTGAAGATCCATTTGTTAGAGATTGCAGAATACCAGTAGGAATTTCAAATGCTACAAACACTGTTATTCTTTTACTGATCGTAGAAAGCGATCCGCCAGTTCCAACTGCATTAACAGTAATAGTGTAAGAATAAGTACCTGGGTTCGTGTACTTGTAATTAACTACCCCTGATGGCACCACCCTGGTTATTCCATCCCCAAAATCAATATTATAAGTTAGGGCATTCGTAGCTGTTGTGGTGATAGTTACAATACCTGTCCCATTTCCATTGGGGTTAGCAGCATCTACACCTGCAATGACAGTTGTCAGGGTAAGATCCGTAGGGGTCTTTATATCCCCGAATGAGTACTTATCTTTTTTACAACTACTGAAACCAATCAGTACCGCAAGAAAAATAAAAGCGATTGATTTTATATAAGTTATCATAATTATTACTTTTTGCAATTAGTTAAGTTTTATGTCATCAAACAGGAATGTGAAATTGGGTGAGCCATCGCCCATTGTTCCCAATTCAAAGATCAAAACGATCTTCTGATAGGAATTTGCAGTATTGATGGCACTGAAATCGAATGTAAGTTCTTCCCATGCATTAGCTGTAGTAGTAAGTACTTCTTTTTCATAACTAATTCCACCATTAGTTTGGTTTTCAACTTTCAAAAGTACTTTAGCCCCTACCCTTGGTGAAAAAACTTTCATTTTAAAAGTCCTTAGCGTAGAAAAATCAATTGGGCTAGCGAGGCCAATCCAGCTGCCTCCCCATACCTGGCCAGCATTCTTTATCATCCTGCCAACTTTACTACTGGTATTAATACCTGATGATTGCGGATTATTGATAACAGTCGCATCGCCTCCGTCAAAATTAGTAAATGTATAAACCAATGTAGTTGATTCGAAGTCAAGCGGAAGGGCGATTCCGGCAACATTCACCGGTAAGAATGTAATATCATCCCAGTAGAAGATCTTTCCGTCCCCGGCAGTTCCAAAATTAAAAAAGATGGAAGCCATATTATAGGTATATGCCAGGTTCAAAGCAGCAGTCCCGGTGGCTTGGTTAGCAAAATCAAAAACCAGGGTCTCCCACGCATTGGCTACTGTGGTAACTTTTTCAGTTTCTACAGACCTTGTATTATCATTGCGATCCTCCACTTTCAATCGTATTGGCAGACCCGCTGCGGGTGAGTAAACCCTTACACTCATTTGAGTGGCAGTAGCTGAAAAAGGAATAGCAGATGTAAAACCTGATCCAATGGTTGTTCCTGCCCATGTTTCAGCACCATTAGGCTTTGTTGTTTTTTTAACGTTATTCGCAGCATTGGAAGGATCAACAGCATCAACTGATTGATTTCCGCCAAAGTCAGTAACTGCATAATTAACACCGGGAAGATCAAAAGTTACAGGCAAGGTTAACAAAGAAGTTGGAAGCTGGTTGGTAAGCCTTATATCATCAAAAAGGAAAGTAAAATTAGCAGACCCATCTCCGGGTATACCTAACTCAAAAATCAACACTACTTTTTGATAAGATTCAGCCGTATTGATAGCGGCGTAATTGAAGACCAGGTCTTCCCATGTATTCGCCACTGTAGTAGTTGCCTCTCTTTCAAAACTAATTCCTCCGTTGGTTAAATTCTCAACTTTCAACAACACTTTGGCACCAACTCGTGGAGAAAAAACTTTCATCCGGAAAACCTTATTGACAGAGAAATCAATAGGGTCTCCTAAAGTGATAACACCGCCACCCCAAACTTCCGGAGGATTTTTAACCATTCTGCCAACCCTGGCACTGGTATTAATTCCGCTGGATTGAGGATTGTTTATTATGGTAACATTACCGCCGCCAAAATTTCCAAACGTATAATCAACAGTAGGTGATTCAAAGGTGATAGGCAATAATACCGGGTCTACAATTGTTACGGACCTGGTAACCTCTGCAGTGGCAGCACCGCCGCTCAACGCAACTACACGTACGGTATAAGTTCCGACAGCTGCATAGGTGTGACTAACAGTAGCCCCTTCTAAAAATGATACAGGAGTTTCGTTGGGAACATCTCCAAAGTATATTCTGAAATTTGTCTCATACAAAGCCGTTGCAGAAACATTTATTTTATAGTTGTTAGCCGGGTCAACATTAATAACCACATCCAGGTTTTCCGGAGCCCTGAAAGAAACAGTTAATTGCCTGGTGATTTCAGTTGTTTTTCCATTGATGGAATAGGCCACAATTTTAACATTGTATACACCTTCCGCATAAGTATGGATTGTATTCTTTCCGGCCTGCACTTTTGCAGGGGTAGCCGTACCATCGCCATAATAAATATCATAGGAAACAGCTCCGGCACCATTTGGCGTAATCGTTACACGGCCAGTATTATCCTGGGTGATCTCAAAAAGAACCGATAATTGATCCGGTGAATTAGCAGTATCAACAAAGGAAACATCATCGTAGGTCTCCTTCTTGCAACCGGCAGCCAGTACCAGCAGAAATGCAAAACCCAAAAAATATTTTAATGATTTCATATTTGTAGTTTTAAATAATTAATGATTAGTATCCTGGGTTTTGAGCTAGCCCTGAAATATCTATTTCGGCCTGAGGAATTGGGAATACTTCATGTTTACCGGCAACGAAACCAGTAATCTTTGAAGCCGCTTGTCCGGTTCTCACTAAATCGAAGAAGCGATCTCCTTCCATAGCAAGTTCCAACCTCCGTTCATTCAGGATGGCCTGGTACAAGGCAGCACCTGTCGCACTAATATCATGAAGATTATCCCCAAAAGCCCTGCGGCGCACCAGGTTCAAATAGGTTTGCGCCTTTGTATCATTTGGAGCTGTTGACTTATTGAATGCTTCCGCGGCCATTAATAAAACATCTGCATACCGGATGATTCTGAAATTATTCAGATAATTCAACTCCACCTGTCCGGATGTTTCTCCTTTTCTGGGGAGGTATTTCTGGTTATACAAACCAGTATTTTTAAATGGTGCAACCTGGTAAGTGATGTTGTAAGAAGGGTTAGCTGCTTTATAAGCTTCAATATCCAAAACAGTAACTGCTTTTCTCCTGTCACCGGCAGTATAAGCTGCTGCCAAGTTCTGTGTTGGCAAATTGGTACTCCAACCAGCAGCATAAGGCATCGCACCAGTTCCATTCAATCCCCTGATACCACATTGTTGTACAGCAAGGTTACCCTGGCCCCTGGTTACACCTCCCCAGTTATAATAGGGCGAAGTATTGGAATATTGAATTTCAAAAACAGATTCAGGACCGTTTTCACCGGTCGCTAAAAATATAGATCCAAAATCAGCTACTAGGCTGAAGGCATTCGAAGTGATTACACTTTCCAATGTTGAAGCAGCTAAATCAAATTTATTTTGATACAGGTAAACCTTTCCCAACAAAGCCTGGGCTGCATATTTTGTAATTCTGCCTTTCTGTACTTGTACAGCTGGCAATACAGCTATTGCATTGGTCAGATCCAGCTCTATCTGTTTGTAAATATCTGCTTTGGGAGTTTTATCCAATGATTTAGATTCACTTAAGCTCAGTCTTCTATCCACAAACATTGGGACATCACCAAAAAATTTGACCAAATGGAAATAATAATAAGCTCTTAAAAAATAAACTTCCCCATATAAAGCATCTTTACCGGCAAAATTCACTGTTTCACCAGCCAGGTTTGCTGCTTTATACTGGTGCATATAATTTGCCCTGTTTATACCTTCATATGCAGCTTGCCATAACTCTGTAAGTGTAGAGTTAACAGGTGTATGTGTGTAATCATCGATTTGCTGTAATGACAGCACATCAGAAGCATTTTCACCACCGCTAACCGCATTATCTGATGCAATATCGCCAACAGGTACGGCCTGGTTGATCCATTGTATAGGCGTATAAACACTGATAGCCATTGTGCGATAATCGCTTTCAGATTTCAAATAATCGAGTTCTGTTATCCGAAAATCTTCATGCGGGTTATAATCTACCCACTTTTTACACGAAGAAAGCAATGTGGTAGCAATAACCACAGCCATTATTTTTATTGTTATATTCTTATTCATTTTGCTGGAATTTTATAGTAAAGATTTATAGTTTAATATCAAGGCCAAAAGAATATGTCCTGGCTTGCGGGTAAGCACCACGGTCGATACCTGTATCTAATATTCCGCCAGCAATTTCCGGATCATACCCGGTGTACTTGGTTAAGGTGAAGGCATTCTTTACCTGTACATAGATTCGAAGCCTGCTAAAAATCTTTTTAGTAACTGATGCAGGGAAGGTGTACCCCAACTGAATATTTTTAAGCTTGATGAAAGAACCATCCTCAACATACCTGTCAGACACCCGGATATTACTATTAGCATCTGTAAATGAATAGCGGGGGTTTCTGGCATCGTTTGTAGTTCCGGGTCCGGTCCACCTTGCCAATACTCCCCTGTATTTATTGGAAAAATTTGCATTTCTTTCATATGCGCTGTAAACATCATTTCCTACCGAAGCATACGTAAAGGCTGTAAAATCAAAATTCTTAAATTCCATATTCAGGTTCCAGCCCATTGTGAAATCCGGGAATGGATCACCAATTTTTGTCTGATCTGATGCATTGATGATGCCGTCCTTATTCATATCTACAAAACGGATATCACCAGGCTGTGCACCTGATTGTGCCGGACCAGCAGCAACTTCATCAGCGGTTTGAAACAAACCATCTGTTTTATACCCATAAAAATAACCAGGGGTAAAACCTTTCTCGAAAACGGTTACACTTTGTGATTGACCGTTAAAATAATAACCACCCAGGATTTTAGCTGTACCATCATCATTGGTGGCTGTAACCTCATTCTTAGCAGTAGTAAAAGTTACAAAAGAGTTTAATTTAAATGATTTGCCGATCGTCTCATTATAGGAAAGGCTAAGATCTATACCACTACTTTTAGTAGAACCAATATTAGCAGTAGGGATTGGAACGGTGCCCAGGTATAATGAAGCCGAAGGGGTAAACAATAAACCATTTACTTCTTTTTGAAAATAATCGGCTGATAATGAAAACTTCCTGTTGAAAAAAGTCATATCAAAACCCACATTGGCCTGTAATTGTTTTTCCCACTGTAACGCATCATTTGCAGCGGAACCAACTGTGGAACCAGGATAAAACACATTATCGAATGTATACCCGTTGCTGTTAGGAGGATTACCATAACTTGGACCACCGGTAATAATTCCTACAAATTGAGGGTTGACATTTTCATTGCCGATGGAGCCATAGCTACCTCTTATCTTCAGGTAATCAATAAAATCTGAGTGAAAGAAGTCTTCACTTGTAACTACCCATCCTAAAGATCCGGAAAAGAAGTTAGCGTATTTATTATCCTTTCCAAATGCGTAAGAACCATCTCTGCGGGCTGTGAAGGAGGCTAAATATTTATCCTGAAAATCATAATTTATACGGGAAAAATAAGAAAGGTTTCTCCTGAAATACTGGTAATAATAGCCGGTAAGTGCATTTGTATTGGTAGCTGAATTATTTCCGGTAGCAGCCGTAAAGTCTGCAAATTCCCAAGAATTAAAGGGCACATCCTGTCTTGTTGCGCCGGCCGCATTCCCTGTTACTTTTGCCAGTGAAAAGCCTAATACCGTTTCAAAAGTATGATCATCTTTTACGTTAAAGTTATAATTAGCAAATGACTCCCAGGTATAATTGAAATTGCTGGTTTTTTCATGTGCCACGCTATTATGTTTCCCAACAACTGCAGAACCATCGGCGTTCATTGAATTATCCACATTGTTCGGGCCGTAGAAAATAAGTGGTGTGAAACTCTTGGCATTTCCATCATACTTCGTATAGCCGAAACGGGAGGATAGCTTCAGGTTTTTCAACACATCATACTGCATTTCAAACTTTCCGTATAGCTTACTTCCGACATTTTTATTATAAGTATTCTCTAATTTAGTAAGCGGATTAAATATTTCTGATAAGAGAAGATTGCTGAAACCATATTGACCAACGGTATTGGGAACGGTATTATACTTGGGAACGGTGGGATCAAAATTCAACGCACTTCCCAGAACACTGTTAAAGGAATTCTCTTGTATTCCCCTTGAATTGAGGATGACACCGGTCGTATTAAGTATTAATTTCAATTTTGGAGCAACATCAAAAATCAGGTTTGCAGTTAAATTTCCCCTTTTGAATTTCGATTTATCATCACCACCTACAATACCTCCCTGGTCTAAATATCCGCCCGATAAGAAATAGGTCATCTTTTCACTGCCTCCACGGGCCGTGATTGTATGTGATTGTAAAGAAGCTCTTTTAAAAATCTCTTTCTGCCAATCTGTGCCCACTCCTAAAACTGATAGATCAGGAAAAATAACGTTCCCGCCTGCAACCGTGCTGCCTTCATTGATAATGGCGCCATATTCAGAAGCATTTAAAACACCGATGGTATTAATCACTTCCTGTACACCATAATTGCTACCTATTGTTATTTCTGTTTTTTGATTCTTTCTGCCAGATTTAGTTGTGACAACAATAACTCCATTTCCACCCTTTACTCCATAAATAGCAGTAGTAGCAGCATCTTTCAACACATTGATTGATTCAATATCGGAGGCATTGATTGAATTAAGGTCTGTTAGTGTCTGGGGAACACCATCTATAATAACAACCGGGTCAGTACCAGAAAAAGAGGGGATACCCCTGACAAGAACTGTTGGTTTAGACCCTGGTGAACCACTTTGAATGACATTTACTCCAGAAGCCCTTCCCTGCAAAGCTTCTTCAGTCCTTACGGGCCTGAGTTTCTCAATATCGGCACTTTTAATGGTCGAAATAGCACCTGAAACTTTGGTAATTTTTTGCGTGCCATAGCCCACAACCACTACGTCGGTCAAAGTTGTGGTTGCACTCTCCTCTAATTGAATGGCAACTGCAGTGGTATTATCTGCCACTTTATATTCAATCACCTTCATGCCGGTGTAACTAATTACCAGTACTGAGCCTTTTTGGGGAACAGTAATAGAGAAATTACCCTTTTGATCAGTAATTGTGTTGGCAGATCCACCTTTTACTAAGACAGTGGCCCCTACCAGAGGTTCCCCTGTTGCTTTGTTTGTAACATTTCCGGAAACTGGAAGATTTTGCCCCATAACCTGGTGGAGGAAACCACCAACAAGGATGCTGAGACTTAGCAGTGCAAGTTTTAATTTCATATAGCAATAGTTTTAGCGAATCGAAAAATAAACGTAAAATAAGGTAGCCAAGTTACTACCCCAAACTCTGTTTAAGAAAAAAACAACCACATCAATACTACATCAAAAAATATAACCTATTGATTTTAAGGCACAATACACTACTTCATTACTACATCAAACGATTTTTCATACTTTCACAACTGTAAACATTTAGTACAACCATGAGAAAATTTGCTCTTCTTTTTCTCTTACTCCCTCAAATTGCGACAAGTCAAAATACTATCGGTCTCCCTGATGTAATTAACTACCCAAAACATACCTATGGAGCCGGTCTGCAGAGCTGGGATTTTAAACAGGATAAGAATGGCATCATATATATAGCAAATAATGAGGGGTTACTTAGCTTCGACGGAAAATATTGGAAACTATATCCTCTTCCCAACAAAACAATCGTAAGGTCTGTTGAAATTGGGCCGGATAATAAAATATATGCCGGAGGTCAGGATGAGATGGGATATTTTGCCCCGGCGGAAAATGGCCAGTTGCAATACACTTCACTAACCGGGCTTCTTGGTGAGAAAGAAAGGTCCTTTGGTGATGTTTGGGACATTGCATCGTATAAAAAAGATATTTTCTTTCGTACTCCCAATAGAATTTTTAAGGTAACCAATGAAACAATTTCTGTATTTATAGCCCCCTCTGAATGGACATATCTGGGAGCCTGCAATGATGTTTTATTTGCACACGATTACAAAAGCGGGTTGCTGAGATTTGAAAATAATGTTTGGGTGCCATTACCTATATCCAATATCCTGCCTGTTAACGACCCTGTGACCGCCATACTTCCAATACATAAAGACAGTAGTATAATTACAACCCTTAAAAATGGCTTGTTTGTACTTTCAAAAACAGGGTTCTCGAAAGTAACCTCTCCTGCAATAACACTCATTGAGAAAGAAAGAATCTACGCCGCTACGGCCCTGAATGCTGATTGGTTTGCTTTAGCCACCAATAATGGCGGAGTGCATATAATTGATTCGAAAGGGGAGCTCATTCAAAATTTCACAAAAACAGAGGGGTTACAGAATAATAATGTGCTCAGTATTTTTTTGGATAAACAAAGTAATCTCTGGCTTGGGCTGGATAATGGAATTGATTTTATTGCCTATAACAGTGCCATAAAACGCATAACACCTTATGCACAGGACGGATCGGGTTATACTGCACTTATCCATAATAATTACTTGTACACCGGAACTTCCGGAGGTTTATACAGCGTACCATTACAACAGATGAAAGATCTTAGCTTTAGCAAAGGAACATTTTCCACTGTTTCTAACACAACCGGGCAAACATGGGGGTTGTCAGAAATCAATGGCAGGCTTTTACTGGGCCATCATGAAGGTGCATTTATTATTAATGAAAATTCAGCGCAGCCCCTTTTATCCAACGGCGCCGGGTTTTGGAACTTTGTACCACTTTCTTCCGTATTTCCATCTGCCAGGACGGTGGCAGGTAATTACAAGGGGCTTACCTTTTTAAATTATAACAATAACTCATTTTCAATTGGCGAAACCGTTCCGGACTTCAATGAATCATCCAGGTTTGTTGCACTAGATAAGTATGATAATATTTGGGTATCACAACCCTATCATGGCTTATATAAAATATCAATTGCCGGAGCAGGTAAATATAATGTGAAACCATACACCAGTAAGAACGGGCTTCCCTCTACCCTGAATAATCATGTGTATAAGATCAAAAACGAGGTAGTAGTCGCAACAGAAAAAGGAGTCTTTATCTATAATCCATCGAAAGACAGTTTTGAACCTTCCCCATTTTATTTAAATCTATTGGGTCCACAAAGCATTCGCTACCTGAAAGAAGATACAGAAGGTAATATCTGGTTCATACATGAAAAAAATTTGGGAGTTGTGGATATGTCGGCCCAACAACCTGCGATAATCCATCTGCCGGAATTGAATAATAAAATGCTTAGTGGCTTTGAGTTTATTTATCCTGTGAATGATAACAACATTTTTATTGGAGGGGAGAGAGGTTTTTTCCACATCAACTATGAAAAATATAAAAAAAATATCCCTGCATTACAAGCGCAGGTCAGGGCTGTGAAAATAGTCAATAAAAAAGACAGCCTGCTGTTCGGTGGCTACTTTGCCAATGTTGATGATAAACAAATACAGGGTAAAAATCAAATCCCCCGCATCAGTAATAACTGGAAGACAATAATGTTCGAATTCTCCTCCCCGCTATTCGGCCAGCAGGCAAATCTTGAATACACCTATAAATTGAAAGGCTTTGATGAGAACTGGGCCGAATGGTCTGGTAAAACAGAAAAAGAATACACTCATCTTGCTCCGGGAACCTATACATTCGAAATCAAAGTCCGTAATAATCTCGGCAACGAGTCCGAACCGGTTGGCTACACGTTTAAAGTCCTCCCTCCCTGGTATCAAACTACCCTTGCCTATATCATCTATCTTTTACTTTTTGGCCTGGCTGTATATTATTTATACAAATGGCAGCGAAAAAAATTCAACCAGCAACAGGAAAAATATGAGGAAGAACAGAAAAGACTTCAGTATCTCTATCAACTGGAAATCAATAAAGCAGAAAATGAACTGGTAGCACTCCGAAACGAAAAATTGCAGAGTGAAATAGATTTCAAGAACTCTGAACTGGCTACTACTGCCATGCACCTTGTACAAAAAGGGGAATTATTAGCAAAGATAAAAGGTGAATTAAACCAGATAATGAAAGTGTTAGATAATGAAAAAGCAGTAATTGAATTGAAAAAAATGATAAAGGTATTAAGTGAAGATGATAAAATGGATAAAGACTGGGAGCATTTTGCGCAACACTTTGATAAAGTAAACAGCGATTTTGTAGTAAGTTTAAAAGAGAAGCACCCAACCATCACAGGTAATGAATTGAAGTTATGTGCTTAT
>JADKAJ010000005.1 GCA_016719165.1 Chitinophagaceae bacterium | reverse complement strand
GATTAAATGCACCTAATTCAATATAACTATCAGCCAGTAAAGTAAGATTACCGGTGATTGACTTAGCAGATACCATTGTAAGAGTTGTACCTGTTCCAATGTCTATTCCGTTTGGATTAGTAAGAGTTCCTGTACCACCCAATACAGCAGTAGTTCCATTGATTACAAATTTACCAGTACCGGTTGCATAACCGATATTACCAGTACCAATGATACCATCCCTGAAATTCTTGTTGCCATTTCCGGCAAATGTAATAGCAGTGTTAGCTTCTAACAATCCATTTACTGTTAAAGCAGTTCCGCCACCTATATTACCACCAGGCGTAGCTGAAAATCTAAGAACCGGAATAGTACCTGCCGCAGCATCAGGGAAGTAAGTAACACCTGTTGCTCCCGGCATTGAAGTGGCATTCCAATCGAAAATGGCACCATTGTCCCATATATACGTGGTACCGGTTGTTGCAAATGAATTCATTTGCACTACCACCAATACCTCCACCTGCTCCTAAGCGAATGATACCTCCACCTTCAATCCTGATTGTTGCACCAGTACCTATTGTCTGATAATTGGCATAACCGAGGCCGGATGTTATTTGATAAACACCGCCTGCTTTGATACTTAAATCGGGAGCAGCCGTACCATCATCAGCAATCGTGTAGCTATTACCGGTAATAGCACCATTTACTAGAGTACCTCCATTTTGTATTTCAACCTGGTCAGCCCCAGCACTGGTTGTAATCGTTACAGTATGTCCGTTAAGTATGGTGATTAAATTAGCGGCTGCAGTAGGTGCTAATGTTGCCGGTATCCATGTAGTATTATCAGGTGATGATTCCCATGTAGGTGCCGAATTCCAGTCGCCTGAACCAGCCGAACGGAAATAGTCTGTTGCAGAAGAAGCCGCTTGTATATTAAATAAGTTACTGGCTGCACTGGTAAGCCCGGTAGAAGCAGCAGTAAGTTGCAGCCCCGTACCCGTAGCAGTATGTATAATAGCACCAGAAAAAGTAGATAAACCGGCAACGGCCTGTACAGAAACAGGAGTGCCCAGTAATGTTCCGGGTTGAAGTAATATCTATAAAAGCAGTGAAATCAAGATCACGGTTAGCATTCACATCATTGGCGCTTACTGTAGGTGCCGGAGTCATTGCAGTGCTTACACCCGTTGGTGATGTTGTATTCTGAACAAAAACTAATTGAGTTGCAACTACTGAAACAACGTTAGTAGACAATCCAGAGCTTACACTTTGACTTGCAGCAATACCGGAACTACCAGCACCTGCTGTGGAAACACCAGAACTTTGAATTAAAAATTCAAATTGCTTACCATCAATAGTGGTAGGCAATGTACCTCCCAGGGAAGCGTTCAGCCAAATTCTTAAAGTGTATGTTTTTGATCCATTATCAGCTATATATCCAAAATCCCCGGGATTGGTATTAGCCAGTGAGGCAAAAGTTATATTCGATGAATTTACAACACCGGTTACCGTAGTTGTTCCATCAAATAATTCTGCACCTGCAATAGCTTGTGTCCAGTTGGCTAATAATGCATCATTATTCGTTCCCTGGTTGATCACTATCTGGCTGATCAATGTAGGGTCTGCATCATTAGTTGCTCCATCTTCATTAACGGTGAAATCAAATTTTAAAGAGGCAGCCCCCTGCGTATTTACCAATGAAGAAATGGTAGCAGGCTCTGAACCGGCACCAGCTGTAATCGTTGCAGTACCGGCTGCAGCCGCCGCTGCAAAAGTTCCGGTTAAACTGATATCATCTAATCCGAATTCATCTCTTGAACCACTACCACCTGCATCATCTCCTGTCCATCTTATATAGAAGTAGCTTCCTGGAGTTATATTTAACCCTGTAATAGAGGTACTGCGTGAAGGACTTCCAGGTACGATTACCCAACCAAATGCATCTGCAACAGCAGGGGAAGCATAATCTAATGATACTACTTGAGTATATGTTACATTATCGGTCGAATGAGAAAAATTAAATGAATTACTGTAACCCTGATCATTATTAACATATATGTTATAAGAAATATCAAGTTGTGTTATGTTTGTCGTGCCATTATTTTGAATACGTAATGTTAATGTCCCAGGGGTGAAGTCACTACCACCAGGCTGAATCATTAATACTGATCAGCAGCTGAACCCGGCAAACCGGTATATGCATAAAACCACCTGTAGTTTGTGCAACTGAAACTGCACCTCTTGCATGATCTCCTGTTGTATTTGTATCTCCAAATGCTAATGACCCATCGCTCATCCCTGATGTTGCCCAGGCATTAGAATTTAACCTCCTGCAATGACTGGATCAGGGGAAAATCCAACTCCAGCAAATGCAGATTGCGGTTAGTTCCACAAGAAGGCATACTACTACTAAAATCGATTGTAAGTGTTTAAGGAGAACCATTAGTCAGGATCGCTTGTCCCCAACCAATACTCGACTGCCAAATCAAGGCCACGAAAGAATGGTAAATTTTTTCATGCACTCTGAGTTTTAAGAAATAAAAATAAGCTTTCGAAGGGTTATAGTAATACGAAACCGCTTCGGTTTTGGAGAGGATTGGATAGAAGGGGCAAAACTATTGACCATGCCCGCCGCGAACAAAAATCCTGCATTAAGAAACCATGAACAAAACAGGAATCACCCGCTGCCGGCCCGGTTTTTTTGCCAGTCAACAAATCAATTTTTCAGAAGGTAACAGACGGAAATTTTCAAATTGTTAAGGGGCGTAAAAGTAAGCAGTTGTTCCTTTTTTCCAAGTAATGTTGTAAGAAAGTTATTCAGGTTGACAAAGGTCATATACCCGTTTTTTATTGTTTGATAAACCGGTACACCGAACGGGCCCCTGCCCCGGTGGCCAGCAAATGATACACTCCTTCCCGCAGGCCTCCGAGTTGAAGTGTGAACGTGGTGCTTCCCTCACCTGTATTACCCTGCCATTGCTGTACCACCCTGCCCCGGAGATCATAGATGGCAAATTGTACCGGGCCGGTGCCGGCATTGGTAATGCTAAGGGTGGCCTGGCTCTGTACCGGGTTTGGCGACAGCGAAGTGATCAGCAAGCCGGCTTTATCATTGATAACAGCCACGACATTGCTGTAGCTTATTTTTCCATCGGCATCGGTCATTTTTAACCGGTAATAGGTAATGCCTTTGGCCAGTCTTGTATCGGTATAGGCATAGAAGCGGTTCGTTTCGCTGCCGGGCAAGAAGGTGAGCAGTGAATAATTCCGGGCATCCGTTGATCTTTCAATCTCAAACCGGGCAGCGGATGAACAACAGGCGGCCAGTTCCCAGCTAAGGCGGGAGCTGCTGCTGCTGATCTTCATTGCATCAAAGCTGATGAGTTTGATGGGTAAGGGAAGACCTGTCCGGGCCAATGCATACGGGCAAAACTCTGTAAGTCCCGAAACTTTCACCGTTCTGGTATTGCCCATTACTGTACAATGGTTGAGGTACCTGCAGCCAGCCAATATCCATTTGTTCTTGCTGCCATGCCTGTACCGGCTGTAAGCCATAAGGAGGAGTATTGAAGCTCCGCCAACCTGGTTGGCAATATCAAACTGCAAAGTACTATCAGCGCCGGAGGCCGGTGGATTATCTGAAGGTTCAATCTGCCAGGTTACGTTGACCGCACCAGTAGTATTCTGCGGCGGATCTGCTGTGATGGAATCGTACACACTTACTTTCCATTCATAACTATTTCCATTTTCAATAATCAGGGGATTATACTTTGAATGACCAACAGGAAATGTTTTACCAGCCACATCCACTGTATTTAATATCAATGAACCGGTGCCGGCTGTACGGATATAACTTTCGGACTGCCGCCAATATCGTTCCTGTTACAGTTAAGTTGTTTGCGCCAAGGTCAATAAAAGTGCTATCATTTGAAAGCAAGCTAATGTTACCAGTAACAGTTTATTATTAATTCGCCCGTTTTTTCAACTAAAGAACCGATGTCAAGGCCACCTGTAACGGGTACAAACAAAGTATCAGTTCCTCCCTAATTCAGCAGTGACACCATTGATAATAAATTTACCGGATGTTGACCGTTTACTCCTTGCCGTTACCCCTGATTCCGTTCCGGAATGTTTTTATTCCTGTACCAGTAAAAGGGATATTTCCATTTCTCAAAACACCATTGATTGTGGGATAAGCTCCTCCACCCACATTAACTGTGTGATAAAAATTCTTAAGACAGGAATTGTTGATGCATTTGCATCTGGGAAAAAGGTAACGCCACTTGCTGCAGGGGCACTTAATGAATTCCATTCAAAAATTGAAGCATTCTCCACATAAGTAATTTGCAGAGTTGATGCAAATTCGGTGATTACCACTTCCCGACAGTTCCATTCCCAACTTTTATTCTTCCCGTTCTGACCATCACTGCTGCACCAGAGTTAATCAACTGGTAATTATTATAACCTTTTCAGTTGAAAATATGATAAGTACCTCCGGATAATATTTCCAGATCATTACCTGGACCATTGTTAAAAGTCAATGCATTTGACGCCTGGCATATCATTTATTAAAATGCCCCCATTATCAATTATTACTTCATCCATGTATACAGAAGCCGAAACAGTAACACTATTACCGTTTCGGATAGAAATAGTTCTTGCATTAAATCCGGGTGTAAGTGTTGCAGTTATCCATGTGCCGGCTGTTCCTGTAGCTGATGATTCCCATGTTGCTGTTGCATTCCAGTTTCCTGTAGCTCTTGACCTGAAAAAATCAGTGGCAGCAGATACACAGGGGCCGGTAAGGTTAATTGTTATATCTGCAGACAAATTACTGGTAACTACAGGAGCACTGCTTCTTATTCTTATTTTATAATTAGTGCCGCTTGCTGTACCGGAAGGAATGGTAATATTGATTGTCCCTGAATTAGCCGTACTGCTTAGTGTACCGATTGTAACTGCTGTCGCAAATGATCCTGAAGCATCAGATAATTGTGCTGTATAAATATTACCAGCAGTAAATGTTCCGGAGGAAATAAAATTTACTGTACCTGCTGCTGATGTAAAACAATCGGGCAAGTTAAAAGGAGAACCAGAAACCCCTGATACAGTTATTGTATTTGTTGTACATAAATTTATTGGCGATGCACTGTTTCTGGGTGAAGGTGATGCAACAGAAAAATCAATTGAATTTTGATTATTATCAATACAACCATTACCAGCTCTGAAAATTGCATTAGTATTACTAGGAGGCTGGACCAGCAGATGTTCCCTTCAAAATAATTTGCAGTACCGAACCTACTAAATCAATAATTGAGGCACTGACTGGCATATCTCCAGTTAAAGCTGTTGTAGTATTAGTAAAGCAACTTTCCCATTTGTAGCAGACATAGTTATTGTTCCTGTAGCGTCAGGTGTCGGCAAGGAACTGATCCCCACTACCCATCGCTTCTGTTAAATAATATTGTCCAGCGGCTAATGTTCCTGATAAATTTGTTACCTGCCAAGTGCCTGTCCCAGTAGCTGAATTATATTGAACAGACCAGCCTGTTAAAGAGATAGGTGAGCCAGTAGCATTAAAAATTTCAATAAAATCATGAGTATATGTTGAGCCAGAATTTCCACCACCTCCATAAACCTGGCTAATTACAACAGATCTGCCCATTTGTATAATAAGCAAGAGAAATTAATAACTGTAATATGAATAATCCCTTCCGCATGGTTCCCGTTTAATAATGCCAGTTTCAATTTGGGTAAGAAAGGGCATTTCGGAAGGATTGGAAGAAATAAAGATAAGGAGTTCAGCCGAAAATCAGTTGTTATGAAATCATGGTAAAATCCCCTTTTCAAGAGCCATCAATTACCTGTATCGTTCTTCATTTTTATATCCGGAAATAATGCGGATACCAGCATGATGAGTGAAGCAATGATCATCAGGTAGAAGCCGGCCTCCCGTTCGGGACACTCCCCTGCTTTGCAGGTACCGATCACCAAAAAGTTGCGCAGCATCCAGGCCGCATTAAAAGCCACCACCAGCAGATTCATCCGCTTGGCCCAGAGCCTTGGCACCAGGGTGAACACTATAAAAAAAGCAAGCAACACAAAATGGATATAACCGGGCTTGCCATAGTTGGTACCGGTGGCATCCACCCCGCTCACGGTTATGTTTCTTGATTCAATAATTACCCAGGGCATAAAACAGGATACGATCAACAAAGCAGCTGCTGCAAAACCGATCCATTTCATATACTTCATACACGTTCAATTGGAATGGGCTGCAAGATACAGCAGAAAATCATCCCGGCAGGAGACCGTTCATAATTCAATGACCGGTGATCTACTATCCTTGTGTTTCGTATTGGAAAAAATAACATCCGCAATGGCCTCCGGTGTTTGCCATTTACTGAAATCGGCAGCGGGCATGGCCGCACGGTTTTGTGGGGTATCAATCGTGGAGGGAACATCACCATAGTTTTCACTGCCGTGCCGGCAGCTTCTTCCTTCATCAGTTCTGCCAGCCGGAACAATAATGATTTGGACAATCCGTAAGCGATCATTCCCTTACTATTTGCAGCCTCCATCCCTGCTTTTGAACCTATTAAAAAAATAGTTCCTGTTCCCTGCTTTATCATCTGTACAAAAACTGGTCTTGCCACATTATAAGCGGTTTCAAAATTCAACCGGTATTGCTGCCCGATCATTGCTGTTGTTGTTCCGGCTATATCAGCCATGGCAAAACCACCCACTGTCAGCACGGCCACATCAATGGTCTTATGTTTGTTGATTACAGCCTGTACCCATTCAGCAGCCGCTTCTTCATTCACCAGGTCAACAGCTACAGAATGAAAATGCGGTGCATCCATCAGTAATGAACCTGTTCCCTCTACGGCATATCCTTCCGACAAAAATTTCTGTACAACGGCCTGGCCCAGGTTGCCGGAAGCACCGGTTACAACGGCTGTTCTCATTTTAAACTATTTATACGAAAGTAATGAAAAGGGAAGGCCGCTTTTAGAATGGCCTGTTCGATATTGTTTTTGTAATTTACAATTTCATTTCATCTCTGATGGCAAAGCATTGCCTTATCATTTTCCTTTTATTGGCTGTTGCACCCCTGTTGCAGGCACAGCAGAACTGTACACATCCCGGTCAAACTCCTGTATCTGCCATTCCTGTTTGTGGTAATGATCCTTTTACCATGAACACTCCCACTTACTGTGGCAATACGCTGGTACCGGTCTCCTGTCCCGGTGGTTTTACTTATACCAATATCAACCCCAATTATTTCCGGATGTCCTGCTACAGCAGCGGCACTCTCGGATTTACCATCGTACCGGATGCCAATATGAATTATGACTGGCAACTGTTTGATATCACCAACAGGAATCCATTTGATATTTTCACAGACGCTTCCCTGTTTGTGGCCTGTAACTGGTCATCAGAGCCCGGGGAAACAGGTGCCACGGATCTGGGAACAGACACGATAGTCTGTGGTGGCGGTGGTTTAAATACCTACAGTAAAATGCCGCAGATCATACAGGGACATACCTACCTGCTGATGGTCTGTAACCAGGGCGGTTCGGGCGGCAGTTACCAGCTTACCTTAACGGGTGGCACGGCCAGCATCACCGATGCTATTGATCCCCGCATGGATTATGCAAGGGCCAGTTGTGATGGCACCCATATCATTTTACGGACCAACAAAAAGATCGTTTGCAATACCATTGCCGCAGACGGTAGCGATTTCAGGTTGAGCAACGGCGCTGCTGTTATTGGGGCAATACCGGGTAGCTGCACCTCAGGTCTTGGAACCGATTCCATTATCATTACACTGGCGCAGCCATTAGCCAACGGCACTTATGCATTACTGTTACAAAATGGCACGGATGGCAATACCATCGGTGATATCTGTAATAAATTCATCCTTGTCAATGAATCGATCTCTTTTACTGTAACGGATGTACAGCAAACAGTTGTGCAGGAAGCATTGGCAGCCAACTGTTCCCCGGATGCTGTTGAAGTGGTATTCAGTAACCCGATACGTTGTTCCAGCATTGCCGCAGATGGAAGCCAATTCATTGTGACCGGACCGCAGGCGGTAACCATTTCCGGGGCAACAGGATTGCGTTGCGCTAACAACACGGTAAGTGATATCATTAGTTTGCAACTGGCATCACCCATAACGACTGCAGGAACTTACCAGGTAACACTCAGCACCGGCAGCAATGGCAGTCCTTTATTGGATGAATGCGGTTTGCCGATAGCTCCCAGTATCGTATCCTTTACGGTGGCGGGTGCTGCCTCTGCTTCTTTCACGTATGCTGCGAATGAATCTTGCAATGCCACCCGTTTTTCTTTTCAGCATCCCGGCGGCAACGGGGTAAACAGCTGGAACTGGACCTTTGGCAATGCCGGTACCAGCAACCAGCAAAATCCTGTTCAAAATTTTCCGGGCGGTGGACAGTATACTATACAACTGATCGTGTCGAACGGGGTCTGCAGTGATACTGCTACACAAAACATTACGACCGGCGAAGTGTTGCAGGCAGCATTTGAAGTACAAAAAATTATCTGTCCCGGTGATACATTAAAGATCAGTAATAACAGCAGTGGCAATATTGATCAATGGCAATGGCAGTTTGGTAATGGCCAGTTCAGCACTCTTGCAGTACCTACCGCCATTCAATTTGTTGCCACCGGCAGTGAAACTTTATATACCATCACTCTTATTGCCGGCAATGCACAACAGAACTGCCGTGATACGGCCAAACAAACAGTCCGGGTATTAAGTAATTGTTTTATTGCTGTTCCTTCTGCTTTTACACCCAATGGAGACGGGCTCAACGATTATCTATTCCCGTTGAATGCATTGAATGCAGACAACCTGCAATTCAGTGTGTACAACCGGATGGGGCAATTAGTATTTCATACAAAAGACTGGACAAAAAAATGGGATGGCCGGATCAATGGCATTTTGCAGGATACCGGTGTGTATGCCTGGTTGCTGAGCTATACCCATAACGGTACCGGTGAAAAAGTATTACAGAAAGGTACTACCCTGTTGATCCGGTAATGCGGTGTCATCCTTCCGGTTCTTGTTCCGGTAATAAAAATAAAGCGGAATACCGAGGGCGGTTATCAATATTCCCAGCAGGGAATTAACAACGGGCTGCCGGTGATGAATATAATTTGTGACATCATTATAAACAGTGATCACCAGGAATAATGCGGTAAAAGTGATAAACAGTAAAGTAACAAACGGGTGGAGCCATATCTTATAAGGTCGTTCAGCATCCGGCATTTTTTTTCGCAGCATAAAAATACCGACAGCGCCAAGGCCATAAGCGATCCAGGAAATAAATACCATCATATCCGCCAGCATATCAAATGAACCGGAAACAATAAGAACGGCTATCCAGCCACCATGCAGCCACAACGCATTACCCGGTGTCTGAAATTTTTTATGTTCTTTACCTGCCCAGGGCAGAAACACTTTGTCCTTTCCCATCGCATAGGTAATTCTTGTGGTTGCCATTAAATTACCGTTAACTGCTCCTAATGTACAGATAACGATCATCGCTGCCACCAATGCACCGGCAGCATTTCCAATGGCCTTTGCAATGGCATCAGAAGCTACTAAAGAGGAAGTGGCAATTTTTTCTACCGGCAATACATAGAGATAAGCCTGGTTCACCAATACATATACAATGATACAGGCAATGACCCCAGCAAATAAACTCTTCGGGATATTTCGCTGTGGCTGCTTGATCTCCCCGGCAATGAAAGTGATATTGATCCATCCGTCATAGGCAAAGAAAGCCCCGGTAAGCGCAGCGATAACTCCTGCTAACAATGCACTTCCCTGCTTTGGATTTTCTGAATGGAAAAAATTTTCCACTGACCCGTTTCCAAAAAAGAAAATACCAATGACCAGGGCAGCGATCACTCCTATCTTAACAATTGTTGAGATCAACTGGAATGAACTTCCTGCTTTTACACTGCGGTAGTTGAGCCAGGTTAACCCCGCAACTATTGCTATTGCCAGCGATTTTACGCCGAAATTTTCGAGTGGATGCAGGTCGCCGATAAAAGGCAAATGCCATATTACAGCCTGCTCTGTTGCCGCATCAAATCTTGGCAGGTGCAGAAAGTAGTCAGCATATTGTGCACATACAAATGCGATAGCAGCCACACCGGTTGTATTTATCACGGAGAATGCTGCCCATCCATAGAGGTAGGCAACAAAGTCGCCAAACATTTTCCGGAAATAAACATAGATACCACCTGTTTCAGGGATCATAGCGCCGAGCTCTGCATATACGAGGGCGCCAAAAAGGGAAAATAAACCTGCAATGACCCAGACGATTGTCAACCAGATGGGAGAACCCAATTGCCCGGCCATACTGGCCGGTTTCATAAAAACGCCGGAGCCAATAATACTTCCAATAATGAGTGCAGTGGCAGACCAGAATCCTATTTTTTTGGCGAGCGAAGAGGTGGTTGGCATAACAGGAAAGGAAGATAAGCATACTTATCAATAAAAAAAGAGGCTGTCTCAAAAGCCCCAATCATTGTCCTATTGAGCAAAGCCGAAACAGGACAATGATGGGGAAACAAATTTGTACGCATTTCGATAAACTCAATGTGACAAATTTGTTTATTTTTTGAAACTGCCTCTTCAAATCATTTTACAGTGGCTTCAACCCGAATATCTTATTGCTAAGACATACCTCCCGGCCGGATACTTATTTTTCCCGGAAGGATTAACAGGTACGGTAGGAATGGATTTCCGGAAATCGTTTGAGTAATTATTATCTATTGCTAAAGTAAAAACAAGCTACTGTTTTCGCAAGCACTTCAATCATTTTTTTAATCAGCAGCAGGAGAAAATTACGATGGCTGGTTTTTGATTGCCTTCGGCAAGCTCGCCTTCTACAAACCCGCCTTCGACAAGCTCAGGCTGACAAACATTTTGAGAGGAAGCTTTCTATTTTCCTTCCTCCATTAATTGCTACCTGCTCACTACTACTTGTACAACTCTTCTTTCAATGCCTTCACCCTTTCATCAACGAGGTATTCATCGAAGGTTAACGAGATTATCAAAGGTGTCAGCCTGAGCTTGCCGAAGGCTATCCGGAAAGGCTGACATACATTTTGAAAGGAAACTTACTATTTTGCTTCCCCCCTTCACTGCTTCCTGTACTCTACTACTTGTACATCTCTTCTTTCAATGTCTTCACCCTTTCATCAACGAGGTATTCATCGAAGGTCATCAGGCGGTCAATGATGCCTTTAGGTGTGAGTTCAATAACCCTGTTGGCGACTGTTTGCATAAATGTATGGTCATGGCTCGTTAATAATACGATGCCTTTGTAATCGGTACATTGTTCGTTGAAACTCTGTATACTTTCCAGGTCGAGGTGGTTAGTAGGCTGGTCCAGTAAAATAACATTGGGGCTCTGGAGCATCATCTTACTCAGCATACAGCGTACTTTCTCCCCTCCGCTTAGTACATTGGTCGTCTTCAGCACATCATCACCGCTGAATAACATTTTACCAAGGAATCCCCGCAGGAATGGTTCATCCACATCTTTTACATGGTCCGGTACATATTGACGTAACCAGTCCATCAGGTTATCCTTTCCATTAAAAAAATGGTTATTCTCCTGTGGCAGGTAGGCATGGGTAACAGTAGTGCCCCATTCATAAGAACCGCTGTCCGTTTTTGTATCGCCGGTAATGATATTAAAGAAACTGGTAACTGCCAGCGGGTCACGGCTCAGCAAAGCGATCTTATCGCCTTTGTTCACTGTAAAGGTTACGTCACTGAACAGCACCCTGCCATCAACAGATTTTTTCAGTTTGTCTACATTCAGGATCTGGTTACCCACTTCCCGTAATTGCTGAAAAATGATACCGGGGTATTTTCTGTAACTCGGTTCTATTTCTTCTATCGATAATTTCTCCAGCGCTTTCTTCCTGGAAGTAGCCTGTTTACTTTTTGAGGCGTTGGCACTGAAGCGGGCAATGAAGTCGATCAACGCCTGTCTTTTCTCTTCTGTTTTCTTGTTCTTGTCATTGATCTGTCTTGCCATCAGTTGTGATGACTCATACCAGAAAGTATAGTTACCGGTAAAGATCTTGATCTTTTGCCTGTCCACGTCTGCCACATGGGTACATACTGCATCCAGGAAGTGACGGTCGTGGCTCACCACGAGAACAATATTTTCGTAGTCCGCCAAAAAATTTTCCAGCCAGCCAATGGTTTCAATATCGAGACCGTTGGTAGGCTCATCCAATAAGAGGATATCAGGATTACCAAATATGGCCTGCGCCAATAACACCCTTACTTTCAGGTTGGATGGAATATCTTTCATTAGCGACTGGTGATATTCTTCTTTTACGCCCAGTTCACTCAGTAAAGTGGCGGCATCACTGTCAGCCGTATATCCACCCATTTCACCAAACTCATGTTCCAGTTCACCGGCCCTCATGCCATCTTCTTCTGTAAAATCAGCCAGCGCATAGATCGTTTCTCTTTCTTTGGCAATAGCCCACAACTTTGTATGTCCCATCATCACGGTGTTCAGCACTGTTTCCTCATCAAACTGGAACTGGTTCTGTTTCAGTACCGCCATTCTTTCTCCCGGTGTGATCTCCACAGTTCCTTTGTTAGGTTCTATTTCGCCGCTCAGGATCTTCAGAAAAGTACTTTTGCCTGCACCATTGGCACCGATGACACCATAACAATTTCCTTTTGTAAAATTGAGGTTCACCTCTTCGAACAAAACCCTTTTACCGTAAGCTAATTTCAGGTCTTTTACACTGATCATTTTTCGTAAAATTTGAAGCCGCGAAGGTACGATAACTAAGCCTGATAACAGCAATGAATTAGAATCTTGTACTGTCTCTTTTCGAAAAGTCATATCAGCCAGGACTTGTAGAAGTTGTCAATCTGAACTTGCCCAATTTGTCAGCCAGAGATTGCCGAAGTTGTCAGCCTGAGCCTGTCGAAGGCGGGATTGCCGAAGATGTCAGCCTGAGCCTGTCGAAGATGTCAGCCTGAGCCTGTCGAAGGCCGGTTTCGGCATGTTCAACCTGACAATTCGTTTAAACGAAGAATTCATTTTTCAAACGTAGAGACTACGCAGCACCTAAAACATGGTGAAATAAAAATCCCGTCCTGCATATACAGGACGGGATTGCTAGTATTCAACTAAAGTTGCTTATTTGTACATAATAATACTTATCCCTTTGGTTGAGATAGAACCATTTTCATCATTGGACAGGAACAAATGGTAGGTTCCGCTTGCCTGGTTAGTGATATCCAACGGTATTACACTTCCAAAAGTGAGGCCGTTAGCAATTTGAGATCTGACCATCTGACCGGCACTGTTGAATATTTTAATATTCAGTTTAGTGTAGAGGTCAGTATTAAGCCTGATGCTGAAGCGTCCGTTATTCGGGCTTGGGAAAACCTGGATAGCAGGATACTGATCCAGTGTCAGATGACGTTCTGCACATTCATTTACCAGGATCACCCTGCCAATTGAAGACTGGCATCCATTATTAGTAGCTGTGTAAGTTACAGTCTTCGGTCCAACACCCGCTGCTGAAGGATTAAAGGTTGTTCCTCCAACACCTGGTCCGCTGAACACGCCGCCAACCGGACCTGCACTTAATGTAAAGGAAGCATCAGACACACAGGTTACAGCAGGCGCTGTAAATGAAATTACAGGATATGTATTTACTGTTAACACGGCTGCATTGGAAGTAACAGAACCGCAACCTGCAGTTACAATCACCCTGAACCTGTAGCTGTTTTGTCCGGCAGGGATAGCAGTTTGAGCAAAAGTGGATGAAGTTGCACCAGCAAGGTTAGTCCATGTAGTACCGCCATTAACACTTAGCTGCCATTGATAACTGAGTGTACCAACACCTGTTGTTGCAGTAACACTGAAACTTTGGCTGGCACCTTCACAAATGGTTGCATTCTGTGGTTGTGCAGTTATTACAGGGAATGTATTTACTGTCAGCGTAGCAACAGTAGATACTCCCGGTGTACAAGCAGCATTGGATACTGTAGCCCTGTACCTGTAAGTATTAAATGTTGGAGGCACTCCCGTAATGTTCAACGTAGGAGTAGTTGCACCGGTATACACACCACCGTTTGCAATATTGCTCCAGCTTGTACCACCATTGGTGCTTACTTCCCACTGGTAAGATAAACCAGAACCACCGGCTGCGACTGTGAATGAAAGATTTGTTCCTTCACAAACTGTCTGGCTGACAGGATTGGTAGTAACAGTTATTGATGAAGACACCAGTAATGTAGCCGCTGAAGAAGTGGCAGCAGGTGCACAGGTACCTGTTACTACACAACGATACATATTATTATTGTCAGTAACAGCGACAGCTGCAATATTATAAGTAGCTGAAGTAGCACCGGTAATCGGGGTGTATGTTCCGCCACCATTTGTACTCAACTCCCACTGGTAAGAAAGACCAGCTCCGGTAGCCGTTACGCTGAAGGAAGCAGCACTGCCAGAACAAAGATTGAGGCTTTGTGGCTGAGCAGTAATTGCCGGTAATGCATTAACTGTTAAGGTTACCACATTTGAGTTAGTACTACCACACTGACCGGTTACAACACAACGGTAAGTGTATCCATTCTGTGTTAAAGTAACACCGTTAACAGTATAAGAGGCTGAAGTGGCACCGGAAATATCATTCCAGCCGGAACCTGTATTTAATTGCCATTGGTATGTACCTGTTGCTACTACAGAGAAGGTAGCATTGGTACCCACACAAGCAGTTTGGTTGGATGGCTGTGTAGTAATGGCTGGTCCTGCTCCTGCATTTACAGTAAAGGTAACGTTAGCATTCTGGTTAGGTGCACCGGTTGCAGTTCCTGAAATAGTTACTACATACGTACCGGGAGATAATGTATTTGCATTATTTAATGTTACTAAGCCATTGTTACCCGGTAAAACAGGATTGGCTGCAAATGTAATAGTAGTACCGGCAGGAACTCCTGCAGTTGCTGCTAATGTAATTGGATTGGTAAATCCTCCGTTAGGAATAGTTGGTAATACCACATTCATTGTGGCAGGAGCCGGACAAGTTGCCGTAGCAGGTGAAGTAGGTCCGAAGCTAAAGCCGGTCGGCGGAGGAGTGATAGTGAAATTGGCATTAGAAATATCAAAGAAGATATTTCCAACAGCTTCAATCTTGATCCGTGCAGTAGAAGTTATTACAACGGGTATGGTCAATGTTTCAGAACCATCGTTAGGTGTGCTGGCTACAATCTCAGTTGGATAAGTCAACCCACCGTCTGTAGATAATGAGATCCTCACATTCGTTACGTTGTAAGGAGCCACATTAGTACCCGCATTATTCCATGTAATTGTTTGTGTAGAGCCTCCCTGAAAAGACTCACCACCATTTGGTGAGCTAACAGTGAAAGGAGTAGTACCAACTACATTTATCTGGTAAGTAGTGGAACTCTGGCATCCGGATGAACCACTGGAAGTAACGCCGCCGCCAGCAGCACGATTATCTCTTACAGTTAGCCTGAATTTCATTGGGCGGGCAACTGGTGATAATGTTTCTCCTTTTAAACCACCCATTGTTGCAGCGGGGTTAGCAGGGAAATTTGCCAATATAACAGCTATATCAGGAAAGGTCCTGCTACCGTTAGTTTTTGGAACTCTTGATTTGAACAGAGGAACGGTATTTCCTGGAGCCGCAGTGGCACCGGCATTCCATGTCTGAGTGCCTTGTAAATCCCATTGCTCCCAATTGTAAGTAAGCGGATCTCCATCTGCGTCGGTAGCAGATCCAGATAATGTGAAAGGAGTGCCCGGTGGTATACTAACTCCATTATTCGCTAAAGGAGCAATAACAGGCAAATTGTTACCAGTAGGTGCGCTGGTACCGCAGGTACTGCCACCACCAGAAACAATGAAATTGCTTATTTCATCAAAGCTGATTGCATGAAAGTAAGGATCGCTATTAGGCTGTATGTCCTCTGCTCCACATATACCCGCATAAGCCTGAATGGTGGTACCGCTTCCTACTTCATACTTAGTAGATGCAGGAGATGATCCGCATCCCGCCATAGAGTGATTTCCTCCAAACTGGTGTCCCATTTCATGCGCCACATAATCTATGTCATAAGCATCCCCTGTAGGAAAAGGGCTTCCTGTTATACCTCTTGCTTTACTGGGACCACAGGGCGAATTCAATTGTGCTAAGCCGCCGCCGCCCGTACTGAATGTATGGCCAATATCATAGTTAGCAGCTCCGATATTAGCGTCAATTACTGTCTGACTCTCGTTAATCAAAACGTTTGCATTATTGTTTCCGGTAAAAGGATCTGTTGCAGCATTAAGAAATTCTACCAGATTGTTATTTGCTACCAGTATCATCCTTATAGAAACTTCTTTTTCATAAACCCCTACTACTCTATTGACAGTGGTAACTATTGCAGCATGCAAAATTGCAGGATTTGCTCCAGCCGCAATACCCGGTGCTTGTGCATATTCGCCCGTACAGGCTACTGCCAGCCTGTAAGTTCTGAGATCAGTACCTAAACATGCAGCCTCAATTGCGTTATTACGGGAAAAGCTGGGATTATCAGGCACTTCACAAAGAAATTTTCCGGATTTTCTGAAATCTGTGCGATAATAACTGATATAGTGATTCAAAACACCTCTTGCGTACGGATCTATGTAATATGATCCGTTTACAGTTAATACCTGCCCATGAAATCCGTTCGGGCCAAAATCAAGCCGAATCGTTGCGAAAGGATCGTCTATTCCCTGTCCCGTAAATGTTTTAATATCCGGAAATTTTGCTTCCAGAGCTGGCTCTTGGATACTACTTTCCCAAACCAGAAATTTTGCCATCCCTCCATCAGGAGTTGGTAATTCTATTACAGGCATTTGACTCCGGTTGGCTCTTGCAGCCTGCTCCGAAGGAAGCGACCAAAGAAAATCTTTCATTGCCAGAACATCCATAAAAGATGTCCGGAATTTTTGTGGAATAATTACTCTTTGACCAGTTGTTTGCACCGTTCTGTTTTCACCAGCATCAGTGAAGAACTTATTCTGTGCAAACAAAGAAAATGAGATAGTCAAAGCAGCAAAAACCGTAAGACTGAGTTTGTAAATTTTTCTCATATTATTTTTTTAGTTAAGTGAATGACTAATAAAAACAGGAATGTTTTTAAGCAATCAAGACAAAATAGAGTGTTAAAAATAAGAATAATTCATATTCTGCGAACCCAATTTTTCACTAATGCAAAAAATCCTGTTTTTAAATAAAAAACAGGATTTCTCACATTGAATCAATTTATACTAAGCAGTATCGAAGATCGACGGGTCTGCTAATAAACAGGAACAGACGACCAGGTGGACCACGCACCACTTCCTCCACCTGGGCATTTGTACCTGCTTCGAATACTATAATTTCCCGGGCCATCTAAAACCGAAACTATATACGGTCCATAGGTGAAAGGAACATAACCAGTTAGTACATTATAATGTGTACCACCAGGGTCTTTATAATATTCAATTTCCAAATCGGTCCAATCATCGGGTAAAAAACATGTTTCAAAGCAAGCTCCATCCCATGGCATGAACACATAGAATTCACCCTGATTAGGAGAAACATTTGGATAAACTATTGCTGGTTCGGAATTAGCAGCACAGGCATCAGAGGGTTTGAGGGATATATTATTAATAGTAATAAAGTAATCATCTCCTGGACTACAAAGTGGAGACCAGCAATGCCCCTGAAATATCATTGAAGTAGTTGACTGGCCACAGCCAATCGGCAAGTTTATACCCAGATTACTAAACCAAATTGAGCCTGTAAATGTAAAACCGTCGCCATTAGGGTTTTGTGAAGTTGGGGGCACACCAGAAGAATAAGAATAGTCTCCGGGATTGGACAATGTAACACCATTAAGGATAAGAAAATCGTTCTGGAGATTTGGCAGCGAAGAACCTATCGTATTCATGTAAAATGTAAAATCAATACGATACTCGTTAGTTGGATATCCTGATGGCATATTCAATGTACCACATGGTAAGCTATAAATAGCATACTCTAAAGTACCAGAGAATGTATAATTGCATGGCCCTCTACCAGCCGTAGATGTATTATTTGAGGGTTTGCCAACTCCTTTACCCGGAGGTACATCAATTGTTTTAGAAAAAATCTTTACAGCATCTGTAGGTCTATTATACCTCAATACATTTTGTTGATGACTTCCGTTCTGTGAATAACCTTCTTTAACAGTCTGTTCTTTTGTTGTTTCTGTACCAGTTTTCTTGCATGAAAAAAAAGTTAAACACAAAATAATGACAACAAAAAAAGGACGGAATTTTCTTTGTGTTTTCATAGTTTAAAGTTTTGATGAGAAATAAAATTATATCTTTTTGATAATGCCGTCAATAGGAAAAGACCTGTTAAAAAACAGGTCTTTTCCTAAACTTTAATACTATGGTAATACTATTAATATCCCATACCACCCATATCAGGCGCACCATGTGCATGTGGCTCTTCTTTCTTTGGTTTGTCGGCAACCACACATTCAGTGGTCAGCAACATTCCTGCGATAGAAGCAGCATTCTCTAAGGCAACACGGCTAACTTTTGTAGGATCGATGACACCCGCCTTGAAAAGGTTCTCATACACTTCAGTCCTGGCATTAAAACCAAAATCTCCTTTACCTTCCCTGATCTTTTGAACCACGATAGACCCATCAATACCAGCATTAGCGGTCAGGATGCGGATTGGCTCTTCCAGTGCACGGCGAACGATGGCCATACCGGTTTGCTCATCAGCGATCTGGCCACGAACTTTTGCTTCGAGGCTGTCGATAGCACGGATATAAGCTACACCACCACCGGGAACGATACCTTCTTCTACTGCGGCCCTTGTAGCATGCAGTGCGTCGTCAACACGGTCTTTCTTTTCTTTCATTTCAACTTCAGTAGCAGCACCTACATATAATACAGCTACCCCACCGCTTAATTTAGCCAGGCGTTCCTGTAATTTCTCTTTGTCGTAATCGGAAGTAGTTGATTCGATCTGTGCTTTGATCTGGTTTACACGGGCAACGATATCTTCTTTCTTGCCCTTGCCACCCACAACGGTAGTATTGTCTTTATCAATTGTTACAGAGGTAGCCTGTCCAAGATAAGTGAGGTCAGCATTTTCCAGTTTGTAACCCTGCTCTTCGCTGATCACAATACCTTTTGTCAGGATAGCAATGTCCTGCAACATTTCTTTTCTGCGGTCACCGAAACCAGGAGCTTTTACAGCAGCCACTTTCAATGTACCACGCAGTTTGTTCACAACGAGTGTTGCCAATGCTTCGCCTTCCAGGTCTTCAGCAATGATCAGTAACGGACGTCCGCCCTGGGCAACTTTCTCCAGGATATGGAGGATATCCTTCATATTGCTGATCTTCTTATCGTAGATCAGGATATAAGGGTTTTGCAGTTCAGCTTCCATTTTTTCGCTGTTCGTTACGAAGTAGGGAGAGATATAACCACGATCGAACTGCATACCTTCCACTACATCAACTGTAGTGTCAGTGCCTTTTGCCTCTTCTACGGTGATCACACCTTCTTTACCAACTTTAATGAAAGCTTCTGCGATCAGCTTACCGATTGTTTCATCATTATTAGCAGAAATAGTAGCAACCTGCTGTATTTTTTTACTGTCGCTGCCAACAGTCTGGCTTTGACTTTTCAGGCTTTCGATAACCAGGCTAACCGCCTTGTCGATGCCTCTTTTCAGATCCATCGGGTTGGCACCGGCAGCTACCATCTTCAATCCTTCGCTGATGATAGACTGGGCTAAAACAGTGGCGGTTGTAGTTCCATCACCTGCAAGGTCAGCAGTTTTAGAAGCTACTTCTTTTACCATCTGGGCTCCCATGTTCTCAATAGGATCTTCCAGTTCAATTTCTTTAGCAACGGTAACACCATCTTTAGTTACCTGTGGTGCACCGAATTTTTTCTCGATAACCACATTACGGCCTTTTGGGCCTAATGTCACTTTCACAGCGTTGGCCAGTGTGTCCACGCCTTTTTTCATTTTATTTCTTGCTTCAATGTCGAAGAAGATTTGCTTTGCCATAATTATTAAAATTTGATAATTAGTTAATTCGATAATTTGACAATGATTTTTTTAATTGGCAGATTGTCTTATTGCCAATCCCGATTGCTAACGGGAGGCTGCTTAAACTATCGCCAGAATGTCAGACTCTCTCATGATCAGGTAATCATCACCATCGATCTGGATCTCTGTTCCTGCGTATTTGCCATATAAAACCGTGTCTCCGGTTTTTACTGTTACAGGTTCGTCTTTTTTACCGGGACCTGCTGCTATCACCGTACCACGCTGTGGTTTTTCCTTAGCGGTATCGGGGATGATAATGCCACCAGCTGTTTTTTCTTCTGCCGCGGCAGCTTTTACAATTACCCTGTCATGAAGTGGGGTAACATTGACTTTCTTAGCCATAATGTATTGATTTTGAGTTTTTGAATGCTATAAAAGACCTTTCAACAGGTCTCCCATCAAATTTTCCTGATGATGGGCGGCGAAGGTACAGTAAATACTATGCCGGAGGGGTAAAAAGGACATTTTTTCATTCCGTTACAGAATTACTACTGAAAAACTTACACTTTATGGCGATAACAAGACAATTTTTCACTTTTACCGGCGTATAATAAAGAAGGTTGCATCTGTTGATTGTGACCGTTATATTTGTTTTTTAATACTAATATCCTATGCTGAAAAGACACCTGATCCTTTTTTTACTGCTTGTTGTGTTTACATATGCCACTTTACAGGCACAACCTCCCTGCGGTTTTGACCATTTACATTCTCAATTGATGGAACGCAACCCGGATTATGCCCGCCAGGTTGAACTGAATGAACAGTCAATTCAGCGTTATATCAATGCACACCCGGAACTGCTGCAACGAACCGGCCGCATCGGGGCTTTATATACCATTCCGGTTGTTGTCCATGTAATGCATACCGGCGGGGCAGTGGGCACTATTTATAACCCAACTGATGCGCAGATCATCGGTGCTATCAATTATTTGAACCAGACTTTTGCAGGTACCTATCCCGGGATGACTGCTCCCGTTGAAGGCGGCGGTATTGTAAATATGGAAGTGCAGTTTGCCCTGGCCCAACGAACCCCATCCTGTGGCTCAACGAATGGTATTGACAGGGTTGATGCTTCTTCCCTTCCCAACTATGTTGCGAATGGCGTCAATGTTCAAACCTCCTCCGGCTGCCCCGAACTGACGATGAAGAATTTGGCCCGGTGGAACCCTGCTGATTATTATAATATATGGATAGTAAATAAGCTTGATGGTGCAGATGGCACATCCGGTCAGTTTATTGCAGGCTTTGCTTATTTCCCCGGAGCTTCCTCCTCGCTGGACGGAACTGTGATGCTGGCTACGCAAATGACCGCAGGGGAAAAAACTTTACCGCACGAAATTGGTCATGCCCTTAATCTCTATCATCCCTTCCAGGGTTCAGCTAACAATACGCAATGTCCGGCTAATGCAAATTGTACAACTGACGGCGACAGGGTTTGTGATACAGACCCGATCTTTAATAATTTCAATGCCGGAACAGGTGTATACAGCTTCGCCTGCCGCACCGGTGCCAATGTTTGCGCCCCTCCCAACAATTACACGATCAATACAGAAAGCAATTTTATGAGTTATACAAATTGCTATACATTATTTACCAATGGACAAAAAGCAAGGGCACAGGCCGCTATGTCCTTGCCATCAAGGGCAAGCCTGGTAGACCCCGGAAACCTTGCGCTGGTACCCTGTGGCACAACGATAAATTTTGCGCTGGCCACCTCTTCCCAAACAGAAAATATTTCCGGAACATTAAGTGGCTGCCGCCGTTACACTGACTATACTTACCAGATGACGATTGGTGCCGCCCCAACAGCTACAGCAACTGCAACACTTACTTATAGCGGTACAGCGATAAAAGGGCTTGACTATGATGTGACCACCAATGGTAATTTCAGCAGCCCGAGTGATGTTCTTACTTTCAATAGCGGCTCAACAACTGCTCAAAGTTTTACCGTAAGAGTGTATGATGATGCAAGTGTAGAATCTGCTGAAACGATCATACTGGATTTTACTGTAAATAACGGAGGTGGTGATGCCACTAAAGGAACTACCACTCCTACCCATACCCTGACAGTTTCCGACAATGACCAGGCTCCTACCGGAACATCAAGCGGAACATATTCTATTGGTACCATTGCTTTCACCGTTAACGGGGGACCTTTTGATGCAAGGCAACAAAGCCAGCGGGGACAATACCTGTATAAAGCCAGTGAGTTGACAGCGGCGGGAATGACAACAGGAAGTATAACCTCCCTGCAACTTTTTATTAATTCAAAATTAAGCACAAGGCCTTTTACCAATTTCACAATAAAAATGGCACATACCAACACTGCCAACCTGGTAGATGGAACTGTGACGGTGATCGGCGGAATGACAACAGTTTACTCAAGTGCATCGGTTTCGACAGTAGCAGGCTGGAACAGTTTTTCATTAGGAACAGCTTTTAACTGGAATGGCAGCAGCAATCTTGCCATTGAAATTTGTTTTGATAATACTACAGCAGATGCAGGAAATTTTGCAGACCAGGTGGGGGCTTATTCTGATGGTGGTACTGCTTCGCAGGGAAACATGTTTTTTCAGAACGGAGTCAATTGTTCCGGCTCTTTCAGTTCCGTAACATATTATGGCACGGGTATAAAACCCATCATCAGGCTGGATGTTTCCGGCACGGGTACGACCATTGAAACAATTGCCGGCTCCACCGCTGCCAATCATATTGCAGTGGGCAGTGAGGATTATTTTTATTCCAATAACAGCAGGCTCTTGTTCAGGCTAAGTAATGTCAATGCTTCACTGGGCTGTGTCAATGCTTCCCTGGAAGCCGGCGGTACTACCTGGGTCAATTCATTGGGTGGGCAACGTTCAGCAAAAGTGTTTGCGGTAACCCCAACCACCAATTTCTCCACAACAGGTTATACTATCTCGTTATATTTTGACAATACAGAGCTGGATGGTAAGAACCCTGCTTTATTGCGTATTGCAAAAACTACAGCCGCCTCTGCCGCTGCAGCCAATGCGACTAATACAGTGCTGGTAACGCCAACTGTTACCACGCTGGGATCAGGCACCACTGTATTTACTGCCCCTTTTACCGGGTTCTCCCGTTTCTTCCTGGTGGATGCAGCTGTTGTTCTTCCGGTTTCACTCACCGAATTTACGGCAACTGCAAACAGTGCTCAAAATACTGTAGTAAAATGGGTCACCAGTTTCGAACAGCATAACAGGGACTTCACTATTGAAGTCAGTAATGATGGAATAAATTTTGTTCCGCTGGCAACAGTGGCTTCAAAAGGCAATTCAACAACTGTACAGCAATATGAATACCTGCATATAAAACCGGCCAAAGGAACAACCTGGTATCGTTTGAAACAGACCGACCTGGATGACAACTTCAGGTACAGCAGAATCGTTGCGGTGGATATCAGCAAAGGACAAACAAAAGCATTCCTTTATCCTGTGCCCGCAAAAGATATCCTGACAATTAATTTTGGAACACCGGTTAATAAATGTGCTATTGAAATATATACGCCGAACATGCAGGTGATTCAACGGGAAAATATCAGCAGCCTGTCATTAAAAAAAGAAATAAATGTTAGTGCACTTCCTGCCGGTTTTTATTTTGTGAGGATGACCAGCGCTGCAGGCACTGAGCTGCTCCGGTTTGTAAAAGAGTAACGTATTGAAATAATTAATTAACAGGAGGCTGTCTAAAAAGCCCCAATCATTGTCATATTGAGCATAGCCGAAATATGACAATGATTGGTAAACAAATTTGTACGCATTTCGATAAACTCAATGTGACAAATTTGTTTGCTTTTTTGACAGCCTCTTTTTTCCGTTCTTAATTATAGAGCATAATGCAGCAATACGAAGCTGCTTCCCTATCTTTGCCGCTTCAAATAGTTCTTAAGTAATGATCAGCAGAAGAAATATCCGGGTAAAAGTGATGCAAACACTGTATACTCTTTCCACATTAGAAAATGAAGTGAAGCCCGGTGAACCACAGAAACTATTACAACAGCATTTCGACCAAACCCGATCCCTTCTTGTTTATCTTATTTGGTTTCTCACAGAAGTAACCCGGTATGCTGAAAAAGATGCGCACCAGAAAGCTTCCAAACATTTACCTACGGCACAGGACCTGAATGTAAATATCAAACTTGCCGGCAATGAATTATTGTGGAAGATGATGGAAGACGAGGCGTTAAAAGAACAATTTACCAAAGAAAAGCCCGAATTAATTGCCGACAGGGAGCTGATTCGAAAGATCTACCTTACCCTCACTGATACGCCGGAATACAAAACATATATCAGTAACCCATCAAGAGAAAAAAGCGAGGAAAAGAAGATCCTTGAATTTATTCTCAACGACCTGATGCTGGCCAATGAGATTTTTGTTTCACATATTGAAGAAAACTTCACTAACTGGGATGATGACGGTGAAATGGTGGTACAGATCCTGACCGGCTACCTTCAAAAACCCGGTCATGTAGCGTTTAAGCAGATGATGAGTACGGACAAGGAGCAATTTGCCCGGAACCTGCTGCAAACCGTTTGGGAAAAAAATGAGCACCTGCAAACACTGATCATTCCAAAACTGAAAAACTGGGACCCGGAACGTATTGCCCAGCTGGATATGATCATGATGAAAATGGGTGTTGCTGAATTTTTATATTTTGAAACGATCCCGCCCAAAGTAACCATCAACGAGTATATTGACCTGGCCAAGGATTACAGCACCCAGCAAAGCGGCCAGTTTGTCAATGGAATATTGGATAATATTCACAAAGAGCTGGTGCTGCAGGGAAAAATGCAGAAAGTAGATTACAAAAAACCATAAACGGCCAGCTCAACAGTTTTTTCTACATTTGCAATCCCAATAACTTATCTGGAACTAAAAACATTGAAAATGAAAAATGGAGCATTATTACTGCTGGTAGCATTTGGTTTTGTTGCCTGCAAAAATATGGACAAAAAGGAGGCGCCTGTTGTCACTATGAGTAAAGAAGAAATTGAAAAAGCCAAGAACGATACTACCAACTTTACGACCATTCAATGGCTCGATTCGACAACCCAGAATCTGGGAAAGCTTACGAAGGATAAAGAAATTGAAATAACCTGGCGCTTTAAAAATTCGGGTTCTAAAAACCTTATCATAGAAAACGTATCTGCTTCCTGCGGATGTACAATCCCGGAAAAGCCGGAACAACCTTTTGCCCCCGGGCAGGAAGGTACTATCAAAGCAAAATTTAATGGCAGCGGAAGTGGTACGATCACCAAGCAGGTACATGTGATCGCCAATACCAATCCTGCAAAAGATCATACATTAACATTCGTTGGAGAAATCAACGACAAACAATAAAACAATAAAGCATGTTTACATTTTATTTATTACAGGCAAAGGCTGAGTCGACCGGTTTTGGTGGTTTCCAGTTTATCTTTTTAGGTTTAATGATCCTGGTGTTCTGGCTGTTCTTTATCCGCCCGCAGGCTAAAAGGGCTAAGAACCAGAAAGTGTTCATTGAGAACCTGGGCAAAGGTGAAAAAATCGTCACTATTGCCGGTATTCACGGTACTATCAATAAAGTGAATGATGACGGAACACTGAACATTGAAATAAGCCCGGGCAGCTATATAAAAATTGAAAAATCAGCTATCAGTATGGATTGGACAGCAGCCCTGAATAAGCCAGCAGCAGCTGAAAAAAAATAATCACTGATCAAATGAATAAAATAAAACCGGGTGTAATCATCCGGTTTTGTTTTTACCTTACCAACTGAATTGTCATTCCAAAATAATAATTAAACAAATTAATGATTCGTGTCGGTCTAACAGGTGGTATTGGCAGCGGGAAATCAACCATAGCGAAGATATTTGAAACGCTGGGCATACCTGTGTATTATGCAGATGATGCCGCTAAAGAATTAATGAACAGCAATGAAGACCTGAAACAATCGGTCATGCAGCTTTTTGGAAAAGACAGTTATAAGGAGGGAGTGCTTGACAGGAAATATATTGCGTCACTTGTTTTTAATGATACGAAAAAACTGGAGCTGCTCAATTCGATTATCCATCCGGCTACCATAAAAGATGCCGAAACCTGGTTGCAGCAACAAACCGCACCTTATGCCATTAAGGAGGCTGCCTTGCTTTTTGAAAGTGGCGCATCCGAAAATCTAGACTATATAATCGGGGTTTATGCACCCCGGCAGCTACGTATACAACGGGTAATAAAAAGAGACGGTCTGCCGGTGGAAGAGATCCTGAAACGCATAAGCCGCCAGATTAATGAAGAGCTAAAAATGAAACTTTGCGATTTTATTATCACCAATGATGAACAGGAACCGGTGATCCCACAGGTGCTGGCCCTGCACCAGAAACTCGTATCCCCAAAAAATTGATACTTTAAGAATTCCCAATAAGTATATCTTAAAACATCAAAACCTTATCATGAAAAGAATACTTGCTGCCATTGCATTTTTCATCACCCTTGTATTACCCGCAATCGCCCAGAAACCGGCATCCTCAAAAGTGAAGCTCACGGAGAATTCGGTAGTAAAAGATACAAGCGGCACCACATTCCCCTACGCCATCTGGAATAAATTATTGTATACAGGCCGCTACAGTATCAGACCTGAATATCCACAATTAGAAAATACTGCATTTATTATTACCAGGCTTTCCGATGAAGAATTTGAAAAAAGGATGACCTCCCTGCCAAAACCAAAGGAAAGCAAATACTTCAAAACAGGAAGTAGTTTTTCCCATTTTAAAGCAAGGGATATTACCGGCAAAAAAATAAATACAAAAGAGCTTGCCGGGAAAACGATCGTTTTAAATTTCTGGTTTATCAATTGCCCGCCTTGTCAGAAGGAAATACCTGACCTGCATCAATTAACAGAAACATTTAAGGAAGACAGCTCGATTGTGTTCCTTGCCGTGGCGCTGGATCAAAAACATGAATTGAAAGATTTTCTGAAAACACATCCGTTTGGCTATAAAATCATTGATGATGGCCGTTATATATCCAACCAATACGGGTTAAACTCCTACCCGACCAATGTGGTGATTTCGCCGGATGGAAAAGTTTATTTCCACAGCTCCGGCCTTAGCAGTAACACTGTTTACTGGCTGAAGAAATCAATTGAAGAACTCAGGCAAACTGCCCTTAAGAATGAACCGGCGGGTACTGACTAAATTGTTATTTTAATTTAGCCAACGCCTCTTTGATCCGCTTCCACCCTTCTTCAATTTTTTCCATGCTGTTCGCAAATGAAAAGCGAACACATTTTGGCTCTCCAAATGCATCCCCCATTACAGAAGAAACATGGGCCGTATTCAAAAGATACATGGAAATATCAGCTGCATTGCTGATCGTTGTTTCGCCGTTTGATTTACCATAGTAAGCACTTACATCCGGGAAAATATAGAAAGCCCCTTCGGGTTCAGGACAGGTAATACCTGGTATTGCTTTAACGATCTCCAGTACTTTTTTTCTTCTCCTGGCAAACTCCTCCGTCATCTGCATTGATGGACGCAAATCAGTGGTGAGTGCAACAACAGCAGCTTTTTGAGTGATTGAATTAGTACCGCTGGTAAACTGTCCCTGTACTTTTTCACAGGCTTTTGCAATTTCCGGAGTAGCAGCTATATAACCCAGCCTCCAGCCTGTCATGGCAAATCCCTTACTCAGCCCGTTTACAATGATGACCCTTTCCTTAATTTCTTCAAACTGTGCAATGCTCTCATGTTTACCAACATAGTTGATATATTCATAAATCTCATCAGACAGGATGAGGATACCCGGATGTTTTTTAAAAACTTCAACCAATGAAGCCAGCTCTTTCCTGCTGTAAACAGCACCACTTGGGTTGCAGGGAGAGGAGAACAGGAACAGTTTTGATTTTGGAGTAATAGCAGCTTCCAGCTGGGCTGCATTTATTTTGAATCCCTGCTGTGGTGTACTTTTGATCTCCACCACTTTACCCCTTGCAATTTTTACCAGCTCACTATATGTAACCCAGTAAGGGGTGGGAATTATCACTTCCTCTCCTTCATCTACCAATGCAAGCATTGCATTCGCCAGACTTTGCTTGGCACCTGTAGATACAACTATATTTTCAGGCTTATAGTCAAGATCATTATCTCTTTTCAGTTTTGTACAAACAGCTTCCCGTAAATCAAGAAACCCGGGCACCGGGCTGTAGTGGCTCCAGTTATCCTGTATCGCTTTAACAGCAGCTTCTTTGATGTGCCGGGGTGTGTCAAAATCAGGTTCCCCTAAACTCAGATCTATAACATCAATCCCTTTGGCTCTTAGTTCACGGCCAAGCTTAGCCATTTTCAATGTTTCTGGTTCATTGAAGCGTTGCAAAAAAGAAGATAATTGCATGGAAATAATCAGATTTTATTATTAAACAATGATGGCAGGCCGTCGCTAAAAACAGGTGCGTGAAGATATGGAAATTGATAATAATGATTCAATGACTGTAGTCAATAATAAGAGAAGAAAGCACTGGTTTATTTTTCCTAACCCTTGTTCGTTCATATTGACAGATAACCCGACCCAGGTTTTTCAGGAAAGGTAACCCGACAGATTCATACTCATATTTATCGTCATTATAAACCTCATCACTGTTACAATGAATAACAGCACTTAGTAAAAACTCAATATTATTTTCCAGGTCAACGATGTAAGCAGCGTCAATTAAAAAGCCATATGCATCTCCTGCTTTATTAAAAATACGGATGCCTGGATCTGCTTTCACTTTTTCAGAACCGTAATACAAAAACCTGACATAAGTATCCCAATAGTCAGCCGTATCATAAACCGGCGAGTTGGATTCCCCAGGCATCATCGACATGTACTGATGGAGAAATGCATAATCTTCTTTGGTAAGATTGAAACGCCTATTCGCAGGCACTGCCTCCGGGAACATAACACTCTTAACTATCCCGTGCAATTCAGCCAATGCGAACCGGTTCTTTTTTGAAAAATCAAAAGGCTCATTAACCAGCTGGCCGCCCCTGTAAAATCCTTTTCCCAGCTTTGTATCTCTTTGCGCATAGACCAACCTGCTTTTTTCAGCAGCTTTCTCATAAATTACTTTCCCGCTGCTGTCGATGAATTTTATGGGATTGGTATGCCTGTTTTCCTCTTCGGATAAACTTATATCCAGTCTATGAATGATCTGAACGCTGGCATAACCCATCTTGTGCAATGAATTATTAATATATTCCTGGCCCAGGAATTCATACAACCGGTTAAAAGCATCGTTGTCACTAACCAGCAGTATTTTTTTTATATAATGGGCAATGGCAGGCCTTCCATCGGGTGCAGAAGGGTCATTGTTTACTTCTGTTTGTTGACCGCCCACAGCGCCGGTAATCATCGTTGTGTTTTTATCCAGCCCGGCTATTTTTAGTTCGTTCAATCGCTGCAGGGCCAGTATCGCCACGGGAAGTTTAACAGTGGATGCAGGATAAAAATAGCGGCCCGAATCAAGATTAAAATAATGATCTGTAAACTTAACTTTCCCCTTTTTTGACCTGTTTATCTCCGTATAAATCACCTGGATGCCCAGTTTATTCCTGCTGGCCAGGGCAGAGCTGAAGAATTCAGGATATTTAACTAAAAGACTGTGAATGAATGTATCAGATGCATTTTGAATCCCCATTTTTGGTTTCTTTATTATCCTATGTTTGGAGTTATTTGAGTCTTTTATAATGGCATTATTGACTACAATTCCTGAAGGGAAAATCAGGGGAAATAAAAGAGCCATACTGGCTTTAAAGATTGTTGACATTGCCTTTTAAAGATACTAATTACCCCCAGTTAAGCTTTTAAAAATCAGCCCTCAAGAACCCGTTTTTAGTTGGCCGGAATTAATCTGAAACAGCTATCTTTGCCGTCCTTAAAATTTCTGTAAACTCTTTATTATCCAGTCAACATAAACACTGTTGATAAAGAGATAAAATTGTAAATCGATCAACGTATGCAACTGAAAGGTTTGGTTCGCTTTTTCACAGTTCTGCTTATTGTCTATTCTCTCTACCAATTGTCTTTTACCTGGTTAGTTAAAAACCATGAAAAGAAAATGGAAGCAAAAGCCAGGAATTATGTAAAAAATAATTTTCAAAGTGCTGCAGCAAAATATCCTGCCAATAAAGATTCACAGGCTATTTACCAGGAAGAATTAGATAAAATATTCCAGAAGAATCGTGATAGCCTGATTAAGGCAACAGAAAATACAACTGTAACCTATGGCATCAATGGTGCCATGAGTTATAAGAAGGCCAAAGAAGAGGAATTAAATCTTGGTTTGGATCTCCAGGGAGGAATGAACGTAACACTGGAAGTGGAGATGACCGGTTTATTGAAATCGCTGTCCAATAATTCCAAAGACCCTAATTTCTTATCTGCTTTGGTTAATGCAGATAAAAGAAAGGCGAACAGCGATGCTGATTTCATCACCCTTTTCATTCAGGAATACAGAAAGCTGGAAGCAACAAGACCGCTGGCCACTTTGTTCTCCGGTGCCAGTTCAAACGCAATTGATATTAATTCAAGCGATAACAAAGTTGAAAGTTATATCCGTGAACAGGCCAGATCTGCATTCAACCTTACCTTCGACAGGTTAAGTACCCGTATCGACCAGTTTGGTGTTGCACAACCTTCTATCAACCCTATTCCGAACAGGGGATTGATCAATGTGGAATTACCCGGTATCAAAGACAAAGAAAGGGTAAGAAAACTTTTACAGAGTACGGCAAATCTTCAATTCTGGGAAGTTTACACTTTACAGGATAACAACTATGCTAATGGATGGCAAAGAACAATCCTTGCTTTCAATGCTAAATATGGCGGAGTTGAAGATACTACCGCTAAAAAAGATACTACACCGGCAGTTGTTAAGGATGAAGATACCACCAAGACTAAAAAACTTTCTGACGATATCACCAAAACAGCTGATGATACTGCTGACAAAAAGAAAACTGCTGACCTTGCTACCGGGAAAATAACACTTGATAAGTACCTCCAGTTTGGCCAGCCATACCGTGATGAAAAAGGTAATGTTTCTTATCCATCAGCCATTGGTGCTGTTGCTATAAATGATACAGCCCTCTTCAGGACTTACCTCAATGAGTTCAAATCCAATTTCCCTTCCGATGTTGTTTGGGCATACGGGGTACCTGAAAAGGATAAAAAAGGTAAAACTGCTTCATCAGTACCACTGTATGCATTGAAAACATACAATCGTACCGAAGCAAAACTGGAAGGAGATGCTATTTCGGATGCCCGCCAGGACTTTGACCAGTACGGCAAAGTGCAGATTGAAATGACAATGAAACCTGCCGGGGCAAGTATCTGGAAAAAAATGACTGAAGAGAATGTAGGCAAACCCATTGCGATCGTACTGGACAATGTTGTACATTCTGCTCCCAATGTTATCAATCCTATTCCGAACGGAATTTCATCCATATCCGGCAGCTATACCCAACAGGAAGCAGCTGACCTTGCTAATATATTGAAGATTGGTAAATTGCCTGCCCCTGCCAAGATCGTACAGGAACAACAGGTAGGTCCTACGTTGGGTGAAGAAGCTATCCGTGGTGGTTCATTGGCATTTATCATATCCTTTGTGGTTATCTTTTTGCTGATGCTAATATATTACAACACCAGTGGATGGGTTGCAAATATTGCCCTTATTTTGAACCTGCTCTTTACAGTAGGTATTCTGGCCGGTCTTGGTGCTACCTTAACAGCGCCTGGTATTGCCGGCCTGGTATTAACTATTGGTATGGCAGTAGATACCAACGTAATCATCTATGAACGTATCAAAGAAGAACTGACAAAAGGCAAAGGATATATCCCTGCTATCAATGAAGGATATAAACGTTCATTGCCACCTGTGCTGGATGGTCATATAACCACCCTCTTAACAGCCTTCATATTATTTTATTTCGGGCTTGGCCCGGTAAAGGGTTTTGCCACTACCCAGATCATTGGTATTCTTTTATCCCTGTTCTGTGGTATCCTGGTGAGCCGTTGGGTGTCTGAATGGTTTACCAATAAGAAGAAACACCTTGAATATTTTACCGGTGTTTCCCGCCGTGTGTTCAAACACGCCAAATACAAGTTCATCGAATACCGCAAAGTGGCCTATATCATTTCATTTGTTGTATTGGCGTTAGGTATTGCCTCTTTCTTTAATGGATTTAATTATGGTGTTGAATTCAATGGAGGTCGCAGCTATACTGTTCAATTTGACAGGAAAGTAGATGAAGAAAAAGTAAGACAAGACCTGAACAAAGCATTTGAAGGAGAGAACACCATCATTAAAACGATCGGTGATAATTCTAAATTAGATATCACTACATCCTATCTTATTAAGGATAGCCGTTCTATATCTGATTCGCTGGTAGAGGTAAAATTATTTGAAGGTTTAAAGAGCTACCTGCCTGCTAATATCAGTTTTGAGCAATTTAAAACAGACAAATACCTGCCGCAAAGTAAAAAAGTATTACCAACCATATCAGATGACTTAAAAGCCGGGGCTGTAAAAGCTACTCTTTTTGCATTGCTGGTGATCTTCCTGTATATCTTCATCCGATTCCGCGACTGGAGGTACTCACTTGGTACGATTGTGGCTTTGTTGCATGACGTATTGGTTACACTGATTGTATTCTCTTTTGCCAAGAATATAGTGCCTTTCCCACTTGAGATTGACCAGCACTTTATTGCTGCGCTATTAACGGTGATAGGTTTCTCTATGAATGACACCGTAATCGTATTTGACCGTATCCGTGAGGACAGCCGGTTAATGCCCAATGCACCGAGAGGTGAGATCATCAACAGGGCGATCAATGAAACATTGAGTCGTACGATTATGACATCGTTAACGGTATTCCTGACCATCCTGATCCTTTTCCTCGTGGGTGGTGAAGTAACAAGAGGTTTTGCATTTGCCATGCTTATCGGTGTGGTAACCGGTATTTATTCATCCGTATTCGTGGCAGCCCCGATATTGGTTGACCTGGGTGGTAAAAGGCAACTGGGCAAAAAAGCAGTAATAGAAAAAACAAAGCCTGGCTCTACTCCCAAGAGTTAAGCTTCGGCATTTGTTTATGAACTTTATAGTTAAATCCTGTGGTAAATTGCCACAGGATTTTTTATGTTGCAACAACTCACAATACTAAATACCGGCATTACCATTTTTTGCGTTTATGGTTTCCTGGGAACTCTTTTATCTTCGGGAGGACCATGGGGCTTTGGCTACCTGGTAGTCTGGATTTTTCCAGTTATCTGGATCATTGGGATATTCATTGATCTGTTGTTAAAGAGTATGATCAAAGACAGGATTTTATTGAATATTGCCGGTGTTATTATAATTATGCTCTTTTTGTTGATCATCAGCCCATAAAAAAAGCTTCCTGACAGAAGCTGCAATTATTCATTAAAAAAAAGAGAACAAGTAAGTTGTTCAATAAAGCGGTCTTTATACTGCAAAGGAAGTCCCGCATCCGCAAGTGGTGCTGGCATTGGGATTTTTAAAAGTAAAACCCCGGTTATTTAATCCATCCTGCCAATCCACCTGCATCCCGAATAAGTATATTTCATGGGCTTTATCCATGATACAGGCGATTCCATTTATTTCGAAGTGAGTATCATTTTCCTTTACCTGGTCAAAACCCAACACATAGGTCATACCGGAACATCCGCCACCTTTTACGCCAATCCTTAATTTTTGCGTTGTATCAAAACCATCCGCTGCCATCAGCTTTTTAATTTCAACGATGGCTCCTTCCGTCAGTGTAACCGGGCTTATTGTTGTCGTTTCCATGTTGTAAAATTAAATATTCTTTTTACAGTTTTCTTATTATCGCTTTTCGAAGAAAGGAATTTAACTTTCCCTATCCCTGCTGTGGAACTTTTGACCCTGATCTTTGGATAATCAGCTTATTTTTGCTGTTCAAACCAAACCACCATCCGATGGATTTAACCACATTGAGCCTTATTATCTCCGTATTAGCTATCGTAATAGCTGTTTACTCCTTTACCCAAAAACCTAAAAAATCAGCAGACCCGGTTGTAAAAGATAAATTTGAAAGCATCCCCCTGAGACTACAGGCGTATGAACGATTAGTGCTGCTGACTGAAAGAATAGCTCTCCCCAATCTTATCAGCCGCTTAAATCAACCTGGCATTTCGGCTGCTGAAATGAAAATCATCTTAACAGAAAATATAAAGCAGGAGTTTGAGTACAACAGTACGCAACAACTTTATGTAAGCCCTGTCAGTTGGGATGCTGTCAGAAACCTGAAAGAACAAAATATCATGGTCATTAACCAGGTTGCCGGCACGCTGCCACCGGCTGCATCTGCATCGGAATTGAATAAGAAAATACTGGAAATATTATTATCGCAGCAAAGCGGAGCCATACATGAAATGGTGGCACAGACGCTGAACCATGAAGCAAAAAAGCTGATGCAATAAATTACTTGCCAAACCTAAATCGTTATCATGGACCCGAAAAAAAAATACACTGACTCTGGTATAGAAATAAAATCTGTATATACCCATGATGATCTGCCAGCAACCAAATCTGAAAACCCGGGTGAATTCCCTTTTACCAGAGGTGTTCAACCCGACATGTACCGGGGCAAACTCTGGACGATGCGTCAATACGCCGGCTTTTCTACAGCTGAAGAAAGTAATAAACGCTATCACTATTTATTATCACAGGGCGTCAGTGGCCTGAGTGTGGCTTTTGATCTGCCTACACAGATCGGTTATGACAGTGACCATCCATTGGCTGAAGGTGAAGTTGGTAAAGTGGGAGTTGCTATTGATTCTATCGAGGATATTCAAACCTTATTCAATGGTATAAAATTGGAAGACGTCAGCACTTCCATGACCATCAATGCGACAGGCTTTATACTTCTTTCGTTTTATGTAGCACTGGCCAAACAGCAGGGCGCAGACCTTAAAAAAATATCCGGTACTATACAGAATGACATCTTAAAAGAATATGCTGCCAGGGGTACCTATATCTACCCTCCCAAGCCATCCATGCGAATCATAACAGATATATTTGAATGGTGCAGTAACGAAGTTCCCAAATGGAATACTATTTCCATCTCCGGGTATCATATCCGTGAGGCCGGCAGTACGGCTGTTCAGGAAATAGCCTTTACGCTCAGCAATGGTAAAGCCTATGTAGAAGCTGCCCTGAAGAAAGGTTTGGATATAAACGTTTTTGGAAAACGACTCTCTTTCTTTTTCAATGCCCACAATAACTTATTTGAAGAAGTAGCCAAGTTCAGGGCAGCCAGGAAAATGTGGGCCAAAATAATGAAAGACCTGGGTGCTACTGATCCTAAAGCGATGATGCTGCGGTTCCATACACAAACTGGTGGCAGCACCCTGACTGCACAACAACCCTTAAATAACATATCCAGGGTGACTATCCAGACTTTAGCTGCTGTACTGGGTGGCACACAGTCACTGCATACCAACGGATACGATGAAGCGTTAAGCCTGCCCACCGAGGAAGCCGCCAAGATTGCATTAAGGACGCAACAGATCGTTGCCTTTGAAAGTGGTGCCCCGGATTCAGTTGATCCCCTGGCCGGCTCCTTCTTTATTGAATCCCTTACCAGGGAGGTTGAAGAAGCGGCCTGGAGATTAATTGAAAAAATTGATTCACTGGGTGGTAGCGTACCGGCAATTGAACAGGGATTTATACAAAATGAAATTGCCCGCAGTGCTTACGAATACCAAAAAAATATTGAAACCGGTGAAAAGATCATTGTTGGTGTCAATAAATTTCAAACGGAAGATCATCATAAAATCCCCATCTTAAAAGTAGATGACAGTATCAGAACCTTACAAATAGAAAAGCTGGAAAAACTCAGGAATAACCGCAATCATGCAAAATGTGACCAGTTACTCCAAATATTAAACGATAAGGTAACCAGCGGGGAAAACATAATGCCTGCTGTAGTAGAGGCAGTTGAAAATAAATGTACCTTAGGTGAAATCGCAGATACCCTGAGAGAAGTCTATGGAGAATATAAATAATTGACAAATACTGTTAATAGGATATCTAAATTATTTGGCTTACCATAAAAAACAACCTGTTTTTTAAGTATTCTCTTACAATCACTGATTAATAAATCTGTTATGAAGCATACAAGATTAATTACCATCTGCCTGCTGCTCCTTATTTCCTCGTTAAGTAATGCACAGCAGCCTTCTTTCGTTTCTGACAGCCTTGATAGTTATATAGAAAGAGGAATGAAACAATGGCAAATACCCGGCTTAGCTATTGCCATTGTAAAGAACGGAAAAGTGGTCCTTAGTAAAGGTTATGGTGTCCGTGAATTGGGTAAAGATGATAAAGTGGATGAAAACACCCTTTTTATTATTGCTTCCAATTCAAAACTATTTACCGGAACTGCTATCGCCAAGCTCGATCATGAGAAAAAATTATCCCTGAATGATAAGGTCACACAATATATACCCTGGTTCAGGTTATATGATTCCACCTCTGGCAAACTGGCCAATATAAGAGATATGCTTTGTCACCGGCTTGGCACCAAAACATTCCAGGGCGATTTTACTTTCTGGGATTCAAATCTTCCAAAAGATTCCATAATCTGGAAGATGCGTTACCTGAAGCCAACGGGAGAGTTTAGGCAGGATTATGGCTATTGCAATTCAGCATTCCTTGTAGCTGGCGAAATACTTACCAAAGTAACAGGGATGAGCTGGGAAAATTATGTGCAGGAAAATATGTTAACCCCGCTTGGCATGCGTAATACTTACATGAATACAACCGGGTTAGCCAACCGGGTAAATGTGGCGGCTCCGCATAACAACCTCTTCAATTCCATTACTAAGATTCCTTTTGACAATGTTGATAATCTCGGGCCGGCTACCAGCATGGTCAGTAATGTTAACGACCTGACCAAATGGCTATTACTTCAATTGGACAGTGGTAAATATATGGGCAAACAGGTTTTACCGTGGGCAGTACTGCAGAAAACAAGAGATATCAATATTATAACCGGAAGCAGGAAATCAACTGTTTATCCCACACATTTCCGCGGCTATGGTCTTGGAGTTTATTCAACAGATTATGCAGGCAAACAGGTTTACTGGCATACAGGTGGTGCTTTTGGGCATGTAACCAATGTTTGTTTTGTCCCGGAAGAAAACTTGGGTATTACTATTCTCACCAACAACGACAACCAGAGTTTCTTTGAAGCGTTGCGTTACCAGCTACTGGACGCTTACCTTGGAGTGTCTTATGCGGACAGAAGTAAATTTCAGTGGGGGTTCTTTGAACAGGGTAAAAAGAAACTGGATGAAGAACTATCGGCTTTACAGGAAAAAGTAAATAAAAAAAATCTGCCGGAAATAAAGCCCGAAAATTTTACCGGTGATTATTTTAATACGGTTTATGGGAAAATAACAATCACTAAAAGCGGCAATATGCTAATATGCCGTTTTCAGCATCACCCCGACCTGATCGGGTACATGGAATACATGGACAATAATGAATACCGGCTAACCTATTCCAATATTGGCTATGGTATTTATCCGGCTAAATTTTCAATAAAAGACGGGAAAGTAATTGCCGTAGAGATCAAGGCCAATGACTTTGTAGAAAGTGATGCCTATATTTTTGTGAAAGACTCCTTAGATGGAGTATCAAAATAAACGGCATTGATCCAACAATAAAAAGCGGGATGAAGTTCCCATCCCGCCATCCAATACCTGCAAGTCAGAAATTGCCTACATCCACTTGCTCAGGTACTCATTGAATTCGTGTCGTAAAATATTCATAACCCTTTCAAAATCTTCATATTTTTCATGCAGAGCCGTATGTTCAGCAATCATTGCAGTTTCCATACGTCCGCCATGTTGCTGGGCATCTTTTCCTAATTTTTCAACATACAGGTTCACTTCATGTTTCAATTCATCAATATTATTCCGCTGAACAATAAACTGGTTTTGAAAATGTTCAACCCCCTGCCGTGCTTCAAATGTCGTATTCTTCAAGGCAACTTCTGATAAACGGCTCTCCATTATATCAAGCTCATCTTTATAAAATCCAAAGCCTTTTTGCCAGATAGTATGATCGGTTCCTATTCGGGTAATATTTGTATAGCTCATATTTGATTTCTTTTAATCAAATTTATTTTCACTTTTCATTAAATCAACTGACCATAGTCATTCCAGAACATGATTGATTTCAGAAATGGAGGCAACCCTGTACAGATTATGATCCTGTATCCACTATGTGAATTGTTTGTGGAAACACCTGAAAAAGATAAAGCGTCTTATCAGACGCTTTAAAGATTTCACTTAATTATTGTTTGTATTTACATTAATTAACTCTTCTTTACTTCTTTAGCCCATGCATCTTTTAATCCAACAGTTTTGTTGAATACCAGTTTACCAGGCGCAGATTCTTTATCCAGTACAAAGTATCCCTTTCGGATAAATTGATAACGTTCTTCAAGTGTAGCATTTTTCAATACAGGTTCAGCATATGCTGTGGACAAAATTTCCAATGATCCGGGGTTCAGGTATTCTTTAAAATCGCCTTCTTCATCTGTCGGATCTTCTACTTTAAAAAGACGGTCATATAGACGAACTTCTGCATTGATTGCATGCTTTACACTCACCCAGTGCAATGTTCCCTTCACATTGATACCGCTTGTATCCGAACCACTTTTACTTTCAGGAATATAGGTGCAACGAACTTCTGCAATAGTACCGGCAGCATCTTTTATCACTTCGTCACATTTAATAATATAAGCACTTTTAAGACGAACCATCTGACCCGGTGCTAACCGAAAATATTTCTTTGGGGGATTTTCCATAAAATCCTCCTTTTCGATATACAGTTCAGCACTAAACGGGATTTCCCTTGTCCCCCCCTTTTCATCTTCAGGATTATTTTCACTATGCAATATTTCTTCCTCCCCGGTATAGTTTGTTATCACCACTTTCAATGGATCAAAAACAACCATTCTTCGCAGAGCTATCCTGTTTAAATGTTCCCTGACACAAAACTCAAGCAACCCGACATCCACCATATTTTCCCGTTTGGCCACTCCTATCCTGTCACAAAACTCACGGATGCTATCCGGTGTATACCCCCTGCGTCGTAATCCACTGATGGTCGGCATCCTAGGATCATCCCAGCCAGTAACATGGTTTTCATTTACTAATTGCAGCAGTTTTCTTTTGCTGGTAACTGTATAGTTGATATTCCTTCTGGCAAACTCATACTGGCGGGACGGATAGATTTCTAATTTTTCAATAAGCCAGTCGTATAACTCCCGGTGGGGTACAAACTCCAGGGTACAGATAGAATGTGTTATTTCTTCAATCGAATCACTTTGACCATGTGCGAAATCATACATCGGGTATATGCACCATTTATCACCTGTACGATGGTGATGAGCATGCTTGATCCGGTACAGAATGGGATCCCGCATGAGCATATTGATATGTGCCATATCGATCTTCGCCCTTAACGTCCTGCTTCCGTCCGGGTACTCCCCATTTTTCATCCGTACAAACAGATCCCTGTTCTCGGCAATCGTCCTGTCCCGGTAAATACTATCCTTTCCCGGTTCGGTAGGCGATCCTTTCATTACCGCCATTTCTTCAGCCGTACTATCATCAACATATGCAAGGCCCTTGTCGATCAGTTTTAAGGCGTACTCATATAAAGTGTCGAAGTAATCGCTTGCAAATCGTTCATGCTTCCACTCAAATCCAAGCCATTTTACATCTTCCTTTATACTTTCTACATACTCCGTTTCCTCTGTTACCGGGTTGGTATCATCAAACCTGAGATTGGTATATCCGGGATACTTTTGGGTAAGCCCAAAGTTCAGGCAGATGCTTGATGCATGGCCTATATGCAGGTAACCATTGGGTTCCGGGGGAAATCGGGTTACAATACTTTTATACTTCCCGTTTTTGAGGTCTTCTTCAATTATTTCCTCGAGAAAATTCAAACTGCGTTCTTCTGACATAACTCTTTTAAAATAAAGCATAAAGATACGAATTCTGAAGAGAGTATAAGGCCTGTTTATATCTGCATAAAGAGGTAAATTGTATAGCAAACGCAGCAAATGAACAACGAGGCTATTTATAAAAAAACACAGCTTTATACGGGCGACCAACCCTTAGAATAAAAAATCACTAAAAATCAGCATGATCAATGAGGTCAGTCATAGATATTGCCCTCTAATAACGGCAAATTGCCTCAAGTAAAACTTACAACCGATGAAAAAAATCCTTGTCCCAACAGACTTTTCTCTCAATGCAGACAGAGCCATAGATTATGCTGTGCAAATAGCAAAATTGAACGAGGCAACAATTTATCTTATCCATGCCTGCGATCATTTAGATACTTTATACATGGAAAGTGCAATCCCGGAGAGAGAATACAATAAGGCAATAACCGATGCGGCATTTGATAAACTCGAAATTCTGAGAAGAAGCATTGAAGAGACAGAACAGGTACTTGTAAACATACAACTTTACAGCGGCCCAATTAATGATACAATACTTGTGGCTGCCGAAGAACATAATGTGGACCTGATCATAATGGGTACGTTGGGTATTTCCGGAATAAAAGATAAAATATTCGGAAGCCGAACTGCATCAGTAATCAGTAAAAGCATTGTTCCGGTATTAGCAATACCGCTTGAGTACGATTGGAGTCCGCCTGCAAAACTGTTGCTTGCCATCAATCGTTTTGATGAAGTATCTGACCTTCTCAACCCCGTCTTTGACATGGCAACTATTTTTAATGCGGAAGTAAACATAACTGTGTTTACGGATGAGGATAATGCAGCGGCTTCGGACTACCTGGAAGATGCAAAAGAAGTGAAGTTAGCAGAGGAAAAACTGAGAAGAAAATTCAGCAAGCTGGTAATAAAAGCGGAGCATTTATCCGGCCGCTATTTCGAAGACAGTATAAATGAACATATAAGTAAAAACAAAATCGATTTGCTGGCAATGACAACCCATAAAAGAAGTTTTATCGGCAGCATTTTCAACAGGAGCATCACCCGGAAGATGAGCTATCATTCAAAAGTTCCCATACTGGCTATACCGGTTAAATAATTGATGGGTATCCATAAACACATATTGACATGAAAACAATACTGATTCCATTCGATTTCTCAGCAAATGCCAGGAAGGCACTTGCTTATGCACTGGAACTGGGAAAGCTATTTGAGTCACAGTTATACATTTATCATGTTTTGCATGAATCACCCTATACACTTGCAGCTGCTGCAACTGAACAGGAAATGGAAAAATTAATAGCGAAAGACGGGGAAGAAAAAACAGCAGCCCTTAAAGATGAAGTGAATACTCTTTTACAATCATTACCTATCACCTTCTCTGCGGAAAGAATCAAAACAAAAGCGGAATATAACCCACTGGTGGTTGAAAAAATAATAGCTGTAGCAAAAGAGCAGGACGCCGAACTGGTTATAATGGGTACTCATGGCACTTCCGGCATTAAAAAATTTTTCTTTGGGTCCAACACATCCAATATGATTACCAAATCGGATATACCTGTTCTGGCCATTCCTGAACAGTATGAATACACTCCGGTAAAAACAATTCTTTATGCCTCAGATTTAGAAAATCTTCCGGCGGAATTAAAGAGAATTATTCCTTTTGCCCATAGCCTGCATGCAGGAATTAATGTACTTCATTTTGATTATGGCCAGAATGAAAGAAAAATAACAGAGGAAGAGGCAAACATCATAATTAAGAATAATCAATACCAGCATATAAAATTCGTAAAAGAAAAAGCCGATCTGACTATTCCTCTTTTAAAACAGATCCGGCATTATATGCAGGAACATCAACCCGAATGGCTGACAATGTTTACTAAAGAAAAAAGCTTATGGGATAAGCTAATTATCGGCAGTAAAACGGAAGATATGGTTCATACTTTAAAAGTTCCTTTGTTAAGTTTTAAGAAACCCGGATAGCACAATTGAATAAAAATGTCATTGACGGCAGAGTCTTTTAATTAGTGATTGGTGCTGCGGATATAATTTAACAAGTTCATTTGTGTAAGCCAGTTCAAAATCTTCAAAATCAAAACCGGGTGCTACTGTACATCCTACAAATGAAAATGATGATGATGGAGCTGGTTCACTGGCAAACCAGCAACCCGCAGGCACAACAAATTGAAAAGTTTCGCCTTCATTAATAGTTGTCCCCAACTTAATAGTTGTCAATACTCCCCGGGGATCGATAACATATATTAGCAAACACTGACCGGTATAAAAGTGCCAGCATTCATCACTTTTTATCCGGTGAAATGCTGAAAAATTCCCTTTCTCCAGCAGGAAATAAATAGCCGTTGAAAATGGCCGGCTTCCTGAAAAACCTCCGGGCAGAACATTTACCGGCACAAAACCGGAAGAGGAATACGTTCGTGCATAATAACCTCCCTCCGGATGAGGCATCATATTAAACCTATTGACTAATTCAACGGCCGTGATCATAGAGAAATATTGTGGAGTTGAAAAACAAAGGACTAAACTAATTAAATTCGGGTGTAATAATTGCCGTATATAACAAGTCCCCGTTTTGAACAGGGACTTTATTAAAAACCATGATAAATTAATTATTTATAGCTGGTCCATGTCCTGGTCTCAATATTAAATAACCAGTACATCCCATTACTAAAGGCAAAATTGAAAGACTGGTAACTGGCAGTCCCTTCCGGCAATTGTAATTTCCTGGTAAGGAATCCATCCTCAATATTGTAGAGCTCAATCTGGTTTTCATCAATATTTAAAAAGCCCAGTTCAGCCCCTTTGCTACCCGTAAAAACAAGCGATGTATTATAACTAACCGGTGTCACTGTTTCATCCTCTTCCTCAGAAGCTCCTTCTGCTTTTGTACGGCCCCAATGGATATTTACAAAATCTTCAGACAACCCATCATTCATATTATAAAAAAACACTTTGCTCCCATCCAGGAAAAGCACCTGTGCTGCTACAGGATTATAGGCCCCGACAGACTGCTCATTCGGTTGTGTCATTTCTTCCATCAGGCTTTCGACCTCCTTCACCATACCTTTTGCATCGAGTTTATAGCTGAACCACCCGCCATCACCATACGCATTGCCCTGGATTGTTTTAGCCACAGGGTTATACCATAATCCCCTTACATCGGCCTCGCAATTCAGGCTATCGGGAGAAACCCTTTTTCCTGTTGCATCAAAAACAGATAATGGATACCCCACATTACCTGCCATGGCAGCATAATATCTTTTCAACCCCGGATGCCAGGCTACTGATGCTCCCCTGGTGCCGGGCATTTCATCACTTTCCGACCTTGCCACTTTCAGGGTTATTCCCTTTTTGAGTTTTTTAAGGGCACTGGCTGGCTGCGCATTAGAAAGTAAAGATGTCATCACCAAAATGGAAGCAAAAAAGAGTTGTCTCATATCTAAGATTTTGGTGTAAAGTAAGTCAAAATGAAGCGTTAAAGATATCCCCTGCACCGGGTATTTTATTCAATAGTAACTTTGATCAAATACAACTACATTCGTCTTTGAAGTTTAAATAATATTAATCTAATGACCCGAACCTTTTATTTGCTACTTATCCTTGTGTTGCCGTGTGTATCTAATGCGCAATCCTGGAAAATATTCGCAGATACAGGTATTGCCTTTACAGCCAAATATCCTGCCAGTTGGGTAAATAAGATCAAGGAAGAAAAAAGAGTTTTTTTTACGTCCCCCTCTGACGGAGAAAAGGATGATTTTCGTGAAAATATCAATATCAGCGTAAAAACCAATGCTGCCTATGGCACTGAGTTAAAAATTAAAGAAGTAGTATCCACCGTCATTGAGTCATTAAAGAAAAGCATCGATAACTTCAATCTCCAGGCAGAAAATTATTTTAAATGGAATAATGCTGATGCTGTTGAACTCATTTATGGCGGCACTTATGACATAAATGGCACTTCCACCGAAGTACGCATCACTCAATGGTTTTGCTTTTGGAATACAAAACTTTATACGGCAACCTACACGGCTCTGAAAGGTGTTAATACACATGATGAAACTGCTAAAAAGATATTGAAAAGCATTCTTTTCAAATGATCCGATTTAAACTTTACTTACCATTTTATAATTTGTATTTACTTTTTAATTTTGCCATCAAAATACAATCAGATGAGGCCCGTAATTGTCTTTTTATTCTTTACGATTTTATTCCTGTCCGCCTGCAATAACAACAAAACCGAAAAAAGCGGCATCACTAAATGAGCCATCAGCGAGCCCCGGGACTGATTCATCACCCGTTGTAACAACCTCTCCCCTGAATGGTTCATGGGATCTAATCAATATAACAGATTTAAAAATCGCCTTATCAAAATTATATCCCCGCCAGAAACCAAATCTTAATTTTGATCTTACCAACGGGGTGGTAACCGGCAGCACGGCTTGTAACAGGTTTTCAGGTCCTGTAAAAATTATTGACAGCAGCATCAGTATCGGAGAACTGGGAATGACAAAAATTGCCTGTCCCGGTGATGGTGAGCAAAAATTCCTGGAAGCATTAAAGAAAACAACTACGTATGCGCTGGTAGACAGTGTGACCCTCTCCCTCCGTAAAGGTGATGCAGAAGTGATGCGATTTTCAAGAAAGCAGAAAGTGATTTTATAAACAATTATCTTTATAAAAAAATACTCCTATGTCATTACTGAATCAAAAGAACAAGAAAGGAAAAAAGAAAGAAGACAAAAGTAAATCGGCCGCCAACCAGGGCTCTAAATTTATCCAGAAACCCAAATCTGGCTTTGTGAGTAAGCAACAAAATACAGGTTCACAGCGGGGCAGTTGATCCAATTTTATTGCACAATGACAAAGGAAGAGTTACTCAAAGAACTTTCGGAGGAAATTTATGCTGTGCTGAAACCCTCTCCCGTTCACGGGATTGGTGTATTTGCGCTAAGGGATATTCCAAAGGGCTGCCGGAATATCTTTTCAAAAAATATCGGTGAATGGATAAAGCTACCGATTGCAGCCATTGAACAGCTACCGGAACATTCCCGTAACCTGGTAGAAACGTATTGCCTCTATGATGATGAAAATTATTACGTCCCAGACTACGGTTTTAAAGTAATGGATCTCGTAAATTATCTCAATCATTCAGCAACACCCAACATAATTTCAATAAACAACGGAGAATGCTTTGAGGCGTTGACAGATATTTCTGCTGGTACGGAATTACTGATCAACTATGGTGAAATAGTGGAGACCGGGGAATATGACTGATCATTTCAATTGCTAACAGCAACCTCTCTTCTCATTGTTTTACATACAGCTTATAACGTAATACCATATCGTCATTGTAAAGCAAGTATAACCACTTTACATCAGCAGAAGCAATAGAGTATACGTATTTGTAAATCCGGGGTAATAACGGCGCTTTATCTGCCACCACTGGTTTTAAAAACACCCATGAATCTGAGTGTTGAAAGATCGTTGAATCAACAGACATATCCGGTGAGATCTGCTTGTCCCGGTCAGCATCGGCTGTTGCCAGTTCAAGATAAATGGTATCACCCACTGTGGCTTCGATTACACCAACAGCCGGACTGAATGAGGTGATGCTGTACTTTACAAATGATTTTTGCTTAAATGGTGAATTCCTGAATTCCTCCGGCACTTCCGCATCAGGAAGTAAGGTCCACCTCGGATCATCCGGATAATGGTCGCGGATAAAGTCTTCCGGGGGAGTAAGTAAATACCGGGAATCATAATCCCTGACAAACTCATTTTCATTTCTTGATATATAGCCACTGGCCCAGGTCACATCCAGGAGATGCCATTCATTTTCCAGGAAAACAGCATTCCAGGTATGGTTTACACGAAACTTTGGAAGCGGCTTATTTATATTACTTCTTGCATACCCGACGATAATCTCTGACCGTATTCCGCTGTATTGACACAAGGTTGAAAAAAGCCGGGCATAGCCATCACAAACGGCTTCTTTTCGTTTCAGTACCATTTCAGCTACCCTTTCATTCAATGGTTTCAGTGGTTTATCGTCATCCACTTCGCCATTCGAATACTTTAGTGATGCTGTTCCGGTAACAGCTTTATTTTGCCCTGTTTTCACCCTGTAAGAAATATTACCGGTGATCCATTGGAATATCCTGTTTACCCTTTCCCGGTCGGAAGTACAACCTGCAGTGATCCATTTTGCTAATGCTTCCGGGTTTTCTTCTTCTTTGCTGATCTGGCTGGATTGAGAGAAACCAGGGCTGGCAAACAATAATAATATGTACAACAGGTATTTCACTACTTACTAAAATTAAAATGATTACGCCGGTTTTCAAACCCTCAGCGTTTCAAAAATCGGTTTTTAAGCAGTTTATCCATTACTTCCTCTTTCTGATTTCGGCTGATAGGAATATGGTGTTGCCCGATCCTGATTTCATTTCCTTCAATACTGTCCACTTTTGACAGCGCAACAATATATGATTTGTGAACTTTTAAAAATTTATCAGCCGGCAGGTAATCTTCCAACGCTTTAAAAGTAAGGTAGGTGATGTACTTTTTCCCGGAGGTATTGATCATAACATAGTTCTGCATAGCTTCCACGAACAATACTTCATCAATTAATAACTTAACCAACTTGTTATCCGCCTTGATAAAAAAGAATTCAGAAGAGGATGCTTCAGTTAAATTCTTCTCCCTAACCTCGTAATACTCCCTCGCCTTTAATGATGCTTTTAAAAACCGCTCAAAAGATACCGGCTTGACAAGATAGTCAAGAGCATTCACTTCAAAACCATCTAGGGCAAATTGCGGATATGCCGTGGTAAACACCACCGGCGGCGGGTTCTGAAGCGATTTAAAAAAATCAAGTCCGGTTATTTTGGGCATTTGTATATCCAGGAAAAGTAATTGCACCTGCCCGCTGCTGATCATTTCAGTTGCCTTTAAAGGGCTATCAAATGCCCCTGCAAGAGCAAGAAAATCAATATCAGCAATATATTCTTTCAGGCCCTTTCTTGCCAATGGTTCATCATCAATAATAATACAATTGATTATCATGTTAAATGAATAGTTAGCTGTGCAATGAACCGTTCATCAGACTCATCAGTTTTTAAAACATATCTGCCGGGATATAATAACTCAAGCCTTCGTTTTACATTAGTAAGCCCAATCCCCCCCTGCTTATCATCCGGCTTCTGCTTTTCCTTTGAATTTTCAACTAAAAAAGTTAAGACATTATTTGCATATTGCATATCCACTTTCACAAAATTACTTTTGTCAGTATAATGTGAAATATGTTTAAAAGCGTTTTCCACAAATGGTATCAATAGTAATGGCTCAATAGAAACCCCTTTTACACCGGGAGAACAACTAAACTGCACTGCATATTTTTCATCCTTGCGTAACTGTTGCAGGTCCATATAATCTTTGAGATACCGGATCTCTTTTTCAATAGTAATTTTATCGCCGCTTGCTTCATATAACTGGTAACGGAGCATTTCAGAAAACATATGCAGTGCTCCCCTGGCATCAGCATTATCCTTATCAATCAGGAAATAGACAGCGTTGAGGGAATTAAATAAAAAATGGGGATTGATCTGCGATTTAAGGAAATTAAGTTCCGCTTCTGCTTTCTCTTTTGCCGTTGCAGCCATCCGTTGTTGCAACTTCCCGTAGTCGAACATCAATTTTATAGCTGCACCTGCGATGACGAGAAAAAAATGAGGTATAATATTATCATAAACCCTTGCTTTAAAATTCTTTTCCCAGTTATATAAAAGTGGATTATCCAATACCCTGCCAAGAATATTCATCTTAATAATACTGCTGGAAATAATAAGTACCAGGAAAGCAAACCCAAATAAAACATACTTCTTTTTATAAAGCAGTTTTGGGATCAGCAGGTAATTGGTAACCGAAATCATGAGCATCAGGTCTACTACTTTTATGAAGGTCACAAGGAGAGCTTTTTCTTCACTGGGATAACTGTCTGCTCTCAGGGAGTACCATATCCCGAATATCAGCATCCAGAAAACGACATAGTGCAGCTTGTACTTCAAAAAGAAAGGGGCATTGTGCATAGTTCAAAATAAAAGTACAATTTCCTGTGCTTACACGGTATTACATTAACGGAAGTATTTACTTGACTAACTGCATTGTGCATTTCATCAGGCAAACCTGTCCATTTATGTAATTAATTGAACCTGCAATAAAATCACTGCGAAATTCACTAGCCAGATAATAGAAAAACTTATGAAACCGTCTTTAATAACTTTGATCATAGTAATATTTTCATTGCGTGCCTGCGCACAAAAACAGGAAAAAGCAACTCCTGAAATTGATGTGGGAGGGAATTGTGAAGGATGTGAAGCGATATTTGAAAGCCCGGTACCTTTTAACGAGTTAAACTGGATCGACACCCTGCCTGGTTTTGATGAGCCAGGACAAAAACTGGCAATTAGTGGTTCGGTTTTTAAACTTGATGGCAAAACTCCTGCTGCTGGCATTGTATTGTATGTGTACCATACCAATCAGAAAGGTATATATCCGAACAAAGGCGATGAAAATGGCTGGGGCAAAAGACATGGATATCTCCGTGGGTGGATAAAAACCAATAATAGCGGGCAATACAAATTTTATACGCTGATCCCGGCCTCTTATCCCAATAGCAATAACCCCAAACATATTCATATCACCATAAAAGAACCAGGAAAAAATGCATACTGGATAGATGATTTCCTGTTCGGAGATGATCCTTTACTAACCAGGGAGCTCCGCAATAAAAACAATTTCAGGGGTGGAAATGGAATACTTAGTACCAGCCATCAAAAGGGGATAATGATTGCCAAGCGGGATATTATTTTAGGGGAAAACATTCCGGGTTACCCAAAAGAGTAAGTATGGTTACAATCATTTAATAAATAAAACTGCCCTTACCCTGTAATGCGTGGCCGATCTTTCCACCTGGTTTATGATCAATCCATTGACAGTAAGTTGCCAAACTTTTTTCTCTTTATCATATAAGGTCTCGACCGTTCCACTGGATACAGCAGCGTATGAGGATTGATCACCTGATTTGAAAGTATAGGCGGCTTCTACCTCATTCTTCCCCCCGGTCCCTTTGCGGATCTTATATTTCCCGTTATGCAGTCTTTTTTCGTGAAAATAAAGATTAAAGAACTGGTCCCGTTGCTCCACCTTAATGGTTAATTTACCTTTAACACGGTATACTTTAAGTGTGGCAGGTCTTGCCTCAATAAAAAAATTATTTGAACTAACTGTATCGGTAATAAAAACAGGGCACTGACTCAGCGTGGTATCTCTTTCCTGTTGCGCATTTACTGAAATGCAAAAGAATATAAATATAGCCGGGAGGTAAAAACGCATTATGCTGATATTGATTGTAAAAAATACGAATAAATATGAATATTTCATTAAAGTGACTGCCCTTAGCCGGTTTTTCTTCTTTCTCCAAATAACAGACTGCCAATTCTCACCATCGTACTACCCTCCTCTATCGCTATTGAATAATCGCTGCTCATGCCCATGGAAAGGGTCGTAAGTCCTGCATCGCTGATCCTGAGTTTTTCAAAAAGAGTTTTCAAATAATGGAATTCAGACCTCACTGTTTCCATATTTTCTGTAAAGGAAGCCATGCCCATTAACCCGCATATCCGAATATTGGCAAATGGCTGATGATTTAATTGAGTCACCAACTCTTCCAGTTCCTGTTCATCCAGACCAAACTTGGTTTCCTCTTTAGCAATATAGACCTGCAACAGGCAATCTATGATCCTGTTATTTTTTTTTGCCTGCTTATTTATTTCCTGTAACAGTTTCAGGCTATCCACACCATGGACCAGGTGAACAAAGGGGGCAATATATTTTACTTTGTTACTCTGTAAGTGCCCGATAAAATGCCAGCGGATATCTTTCGGCAACACCGCTTCTTTATCAACCAGCTCCTGCACATAATTTTCGCCAAAATCACGATGACCGAGATGGTAAAGTTCAAGAATATCTTCTACCGGTTTTGTTTTGGAAACAGCAATTAATGCAGTTTTAGTTATCGCAAGCTCCCTGCAAATAGTATAATATGCATCCCTGTTAGCTGCCATTGTCAGAATACCCACAAGCGGGTATGTTTGAATTTGAATTGAAGTATAGTTTTACAAAAAGCAAATATAGTTATGAATGCAAGATATATGGCGGTCTCGCTGCTCCCTCTCCTTTTCTCGATCACCCTGGTAAATGCCCAGCAAAAGTATAAAGGTAAACTGGTGAGTAAACTCGGACAAGAACAATCCGGAGAGATAACTATCAACCTGGATGGCAGCAACAATGAATTGATTGAAATAACATATTCTGAGCAGACAAAAACAAAAGGTAAAAGAAAGTCGCAGCAAACTACTTCTATGAGTATGAAACTAAATGTGGCGCTTATAAAACATATAACCATTAATGATACTACCTATTACTTTCGGGATATCAAATATGATTACAACGACAAATATTATATGAATGTTTGTGTGCGGTTATTAGAAGGTACGGTCAATTGTGGTTTGTTTCAGCAAGGTCGTTCCACGGGAACATCCAACCTGTCTGTAAAACTTCCCAACAGTGAATTGTCCAAACTGGCAGCTATTGATTTTGATTACTACAAAGCCACACTGGGCTGGCATATTTTTGCTTTTAGCAAATGCAAAACTTTACGAAGTAAGATGGAAGAAAAACAACCCGGCTATTATTGGGACGATAATGCTACGCCTGAGCAACGTCTTGCCATGTGGAAAAGCTGGATACAGGAATATAATTCCTGTAGTCTGCAGGGGGGCTGATTTTACCCTTTCAGGATTGACCGGCTGATGACGATCCGCTGCACTTCACTGGTACCTTCATATATCTGTGTGATCTTGGCATCCCGCATCAGTCTTTCTACATGATATTCTTTCACAAATCCATACCCTCCATGTATCTGCACTGCTTCAGTGGTAGTCCACATCGCTGTTTCGGATGCATACACTTTGGCCATGGAAGAACTAAGTGTATAATCAATGCCATTATCTTTTTCCCACGCCGCTTTCAGGCAAAGTAATCTTGCTGCTTCGATCTTTGTAGCCATATCAGCCAGTTTAAAGGCAATGATCTGGTGATTCATGATCTCTGTGCCAAAGGCTTTCCTTGTTTTGGAATATTCTTTTGCCAATTCATAAGCACCGCTGGCAATACCCAGTGCCTGTGAAGCGATACCAATTCTTCCACCAGCTAATGTTTTCATGGCGAATTTGAATCCAAAACCATCTTCACCAATCCTGTTCTCCTTGGGTACTTTCACATCGTTGAACATAACGGTATGTGTATCGCTTCCGCGGATACCCAATTTATTTTCCTTCGCAGCTACAACCACACCCGGCCAATTCTTTTCTACAATAAGACAATTGATCCCTTTTGAACCTTTTGCGGGATCAGTCTGTGCTATTACCAGGTAGACAGATGCGGTTCCACCATTAGTGATCCAGTTTTTGGTTCCGTTTAATAAATAATGGTCCCCTTTATCTTCAGCAGTTGTTCTTTGTGAAGTAGCATCGCTTCCGGCCTCTGGTTCACTGAGCATGAAAGCGCCAATATATAACTCACCGTCTTTTTTCCCCTGTGCCAGCGGCACCAGGTATTTTTGTTTTTGTTCTTCCGTACCATACTCCTGCAGACCATAACACACAAGACTATTGTTCACACTCATACAAACACTAACACTTGCATCAACTTTACTGATTTCTTCCATAGCCAGCACATAGCTGATAGTATCCATTCCGGCTCCGCCATATTCTGGTTTTACCATCATTCCCATAAAACCAAGATCAGCCAGTTTCGAAATTTGCTCACGGGGAAATAATTGCTTTTCATCCCTTTCAATTACTCCGGCAAGGCATTCAGTTTGTGCAAAATCACGGGCTGCCTTTTGGATCATAAGTTGCTCTTCATTGAGTTGAAATACCATATAGCGATTATTTATTATTCGAACGAGTGTTAGGAATGCAAATATAAGGGCAAAAACTCCTGATAAATAAAGGAAGATATAATGAAATTAACACCGGGTAAATGCCGTTAAACCCTTTAATCTCAGTTGGTTTTTTTGACCTAACTTTGCACACTGCAAACAATAACCATGAAAAAAATACACATAGTCCTTTTAGTACTGATTGCCGGTTCAATAGGCGTTTTGCTTACTTTCCTGCAGACTGCCAGTACTTATGATACCATTGACACAGCAATGGCCAAACCAGGTAAATTTGTTCACCTGATGGCCAAACTGGATAAATCACAACCTATCGAATACGATGCGGTTAACAATCCCAACTATTTAAGCTTTACAGCCGTTGACACCCTGGGAAAATCTGTAAAAGTAGTTTACCATAACGCCAAACCTGATAATCTTGAGCTGAGTGAAAAGCTGGTATTAAAAGGGAAATATAACGATGGGAAATTCGAGTGTAAAGACATTCAAACAAAATGTCCTTCCAAATACAAAGAAGAACAGGCAAAAGGCGGCCAGCACCCGGGAACCAAAGAGACCAAATAATATCTCTCCCGTCTATTGAACAATAAATAACCTCTTCCCGTTTTTAAAGTAACATAATCTAAACTTCTGAGATGGACTATATTGGCGAGCATCTTTTACCCGGACAATTAGGACATTTTTTTATTGTACTTTCTTTAGTAGCCTCCCTTGTAGCAACCATTACTTATTTTTTGGCTGCACAGTCAAAAACGGAAGCCGATGCAATATCCTGGAAAAAACTGGCCCGTTATGCCTTTATCCTTGAAGTAATTTCTGTCTTTGCCATCTTCGGTATTTTATTTTATATCATTCATAATCATCTTTTCGAATATCATTATGCTTGGAAACATAGCAGCCGTTCTTTGGAATTCAAATATTTGCTCGCCTGCTTCTGGGAAGGCCAGGAAGGAAGTTTCCTGCTCTGGAGTGCCTGTCATAGTGTTTTAGGAGTTATCCTGATCAAACGCAGCAGGAACTGGGAAGCCCCGGTAATGACAATAGTCAGCTTTGCTCAATTTGCATTGGCTACTATGGTGGCAGGTCTTTACTTTTTTGGTTGGAAAATGGGCTCTAACCCATTCATCCTTTTAAGGGATTCAGGGGTGTTGGATAATGCCACCGGGTTGCATATCAACTTTGATGTGAACCAGCCCCTCCGGCCGGATTATATGCTGTCTGTTAAAGACGGTAATGATCTGAACCCTTTATTACAGAATTACTGGATGGTCATTCATCCGCCGGTATTGTTCATGGGATTTGCTTCTACTATTGTCCCGTTTGCTTTTGCTATGGCGGGATTATGGAAAAAACAATACGGGGAGTGGACCAAACCTGCTCTTCCCTGGGCCTTATTCTCAGCTGCAGTTTTGGGTGTAGGTATCATGATGGGTGGTATGTGGGCTTATGAATCACTCACATTTGGAGGTTACTGGGCATGGGACCCTGTTGAGAATGCCTCACTGGTACCCTGGATGATCTTGGTATCCGGAATTCACACCTTACTTATTTACAGGCATAGCGGTCATTCGCTGAGAGCCACATATTTATTCTTTATACTTGCTTTTGGTTTTATCCTGTATTCTACCTTCCTTACCCGCAGTGGTATTTTAGGAGAGTCTTCCGTACATGCTTTTACTGACCTGGGCATGAATTTTCAACTGCTTACTTTCCTGTTAATTTTTGTTTTGCCATCACTGGCTTTCTTTTTCGCCAGGTACAATAAAATCCCGTCTGTTCAGAAAGAAGAGAATACTTCGTCGAGGGAATTCTGGATGTTCATTGGTGCATTGGTCTTTTTCCTTTCTGCCATTGTTATTATCGGCAAAACATCATTACCGGTATTCAATAAAATTTTTGGCACTAATATCGCTCCCCCGGAAGATGCCGAATTCGCCTACAACAGCATTCAGATCTATGTGGCAATAATTATGGCAGCCCTTACAGCAGTGAGTCAATACCTGAAATACAAGGACACTTCCGGTAAATATTTCTGGAAAAAAATTTTAATCCCAACTATTATCACCCTTATTCTATCCGCCCTTTTTATAGTTTTCGGTGATATCGATTACAATAAAAAAGGACCTGTTTTCCAGGGTTCTATATGGCTGGCAGTAGTTTGCAGCATTTATACTATTGTGGCCAATGCCGGTTATATATGGCTGGGTTTGAAAGGCAACCTTAAGCTATCGGGAGGTTCTATATCACATGTTGGATTTGGTATGGTGCTATTGGGCATCCTTATTTCATCCTCCAACAAAGAAATACTTTCCAATAATATTGGCGGTATCCCCGCTCCTTTGGCAGAAGGTGAAGATCCAAGGGAAAACCTGACCCTTGTAAAAGATATGACAGCCAATATGGGCAGGTATTCCTTAACCTATGAAGGGGATTCTGCACATCCCAAAAAACAACAATGGTACTACAAAGTAAGATTTAAGAGCAATGACGGGAAAGAAGAATTTGTATTATTGCCAAATGCATTTGTCAACTACAAAGGCAATGAAGGCCTGATGGCCAATCCTTCAGCCAAACATTACTGGGATCATGATGTATTTACCTATATCACTTCAATCCCCAATCCTGAAAATGAAAAAGATACGTCTTCCTTTAAACCTTTTACCCGTAAAACCGGCGACTCGCTTTTCTACAGCAGGGGCTTTATCATCATACAGGATGTAAAACAAAAAGACAGTATACCAGAAGAGCTCTTTGGCGCTGACGGAACATTATACGAAGTGCCTTTGAAAATTTATTCGAAAACAGGATCCACTTATTCTGTTACTTCCCGGCTGGCGAACGCAAAAGGCGAATGGTTTGCAATACCAGATACGATTACTTCCGAGAGCCTGGTTCTTCAGTTACAAAAAGTAAACCCGGATAAGACTATTGAGATGGGCGTAAAAGAATCCAGTGCAGTTTTGAAATATGTAACACTAAAAGCCTATCGATTCCCCTTTATTAAGCTTTTGTGGTATGGCGTCTGGATTACAGCAATTGGCATCCTCATTAGCATGGTAAGACGTATTCAACTAAACCGGAAGAATTCCATTTCTTCCTGATTTTAGCTTTTTTGAAACAGCTTACTTAGTAGTTTTACTGTCTCTATCTGAAATACCGATACCATTTTCTATTTTTACAGCAGATGCCAGAAATGACTAAATACCTGAAGTCAATTGTGTTATGCGCTACCCTTACCATTATGCCGGGGATGATAGTCATTGCACAGGTACAGCCGCCTTCAGTTCCTGTTACAGATACCAATCCCCCGCTCCCTCCCATGTCTGAAAGAATGAAAAATTGGGGACCTAATGATACAATCATTGTTCCGGCTATATGGTACCAGCGGGAGATTGTAAACTATAAGGAAATGGATATGGCATGGGTATCCAATTTATCTCCGGAAAAACTGGCAAAATTTATTGAAGAATGGACAAGGCTGCGGAATGCTGTCTATGTTACCTATCCCTATGCCAGGATTGCCGGAGCTACAATTAATGACATTAATGCCAACCTTGCAAAGGTTTCATCAAAAAAAGAAAGAAAAGGCTATATCAAATCAAGAGAGAAAGAACTTAAAAAACAATTTAGCGATCCGCTGTCCAACCTTTCTGTTTACCAGGGAAAGATCCTGATGAAATTGATCAACCGGCAAACAGGAAACAATTGCTACGAAATCATCAAAGAATACAAAGGAGGATTAAATGCCCGATTTTATCAGACTGTTGCCTTTTTTGTAGGAGGAAATCTCAAACAGGACTGGAGCATCGCCAAAAATAAAACCGACAGAGATATAGAAAATATCGTGAAAGAAATAGATGGCTCCTGGTATAATAATCCTTACCGCAGGTAATAGTTAACCTCAACCACCGGCTCTTTCAAAACAGAACTGCAACCACTTCCCAAACACTCTCATTGTAATCAAATACATTTGCATTTATTAAATTCTCTTCATTTATGAAAGTAGATATTCTTGCTATTGGTGTTCATCCGGATGATGTGGAACTTGGTTGCTCCGGCACCCTGATTAATGAAATAAAAAGAGGTAAAAAAGTAGCCATTATCGACCTTACACAGGGCGAATTGGGAACAAGGGGCACCAGTGAGACCCGTTACCAGGAAGCTGCTAACGCTTCCATGATAATGGGAGTTCATGCCAGGGAGAACCTGAAGATGAGAGATGGTTTTTTTAAAAACGACGAAGACCACCAGTTAAAGCTTATCTCAGCTATCCGTAAATATCAGCCTGCTATAGTGATTGGTAATGTGCTGCACGACAGGCACCCGGATCATGGCCGGGCGGGAAAATTGATTGCGGACAGTTGTTTCTTAGCGGGTTTACTGAAAATTGAAACGAGAGATGAAAATAATATTGTTCAACCCAGATGGAGGCCTTCCTATGTGCTGCATTATATCCAGGACTGGTATCACGAACCTGATTTACTGATTGATATCAGTGATGTATTCGATCAGCGGATGAAAGCAATTGAGGCATACGGAACGCAATTTTTTACAGCAGAAACCAGCCACGAAGGACCTCAAACTTATATCTCCACTCCTGACTTTCTTGACAGTGTTATTGCAAGAGCCAGAATGTTTGGTAAAAGAATTGGAGTAAAATATGCAGAAGGATTTATCAGTGAAAAGAAAATTGGTATCCGGAATCTGGACGCATTGATTCAAAACGAAACATAACTTTTGTTTGCCTGTAAATGCGAATCAAATGTTAAACAAACAGTTGTTGACCGATAACAAACGGTTGACTAATTTTTAGAGAAATCTGGTCGTTTTGGGTTACCTTTACAACCTGAAATTTGTATTATAATGACATTACCTAAGTTCTCTGGCACATCTCAGTCTTTTCATAGTGAATTAAAGAAAAGAATCAGTGATTATTTTAATCAGGCAGGTAAAGCCCCTACCGGAAATTTTCAACTTTATTTCAAAGCTATTTTCCTGACAGTTGCATTTATCGCAGTTTATATTCATCTTGTTTTTTACACACCGGCTACATGGCTTGCTTTGACAGAATGTGTGGTACTTGGCGGGTTAACAGCTGCCATCGGTTTTAATGTGATGCATGATGGCCTGCATGGCAGTTTTAGTAAGCATAAATGGATCAATAATTTAGCCGGCCTGTCTCTCAATTTTTTAGGTGCTAATAATTTCATGTGGAAGACCAAGCACAATATCATACATCATACTTATACAAATATTGAAGGAATTGATGATGATATAGAAGCAAAGCCATTATTACGTCTTTGTGAAACACAGAAATACTACAAGATCCACCGTTTCCAGCACTGGTATTTCTGGGCAGCTTATTCGCTGTTGTACATCTGGTGGGTATTTTTTACAGACTATAAAAAATATTTTCTAAAAAGAGTTGGGTCTGTGCCCTTGAAACCTATGTCTGTAGGTGACCATATTTCTTTCTGGGGCTTTAAATTATTGCACGCATTTCTTTTTGTTGCCCTGCCTATCAATATAGTCGGCTTTACCCCCTGGCTGATCGGCTTTCTTGTATATGGCATGTTTACCGGAGTAGTCCTGAGTATTGTCTTTCAATTGGCACATACGGTTGAGGATACTACATTTCCCCATGCAAATATTGCAACTCATAAAATGGAGGACGAATGGGCCATACACCAGCTGAAAACAACGGCTAATTTTGCTACCGGCAACAAATTAATTTCCTGGTTAGTTGGAGGTTTGAATTTCCAGGTTGAACATCATTTGTTCCCCAGGGTATCGCATGTTCATTATCCTGCCATCAGTAAGATCATCAAAAAAGCATGTGAAGATTTTGGGGTAACTTATATTGAGTATCCCAAAATGAGAATAGCATTAGCCTCCCATGTTTCTCACCTGAAACACCTTAGTCATAAATAACTTATTGAATCAGATTAAAAAAGGAGTTGTAGTACAACTCCTTTTTTAATCTGTCCACTTTGGGGTGATTGATTTTGCTGCTATCCCAAACCCCTGTAACTTGCAACGTTTTTCAATAACAGTAATATGGTTGATCTTTCTTCCTACGACCCCAACAGTGTAAGCAATCCCAATAATAATATTTTCGGATTCCCTACCTCTGAAGACAATGCAAAATTGGTGATCATACCCGTACCCTGGGAAGTGACAGTTAGCTATGGCGCAGGTACTGCCAGGGCTCCAGATTCAATCCTAAAAGCAAGTTACCAGATTGACCTGTTTGACCCCGAAATGCCTGAAGCGTGGAAACAGGGCTTCTATATGCGGTATGTAGACAAGAAGATATTGATGAAAAGCGACTACCTGAGAAAAGAAGCTGAACTCTACATTGACTATATTTCAAAAGGGGAAGAGTTAAGTGCCAATCAATTCATGTGTAAAACACTGAAAGAAGTCAACGAAGGCGGCGTTTTTTTGAAAGACTGGGTCTTTGAGCAAACAAAAGCCCTTTTAGAGAAAGATAAGTTAGTAGCCATATTAGGAGGAGACCATAGCACACCGCTTGGTTACATGAAAGCAATTGGCGAAAAACATGGCGAATTTGGCATATTACAGATAGATGCCCATTGCGATCTCCGCGATACATATGAGGGTTTTCACCATTCGCATGCCGGTATAATGTTCAATGCGCTGAAAGAGATACCACAGTTGATAAGGCTGGTACAGGTTGGGATAAGGGATTATAGCGAAGTTGAATGGGATTATATCAGGAACAGTAACTACAAAGTAATAACCTACTTCGATAAGGATATAAATCAAAGGCAATTTGAAGGCGAAACATGGAAGAGCCTGGCAGAAGAAATTGTGAGTAAACTACCGCAACAGGTTTATATTAGTTTTGATATTGATGGATTGGACCGGAAACTTTGCCCGCATACCGGCACACCGGTTCCCGGCGGATTTGAGCTGGAAGAAGTATTCTTCATTTTCAAAAAAGTACTGGAAAGCGGCCGGAAAATTATTGGTTTTGATCTTAGTGAAGTAGGTGTGAGTGAAACTGACTGGAATGCAAATGTAGGAGCAAGAGTTCTTTATAAATTGTGTAATTTATTGGTGACAAGTAACAGCTGAAATGCCCAGATTCCAATTTCTCCTGAAGAATGAAAAACTAAAGCAATATAATCAGATTGCTTTATATATTATTCTTATCAACCTGCTGGCTTTTGCTTTTATAGCTATAGCAACTACTGAAAAAGATATACGGATCAGTGCAATTATTACAGTAGTAATACTTTCAAGTGCACTTGCCATTGATTACTTCCTGGGAAAAATAAAAAATAATGAAGATACTCCTTATAAGCTATTAGCGGAGTATATCATAGCGCTGGCCTGGCTTAAAGCAGGTTTCTGGTGGCTGGCATTATTATTTTTCATTCTGGGTATGTTGTACCTGGGCGCCAAAAGAAAACTGCTGGTCAGCATTTTTACTGATAAGATCCTTTACCCCTCTCTTCCTCAAAAGAACATATCGTGGCCTGAATTGAATGCAATAATTTTAAAAGATGGTCTCTTAACCATTGACTTCAAAAATAACAAACTCATTCAGCAAACCATTGATGAAAACAGTACTGTAAATGAGCAGGATTTTAACGAGTTTTGCAGGCAGCAATTAAAGAAATGAGTTTATCGCAATCCCCATACATTCTTTACTCCGACGGTAAGGGAAATATTTTTGAAGACACTTCATTATATGTAACCGGCCGCTCAGGTTGGGACGCAATGCCGGTACCTGAAGATGAATGGATAGAATTACCTGAAGGTGGCTCCTTATATGAATTACCCGGCAGACGGGGTATTGGTATAGATGTGGAAACCGGCGAAATGCGGCTTTGTGATAAAGGCTGGGCTGTTGCCGCCTTTATTCCACCGGCGCATACCGGGTTTTATCTGGCAGCCTATGAAACAGCCCCAGAAGCACCTATCCTTCCGCTGTTTTGCTATACAGCAGCCGGCTGGTTAGATGAAAAATTTTATGTACCGGCTATACGGATCGAACCTGATATAAGGCAGGAATGTGCCGGTTATGATGCAAAAAGAGTAGAAACCGGTGCCCAAGAATTACTGAAAAATTATCCGCACAACAGGTTAGTGGCACACCTGATGAATAATTGTGCATTGACTTATAGTTGCCCTGCAGCAAGGAATTTCGCATTGGGAAGATGGGAATGCCCGGTACCAGCTTCTCCGGCCTGCAATGCGAATTGTGTCGGTTGTATTTCATTGCAGCCAGATGAAGAACAGATCGTATCCACGCAAGACAGGCTGAACTTTAAGCCAACACCCGAAGAGATTGTTGAATTTACAGTACCACACCTGGAATCAGCTCCTTTTCCTATTATCAGTTTCGGGCAAGGTTGTGAAGGTGAGCCGCTGCTGATGTGGGAAACCATCCGTGATGCCATCATTGAAATAAGAAAGCATACTAAGAAAGGCAGCATTAATATCAATACCAATGGCTCAAACCCTGAAGCAGTTAAAATTCTCTGTGAAGCAGGCCTGGATTCGATTCGGGTAAGTACCAATTCCGCCAGGAGAGAGATTTACATGCCTTACTATCGCCCTAATAATTACGAGTTCGATGATATAATCGAGAGCTTAAAAGTTGTCAACTCGTATGGCGGCTGGACCTCCATTAACTATTTCGTTTTCCCGGGAATGACAGACTCCATAGCTGAATATGAAGCCTTGAGAAAACTGATCAAAGAAACCGGTCTGAAAATGATCCAGTGGCGCAATTTTAATATTGATCCAGACTGGTATCTTGGCAAAATAGGAGTAACTGATACCGGCGAATGTATGGGTGTAAAACAAATGCAGGAACTGATCCGGGAAGAATTTCCAGATTTAAAATTCGGTTATTTCAATCCGCCGATGGAAAGGATCAAAGGAAAGTTTGATATGGATTTTGCACACTACTAAGTTTTAATGAACCATTCCCCTGCAAAAAATATTTATACCGGAATTGGCCTTGCTGTTTTGGCCACTTTTATCTGGTCCTGGAATTTTATTGTTGCAAGAGGTATCTATAAAGAAATCCCGCCGGTAAGCCTGGCATTCTTTCGCTGGTTAACTGCCACTATACTTATTTTTCCTTTTGCCTTTAAGTATTTAAAAAAAGAATGGCCTGTTATTAAACAATCATGGATCTACTTTCTATTTGCTGCAGCAACCGGCATCGCCATGTTCAATACATTTGTGTATGTAGGGGCCCAATACACAACGGCAATTAATCTTGCTTTAATCGGAACAACCTCCTCTCCCATCATGTCGGTCATCTTTGCCCGTATTTTTTTGAATGAGAAAATAAGTGGTACCCGGGTTTTTGGTATTACTATTTGTATTGCCGGTATATTATTCTTACTCTCAAAAGGTAATTTTCAAAACCTGTTACAGTTGAAATTTACAAAAGGTGATAGCTGGGTTTTACTGGCTGGTTTCGCCTTTGCAGTTTACAATACCCTGGTAAAAAAGAAACCAGCAGCTGTTTCTCCTGTCAATTTTCTTTTCATCGTGTTCAGTATGGGGACATTGCTGTTAGTCCCATTTTATATACAGGAAACAGCACATGCTGCGCCCATTTCCTGGAATGTATCTGCCTTGCTGATCATACTTTACCTGGGCCTTGGCGCATCAGTCATTTGTTTCTGGATATGGAATATTGCCATCCGGAATCTAGGTGCCGGAAGAGCTGCCTTATTCGGAAACCTGATCCCGGTTTTCAGTACTATGGAAGCTATGTTGATTTTAGGTGAAAAAATCAATTGGGTACACCTGGTAAGCTTTGTACTGGTAATTTTGGGCCTCTTAATTGCCAATCTCAGGAAGTAGGAACAATCCTTCTGATAATCTTAACATTTTATAAATCCCCTTTTATGCAAGTTGCACAGCGTTTGCATCGTTAATAACAGGTGTGAATAAACAACTACACTGTCCATTGATAATCAAAGCTTAAATTTGTATGAACAACGCTTACACAATGTCTGCATCCCTTGAAGCCCAATACCGTTCAAGAGCCGCTATGATTACAGCTGGTTTTGCCGGTTTAGCCATATTGCTCATGTTCCTCCTGAAGTGGAAGCTTCCTGTATTTGAAAAGATTGTGGAGTTACCGGGAATTGAAGTGGAGCTTAACCTGCCTCCTGACCCTCCTGTTCCATTTGATGAAGGTGGTGGCGGTGGCGGCAATCCTGTGCAAGCGGCAGGTAATCCCGGAATAGCACAGGCAGCGCCAATGCCTCCGGGTACTACTGAAGATTCCAAAGACATTGAAGAGGATAATAATAGCACCAGTCCTGCCATCAATAAGCCTGTAGCAACAAAACCAAAAGCAACAGCCATCACAAATACTTCTATTACAAAAACGGAGCCTAAAGAAATAAAAACTCCGGCCCCACCAAGACCTAAGGCAGTAATGGATGGAAAGAATATTACCGGTACTCAAAAAGGTGGAAATAATGCTGATAATTACGACCAGGCCGGGGGAAAAGGAACTGGTTATGGTGTTGGTAACGGCAGCGGTGTTGGTGGGGGAAATGGCAATGGTATAGGAGGTGGCAATGGTTCCGGAACTGGTGTTGGTAATGGTCCACGGGTTACCAGGGGCGACAGGAAAATTGTTCGTAGTTATTCATTTGAAGGCGATCTAGATAAAGCAACAATTTATGCAAATGTGAGTGTATCACCTGATGGTATCGGCAAATTCGTAAGTATTGCTAAAGGTTCTTCCAACAGCAGTAATGCTTACAAAGAAGCTATTATACGTTACCTGCAAAATATCAAGTTTGACAAAGCAGATCATGAATCGATGATCACAGTTCAATTTAACTTCAGGGTTAACTAACTAAATTATAATTGTTTAAAAACCATTTCGTCTATACGGAATGGTTTTTTATTTATGGCATATCCTACATTTGCGGGGAATGACGTTTCAGCAAACCATAGACTATTTATTTACCCGTCTCCCCATGTTCAGCCGTATTGGCGCGGCTGCGTTTAAAAAAGACCTGACCAATACAATTGAGCTTTGTAATCACCTGGGAAATCCTCATCACCAATTCAAAACGGTCCATATTGCCGGTACCAATGGTAAAGGGTCAGTAAGCCATATGCTGGCGGCCGTCTTACAAACAGCAGGATATAAAACCGGGCTTTACACGTCTCCGCACCTGAAAGATTTCAGGGAGAGGATAAAAATAAATGGCGAAATGATTCCGGAGCAGGCAGTCATTGATTTTACAGAAACCATAAACCCATTAATCGAAAAAATAGAGCCCAGCTTTTTTGAAATCACCGTGGCTATGGCCTTTGATTATTTTGCACAACAAAAAGTTGATATTGCCATTATTGAAACCGGCCTGGGTGGAAGACTGGACAGTACCAATATCATTACTCCTGAGTTAGCTGTGATTACCAATATCGGCTGGGACCACATGAACATGCTGGGCGACAGCCTTGAAAAAATTGCGTTTGAAAAAGCTGGAATAATAAAGCCCGGAGTACCGGTAATCATTGGCGAAGTTCTGCCAGAAACATTGCCCGTTTTTGAGCAGGTGGCAAAAGAAAAAAAATCAGCGATTCATATTGTTTCAGATACAAGACAAACCGCAGACTGGAATTGGGAAAAAAATGAACTCATTGTAGAAGTGGCCGAAAAACACAAAACAGACCATAAAATATATCACCTTGACCTGCCAGGTATTTATCAAACAAAAAACCTGTTAACAGTTTTAGAGACCTGTTACCAATTACAAAACAAAGGATGGATTATTCCTGCTCAGACAATTACTGATGCTTTAAAACAAACAAAAAAAATAACCGGCTTGCATGGCCGATGGGAGGTCATACATCATCATCCTCTCATAATTTTAGATGTGGCACATAATGTGGATGGAATAAAACAATTAGTCAGGCAGATTGAATTAACTGAACACCATCACCTCCATATAATTTTAGGCATGGTCAAAGATAAAGAGGCAGAAAAAGTTCTGGAACTTTTACCAAAAGATGCTACTTATTATTTTACAAAGGCGCAAATACCAAGAGCTTTGCCGGAAGAAGAGTTAGCCCGGAAAGCCGCTTCATTCGGATTAAAAGGTAAACCATTTATGAATGTCAACTATTCACTTTACAGCGCTTCTCAAAAAGCTGGTAAAAAAGACCTTATCATCGTATGCGGAAGCATATTCCTGGTAGGCGAAGTAAGCTTAAGGAGTGTTAAAGAAATATGGGGAAAAGAGAACTCCTCTTTCGTTGATTTTGACTTTCTTGAATTAATCAGGTTTTTCGATTAATAGTGGAGCTCTCCTAATTTTTCCAACGCATATAAAATACAACTCACATGCATTGCCTGAACGATCTTGTTCTCCCTTAACAGTTGCTTTAATTCATCAAGCGTCATTTCCACCACTTCAATCTCTTCGTTCTCATCAAGATTTTGTTCACCCACCTTTTTACCTCCCTTTGCGAGAAACATATGCAGCAGGTTTGAATTAGTGGAGGGGTTTGGAGAAATTTTTCCCAGGTAATCAAATGAGGTGAAAGAATAACCTGTTTCTTCCAATAGTTCCCTTGCAACGGCATATTCTACATTCGTATCAGTATCATCCACACAACCACCGGGGATTTCCAGGCATGTTTCACCAAGTGCATGACGGTATTGCCGAACCATAATTATCTTACCCTCTTCTGTCACCGGTAAAGCACCCACCCAGGTAGAAAATTCGTACACATAATAGGGATCAACAATCTTACCACCGGGTGTTTCGCATTTATCCCTGCGCACTTTAAACCACCGGTCATTAAAAAGATATTCGGACGACAGCGTTTTCCATTTCATGATGAGGATTTCACTATTATTTGTAGATCGTTGATAGTATGTTTATGCGCTGTGTACTGCGATCACCATCCTTTTCTTTCCAGGAGCGAAGTAATATGCGCAACATGATGCTTGCCATGCCAGGCATACATCCCCAGCAATGTCCATAAGCGGATGGTCTTTTTTTGCTCAGGATGATAAATGGTACGATTATTCCAATCGTTATCTGAAACATATTTCAATGATTCATACCAACGGGCATGCAGGGCATGTAACAGGGTTAATGATATATTGACAGGCAACTTCTGAACATCATTCATTTCAGCCCATAATTTTTCTTCATAAGGTTTAACTGTTGGGTTGTCTTCAGTTAATGCCAGCTTGAAACGACAATAAGCATTGATATGACTGTCAGCTACATGATGTATTACCTGCTGTACTGTCCAACCACCATCCCTGTAAGCAGTATGCAATTGTGCTTCATCGAGATTCAATACCGCATTTTCCAATTGCAGTGGTAAGAACTTAATATCAGCCAGCCATTCTACTTTCCGGGGGATAGAAAAAGGTTGGGGAGCATACTCTCCAATCGGATAGCGGGGATCAACTGCAGTAACAGGCATAAGCTGAAATTTATTTTTTTACAATTTCAATTAACTCCACTTCAAAAATAAGTGTAGCTCCACCTGGAATATCACTGCCCGCACCCCTGTCTCCATAAGCCAGGTGTGATGGTATCCACAACCGCCAATGGCTGCCCTCTTTCATTAAAGGCAATGCAATCTGCCATCCTTTTATCAATGCAGTAAGCGGTGCAGAAAAAGGTTGTCCTCTTTTGAATGAATTATCAAACTCTTTCCCATCCAGTAAGGACCCCTTATAGTGTGCCTTAACTGTGTCTTTCAAAAGAGGCTGGTGGCCGCTACCTTCTTTTATCACTTCATATTGTATCCCTTCCGGTAATTCGGTTACTCCCTCTTTCAGTTTATTTTCACTCATAAAAGCTGCACCTGCAGTTTTTTGTGCTTCAATTTTTCCTTGCATAAATTCCCTTAGTTTATTTTGAATACTCATAATTATTATCCTTCCCGTAATGAATGGCCTGTCAGGCTAATAAATACATCTTCTAAATTAGCCATTTTCATTTCTTTTGGTCTTTCAAATCCGGACGCCACCAGGTTATCAACCAGTTTATCAGGAGAATCCAGAGCAATTATTTTTCCCGCATCGATGATAGCCACCCTGTCGCAGAGATATTCTGCTTCGTCCATATAGTGAGTCGTAATGATTACTGTTGTTCCTCTTGCCCTGATATTCCTGACCAACTCCCACAAACTCCTGCGGGCCTGCGGATCAAGTCCTGTAGTCGGTTCGTCCAGGAAAATGATCCTTGGTTCATTAATAAGAGTGGTCGCTACTGAAAACCGCTGTTTCTGCCCGCCACTTAGTTCTTTTACTGGTGACTTTGCTTTGTCTTTCAGATTCACCATCTCCAGTAATTCCATTGGGTCAACCTCCCTGTTATAGAGACCGCAGAATAATTCAATCAATTGCAAAAGGTTCAATCCCGGATAATAACCACTTGTTTGCAACTGGACACCAATTATTTTTTTAATATCGTTTGGTTGCTTATCGAGACACAAGCCATCCACAATTATTTCGCCACTTGTTTTGGGCCTTAGTGTTTCAATAATTTCAAGTGTAGTTGATTTACCGGCACCATTCGGACCGAGCAATCCAAAAATCTCCCCTTCCATTACATCGAATGTAATCCCTTTTACTGCCTGGAAATTGCCGTAATTCTTAACGAGATTTTTTACAGATATGATTGTCTTGGCCATTATTATTCCGGTTTTAGATAAGTTTCCAGTTCTTCCATCATCAACTTGCTGCCAACAAAAAATGGTGTACGCTGATGCAGCTCAGTGGGTTGAATATCCAGTATCCTTTTTTTCCCGTCTGTAGCTTTTCCACCTGCTACCTCTACAATAAAAGCAAAAGGATTGCATTCATACAATAACCGGAGTTTTCCCTTTGGCTTATCGGTAGTACCGGGATAGGTAAAAATACCGCCTTTAATCAGGTTGCGGTGTACATCTGCCACCATACTACCAATATAGCGTTGGGTATATGGGCCACCATTGGTCTTATCTTTTTTCTGACAGGCTGTAATATATTTTTTTACACCTTCCTCATATTTAAAAAAGTTGCCGTGATTTACAGAATAAATCTTACCCAGCTCCGGGCATTTAATATCAGCATGGCTGAGTGTCCATTCACCGATAGAAGGATCAAGCGTAAACCCATTTACTCCTCTGCGGGTTGCATACACCAGCATAGTGGAAGAGCCATATATCATATAACCAGCTGCGACCTGCTGGTTACCCGGCTGCAGAAAATCTTCAAGGGTTACAGGCGTTCCGATCGGTGATACTCTTTTATACACACAAAATATGGTACCGATAGAGACATTTACATCAATATTGGCACTGCCATCCAAAGGATCATAGAGGCAAACATATTTTGACTTTTTGCTGATCTCATCATCAAAAGCAACAAAATCATCCAGTTCTTCGCTTGCAATACCGGCACAACTGATGCCGTGCCGTAAAACACCGGTAAACTGGTCATTTGCATATACATCCAGTTTCTTAACTTCCTCCCCCTGCACATTAACCGTTCCGGCATCGCCAAGTATATCCACCAGGCCTGCTTTATTCACTTCCACATTCACTCTTTTTGCGGCCAGTCCGATATCCCGCAAAAGCCGGGATAATTCACCGGTGGCATTGGGAAAATCTCTCAGCTGCTGAATGGTGAACTCATCAAGGGTTGAAATCTTTCTGTTTATAGACATGTTGGCAATTTTGGAACAAAGCAAAAGTAAGGTTTTGAGTGGGAGTTGAAAAGTTGACAGGAAGACAGGTTGAAAGGGAATATTACCGACATTTGCCGACTTATCAACCTGTCAAAAAAATAATGAAGGTCTTCAAATTCGGCGGTGCGTCAGTCAATACCATTGAGAGAATACAGAATCTTGCCCCTATCATGAACCATTGGGCCAATGAAAAGATTGTGGTGATCGTGTCTGCCATGGGCAAAACCACCAATGCACTTGAAAAAGTTGTAGATGCATTCTTTGCAGGTAAAAAAGAGGAAGCTCTCTTGTTATTTGAACAAGTAAAACAACAACATCTCACTACCAGTAAATACCTTCTGGTAACAAACTACCTTGCCTGTGAAGCGCAACTGAAAGATTTTTTTACAGAGGTAGAATGGTTATTGCATGATAAACCGGTGAGAGATTATGATTATTATTATGACCAGGTAGTATGTGCCGGTGAATTATTCTCAACAACTATTGTAAGTGCTTACCTGAATGAGGTGGGAGCAAATAATAAATGGCTGGATATCCGTGATATTTTCAGGACAGATGATGATTTCAGGGATGCAACAATTGATTGGGAGTTCACGAAACAAAAAGTAAATGAAGTAGTATTACCGGAATTGAAACACTATAATATTGTTTTAACACAGGGATTTATCGGTGCCACGGATGAGAATGAAAGCACAACTTTAGGAAGAGAAGGCAGTGATTATACTGCTGCTGTTTTTGCCAATATGCTGAATGCAGACAGCCTGACCATCTGGAAAGATGTGGAATCCGTGATGAATGCTGACCCCAAACAATTTTCTGATGCGATCTCGATTCCTGAACTGAATTACAACGAAGTGATTGAAATGGCCTATTATGGTGCACAGGTAATCCATCCCAAGACTATCAAACCGCTGCAAAATAAAAACATACCCTTGTATGTAAAATGTTTTTCAAACCCTTCTCTGCCGGGCACAATCATTCATAATAAACCGGTACACCACCTGCCTCCTATTATTGTTTTAAAAGAAAAACAGGTGATGATTGAAATGAATTCAAGAGATTTTTCTTTTATTGGCGAACAACATGTTGGCCATTTATATCACCTGTTTGAAAAACTGCATATTAAACCTAACCTCACACAGAATGGCGCTATCAGCTTTTTGAGTGTGCTGGATAATTGGCCGGAGAAAATTGAAAAACTTGCTTTTGAAGCATCTGCTTTTTTAGATGTACAGGTAAAGAAAGGGTTATCCTTGCTGACTATCCGACATTACAATAAAGAAATAGTTGAGACCCTGACAATGGGAAAGTTAATACTGCTTCGCCAGCAGACTCCCGAAACAGTACAATTTTTATTAGGATAAGGTCATAACCTTCAGGGAGCCAGGGGTGCTTCTACCGTAATAGTTTGTATCATTTTTTTGGCTACTGGTTTTTCATGCAGTAAGGCTGGTTGCCAGGTACCCATTTGTTCCAGACGTGAAATCAGTTCATCATTAAACTCTTCGCCCTCTTTAAAGCCTTTTAATACTTTCAGGTTTACCGGCACGCCGTCCTTATCAACAATAAACTCAACCTGAATAAATGCTTTTTTAATTCCTTTTGGCAGAAAAGCGGTCATTTCATTTCCTACTACCTGCAAGTATTTCATAAAAGCCTCTCCTCCTCCGGGATACTGTGGCCATTGATGTACAGCCTCTGCCAGTAATCCGATATTTCTTTCCCGATGCTGGGCCGGAGGTCTTTTTACCTGTTGCTTGATTTCAGTAGAAATTCCTTTTAATTTTTTTGGAGCTGCTTCATTAATGACATATTCTCCTTTATCATTAATCATCACTACAGGCAACTGTTTATATTTTTCAAAATAGTCAAATGCGTCTTCCAGCTTGTCTGTAAACTTCTTTAAATCCTGGTCATCCTTTGTTAAGCTTTCGAGGTATTTAACACTTCTCTCCACATTATAACGAATCGGGAAAATATGAACCGGTATAAAATCCTGGCCCTGGTCTTTGGCATGTGCGGCAAGAATATATAACTCATCAATCTGCTGATCTGTAATTGGGATACAACCTACCGTAACACAGCTGCCGTGTATATAAATCTCGCTACCGGGCTTTAATGAATCACTAAGTATCTTATCAGATGCGTTGGGGTAATTGATGCCCAGTGACAGATAATAATTACTGCGGGGATTAAATTCATTGATATAATAGAAGCCTTCCGGCACCTGGTAATCTCCCTGCATTCGCTTGGGACCCAGTGAACCCGCCAGCGCACAAACCTTGTACGTTTTAAATAATTGAAATTGCTCTTTCCAATCATTTTTCACCCATACTTCTAACTGGCTATCGTACTTAAATGAACGGATATACATGTATTTGGCCGGCCATTGCAATTTCTTAGCTTCAAATTGCTTTTGCAGTGTATCTTCTTTTCTCTCCAATGCTTCACCGGGCCTGGGAAATGTTTTTTGATAATCAATAAATGAGTAAGAATTATTCCCCCCTTTTGAAGAAGTGGGAGAAGGTTGCCCGTATGATACCAGTACAATATTTACTGATATCAGCATCAAAAAAAGGTTCTTCATCATAGTCACTTACGGAATCAACGACAGGTTAAAGATATTGTTATCAGCTAATAGCCAAACTTTTGTAAATATAGTTATAAAAGACCGAAAATCGGATAGTCAGATAGCCCGGGATAATACCCATGCCATAGATAAAATCTAACCCATTTTCAGACTTCCGGTCTCGTAAGTTTACCTTGTATTTACAAGTTTCCCCTTGCCTCCTGTTCTCTTTCTATGGCTTCAAATAATGCTTTGAAGTTTCCCTTACCAAAGCTTTTGGCCCCTTTGCGCTGGATGATCTCAAAGAAAAGTGTTGGCCTGTCTTCAACTGGTTTTGAAAACAACTGTAACAGGTACCCTTCATTGTCCCTGTCTACCAGGATACCCAATTCCCGTAATGGCGCAAGATCCTCATCAATATGTCCTACCCTGTCCAGCAGATCATCATAATAAGAAGTCGGAACTTTCAGAAATTCAACTCCCCGGCTTTGCAGGTCACTAACTGTTTTTACAATATCATTGGTAGCCATTGCCACATGCTGACAACCTTCTCCGTTATAAAACTCCAGGTATTCTTCTACCTGGCTTTTTTTCTTACCTTCTGCAGGTTCATTGATCGGAAATTTTACAAAACCATTTCCACTGCTCATCACCTTACTCATCAACGCAGAGTATTCTGTTGAAATATCTTCATCATCAAAGGAGAGGATATTTTTAAACCCCATCACTTCCTCATAAAATTTTACCCAGGGGTTCATCTGGTTCCAGCCTACATTACCTACACAATGATCAACATATAATAAGCCAGTATCTGCAGGTTTGAAGTAAGGGTTATTCCATGGCCTGTAGCCTGGCATAAATGCACCGTTATAATTTTTTCTTTCAATAAATAAATGAATGGTATCTCCATAAGTATGAATGCCACTCATCACTACTTCGCCATCATTATCTTTTAGCCGGGTGGGTTCCATATAACTTTTAGCCCCCCTTTTAGTCGTCTCTTCCCATGCACTGGTGGCATCCGGTACTCTCAACGACAATGCCTTCACACCATCCCCATGCCTGTAGACATGGTCAGCAATGGGATTATCGGTTCTCAATGCTGTTGTTAAAACAAAAGTGAGTTTATGCTGACGGACTGCATAACTGGCCCTGTCTTTCACCCCGGTTTCCGGACCGGCATAAGCCAATGCCTGGAAACCAAAAGCACTCATATAATAATGAGCAGCCTGTTTGGCATTACCCACATAAAATTCTACATAATCAGTTCCCTCAAGGGGTAGAAAATCAGTTTGAATGGCAGCTTTATCTGTAATCGTTTTTGTATTCATGATGTTGAAACCTGAAGACCTCAGGCTGGTTTAGAATTTAGGTAATTATTAAAACCGGCAGTTATCCCGCCTTTTTGCAGGCAGGTTCAAAATGAGCTATCCATGGCCAATGCTTCCATCAGCAGGCTGAAGTTGCTGCGTTCATCGATAAATACTTTATGGGGATAGTCAGGTATCATAACACAAATCTAAATAAAAAAGGGAAAGTCCTTCTACTTCGCTCAGCACTCCACACCCTATCTTTGCCACATGTTAAAAGTGGGCATTTTAGGCGGTGGCCAGCTTGGCCGGATGTTACTGCAAACCGCTGCCAATTATCCGGTTGAAACCTTTGTGCTGGAGAATGATAAGGAATGCCCGGCAGCCCATCTCTGTCATCATTTTACCAGGGGAGATATCAAAGAATTTGATTCCGTTTACAACTTTGGTAAAAATTTAGATGCAATCACCATAGAGATTGAAAATGTGAATGTTGAAGCATTGGAAAAATTGGAAACAGAAGGAGTAAAAGTCTTTCCTAAACCTTCTGTCTTAAGGACGATCAAGAACAAGATTCTGCAGAAAGAATATTACCGGCAGCACCAAATTCCAACAGCTGATTTTATCATCACCAATAGTTTGTCCGAATTAAAACTGGCTGAAGACTTTTTACCTGCGGTACATAAGGTTGGTGAAGGTGGTTATGATGGTAAAGGAGTTCAATTATTAAAAGCCAAAGAACATATAGCAAGGGGGTTTGATACCCCATCCATCCTGGAAAAGATGGTAGCCATTCACAAAGAAATTGCCCAAATGGTAGCCATAAACGAAAAAGGAGAAACAGCTTTATATCCACCTGTTGAGATGTTGTTTGATCCGGAACTCAATTTGCTGGATTACCAGCTTTGCCCCGCCGAATTAAGTACCCAAACGCTTTACAGGGTTGAAGCAATTGCTTTATCCGTAGTCAGGAATTTTAAATCCCCTGGCGTTTTTGCGGTAGAAATGTTTGTTGATAAAAATGGGGATGTTTTAGTAAATGAAACAGCTCCCAGGGTTCATAACAGCGGCCATCACACTATAGAAGCTCATTTCTGTTCCCAATTTGATATGCTGTGGAGGATTATTTTGGGTTATCCTCTTGGAAATACTGATGCCATACTACCTTCTATCATGGTAAATATAATTGGCGCAGAAGGCTATAGCGGCAAGGTAAAGTATGTAGGACTGGAAGAAGTCCTGAAAATTGAAAATGCTTTTGTACACTTATACGGTAAGAAAGAAACCAGGCCCGGAAGAAAGATGGGCCATGTTACTATTCTTAGTAATGAAAAGCAAGATCTCTTGCACCAGTCAAACAAAGTAAAGAGAACTTTGTTAGCGAAGGCTTAAGTCCTTTTATCCACCAATTCAACCGCTTATACTTCGAAAAGTTTTTGTGCAGGAAATGCAGCTTTTTGACGTCCAATAGCTTGTATTTATCTGTTACCTTTATTAACCAGTTTTTTACCAATTGCACAGAACACCAAACATGAGAATCATTACAATATTTTTATTAGCCGGTTTCATTTTAACGCTATCAGCCTGTGGAGGAAACAAAAAGAAAGTAGAAGCCCCTCAGCACGGTGGAGGTGCCAAAACCCCTCCCATGCGGGTGGATGGTTATATTGTTAGGGCTGAATCATTCGGAGAATCGATTGAAGTTCCCGGTAACATAGTAGCAAATGAGGTTGCAGAAATTCATCCGGAAGTATCCGGAAGAATTGTATACCTGAATGTCGCTGAAGGCAGGTATATTGGCAAAGGGACACTTCTCGCCAAATTATACGATGGAGACCTGCAGGCCCAGTTAAAAAAATTAGAAGTGCAATTAAGCCTGGCCCAAAAAACTGAAGAACGACAAGCCCAGCTTCTGAAAATTCAGGGAATCAGCCAGCAAGACTACGATATCAGTTTATTGCAGGTAAATAATTTAAGAGCAGATATCGGCATCATTCGCACCAGTATTGCCAAAACAGAAGTAAGAGCTCCTTTCAGCGGCATGCTTGGCTTAAAAAATATCAGCCCGGGGGCCTATGTTTCCCCTGCATCGGTGATCGCAGTCATCAATCAGACTGACCAACTGAAATTGGATTTTTCTGTGCCTGAAAAATATACCGGCCAGATAAAAGTGGGACAATTAGTAACATTTACATTTGAAGGTTCAGATAAAAAATTGGGTGCAAAAATAATAGCCACTGAGTCAAACGTAACCGAAAACACCCGTAGCCTTACCGCCAGGGCTTTAGTAACAGGTAAAGACAAAGCCTTGCTTCCCGGCACTTTCGCTAAAGTCCATTTAAGTTTCGCACCTGATACCAACGCTATTTTAATACCAACACAGGCCATACTACCACAAGCAAGAGGGAAAAAAGTTATTATTTATAAAAGTGGCATTGCCCTGTTTACTGATGTAACAACTGGAGTCAGGGACTCTTCAAGAGTGCAAATAACAGATGGATTAAAAAGAGGTGATACTATCGTGGTAACAGGATTATTAAGTGTAAGGCCGGAAGCACCCATACAAATTGGTAAAATTATCAATAGTCAATAGTGAATGCCCTGTTTGAAAAGTGTTTTCTCACTACTCAATAAGACATTCACAATATTTCAACAATGAATATATCAGAATTAAGTTTGCGAAGACCGGTTTTGGCGATAGTGATGAATATCATTATTGTATTGTTTGGTGTTATAGGCTTTAAATTTCTCGGTGTAAGAGATTATCCGGCAATTGATCCTCCTAATATCAGTGTACGGACTTCCTATCCCGGTGCCAATGCAGATATCATTGAAACACAAATAACCGAACCGCTTGAAAAAGCCGTTAACGGGATTGCAGGTATTAAGAATATCACGTCCAGCAGCAGCAATGGAAGCAGTAATATAAATGTGGAATTTGAATTGGGAATAGACCTGGAAACTGCCGCCAATGATGTACGGGATAAAGTATCACAGGCGCAACGTTCATTACCAGCTGACCTTGATGCACCTCCTGTAGTTTCCAAAGCAGATGCCAGTTCTGATGCTATACTTTCCATGACGGTGCAAAGCAATACCCGAAACCAGCTGCAAATAACAGAATTCGCCAACAACGTCCTGGTAGAAAGATTACAAACCATTCCCGGCGTAAGTGGCATACAAATCTGGGGCGAAAAAAGATATGCTATGCGTATCTGGATCGATCCGGCTAAACTGAATGCGTATAGCATTACAGCCAATGATGTGCAAGCAGCCTTATTAAGAGAAAATGTAGAACTTCCTTCCGGTAAAATATCAGGTAGTGCCACTGAGCTTACGGTAAGAACCTTTGGCAGATTGAACACGGAAGAAGAATTCAATAACCTGATCGTTAAAAATGCAGAAGGCGCCGATATCCGGGTAAGCGATATTGGCGAAGCAGTACTCGGACCCGAAAATGAAGAAACCGTTTTGAAAGGAAATGGTATCCCCATGATCGCATTGGCAGTAATCCCTCAGCCAGGATCTAATTACGTTTCCATCTCTGATGAATTTTTCAAAAGACTGGAGCAGATTAAAAAAGATGTACCGGAAGATATAAAGATCAATATTGCTCTTGACCAGACAAAGTTCATCAAGAAATCCATCCTTGAAGTACAGGAAACACTGATGATCGCTTTCTTACTCGTAGTAATGATCATTTATGCCTTCTTCCGCGACTGGATCATTGCCATCCGGCCGTTAATAGATATTCCTGTTTCCCTGATTGGGGCTTTCTTCATCATGTACCTGATGGGTTTCACGATCAACGTACTTTCCTTACTTGCCATTGTATTAGCAACAGGGCTTGTTGTGGATGATGGTATTGTAGTGACAGAGAATATTTATAAAAAGATAGAACGGGGAATGAACAAATACCAGGCAGCACTGGAAGGTTCTAAAGAGATCTATTTTGCGGTAATTGCCACATCTATCACACTGGCAGTTGTTTTTCTTCCCATCATATTCCTGCAGGGTTTTGTGGGAAGATTATTCAGAGAGTTTGGTATTGTTGTAGCCGGTGCTGTTCTTATCTCAGCCTTTGTATCACTTACACTAACACCTGTGCTGAACGTAAAATTATCCAGGAAGAATCCTTCCAAACATCCCTGGCTATATACTAAAACAGAACCTTTTTTCCGTTGGATGGAAAATACTTACCAGGCAGCCTTAAGAAAGTTTATGGCTATCCGCTGGATGGCCTTTATCCTGATCGCACTTTGTTTGGCTGCCATATTTTTTGTTGGACGAAACCTGCAATCCGAATTGGCACCCATGGAAGACCGGAGCCAGTTCCGGTTACAGTTGTCAGCACCGGAAGGGACTTCTTACGATGCCATGGACAAATATGTAAACAGGCTGACCAATTTAATGCTTGACTCGGTGCCGGAAAAAGATATGGTATTGAGTGTTACTTCACCCGGCTTTTCCGGTTCTGGAAACGCCAATACCGGCTTTGTCCGCATCACATTGATACCACCCAATGAAAGAGAAAGATCACAAAATGAAATTGTAAAAATGGTAAATAAAAATTTACCAAAATATAACGAAGGCCGTGCATTTGCTATTGAAGAGCAAACGATCTCCGTGAACCGGCGTGGCGGACAGCCCGTTGCTTTCGTTATCCAAAACAACAATTTTGATAAATTAACGCAGGTCCTTCCCAAAATACTGGAAGAAGCAAGGCTGAGTAAAGTATTGTTGAATGCAGATGTGGATCTGAAATTCAACAAGCCGGAACTGAGAGTGGAAATTGACCGGTTGAAAGCAGCACAGCTCGGTGTAAGTGTAAACGATATTTCCCAAACGCTGCAATTGGCGTACAGTAACCGGCGCCTTGGTTATTTTACAAAAGATGGTAAACAATACCAGGTGATGGGACAGGTGGCCCGCAATGACCGGGATGATCCCAATGACCTGAAAACATTGTTCGCCAGGAATAACCGGGGTGAATTGATCAGTCTTGATAATCTTGTTACGGTAAGCGAATCCAACACTCCTCCTACTATTTATCATTTCAACAGGTATAAATCAGCTACCATTTCAGCCAGCCTGCAACCGGGCTTTACGATTGGCGATGGTATTGAAGAAATGGAAAAAATAGCGAATAAAGTGCTGGACGAAACATTTGCTACTTCTCTTTCGGGCTCTTCAAGAGATTTTAAAGAAAGCAGCAGCAATACCAGTTTTGCTTTTATCCTGGCATTGGTTTTAATTTTCCTGATCCTGGCAGCACAGTTTGAAAGTTTTATTGATCCGCTGATTATCATGTTTACCGTTCCATTGGCTATTGCCGGTGCTGTTTTAACCTTGTCAATATTCGGCCATACGCTGAATATTTTCTCCCAGATCGGCATGATCATGCTGATTGGATTAGTAACAAAAAATGGCATCCTCATTGTGGAGTTTGCCAATCAAAACCGCTTGAAAGGGATGAAAAGAACAGAAGCTGCTATCTTCTCCGCTACGCAACGGTTCCGGCCGATCCTGATGACAAGCCTTGCCATGTCATTAGGGGCTTTACCGCTGGCTTTATCTTTGGGTGCAGCTGCTACCAGCCGTATTCCGCTGGGAATTGTGATCGTAGGTGGTATCATGTTCTCACTTGTACTAACCTTATTCGTTATCCCGGCGATGTACTCATTCCTTTCATCTGCCCATAAGAAAAATGAAGTAGAACAATTTATTCACCCAGCCACACAGCCTGTTCAGCCAATTCAGCCTGTAGTGGAGCAAGTATAAACCTGGCATGAAGATTATGAAGAGATTTCTTTTACCCCTGTTAGTACTGATAAGCTTTTCACCGGCAGCCCAGCGTTTACTTACCCTGGATGAGGCCATTGCAACAGCACTGAAGAATAACTATGACATTCAGTTATCAAAAAATGATTCACTTGTAGCTACGCTTAATTATTCATACCGTAATGCAGCTTTTTTACCAAGACTAAACGGTAACATTAACGGAACATTCAATAACAATGACCAGCGGCAGGAATTTAATGACGGTACCAAAAGGGAATTGGATGATATCAAATCCAATAATTACAACCTTGGTCTGCAATTGAACTGGACACTGTTTGATGGGTTGAAAATGTTTGCAACCAGGGATAAGTTTGCAGAATTCGTTAAACTGGGCGAGTTAGGCATAAAGAACCAGGTAGTCAATACGATTGCTGCGGTTATTACAAATTATTACTCGGTCGTCAGGCAAAAACAACAACTGAAAGCGATCGAAGAACAGATGTCGGTAAACCAGGAAAGGGTTAAGATCGCCCAATATAAATTAGATATCGGTGTAGGCGCCAAACCTGATGTATTGCAGAGTAAAGTGGATCTGAATGCACAAAAAGCTGCGCAACTTACACAGCAAACATTGATAGCCCAGTTAAGAGAACAATTAAATCAATCGATGAATGTGGCCTTGAATACAAATTATGATGTGAGTGATACCATCCCGCTTGATATGAGCCTTGTACTCGTTGATATCCGCGATATGGCCACAAAAAATAACCCTTTGCTGTTAATAGCTGAAAAAATATTGACATTGCCAATTACACATTAAAAGAAAGGATAGCTGATAAATACCCGGTACTATCCTTAAATGCAGGTTACAATTACCAGCGCAATAATAATAGAGCAACAGTAAACCCTTTCCAGCCATTATACAGCCGGAATATCGGACGCAATATTGGCTTTACCGCGACCATACCGATATTTAATAATTTTACAGTTAAGCGCAATATACAGCAGGCAAAGCTTGATATCCAATACCAGCGACTAGTTTATGAAAATCAAAAATCAGTACTTGATCTTGGCGTCATTAATGCATACAAAGATTATGAACAGCAGAAAAAGGCATTGAACCTTGAAGAAGAAAATATTCTGCTGGCAAAAGAAAATGTAAGCATAGCGCTGGAAGTATATCGCTTGGGTGCATCCACTATCCTTCAATTAAGGGATGCGCAGCAAAGCCTGGAGAATGCTTATAACCGGTTGATCGCAGCCAGGTTTAATGCCAAGCTTGCCGAAACAGAATTACTGCGCCTCAAGGGCGATTTGGTGAAATAAGATAGTTTGTAGTTTATAGTTTGAGGTTTGTAGTTATTTTTGCTACATACCTTATTTTATGGCCACTATCCAGAAATTTGAAGATTTGGAGATATGGCAAAAAGCCCGTTTTTAAAGTCAAAAAATTTATCCGCTTACATTTAAAGAACCTATAGCTTCTGACTTTAGGTTGAAAGATCAAATGAGGGGCAGTTGTGGTTCGATTATGGATAATATTGCGGAAGGGTTTGACAGAGGAAGTAAAAATGAGTTTACGAATTCATTAACCATTGCTAAAGGAGAAACCGGCGAATTAAAATCACAATTATATCGTTCTTTAGATAATAAATATATCACAGAAGAGATTTTCCGGGAATTGTATAGCTTAGCTGATGAACTGACCAGGATGCTGACAGGTTTTATTAACTACCTGAATAAATCAAAAATAAAAGGGCAGAAGTTTAAAAACAGAACCAAGGATGAGTGAACCACAAACTACAAACCACCAACTACAAACTGTTTTAGTTGGTATCATAATGGGAAGCGACAGCGACCTGAACGTCATGCAGGCCGCTTCAGATATTTTAAAACAGTTTGATATCCCGCATGAGGTTACTGTGGTATCAGCCCACCGCACCCCGCACCGGATGATAGAATATGCACAAACTGCGAAAGAAAGAGGATTGAAAGTAATTATCGCAGGAGCAGGCGGTGCCGCTCACCTGCCCGGTATGGTGGCAGCAGTTACTACATTACCTGTTATTGGCGTTCCAATTAAATCATCCAACTCCATTGATGGATGGGACTCAGTACTTTCTATTTTACAAATGCCAAATGGTGTACCTGTGGGAACAGTGGCTCTCAATGCTGCGAAAAATGCAGGCATATTAGCCGCTGAAATTCTTGGCACTGCCGATGAAACAGTGTCAGTAAAGATTGCTGCCTATAAAAATACCATGAATAACGAAGTGATTGAAAAAGCAGAGAAGATGAAGAGAGAAGGATGGGAGAATAAGTTTGATTAAAATCAATTATGAACTATAAGATTTAATCAGCTCATGTAAAATACATAATGACCCGGCTACTTTTATTACTTTCCATTTTCTTTATCTCTTGCAGCAAAAAACATAAGCTGCAAGAGACGATACAACTACCCCACTACCCTTCCTCCTCCGGTATCAGCTATTTCAAAAAACAAGTTTATATAACAGGTGACGATGCAAAGCATTTGCTTATACTCGACAGCAATTTTTTGATAAAAGATTCGGTTACCCTCTATTCGCACACGGAATATAAAATACCGAAAGCTACTAAGCCCGACCTTGAATGTGTTACCATTACTGCAACCAACAAACTATTGATACTGGGCTCAGGTTCATCTATACCCTATCGCAATACCGGCTGGCTGATTGACCCGGTCACCAAACAAAAAGACAGCCTCCGGCTGGATACTTTCTACCGGCGGCTAAAAAATAACGGTCTTGAAGAAATAAATATCGAAGGGGTTTGCGCTATCCCCGGTAATATCATCCTGTCAAACAGGGGTAATAAAACAAACCGGAAAAATTTTCTAGTACTCACAAGGAAAGATTTCTGGATAAACCAAACGGATGCACCTGTCACGCTAATACGGGTGGGTGCCAATACGGACAGCACTGTTTTCAACGGAGTATCAGGACTGGATTATTCAAACAAAAGCGACAGACTATTACTAACCGTTTCAACAGAGGATACCCGAAACAGCATAGATGATGGAACAATTGGTAAAAGTTATTTATGGATCGTGGAAAATATTTCAGCCAAAAAAAGATGGAAAGCAATCAATCCTGATAAGATTATTGACCTTGAAGATGTGGATGACCGTTTTAAAGGTCAGAAGGTAGAATCGGTTTGCATACTTGCAGAATCAGATAATTCAATCACCCTTTTATTAGCCGCAGATAACGATAATGGCAGCAGCACCCTGTTCCGGGTAATTATTTCAAAAGAATAGATAGGCACAAGTTTGAAAAATGTAGTATTTTACTATTGCCTTATTAACCACCTGCAACCTCAACCCGTATTTATGAGAAAATTTCTGGGTCTTGCCTTCTTACTATTATTTTCTGCATTCCTGTCCGGAGTGGCCGGGCAAACACCGCTTAAAGCAAGGGATACCACTATCAAAGGACCCCAGACCTTTGCTATTGTAATGGGCATTTCCAAATACAAATATATACGTCCGCTAACCTATGCAGATAAAGATGCTGAGCTATTCCGTGACTATTTAAGATCACCCGGGGGCGGCAACGTGAAAGAAGAAAATATTTTTTGCCTGCTGAATGAACAGGCCATCAACTCTGTATTCTGGACCAAAGGTTTTCAATGGCTGAAAGCAAAACAACTGCAAAAGGGTGACAAACTTTTTATTTATCTCGCCGGTCATGGGGATGCGATTGATGAAGACCAGTTTTTCTTCCTCAGCTATGATTGCAACCCTGCCGGTGATAAAAATAATTATCTTGTCGGTGGCGCTATACAGTTATACAACCTGAAAAAGAAAATTGCAAACGAAACCACCAAAGGGGTGGAAGTTTTTTTCATTATGGATGCCTGCCGGTCCAATGAATTGCCGGGTGGCACTGCCGGACAGAGTTTTTTAAACACAGCCATCACTGAAAAAAAAGTAGGCGAGATCATGATGCTGGCAACAGCCGCCGGCCAGGAATCACTGGAAGACGCCTCCATTGGCAATGGGCACGGTTTGTTTACTTATTACCTGGTTGACGGGTTATCAGGTGTGGCAGATTCAATTGGTGTACCTGATGAAAAAGTCACTTTCCAGGAAATAAAAAGGTATGTAGAACGAAATGTCCCCTCTGTTGCGATGCAAAGATTTAAAAAGAAACAAGACCCCTATTTCTGCTGTGATGAAAACAGTGAGAAAATAATAAGTACGGTCAACACAGCCTACCTTGAAAAATGGTTGCAAACAAAGAAAATGCAACAACGTGGCCCCGGAAATTCATTCCATGGTATCCTGGTAAAACCAAAAAGAACTACTGTTGCCGATACTGCTCTGACAGAAACCTATAATAAATTTTACCAGGCCATAAAGGACAACAATATTACAGGCGGCTCTTCAGCTGAATTTTATTACCAGCAATTGGATAGGAAGTACCCGGGGAATCCGTATACCCTTGATGCCAAATCCACCCTTGCTGTTGAATATATCAACTATGCACAGGCTATTGTGAACCGCTATCTCGATTGCAATACTGTAACAAATAAAGAAAAACAGCAAAACAACGAAGCCGGTACCAGGCTGGAGAAAGCAATTTCCATACTTCGTGAAGACGATGCTGACTTTGCCAATTCTTTACTGGGCAGAATGTTTTTCCTGAAAGCCAGCGGTACTTACCCCGACGCAGCAACTGCGTTTCAATATGCTTATGCTGCATTGGCCATCAACCCGGATGCCGCTTATATACATAACAGGCTTGCTACATTGCACCTGGAAAATAATCGCCGGGACAGTGCTTTGTTTTATGCTGAACAAGCAAGCCGTATTGCTCCTAAATGGCTTTGTGCCGCTGCTACATTAGCATTGGTAAAAAATTTAAGCAGTAAAAAAAATACAGTAAAGAAAAGTAGTGTCGGATTCACTTTTGGTGGGGGAATAAACCAGTCCAATCCAACATTCCGGGATAATTCCAACACCAATGTGATCGGTATCGATGCAAAAGGTGCGGGCATACTGAATATCGGTGTAATTTATAATATCAACATTGGCAAAAACCTGGCGATACGCCCTGCCACCACGCTGACATTCGGCAATACTGAATTGGTTTACCTGAGAAGAAATATCGTTGGCGGAGAGATTATAAGGGAACTGGTACCCCTGAAGAATACGGCAATCAATATTGCCTTGCCGATGATCATCCGATTCAATAATAAACAAGCGGCTCCGTATTTTTCATTGGGCCCTTCCCTGCAATATATTTTAGGACAGGACAATACCTCGGCAGAATTGCTGCCGGTAAAGAAAACACTATTCATGGGTGATGCCGGTTTCGGTATTGATTTCACAATACCCAGGACAGGCATGATCATCTCACCTGAATTAAAATACACGGCCGGATTTACTGATATGAAAGACCCGGCGGTCAGTACTGTCTATTCATCAAATATCTCTTCGTTGAAAAAACAGGCTTTTCTGCTGAATATCTGTTTAAGAAAAAGATAAAGTGAAATTACTTTTCCTGCAGTACCACGAATTCCTGCTCAAGGGTAAGTGAATGATCGTATAAGGATCTGATAAAGTCAGTCCCCCATTTTGCATAGTAATAACTGATATTATCGATCCGTTCCTGTAATCCATTCCCGGGGAATAAATGCGATTTGACAGTATGTATCTGTCGTTGCTGGTCACTAAATTTTCGCTTTTCAGCCCGCAACATTTTCTTTTCCAATTCCTGCAAACGATAAACTGTTTTTGATTTCAACGACTCCACATGTTTTTCCAAACTGGCATCTACGGTTGAGGCCTGCTTTTTAAAAGATTCATATAACTCCTCCAATTTGGTCATAGAGCCATTCAATTTTGTTTGATTCTTACTGTCTCTTGCCACCAGCCTGTTGAGCAATTCCTGTTCAGGCAAAAAGAAATCCTCCATTGTAAAATTGAGCTTACTAACCGCTTCCTTCCATTTTTGCTCAAGAACCAGGAAAGAATTCCGGAGTATCAACACAGGATATGGTACTTTATAATGTTCAAATAATCCTTTTAACTGAAGCCAGTAAGCCGTTTCTCCCCCACCCCCGATAAATGCAATATTGGGTAATATCGTTTCTTCATAAAGCCCACGCAGGATCACATTCGGACTGAACCGTTCCGGATGCTGCTGCAATTCTTTTACCATCTCATCTTCAGAAAAAACAAGCGATGAATCTACCACACGATACTTTTCATTCTTCAATTCAATCCTGTTACGCAGATCATCTTTCAGGTAAAACAAATTAATTTCCCTTGCACTGGCCTGCACTTTATACCCGCCTTTTTCCAGTTTGTCAGCAGACACTTCAATAATATCAGAAGCAACCTGGTTGAGCAATTCATCTGTAAATACCGGCACCATCAGTTTTTTCAATGACGGATTATCCGGGAGCAGCACCACAAGTCCATAGTCAGCAAACAAAGCATTTACAAAATGAAAAGTGGCCTGTTGTATGGGATCTCCTTCTTTATAAAATTGTTTTAATAACGATACTATTTCATGGCCATACGGAAGAACCAGTAATTGTCCTTCCATTATTGTAATCAATTTCAATAGTTCCTTGTCCACTCTCATTCTTCCCACTGCACCTGTTTGTTTCGTAACCCAAACTAATTTTTCACCCCCCAAATGAATATGATTCAGTTCATCAAGGTCAGCATCTTCAGATCCGATATAAAAAACAGGAACAAAATTGTATTGCGGTAAGGATACTTTTAAAGTGTCAGCCAGTTTAATGGCATGCACAATTTTATAAATAAAGTAAAGCGGCCCGGTGAAAATATTATTCTGATGAGCCGTAGTAATCGTAAAAGTATCTGCCGATAAAAGTGAATCAATATTATTTTTCACTTTGTCCCCTGTCTCAACTCCCCCGTACTGTTTTTTTAATTCCTGTACCAGTATCTCCCGGTTTGTTGAAAATTGTTTTCTTGCCTCTATTGCCTGCTGAAGCCCCTTTACTGTTGGAGGATGAGCAAAGAATGGTTTCAGTGCTTCTGCCTGGTCAATATAATCCATGGCAAGCTTTGAAAAAGCACCAGTTTGGCGGTAAGGTAAACGAGTAGATGTACAGTTCATTTGAGATTGTAAAGTTAGGGCTTGACCGATTTATTCAGTCAATGATTACACAGTTAGAAACAGATTTAAGAAAACCTTTCCACAGAAAACGGTTTTATATCCATACTGGTGGGCCTATTATTAACTATTTCACTGACCAGTTTACCCGTACCGGCTCCCAAACTTAGTCCCAGCATTGAATGCCCGGTGGCAATTGCCAGGTTCGCAAAATTTTTCACCCGGCCAATATAAGGTAATCCATCTGCAGAGCAGGGACGATAACCATACCATATCTTTTCTTTGGGTGGTAAAGCCACTTCAAATTCAGGATAATACCTTTTTACAGCATCCAGGATTCCCTGCACCCGGTTCATCCGCGGCGGTGTTTGGTGAGATGTAATTTCCATGGTGCCTCCGAAACGGATCTTATTGCCATCCATTGGTGTCAGTGCCACCCGGCCTTCAACAAGAACGGCTGGATAATTTATTTTATAAGGGGAGTCTTCCAATGTAACCGAATAGCCACGGCCGGGCATTAGCGGAATTTTTATTCCTAACAACCTGGCTGTCTCCCTGCCCCAGGAGCCTGTGGCTATTATTACTTCATCCGCTTCGAATGAACCCGTTGAAGTAAGCACCTTTTTTATTTTTCCACCCCCTGTACCAAAACCAGTCACCTCATTATTGGCAATGAACTGCACCCCAGCTGATCTTAAATAACTGATCAGGCTACCCATCAACTTGTCAGGATAACAATGTGCATCACATTTAAACCATAATGCACCAATGGCATTTATAGTTGTTTGAGGTTCCAGCTTACTTAATTCTTCTTTACTCAGTATTACGGTATCTGCTAGTCCCAACTGGTGAGCTTTCTCCAAAATATGCTGTGCATGATCTGCGCCTTCCTGTGTTTGAAAGATTTCCAGTAGTCCTTTGTGTTCATAAGCAAAATCAAAGCCCGGTATCTTTGTCCAGCCTTCATATTCCTGCTGACTAAGTAAAGAAATATCCCGCAATGGCACAGCGGCCTCTTCGACCTGCTTTGTGTTTGCACTTTGCATAAATTTCAATCCCCAGTTGATGAGGTTCCAGTCCAATCTCGGTTGCACATAAAAGGGGCTTTTTGAATTCCACATCCATTTCAATCCTTTCTTTACAATACCCGGTGTAGCCAATGGAATAAAATGACTGGGGCTTATATAACCTGCATTGCCATAGGAACAATTATCGAGAAAATCGCCTTTATCTATAACCGTTACTTCCCAGCCGGATCTTTGCAGATAAAAAGCAGAACTTAAACCGATAATGCCTCCCCCGATGATTATTGCATTCATATTGTTGAATAAAAGTTTTATTGAGTGATCCGCCATTTAATCAGATCACCTGGAACCCATATGCATACGGGTCATCCTCTTTATCGATCCAGATGGTATTATATCCATAAATTTTTGCCCAGCCCTCCACCGAAGGACGGATGGCCGGTTTACCATCAACCACCAATTCCTCTTCTATCCGTCCTGTAAATTTACTCCCGATAATGCTTTCATGAAAGAATTCATCTCCCATCTTCAATTTCCCTTTGGTATACCACTGTGCCATCCTTGCACTCGTACCCGTACCACAGGGCGAACGGTCAATTGCTTTCTCACCATAAAACACGGCATTTCTTGCTGTGGAAGTTTTATCAAGCACAGCTCCGGTCCATAAAATATGGGAACAACCATTTATAGTGGCATCTTCCGGGTGAACAAACTCATACTTTGCATTGATATTCTTCCGTAACTCTCTTGCCCAGGCGATCAGCTTGTCAGCAGTATAATATTCCAGTCCCTTAAAGTTTTTCTGCACATCCACAATGGCATAAAAATTTCCGCCATAGGCTACATCAATCACCAGCTCTCCCAATTCAGGACAACCAGCTAAAAGTGCTGTAGAATGAAGAAAAGCAGGAACATTCGTCAGTTTTACACTTTCCACTTTTGACAGCCTTCCAGTTTCAGATTGCCGACTCCCGGCTTCCTTATACTCAATCAGGACCAATCCTGCCGGAGCCTCCATTCTCACCACACCGGGAGTCTTTGGCTTTATTAATCCTTCTTCAATGGCAATGGTAATCGTACCAATAGTACCATGACCGCACATCGGTAAACAGCCACTGGTTTCTATAAATAAAACAGCTACATCATTGGCCGGGTCATGTGGTGGATAGAGAATGCTGCCACTCATCATATCATGCCCCCTTGGTTCAAACATCAGCCCGGTTCTGATCCAGTCGTACTCTCTTAAAAAATGTTGCCGCTTTTCACTCATGTTATTTCCCAGCAATACCGGCCCGCCCTCTTTCACTAAGCGAACAGGATTACCGCAAGTATGGGCATCTATACATTCAAATATATGTTTCATAGTATTCTTTATTAGTTCCCCGCAGATTTGCACAGATTGAAAACGCAGATAACACCGAATTAAAACATCATTTTTGAATACCCTGTTATCATCTGCATATTCTGCGAAACGATCTGCGAAATCAGCGGGAAAAAAATCCATCTGTCTTTCGTAAATTAGCACAGTAATGGAAACCTACGGAAAGATACTACTCATTGCCATGCCGGCCTTTCTTCTCCTCGTACTTTTTGAAAAATGGTATGGCTGGAGAAAAGGTTTTGATACCGTCCGCAATATGGATATGATCAGCAGCCTAAGCAGCGGCGTTACCAATGTAACCAAAGATGTCATCGGCCTTTATCTCGTTATTCTTTCTTACCCGCTTTTTTTGGAGCACCTGGCGCTGACACAGATCTCTAATACCATTATCGTTTATATCATCGCTTTTTTTGCGCTGGATTTTGCCGGTTATTGGGTACACCGCTTGCAGCATGTGGCTAATTTTTTCTGGAATGGCCATATCGTGCATCACAGCAGTGAAGAATTCAACCTCGCCTGCGCCCTGCGGCAAAGTATTTCTTCCATCGTAAAAACTTTTGCAATCTTCCTGTTACCTGCTGCCTTACTGGGTGTGCCCGCAGCAGTGATCAGCGTGGTGGCACCGCTGCATTTATTTGCCCAGTTCTGGTATCATACCCGGCATATCAACAGGATGGGTTTTCTGGAAAAAATTATTGTGACCCCTTCTCATCACCGGGTGCACCATGCCATCAACAAAGAATATATCGATAAGAACTACGGACAGATTTTTATTTTCTGGGACAAATGGTTTGGCACTTACCAGGAAGAATTACCCAACGTACCGCCGGTGTATGGTATCACCAGGCCGGTACAAACCTGGAACCCGATCAAAATAAATTTCCAGCATGTGTGGCTGCTGATCAAAGATGCCTGGAGAACGAAGAAGTGGAAAGATAAATTCACCCTTTGGTTTAAACATACGGGTTACCGCCCGGCTGATGTGACGACGAAATACCCGGTGTATAAAATTGAAGATGTATACCATTTTAACAAATACGATACTAAAACCTCACCTGCATTTTCTGTCTGGACCTGGTTTCAATTACTGATGATCCTTGGTTTTGTAAGCTATCTATTTGGCAATATAGCATTGATCAAAGAACTGGGCCCTTACAATATTTTCTGGTATGGTGGTTTTATCTTTCTCAGTGTATATGCACTCACCGACCTGATGGACCGGAATGCTTCTGCCATGATCGTTGAAATAGTGAGAAGCGGTCTTGGTTTATATTTTATCTATACCCAGGATGACTGGTTTGGTGCCAGTGCTTATCTTGCTGCACTCAAGTATATTCTCGGGGCTTATTTTATTTTTTCTACTCTAGTTACGGGCTTGTTTGTGATTAAACACAGGAAGGAGGATTTGAGTTTATTGACTACTTAGCATTCACTTCTAAAATAAAGAATATGGATGAATTCGATTTATTAAAGGAACTCCGTAGCTGACAAGCCTACCTCTCCCACTAACCAACTTTGTAGCTCTCACCAGGGAATAAAATTTATCCTTACTTTAGAACCGATGGTCACAATTGTAAAAGCAACTACAGAAGATGCAACCCTGCTGGCTGAAATTGGCCGCATTAGTTTTATTGAATCGCATGGGCACAGTGCCCCGGCAGCAGATATTGATGCATATGTTGCTGCCAAATACAGTCCGGCCATACTGCAACAGGAACTCAGCGACCCGGGCAATATCTATCATATTCTTTATCATGCCCGGAAGGCGGCCGGTTATTCGAAGATCATTTTCCATGCACCTCATCCTGGTATCCCGCAACAAAACATTACCAAGCTGGAAAGGATCTATATGCTAAAAGAATTTTACCAGTTAAAGCTGGGATATGAACTGCTCCGTTTTAATATTGATCTGTCCAAAAAAAACAACCAGGCGGGTATGTGGCTTTATGTATGGAAAGAAAACCACCGGGCGGTAAACTTTTATACAAAGGCAGGCTTCCATATCACCGGGAGTTATGATTTCAAACTCAGCGAAACACATTCCAATCCCAACCACAGGATGCTTTTGATATTACTAGGCGCTACCTCAAAACAATAAAATAAGCATAGCGAACACAAAGCGATACTGGGTTATTATCGCTGTGCATCGCAGTGCCCGCCGTGGTTAAACAAGACGCAGCATTAGAAGAAAAACAATGCATCATGTCAACCACATTTGTAAGGCACAAATGCCGATACACATATGCTAACCTTTAAGCCCCTATTTTCCGGTATAGCATTAAACTCATAAAAAGAATTTAATGGTTTAAAAAGCCGTAAACTCGTAACTTAAATTACAAATGAAGACCATTCCCGTCAGACATATTACTGCTGCACACAAGGAACAACGCAATACGGGCCGGTTCAGCATCCGGGAGTTGCAGCCATTAACTAAAGGAAAGGACCTTATTCATGATCTTCATAAACACGACTTCTTTTTTGTGCTGGCCGTACAAAATGGCCAGGGCATTCACGAAATAGATTTTGTACAATACAAAGTACACGATAACACAGTTTTCATCCTTCGCCCCGGGCAGGTTCACCGGTTGGAGTTAAAAGCCGGCGCTGCGGGTTTCCTGCTGGAGTTTGATTTGGCTTTTTACCAGCCGAAGAATACCATCACCGAACAGCGATGGAGAAAAGCATCAGGCAAAAACTATTGTGCCGTAGAAGCAGCAAGGTTTATGAAACTGCACTCCTTCCTCGCTAATATATTCAAAGAAATTTCTGCAATGCAGGAAGGTTATTCAGAAGCGATAAAAGCGAGTCTCGATCTTTTCTTTATAGAATATATCCGTCAAAGCCGGAACCCGAAAAGTATTGCCACTATAAAAAGCAGTTACACCCAGGAACGTTTTGAAGAACTGGTTCGTTTACTGGAAACGAATATCGGGCACATGAAAAATGTGTCTCAATATGCCGGCCTGTTAAACCTTTCTCCCTACCAGCTAAATGCCATTGCCAAACAATCTGCAGGAAAAACAGTGTCTGAACTTATCAATGAACAAATCGTACTCGAAGCAAAAAGATATTTACTCGCCACTTCCGGCCAGGTAAAAGACATAGCCGATAACTTGGGTTATGAAGATGTGTCCTACTTTATCCGGTTCTTTAAAAAAAAAACCGGGCATTCTCCTGAGGCATTCCGGAAGAATTTTAAATAAATCCTGTTCAACTGCATAATCGTCCTGTCAAACCACCATTTATCCAATCTATTTTTGTACTGATAAAATATTTGATCAAATAAAACTAATCAGCATGAAATAAGCCATAAAATTTTCGAGCTATTATAACAACCGGCGATGAAGATTTTATGGCGAATAACATGTGACAAATTGTTAAAACAAAAATTTACACATGAAAACAAAAGCAAGACTTTTTATGTCACTGAAGATCTGGGCGGTAATTTATCCTTCCATTACCCTTTTTCTTTTTCTATTTGGGCAACAGTTGTCTTCCCTGCCTTTATACCTGCGAACATTCATCCTTACCATCTCATTAGTGCCGTGGATGATGTTCATCGGCGTACCCTTCCTTGATTTTCTTATTCGAAGGGTTTCAAAAGCCAGTACAACAAAATAATGCAGTCATTCTTTATGGTACAAAGACGTGACTTCATTAAACAAACAGGTATCATTTTCAGCGGGATGATCGTCCCGCTCCTATTCTTTGGCAATTCAACACACAGCAGGATGAAAATCGAAAAACAATATGATGTAATAATAATTGGTGGTAGCTATTCAGGTTTGGCGACGGGCATGGCACTGTGCAGGGCATTAAGGAAAGTATTGATCTTAGACAGCGGTAATCCTTGTAATCAACAAACTCCCCACTCCCACAATTTTCTGACCAACGATGGAAAGGCTCCGAAAGAAATTGCCGGCATTGCAAAAAAACAGGTGCAGCAATATGATACGGTTACATTTCTTGATGCTTTTGTAACAACCGGCGACAAAACCGATTCCGGTTTTGAAATAAAGACAGACTCTGGTGAAAGTTTCACAGCTAAAAAACTGGTGTTTGCCACAGGCATTAAAGACATCATACCTGAAATACCAGGTTTTGCGGCATGCTGGGGTATAAGTGTGCTGCACTGCCCTTATTGTCATGGCTATGAAGTCAGGTACCAAAAGACCGGCATCCTGGCCAATGGGGATGATGCATATGAAATGGCATCACTTATTTCCAACTGGACAACTGACCTGACGATTTACAGCAATGGAAAATCAAATCTTTCAGAACAGCAAAGAAAAAAGCTTCAACAGCATAAGATCTCTATCGTAGAAAAAGAAATTGAGCTATTGGAGCACAAAAACGGTTATGCTGAAAGAATCATTTTCAAAGACGGAACAAATGCAGCCCTGAAAGCAATGTATGCAAGGCTTGCTTTTGTACAGCATTCTTCTGTTCCGCAGTCACTGGGTTGTGAAATAAACGTGGAAGGCTATATTAAAACAGATATGGCACAAAGGACTACCGTTCCGGGTATCTTTGCCTGCGGTGACAACACTACCCGGATGAGAACGGTAGCCAATGCGGTGGCAATGGGTACTACAACAGGAATGATGTTGAATAAAGAACTGATTGAGCAAACTTTTTAACCAGGCAAATGAACAAATTGATAGTGTATACGGAACGCCTTTTGATCAGGAACCTGCGATTATCAGACCTGGTTGCTTTTCATGCGTACCGCTCTGACCCGGAAGTAACCAAATACCAGGGGTTTGATGTCTTTTCAATGATGCAGGCTGAGGATTTCATCAACGCACAGGCAGATAAAGAATTTGGGAAGGCCGGTGAATGGGTGCAGTATGGTATTGAAAACAAAGCAACCGGTCAATTAATTGGTGACTGCGCTATCAAACTTGACGGGAATGATACCCGGCTTGCTGAGATCGGCATTACTATTTCACCCAACGAGCAAAAGAAAGGTTATGCGAAAGAGACTCTTCTTTCTATCCTGCATTTTTTATTCGGCCTTGACGATTTCCATAGGGTTACAGAAACGGTAGATGCAGAAAACATTGCTTCTATACAATTGCTGAAAAGTGTCGGGTTCAGGCAGGAGGGCCATTTCATTGAGAATATTTTTTTCAAAGGCAAATGGGGAAGCGAATACCAGTTTGCCATGCTGAAAAGGGAATGGTTACAATTAAACCTTTCTTAAATAGCATACTTCATTTAAGGAAAATGAAAGCATTTACAAAAACTAAATACGGTGGCCCGGAACTGCTGAGACTGGAAGAAGTAGAAAAGCCTCTGGTAAAAGATGATCATATCCTGGTAAAAGTCCTTGCCAATTCTGCCAATCCTGCCGACTGGCATATACTCCGGGGGAAGCCTTTCTTTGCCAGGTTCACCCTTGGTTTATTGAAACCCAAAGACAAAATACCCGGTGCTGATTTTGCCGGAGTTGTTGAAGAAGTTGGAAAGAATGTACAACATTTCAAAATTGGCGACTATGTATTTGGTGAAACGCTTAAGGGCGGAGCTTTTGCAGAATTTGTTTGTGTCCCCGCAAATGTTTGTGCCAGGATGCCCGGTGGGGCAGGTTTCCCGGAAATGGCCAGTGTACCGGTAGCTGGTCTTACTGCATTGCAGGCTCTTATCACACATGGTAAACTCAAAGAAGGAGAATCAGTACTGATCAATGGCGCTTCAGGTGGTGTTGGTCACTTTACGGTACAAATCGCAAAAGCGTATGGCGCAATGGTCACCGGTGTTTGTTCAGAAAAGAATGCTGACTTTGTTAAATCAATAGGAGCTGATTATGTTATTTCCTATGACAAAGAAAATATTCATCAGCACAGTGAAAAATATGACCTCGTCATTGACACGAATGGTAATCTTTCGCATAAAGACTACAAACGGATGGGCCGAAGGGGTGTGATGATTGGTTTCACCACTATGGGTCACATGATGAGCGTATTACTTAATAAAGCCTTCAGTAAATTTCCGCTTACACAATTCACTGCAGAGACTAATTCAAATGACCTTGAAAGATTGGCTTATTTAATTCAAAGTGGACAAATCAAGGTTCATATAGAAAAAACATACTCTTATAAACAAATCCCTGATGCCATAAGTTATATTGAGGGTATGCGGACCAGGGGCAAAGTAGCAATGCTGTGGAAAAATGTTGACAATACAAACAGGATAAAGTCATGAATTGAAGTGATTCTGTGAGTTTTAAAAATACTTTTTTCTACCCTGCCCTACAATCGCTTTATCAAATTTATCCACAATCTTGTTCTGATACAGAAGCCAATGAATTCTGTTGGAGCCGGTATTGCATTCATCGTTCTACAAAGCGTTTTTATTTCCTTCAGCAGTAAATCGAAATATGTTGAAAACCTGTTCACAATTGGCCACCGCCACTGCCAATGCCCGCAGGTGAATATTTTACTTTTGTTCTGGCAACAGCTGTTGCGGATTTATGCTGTTTCAATATTGACTATAAAACTATATGAACATGTTACTGAAAAAATTCTTACCCGTTATTTTGTTATTCGTGGTTTGCAGTGCTGCCGCACAACCTATCAAAACGCAGCCAACTTCCCGCATTCTGAAAACGGCAACCTCCCTGCTGGAAGCCCAGCAATTTGAAGCGGCAGAAGAATATTTTACCAAAGCCCTGCAAAATGCTATTGCAACAAAGAGCAGTTACTACCAGGCACAGGCTTATGAAGGACTCGGCAACCTGTATAGCAAGACCAGTCAGCAGGCCCGTGCTGTAGAGGCTTACCAGAAATCAATAAAATTATACAAGGCACTGGGAATGACTGTAGTTGCCGATGTAGTGAACAGCCTGCTCAAAGGGGTTCAGGGCATTGGCGACCTGTATGCCGGTGTGGAAATAGGTGCAAAGGGAATTAAACTAAGTGTGATTGAAGTAAAGATGGGTAAAAACGGGACCAATGAATATGAACTGAAAACGGATACCTCTATCAATACTGATGCAGCGGCTTTATCTTACCAGAGTGAAAAAGAAACCCATGACGCCATTACTTTTTTTTATGACCAGATCCGGAAAAGATACCAGATCCCATCTTCACGGATACATATTGTTATCAGCAGCGGCCTGAAACAAGAACTGGACAGATATAATAAAGTGGAATACTTTGCCAATGTGGTAAGACCCAAAGACCTTGACCCAAACATCAGGATACGTTATATAACTGTGGACGAGGAAGCCGAACTTAGTTTTAAAGGAATTGTACCGGCCATCAACCGCCTCAATTCTAACCAGCTTGATGTGGGCAGTGGTAATACAAAAGGCGGATATATTAACGGCAACCGTTCTTTTATACCCGTCACTTTTCCACTCGGTACCAAATCCTTTCAGCGTTTAGTGGAAGCCCATATGACCGGCAACCCCAAAATCGAAGATTACCTGCAGACGGCTGAAAAGATCATTGCCGACAGCCTCGGCAGGGTAATGGTTTACCAGTTCATGGATAAAAAAGATTTTAAATCAAAGGATATCTACATATCCGGTGGTATTGTATGGTGCATGGCCTCCCTGATGCATCCGGAAACTATCAGGCAAAATCATGTGGAATTGAGCCGCCAGGATTTCGCTGATTTCCGCAAATTGATTTTTTCCAGTTACGATAGCCTGGTAAAACCCGATCTGCGGAGAATGATGAATGCAGAAGATGCCAAAGCTTCGCTGGCCAATATTAAAAGAGTGGTCAATACCTATGACCAGAAAGCTTTACTCTCCGGCGCTATCTGGCTGGATGAGCTTATAGACCAGGTAAATACGGTGAACCCCGGTAAGAAATTCATTTTTCCCAGGTATGCTTATGTTGGCTGGATTAGCGGGTATATCATGGATAAGATCAGTAAAAAATATACTGAACTTGCTGTAAACTGATTACCGGATAAATACTTATTATTTAGCCATTGTTTACCCGGTCAGACAATGGCTATTTTCTTATCCCTGCTTTCTTAAATATTTTGTCAGTATCACGATTTGCTGGCCTTCTATTTTCCCTTCTATCTGTTCTGTATTACCAGGCACCAGACGTATATTACGTACAACAGTTCCAACTTTTGCATTCACCGAAGAGCCTTTTACATCCAGTGATTTGGTGAGTACCACATTATCCCCGCTTTGCAGAATAGCACCAAAACAATCTTTATGCAGGTCAACTGAAGCATCGTTCTCATGGTCGCCACTGGCTTTGGCCCAGGCCAGTTTTTCATCATCGAGGTACAGCATATCCAGTTGTTCCGACGCCCAGCTTTCATTGCGTAAACGGTTAAGCATACGCCAGGCCATTACCTGTACGGCCGGTACTTCACTCCACATACTGGTGGTTAAACACTGCCAGTGTGAGCTGTCCAGTTCTTCTTTTTTTTCTACTTGTGCCAGGCATTTAGGGCATAGCAGTATCGCATCATCCATATTACCAGTAGCCGGTGGCACTTCATACACTTTCAGGTGTTCTGTTGCTTCACATAATTCGCATTTGTTACCGCTTCTTTTGGCCAGTAATTCGTCTTGTTTCATTAGTCAGTCGTTTTTGTCCCTTCAACTCCCTGGAAAGAGAGAGCCAGGTCGTTCTTAAATATATTTCAATACTGTTTGTCCTGTTTCCACTTTCGTATTTGGCGGCGAATGTAACATAATTAAATCGTGTTTACCAACACAATACCTTATAACACCTGTAGCACCGGTTACCGGCCTCTTTCAAATACCCTGAGACGGGTACGTTGATACAGAAATTAATAGTTAATTTTCAGCAATTAATTTTAGCACCATGGCCATGGCAAAGCGTCTTTTTGTTTTTCTATTCACCATACTGTTATACGGACAGGTACAAGGACAAATGAGGCCCGTCTCCAAAACTCCTTTCAATAAATTTGATAGCACTAAAACTGAAAATTTCTTTTTTGAGATAAAAAGAGTAAACCGGGTTAAACCTGATTCTGCCATTGCCTATATAAGCTATGGAAAAAAGGATGGGCTTTTCAAAGGCGCTGCCGGTACTATTTTTACAACGAGGGTGGCCAATGAAAAAAATAATAACAATACCCGGGAAACTGCTATCTACCTCGGTAATGCTGAAGTGATCGCTATCACAGATAGCAGTGCAGCTGTTAAGATAAGCGTTTACAATAAATTCCTGGATGAAAAAATTTATGGCGGCGACCTGGTGGAGTTATCTGCTTATACAATGCCGGGGATCAAAAAGAATATCTTTTATGAGCTGGCCAAACTGAATATTCTTTTTTTGGATAATAACCGTCAGCCCATTTTTACTATAGCAGATGCTATCAGGAATACGAACCCGGATTTTGAAACGGACTTCATGCAATTGTATACTGATGAAATACTGGATTTTAAAGATGATGTAGAACAATATATCGACTCTTCATTAAAAGTTCCGCATACCAAAGGCCCCTTTAAAGGCAGGAACCTGGTGGATATGTTCAAAACAGCTTCTTATTATGACCTGAACAGCTTTTTTCATTTTGTGAGAAAATATCCCGGCAAGTACATGGGTAATGAATGGAAGATCAATGAAACATTTGCCACCTGGGTGATCAACTACGGACCACAGGGAGAAAGAAACCGGGAATGGCTGCTGCCACTCATAGAAAAAACAAACATAGATCAGCTGGGTGACCTGGTAAAAAAATCGGCTGCTTATATACAAAGTGACTCTCTTATTGAATGGACAGAAAGAGTGAATGGATTACAAACTGAAGAAAAAAATGAAGCGGCTTTACAACTTTGCAACAAATTGATCTTTGTTGCAAAAGCATTAAAAAATACAGTTGCAGAACATGAATTTTACTACACCCGGTCTTTCCTGGCAGAAGCCAATAGTGATTCCAAAGCAGCACTTGCTGATGTATTGAAAGCATATTCGTATAATCCAAAACATATTAACTACCGGTACCAGCTTGCCAGTTTATATGGAAAAGCTGAACAATTTGACAAGTGTTTTCAATTGTATGATGAACTGCTTAAAGAGTTACCAGGCAATATCAATATTACCGGTAACTACGGCTGGTATAAATTGTATGCCGGCAAGGTAGATGAAGCAATACCCTTTTGCAGAACTGCTTATTTTGGAGATACCACCAATGTGGCTTTCACCGTAAACTATGCACATACTTTCCTGATAAAGGGCAATACCGACAGTGCCCGGTATTATTACCAGAAAACACTGGATAATCTATATTCCCCGGCTGATTATACCACCGGCCCTAAAACTGATTTTGATTTTTTATTTAAGAAAGGCTGGAACCGCAAAGCAGTGGCAGAAATGGCCGACTGGATGGACAAAGAGTTTGAAGAAAAATATTATGCGATCACAAAAGGTAATGAAACCTGGAAGAAAGCAAGGCAACAATATGATGAGAAAAATTACAAAGCTGCAACATCACTCTGGAAAGAATATATTACACTGTATGACAAGAGCAAAGAACCACCCGTCAGTTCCATTCACAATGCACATAACTGGATAGGCGTATCCTATTACTATGCCCGTATGTATGACAGCGCATTGTATCATTACCAGGCGGCGCTGAAAATAGCCCGGGAAAAACTCAGCCTGCAGCGGAATATATATACTACGGGAGAGGATGATTATACCGTGAGTGATTATGACAGGATCTATAATTTTTATACCAACACCGGGAATAAAACAAAAGCTGAGCAATACAAAATATTGTACAATGCCGAATTACAAAAAGTAACAGAACTATATGCCACCCCTGCCCTGCATATCATTGCCCTTAACGGTACCAGCCGGCCGGGTGAATACTCCGGCAAAAATAATGCAGGCGCCTTTTTTCAAAGCATCTCCGGGATAAAAAACAAGGAGAATCAAAAAAGTTTCAATAAACTGGTAAACGGATCAGAGATCAACCGCGAAAAACTTACCGGCTTTATTGACCTGGTGAGAATAAACTCAAAGCCGGAAGATATTTTTGTTTTTTATTATTCAGGGGAGAACAACAGCAGCAATGGTCAGCATTACCTTGATTTCAATACTAAGGATACTACTTCAGGAAGAATTGCCATCACGGAACTGATGGACCATATTGACCTGGTATATGCCAATAAGAAAATGGTAATAACTGACCTGCCCAACCCTTCGTTACTGAACCTGATCACCACCAAATATGCCAATACCGGTAATAATTCAGCTGAAATAATTTTTCTGAGCCCGGGTATTGAAACACCGGTGCAGGAAAACGGCGTATCGCTGTTTACAAACCAGCTGGCACTCAGCCTCAATAACCTGAAAGAGAAAGGCAGTTTCACGGCTAAAGATTTTATTGATAAAGCCTCCTTTGCTATCGGGCGGGGCGAACATTATTTACCTGTACTGTCATTTACCAACAGCAAAGATTTTGTCCTCTTTGAAAATGAAAAAAATGACAGTGCCGCCACCATTAATTTGGCTGGCACCAGGGGACTGATCGTGAAAGAAAACGCCACCAGTAATAATGATCCCGCCGTAACGGGAAGTCAGAAAAATTATGCGCTGCTCTTTGCTACAGACAATTACATGGATGCCGGATTTAATAAACTTGTTAACCCCATCAATGATGCAACTGCGCTTGAATCATTATTAATAAATGAATTTGGTTTTGAAGTGAAACTGGTGAAAAACCCATCAAAAGATGACATTGAGAAATGGTTGAGTGAGTACCGGGATAATAAAAGCTATGGGCCCAATGATCAATTGCTGATCTTTTTTGCCGGGCATGGCGTGTATTATGATAAAGCGAAGATGGGTTATCTCGTTGCCAAAGATTCCAGGGTAGATGACCAGACACATAAGACCTATCTTTCTTATAGCGACCTTGGCAATATCTACCTGAAAAATATCAGTTGCAACCGGATCTTCCTGGTCCTGGATGCCTGTTTTGCAGGTTCCTTCTTTGATAACAATACAGTACGTGGCACTCCGGATGTGGATGCAAAAAACCTGTCAACTCTCATGAAGAATGCATCAAACAAACGGTTTTATAAAGGCATTTCATCCGGCGGTAAACAATATGTGGCAGATGGTAAACCGGGGCAGCACTCCCCTTTTGCCGGAAGTTTCCTGAATGTACTTTTTAATAAAGCAATGAATAAAAGTTTTGTTACAGCAGATGAGATCATTGGTGAAATAAAAAGTAATCCCCCGGCTTCAACAGCTATTTGCGAAGGTAATTTCCATTACAGCGATCCGTTCAGTCATTTCATTTTTGAATTAAAACGTACTGAAAAGGTTTCAACGATTAAAAAAGATGAACAGAAACAATAGTCTTAAGTTAATTCAGAGAGCTGTATTCCCTGGTTCAGTATTCACCATTCTCCAAATTCCAATTGGATTGGCATTTTTTAATTCATCAGGTAATAATTCATCAGGCCAGTTTTGAAAAGCGATGGGTCTTGCAAAACGTTTGATGGCGTCTGCACCTACTGACGTAAACCTTGCATCAGTTGTGGCAGGAAATGGGCCGCCATGGTGCATACTTAAACAAACCTCTACCCCTGTTGGTACACTATTTAGAATAAAACGGCCGCAAATATTTTTCACGGCTTCTACCAGCTCATCATTATTATTTATATCTGCCGTAGTAGCCATAATAGTGGAAGTCAGCTGACCTTCCAGGTGTTTTGCTACTTCAATCATTTCCTCCATATCCGCACAACGCACCACCAATGAATAAGGTCCGAACACTTCCTTGTGCAGGACAGGATTGGATAAAAATGTTCTCCCATCCACAGTAGCGATAGTGGGTTGTCCTTGTTTTTCCGTTGGAGCTATTGCAGATTCCGCAACGAGATGGACATCTGGTTGCAGTAACGATTCTTCTTTCTTTGCAGCAAATGCATTGGCAATGCCGGGATGCAACATAGTACCGGGAACAATTTGCTGAATCGCTTTTCCCAGGTCATGAATAAAAGTTTGGAGGGCTTTACTTTCTATACCAATGATCAGGCCCGGGTTAGTGCAAAACTGTCCCACTCCCAATGTAATGGAGCCGGCATACATCGTTGCAATTTCGTCAGCAGATGACTGTAATTTTTCCGGGAGTAAGAAAACGGGATTGACACTTCCCATTTCTGCAAACACCGGTATGGGTTCTTTTCGTTGATTTGCCCAGTCAAATAACTGTTTACCTCCTGCATAAGAACCGGTAAAGCCTACTGCCTTTGTATAGGTATGCGTTACCAGCGCTTTTCCAACTTCATTAGCAATTCCATGAATATGAGCAAATATCCCATCAGGCATTTTGCTTTTTACAGCCGCATTCAGAATAGCATCCGCAACGATCTGTGATGTTTGCGGATGGGCAGGATGTGCTTTTACAATGACAGGACATCCGGCAGCAAAGGCACTGGCTGTATCTCCCCCGGCAGTGGAATAAGCAAAAGGAAAATTGCTGGCTCCAAAAACAACTACTGGTCCCAGTGGCACCAGCATTTTTCTAATATCTGGTTTAGGTGGATTTTTATCAGGGATAGCTGTATCAATTCTTGCTTCGAGCCAGTCACCTTTTTCACAAGCCAATGCGTAACTATCCAGCTGATAGATCGTTCTTGCTCTTTCTCCTCTCAGTCTTGCTTCCGGCAGGTTTGTTTCCTGCATGGCAGTTTGTATCAATGTGTCGCCACATTCTTCCAGTTCAAATGCAATGGCCCGCATAAAACCGGCCCGTTGCTTCAGCGATAATTTTCTGTACAAATGAAAAGCTTTCCATGCCTGTTCCATCACGGAATTAATTTCTTCTATTGTAGTGTCTTTGTACATATTTTCATTTTATGATGAGGAAGTCATATTGAATGCTGTTATTAAACCGACTACAACAAGAATCAAATATCCAGTCTCGGCCTTTTGGCAATTCCCTCATTGATCACTTTCAATATTCTTTCTCTTTCCTCTCCTTCCAATACTAATCTCGGTGCTCTTACATATTCATTGCTGATGCCGGTTTGAGAGGCGGCCAGTTTAATATATTGTACCAGTTTGGGATGTATGTCCAGCTCAAGCAATGGCATGAACCAGCGATAGATATTTATTGCATCTTCAATCTTACCGGCCTTTACCAGGTTATAAATTGCTGCTGTTTCATTTGGAAAAGCACAAACCAATCCCGCCACCCAGCCATCCGCACCAAGACAAAGTTCTTCCATCGCCAGGGTGTCCACCCCGCACAAAATCTTAAACCGGTCACCAAATCGATTTTTCATCCGGGTAAGGTTGGTAACATCTCTTGAGCTTTCTTTCAATGCAGTAATATTTACACAGTCAACTAATTCATCAAAAAGCTCAGGTCTTGTGTCAATTTTATAATCCACCGGGTTATTATAGATCATAACAGGCAGTTCAGTGGATCTTGCCACTGCCTTAAAATAAGTGATAGTTTCCCTGTCATCCGTTTTATAGCGCATCGGTGGTAAAAGCATTAAACCATCTGCGCCCCATTTTTTGGCATTCGCCGCCTGCCTTACTGCTTCTTTTGTAGTGCTCTCTGCAATGTTTACAATAACAGGAATTTTACCGTTCAGGTACTCAACTGAAAACTCCGTCAATTCTTCTTTTTCTTTTTCAGTGATCGTACTGGCTTCTCCTAAAGAACCCCCAATGATGATACCATGAACCCCTGCCTCCAGTTGCGCCTGCAGGTTTTTTTCAAACATGGGGATATCAAGTTCATCATCCTTTGTAAACGGGGTCAACAGGGCAGGAAAAATACCTTTCCATTCAAATGACATATAATATTGTTTAAGTGGTTAAAGGTAAGGCTTTCAGAATTTTATCAACAGCGACCTGATCAATCGTTTGATTGTGTTGTACAGTCGCACCACGGACAAAAATTAATCCTTATTTTTCCAGACAATTTCATTGCACCCATGCTAAAAAACAAACTATGAGTCGATTTTTTACCCGTCTTACACATTTATTGCTTTTCATCATTTTTGCCGGCATACTGCATGCCCAGGAAAAAAATGACTACACTATTCTGCTGAACTCCGGCAAATTTATTCCTGCTGAAAATATCAGTGGTCTTACAAAAAACTCAGCCGAATTCCGGCAAAGCTTGTTTCTGAACAAGCATTATGTTACAATACAGTTCAAAGCATTGCCTGCCCAACAGGAAAAGAATAACCTGAAAGCTGCAGGGATAGAGCTGATCGATTATATACCTAATTATGCATACACGGTTAGTGTATCAGCTGATTTCGATCTCAGTAGTTTTAAATCATTTAACCTCCGCAGTGTATTTCAGTTCACCGCTGCACAAAAAACTGTTCCGGCTCTATTGAGTGGAACAATACCACCTCATGCAATCAAACAGCCCGGTTATGTTGACCTGACCGTTATTACCTATGAAAAATTAACTGTCGGGCAGATAACGGGTTCACTATTGCCGCTTAGTGCTTCTATACTGGAAGACATGCCGATGTTCCGAAGTTTCACCATACGTATACCGCAATCGAATATGCAGCAATTGATAAATCTCCCATACGTTCAATGGGTTGAATTTATTGATGCACCAAACCAGTTAGAGAATACATTGGGAAGGACATTACATCGGGTTAATGTATTGAATGACGGAGTAAGAAACCTGAAAGGCGATGGCATCAATATTGGTATCTGGGACGAAGGTGAAATAAGTCCCCACCTGGATTTTTCACCATCAGGACGCTTGAACCAGATGGAATTCAGTTCCCCTTCACAACACTCCACACACTGTGCCGGAACTATTCTTGGCCGCGGACTGATTAATCAGACTGCAAGAGGTATGGCTCCCAATGCATCGTTGTATTCTTTTAATTTCAGTGGTAATATTCAAACAGAAATGGCTAATGCTATTCCGGCACAAGGCTTAGTTATAAGCAGCCACTCCTATGGAAGTACACAGACCTGCGGATTGAATGGAGCAGGCGTTACTTATTCCGCTACCAGCCGTAATACTGATTTGAATCTTAATAATTTCCCTTATCACCTGCATGCCCACTCGGCCGGTAACTCACAGACAGCCTGCACCGGGGGATGGTCCACTATCACCGCCAGTGGTAAATCTGCAAAAAATAATATCCTTGTTGCCAACATCACAACATTGGAAGCTTTATCAGGAAGTAGTAGTTGCGGACCGGTACAGGACGGGAGGGTAAAGCCAGAAATTAGTGCCTTCGGCACCAGTGTATTTTCTACCTCCACACCGGTAAATGGCTATGCCACTTTATCCGGTACATCAATGGCTACACCAGGTATTGCCGGTTCTTTGGCATTATTGGTACAACGGTACAAACAATTAAACAGCAATACCCTTCCTCCATCTACATTAATAAAAAATACTGTTCTTAATACTGCACATGACCTGGGTAATGCCGGGCCGGATTACAGGTTCGGTTATGGCCGTCTTAATGCATTACAAGCAGTTAGAATTTTAGAAGAAAACCGTTATGCATTAAATAATGTTACAACTGGCACATCAAATGATATAATTATTAATGTACCCGCAGGTGCAGCCAGGTTAAGAGTAATGCTTACCTGGAATGACCCGGCCGGAGCTGCTAATGCAAACCCTGCTTTGGTGAATAATCTTGATCTGACTGTTGTTAATGGAGCAACAACCACTTTACCCTGGATATTGGATCCCAATAACCCGGCCACTCCTGCTACGCAGGGAGTAGATAATGTGAGTAATATTGAACAGGTAACCATTAACAACCCGGCTGCAGGATCATATACTTTAAGAGTAAATGGTACTGCGGTACCCACCGGCCCTTCACAAGACTATGCATTGACATGGAGTGTTGATCAGCCATACATCGAAGTGATTTATCCAAATGGAGGCGAATCATTCAATCCCGGCACCAACGAAACCATCACCTGGGACAATGCCGGTGTTACATCCACACAAACAGTTGAATACTCTTTGAATGGTGGCAGTACCTGGACAGTAATATCTTCTTCTGTACCTGCCGGTACAACGAGGCTTAGCTGGTCAATTCCAGCGGGTACTAATACTTCAACCGCATTGATCAGGGTTTCAAGCGGTGCAGTCAGTGATGCAAGTGATGCTAACTTTAAAATACTTGGCACTGTTACCGGTTTTACAGGAAGTGGTGTTAGTTGTAATGCAGGTGAAATTATTTTTAACTGGAATGCGACGCTCAATGCAACACTTTATGATATTTACAGGCTTGATGCTGCAACCGGACAATTTGTTTTATTCGTACCCAATATTGGAGGCAATACTTATACAGCAACCGGTTTAACACCCAATGCCAGCATGTGGTTTACAATCCGGTCAAAGAATACAACTACCAATGCTGAAAGTGAAAGATCCAATGCCATCAACGTCGTTGTTTCTAATGGTGGCGGTGGTTTAGGAGCTGTTGGAGCTATTTCAGGCCTTCAGAATATTTGCGGCACACCTTCCAATATTGTCTACACAATCGCAGCAGTAACCGGTGCTACTTCATATACATGGGCTGCTCCTCCAGGCGCTACGATTGCAAGCGGACAGGGCACCACTTCCATAGCAATAAATTATAGTGCAGGCAGCACCAGTGGAAACCTTAGTGTTTTTGCGAGCAATGGCAGTTGCCAGACAGCTCCATCCACATTACCAATAACAGTAGGAAGTACTGCAGTAGCCGCACCCACCAGCGGTGGTGATCAATCACAAACGGTCTGTCCCGGAAATCCTATTCCAACACTTACGGCAACAGCCACTGTTCCCGCAGGACATACCATTATTTGGTATAATGCAGCAACCGGTGGAAGCACAGTTACCAACCCAACATTAAGTATAGTCGGTACAATTACGTACCATGCAGCCAGTGTCAATATATCCACTGGATGTGAAAGCACTACAAGAACAGCTGTAACGCTTACTATTAATTCAGTTGCACAGGCTTCTGCTACTGCAGGAGGACCAACCACTTTCTGCCAGGGAGGAAATGTAGTACTCACTGCCAATGCAGGGACATCCTATAACTGGAGTAACGGAGCCAGCACACAAGCAATAACTGTCAATACAACAGGAACGTATACTGTAACTGTTACCACCAGCGGATGTACCACTACTTCGTCTGCCATTAACGTAACGGTTAACCCATTACCCACTGCAACAGTTACTGCAAGCGGAGCTGTAGCTTTCTGCCAGGGAGGAAATGTAGTATTAATGGCATCCGCCGGAAATTCATGGAACTGGAGCAATGGTGCAACCACACAATCAATTACCGTTAATAATTCAGGTAGTTATTCAGTTACAGTGACGAATGCAAGCGGATGTTCAACAACATCTTCTGCAACGGCTGTTTCAGTAAGCCCCAGCCCTGTGGTAAGTATTTCAGCATCCCCGTATACAAGGCTTTATCCCGGACTCACCACAACATTAACTGCCAATGTTAATCCGCCCGGAACATATAGCTACACATGGTTTAAAGATGGTGTAGCAGTCAGCGGCGCTGTTTCCTCTGCATTAACAGGCATTGACCTGGATAAACTGGGAAGTTACACCGTAACTGTAACCAATACTTCCGGATTACCCTGCAGTAATACATCTGCAGCAGTAGCCATAACGGATTCGGCTTTCGCAAAACTCTTTATTCTCCCAAATCCGAATAACGGGGATTTTGATGTGGTATATCACAGTACTGGTGCTAATTCTTACACATTAAGGATTTTTGATGCTAAAGGTGCTATTGTATATAATAAAGCATACAGTATCAACGCACCGTACCAGCGGATGGATGTGGATATCAGGAAGCATGGAAAAGGAATCTATCAGCTTGTATTAACTGACAGAAACGGGAAAAGAATCGCTGTAGGGAAAGTACTGATACACTAATACAGTTTTAAATAAATCAAAAGCCAGGCAAATTGATTGCCTGGCTTTTTTTTAAACAGATAGTTTTAATTTTTACTCCGCCATTTTTTTAACATACTCATAAATCGATTGTTGTGCTGCCACTGGTGGCTCAGCCGGAGTGATCCTGTTATTTTTGAGATCACTGGTAAATAGAACTGCCTTTGTATTATCCCTGAGTTGAAGGTCCAGGATATCAAGCAGCTCTTGTTTTAATTTTACATCGTATACAGGAAAGCAAACTTCAATGCGGCTATGCAAATTTCTGTTCATCCAGTCTGCACTACCCATAAAACAAAGCGGCTCTCCATCATTATGAAAAACAAAAACCCTTGCATGTTCAAGATAACGGTCAACAATACGGTGGACAGTTATGTTTTCACTCTGCCCCTCCACTCCCGCAGCGAGGCAACAAATACTGCGAACCAATAATTGTACTTTAACTCCTGCCTGGCTGGCTTCATACAGTCGGCTGATCATGTCCCTCTCCTGCAGGTTATTGAGTTTGATAATAATTGATGCAGGTTTCCCTTTGAGAGCATTTTTAATCTCCCGGTCAATCAATTTATTGAAACGCTTGACCATATTAAACTGTGATACTAACAAATGATTAAAAGAAATTTTTCCATAAAGTACCGGCTGGGTTCTGGATTGCAGGTAAGTAAAGAGCATATCCAGTTCCTTTCCAAACTCCAGGTTAGTAGTGAAGAAAACATGGTCAGTATAAAAACGACCTGTTGCTTCATTGAAATTACCGGTTGCCATAAAAGAATAATCCTTCCATTGTTCATTTTCCCATCTTTTCACCAACGCAACTTTGGCATGTACTTTTAACCGGGGAATGCTATTGATAATTTTGATACCGGCTGCTTTCATCTTCTTTGACCACCTGAGATTATTTGCTTCATCAAATCGGGCTTTCAATTCCACAAAAACCGTTACTCTCTTTCCGTTCCTGGCAGCGCTGATCAATGCATTTACGATATGCGAGTCTGCAGCAACCCGGTACAGGGTAATATATATTTCACTGACATGAGGATCAATAGCTGCTTCATTGAAGAACCGGAGAATATAATTATAAGAATGATAAGGCAGGTGTAATAATTTTTCCCGTTCAGAAATAGATTGAAAAATTGACAGGTGATTATTAAAGCCCGGATGAGTGACCGCCTGCCAGTTGATCTGTGCTATTTTCCCTTTTACAGGATTAGGTAAGCCTCCCAGATCCTTAAGATTATGATAGCGACCTCCGGGAACCAATTCTTCCGTTCTCAATCCAAAATATTTCTGTACAAAATCCTTAACTGGCTCAGGCATCCGTTGATCAAATAAAAGCCGGGTAGCATGTCCTCCCTCCCTTTTTTCCAGCTGCTTTTCAATTTTCTCGGCAATATCACCAATAAATTCATCCTCAAGGTTCATTTCAGCATCACGGGTCAGTTTGATACTCCACGCCTCCTGAATATCGAACCCGGGAAATACCTCCTGCAGGTTTTCTCTTACTACATCATCAAGGAAAAGTATATAATGATCATCGCCCAGCATTGGTAGTTCATAAAACCGGGGCAAATTGGCCGAAGGTATATTCAGCAAAGCAAACTGATGTTTTTCCGGTTGCTCAGGCGATACCAGGTCAATAATAAAATAAAGTGCATTATTCTCCAGAAAAAAGCCGGCCTGGTTGTCCTTCTGTATGAACACCGGTTGAAGAAAAGACAGTACCCTGGATAGAAAATATTCTCTTACAGTTTCTGCATGTTCTTTCCTGACCGGTTCATTGTAATACAGGAAAATATTCTGCTGTTGCAATCCAGGTAATAATTGTTTGGTGAGTATACTGCCAAACTCTTCCAATTGCTCAAATACCGTTGCCTGAACCTGCTGAACCAAATCCCTTGGATATTCTTCTTCCAGGGATATTTTTTTGGACTCCAGGTTACTAAAAGCGAAAATAGCGGGCATTCTTACCCGGAAAAATTCATCCAGGTTGGATGAAAAAATTGACAGAAAGGAGATTCGGCTGTACAGTGGAACGGTCTTATCAGCCGCTTCCATTAATACACGGTGATTAAAACTAAGCCAGCTAAGGTCCCTGTTGAGAAAAACGTATTTACCTGAGGCCATAAAGAAGGTTGTTTGAAACTAAGATAATGATTTTAGTGCTCTTGGCAGGTACAGAAAAAGTACACTCTTTTTCAAAAACTACAGTTTCAAAAAAGACAACAGTATTTCTTTTAACTAACGATTCCTTCTGACCGAAATCATTGAATATAATGATGACTGTCACAGTTATAAGATACTATATTAAATAGCTTGCAAAAAGCAGACTTACCCTAAACTCTTTACATATGTTACCTCTTCCATCCATGAGGCAGGGGTTTATTACCATCCTCATAGGAATACTATTTGCCAACACTAGTATTTCAGCACAAACTCAGGAAGATCTCGAAAAAATGGGCAGAGAGGCCAAACCCTTTCAGTTCAAATTAAAATTCAACGGAGTTGGTGCAGTAAATCCGGGCGATGCTAAATATGCAACAATCACTGCGTTGCTGGATAAATACAAATCGCAGGTACCCGGACATATTCAACTGCCTTTCAAAGTGCAGGGTCCGGAAGCCGGACAAAAACCTGTATTGAGCCCGGATCAGCAAACATTACTTAAAGATCAATCTACCAGGTTCTTCCGGGAAATGGCGGAACTCAAATTAACCGTACAGGATCTTCAGCGCTATAAAGAAGTATTCAAAAATAAAAACCCCATGCCCGGTGATAACCCCATAGACCCGAAGATCGCCTGGAAAGGTGAATTTGAAGGAATTGAACGGACCCTGATGGGAGGCCGGACATTGATGATCATGGATGTCTGGAAACAAACCATGATTGAATACTTCAATAATCACCCTGAAGCGGTGGGTGTGGTATACGGGCAACTGGATATCGGATCCTGGGTAAAAATGAATGTAGATGGATTAGGCTTTGCTGCTGATATAGACTTCAGCACCATTGCTACCGATGCAGCCACCAACCAGGCCTTACACAACCTGTTTGGCGAGAACCTGAAAAGAGCTAGCGGACTGGGTATGATCCCGATCGATGTGGTACACACCGCACATGGACTTGCAGGAGCCGAGGTCTTTATTGGTGAATGGGGGAAAGGCATTTGCTGAGGTGGATATGCTCCGCCGTGGCAAATGGAAATTACTGGAGATGGAAAGGAATCAAAACGGGCAGATCATTGATATCAAAACGGTAGAAAAAGAAGGTAAGCAACTGTTCATGGAAAAAGGTATGGAACAGGAACTAAAGGCACAAAAAAATGATCCGGCCAATTCTTTTGATCCAAAAGAAAGATACCCTGAGTTACGTATAGATATGGAGCCTATGCTTAGCCTCGAAATGCTTCGTCATGCTATTCATGATATCGAACACGGTCCGTTTGAAGGCGGACAGAAGATCATTAAAATGATCAAATACACGGAAAGAAGTTTTTTCATGATCAAAGAAGCGTTGAAAAATGTATCAGTAAAAGACCAGATGCTTTATTTCAATCTCACCCTTGAAGAACAAAAACTAATGACCCTGACAGAAGAGGTGATCAGGAATAAAGGTGATGCTAAAAGAATTGCCGGCCTGATGGAAGAGTTTTCCGGTAAAAAACTGGAAAGCAATGAACAGGTAAACCTGATCGTGGATGACGTTGTACAAAAGTGTAAAAAAGCCATGCTGAAAAATGCTAACCAGGCTTTCGGATACCGGGTAAAAACAATTGCAGCCATCGAAAATGATGATCAGCGTTTTGAGGAAGCAGATAAATTCCTCAAACAAATGGAAGAGGAGTTTAAAAAAGGATATGAAAAAAGTGGCACTGAAATACCCAAATCCATGTTGAGGGCACATACCATCCTGGTTGACCTGCGGGCAGGAAAAATTCCACACGACATGATGAATGCAAGGCTGGAAGAACTGAATAAGTTAATGGAAGAGGAGTACAAGCTTGATAAATCATTTGTTGAACGGTTGATTGGTGATCCCTGGGGGCGGATAAAAAATTATCTGGTTGAAAAAGGATATGGGCCTGAAGCGGTGCAGAAAATTCTAAACAAGTTCAAATCTGTTTTTACTGAAAACTGGCGGCAATATGCTCCTGAATATGCACAAAAAACAGCCATGTCGGCATACGAATTTTCAAGTCATGTAACCAATAAGCTTAATAGTTTTAATGAACACCTGGCTAAAACCAAAACCGGAAAAGTTTTATCCAGTGAAATACTGAATAAATTGGATGATGGGATAGCACTATGGGATGCGTGGATGAGTGGCAAAGATTATAAGCAATCGGCCTGGAATGTAAGCTGGACTGCCGGTACCATCTGGGCACAGGGCAAATGGCCTTTCCTTGCCATTCCATTGGGTATTTATAATTCAATACAAACAAGAAGCCCTGCCCCTGCTGCAATGGCTGTTACATTTTACCTGTTCCCTTTTGCCGGCCAGGCATATATGGTCACCAATATCATTGACCGGTTAGTAGTAAGCCAGGTAATGGATTATAATTTCCGTAATCACCTGGACAGGTTGGCTGTAATGGCTATTACCGACGGGCAAGGGCATGTGGTTAGATTTAAAATACCCAGGGCATTCAATGGATTAACTGGATCAGCAGATTCACTGGAAACAGATCCGGACATTTCACCATCAGAACCTGCCAGGACACTCGGTATCAAAAACGTTTTTTATGACCCTGCGTTCATGTATTGCCCGGATATAAAATATTTTGAAAGCCTGATACCCCGCAAAACAGATCAGTTTGGCATGTATGAAACAAAACATAAAAACCTGATGACACTGTTTGCTTTTGATAATGAATTTGTGGGTTACCTGGTAGGAGTAAAAAAATTCAAAGAAGAAAAAGAAAACGGAAACATAGAAGAAGTAGCCGCCAGTGAAATAAGCGGTCAGCGGATCAAAATGCTGGATAGTCTTGAAATAGTGATTGAAGACCGTTTATGGTCTGCTGTTTTTTCAGCTATTGAATCAACCAAAAGGGCCGAAAAGAAAGGTGTGGTGGATGAACTGGAAGCCACCATCATCCGCATACAGGATTCATTGTTCATGGACGAATGGCGGATGAAAAAAATGGACAGCCTGAGCCTATTATTGAAGATCAGAAAGCAAATTCAAAACGACCCGTTATATATACAAGCTTTGAAAGATAAATTCTCAGCAGGCACTGCTTATGAAAGAGTGGCTATCCCGACATTCGAAAGATATATCCAGATTTACAGGCAGATACTGGTAATACAATCCAAAATATTTGAAATATGGAGACCTTTTGGTGTGGATGCATCCAAGCTGCAAGAGGACCCTATGAGGCTGGTACTGATGGGTGGACTTAGTGGTGCCCCGATGCTGACCACCGATCCCGGAAAAGATTTGCAGCTGGCCATACAATGCTTCGAAGCACATACTAAGAGAGCTTCTGATATACGATATGACCTGGCCACTGCCCTGGGAAGACCGATCAAAGAAACTGAAAAAGAAGATAAAGAACACCTCAGAATATTAGGTGAATATGGTTTTGGTTTCGAAAGGCTGGTTGATGCAGATGCCAATGGAAGAAGTCCCCGTTTTATAGATGAAACGGGTGAGATCGTTAAAAAAATGCAGGAATACAGAAAAGCTTACCAGGATTACCTGGCAAGATTAAAAGAAGGTCCGGCCATAGATGTTACACTTAAAGTAGAAGGCGAAACCGAGACAACAGAGACAAACCCGGTAACGGCTGATGTGATCATTCTGAATGAAAAACAACAAACTATTCCATTGCCAGCGGGAACAACCATCGAATGGTACCGTTATGACCTTGCCACTGTAAAAGACATTAAAGTTGGTGACGGAAACAAATACACCCATGATGCCAAAGAACAGGGAACATTCACCTACACAGCAAAATTGAGCCGTACCATCAATAACAAAAAAACGGAATTGGCAAAAGGGTATTGGAACATTACTGTAAAAGTGTATGACGTTAATGATCCCTCAAAGGGTATTAAGTTGAAAATACCTGCATTGATCAAACAATATGAAATCTTTGATGTATCTGCTGATATACCGGCGCTGCTAAAAAGTCGTATCAGTGATTGCAGCTGGGGATGGGAAACTATTGGTGACAATAAAAATTGTGCAGGTTCCAAAATACAGGTGAATCATACCTATGAAACTACTGACAAGAGTGGTAAAAAATTTCTGCAGGACAGTATTACAATTGGTATCTCCTTCAGCCTGTTGCAACCCGGAAGTACACGGCCTTACTCACAATATGTAAATAAAAAAGTAAAATACCAGCACATGAGCCTGGCTGTTAAAGCTACCGATATATGGGAAGGTGGTTCAGGTGCTAATTGGTTTAGGCTGGAACGAAAACCGATGAAGAATGCACCAAGGATTCCGGGTTGGTCAAATGATAAAAAAGCGATCAGTACTGCGAGTGCATATGCTAATGTAGGGCTGAAAGATGATGACCCGATGGAAACCATCAATAATTTAGAAGAACTCCAGAAATATATGGAGAAAGAGGCAAAAGAACAGGCCTATAAACAGTTGGAAGTAAAACCTATTTCCGTAGGAGACTTTAAGGGCTATGGTCTATTAAGCGCCCCCAAATATGACCGGGGCGGATGGAGTGATGCCGGTTACAGATCTGCCGGAGCCGGATCAAGTTTTAATGGCTATGTAATGAAAGGGAAAAAAATATTTGAAGTCTATTGGTATGCAGGGGCCGGAGGTGCATTTGATAACAGCGACCAGGCATGGATGATGAGTATGGTAAAACAATTAGCGGCGGAAGCTACCAGCATACTGACATCGGCTTCATTTCAGCCTGATGGACGACTCACGAAGTCTCCCTACACAGGACCTAAATTAGATGGAAGTGATTATCCAATGGTTACAATTGAACCCAAAATTGATACGATACAACCAAGCAGTAAAGTTTCGGTGAAAGCCGTTATCAAAAATGATAAACCTGATTACGGTCCATATACCTACTCATGGACTGGCCATGTGGAAGGCAATAGTACTAACAGTACTGCTCAGTTGGTATCAGACAGGCCGGGAAAAAAATCGATTACAGTATCTGTGGACGGCACCACTCCTCCCGGAAGTGCAACGATAGAATATGTGGTTGCCCCGCTAAAAGTAAAGCTGACAAAGGTTTCCCCTGCTACCAATAAAATCATTGTTGGTATGCCGGTGGAATTAAAAGCTGATTTTATCAGTACAATTCCCGCGGGTAAAAAACTTCAATACTTATGGCAACCACACCCGGAAGAAAAATTTGACCCCTTTGAAGGAAGTAAAAACACAACAAAGGTTATTTTCTCTAAACCGGGTCATAAAAAAGTATGGGTACAGGTATTGGATAAAACAACAGCAGAAACAATCACCATGGGTGAATCTGATCAGTTAGAATTTGATGTAGACAAACCGGCATTCAACATTACATTCACCCCGGCAAAAGCTAAGGTTGGAGAATTGGTTACTGCAAAGATCAACAGCATACCTGACAAACTGGAAGACGTGAGTTACAGGTGGATGCCCGTTCCCGCCAATGCCAATCTTATTAAAGAATCACAGGATGGTTCCGAAATCACTTTCTATGCAAAAGATGCTATGCAGATTGCCCTTGAAGTATTGGCTGTTGTTAAAGGAAGCGGCGAAGAACTGGGCAATACAAAAGCTTACTTCAATGCAGAACGTTATACAGTAAAAACCGAAGGTCCAAAAGTACAGGGGCCGAAACCAATGATCTGGAAACCCGGTATTGGATTGGTGGAAGTGGATAAGGAAATAGCTGTGCACCAGGTTATCGAGTTCAGTACTATTGTTACTCCGCAACCTTCCGGCAATCTTACTTATAACTGGCAGGTTACGGAAGGAAATGCTTCCATCAGTAATCCAGCTTCCAGGGATGCAAGAGTCACCGCCCTGGAAACCGGGACAATTCAATTAAAAGTAACAGTAAAGAATAATAATGGACTGGAACTGGGAAATGCGATTGCCGTATTCAGTGCAACCATCAGCAATGAAATGATCACTAACGGGGTTAGCCAGAAAAAAGCATTTGATGAAAAAATGCAACAGGCAAGGCAATTATTAAAAGAAGGGAAATTGGATGAAGCGATTAAACTGGGTGAAGAAGTAAAAGGCATGAATGCAAAAGAGGCAGCGCCCCTGATAAATGAATTGGTAGAAGCCTGCAAAAAAGGAGCGAAAGACGCTGCCTATGAAAGAGATTTCAATCTTGCTATCAAACGTTGTGAGCAGGCATTAAAAATGAATCCTACTGATGCTGCTGCCAAAACACAATTAGACCAAAATAAAAAGTGGGCAAAAGAATGGCCTGCTGTATTGGCAAAAGGAGATGAACTGGAAAGTAATATTTCGAAAAAGAATATTCCGGCCGGAGAAAAAAATATTGCTGAACTCAATAAACTGCAATTCAATATGCCCGGCCAGATGGCTAATAAATGGTCACAGCAGAAGTACAACAAATATGTGGCCTTGCTGAAAAGCTATGATTCAGTATATGCCATCACCCGGAAAAACTGGTCCGATCAGTACAAGGAAAAGGATTTTGAAAATGGACTAAAAACGTTAGAAACATTTAAAAATGAGTGGACACCAACTTCGGCTGCAATGAAAGAGGTGGAAAGTTCTATTCAACTGGGTAAGACACAACTTGCTGAACAGAAAAGGATCTATGATGATTTTCTTATCACAAAATCAAAATTTGAACAGGGATTACCCATTGATGCTAAACAAACTCCTTCAACTATTGAAACTACAGCAACCAGCCGTTTCAGTACTAACGACGCAAGGCAAAAAGAAATGATTGATTTTGCCAGAACCATGGACAAGAGACAGAAGGAGATCACAGTCAATAAAGATAAAGCCGCACAACTGAAAAAAGATGGCCAGAAAGCTGAAGCTGCCGGGCAAAAAGAAGAAGCACTTGGAAAATATAAAGAAAGTGTAGCACTTATTCCTGATCCCGAACTTGATAACAGGATCAAAAAACTGGAAACTGAACTGGCAGCCATTCAGGCAAAGAAAAATAAAGCGGATGAATTATGGAATGAAGGTGAAAAGCTAGCCAGTAAGAAAAAAACAAAAAAAGACGGGTTAGGAAAAATGAAAGAAAGCCTTGAGTGGTGGAATAGTGGAGAACGTATCCATAAAGTAAGAGAATTGGAAAAAGAGGTTAACGGATCCTACAGCAAAATTGATATCAGCGGCGTATGGAAACATGGGAACACAGAAACTTTCACTTTTACTTCCTCAGGTAATGGACAATATACGGCAGTGGAAAAAGGATTTGACAATGCTACGGGTTCACTGACAATGATTGGAGAAACCGGCTTCATTAACTATATAATAAAAAATGGCATAACAGGTCAGTATATCCTGAAAATTACCGCGGATGGAAATACCGCCACAGGAAAATGGACGGATAGCCGGAATAACAATGGTGCAAGAAATTTTGTTCGTATCAGTAAACCGGAAACTCCACAACCGGATGTAACGAAGACTGATCAAAAAAAGAAAAAGAAAAGCTTTAATGATATCCTGGATGATATCAATAAAGGATTAGGAAAGATAGACAGCGCCATTACCGGTAAAAAACCTGAAGAGAAAGGTGTTGACCCGGCAGATGCAAATGTAGAAGAGAGGATCTTCTACAATGGAAATATCGGCGGCGTTTCAAGTAAACCTACAAAAGCCACTGTATTCACTCTGTCAAAAGCCACCTACATCACAAGGATCGAAAACTATCACTACTATAACGGTGGTAAGAAACCGGGAACCATTGCTGTGCAGAGCAGTAATGGGCAGAAGTACGGGCCATGGCAAGCCTATGGAGTTATCGGGCAGGGTGGTGTGCAAAATGCAACATGGGTGGTACAACCTAAAATGCAATTGCCTGCAGGAACATACACTGTAATTGATAGTGACCCTTCGACTTGGTCACAAAACGGCGAATCAAAAGGATGTGGTTTTACAACTGTATGGGCGCCGAAATCCGGGAAACAACCAACCACCGAAGTAGATAAAGGAGTGAACCCTGCTGATGCAAAAACAGAAGTGAAAGTGTTTGATAATGGCAATATCGGTGGCGTATCAAGCGGGCCGCCCAATCCTACCCTATTTACTTTTTCCAGGGCCACAATCATTACGAGAATTGAAAATTATCACTATTTCAATGGTGGTAAAAAACCAGGTACAATTGGATTACGCAGTAGTTCAGGAAAAATCTATGGCCCCTGGCAGGCATACGGATTGATTGGTCAGGGAGGTGTACAGAATGCTTACTGGGCTGTACTCCCCAATATTGAAGTGCCAGCCGGAACCTATACTGTAATTGACAGTGATCCGTCAACATGGTCATACAACAGCCAGTCAAAAGGTTGCGGTTTTACTACGATCTGGACTTCAAAGACCAATAAACCGTTAACCAATCCAAATGACCCCGGCTATACCATTGAAGAAGTGGAAACCGGTGGAGGTGTCACCGCTGAGAAAATATTCATCGCCGGTGATATTGATAATCTCGGTTTTGGTTTCCCAAAAGGTTTTGATGTGTTTAGTGGTAATGCCACACCAAGTCACGGTTATCCCTGGAAGATCAATCCCGGAGATCCTCCGGGAACAGACCGTATTATGGTTGGTACCAGTAATAAGAGTAACTATGATGGTTATTCAAATAGTACTGCAAGACCAGAGAATTTACCACAAGCGATAACCCTGTTATGTCCTGTTAGCAATATATCCGTTCGTTCAGCAGTATTACAGATGTTTGTTGACGATTTCCAGGCTGCGGCATTCGGCTCAAAATTCACGGTCACAATCAACGGACGAAAAGCCGTGTTCCTGGAAACAGTGATTAACAGTCTTAACCAGACCGGGCCTGTTGGTAAACTTATCAGTGTAAAGATACCAGCAGATTTTATGAACGAAATCCAATCAGGCAAACTGGTAATATATATTGATGATGCTACATCAGGAAAAGGAGATGGTTATGCTGTTGATTTTGTAAGATTAATAATCAATCCTACTGCATACGCATATACTGGTACCATTACCGGAATTATTTACCGGCCGGATGGGCAACCTGCGGTTGGTGCCAGCATTAGTGCCGGTGGGATTATCAATACAACTGCAAACAGCAAGGGAGAGTTCACATTAAATAATGTGCCGGCTGGCATGGTAAGTGTTTCAGCATCATACAATAACCGTCATCATAAAACTATTACAACCGATCTCGCCTCCGGCAAAACAATAAAAATTACCATTACTCTTCCTGCAGAAGAAAGCACCACTGCTTCACCATCCCCCACTACAGGGCAAGGAAATGACAATACCGCTGTGAACAACACCGGTATTTTGTATGGAACGGTTTTTAAAACCAAAGAAGAAGCTGGAAAAAACAACCCTTACGATCTTGAAGGTGTGCCTTTGCCAAATACAGCCGTAACGATTACCTATATCTATAACAGTAAGACAATTACAAAAACTGTTAATAGTGCTAGTAATGGAAAATTCGAGTTTACAGGTTTACCATTGAATATTTCAATAAGGATCAGCAGCAGGGGAACCACTCAGAATAAGACACTTACTACTGAAAGCATAAAACAATATGTACAGTTTGGCTGGGATGGAGAAATCACCATAAAATAAATAACCCTGAACCATGGACAATACAGAAACATTAAATAAGCTCATTAACAGACCACAAAGGGTGGTCAGGAATGTTATAATCATCGCAGTATTGATGATCGCCGGAGCTTTTATTACCGGCTATAGTGGATTGGAGGGAATGGATGGCGGTTATGCACTTATTGTTATTTTCGGATTTCTTGCCTTATCTGCGGTTGTAACTGCACTCGTATATATACCAAGAGCCAGGGAGTTTAAAAGGCTTACCAGCAATTTAAAACCACTGGCTCACTGGACTTATACTGACCAGGAATGGAATGACTTCATCAAAGAAGACCTGAAAGAAATGATCGCCGTAAACAAAGCAACGTTACGGCTTGTGATTATTATTTCGATCGTGGTTTGCGCATTACTTCTTTTAGTTTACCGTGACAATCTTTTCATTTTGATCATTGCAGGTATTATACTCCTTCTAAGCATTGTGGCATTTCTGGCTCCCCGTATTCGCAGTAATAGCCTGCAAAAAGGAATTCATGAAGCCTATATCGGCGATACGGCCGCTTTTGTTGGAGGCACTTTCCACACATGGACACAATTGGGTGCCCATCTGATAGCAGTTGATATTTATACAGAATCAAAAATTCCGGTATTGCACATTATATTTGAATTTCCCACCCTGCAGGCAAACCAGCAGGAAATAATAAGAATACCTGTACCAGCCGGTAAAATGGAAGAAGCAAGAAAAATTGCAGATCAGCTCAAAGCACAGATTAAATAGAATATCTTAGATAAATTCTTTAATTAATTACAATGCCTGACCTCAGAAGTATTCAAACAGAAGTAGATGCCACTTTTCTTTATAAAAAACTCGCCGATAATGAGGAAAATAAAGAGGTAGCAGATATTTTTCGCCAAATGAGTGAGATTGAAAGCAGCCATGCAGATGCATTTCTTAAAAAATTGAACTTATCGCCGGACAAAATGCCTCTTCCCTCTTTTCGAGCTAAAACATTAAATCGTATTGGAAAGATATTTGGTTATGATTATGTACTGGGGGTTTTGATGGACACTGAGAAAAGTCTTTCCAATTCAATAATCAATCTGAAGAAACAAACCAAACAACCCATTACAGGTACAGAGGTCAATCATATTAAAGTACTCCGTAACATTATAGAGCAATCAGAAATTTCTGGCAGTTCCATTGCCCGTTTTGAAAGTCGTCACCGGTCTGTTGGTGGTAATGCACTAAGAGCCGCTGTACTTGGCGGAAATGATGGATTGGTGTCAAACTTTAGCCTGGTTATGGGAGTGGCGGGCGCCACTGCCGGCCAGGAAGGAGTTTTGTTAGCAGGCCTGGCCGGCTTATTGGCAGGTGCACTCTCAATGGCATTAGGAGAATGGATTTCTGTAAAAAGTTCACAGGAGCTATATGAAAACCAGATGCAGATAGAAATGGAAGAGCTGGAAACACACCCCGAAAACGAGATGAAAGAACTGGAACTGATCTATAAAGCCAAAGGCATTCCTGCAGAACAGGCAAAGGAAATGGCAGCAGAAATAATAAGAAACCCGGAACATGCCCATGAGTTGCTGGTGAAAGAGGAACTGGGTATAAATGCAGAAGAATTAAAAGGTTCAGCTTTTGAAGCCGCCTTGTATTCCTTCTTTTTATTCGCTATCGGAGCCATTATTCCCGTTTTTCCATTTATGTTCTTAAGTGGTATCAATGCGATATTATTAAGTACAGCTGCAAGTGCAGTTGGTTTATTTATAATTGGCGCTGCCATTACACTCTTTACCGGTAAGAGTATATGGTTCTCCGGTTTCAGACAGGTAATATTCGGACTGGCAGCTGCTGCCATCACATTTGGAATAGGCAAGCTCATTGGCGTTTCAGTGGCTGGATAAATTGAAACATTAACTAACTTTTGACATACTTAATTCAATAATCTGACAACAATCATGTTTCTGCTGAGATATTACTTATAATTTGAAACAAATACAAGTTTTGCGGCTTACCCTGTTTACTATATTAACCGGTTTTTTTTTACTTAGCACTACTGAATTACACCAGTTTCTGAAATTGCCTGTGCTATTGAAACATTTCCAGGTGCACAAAAAGCAGGATAAATCGCTTTCTTTACTTGATTTTCTTGCACTTCATTATTCGCAAGATCACCCGATAGATAATGATGACAGCGAGGATAATCAACTCCCTTTTAAAAATTTCGAAGCGACCAGCCACGTTGATCTAACAATAATTCCATTTCGTTTTGAAACAGAAGAGTTATTATCAGCAATTCCGGAAATAATAAGACTTTATCATCCCGAAGGAGTTCCCTGTAGCCGGTCTTATGCTGTATTTCATCCGCCCCAGGCTTCCTGACAGCTTTTACAATTTTGATAGTAATTAACAACTACTATCCGGTTACAATTACTTTATTTAAAATATATAATTATGAATGCAGCACAAATTCATCTTGCATTGAACCATGCACCTTTATTCCTGTCCATTATCGGAGGTGTAATACTTATACTGGGAATGATCAAAAAAAATGAATCTTTCAAAAACCTTTCTTTGTATTTCCTTATAGCAGCGGCACTTTTTACAGTTCCTGTTTTTTTAACCGGCGAAGGAACTGAAGAACTGGTAGAAAATTTACCGGGTGTCAATGAAACTGCGATTGAAGAACATGAGAACATGGCTAAAATATCACTTATTATAATCAGCATAACAGGTGCCATTTCGCTTCTGGCCATATTCCTAAAGAAAAATACAAAAATGGCAAAACTTCTATTTACCGGAGCGCTACTACTTTCCCTCTCTTCATTCGGATTTATGGCACAAACTGCCCATTTGGGTGGATTGATAAGACACAGTGAGTTACAGAATGGCAATTCAACCAATACTAATCCAAATGAAAAGGATGCTTCTGGTATGGAAATTAAAGAACAGGAAAAAGATGACGATGATTAATTAATTATAGGACGGTTAACAGAATAACAGGCAGGGATTCTAAAACAACTAATGCTGTTCATGATTTCCCTGCCTGTTAATTTTTTTTCGCCAGTTGATATGTCCCCTGTTATCGTAAACAATCAACTCAAGTAGTTTATTATTCTTATCATAGTATTTCCACTCCTTTATTTTAATACTATGCTGATAAGCCCCCAGGCGCCAGGGACCGTCCGCAGAATCACGATGGATCCATTTTCCTGTTCTCACTCCATTTTTATAATAACCGGAATCTCGTATGGATCCACCCGGAAAAAAATTCATATACAAACCATCCTGAAGGGATTGTTCAAAAACAGGTCTGTAGCTATCGCTTTTTGAAATATTAGAGATTACCAGTTGCTTCAAAGAATGAACAGGCGCTGACCTGCCTGAAGGAAATGAATACGCTGCAGTAAGATAATTTAAGGCAGCTTGTTTGTCTTTCTGGTATAGCTCACTTAAGTAAAAGAAACTTCGTTTGGGGTTATACCGTAGCATTTCCTGCATTACCCGCTGAAATTTATCAGCACTGTAATGGCGGATAGCCAGCAGCTCTCCTCTTTCATTCCAATGCCTCCATTCCCCATCTGGTAAGTTATTTATTAACCTTCCTGAATCACATAATACTCCTGTTGCATACCAACTTTGCCAATTACCATTTAGTTTTGAACCGTGTACAGAAACAGAAAAAAGCCTGGTACCATTATATGATTCAGAAATTATTGCCCTTTCAGGTAAGGGTAAAGAAAACTTCTTAAGGGCCAAAACTGAAAACACCTGGCTTCCTTTTGAGTGTACTTCAAATGCATTAACCTGGCTTTCCTGCCCCTGTGAAAAAGCAAATACAGAAAGGAAAAGAACACCTCCTACAGACATGTATTTCTTCATAGCAAGCAATTACAGCATAAAGGTAGGAAAAGACTTTTGTGAGTTGTTCACGACCCCCCATTTACCACTTCCCCTTCCAAATCATAGTCGTAGGCTTTGGTGATCTTTACATTTACGAATTCACCAATCGGAAGCTTTTTTACTGAGTGTATTACTACTTCATTATCCACTTCAACCGAATCAAACTCTGTACGGCCTAAGTAACGGCCGGCTTCTTTTTTATCAATAAGTGTTTTAAAAACTTTACCCACTTTTTCCTGGTTCAGTTCAAAAGAAATTTCCTGTTGCACTTCCATGATCTCCTGCGCCCTTCTTTCTTTTTCCTCTGCCGGAACATCATCTGCCAGGTCATGTGCAGATGTACCTTCTTCATGCGAATATGTGAAGATACCTACCCGGTCAAATCGCTGACGTTGTAAAAAACCTTTCAATTCTTCCACATCATCTTCTGTTTCTCCCGGGAAGCCGGCGATCAAGGTGGTACGTAAACAAATACCCGGAACTTTTTCCCTGATTGCTATAGTTAACTCTTCCATTTCCTCCCGGGTTATTTGTCGTTTCATCGCTTTCAGCATGTTGTTCGCCGCATGCTGCAAGGGCATATCTAGATAGTTGCAAATATTCTCTCTTTCCCGCATCACATCCAACACTTCTAATGGAAATTTAGAGGGATACGCATAATGCAAACGGATCCACTCCAGCCCTTTCACATCTGCCAGTCGGTGCATCAGATCCCCCAACATCCTTTTCTTATAAATATCCAGACCGTAGTAAGTGAGCTCCTGGGCAATAAGCATTACTTCTTTAACCCCTTTCTTTACCAGGCCTTCTGCTTCTTTTACCAGTTCTTCTATAGGCTTGCTAACGTGCTGCCCCCTCATCAACGGAATAGCACAAAAAGAGCAGGTACGGTTACACCCTTCAGATATCTTCATATAGGCATAATGCTGTGGCGTAGCCAGTAATCTTTCACCTACCAGTTCCGTTTTATAATCTGCTTCAAATTGTTTTAATATCAAAGGAAGTTCCATCGTACCGAAATAGGCATCAACCTCAGGTATCTCTGCTTCCAGGTTATTCTTGTACCGTTCGCTTAAACAACCGGTCACATACACTTTGTCCAGCTTACCTCTTCGCTTTAATTCTACCTGGTCCAAAATAGTGTTGATACTTTCTTCCTTCGCCTTATCAATAAAACCACAGGTATTCACTACCACGATATTATGATCAAGCTTCTTATTCTCATGCACCACCTCAATATCATTAGCCAGTAACTGGCCACTCAGCACTTCGCTGTCCACCATGTTCTTGCTACACCCCAGAGTGATGATATTGACCTTATCCTTATGTAATTTTTTTGTCTTCATACAAAAAGAATGCAGATGATTATGCTGGTGATGATTTATTATGATCTGTCTTTTATAATCATAAAAATCAGGATCACCTGTATGCTGCTATTTTTCTAAATTGAATAAGCTATCTACGAACTCATGTTTATCAAATACCAGGAGGTCCTCCATTTTTTCGCCTACACCAATGAACTTCACTGGTATCTTAAAGTGGTTGGCAATTGCCAATACTACCCCTCCTTTGGCGGTACCATCCAGTTTGGTTATGGCAAGCGCAGTCACATCAGTTGCAGCCGTAAAATGTTTTGCTTGCTCCAAAGCATTCTGCCCGGTTGAACCATCAAGCACTAACAACACTTCATGAGGAGCATCAGGTATTGTTTTTTGAACCACTCTTTTGATCTTGCTGAGCTCCTCCATCAGGTGAGCTTTATTGTGCAAACGTCCTGCCGTATCAATCAGGACTACATCAGTATGCCTGGACACTGCACTCTGCACTGTATCAAATGCCACCGCAGCCGGATCACTTCCCATAGCTTGTTTTACGATCGGCACGCCAACTCTCTCACTCCATATTGTTAATTGGTCAACAGCGGCTGCCCGAAAAGTATCAGCAGCTCCTAACAAAACTTCCTTCCCCGCCTTCTTAAAGTTATACGCCAGTTTACCTATTGTGGTAGTCTTACCAACACCGTTTACACCCACTACTAAAATCACATATGGCCTGGTTGGTAAATCAGAATCAAAAGCGTAACTATTTGATTCAGGAGCATCTACCAACATTTGCTCAATTTCCTCCTGCAGCATTCTATTCAGTTCTGAAGAATTGAGATACTTGTCTTTTGAGACCCTTTTTTCTATTCGTTCGATGATCTTCACTGTGGTTTCAATACCCACATCCGCACCAACCAAAGCCTCTTCCAGGTTATCCAGCACTTCCTCATCGACAGTACTTTTACCGGCGATTGCCTTGGTAATCTTAGACAGAAATCCTTCCTTGGTTTTTTGCAAACCCTGGTCAAGACTTTCCTTCTCCTTTTTACCGAATAGTTTATTAAAGAATCCCATACTTAACTTTTGCTATTAATGGACTGCCAATTGAGAACCATACCTGATTTTTTTGTCTCCTCTTTACCACTCACTAATTTAAACAACAAAAGCCATCCGTTGGTTACGAATAGCTTTTGAATATCTTTTTACAATCAAAGAATTATTTCTGAGCCAGAAAGTCTTTCACTTTGTCTTTGTGAACCATCTGCTCTTTAAAAGTGTAAGCACCAGTTTTTGGGCTGCGTACTGCTTTAATAACTTTTGTATAGTTCTTTGCTTCTGCGGCCTGTTTAGGGTCTTTCTTGATCGCCGTTTTTGCTGCTTTTGCCATGATTACTTGATTTCTTTATGAACAGTTACTTTTTTCAAAATCGGATTGAACTTCTTCAACTCCAGACGCTCCGGGTTGTTCTTTTTGTTTTTTACCGTGATATAACGGCTGGTGCCTGGCTGACCACTTGTTTTGTGCTCAGTGCATTCCAGGATTACTTGTACACGGTTACCTTTCTTTGCCATGATTATTAAACTTTAAATACGTTAGATTTTTTCGCCTTTTGCTCTCAATTCTTTTACTACACTTAATAGTCCATTCTTGTTAATGGTACGAAGTGCAGTTGTTGATAATTTCAAGGTTATCCATTTATCTTCTTCGGCCAGGTAAAATCTCTTTTTCTGCAAATTGGGCAGAAAACGACGTTTTGTTTTGATATTGGAGTGAGAAACTTTGTTTCCTCCTATCGGCGTTTTACCTGTTACCTGACATACTCTTGCCATGATTGATACAAATTTTGGGACGGCAAAGGTAGGGGAAATCAGCCAATTAGCAACCGGAATTAATTGTTTTTTTGGCAAAATTCTTCACAGCCTGTGGAAAGGATGTCCCTATTGATTTTCAGGGACAAACATATGGATTTTGTGCTAAAAGCTAAATCCCATAGCACTGCTGCTTTTATGCACAACCAGCACTGACTTAATCAACCTGTTCAGCGGGTTGCTGCATTACCCCGCTTTTGCCAATTGACTGTTTTCGGATAACTTCGCAGCTCATTACTTTTCAACTTATTAACTTATCAATTTAATATAAAGAATATGGTATACGATGTAGTTGTTCTTGGTAGCGGTCCCGGAGGTTATGTAGCGGCGATCCGGGCCTCTCAATTAGGTTTAAAAACAGCAATTATTGAAAAGGAAAGCCTCGGAGGCGTCTGTCTCAACTGGGGTTGTATCCCTACCAAGGCCTTATTGAAAAGCGCCCAGGTAAATGAATATATCAAACATGCCAAAGACTTTGGTATCGAGGCTGCCGGTACACCCAATTTCGAAGCAGTTATCAAAAGAAGCCGGGGTGTGGCTGATAAAATGAGCAAAGGCGTACAGTTCCTGATGAAGAAAAATAAGATCGATGTGATCATGGGTTTTGGGAAACTGGTTTCCAAAGGGAAATTGGAAGTAACTGATAAAGACGGAAAGAAACAGATTGTTGAAGCCAGGCATACCATTATCGCCACCGGTGGACGCAGCCGTCAATTACCTACTATGCCAATCGACGGGAAAAAGATCATCGGATACCGCGAAGCAATGGTGTTACCTCAAATGCCTAAGTCAATGATCGTGGTGGGCAGTGGTGCTATCGGAGTTGAGTTTGCTTATTTCTACAACAGTATGGGTACAAAAGTGACTATCGTTGAGTTTTTGCCCCGCATTGTCCCTGTGGAAGATGAAGAAATCTCCAAAGAGCTCGAGAAACAATACAAAAAGAATGGTATTAGTATCATGACAAGCAGTGAAGTAACCGCTGTTGATACTTCAGGAAATGGGGTAAAAGCAAAAGTAAAAACGGCAACAGGCGAAGTGGAGCTGGAGGCTGATGTATTGTTAAGTGCTGTGGGAGTGTCTGCCAATATCGAAGGTATTGGATTAGAAGAATTGGGTATCAAAACTGATAAAGGACGTATCATGGTTGACAAATACGGGCAATCGAATGTGCCCGGTATTTATGCTATTGGCGACTGCTCACCCGGACAGGCACTGGCCCACGTTGCAAGCAAGGAAGGAATTGTATGTGTGGAAGCTATAGCTTACAATGAAAAGAAGTATCATCATCAACCTGAAGCTATTGATTATAATAACATCCCTGGCTGTACTTACTGTGTGCCTGAGATCGCATCTGTTGGCTATACGGAAAAACAAGCTAAAGATGCCGGCTATGATATTAAAGTAGGTAAGTTCCCATTGAGTGCAAGCGGCAAAGCTTCTGCAGCCGGTCATACTGAAGGATTTATCAAAGTAATATTCGATGCTAAATACGGTGAATGGCTGGGCACTCATATGATCGGATATAATGTAACGGAATTAATTGCAGAGACCGTTACAGCCCGTAAATTAGAAACCACTTACCATGAAGTACTAAATGCGATCCACCCCCACCCGACCATCAGCGAAAGCATTAAAGATGCCATTGAAGTGGCCTATGGAGAAGCTATTCATATCTAAACTTAATTAGTACAAGGATAAAAAAGGATTACCGGGCAACTGGTAATCCTTTTTACATTTTAGTGCTCATAATACCTACATAAAAAAAAGCCGTCTTGCTTTACACGAGACGACTCTTTGCTTGCCGTTAGTATATATTTTGGTCGCGACTTTACAGTTTTACAAACTTCATTTTTATAGACAATCCCTGATCATTTTTTGCTGCAAGGAAATAAAGACCCGGTTGCAGGCGGCTTATATCAATTTGCTGAAATTTTGCCGTAATCATCACATTCATAATACTTTGCCCATGCAGGTTAGTCACAAAAATAGTTTTACCTATCCAGCGAATATCATAAGAAAGATCAAGGGTGACAGTGCTCGTTGCCGGGTTTGGATACATTTTTGGCTCCAGCCATTTAGGGTCTTCGTCAGGTAAGGGTGCTTCAAATATTAATGGAGCATCCAGTCCTTTAGATGAAAGTAATGAATTCCGGACAGCCCCACCCACAAACAAAGCCCTCATCCTTGCTTTCTGTCCTTCAGTAAACAGGTTCATGCAGGCATCATTCGTAAAATCCATGTAGTTGTTGTACATATCACCGGTGGGTCCATTGCCACAGGTAACACGGATAGTAGTTGGACAGCCTGTAGTATAGCTGGCCTGCTTTGGTGTATCGCTTACCCCGTCATCACCGCAGTATTCATCGCCCCATAAATGCTTTAGTCCCAGCCAATGCCCGGTTTCATGCACAATCGTTTTATTTGTACCTCCAAAAGCTGCAATCCCCATTACTATGCCATCAACATCTTCCGGGCCACCCACCATGCTGGCATAACCGGCAAATTTTTCCATATTACATACCCAGATATTCAGATAACTTTTACTATCCCAGGCATCGTCTCCCATTTCAGCAGAGAATTTCATTTTGTCATCCATTATCCATTTTGATACAGGTGTGTATTTACGGATAATACCGGTGGTTGATCTTTTACGGGGATCTGAAGTAGCCAATTGAAACTCTATTTCACAATCGGCAGCCAATCCTTTAAATACTGCAGGCGTATTGACAGAGTCGGCATTTTTTCTCCGAAAACATTTATTCAGCAATTCTAACTGGCTGGCTACCTGCGCATCTGATATCTTTTCTCCCGGTGTATGATAAAGGTTATGAATTACCACGGGGATTTTAATAACACCGCTTTCAATGCGACTGGCAGAGCTATTTTCCAATACAAGCCTGGTAAATCGTTCTATCCCGTTTATACTATTATTTAATGCAGGATTGTTCTTTAGCTTTTCCTGTGCATAGGAAGAAGTTACACAATTCATTTGTGCAATAAGCTGATTACTGATTAATCCCAGTAAAAGGAAAATAATGTTCACTCCCGCCTTCATAGTTCCAAATCATTTTATACATCAGGGCACGGCAATAATATAACAACCATGAGTCATTCATTTGGATTGGAAACAGTATAGGGACTATTGGGAAATACTAAAAAGGCGATTCAGGGATACGATTTAGGGGATTAAACTTTCGCCGGACAAGGTTAGAAGCTTAAAGATAATATTAAAATCCAGAAATCCTATACCTGTACATACCGTATTTTCCCTATTCTTACCTGCTATTCAATAAGCTTTAACAGCTAAAACCGTTACCAGTACTTACTTTTGTAAGAATCTATATATAAGCAAATGAAGAAAATATTTCTTATCGCCACTCTTTCTTTTTTTGTGGCCTGTAAAAATGAAGACAAACCAGGAACTGTTACTCCTCCGGCAAATGCTCCCAAAAGTATGAGTTACTCAATAGTGGCCACATATCCGCATGACACCTCTTCTTACACCCAGGGATTGCTGATCTATAACGGAGTGATGTATGAAGGAACAGGCAATTATGGAAAATCCAAATTAAAAAAGGTTGATTTAAAAACCGGGAAGAGTTTACAGGAAATATCTCTTGACAAGAAATTTTTTGGAGAAGGTGTCACCATTTTAAATGACACCATTTACCAGTTAACCTGGAAAGAAAAAACTGTTTTCGTTTATTTATTAAAAGATTTTAAAAAAATCAAGGAATTCCCGATAGAAATTGAAGGATGGGGATTAACAACAGATGGCAAAAACCTTATTGCAAGCAATGGCAGTGGTGACCTGTTTTATTATGAGCCATCCTCCTTTAAACTGGTAAAAACACAGACAGTAACAGAAGCCGGCAGTCCTTCATTTAACCTCAATGAACTGGAATACATTGATGGTTATGTGTATGCCAATCAATACACTTATCCTTATATTTTTAAGATCAATCCCGGCACCGGCGAAATAATAGCCAAAGCTGATCTTACACAAATGTGGGACCGTATAAAAGCCATTGACCCCGATGCCGAAGTACCCAATGGTATTGCTTACGATGCTACAGCCAAAAAAATATATATTACCGGGAAATGGTGGCCAGAATTATACGAAGTACAGTTTGGTCAATAACTACTTACCTATGATATAGATCACTGAACTGCATCTTTTCACATCAGCTGAGGCCCCGAAGTTTGAAAGCAGTCCATTGAAAAAAGCAGCGACCAGGTTTGTTTTCCCGTTCTTGTATTTACTGCTCAGCATAGAAACATAAAAACTGTCGTACCACATTGGTTTGTATTGGAGCAGTTTCATTCCGTGTTTTTCTATCAGCACCTTCATCGATTGCGGGGAGAAATGATACAGATGCCTTGGTACATCATAAGCAGCCCAGTATTCTTTATAGACAGAAGCATCCTTCGATGTATAGTTTGGAACTGCAATGAATATTTTCCCATTATCTTTCAATAACAGTTGCAGTTTGGCCATATATCCCTGCAGGTCATGCACATGTTCCAATACATGCCAGAGAGTGATCGCATCAAATGTCTCATTTGGTAATTCATAAAAGCCCCTGATATCCGACAGGTCAACGCCAAATGATTGTTTCGCAACGTTTCTGGCATCTTCATCCGGTTCAAGACCGGTTACACTCCAGCCATTCTTCTTCATCTCACCGGCAAAAGCACCGGTTCCGCTTCCAACATCCAACAGATTTCCTTTGGTAATACCAGCCACTCTCTCAATCAGTTTCCTTTTTTGCTTCAAAGTCCTTTTCCTTACCGATTGATACAGACTATTGATTAATCCCTTTGAAGTATTTGTATGGGAAATATAATTTTCCGATTTGTAATAGGGAGAAATAGAGGCGGCATCCGGGACATCCTGTGTAAAATGAAAACTACAGGCATTACAGCCAGCCACTTTAAAGGTCTCACCGCTTACCGTATGATCTTTTGCAGCCAGGATATTTACAATATCAGCAGAACCACAAACAGGGCAATGAGTATAATGTATGAGCTCTTTCATAACAGAAAGCAGCAAAGTAAAATCAAAATGATTAAATAAGAAGGAAAAACTATGGCAATACCTTTCGGGTATCAATTGTCTCTGCCGGTATCAATCTCTTTCCATTAGCTGCTGAAGAAATATCAACACCATGTTTGGAAAAATACCAGCCTATAAATATCACTGAAAGAACCGCCACCACCAATGCATAAGCCCACCAATACGATGTTGCTGCTTCCGGCTGATTAAAATATTCAGTCATCTCGGCAGATGTCCTTTCGTCTTCACCTACCCTCACCATATGTTCGGCTTTCTCCCTTACCACTTTATCGGCCGGAACGAATGTCTCCAGTGAATTTTGGCAATCCAGGGGAACGAACTTTACATCACCACCTAACCCTTTGCTCAATTGTCCTACCCCACTCCAGTTAATAATATCACCACCAGTAATTTGTTTTTTCAGATCAAATGCAAAATCATTAAATCGAATAACTGCATCCCTGTCTGACACATGCAAAGCGGCACCAAGCCAGTTAAAAAAACTATTGGATGGAGTGTTCAATAATGATTGAAGAGAAATGGTATAAGTTGGTGGATCAATCCTTTTCTCAGGGAAATTGATGGTTGCAGCTTTTCTTTCCAATAAAAAAGTGCCGATACCCGGCACCGGTAATTGTTTATGCTGAATGAGATATTGATACAGTTCTGAGTACATCATCAGTTCTTTTGGTCGAACGAAAATACGACTCCGCCGACAAAGTTGAACCCGTAAACAGGATATTGGTTCCAGCGCTGGTATTCTTTATTGAATAAATTATTGAACTGCGTCCACAAATTGATGTTTTTTGTGATCTTGAATTCAAGGCCGGCATTCAGATCAAAGGCACCGTCAAGTTTACCCGGCGTATTATCTTTTTTCAGGTATTTGGAGCCACTCCAGGCAAACAGATCAGTCTTCAGCCACAAATCTTTTATGATTTGCAGTCTTAAATTGGTTTTTAGTTCCAGCGGTATCATCCCCCATGCTTTTGCTTGTGACTGAAAGCCGGAGAATTGATTAAATATCAACCCGGTGATCATAGAGAATTTCTCCCCTGCATTATAGCCAAACTCACCGGAAAAATTAACCACATTCATTTTATCTTCATATACCACGTTAAACGATTTCCCGTCACCTGCAGCACTTGTATCATTGATGAACAATGGTTGATTATTCAGTTTATTGAAACCCACTTTCGCTGCATAACTAAAATGATCCCCGGCAGTACCTTTAAATCCGGCAAATCTTTCCTCTATCCAGGTATTGCGTAATGTCCCCGGCAACCACAACCAGGGGTTTTGTCCGGCCAGGTACTGGTAAGTCGTTTTACGGATATACCCTGTCCATCCTGCCTGGAAAGTGAATCGTTTATCGGTTGTACTGATGTCAGCCAAAATGTTCGGGAACATTTTAAACTTGCCGTTATCCCAGGATGGACGGATGCCCACCTGTGCATTGATCTGCGATGTTTTATACAATACCGATGGTGAGATATAATACATCGTATTATTGACAGCTGTTTTATTTTCCGGAGAGAAGCGGGTAAGATCGAAAGTAATTCCCAGGTTCACTGCAAATTCTTTTCCAATAGTCTTTTGCAACGGTGCATTTACAATTGTATTACTCTCACTATTCTTAAGGTTATCTGAAAATACATCAATCTTGATTTCCGGCGCATAAGTCAGTCCGAATTCTGTTTTATTGATATTATGAAAAGCAATCCTGCCACTGATGGTTTGAAAACTTTGTTTCAATGAATCAGTTGGGAAAACTAAAGTTGCCGGCAGGTAACCATATTTATAAGTCCTGTCCCGCTTCATACCCAAACCGGCATCCCATTGCAGGTTATTACCCGATTTAAAATAACCGGACAGCCGCACATTGGTACTGCTGAATTTTTGAAAATCCCTTTTGCTTTCGGATGCCACATGTTTGGCATATATATTTAAACCGGCCGTTTCGCCATCTCCAAAGCTGATACCTGCCTGTACATAAGGAGTACGCAGACTTCCAAATCCGGCTTTTATATAACTGCTGTTATCAAACTTTACTACAGAATCTATGGATAAAGCCAATGGTTTTAAGGAGCCGGGCTGGTAGCCCAATAAAAGATTCTGGTTCGGAATATCGTAATTGAGTTTTGCTTTTGTAGTATCTGCTGCAGGCGGAGAAGCATTAAAATTTATTTTGGCGGCTTCCCGCAATACTGGTTTAAAACTGGATACAATGGTTACACCGCCACTCTTAGTTGTATCCTTCTGTGCAAATGAAATCCCAACAGAAAAAATCCCAACACTGAGAAAGAATATTTTATATAGTGCTTGTTTCATTTTCTTTAATCTGTTTAAACTGCAAAAAATCTAGTTTCCTACCTTACTTGATTCACTTTCCTCATCCACAACCTTGCTCAGCTTTGCCTGTGCCTCATTCTTTAATTCTGTATTCAGTGTATTATCCACAATACTCTGGAATGTAGCCTTGGCATTGAAATAATCCTTCTGTTTGAAATAAACGTCTCCTAACAGGATGTAAGCCTTCGTTACCCAATAATCATATGAACCTGATTTATTGATCGTTTCAAAAGCAGATTTCTCGGCATCCGTTAATTTATTCAGTTGATAATAGCAATTGGCGATCTCATACCGGGCTTCAGCAGCTAAGGCTGCCTTATTGATCTGCACCACTGATTTAAAATTCGTAATAGCTGTACCATAATCGCCGGCAACCTGGTAGGATTTGGCGATAGCCATATTCGCCAGTGATTTATCATCAGCACTACTTCCCTTCGCTGAAGTCAATTCCTTGGCATTGTCAACTGCTTCTGTCCATTTTTGCAACTGGTATTGACACCGTAATAGGCCCCGCATTGCTTCCAGCTTGTTTTCCTGGCTGGCAGTTATTTGCTTCAATTGTCCATAATAGCCTTCTGCCTTCTGATAATTCTTTAACTCAAAGAAATTGATCCTTGCTGCCGTTAATACAGCTCTTTCTGCAAATTTATTTGGTGCATTCACTGCCACTTCATCGTAACCCACCAACGCATTATTCCAGTCTTTCTTAGAATTGTATATCTCTGCCCGGTTAAAATTTGCATCCAGTGCATATGCCCCATCGGGAAATTTTTGCAGGTAGTCGTTGAAGGCCGTTAATGCCGCATTGATATTCTGGTCATCATACTGTTTTTCTGCTGCTGCATACGTAAGCGAATCCTCCGTATTCATACTCAACGGACGGCCTGCCTGCCGCATAAAGTTTGCATATTCACCAGGTTTTCCATCCTCGATATAAATGGTTTTTACATTATCCAGGGCATCCTCTGTTTCCGGTGCATTAGGATATTTATCTACCAGAATTTTGAACTGTTTTAATGCTTCAGCATTATTATCTATGTTATAAAAGGATGTACCCAATTTAAGATATGCCTGTGGTATCAAACTGGCATTATTGCTGTTCTTTATCACATTGCCAAGGAATGGAATGGCCTCCCTGAAACGTTCATCCCCCATATACGTATTAGCTACTTCCATATTGGCGTCGGTAACCAATGAAGAGGCAGGAAACTTCCGCATCATGGTATTCAATAATGAGATCTTTTCGGTTGAACTTCTTACTCCCGCCAGCATTGCAATCTGGAAGGTGGCATAATCTTCTGCCGGCCAGGAGAATTTTATCACATTATCATAATGAGTTTTTGCTTTTGCATAATCTTTCTGCATGAAATAGCAATCAGCAGTACGGATATAAGCATCCTGTACAAATGAACTGGAACTAAGCGATGGATTTCTGCCCAATGGTTCAAAAAATGTCAGCGCAACGGGGTAATTCTCTTTTCGTAAATAACAATAGCCCAGGTTGTAACGGGCATTAGCAGGGTTAGCTTCACCACTGGTTGGTGATCCACCACTAACATAAGCATTGTAAAACTTAATGGCCTCATCAATTTTATTATTACGATAGGCCAGTTCCCCTTTCCAGAAGTTCAATAAGGGAAGAACGGACCCATTATTCGGATCTTTCAATGCTTTATCCAATAATGCATCTGCTTCTGCCAGTCTTCCATCGTTGATGAGTTCCGTTGAACGGCCATACAATATTCTCGGGTATAATCTTTTTGCATTTTCAGATGGCTTTGCTAAACTTTCCAATAAAGACTGGGCATCCTTATAATTATTGGTATTAGCCAGCACATCTATCATTAACTCTTTTGCTTCTGTATTATATTTTGAATTGGGATAATCAGCCAAAAAAGAACTCAGGCTGTTCAATGCTTCATCCTGGTAACCTAATTCGTAAGAAAGCTTGGCGTACTGATATTTGGAAATTTCCTTTTGCTCGGGGTAACTGCTGTTGGAGGAACAAAATAAAAAAGCATTACGGGCATTTGATTTCTGTCCAGTTTTCAGATAGGCATCCCCAAGCAGGTACATCGCATGCTGGCTTAGCGAATCGTCTTTACCGCTTAATTGTTTGAACCCATCAATGGCTTTGCTCAACTGGTTTTCCTGGTAATAACTATAAGATAATTCATACAGGTCTTCCCTGCGAACTTTTTTAGAACGGCTTACATAATCTGACAGGTAAGGCAATGCTTTGGCAAACTCTTTCTTTTCAAAATAAGCATGGCCAAGCATTTGCTTCAGCTCAAGGTCATAGTACTGAGAACTGCTGCCAGCTTGCAATTTATTCTGGATATAGGTGATGGCCTCATCCTTTCTGCCCTGTACATAATATATCTGCGCAATATAATAAGGCACCACTGTTGAGTAGTTCTTTTCGTTTTCCACCACTTTAAAAGCTTCAAGCGCTTCCCTGTATTGCCTGTCGCGAAATGCAAGAAACCCATAATAATAATTTGCATCCAGGTAATTCGGGTCATCTTTTATGCTGCGGATGCTGTTGAACAAGGGTTTGGCAGCTGCAAAACGCTGCAAAGTGAAATAAGAGTAGCCCTGGTGAAACTTCATGTCAGCTATCTCCCGGTTGCTGAGGTTCGCAATATTGGTTTGTTCATACCGGTTGGCAGCTTCAGTAAAATTCTCAGTGCGGAAATAAAATTCCGCCAGGTGATAATTCATCATCTGTACCCGGGAATCATTCTTCTCCACTTCAATATACTCTTGCGCCTCTTCTTCCGACCGTCCTTCACCCTGTTTCAATCCGCAAACGATCGTATAATATTTAATTTCCTGTACCGTAACAGCGGTGTTGGCCCTATCTGTTTCCTTTACCGACTGGCGCAGTTCCCTGAATAACGGATAAGCCAGGCTGTATTGTTCTTTTTGAAAATACTCTTTGGCTTCTTTAAATTTTTCTTCGGGATCTGAATAAAAACGGGTCTGCTGGGCAAAAACGGAAACGCTGAGGAAAATGGCTAAACTTAGTAAACTTTGATTCTTCATTGATTTATCCTTTAACCGATGGTGGATTAACGTTGCGAATATTCAAATTATTTCAGGTGAGACCAAACATCATTCCAAACAGGTGTGGATAAGTAAGAAGTTGGGAACGCTTTAACATTTAGTTGTTGTTTCATCAAACTAAAATGGATACTCCTCACTTTTCAAGATGATGCATTGCAGTTATTCCTTAATATTGCGTTTTGATAAAATAAAACCCTTTGAAAACATTCTTCAGTACTAAATATTCAGATAAATCCATTTCATTATCTCTGCTACTTTTACGACTTTCAGCCGGTGGCCTTATGATTCCGCATGGCTATGATAAGCTGATGAATTTTGCAGTTAAATCCGCCAGATTTGCGGACCCTTTTCATATCGGCAGCACCACTTCACTTGCAATGGTTGTTTTTGCTGAATTTTTCTGTGCCATTCTTATTGTAGCGGGGTTAATGACAAGACTGGCCAGTATTCCACTGATCATTGTTATGGGAGTGGCCCTGTTCAAGTCGCATAACGGAGAAATATTCGGTGAAGGGGAAAAAGCGGCACTTTTCTTCATTGGTTACCTGGCAATATTATTGGGCGGCCCTGGGAAAATCAGCGTGGACAAGCTGATCGGGAAATAATATTTAGCTTCGTCAAATGTTTACAACAGAAACGAAGATAAGGGTTCGATATGCAGAAACTGACCAGATGGGTGTGGTATATCATAGCAATTACTTTCCTTATTTTGAATCGGCCCGTGCAGAATCCATCCGGGAATTAGGGTTTACGTATGCAGATATGGAAAAAATGGGAGTGATAATGCCGGTAGTGGATGTGCATTGCCGCTACCTGCGTCCCGCAAAATATGATGACCTGCTGACGATAAAAACCATGCTGAAAGAGCTGCCCACACATCATAAAATAGAATTTCACCACGAAGTTTTCAATGAACAAAATGAATTACTGGCAGTCGGTAAGATCATCCTTTATTTTATGGAAGCAAAAACCATGAAAAAGACTATCATGCCTGAACTGTTATTGAATAAACTTCAATCTTATTTTTCTTAATTTTAGTTGATGGAGAATTTTACAGAGCTACCCGGTGAGATGAAAGGCAATGAAACGGCGGCTTCCCCTGAAGAAGTAATTGTGATTCCGCCTAAATATCAAAAACCGGAAGAGAAATCAAATATCTGGCTCCGTTCTTTTATCAGCCTTGCAGCTTATCTCGTTTTAGGGTATTATATTTTTCCCAGCTACCAGATTTTGCTGCTCATCACTGCCATTGTAATGATCCATGAACTGGGACATTTTTTTGCCATGAAGTTTTACCGGTATAATGAGCTGGGTATTTTCTTTATCCCGTTGCTCGGTGCTTATGTATCTGGAAGTAAAAGAGAGGTATCACAGTTACAGTCAGCCGTTATTTTACTGGCGGGTCCTTTACCGGGTATTATTATCGGTGCTGTTTTATTCCTGGTTGACCAATATAGCTCAGGCATTTATTTCCTGAATTTTTCGCTTTCCAGGATCGGTTTATTGTTTATCATTCTCAACCTGATAAACCTTTTGCCGATTTATCCTTTGGATGGTGGCCAATTACTTAACCGTGTTTTCCTGGATGAAGAGAGCTTTTGGAGCAAGGTCTTTGTTTTTTTATCAGCTGCATTCTTATGCCTGCTGGCTATCAATCTTCCCTTTTATCCGTTATTATTATTTCCTGCTATGATGTTGTTGCGCCTGGCCGGTGAAAAAAAAGTCACCACTATTGAAAAAAAAATCGAAGCAGCTGGTATTCATACAGACCTTGAATATGAAGACCTGCGGGATGAAGATTACTGGAAGATCAGGAATATATTAATCGAAGAACATCCTGCTTTCAAAGATGTGGACCCATCCCCACCGTATGAATACAGCCATAAAGAAGAAAAGATAATGGCGATGATACAAAGTCTGCTTCACCGCCACCTGATACAGGATGTGTCGGTTGCCGGAAAAATATTCATCTTCCTTATCTGGGCGTCAGCCATTGCCTCACCCTGGTTACTGAATATGGATATGAGTTTCTTTGATCGTTTCCGTTTCTGATTATACCCGGTAATAATCTGCTTTCCAATTCTGAACAGCTTGTTTAATTTGTTTTTGGGAAAGTTTTTCGGCTGCGGCTTTTTTGGCCAATGCAGGGAACTCCTCATCACTGGCGAAACGAAGTGCAATCACCTGGCTGATGTGAAGTTGTTTATCCAATGGTTTGCCGGTGAGAATAAAATGACGGAAATTCTCTTCTGCACGGATGGCACGGTCTTGTGCTTTTAATGCAAAGACCCTCGCATACCAGGCTACACCAAGCAATGCCAAAAATACTACCACGAGCAATGCAGCAGAATAATGCGTAGCAGCATCTGCATGAAAAAGATTGACAACACTGCCGACAAGACCTGTCACAATCAATAAAAAGGTAACACCGTGGAAGCCTGGAACCAGGCGGGCATGATTTTTAAAATTTTGTTCAGCCATAGCAATTAGTTTTGGTTTATAGTTAACCCTGAAAGTTACGATTTTCTTCCTATTAACCGTTCACTAGTAATCACTCGCTACTTCAGTGCATCCAGCACTTTGTACATCTTGTTGACCACTGCAGAAGTTTTGCCCCTGTAATTATTCACCAGGAAAGAAAAAATATACTCTTTTCCATCTTTTGCTTTATGATAACCGCAGAATCCTTTTACATCGCTGATGGTGCCGCTCTTCATAACCATTCCGTTATATAAGGGTAATGAATTATAGAAATAGTGGAACCAGTCTTTTGTCGTAGCGTATTTCAGAATTTCAACCTGTGCATGGGTAGTAACACGGTTGAGTGGCGAAAGACCGGAACCATCATACATATTCAGTTCATCTTCATCAATGCCTTTTTCTTTCCAGAATTTCTTTACAATAGCCAGACCGCTGTCCGTACTGCCAAAACCCTGCTTTTCGTAAGCAAAAGTTTTTATTAGTGCTTCGCCATACAGATTGATGCTTTTTTTATTAAACCAGTAGATAATGGAATCAAGTGAGGGGGAATAGTGGGTGTAAAATATTTTATGGCTTACTTTTGGATCTTCTGAAAGAAAAATAGAAGATAAATGATTGTAAGGTTTATTTTTCCCAAATAAAGAATCCCGAAGTGTTTCAATAAATTGAATCGGAGGATATGGCATTGCTCCAGAAATCTGAAACTTATTTTCATTTATTGGTATTGTACCTTTCACAATACCCTCGTTGCCAGAAACAGGAAAATATAAATAAGCATTATCCCCCGAACCTGCTTTAGCAGACGACGCATTAGAATGAATCTTATAAGAATATAATTCCGGATTTGTTTTAACTACTTCAACTAAGTCGCCAATTTTAGATCCGGATTTAAGCAAAAGATCAAATTGGTTTTCTCGCCAATTCAATACTCCAGCACCAGCTCCATAATAATTTGCAATATCCTGCCAAATCCACCCATCAGGTATGCTTTGAGTATCCCATCCTTTTTGATTTACATAGACATTTGAATCAGTGCTTTTAATATGAGGCTTTATCCTATTTACTAACTTATCTAATATAAAAGCTTCCTCAGTTGCACTCCAACGCCAACTACCAAATGTTGGGTCTCCTGATGGTTTTAAATAAATTGAGCTACTTTTCTCTCCGAAAATTATTCCAACCTCTGTCTTGTACCTAAAATCTTTCGCCAACAACTCAAACGCTGTTACACTTGTAATGATCTTTTGAGTAGAAGCCGGTGCCAGACCAATCTGAGAATTTTTATCAAATACCACCTGTCCTGTCTTAGCATCGATTACATAGAGCGAACTGATGGCATGGCGCAACTGGCTATCGCTTTCAAATTGTTGAAAGGCATTTTGTAACCGTTGGGAAACGAGCTGTGCGTAAACACCAGTGACAAGGATCCAACAGCCAGTGACCAGTAAGAAAACTTTTTTCATAGTTCTGTGGTTATAACTTTGCGTTCAAATTACTTCATTTCGCTCTAATCATATCTTAAATGAAATCTAATTCTGTAAACGCCTCCATCATCACCATCGGCGATGAATTACTGATTGGCCAGACGATTGATACCAATTCCGCTTTCATTGCGCAGGAACTAAATAAAATTGGTGTATGGGTTCGTCGCAGGTTGGCTGTTGGAGATGTGTATGAAGAGATATGGCAGGCTCTGGATGAAGAAAGTCGTCAATCTGATATTATAATCATCACAGGGGGGCTTGGACCTACTGCGGATGATATTACCAAACCATTACTTTGCAAATATTTTGGCGGCAAACTGGTAGTGAATGAAGAAGTACTGGCCCATGTAAACTATTTGTTTGAGAAAGTGTTCCGTCGTCCCGGGCCAATGCTGGAACGAAACCTGAAACAGGCCGAAGTACCGGATGTATGTACTGTATTGCACAATGCAAGAGGAACAGCTCCCGGCATGCTATTTAAAAGGGACGGCAAGGTTTTTATATCATTACCGGGGGTACCGCATGAAATGAAAGGTCTCATAGTAAATGAAGTGGTTCCTTACTTGTTATCCGCATTCAAAATGCCGGCCATTGTTCACAAAACAGCCTTTACAGCTGGACAGGGAGAATCGATGATCGCAGAACTACTGAAAGATTTTGAACCTTCTCTCCCATCTCATATCAAACTGGCCTACCTACCCAATTATGGTATGGTAAAACTAAGACTGACCTCCCGGGGTGATAAAAAAGAGGAAGTGGAAAAGGAAATGATACCTTATTTTGAAAAATTGCAGGAACTGGTAAAAGATTTTCTCATCACCAACGAAGATGAAGGGCTGGAGATTGTGATTGGTAAGATCCTGAAAGCAAAAAGTAAAACGATGGGTACTGCCGAAAGCTGTACAGGCGGGTATATTGCCCATTTAATAACATCGGTTTCCGGTTCATCGGCGTATTACAAAGGCAGTGTAGTTAGCTATGCCAATGAAATAAAAGAAAATATACTGGGAGTTAAGAAGGAGACTTTACTATCAGTTGGTGCAGTAAGTGAAGAAACAGTGAAGGAAATGGTGAATGGAGCTATCAGTAAACTTAATGTTGATTTTGCACTGGCCACTTCCGGTATTATGGGGCCTGATGGCGGAACAGATGATAAGCCGGTCGGCACCGTTTGGATAGCTGCAGGAAATAAAGAAAAAGTAGACACCCTAAAGCTAAATCTCAGGTTTGACCGGCAACGGAATATTGGTATGACAGCCACCAATGCCTTGAACTTTCTCCGCAAATTTATCCTTGCTAACAGTTGATAGCCTTTTATAGCAAATCATTACCTTTGGCCGGTTAAAATTGCTTGTCTCCTGCCCATCTGTGTTTCTGAAGCCGAAGTGTGCGACGCAACAGGTGATGAGCTTTATTCAGTCGCTGATAAACAAATTAAAATATTATGGCCATTGTTGATTTAGTAATGCCAAAACTGGGTGAAAGTATCATGGAAGCCACCGTACTTAAATGGCATAAAAAGCCCGGTGATTCGGTGCAAATGGACGAAACCATACTGGAAATTGCCACCGACAAAGTGGATAGTGAAGTACCCAGCACTGCTGCTGGTGTAATTGAGGAAATTCTTTTTAATGTAAATGATGTTGTTCCTATCGGCACCACCATTGCCCGTATAAGAACCGGCGCCGATGAACCTGTTGTCTCTTCTCCCGTAGCTTCGGCTCCCGTGCAAGAAACAGTAAATATGCCTGCCCAGGAAGCCGTTGTTGTTGAAACTATAAGTCCCCAAACATCAAATATCAAACTTCAAACTTCAAACGGTAACATCAACCGTTTCTATTCTCCACTTGTACTGAACATTGCAGCCAGCGAAGGAGTAAGTATGACGGAACTGGAAGCAATACCAGGAACAGGAAATGAGGGAAGGGTGACTAAAAAAGATATTTTGCAGTATGTGGGTGGAAGAAAGTCCGGAGGTCAGCAACCAGAAGCCAGGAGTACAAGCTCCGAAATGGTGATCCCACTTGCAAAAGTGCAGCCTGATCAATCGGCAAGCAGCAGCCAGCAATTAACTACCTACACCGGCAATGTTGAAATAATAGAAATGGACCGGATGCGGAAGTTGATTGCTGATCACATGGTTCGCAGCAAGCAAACCAGTCCGCATGTAACCAGCTTTACGGAAGCTGATGTGACCAACCTGGTGCAGTGGAGAGATAAAGTGAAAAAAGAATTTGAAAAAAGAGAAGGAACAAAAATCACATTCACTCCTTTATTTATTGAAGCGATTGTACGTTGTATCAAAAAATTCCCGCTGATCAATTGTTCCCTGGATGGCAATAATATCATTATCAAAAAAGATATCAATATCGGGATGGCTACTGCACTGCCATCCGGTAACCTGATCGTTCCTGTTATTAAAAATGCCGACCAGTTAAATATGGTAGGCTTAGCAAAACAAGTGAATAACCTTGCTGATGCTGCAAGGAATGGCAAATTGAAAGTGGATGATACACAAGGTGGCACATTCACCTTAACTAATGTGGGTACTTTCGGCAGTTTAATGGGTACACCCATTATCAACCAGCCGCAGGTGGCCATCATGGCTGTGGGTGCGATAAAGAAAAGGCCCGTGGTAATTGAAACACCAGCCGGCGACAGTATCGCAATCCGTCATATGATGTACTTAAGTATGAGCTACGACCATCGCATTGTGGACGGAAGTTTAGGCGCTACCTTTTTAACAGCTGTGGCGAAGGAACTGGAGAATTTCAATCCTGAAAGAGAGTTTTGATCATTTAAAAACAATTCTTAATAAAGCTTCTGCCCATCACAGAAGCTTTTTCATATTCACTATGAAATACTTTCGATTCCTCATTTTTTTGTTTTTTATTCAGCCGGGTGCAGCACAAACGGGGAGTTGGAACATCATCAATACAAAACTGGACCTTACTGAAAAATGGAACCTCTTTGGGGAATTGCAGCTCCGTTCACTACGTTTTTATGATGATTTTCATTATTATGAAATAAAAGGCGGGGCCAGTTTTGCAATTAGCAAAGCCTCTACCATTTCAGCGGGTTTTGGAATTTTCGATACTTATTCCCCGGGTGGAAATTTTAAGTCTCCAATGGTTAATGATGAATGGCGCAGCTGGATTCAATTTAATATGACCCAATACGAGAAAAGACTAAAACTGGAGCATCGCTACAGAGCTGAACAAAGATGGACCAGTGATGGTTTTCGTAACCGTTTCAGGTACAGGATCAATTCCGCTTTACCACTAAACAATAAAAAGATAGAAGCCGGAACTTATTACCTGACAGCTTCCAATGAAATATTCTTTACCAACAGGGCACCTTACTTTGAACGGAACAGGGTATTCCTGGGAGCCGGGTATGAATTCTCACCCTTCTTTACATTACAGGCCGGCTATCTGCACCAATTTGATTACAAAATCAGTGATGAAACAGGAAAAAATTTTCTTCAGCTATCTTTCCTCTTTGAGATGCAGTGGAAAAAGAAAACGGGTGAAAAAGTTCCGGGAGGCATGGATTAATCCGGAGATTTGTTTCCGTACTTTTCGTTTCTATAGAGATAGCTATCCCCTTTCCGTTTCAGGATAAATAAATTATCGTATTCGTTGTCTTTCAGATCAGCAGCAATTTCTGTTCGTTGGCTAAGCCTGTTTACAATATCATCCACCGTATTAGAATGCCCTACCACCAGTATATTACCCTTCCTGATAGTTTTAAGCTTTTCGATAAAAATATCCATCGAATCTTTTTTGCTACTGTAAATTTCGATACTGGTATTACTTCTCTGATCATTCAGCGGTTGTGCAGTCGCTATCGTTCGCTTTGTATTGGTTGAAAAAATAAAGCGGATATTCTCCCCCTTCAGTTTATCACGAAGTGCTATGGCCCTCAGTTTTCCGGGATCAGATAATGGCGGATCGCTTGCCATCATCTGGCTGGCACCAGCTTCCACCGGAGCTTTTTCTGCATGACGAACAATATAGATTGTGTTTCCGCAGGAAAATAACGTAACACTTATTATTAACAGTAAAACTCTCATCCTTATTTTTTTTAACAATCTAAAGTTAAACTTCCTTTGGATTGATACCATCTTTTTGTAAATTAGGAGAACAAAATTCGCCATCTATGAAGTCATTATCCGAAACCTGGTTTGCCGAAGGCCGTATTGATTTTGAGCTGAAAAAGTACACTCTCCTGGCTTACCTGCAGGAGGTTAATAAGTATTTTACCGAAAATAAGCTCTACCCGCAACTGGCCGATATCATTTTTCATTATAATAACATTGTGGCTTTCCGGGAAAATAAAAAATACCTGCAGGAGCATTTCCCCAAAAAGTTAACCGGGATACAGATGGAAAAATTACAGGTGCTCTATCAGCAAATGATCGAAGATGATGAACTGATGCAGGAACTGGAAGACATAATACAATACTCTGCCGGGAAAATCAAAACAACTATTCACAATGGTACAGAGATATATGAATTTGTCGAAGAAAAAATAAACATCGTACCCGTTGGCCTTATTCCATTAGACACACAGGAAGGCTATTTCTTTCTAAGCAGCGGCAATGTAAAAAGCACAAGGGTCTATCATTACAGGCTTTCCATTTTTGAAAAACACGATGAAAAATACCGCAGTATCAAAACGGCATTTATTGATAACAAGCTTCGCAGCATCAGCAGTACTTATGAACATATGAAATCGGAATTGATCCGTCAACGGAAAGACTTACCGAACCCAGCAGTTTATTTAATAGAGACTGAGCTTACATTCCCAATAGATGAAACATTGTTGCCCATTGCCAAGAGAAGCTTAGTGAAATTTATAAGTACTGCGGCATAAAAAAAATTGAATGGTTAACAGGAAAAAAACCGTTAACCATTCAACGAATAAACTAATTAACCAGCTCCAATCCCCAGTCTTTGCCTTTTTTCACGGCCGGCACTCCTTCTGTGATCCATTTTGGCGGCTTCTCCCCTTTTAGTAACCAGTCAAAGAATTGCTGCTCCCGGATAGAAATATCTTTCTGGTTCTTTCTTTCCCGCAGGTTATGGGCTTCGCCATTATAGTTCAGCATCCAGACTTGCTTTCCCAATCTCCGCATGGCGGTAAATAATTCAATGCCCTGATACCAGGGAACAGCACCATCTGCATCATTATGCATGATGACCAATGGCGTTTTTATTTTAGGAACATGAAACAAAGGTGAGTTCTCTATGTAAAGATTGGGCTTCTCCCATAACGTAGCACCGATCCGGCTTTGTGTTTTCTCATACTGGAACTGGCGATTGGCCCCACTCTCCCAACGAATACCGCCATAGGCACTCGTCATATTGGCAACTGGTGCCCCTGCCCATGCCGCTTTGAACATATTGGTCATGGTGATGAGCTGTGCTACCTGTATACCACCCCAGCTTTGTCCCTGGATGCCGATATTCTTTGCATCGATCCATCTTTGTTTAGCAAGATCCTGTGCAGCACTGACCACATAATCATAACAACTCTTTGCAGGATGTCCGATTGTATAACGAATATCCGGTGAGAACACCACATAACCACGGCTAACAAAAAATGAAATATTCAACCGGCTGCCGGTTGGTGTCGGAGGAATATAACTATGTAAAGTGTTGGCATGTGTTTCATAGAAATACATGATCAACGGATATTTTTTATTGGGATTAAAATTCTCCGGTTTATATAATACACCTTCAGACATTTTTCCATTGAAAGCTTTCCATTTATACAACTCAGCCGTGCCCCAGTTATAATCCTTTTGTTGCTGGTTTATGTAAGAAAGCCTGATAGCTTCGTCAATTGAATTTGGGATTAACTGATCTGCAAATAAATCAGGCGTTCTGGAATATGACTCTATCGTATATAAAAGAGTACTGGCATTTTTTGCTTTCTTGATTTGCCCAAACATATAAGCACCGGCTTCAGCCTGTTCAAATGAAAACCACTCTTTTAACGAAGATTGAATGATCTCCTCAGATTTATCTTTTTCATGAAATAGCCTGTAAAAGATATCATCGTATGGTTTCAGATATCTGGACTCAGGATCTGTTTGCAGGTATCTTATTCTGGTTTTTCCAGTTCTTCCAACTCCGGTAATATTAATAGAATTTGATTTTTCAGCAAGAGGGCATTTCCACACATCGTACCTGTCATACACATACACTGCCGAATCTCCCTCATGCCAACCCATTACACCATAAGGTGACGGGTCGTTGGGTGTATCATGCTCTTCATCCCATAATGAAAATTTAATTTTAGCGGTAATATTCCTGGTCGTATTACCATCCCACACAAAATAGTGGCGGACCTTGCTATCGTACCACATGATATGCTTGCCGGTTGGAGAAATGTATTGCGGTGTTATCACACCCAGCATATCTTTTTTCACTAATTTTTGTGAACCGTCATTTACATTGATGGCATAAATATCTTTTTTGGTGTTACCAGCCCACTGGCTTTCGATGCGTTTGCCAAAATCAGTCACTCCTACAAACTGGTCACCATCACCTTCCCTGGTCGGGAAGATGATGGGAATTTCTTCAGAACCCAGCTGTTTCAATTCTTTTTTACCCAGGTGATATACAGCCAGGTAATTGGTTTGAAGGTCTCTTTGCAGCCTGAATAATTGCTGCGTTTGTAAATAATCGTCTTTATAATTCCAGATATCCAGTTTCACCAGGTCTATCTCTACCAGTGAAGTGTCCTTCGGTGGCTGTATCGGTGCGGTGCCAAAGAATAGACGGTTTCCAGATTTACTGAAACTCAGATTGCCAAATTCGCTGATGGTCATACCGAGTTTCATTCCTACTGAATTCTTATCCGCTAATAAGATCGCAGTATCCAAGCCGGTCTTATGATACCACACCCGGTAAAACTTCTGCAACTCTTTTGGCCGGGCATCTCTTTCTGCCACATATGCAACCTGGGAACCATCTTCTGAGAAGACAAAATTTTTAAAGTCATTGCCTCCCCTGCTTAGCACAATAGCTTTTGCTTCGCTGAGATCGTACAGGGAAACAGAGGGTTTACTCAACGAATCCTTGGGATTCTTTGCCTGTTCTATCAGCAACCTGCCCCCCTTTTTACTGAAATAATATTCAAGCACATTATTAAATATTTTTTCCTGCCCATTGTTCAGGTTTCTTAAAACGAGATCCGTTCCGGCTTCGGTGGGAGTTCCGGGTGTTTCATCTCCTTCGGCATCGTGATTTTCAGCAATAAAGAATCCGGGATCAGTAAAGGCTTCATCATCATCCCTTTTTTTCTTTTTTTGCTTAGGAATGGATTGAATCACCTGGTGCAGCGAATCAATTACGCTATTCAGGCTATCCGTAATCTTTTTACCATTGGATTCAGGCTTTTTGGCAGCAGTTTCTTTCTTTTCAATTGCTTTTTCCAGATGATATGCCACCCAACCGGCCTCTTTCTCCGGTGTTTTATACCCTTTTACTCTTGCTACTTTCCACACACTGTCTTGTCCCAGTTCCACGATAGCAAAAGAATCTTTTGGCATATCATCAGGCTTCTTCTTCTTAATCTTTGCTTCTCTTGTGTCCTTGAAAAGTGGCTTTATTCTGAAAATTGCATACCTGCTGTCCTCTGTAATTACAGGATTGTAACCACGGGCAATCGTTTTCTTATACTTTGCATCGGAAGACTGTATCACCAGCTCATTATCTCCTTCCTGCGGATCGATCGTGTATACCACCCATTTCCCGTCGTTGCTGATCATTCGTTCGCCGATACGTTGCCAACTGTCGTATACAGAATGATCAAGGGGTTTCTTTTGTGCATAAAGGCCTGTTACAAGAAGTAACAGCAAGACCAGGCTAAAATTGGATTTTCTCATAAATAAAAATGATGACCGACAAGTTAAATCAAACAAATCAATTGTTTAACTGTTTCCTATACTGAAATTATAATATGATCAAGATTTTTTCCCTTTTAATAGCAATAACCCTGTTTTACCAGGCCCAGGCCCAACGCCAGGGGTCTATTACCGGAACAGTAACAGACAAGAACCTTTTGACGCCAGTTGGATCCGTTTCGGTGCAGGTTGTCGGGACTTCCCTTGGTACTACCACAGATTCATCGGGCAAATTCCGGATCAGTGGCATACTTCCTAAAAGTTATACTTTACAGTTTACATCGGTCGGATACAATGAAGTGACTTTATTTAATATCGTAATAACTTCCGGAAACGAAATAAACCTGACAGTTCAACTGGAACCTTCCATCACCCGGCTGGAAGATGTAGTGATCAAAAGCTCCCGCCGCACAGCAGTGGCCGCCAGTCTGGAAACACCGTTAAGTGTACAACGGCTGACAACTGAGGAAATCCGCAGCAATCCCGGCGGAAATTTTGATATTTCCCGGGTGATACAGGCCCTACCCGGTGTGGGTGGCACAGCCGGTAGTGTAGGTGGATTCAGAAATGACATTATTATACGTGGCGGCGCCCCCAATGAGAATGTTTACTACCTGGACGGGATAGAAATTCCGGTTATCAACCATTTCGTCACCCAGGGAAGTGCAGGAGGCCCAACAGGAATTCTTAATGTAAGTTTCCTGGAAGATGTAAAATTGAGTTCATCGGCCTTTGATGCAAGGTATGATAACGCTTTATCCTCTGTTTTGCAGTTCAGGCAACGTAATGGTAATCCTAACAGCTTGCAGGGCAATATCAGGCTTAGTGGCACCGAACTGGCAGGCACTTTTGAAGGCCCTTTGTCAAAAAACACAACTTTCCTGGCTTCCGCCCGCCGGTCGTACCTGCAATTGTTATTCAAAGCGATAGATCTGCCGATTCGGCCCAATTACTGGGACTTTCAATACAAGGTCAATCATCGAATTGACAGGAAAACTACACTGACACTGATAGGTGTAGGTGCCATCGATGATTTTTCATTCGCAGCACCCCGCAAAGCCACTCCTGAAAAATTATATGTACTGGATGCAACTGCACCTATACATCAATGGAATTACACAATAGGAGCAAACATTCGCCGGCAAATAAAAAATGGCTACTGGAACCTGGCCCTCAGCCGGAATATGTTTGATAATAAAATTGAAAAATTTGATGACAATGAGGAAGAAAATGAAACCAAACGCCGCATAGGTATCTTTTCACAGGAGATAGAAAATAAACTACGCTTCGATGTCAATAAGACCATCAATGGCTGGAAACTTGCTTACGGTGGCATTACGCAGTATGTAAAGAGCAATAACAATATTTTTAAACGCTTCCGGAAAGAATTAACTGATCAGAACGGGAATATCATCCAACCGGAAATATCTGTACGCTACAATTCTGATATCAGCTTTTGGCGTATGGGAGCATTTGTCCAGGCAAGTAAACGTTACCTTGATGATCGTTTGGGAATCAGCGCTGGTTTGCGCAGTGATCTGAATACTTTTACAGAGGATGGCATGAGCCCAATTTCTACCTTATCACCCCGCATCAGCGCTTCCTATGTTCTCGCCGACAAATGGACACTAAATGCATCGATTGGTTCTTATTCCAAAATTCCGACTTATACGATACTTAGTTTCCGGGATAATAGTGGAGTGCTGGTGAATAAAGATGCTGATTATACCCGCAGTATCCACTATGTGCTCGGCACAGAATATTTACCCAACACTACCACCCGTTTTACACTGGAGGCATTTTATAAACAATACAGCAATGTTCCTGTTTCAGTAAAAGATGGAATTTCCCTGGCTAATATGGGTGGTGATTTTGGCGTAATCGGGAATGAAGAAGTGATCACCAACGGAAAGGGTAAAAGTTATGGTTTCGAATTATTTGCCCAGCAAAAACTCACCAAACGATTTTTTGGAACATTGTCTTATACCTTTTTTATCAGCCGTTTCAGCGGATTGAATAAGAAAGAAATTGCCAGTGCCTGGGATAATCGTCATTTGCTTTCATTTATATGGGGATACAAATTCAATAAGAACTGGGAATTGGGGTTGAAATTTCGTTACCAGGGAGGAGCACCCTATACTCCTTTTGATTTAACTGCTTCACAATTGAATTACCTGACCTATAGCATCGGGATTCTGAATTATGATCAACTTAACTCGGAAAAACTGGCTGCGTTTCATTCCAGTGACCTGCGTATAGATAAGAAATGGAATTTTAAAAAAACAACACTTAATCTTTACCTCGATATTACCAACTGGTACAATGCAAGGAATCCTGCTTTTCCTCAATATACATTTAAAAGAAATGCTGATAATACGGCCTTCCTTACCACAGATGGACAGCCCATCAGGCAGGATGGCTCTAATGCCATTCCGTTCATATTAGCAAATGACGATGCCAGTGTAATTCCGACTATCGGTTTTATTATTGAATTTTAAACTGTCATCTTAATTTTGTTCCGGTAATTAACCCGTATTGCCAAAGTCCTTTTTGCATTCCCTTAAACTGGTATTTGCAGGCTTTGATATTTTTCTTTTGTATTGCCGTAACGGGTTTTGAAAAATTAACCTTCTTCCATAGCAAATACAAACTGGCCAGGTAATAAATGCGATAAAGACGACGGGAAGAATGAGCTGTTTCCCTGGATATATTGCGAAAATTAATATTACCAAATCCTGCCTGCAGCATAAAAGACTGAAACCTTTCGGGAGATTCCAGGTAATTTACCTGCCAGCCATCAAGCCATTGACGAATGTCAGGATTCTCATTGTTTTCAAAATCAGTAACAAGTCCATCAGCCACTACCAACCTGCCACCCGGTCTGAGTAACCGAAAAGCTTCTTTTATAAATTGTTCTTTATCCTCCGCATAGCAAATACTTTCACAACCCCAAACCACATCAAAACTGGCATCAGCGAAATCAGTGGCACTAAAATTCATCACACTGAAATTAACCAGGTCCTCAACCCCTTTTCTCCTGGCATTCTCATTAGCCTGTTGCACTTGTCTTTCGCTTAATGTGATGCCCGTCACTTTACACCCCAATAAGGAAGCTATAAAAAATACTGCTGCCACCCACCCCGCAACCCGCATCCAGTACTTTATCCGTTGCTTTTATTGCGGCAGCTTCCATCATTATTTCGTTCATCCGCAACAAAGACCGGCGAAAAGTTTTCACTGTTGCGTCCCAATATCCATAGTGTATAGCCAGGCTGTTATTCAAATCCCAGGAATCCTTATACGAATTCTCAGTATCCCTGTAATAATCTATAATTTTCTGATGATACTCAGTCAGCTGCATGTTCTGTCAGTTTACGTTCTACTCTGAAAAGCAAATAAACATGAATCAGTAAAGCAACTGCAATAATAGCAAACCCAACAAAGAACCATTTACTCAGGTACTGATTTTCATTGTAAACAGCAAAGGCAAGTAGAATACCATATACCGGCTCCAGGTTGTAAGTAAGATTTACAGTAAATGCAGACAATTTTTTCAAGGCATTAGCAGAAAGTTGAAAAGCGATCACTGAACAGAACCATGCAAGCACCAATAACCAACCAATATTCTCCCGGTCAGGAATAAAGTTTTCAATTGGAAACTGCTGCAGGTAGAATGGCAGTAATAGCGACAAAACCAGGAAGCCCCCTGTTTGCTGCCAGGTCAGCATAGTTTCAACATTGATCCTTTTTAAAAACTCCCTGTTATAAATCGGGAATAAGGATGCCAGCACTGCTGAAATTAACCCGATAACAATACCTGTCTTAAACCGGGTATCAAAATGAAAGATGATATAAATACCGCTGAGTGTAACCAACCCCAGTAACAATTCTAACCAGTTGATTTTCTTATTTAAGATCAGGGGTTCAAACAAGGCAGTAAAAAAACTAATAGCGGAAAAACAAACCAGTGCTACAGATACATTTGAGTATTTTATTGACCCATAAAAAGTAACCCAGTGCATAGCTGCAATAAACCCGACACCGGTAATTTTTAAAATATCAATAAAGGGTATCTTCTGTAACTTCTTCATCAGCCCGAACAGAATCCACATAGTAACAGCCGTAAAAAGAAGCCTGTACCAGACGATCATTCCTTCATTTAAGGTAATGAGGCGACCCAATATACCCGTAAACCCAGCCAGGAAAACAGCGATGTGTAATTGAAGAAAGGCCTTTTTCATTGGCCTGCAAACTAAATAAAAGAGGGGAAGAAACGGTAATAACTATTCACTCTCCGCCAACATCTCATTTTTGCGGATTCCTGTCAATGGGGAAATTTCTGCATCAGTATTCTTAAGTCTTTTGCGGTAGTTTTTAAATAAACTATGCCAGCGCAACTTTAATACGCCAATTACACCTTCTTTAATAATCCCTTTGTTCATCTTAGATACACCATAGGTCCTGTCCTGGAATATAATAGGCACTTCTTTTATTTTAAATCCCAGTTTCCAGGCGGCAAATTTCATCTCAATCTGGAACGCATATCCCACGAACTCGATCTTATCGAGATTAATGGTTTCCAGCACTTCTTTTTTGTAACACATAAAACCTGCTGTCGGGTCCTTTACCGGCATCCAGGTTATCATTCTTGTATATAAAGAACCTCCTTTTGATAAGGCAATACGGTTTTGAGGCCAGTTCACCACTCCCCCACCAGTAACATATCTTGAACCAATTGCGAGGTCAGCCCCTTCATTTTTACAGGCATTATATAGCCTTGGCAGGTCATTCGGATTATGTGAAAAATCGGCATCCATTTCAAATATAAAAGCATACTCCCTGGCAATAGCCCATTTGAAGCCATGAATATAAGCTGTGCCTAATCCAAGTTTTCCTTTTCGTTCTTCAATAAATAACTGACCTGGAAATTTTGCTTGTAATTCTTTTACGATCAGGGCTGTTCCATCCGGGGAACCATCATCAATAACCAATACATGAAAATCTTCATGCAGATTAAAAATGGCGTGAAGGATACTTGTAATATTTTCCTTCTCATTGTAAGTTGGTATGACAACCAGTTTCTCCACTGTTGGATTTATATAATTGTGAACCTCTAATTTACGATAATCATCAAAGAATGTCCTGTTAAAATTTCCAGAAGCAAAAAGCCGCATCAGCCCTTTTTCAACAGCGTCCGGGTATAAATTTCGGTGAGTTTTTGTTTAGTATGTTGCGGGAAATCACCTTTCATCATCCAATCATAATACTGGGGCTCTGCCTTTAACACTTCTGCCACTGGACGGCCTTTGAATTTTCCAAAATTGAAAACTTCGGTTCCGTTTTCCATTACAAACCGGCGGGCAAAATCAACTACCTGGTCTTCTCCGATCACTTTTAAGATTGAATCAACTGTATTTCCTAATTCAGTGTATCGCTCTAATTGCGCCTCCAGGATTTCATGAGTAGCGGAAGCATCTACTTCGGCACTATGGGCACCATCAAGACTTTTACTGCAATAAAACTTGTAGGCCGCACTCAAGGTCCTGGGCTCCATCTTATGAAAAATATTCTGCACATCCAGCAACTTTCGGTTCTTCATATCAAAATCTACCTGTGCCCTTAAAAATTCTTCCATTAATAAGGGAATATCAAAACGATTGGAATTATAACCGGCAAAATCACAACCATCCAACATTTGTTTCAATTCATGCGCCACCTGCTTAAATGTGGGGGCATCCTTCACCATTTCATCGCTAATCCCATGTATTTCACAAGCATTTTTAGGGATCGGCATCTCAGGGTTGATCAGTTTCCTTTTTACACTCCGGGCCCCATCGGGAAGGATTTTAATAATAGCAATCTCAACAATCCGGTCAGTCCCCGGGTTTACGCCAGTTGTCTCCAGATCAATAAAAGCAAGGGGTTTTTTGAGTTGTAACATCAGGTTAGTAATTTCTCTAATTTCCAGAATATTTCTGGCGGTAAAGTTAACAGTTTGTCATACCTGACAAAATCAAATTTGAAAGTAGACCACTATCATGAAGTAAAGAAAACCAAGTCTTTATCTAAATCAATCTTACAGTAATTAGCATAAATAATTGGGGCCGCAAAATCCTGCATGTTACTTATCTTTGTCATCACAAAATAAACAGCAGACTAAATCGTTAATCTGTCAAATATCCACGATATATGAAAAATAAATCATTAATTGTTCTGGCACTCATTGCGTTAGTAGTTCTGGGCGTTTCCTGCTCATCTCAAAAATATGGTTGCCCAGGTAATCCACAGGCTAATTACAAGTTTAAAGGCTGATATTTTCCCATTTATGAATTGGATTGACCTTACTTCAGAAAATCAGTTGAAAGATATTATTGCGTCATCTTACGATAGACCTCAGATAATATTTAAACATAGTACCCGTTGCAGTGTCAGCAGTATTGCATTAAGCAGGCTGAAAAAGTCGGGCCCACTATCTAATAGTGATTTTTTCTATCTCGATTTACTGTCTTACCGGCAATTGTCTAATAAGATTGCTCAAATATTCAGCGTCCCGCATGAATCACCCCAGATATTACTTATTAAAAACGGGGAATGTATCTATGAAGAAAGTCACCTGGGCATTACAGCCGATGACTTGCAGGAGCAACTCATCGTAGCTTAATCAACTCCTGGTTTTCGTCTGAAAAAACCTTTTCGCCCTATTTTTTTCTCTTCCTGTTTCTTCTGCGACATATAAACAGAAAATAACTCCACTTCCTGTTGCTTTCCTTTGAGTTGAAAAAGACCCAGCGATTCCATTTTTAAATACTTTGGTGCATTTACGTTTTTCATGATCCAGTCAGATATTATAAAAGTGGCATTCAGATCATGACATTTTCCCAGCATGCGGGCTGTAGTATTCAACACATCTCCATGATAGGCAATTTCAGATTTATACTTGCCGACTTCTGATACAACAACATAACCTCCATGCAAAGAGGCCTTAAACTCCGGTACCCTTCCGTATCTTTCAAGGTATTGTTCCCGGTACCTGTTTATTTGCTTTTCAATGGCAAAAAAACAACGAATACATAAGGCAAACCTTAATCCCTTCTTAACCGGCCATGAAACTACCACTTCATCTCCTACATATTGGTATACTCTTCCCATGTAACGGGCAATCGGTTCGCTGATATCATAATAATAATCCTGCAAAAAGTGACTGTATTCCATTTCTCCCATTTCCTCTGCTATATCAGTTGAATGATTTAGGTCGATGAATAAAAAAATACGGTCTTCCTGCTTTACCTGGTGATATTTACCAAATACCAGGTTGAAAATTGCATCCCTGCCCAGCTTTCGGTGCAATTCATCTAAAAAATTAGATACCAGTGAAATGATTAGAGACAGCCCGAGAAATTCAAACAGTTTTCTGGTGGCGAAAAAATCATGCAGGCTATGCGGGAATATTGTTTCATATGTATTAATATTTAACCATAGAATAATATTCATGATAATAAAGAAAAGCACCATAAACCAGAAGGTAATCCGGAGTGTGCGATACAATAAATAATACCAAAAACCGGTGCGCCGGTGTTTTCGTCTGAACTCCATCGCCTGGGTCTCAAAAAATGCAATGGCAAATCCGACCGGGATACTGGCAATTAGCGAAGTAGATAAAGCGATCCAGTTGAGACCATGCCGGGTAAAAGCATAAAAAGCGAACAGTAGTATGGATAAATAAACAATGAAAATATTGTTCTGGGAAATGATCTTCCAGGGCTTCAGCGGGTCTATTGTCTCTGCCCCTGGGGCAAACGGATTGAATATCCCCAGGCGATGCCAATGTCCGCTGTTAGTAGTTCTTGTTAATTTAGCCATGTGGTTTTAAAAGATCGGTCTAATTTAAAAATTTACAGTGAAATATTATACCTATTTAAATAATCCCTATTTTTGCCCCGTAATGAAAAAATATACACATAACCATCATCATCACTTACTCTTCCAGGGTAGGCCGTGAGGATATTATGTATAAACATAGTTGAAGGGCTTACTTAACAGTAAGCCCTTTTTAATTAAATATATCTATATGAGTGAAACATTAAAGATCGCCGTTCAGAAATCGGGCCGTTTATATGAAGGTTCCATGAAACTGCTGAAAGAATGCGGCATTGAAGTTAGCAACGGAAATAACCAACTCAGGGTACTGTCTTCAAACTTTCCGGTAGAAGTGTTCTTTCTGCGAGACGATGATATCCCTGAATACGTACAGGATGCAGTGGCCGATATTGGCTTTGTAGGTGAGAATGTTGTCAGGGAAAAAAATAAAATTGTCGACTCCATAGAAAAATTAGGATTCGGGAAGTGCCGTCTATCCATTGCTATCCCCAGGAATGGCCAATTACAATCCATAAGTGATTTAAACGGCAAGAAGATAGCAACCAGCTACCCTGTAATCCTCACTACTTTTTTGAATGAAAAAAAGATAGCCGCTTCTATTCATGAGATAAGCGGTTCCGTTGAAATTGCACCCAGGATTGGGTTGGCAGATGCTATTTGTGACCTGGTAAGCTCCGGAAGTACCTTATTCACCAACGAACTAAAAGAAATTGAAACAATACTTTTCTCTGAAGCTGTGTTGATTGGTAACAAAGCTCTTTCCACCGAAAAAAGGATCATCCTTGAAAGTCTGTTATTCCGTATCCGCTCAGTGAAAAAGGCAAAAAATAATAAATACGTATTGCTGAATGCCCCCAACGATAAGCTGGATACCATTTGCAGTTTATTACCCGGTATGAAAAGCCCTACCATACTGCCTTTGGCAGAACCCGGATGGAGTTCTGTTCACTCTGTGATCAACGAAAGTGACTTCTGGGATGTTATTGAACAATTAAAAGCCAATGGTGCCCAGGGCATATTAATAATCCCCATTGAAAAAATGATTATATGATGAAGGTTTACAAATACCCTGACAAAGGAAACTGGGAAGAAATAATGCAGCGGCCGGCCTCGGACTATTCTTCCCTGGAAAAAAGTGTAAAAAAAATATTGCAAAAAGTAAAAGATAAAGGTGATAAGGCAATCCGAAAGTTCTCAAAAGAATTTGATGGAGCCAGTTTAAAAAGAATACAGGTGTCTGAAAAAGAAATCAATACTGCAGCTTCTTTACTGCCAGAAGAGTTAAAACAGGCCATACAACAGGCAAAGAAAAATATTGAACAATTCCACCAATCACAGAAAGAAGAGGTGAAAAAGGTTGAAACCATGCCCGGCGTACTTTGCTGGAGAGAAGCTGTTGGAATTGAAAAAGTCGGGTTATACATTCCCGGAGGCTCTGCCCCGCTCTTTTCAACCGTTTTAATGCTTGCTGTTCCTGCACAGATAGCTGGTTGCAAAGAAATAATTCTTTCTACGCCACCTGCAAAAGACGGGAGCATTAATCCGGCCATTTTGTTTGCTGCGCAACTATGCGGAATAACAAAAATATTTAAAGCTGGTGGTGTGCAAGCCATTGCTGCCATGGCCTATGGCACAGAAACAATTCCGAAAGTTTTTAAAATATTCGGGCCGGGTAACCAATATGTAACTTTGGCCAAACAAATAATTCAACAACAAGGTGTTGCCATAGACATGCCAGCCGGACCTTCTGAAGTACTGGTAATTGCAGATGAAACCGCTGTCCCTGAATTTGTAGCTGCTGATCTTTTATCGCAGGCAGAGCATGGGCCCGATTCACAAGTAATTCTATTGACATCTTCTGCTGGTATTGCAGAAAATGTAGCCACAGCGATAAACGAACAACTAAAAGAACTGCCAAGAAAATCAATTGCTGAAAAAGCATTGCATAACAGTAAAATAGTTATTGTAAAAAATATTGCTATAGCAATTGAACTTTCAAATTGCTACGCCCCGGAACACCTCATACTTTCCTGTGCTGATGCAGAACAAGTTGCACAAAAAGTAACGACGGCCGGTTCTGTATTTATTGGGAATTACTCGCCGGAGAGTGCCGGTGATTATGCCAGTGGCACCAACCATACATTACCTACCAATGGATATGCTGCTATGTACAGTGGCGTTTCTTTAGATAGCTTTGTCAAAAAAATCACCTATCAGAAATTAACAAAAGAAGGATTACAAAATATTGCTCCGGCAGTCATGGCAATGGCCGGGGCAGAAGGTCTGGATGCACATAAAAGAGCAGTAGTCATCCGGTTAAAAAAATAACTATGGAATTTAATGTAGATAACCTTGTTCGGGAGAATATCAAAAAGATGACCCCTTATTCATCAGCCCGGCATGAATTCAGCGGTACCGCAACTATTTTCCTGGATGCCAATGAAAACTCATTTGGCTCACCTCTCCCTGAAAATTATAACCGATACCCCGATCCTTTACAATTAACACTGAAAGAAAAGATCAGCAGCATAAAAGGTGTTCCGGCACAAAATATTTTCCTCGGAAACGGAAGTGATGAAGCGATAGACTTACTGTTCCGGATATTCTGCGAACCCGGTAAAGACAATGTCATCATCTTCCCTCCTACTTATGGTATGTATGAAGTATGTGCTGAAATGAATGCTGTGAAAGTAAAAAAGGTCCCTTTAACACAGGATTTTCAGTTAAACCTGGGGGCCATCGAAGAAGCCATAGATGCAAATACCAAACTAATCTTTGTTTGTTCCCCCAATAACCCAACTGGCAACAGCATTAACAGAGACGATATCGAAGTCCTGTTGAATAACTTTGATGGCCTGGTCATAATTGATGAAGCTTATATCAACTATGCAAAACAAAAAACATTTATTCCGGAACTTACAGAATATGCAAATCTTGTTATTTTACAAACATTATCCAAAGCATGGGGATTAGCAGGATTAAGACTGGGTATGGCTTTTGCCGGAGAACCGGTAATAAATTACTTCAACAAGGTTAAATACCCATACAATATTAATACCGCCACACAGCAATTGGCCATAGAAGCTCTTGGTAATATTTCAAGTGTAAATAACTGGACAAAAACTACCGTTGAACAAAAAGGGTTACTACAGGAAGAATTGCTGAAACTGCCATTTACACAATATGTTTATCCCTCTGATGCCAATTTTATCCTTGTAAAAATGAGAGCAGCCAGGAATATATATGAATATTTATCAGGCAAAGGAATCATTGTCCGTGATCGTTCTAAAGTGATCCTATGTGATGATTCTCTACGCATCACCATCGGCACCCCGGAAGAAAATAAACAACTGATAGAAGCATTAAAATCATATACAGCATGAGAAAGATTCTTTTCATAGACCGTGATGGCACACTTATAAAAGAAGCCCCGCCTACTTACCAAATTGATACTTTTGAAAAACTGGAGTTCTATCCGGATATGTTTACCTGGGTGCGAAAAATAGCCAAAGACCTGGATTTTGAACTTGTAATGGTGACAAACCAGGATGGATTGGGAACTGCTTCCTATCCTGAGGATACATTCTGGCCTATTCAGAATTTTGTATTAAAAAGCCTGGAAAACGAAGAAATCATTTTTAGTAATATCCATATTGACAAAACATTTGCTGCAGATGATATCCCAACCCGTAAACCAGGGACCGGTATGCTGACACAATATTTAAATAACCCGGAATATGACATAACTGGTTCATTTGTCATTGGCGACAGGATTACAGATATACAACTGGCAAAAAATCTTGGGTGCAAAGCCATATGGCTTAATAATGACCCACTCCTTGGAGCAGAAGAAATAAGTAGGACAGATCAGCACTTTGAAGAAATTATTGCCCTGGAAACTACAAGCTGGAAATCCATATATGAATATCTCCGGCTTGGGCAAAGAGTCATTCAGCATGAACGAAACACCAACGAAACAAAGATCCGGATATTGTTAAACCTGGATGGAACAGGGGTTGCCAATATAGATACAGGCCTTAATTTTTTCAATCATATGCTTGAGCAGTTGTGCAGGCATAGCGGAATAGATATTACAATTACCGTAAAAGGCGACCTGCATATTGACGAGCATCACAGCATTGAAGACACGGCAATTGCATTGGGCGAAGCATTTGCCCTTGCTTTGGGCGATAAAAAGGGGATTGGCCGGTACGGATTTGCTCTGCCAATGGATGATTCGCTGGCACAGGTTGCTATTGATTTTGGCGGCAGGAACTGGCTGGTTTGGCATGCCGATTTTAAAAGAGAAAAAATTGGTGATGTACCCACCGAAATGTTTTATCATTTTTTTAAATCCTTTTCTGATGCTGCAAAGTGTAATCTTAATATAAAAGTGGAAGGTGATAATGAGCATCATAAGATTGAATCCATTTTCAAAGCACTGGCGAAATCAATAAAAATGGCAGTTAAAAGGGATGTTGACAATATGCAACTGCCCAGCACAAAAGGAATTCTGTAATGAATATAGTTATAGTTAAATACAATGCTGGTAATATTCAATCGGTACTTTTTGCCCTGGAACGAATTGGCGCAGCGGCTACAGTGACGGACGATAAAAAATTGATACAAACAGCTGATAAAGTCATTTTCCCCGGGGTAGGCGAAGCAAGTACCGCCATGAGTTACCTGAAAGAAAGAGAATTGGACAAAGTTATTGTTGGATTACAACAACCTGTCCTTGGCATCTGCCTGGGTATGCAATTACTCTGTGAACATTCCGAAGAAAACAATACTGATTGCCTGGGGATATTTAAAAATGTAATGGTCAGGAAATTTAATGGGGTTAATACCAATGTTAAAGTTCCGCAAGTAGGATGGAATAATATATACAATCTGAAAAGCGAATTGTTTTCTTCCGTTGATGAAAATACTTACTGCTATTTTGTACATAGCTATTTTGCTGAACAGAACCCTTTTAGCATTGCTGAAACAGATTATATACAACCTTATAGTTCTGCATTGAAAAAAGATAAATTCTATGGTGTACAATTCCACCCGGAGAAGAGTTCAAAGGCAGGCGAAGAAATCTTGAAAAATTTTTTGAAAATAAAATGACAATCATACCCGCCATAGACATCATTGATGGTAAATGTGTGCGCCTGACAAAAGGTGACTACAGCCAGCAAACAACTTACAATGAAGATCCGCTGGAAGTGGCTCAGCAATTTGAGGACGCCGGCCTGCAGCGGTTACACCTGGTTGACCTGGACGGAGCAAAAGCCGGTGAAGTGAAAAATTGGAAAATACTAGAGAAGATTGCCGGTAAAACAAATTTACTTGTGGACTTCAGCGGGGGGATCAGTACACTCAAGAATGTTGAAATCGCATTTGGTTCCGGCGCCGCTTATGCTGCTATTGGCAGTATGGCAGTAAAAGATGAATTTACTCTTTCCGGCTGGCTGATGGCTTTTGGCGCTGACAAATTTATTATCGGTGCTGATGTAAAAGATGAGATAATTGTCATCAGAGGCTGGACAGAGACAACAAAAATCACTGTATTTGAATTGATAGAAAAATACAAATTAAAAGGAGTGAAAGAATTTTTTGTACAGATGTAAACAAAGATGGATTACTGCAGGGACCGGCAACAGACTTATATAAAAAGATTTTGAATCAACAACCTTCTATTAACCTGATTGCCAGCGGAGGTGTGACTTCACTGGAAGAACTGGAAGACCTCCGCCAGGCTAGTTGTAAGGGTGCTATTATTGGCAAAGCGATTTATGAAAACAGGATTGCTTTAAGCGATCTTAAAAGATTCTTTTAAAAAATGCTTACAAAAAGAATTATACCATGTCTTGACATAAAAGATGGCAGAACGGTTAAAGGCACCAACTTTATTCAACTCCGTGATGCCGGCAACCCGGTGGAATTGGCAGTCCGTTATTGCGAAGAAGGTGCTGACGAATTAGTGTTTTTGGATATAACAGCTACAACTGAAAAAAGAAAAACATTGGCTAAACTGGTGAAAGAGATTGCGACACATATAAATATACCATTCACTGTTGGTGGAGGCATTAATACTTCAGAGGATGTGAGTGTTCTTTTAGAAAATGGTGCAGATAAGATCTCTGTCAATACTTCAGCTGCAAAGAATCCGCAATTAATTGATGAGCTGGCAAAGAATTTTGGTAGCCAGTGTGTGGTGGTCGCCATTGATGCAAAATTAATTAACCACCAATGGATGGTCGTAACGCATGGCGGAAGAACACCAACTGAAAAATTAACGATTGAATGGGCCAAAGAAGTTACAGAAAGAGGTGCCGGAGAGATTCTTTTAACTTCCATGGAGAATGACGGAACAAAGAATGGATTTGCTATTGAGATTACAAAAAAAGTGGCAACTGCCGTAAATATCCCGGTTATTGCATCCGGGGGTGCCGGAAAGATGGAACATTTTACTGAAGTATTTAAATCAGCCAATGCAGATGCTGCACTGGCAGCAAGTATTTTTCATTTCAGGGAAATTGCTATTCCTGATTTAAAGCGATATTTATATACCCAGCACATTCCGGTAAGAATATGATCATTATCATTTTCATAGCGCTGCTTTTCAGTTATTACATATTCTGGTATGTAGAGAAAAAAAGAAGAACCCGGAATAAAATATACTTTGAACGAAGGAAGGAATTGTTCAGCAACCTGCTGAATTCCCTAAAAAATAAAGAAGATAAAAACTGAATATAAAATGATACCTGATTTTTCAAAATATAGTGACGGTCTTGTACCCACCATCATACAGGATGCAAACACCGGGAAAGTATTAATGCTTGGATTTATGAATGCAGAAGCATTCCAAAGATCCAACCAGGAAGGGAAAGTGACTTTTTACAGCCGTAGTAAACAACGGCTCTGGACCAAAGGAGATACTTCCGGCAATTTCCTTTTTATCAAAGAAATCATTTCAGATTGCGATAATGATACATTGCTGATAAAAGTTAATCCCGCAGGCCCGGTTTGTCATACCGGAGCTGATACCTGTTTTAATGAAGACAATGCAGGCTTTACCCTGAAAAAACTAGAAAATATTATTGCAGACCGAAAGAATAGGCCTTCTGATTCATCCTATACATCATCCCTATTTGGAAAAGGTATCAATAAAATTGCTCAAAAAGTAGGGGAAGAAGCTGTTGAATTAGTAATAGAAAGCAAAGACACTAATGATGTACTATTTCTTGGTGAAGCTGCCGACCTTCTCTTTCATTATCTTGTATTGCTGCAGGCTAAGAATCATTCATTGGAAGATGTTGTTCAAATCTTAGCAAAAAGGCATAAATAAAATACAACCTCCCCTCAGAGAATATTATTATTTGAAATTAAAAAAACAATACACGGGTCATTGCAGCATTGGAATCACAATAGTAAGTGTGCAACCTTCCCCGGGAGCAGTTTTAATATCGGCAGTCCCATTATAAAAACGTACCCGTTCATAAATATTTGAAAGGCCAATACCCCTGTGTGTTTGACTAAGGTCAAATCCTATACCATCATCCTTAATTACTAATGCAATATCAGCTCCATTACGCTGAAGCGAAATATAAACATTGCCCGCACGGCTATGCTTGATTATATTTTTCAACTGTTCCTGCAGTATACGGAAAAGAGTTACTTTTTTTGCGGCTGTCAGTAAATCAGCTTCATGATCATGAACAAATTTTATTAAGATAGGAGTAGAAAGATGTATATCATTAATTATTTGTTTTACAGCCGGTATCAGGCTATTATCTTTAAATTGTGGAACAACCAGTTCTTTGGATAATTTTCGGATTTCCTCAAGAGCCAGGCTGATATATTCAATACTTTTATTTTTAAAATCCTTTTGCTCTTTTCCGGATGGTTTCAACATTTCAATAAAAAGCTTGGTCGAAGAAAGTATCTGGTTTACATTGTCATGTAACTCATGCCCGATACGGGTTCTTTCTTTCTCTTGTGCACGGATCATCATCTCTGATATTTCCCGTTGTCGTTCCAGTTTTTCTTCCATCAACTGGCATTCCAGCTCTTTCAAACCGGTAATATCCTGTAATGAGCCAATCATTTTTACCGGTAATCCGCTTTCATAGACTATGTAGCCTTTATCCCGCATGTGCTTATAAGTACCATCAGCACATTTAAACCGGTATTCATCATCCCATGACTGTCTCCCATTATCTGTGCTATCCTTTACTTTATCTGCGACACGGTTCCGGTCATCAGGATGAATACGGCGTAACCACCAGGACAGGCCCTTTGGAGCATCTGTGTGATATCCGATCATGTCCATTAAAGCGTCATTGCGGAATATATGACCTGTTTGCATATCCCATTCCCAAATAGCATCTGATGTAGCTCTTGTCAACAGTAAGAGCCGCTCATTTGCCTCCCGGAGCTTTTGTTCTGTTGCATATTTATCAGCCAGGTTGACAGCATGTCCCCCAAGTATTCGCTTATTAGATATGCCCTCGATAATAAATATATTTATATGGAAAATAAAATCAGTACCGTCCGCCCATTTTACTTTCTCGATAAATTCAGCCGGCATACCAGTCTCCAAAACCTGGATATGTTTCTCGTAAAGGCTTTTGGCCACTGATTCAGGAACCAGGTCAATAATATTTTTATTTACAGCCTCTGCTGCTTTCAGACCGAAATATTTGTAAAATGCCTTACTGGCAAAAAGTAAAGTAGAAAGTTCGTCAACTACCCACACCAGATTGGGTGTTTGATTGATGAATGAATTAAGAATTGCCTTTCCATCTTTTAACTCCCTGATAAGCGTTCTTTCGTATGTCAGGTCTGTAATGTTTGATACGACAGCAAAAGGCATATCAGCATTATCATTGAACAGGGGTTGCGAACTGAAGTGCAGCCACCGGCATTGGCCATCCAATAGCCTGATGAGCAGCACTTCTGTTTGCGTTTTGCCTGATTGTAACGCCTTCATGAATGGCGTATTTTCAAAGGGGACCGGATCTCCGTTTTCATTTTTGATATCCCAGGCGGTATTCCACAGGTTAGCAACATCTTTCAGTTGATAAAGTCGTTCCAGAGTTGCATTAAAAATTTCAGCCGATTTTTGATTAACAGCAATGATATCTCCATTGCTATCCTGGAATAGAATTCCTGCATTGAGGCTCTCTACTATAAGCTGATAATTATTTTCTCCAAGCCGGTTAAATTTATGCAGTCGGTCATCATCAATAAGTTTATGGCCAATACAGAGATAAACCACCGGTTTGCCTTCTTTTATGACCGGTGAGATCTGCCATTTCATAGGATGGTAATAACCATTCTTCAGGTACCCTTCCATAGCTACAGGTGACCCTCCTTCGATAGATTGCCTGAAACCATTCTTAAAATCACTTTTATTTAATGGGTGAAGCAGATCAAAAAAATTAACTGAGCTTGATTTCGGGTTTTTTATGTGCAGGGACCTGACCATTCTGGCATTCGCATTCATAATAGTTCCATCCTCTGCTATCAGGGATATGAATTTATCTTTCGGCGAATCACTGACTCTGATAATATTACTTATTGTTCTCCACTCTGCTCTCATACGCTTCAGCTACTTTTATTTAAAATTCTTATACTTTTTTAAAAAGAATTCTTTTACAATTCCGGGAACTAATGCAAAATCATTTGATTTGTCCAGGAAATATTTTGCTCCCAATTCAGTACACTGCTCTTTGTAATAAGTATCAGCATGATTGGTTATCATAATCACTTCACTCTGATTATTTTTTTGCATTATAAACTTTAGTAGTTCTATTCCATTTTTACCTGGCATATTGATATCAAGCAACACAATATCCTGTTCTTCACCAGCTAATAAACGGCGGGCCTCTTCATAATTTGAAGCTGTACTGATACGTTTGTTAGTTGTAACTTCCTCCAGCAGACTAATCATCCGATCCACAAAATTCTTATTGTCGTCGACAATTAATATTGTCAGCTCTTTTTTCATGGGAGAGGAATGGCTAATTAATTTCCGGTAAAGGAAATCAATCAATTTCTTGTAAACTGTAAATAACAGGCTAAAAAATTGTAGTGAAATAACTACAGGTGAACAAATGTTCGGGAGGCTCAGATCAGGTTATGCTCCAATGCATACCTGGCAAGTTCTGCATTACTTCGCATATTCATCTTTTCCATAATACGGGAACGATAAGTGCTGACTGTTGTAGAGCTGAGTGAAAGCTGGGCAGCTATTTCTGATACAGACTTTCCGGAAGCCAATAATTTAAACACATCGAATTCCCTATCAGAAAGACCCTCATGTAATACCCTGGGTAAATCTGAATTTACCGCTTCGGCTAGTTTTTCTGCAACAGCCGGTGTTATATATCGCTTCCCCTGAACCACCAATTCAATTGCACTTACAATATTGTCATGAATTGTTTCTTTGCCAAGGTATCCCGCAGCACCTGACTTCAATACCCGTAATGCATACTGATCTTCCGGGTACATACTCATAATAAGAACAGGTAGTTTAGGAGATATTTCTTTTATCTGCATTAAAGCATCAAGACCGCTTCGACCCGGCATATTCATATCACAGACCACTACATCCCATTGCTGATTTATGACCAAACTGATAAGCTCCTCTACATTGGCCGCCTCACCAATCGTAGCAAAGGGATAATGTTCCAGTAACAACTGCCGCATTCCCCTGCGTACAATTGCATGATCATCTGCTATTAAAATCCGGTTCAGCATAATTTTCTGATAATCTATTTTATTCATTTCCGTTCAAGGGTACTGAAACAATAACTGATGTTCCGGCACCGGGAGTACTGTTAATTTCATAAGTCCCCCCGATCATAGAACTTCTTTCTTTCATCCCCAAAATACCAAGTGTTCTCTTTTCCGCAATTTTATTTTTATCAAACCCCTTTCCATCGTCAATAATTGACAGAATAAAATTATGGTCGTCCCTTTTAAGTATTACCGATAATTTTTTAGCTTTTGAATGCCTGGCTACATTTGTAAGAGATTCCTGAAATATTCTGAATAAAGCTGTTTTGGTGGCATCGGAAAGGTCAATCTCTTGTTCCGGAGCATCAAATTTTGTTTTGATGCCAGCTCTTTTTTCAAATTCACTCAGTTGCCATTCCATGGCCGCCGTTAGGCCCAGATCATCCAGTAAACTTGGCCTGAGTTGTGAAGAGATCCGTCGGACGGACTTTACGGTGTCATCCAGCATTTCAAGTAATTCCTTTAATCGTTGGTTAACTTTTTCATCAGTACCCTGAAATTTCTTATTGAGCCAGGATACATCCATTTTCAGAACAGTTAATTGTTGTCCTAATTCATCATGTATCTCTCTTGCTATATTTGTCCTCTCTTCTTCCCTGATATCCTGTAAGTGTGCAGTGAGTTTTCGTACTGCTTTATAAGATAACTTAAGTTCCTCCTCTGCTTTGATCCGGTCTGTCATGTCCCTTACAACTGATAAGAAGCGGCCATCGGGCAACTGCTGCGATCTAACTTCCGTAACAACTACCGAACCATCTTTTCTTCTCATCCTACGCAACTTAACTGTTGATAGGCCTGCACTAAGTTCATCATACTGAACAGGATTATCTCTTATCTCCTCTTCTAAAAGTATATCTGTCAGACTCATGGCGGATAACTCATCCTTTGTATAACCCAGCAACTTTGATGCAGATGTGTTTGCTTCAAGTATCTTTCCGCTTGCATCAAAAAGTGCAATCGCATCAGCTGCCTGTTCAATTAGTGTTCGATATTTCTCTTCACTTAATCGTAGTGCAATATCTGCTTTTTTTCTTTCGGTTATATCTCTCGTTACTCCCAATGCACTGACTATTGCACCCTCTACATTCTTAAAGGGAACAACATATATCTCACACCATCTATGTGTACCTTTTAGTGCTATCATTTCAAATTCCAAACTGCCGGATTTTCCATTAAAAGCATCTTTAATTAACTTTTCTACCATTTCTTTTTGCCCTTCCGCCACAACAGGCAGGAGGTTCGCACCCTGAACCTGCTCTGGTGTATCTGCCTCAAGCATCTTCAACCCGGCTTTATTAATATCCAGCAGCCTGGCATCTGCATCCAATAGTTTAATACATTCGGGATCTGTATCCAGTATTGTCCGTAGCCTCATTTCACTTTCGGCTACTCTTTTCTGAACACTATAGATAGGAGTCATATCAACCATCGAACCGATCATTCTGATCGCTTTTCCGTCAGCGTTGCGCAAAACAAAACCCCGGTCAAGAAAATGCAAATAGGTTCCATCAGCCTTTAAATAACGATACTCATCTCTCCATACAGAACTCTTACCTGCGAATGTTTTATTTGCTTTGCTTTTCACTCTGGCCATATCATCGGGATGAATACGATCATACCATTCATTGACATTAACAATATCATTTTGTTTTGTGTATCCCAGATTAGTATAATAATTGTCATTCCACCACAATGTATCTGTTTGCAGATCCCAATCCCACACCAGGTCACTTGTAGCTTTTGTAACCATTTGAAAACGGGCATTGGAGTTTATTAGTTCTGCTTCAGCCCGTCTTTGTTCAGTAATGTCTTCCGCATAACCATATTCAATATCCTGTCCTTTATTATCTGCCACTACTGATACTTTTGCCAATATCCATCTTATTTCTCCATCAGGCCTGATAATCCGGTAAGAGGGCATAGCCTTTCTCAATACTTTTATTTTGGAATACATTTCGGATAATACTGCTTTATCCTCCGGATGGATCGAATTAATGAAATCCGCCGGATTCTTATAGTGGTCTTCACAGCTTCTTCCCCAAATAGTATTATAAGAAGGACTAATGTAGAGCGATTGTTGCGTATCAAGATTATTCACCCAGTAAACTCCCGAAATATTCTCCACCAAACTTTGGAATTGCTTTTGAGATTTAAGGAGTTCCTCCGCTGCATTTTTTCGATCAGTAATCACTTCAGTCAGAAAGAAAACCCCACCTACTCCACCGGTAACCTCATACCAGGGATGAATTTCCCAGCGTACCCAATCTATAGTTCCATCTTCTCTTAAAAATGCATCTTCATCGGATTTCTCGATAGCTCCGGCAAGGCAGCGCTGGTGTATGTCCTTCCATCTTTGCGGTAAATCCGGAAATATTTCATAATGACTCTTTCCTGTGAGATCAATATCTCCAAGCCTGTAATCCGTTAACCACCTTTTACTGGCTATTATATATTTCAAGTCCCTGTCAAGCATAGCTAATGCTGCCGGGCTATTTTCAATAAAAATGCGCAATTGCTGTTCTTTTTCAGCAAGTTTCCTTTCCTTTTCCTTGCGCTGAGAAATATCCATCATACTACCTGTCATCCTTACAGCTTTGCCTTCCCCGTTTCGAACGATATAACACCTGTCAAACAGATATATATAATCACCTTTAGCATCAAGAAATCTGTACTCTGATATGAAAACGTTTGTACCAGATGCCAGAGAAGCTTCCTGCCGGTTAACAATCATTCCTCTGTCATCGGGGTGTATTCTTTCCCTCCATTCCATTTCTGAAGGAACAGGATCACCAGGTTTTAATCCATATAAAAGCTGATGGGTCTCGTTAGCCCATAACTCTCCTGTTTCAATATTCCACTCCCATACCGCATCATTGGTAGTTCGGGAAATCATTTCGAAACGATCATAGGATTTTCGCAATGCTTCTTCAGCTATTTTACGTTCAGTTATATCACGGATAATCATACTGGTCCTTTCCTGACCATATGCATCCATAAAAATAGCGGAGCTAACTTCACCAGGAAACTTGTTACCATCTTTACGAATAAAAGTCAATTCTCCGGTTACATCCCCCTTATTACGTCTTTGCTCAATAAGTGACATAACCCTTTTGTCAGAAGGATCTACCAAACCTGACCGTCCCGCCTGAATTATTTCCTGCTCAGACATACCAAACATTTTACAGGCAGATGGATTAGCAGATAAAATAGTACCGTCAGGCGAGGTAAGAAGAATTCCATCCAGGCTATTCGCAAAAAATGCCCTGTACTTTGCTTCACTCTCCCTTAGTTCATTTTCCGCTTTCTTAATTTCAGTAATTAATCTTCCTTCAATAATTAAAAGCTTAATATTTCCATCCGCGTCAGGAATAGGTTTTATAGAAAAATCAATTATCTCAATTTCTTTACCCGGGAGTTGTATCGCCGATTCATATCTCACAAATTGTCCGGATGCAGCTTTTTGTATTGCCTCTTTCACCCTTCCCGTCCTCTCTGCTCTATCCCTTTCATTTTGCCAAAATCTTATCTCCCAAAAAGGTTTGCCCTGCATATCAGCATTCCCATAGCCTGTGATATCTAAAGTAGTTTTATTTACTTCCAGTACATTTCCATTATTATCAAGCAATCCAACCATTTGATATTGGGTGTTAAAAATGGCCTTAAACCTGTTTTCACTTTCTGCCAGCACCCTTTGGGCATTCATTCGGTCAGAAATATCCCTGGCAATACCAATAATTTTTCCATTGGGGAGCATTTTTGAACTGATCTCCAAATCAAAAATTGTCCCGTCTTTCCGCCTGGCTTTACGATAGCTTAAAATTCCAATACCACTTCGAAGCTCTTCAAACCTGATCGGTGGATCCCCGGCTCCTATCACTAACAAATCTTTCAGATAATATTGCAGGAATTCCTCCCGTGTATAGCCAAACATTTTAATACCGGCATCATTTACCTGGATAAACTTTCCATCAGAATCTGTTACTACGATACAATCGATAGCCTGCTCAATAAGTGTCCGGTATCTTTCCTCACTTTCAAGTAGCGCTTTTTCTACTTTTTTCCTTTCTGAGATATCTTTTGTGGCAATATATGCGCCGGTAATTTCTCCATATTCCCCTTTTACTGGCACATAATTCACATAGACCCACCTCTCCCCATCATCGGATGCAACCTGAGCCTCATACCCGATTTCCTCCCCTCTAAAGACCCTGTTATAATTATCCCGTATAATTTCCAATTTCTCTGCCGGAAGATCGTTAATTACAATATCGCCGGTCATCACCTTCTTACCCCATGCTTTTTCTAGATTTAGTTCGGCCAACTTACTAATCAGAATTACCCTGTATTCAAGATCAATTACATAAAATTCACTTGCAGCACTTTCCAGTACCTGCCTTAGTTTTTCCTCACTTTTTTTGATACCCGCAGTCTTTTCTTTTACTTTTTCAGCTAATTCAAAATTAAACTCATGCATCAATTTCTCAGCTAACTTTCGTTGGGTAATATCCCTTACAACAGAAACATAACCCGTAACATCACCCAGTTCATTCTTTAAAGGCGTGGTAGAAACCTGGCAAAATATACTTCTTCCCTCTTTTGTATAATCTTTTGATTCAAACTCAACGTATCCTTTAACGCTTATTTCTTTATGAAGCTGAGAATCCGATTCCTTCAAAATTTCACTCTGTGTCAATTCCGCAATATTCTTTCCGATTGCTTCTTCACGGGTATAGCCATAAGTGTTTTCTGCACCTTTATTCCAGCTTATTATCCTGAGCCCTGTATCAATAGAAATAATCGCATCACTTGTTTTCTCTGTCAGACCAGCCAAATACGAAATCCTGGATTCATATTCTTCCCGTCGTTTCAAATCACGCCGAATCTGTAAAAAAAGTAAGGTCGCTATTATAATAAAACCAATGGCCAGACCAAGGAATAATTTTGCAGTAGTTGCCGCTGCAATCTCCCTGCTGGCATTCGATGTATTCAACACTTTCCGGTCATCATTTTCAACAGACCAAATGATCTGCCTTATGCTATCCATCACCTCTCTACCTCTGCCGGATCTTACCAGCTGAAAAGCAGCAGCATCACTATTTTCATTCACTACTTTTTCTGAATAGCTGGCAAATTCGATCTTCTTATTAACCAGGTTCAGCAAACTCCTGAAAACTTCTTTTCTGTTTGGGTAAGACTGGTGCAGATTCCAAAGCTCTACTGTATCTGTTCGCAGTCTAGTTAATGCACGGTAATAGGGTTCAAGAAATTCTTTATTGCCGGAAATGAGATAACCCCTGCTGCTTGTTTCAATATCCTGCATATCATCCATCAGGTTTTCAAGTGATTTCAGGGACTGAAGGGTTGAATTTACTTTCAACGTTTCTTTCCTTGCCTTATTCATATTTATATAGGAATACCATGCAAAAAAAGAAACCAGTGTAAAAGAAATTATTACACCTATTGTGATACGCTGACGGGTATAAAATCGATTCATAAGAATCGGTTTAAGGGCTTACTTGTTGGTAAAAAATTTATCCGAATGGCTGACTCAAAGTCCATGAGCATTGATAAAGTTAACAAGTGCCGCTGTATTTTTCAGGCTTAACTTTTTAAGGATGTTATACCGGTGTACTTCCACCGTTTTAAGAGAGATATCAAGACGCAATGCAATTTCTTTTGATGATAATCCTTCTTTAATAAGCTGCACAATTTCTATTTCCCTTCGGGAGAGCACATTCATATCGGGAGGACCACCCTCTTCTTCCAATTCCTGCTGAGCAAGTATGTTCTTTACTTCATCACATATATATTTTTTCCCATTATGTACTTCCACAATTGCAGTTAATAATTCGTCCTTTGAAGAATTCTTTGTAACATAACCCATTGCCCCTAGTTGAAGCATACGCCGTGCATAGGCCGGCATGGAATGCATTGATATCCCAATAACTTTTGAGCCGGGGGAATATTTCCGGACCAGCTTTGTTGCTTCAAATCCATTGACCGGGGTCATGTTGATATCCATCAGCACTATTTCAGGCTTTTTATCCTTTGAAATTTCAACTGCTTCATCTGCATTGCTGGTTTCTCCAATAACCTGGAAACGACTGTCGCTGTTAAGTATAAATGACCAAGAATCCCTGATTAGCTTATGGTCGTCAACTAAAAGGATGGTGATTTTCCCCATACGGATAGTGGTTTGCATTGAATTGATAAGGTGTTTTACATAGAAAATTTAAGTAAAAAATCAATGCAATGTGCATAAAACATTGATGCTTAGTTAATAAATACGGGAAAAAGAATTGCTTTTAAGTAAATCCACTTAGTAGTCAATTGAAGAATTACGAGACTGTTTTAATACTCATTATTAATGACTAAACAAAAAAAGGTATAAAGTGTCTTTTAATTATTAACCAATTTGTAATAACGATAACAAATACTCAATCAGGATGACTTAGCTTTTTAGTGACCTGAAAATACCAAATTCCACACCCCTTAATTCAGCCAGTCCTTTTAGTCGTCCAATAGCCGAGTAGCCGGGATAGGTTGTTTTCTTCAGATCATCTAACATCTGGTGCCCATGATCGGGTCGCATGGGGATAGAAATATTTCTTCGTTGCATTATCAGTAATACTTCCTTTATTATTTCATACATATCTGAATCACCTGCCAGGTGATCCGCCTCATAAAAATTACCTTCAGCATCCCGTTTTGTATTTCTTAAATGAAGAAAATGGATATGATCTCCAAAACGTTTCAGCATTTTCAACAGGTCATTATCCGGTCTCGCACCAAAGGAACCAGTGCAGAAACATAATCCATTGGCAGGAGATGGTGCCGCCTGCAGTAAATCAGCAGCATCCTGCTCTGTACTTACAATTCTTGGTAAACCCAGAACGGCATAAGGCGGATCATCCGGATGAATAGCCATTTTGAGTCCGCATTCCTCTGCTACGGGTACAATCTGTTGCAGAAAATAATACAGGTGTGCTTTCAGCTTTGCTGCATCTATGTCTTCATAAGTCTTTAATGCTTTCAGAATCTGTTCTTCGGTAAACTGTTCCTCGCTACCGGGCAATCCCAACAAAGCATTGCGGAAGAGAGTTTCTTCTTCTTCATCTGTCATCCGTTCAAACCTGAATCTGGCTTTTTTTATTTCCTCTTCCGTGTAATCATGTTCAGCACCGGGTCTTTTTAATAAGAATAAATCAAAGGCAATAAAAGCGGAACGCTCAAAATATAATGCCCTGCTCCCATCCGGCATCATATAAGAAATATCAGTCCGCATCCAATCCAGTACCGGCATGAAATTATAGGTAACGACTTTCAAGCCGCATTGCGCCACATTGCGAAGGCTCTGTTTATAATTTTCAATATGCTGTAAATAATTACCAGACTGTTTTTTTATATCCTCACTTACCGGCAGGCTCTCAATCACCGTCCAGCTCATACCTGCATCTTTGATTACCTGTTTCCTTTTAGCAATCTCTTCTATAGCCCATACTTCACCAACCGGAATATGATGTAGTGCGGTGACAACACCAGTGCACCCCGATTGCCGGATATCAGATAAGCTAACCGGGTCGTTTGGTCCGAACCAACGCATAGTTTGTTCCATTAACATAACTATCCTTCTTTTTAATAGTAAAAAATAGTGACAGGCCTACTTGTATTAAAGAGTCCATCTTATTGCTTTTTATCAACGATATCCAATAAAAGTTGTACAAATACTCTCCCTGCCGAATTAACCGGCAAAACTTATCATTACAAAAGCAACGATGGCGATGACCGCTAATGAAAGAATGATATCCCATACATTATAGCTTGCACGATTTGCTGTTTTTTGTTCCATAGATAACGTACTGTAGGTAAGCCCCATTACCTTTTCCGGGGTTGGTGCTTTTGTCAGCAGGCTTACAGTTACACATAAACCCACACAGAACAGGAAGAACCACGCTGCAAAAGTGAGAAAATTAGTAGTTGCAATACTATAGAGCATACTTCCCGGTTCCAGTGAATTGCGGCTTAATTCCAATGCAATCCTGAGAATTGCTATAATTAAACCAGCTATCAGTGTAGTAATAGCTCCCTGGCTGTTGATTCGTTTACTAAAAATTCCAAGTAAGAAAACCGCTGTGATCGGCGGTGCAATATATGCCTGTACCGATTGCAGGTATTCATATAATACGCCTGAAATATTCTGCATAATTGGGATCCATAAAATGCCCAGTATTACTACCACTGTTGTAGCCATTCGGCCTATCTTCAATAATTTTTCTTCCGAATCATTGGGCCTAAGTTTTTTATAAATATCCACGGTAAACAAAGTTGAACAGGAATTAAAAACAGAGGCCAGCGAACTCATCAATGCTGCCAATAAACCGGCAGCTACCAGGCCCCGCAAACCAGCAGGCATTTTATTCATCAGTAAAGAAGCAAATGCCTGGTCGGCACTATCCCAGCTTAACTCACCTTTATTTTTTAATGCCAGGGCTACTACACCAGGAATCAAGAAAAGAAATACCGGTAAAAGTTTCAATAAACCACCAAAAATAGTACCTCTTCTCCCCTCCTTAATATTCTTAGCCGCCAACACCCTTTGCACTATATACTGATCTGTACACCAATACCAGGTTCCTACGATTGAACTGGTAATGACCAATGGCAACCAAGGAAACTCAGCATCACTGTTAGGTCTCCACATATTAAGATAGCCCGGGGCAAGATTTGCTTTTACTTCCGCCCAGCCCCCTGCTGCATCAATGCCAATAAATGTTAGAGTGGCTGCACCTGCTACAAGTATCACAGTCTGGATTGCCTCTGTATACGCTACGGCCCTCATACCTCCCAATACAGTATAGACGCCTGTTATCACTACCGTCACCAGGGCACCGGTCCAGAAATCAATATGTAACAATGAAGAAATTACAATACCACCGGCATAAACGGTAACAGAAACTTTAGTCAAAATATAAGCCATCAGTGAAAACACACTTAAAAACCATCGGGTACCGGAATTAAATCTTTTCTCTAAAAATTCGGGCATGGTAAATACACCACTACGTAAGTAAAAAGGCAGGAATACCCATCCAAGGGTAATAACCAACCAGGCATGTAATTCATAAATGAGCAATGGCATCTTTCCTCCGGCACCAGCACCGGCAAGACCCACTACATGCTCTGATCCAATATTGGAGGCAAAGATGGATGCGCCGATCACAAACCACCCCAAACTGCGGCCGGCTAAAAAATAGTCCTCTGTATTTTTTTGCTTACGGGTTACTACCCAGATAGCAACGCCTATCAGAAGGGCAAAATAGCAGGCTATCACTACCCAATCGAGTGTTGCAAATCTTTCCATGAGATAATTTTAAACGGTGTTAAATGTATCTGTTGATGATGTTTTCCAAATACTCCTGCTTACCACTCTTAACAGCAGGCTCCCCTTTTTCAATTGCATAAGCCCTCAGGTCTTCAAGGGATAATTTTCCTTGTTCAAATTCCTTTCCTTTACCGCTGTCAAACGATGCATATCGTTCTGCCCTGATCTTTTTATAATCGGACTTATTCAGTATGTTATCAGCAGTGATCAATGCTCTTGCAAAAATATCCATACCGCCGATGTGTGCATGAAACAGGTCTTCCGGGTCAGTTGAATTGCGACGGATCTTGGCATCGAAGTTGATTCCACCTCCTTTAAAACCACCTGCTTCCAGAATAACCAGCATAGCTTCTGTCAATTCATTAATATCATTCGGGAATTGGTCTGTATCCCAACCATTCTGGTAATCACCGCGGTTGGCATCAATACTACCCAGTACACCAGCATCAGCAGCCACCTGTAGTTCATGTGTGAAGGTATGCCCGGCCAGTGTTGCATGATTTACTTCAATATTCAAACTAAAATCATTCAGCAGATCATGTTGCCGTAAGAAACCGATCACAGTTTCGCTGTCATAATCGTATTGATGCTTGGATGGTTCACAAGGTTTGGGCTCAATAAAGAATTTTCCTTTGAACCCGTTCTTCCTGGCGTAATCTTTTGCTGCATGTAAAAAAACAGCGAAGTGCTCTTTCTCTCTTTTCATTTGGGTATTCAGTAAACTCATATAACCCTCTCTTCCTCCCCAAAACACATAATTTTCACCACCCAATGCAATGGTGGCATCCAATGCTGCCTTCACCTGCGCTGCCCCATGAGTTAATACATGAAAATCGGGGTTTGTTGCTGCACCATTCATGTATCTCCTGTTGGAAAATAAATTTGCAGTGCCCCAGAGTAGTTTTACACCACTTACTTTTTGCTTCTCCGCCAGATAATCAGTTATGGCTTGCAGTCTGCGGTCATTTTCTTTTACATCGTTTGTATAGTCCACTGCATCCACATCATGAAAGCAATAATATGGCAAACCCAGTTTTGTGATGAATTCAAAAGCTGCATCAGCTTTATCTTTTGCTCTTTCAACAGCATCTGTTTTTTCATTCCATGAAAACAAATGAGTAGGTTCTCCGAATGGATCAGCACCGTTCCCACAGAAGCTGTGCCAGTAAGCACAGGCAAACCGCAAATACTCTTTCATAGTTTTGCCTGCAACCACTTTACTTTCATCATACCACCGGTAGGCTAATGGATTATCTGACTGAGTACCTTCATATTTTATCTTACTTATCCCTTTAAAATATTCTTTCGTACCTGTTATGACTGTCATTTTATTACCTATTTAAAATTATTAAATCAGTTTAATTGTTTTTCTAACTGGATCAACCATTTATTATAAAATTCATCATATGCCCTTTTACCATTAGGGGTAATCAGCTGAATAGGTTCAAAATGCCGGAAAGCTTCTTTGGCATCGGTATATATTTTTGCGCCCAATCCGCTCCCAATTGCTGCACCAACACTGCCATCACAATTATATAACTCAACTTGTATGTCAAGAATATTGACAAAGCATTCGGTAAAAACATCACTTAAAAACATATTGGCTTTACCAGCCCTGATCACTTGCGGATGCATTCCGTTTTCCCGCATGATATCCAGTCCATAACGGAAAGCAAAAGCGATTCCTTCCTGCGCTGCGCGGAACAGATGTGCCTGGTTATGCTTGTTCAGGTCGATATTATAGATATGAGACTGGACAATTTTATTCTTCAGCATTCGTTCGGCTCCGTTGCCAAAAGGTAATATTATCATGCCATCACTTCCCGGCTTAACTGATGCTGCAATATCATTAATTTGCTGGTAAGACAAAGAGTTCCCGGCTATGTTTTTAACCCAACGGTTTAAAATACCCGTACCATTAATACAAAGCAGCACCCCCAGCCTTTTTTGAGCAGTGGTATAATTGACATGTGCAAAGGTGTTCACTCTTGATTCATTATCATAAGTCAGCTGATCACTGACTCCATATATAACTCCTGAAGTACCGGCCGTAGCCGCTACTTCCCCGGGTTCCAGTACATTTAATGATAATGCATTATTAGGCTGGTCCCCGGATTTATAAGTAACCGGTATCCCCTCAGTCAAAGACAAAGCAACAGCAACTTTCTTCAACACTTTTCCATGTTCTGCAAAAACATCCCTGACAGGAGGAATTATGGGAGTACTAAAACCATAGTATTCAAAAACATCTTTCGATAATTCGTTCTGCTTAAAATCCCAAAACACACCCTCTGATAATGAAGATACACTGGTAGTAATCTCCCCGGTAAGTTTCATGGCAATAAAGTCACCGGGCAACATTATTTTATCTACCCGGGCAAATAGTTCCGGTTCATTAGTTTTTACCCATGCCAGTTTTGAAGCAGTGAAATTACCCGGAGAATTCAGCAGGTGCAGCAAACATTTTTCACGGCCAATCTCTTCAAATGCTTTGTCCCCGATTTCTACAGCCCGGCTGTCGCACCAAATAATACTGTTGCGCAAAACTTTTTGATCCTTATCGACCATCACCAGGCCGTGCATCTGGTAGGCAATTCCAATAGCAGCAATATCTTTTGGATTATACCGGCGTTGTGCATGCAACTTGAGAATGGCCAGTTGCACATGTTCCCACCACATATCTGCAGACTGTTCTGCCCAGCCTTGTTCGAGTGCAATAATGTCAGATTCTGTTTCAGGGTATTGTGCAGCAGCAATACATTGCCTGGTGGATGCGTCCACAACAGATGCTTTGACTGACGATGTCCCGATATCTATTCCTAGTAAAAGCGCTGCCAATCGTTGAAATTTTTTGAATTTTAAAAATAAGGAAGGATGAAAGAATTCACCCCTCCTTTTTGATTGCTATACGACTGCTTATTAAAAAAATATTGATACAAATCATTTTTAACTACTTTAACCTTCAAACTTCTCAAAATTTATACATCACACCCTAAAAACTTATTTACTGAAAACCCATCATACCTAACTTAGCCGGTAACCTCCACTCTTTCTATCCCCAATTCTTTTCCATTTTTAATACATAGTATTACACGTAATGTTTGGCTTTCAATTTTATTGCTCCACTAAGGTCACTATACTTTTTCCCGGAATAGTATACGTAAAACTATTATCTGAAATTGCAATAATACTCCCTTGTTCTGCATTCTTTGCTGAAGTAGTTAAATAGGGAATAAACGAAGTGACAGTAGTACCCTGGAAAATAATTTTCTGTTTTACATCAGTAGCACCCAGGTTAATCGCCACCACCACTTTCTTTATTCCATTTCTATAGGCAGATATCAACACATCAGTTCTGGAATTTGCAGATGAACCTAAACGAACGGCTCCCTCTTTTATAAACCGGGCAAATTGCGAAATGATATAACCCCTCTTGGTTATGATTCCATCCTGACCTATCGGACCATAAAACCGCTTTCCATACCACCAGATATAAGCATTAAAATTTGCCTTGGTAAAGCATTCATGTATTTCAATTGCTGTATTAAGGTTTGCAGTATAAGTGACATTTGTATCTAAGTGTTCGGTCATCCATACTTCTTTCCCTTTATTACTGGCCAATTGATTTTCAACAATACCTCCTCCATAAAGATGGGTGCCAACAATATCTAAATTGGCAGCAGCCGTATCATCAGATAAAATTGTATTGACATAAGTTTGGTTGTTGTTAACCAGTTCGGGGGCCATTAAACGGGTAGCTGTAACTAAGCTTCCATGATCTTTTAGGAAATCCCTCATTTCTGTGGCCGTCCATACACAGCTTTCATAATTTGGTTCCCAGTCAGGCTCATTTTGAACGGATACAGCATACAACGGGGCACCATTGGAAGCCATATAAAGAGCAAAGTCATTCAGGTACCTTGCATAAGCCGCCCCACTGTCTGGAATTAGTTTTCCTCCAATGATATTATTATTCGTTTTCATCCTGGCAGGGGGACTCCAGGGGCTCGCAAATACTTTTGCACCGCGTTGAATGGCAGCTTTTGCATGATTAAGTTCTGTAGCCCTCCATGCATCATCAGATGCAATTCTGATTCTGAGAAGATTTAAACCTACCTGGCCTGTTCCGGAACCGAAAAGCCTGTCAAACTCTACATTGGTTAAAGAGGAGGTATTTGGAGGTGCAAAAACAGTAGCACAACCGAATCCTTGAATAACCTGTTTATTTTCATTGGCCAGAATCGTAACTTCTGCACTAAGTACAGGTGTACTGTCGCCAGTGTTATTATCAGACCCTTTCTTAGAACATGACACAAATAAAATAAGAACTATTACCGGTAGCTTTTGCAGACCTCTAAAATATTTATTCTTAATAATCATATGTGATTTTGAAACCAGTGCAAATAATTTATTTATTATTTCAATGATGACTGGTTTTAAACTGGTTATAACGCACTTATTTACAATATTCCGGAATTACTTTTCTCACAACGAATAATACTAATACCATTCCTAAGTATGCCTCCCTTTCATTGGAAGTTAAATAAACCTGGCGGCTGGATCACTGCTATCAGTTGCCATTTTTTGACATACCCTTCACAGGAATGGGTTATTTTTTTGTTTACATCCGGAATCTTCAATTCATTTCTATTAGTCGTCTTCAAAGTGAAAATTGAAAAGTCAACATTATACTCTGCAGTTAATCCTCCTGAGAAATTTAAAAACCGGGGATGGATCGAACTCATCCCCGGTTTAATTTACTTATACATGATTAGCATTTTAAAATCCTATTGATAATTCGGATTTTGATAAGCAGCTTTTTCTTCCGGTGTCATTTCCATCCCGTCAAGCTGAGCCTGCGGAATAGGCCGGATATAATGCTTTGGCTCAATTGTACGTGTAAATGTTTGTGGTGTATGAGCACCATACGTTGGGGCACAAATTGAGTAGGAGCCAGCAAGCTCATTCCACTTCTGAGTACGTATCAAATCGAACCAACGATGTCCTTCACCGAAAAATTCACGGGAACGTTCCGCCAGGATATAGTTAATGTCAATCGTAGCAGGAGTGGCTGCTATCATCGCCGCACTATTATCTGCTATGTATGCTGCATTGTCTTTGTTCGAAAATTTCCACTTGCCTGCCCTTGCACGGATCACATTAATCAGGTCGCGGGCACTTTTACCTGCTACTGTGGTAGCACCTTTTACAGCTGCTTCAGCAGCAGTAAAATAAAGCTCAGAGAATTTGGCAATTTTAAAGGGGCGGGTACTTGGAGCATTAGGCTCTCCCAATCCAACACTTCCGGTACGATATACCCCCATCTTCCAGAGATTCGGAAATACAATCCTGCTTATTCCACTGGGAGCGATCACAAAATCGGCACGACCGGGTAACATACCGGCACCAACATTACTATAAGATTTTCCAGGAAAATTTGCACCTGTTGAATATGTTATACCAGCAGCCTGCGAATCATATTCGAGGAAGCTGAGTATGGGATCACCCGGAGCAACCGGCAAATCATTAGCGTTATAAAGCGTTGCATTTGTGGTTCCGCCTTTAGGCCAGTTGCCCCTGAAAACAGTATTAAATGTACCATCGTAACGGGAATCCAGTGTTTTTTCAGCAAATGTGTTTGTGAAAACGCCGATCGGAGGAGCCATCCTTGTATACGGACGTCCCAGACCCTGGGCGGCCTCACGCTGTACAGAGCTTACACCACTACCGGTACCATTTGAATTCGGAGCACTTCTGATTACAGTATAATTCCAGGTTACCATCCAAACAGCAGAATTTCTGCCACCACCCAGTTCACTTTGAAAACCTGTGAGTGGAGATCCATTATAAAATTCACTTTCCTGCGTATGGTCAGCATACAAAAGCATTTCTTTATTACGGTCATTACCACCTACGTGTACGTCATAAAAAGTATTTTCTAAGCCAAATGGACCTGGGTTGTCAATAGCCTCTACTGATACATCATAAGCCTTTTGGAAATACCATGCTGCATCATGACCATCCGGATCAGTTCTTGTCGTTAAGGGATAAGTAGGAATGTTGTTCGGATTTTGCAGCCACCAGGCATAGGTTAAATAGGCTTTCGCCAGGTAAAGGCGTGCCAATGTTTTTGTGGCGCCCCCGGTTACTCTGCCTGTAGCAGGCAAATCGTTTATTGCTGTCAGCAAATCAGGGAATATGGCTTTTGTATAAACTTCAGGCACAGTATTACGAACTGATGTTCTTGATGGAGTGGTATTGAATTTCAGTTCCCCCGCACCAAGGTCTAATGGCACACCGCCAAATGTTTGTACTAACAGGAAGTAATCAAAAGCCCGGAAAAACCTTGCTTCGGCAATCAACGGTGCCGAAATACCAACTGCGGAAGCATTCTCAATAATTCCGCTGGCAGTATTGATATTAGAAAAAGCTGTTCCCCATAAAGCATCAGAACGACTGCTCGCAGCTGTTATGTTTCCCACGCCGCTAAGATCCATATCCTTAAAGTTCTGGTCAGCGCTTTGGGCCCAGGTATATTCGTCGGTGCCGGTTTCTAAAGTATTGTAGTAATAGGGTTGACCAAAAATGAACCGCAGGTGGGCATATTGAGAAGTAATACCGCCCAGCACCCCTTTTTCGGTTTTAAAAAAACCGGGCTCATAAATACTGCGTGGCTGTTCATCCAGAATTTTATTACATCCCGTAGAAAATAACAGCATAAACAGTGCAGTTACAAAAACAGATTTTATTTGTATATATTTCATATTCGTATGATTTAAAATGTCAAATTAACGCCTACAATATAGTTGCGGGTTGAAGGGGTGTTAAACCCAACAGTAAGTATACGACGCAGATTTTGACTGAGGTTTACTGCCGCATTTTCATTTCCGAACGAATTTGTTTCCGGATCCAGGCCCGATTCCTTATGGAATGGCGAGAACATAACAAACGGGTTTTGTGCGGTAAAATACATCCGCATATTAATATTGGGATTTTTTATCAGGCTCCGGCTTAGGTCGTACCCTAGTGTTATGGTACGAATTTTCATAAAGGAGCCATCAAAATAACTCAGGGTGCTGGCATACCTGGGATTATCATTACTAATCGGGCCTGCAGGGTTGGGATACTTTGCACCTGTATTAGTTGGTGTCCAGTAATCCACGTTTATATTATTTCTGCGACCTGTCAGTAAATTGAGATAGCCGTTTGAACCATGAATGGTACTGAAGAGGATGCCGCCACTTCTATAAATACCAACAATACCCAGGTCAAAACCTTTATAAGCTACACGGGTATTAAAGCCACCCTGGAAATCGGGGTCAACATCCATAATTTGCCTGTCGGCAGGTCCTATTGCTCTCACCGGTCTGCCATTAGCATCGTAATCACCGGTATAAAGCACCTTAATCATTCCGGCTGTTCCTCCCGGTTCTAAAATATTCAAGTAATTATCAGCACTATCTTTTGCATCCGTCCATAGACCAATTTTTTTGTAGTCATAGATGGCATTGATATTATGCCCCACAAACCACCAATTCGCCTCATCCCGGGTTTGTCCTGAAGCAAGCGATACAAGCTTATTGTTGTTTGTATAAAAGTTAACACCAGCTTCCCAGGTCCAGCCATTTACATTGTTGATGATCGTACCGTTCAGGCTAAGTTCAAATCCTTTGTTTTGTGTTGAACCAATGTTTGCAGTGTAGCCACTCACACCAGATGTGGGGGGCAGACTAAGTCCTAAAAGAATATCTTCGGTTTTGGTAATATAGTACTCAATAGTACCGGACAAGCGATTTTTAAAGGCAGAAAAATCAAGGCCAAAGTTCAAGGTCTTTGAAAATTCCCAACCTAAATCCACATTTGGCAGTTGTGATACATAGAACCCGGTGCTATAGGTTGACGGACCAAAGTTATAAGGCCTGGTATCTAATCTTCCAAGTGTAGAATAAGGTGCAATCGCCTGGTTGGAAGTTTGACCAAAGCCTACACGTAGTTTCAAAGTGTTAATGGCAGTAATATTCTGCATAAATGATTCTTTAGCGATATTCCATCCTACAGATAAGGCAGGATAAGTATGCCATTTCTTACCGGGTGCCAGCCTTGAAGAACCATCAGAACGCACAGTAGCAGAGATCATATAGCGGTTGTCATAAGAGTACATAACACGACCCATCGCTGACTTCAATCCCCATAACTGGTAGTCCTGGTTGGCCGGGTTTATTACCAGTTGTCCGGCAGCCTGACCCAGGTTATAAAATTGAAAAGCATCGGCTGGTATATCCTGTGCCGACATATTTGACCTGTTGTATTTGTTTTGCTCAGCAGAATAAAGGGCCACTGCGTTCACCGTGTGTTTTCCGCCAAAAGTGTGGTCGTAAGTTAGCAGGTTCTCCAATGTCCAATGATAAGTAAACCTGTTATCTACTGAAGCAGATGATATACTGGCAGGATTAACGCTGCCAACACCCTGTCCTGTATAAGCACCATTATTGAATTGTACATAATCCAGACCAAGATTTACCCTGTATTTCAAACCGTCGAGAAATGGTGCTTTCACTTCACCATATATAGCGTTGTAAGATGCAAAACCACGATCTTCATTAAGCCACTGATCGTTATCTTTTAATTGCTCCACTACATCCTTGGTAAAAATGAACTGGTCATCAGCTGCCATCCGTATTATTCTTTTCATACTACCATCTGGATTATACGGAGTAGAAATTGGCGACATGCTTAATGAATTATATAAGCCTACCTGGTTTCCCTGGCTTTCATTGTAGTTATTATTAGTGGTAAACCCAAATCGAAAATACTTACCCACCTGCTGATCAATAGATCCACGTAATGAATAACGCTTGTATTGCTGTGTAGGAATAATGCCCTGGTTAAGGTAATAACCCATCCCAAAATTATAGCTGCCAGCTTCAGAACCGCCCGAAAGGCTGACGTTATGATCTGTAACAATTCCTGTTTTGTAAAATAAATCCTGCCAGTCGGTATTTACATCGTTAGCCTCATCCTGACCGTTGGCGTATTGCCCCCTTGCGGCACGTAGCGCAACAAATTGCGGTCCGTTCATCATGGGATATTTAGCAAAAATGGATTGTGAACCAACATAAGTACTATAATTTATCCGGGGTTTTCTATTCTTGGATCCTTTATCTGTAGTTATCAGGAGTACACCGTTGGCGCCACGGGAACCATAAATAGCAGTTGCAGAAGCGTCTTTAAGTACTTCAATACTTTTTACATCATTAGGATTGATATCTGCCAATGAACCGATGAATGGAATTCCATCAAGAACGATTAACGGATTATTATCGGCACTCAGAGAACGTATACCCCTGATACGTATTTGCATGGTAGCTCCCGGCCGGGTTGAAGTTTGCGAAATTTCCACACCAGCTAACCTTCCTTGCAGGGCTTGTGTAACATTGGGTGACGGAACTTCACGCATTTTATCCCCATTTATCGAAGCAACCGAACCGGTAATAGCTTCTTTTCGTTGGGTACCATAACCAACCACAATAACTTCTCCCAGTGTTTTATCTGCTGAGGAAAGCGTCACATTTATTGTTGACTGGTTGTTTACTTTAATTTCCCGGCTTGTAAAATCAATGGAAGAAATTACAAGGGTTGCGTCTCCGGGAGCAGAGATCAGGAAGTTACCCTGCTCATTGCTCGTTGTACCATTTGTAGTTCCCTTCACCACCACAGAGGCACCCGACAATGGCTGACCATCATCTTTGGTGATCTTTCCCCGTACAGTTACATTTTGAGCAAAGGATTGCTGAGATACTGTCAATAATTGCATTAACAGTACCACAATCAATAAAAGAGGTTTAACCCCTTGCCTGCTCGTAAAGAATAGCTTTTTCAGTCTGGCAGTTTTTTTCATAATCTTAATTTTGGCAATTGAATAGTTGTAGAAACTTCAGTATAGGGAGCAGCAAATCCGCTGATGTACTGAATTGCATCAGCAGAACAAAAACTTATATCAGGACAGATGTAGAAATTTAAAAAGGAAGAAGCAAAATAGCTGGCAGGATAATCACTGAATAACCTTCCGGTACTGGCAGTAACAATTGGCTTATTTGAGCTAATTTTCTTCATACAGCAGTTGAAAACAGTGAACATTTTTAAGTTCAGCAATCGATATTTTTAGTAGTTGGCAAAACGAATATAATAGTTTTTTTTAAAATTGCAACCGATTGCAATTTTTTTTTTGAAAATTAGTAAGTTCCTTTACCAGACAAGGGAACACTATGGCGAGCGATAAAGAAATTACCATTTATGATATTGCCAAGCAGCTTAATATTTCCGCTACAACGGTAAGCAGGGGGTTAAAAGACCACCCTCGATTAATAAACATACCCGGAAAAAAATAAACGATACGGCAAAGGAAATGGGGTACCGTTCCAATACTTTTGCCAGCAGCCTGCGCAGCAAAAGAACTCAAACTCTTGGAGTTATAGTCCCCAGATTAAACAGCTATTTTGTTTCTTCCGTACTGGCCGGAATGGAAGACGTTGCCAGTAAAGAAGGGTACAACCTGATCATCAGTCATTCCCTGGAAAGTTCAGAAAAAGAAGTAGCCAATGCAGCTACATTATTTAATAAAAGAGTGGATGGCCTGCTGGTCTCCCTGGCCTACGACACCGAAAATATTGATCACCTGAAACCCTTTTTCAAAAAAGGAATTCCCGTGGTTTTCTTTGACCGGACCTTCCCGCACCATGAAAGCACCTCAATCATTATTGATAATGCAAAAGCAGCATATGACATTACGAAACACTTGATAGACAAGGGTTGTAGAAGAATCATGCATCTTGGAGGTAATGTGCTGAGGAATGTTTATTCGGAGAGAATTAAAGGATATAAACAGGCTCTCAGGGACCACAACCTACCGTTCGAAGAAAAGCTATTATATATCAGCAAACTTAGTGAAGATGCCGGCACCCAGGCAGGAGAACGCATCTTGAAAATGAAAGAAAAAGACAGGCCTGATGGTGTCTTTTCCGCCAACGATACTGCAGCGGTACATTGCATGCTAACATTAAAATCCGCTGGTTTCCGTATACCACAGGATATTGCATTTGCCGGTTTCAATAACGACCCCATCAGTAAAGTAATAGAACCAAACCTGACAACGGTTAATTACTCTGGTTATAACGTGGGAGAAGCTGCCGTCAGCAACCTGATCAATCATTTGAACGGGGTTACTGACATAAAAACTACCAACACCATCATTCTCCGGTGTGATCTGGTCATCCGTGAATCTTCTCAAAAAAACAAATCTTTATAAATTGATTTTTTTTGCGATTTTTATGCAACCGATTGCAACATGAAACAGAAAAAAGACATTACCATCTATGATATTGCACAGAAACTGGATCTTTCATCCGCCACTGTCAGCCGTGCATTACAAGATCACCCGGCGGTAAATAAAAACACCAGGAAAAAAATCCAGGAAGCGGCCAAAGAGCTGGGGTATCGTCATAATACGTTTGCCAGCAGCCTGCGTAAACAAAAGACAAACACCATTGGTGTCATTGTGCATGAACTGAACAGTAACTTCATTACGTCTGTGTTGGCCGGGATAGAAAAAGTAACTACAGAAGCCGGATACGATCTTATCATTGCACACTCCTCTGAAAGTTATGAAAAAGAAGCAGCCAATGCGCTGAACCTATTTCATAAACGGGTTGATGGCTTAATAGCTTCATTGGCCTTTGACACCAAAGGGCTGGATCATTATAATTTATATGAAGAAAAAGCCATTCCTGTAATTTTCTTCGACAGGGTGGAAGAGAACAGTGACAGCACAAAGGTCATCATTGATAATTATAAATGCGGTTACCAGGCTACGCAGCACCTGATAGAACAGGGTTGCAAAAGAATTGTACTGGTAACGGCTAACTTAAAACGAAATGTATATGCCCAACGGCATAAGGGTTATACGGATGCGTTATACGACAACAATATTCCTTATGAAAAGGACAGGGTTCTGATAAAAGATCTCAGTGAACAATGCGGTGTAGAAGCCGCTCTCCAGATACTTAAAATGAAACCTCTTCCTGACGGTGCCTTTATCACCAATGATTTCTCAGCAGCTGTATGTATGCGTACCCTTAAAGAACATGGGGTTCGCATACCAGAAGATATTGCGATTGTTGGATTTAATAATGACGCCATCAGTAAACTGATTGAACCACAAATGACGACGATCGATTATCCCGGTATTGACATGGGTGAAATTGCGGCCCGAAATCTTATCAATCATCTCAAAGGTGTATCCAATATTAAACATACTAATACCATTGTAGTTCGTTCCGACCTTATCATCCGAAAATCATCACTGAGAATGAGAAAATAAACATCGGCCAAAACCAGCATATGCGAATATGAAAAAACTGTTGTTATTACTTTTCCTGTTTTCTTCGTTTGAGTATCTAAACGCAGAGAACGGCTATGACTTATGGCTGCGATACAAAACCATTGACAATAAACAACTGCTCCACTTATACCGGCAACAGATAACCGGGCTTACTATCCATGGATCTTCACCAACCATCACCGCTGCAAAAGAAGAACTAAGTCTTGGATTACAAGGGCTGCTGCAAATAAAAATTCCTTTTACTTCCGGTACCCATCAAAAAGGAACTGTCCTGGCAGGAACACCCTCCTCCTCTCCTTCTATACGGCAACTTGGATTAACCTCCTACCTCCGGCAAACCGGCTCAGAGGGATTTATTATAATGACTAAAAAAATCAATGGCAATAATTGCATTGTCATCACTGCCAATACTGATACGGGCATCCTTTACGGTGTATTTCATTTTCTCCGGTTATTACAAACACATCAACCGGTCTCCCCGCTGAATATCATTTCTTTCCCACGTTTGAAATTGAGATTGCTGAACCATTGGGATAACCTGAATCGAACGGTAGAAAGGGGATATGCCGGCTTTAGTATATGGAACTGGCATACATTACCGGGTTATATAGATAAAAGATATATTGATTATGCAAGAGCGAATGCATCCGTTGGAATTAATGGCACTGTACTTACGAATGTGAATGCCAATGCCACTATTCTGACGGAGCCCTATTTACAAAAAGTAAAAGCGTTAGCAGAGGTGTTCCGCCCTTATGGTATAAAAGTATATCTCACGGCAAGATTCAGTGCGCCAATAGAACTGGGTGGATTAAAAACAGCTGATCCATTGAATGAAGAAGTGCAGCAGTGGTGGAAGCAGAAGACAAAAGAAATTTATTCCCTCATACCCGACTTTGGGGGATTTCTGGTGAAAGCTAACAGTGAAGGACAACCGGGTCCGCAGGATTATAAACGAACCCATGCGGATGGAGCGAATATGCTGGCCGATGCGGTTGCTCCATTTAATGGAATAGTTATCTGGCGTGCATTTGTCTATGCTGCTGAAAATCCGGTCGACAGACATAAACAGGCTTATGATGATTTTGTGCCGCTGGATGGACAATTCAGGAAGAATGTTATGGTACAGGTAAAAAATGGCGCAATAGATTTTATGCCCCGAGAACCGTTTCATCCCTTATTTGGTGCAATGCCAAAAACACCATTGATGATGGAGTTCCAGGTAACCCAGGAATATCTTGGCCAGGGAACGAACCTTGTTTATCTGGCTCCCCTTTTCAAAGAAGTTTTAGAAAGTGATACCTACTGTAAAGGGAAAGGAAGTACTGTGGCCAAAGTGATCGATGGCAGTTTAGATAATCATTCTTTGACTGGAATGGCCGGAGTGGCAAATATTGGTAATGATATCAACTGGTGCGGACATCCGTTTGCACAGGCCAACTGGTATGCATTGGGAAGATTAAGCTGGGATTATACATTATCAAGCGAACAAATAGCTGAAGAATGGTTGCGGATGTCCTACATAAATAATTATTCATTTGTAGCCAATGCAAAAGAAATAATGATGCATAGCCGTGATATATATGTACAGTTTACTAATCCTATCGGATTACACCATATCATGGGAACCGGCCATCATTATGGTCCTGCTCCCTGGGTCAGTAACTTAAACCGTCCTGAATGGAACCCGGTATATTATCACAAAGCTGACAGTATTGGCATAGGTTTCAACAGGACATCCACCGGCAGTAATGCCATCGCACAATATTTCCCGGAAGCAAGAAAGCAATGGGAAGACATAAATTCCTGCGAAGAAAAAAATCTCCTCTGGTTTCACCATGTGCCATGGAATCATAAAATGAAAAGTGGCCGGACGGTATGGGAAGAGTTATGTCACCATTATTATACCGGTGCGGATCGGGTAAAACAAATGAAGCAAAAATGGGTAGCATTAAAACCATTTGTAGATAAAGAAAGGTATGAACAGGTCATGCAATTACTGAATGTACAACACGAAGAAGCCATATGGTGGCGAAATGGATGTTTACTCTATTTTCAAACATTCAGCAAACAACCCATTCCTGCAGCATATGAACAGCCGGATAAAACGCTAGAGTATTATAAGAGCTTGCGGTTCCCTTTTGCGCCGGGGAATTGAAGCCCAGTCTCCGCCGGGTGAAAAACTTAGTTTGAAGGATAATTAATATCCAGAAAAGTAAAACAAATGAAATTTTTTATTAATAAAAGAAATTACAAATTATGAATGCTGGAAACTCCCCTTTAGGGATCGGGGACAAAAAAGTGGCAATAGTAACAGGAGGAGGTTCGGGATTGGGCTTTGCCATTGCTGAACGGTTCACCCATAATGGTATCCTAACTATCATTGCTGGAAGAGATAAAGAGAAACTAGAAAATGCCAAAACACAGTTGGGAGAACTGTGCCATGCCATACCCTGCGATGTTAGTAAACTGGCCTCTATACCCGGGTTTGTTGCTGATGTGATCAATCAATTCGGTCATATAGATATACTGGTAAACAATGCCGGGATCAATATGAAAAAAGAATTTACGGAAGTTACTGATGAGGATTTTCAACGGATCATCACCACCAATCTTTCTGCCGTATTTGCCATGAGCAGGGAAGTAGTAAAAGAGATGCTGAAAAAGGGATCAGGCTCTATCATCAACATCAGTTCCATGGCAGCACAATACGGGTTGCCTAAAGTAATTGCGTACAGTGCGAGCAAAACAGCAATTGACGGATTAACCAGAGCGATGGCTGTTGAATTATCTCCCAAAGGTATCCGTGTAAATGCTATTGCCCCTGGATTTATTTACTCAGAAATGACAGCAAAGGCACTCGATAGTGATCCCGAAAGAAAAGCAAAAGTATTCAGCCGAACACCAATGGGCATTATGGGACAACCAGTTGATATTGGCGAAGCAGCTTATTTCCTTGCCAGTGATGCTGCGAAATATATAACCGGTGTTGTACTCCCTGTGGATGGGGGGAATAGCATCGGTTTTTGAAACGATTAACTATATGAAAAGAACACTAACAGCTCTGGTATTGCTGATGCAAAGCTTTGTTTCAAACAGTCAGCTGATTGTTGAAACAAATGCAACTGCCAATTCCTTTATGCTTGGTAACCCGTTCATATGTGTTGATACCAATGATGAGTCCCTCGTACAATTAGCTGCCGGGTTCTTGCAAAATGATATAAAAGCAGTTACAGGAGCAATCCCGGTACTTACCGGCTCATTACCAGACAAAGCTGAGACTGTCATAATAATCGGTTCTTTAAAAAGTTCACCACTTCTTCGATCACTTATAAAAAGCAATAAGATAAAGACGGACCATATTAATGGGAAATGGGAAGCCTACAGCATTCAGACAATAGAGAACCCTTTCAAAGGTATTGCCCATGCCCTTGTAATAACAGGCAGCGACAGAAGAGGAACTGCGTATGGTGTATTTGAATTGTCCAAACAAATTGGTGTATCACCCTGGTATTGGTGGGCCGATGTGCCGGTAAAAAAGAAAGAAGCAGTTTATATTAAGAAAAATTCTATCCACAGCGATTTACCTAAAGTAAAATACCGGGGCATTTTTATTAATGACGAAGCGCCTGCTCTTTCTAACTGGAGCAAAGAAAAATTCGGAGGCTTTAATCATCACTTTTATGAAAAAGTATTTGAACTGATCCTGAGACTGAAAGGGAATTATATATGGCCTGCCATGTGGGGTAATGCATTTTATTATGACGATTCTTTGAATATAAAATCAGCCGATGAGTACGGAATTGTGATCGGCACATCGCATCATGAGCCTTTGATGCGGGCACATGAAGAATGGAAATACTATGGAAAGGGACGCAAATGGAACTATGACAGTACAGAAACAGGCCTGAAAGAATTCTGGAAAGGGGGAATGGAAAGAGCATGGAATGAAAAAATCGTAAGTGTGGGGATGAGAGGTGATGGAGATGAGCCGATGTCAAGAGAAACAGCAACCGCCCTGCTGGAAAGAATTGTAAAAGATCAACGGCAGATCATTGAAGAAGTAACACAAAAACCTGCCAGCGAAACGCCACAACTCTGGGCCTTATACAAAGAAGTGCAAGACTACTATGATAAAGGTATGCGGGTGCCGGATGATATCACCCTGCTTTTATGTGATGATAACTGGGGTAACATCAGAAAATTGCCAAAACTTACTGATCCGCCCAGGAAAGGCGGGTATGGCATTTACTATCATTTTGATTATGTAGGTGGCCCCCGAAATTATAAATGGGTAAATACAAATCCGCTTCCTAGAATATGGGAACAAATGCACCTGGCATGGGAATATAATGCAAGACAGATCTGGATCGTGAATGTTGGTGATATCAAACCCATGGAATTTCCCATCTCCTTCTTTTTAGACTATGCCTGGAACCCAGAAAAAATTGGTGCAGATGATCTGCAGATATATGCAGAATATTGGAGTGCTTCACAATTTGGAAGTACCCACGCCAAAGAAATTGCTGATATCCTTGCTAAATATGCAAAATATAACGGAAGAAGAAAACCTGAGCTTCTTGATGCAAACACTTATAGTTTTAATTACAATGAATGGAGCACAGTAGTAAATGACTATAAAAGCCTGTTAAAAAAAGCAGAGGAAATAAATAAACAACTACCTGCGGAATTTAAAGACGCCTACTTTCAATTGGTCTTACACCCGGTGAAAGCCTGCGCCAACCTGAACGAAATATATTACCATGTTGCCCTGAACAAAGAAGCCTATAAAAATAAATGGGAAGAAGCTAACGGCTATGCTGATAAAGTGAAACAGCTTTATGAAAATGATTCATTGATAACACTCGAATACCATCAATTAAACAAAGGCAAGTGGAATCACATGATGAGCCAGACACATATCGGATATACTTATTGGCAACAACCAAACAAGCAGAAAATGCCAGCTGTAAACTATGTACCTGCCGACTCTATTCTCACAGGAATAGATACAACATCATCTTGGAAAGAAGCACTGTACCCAAAGAGCCTGGCAAAAAATATCTTCTACGAACAAAATGGCTATATCTCTATCGAAGCTAACCATTTTATAAAAGCTGTTAACACAAATGACATCACCTGGAAGTCTTTACCTGATCATGGCAGAACCGGATCCGCCATCACAAGTTTTCCAGTTACGGCCAATCAACAAAAACCCGGTGGCAAAGCAGCACATCTTCAATATGAGATTTATACTTACAGTGAAGACAGTGTGACACTATATTGTTACTTCTCTCCTACCTTAAATTTTCACAATGCAGAAGAAGGTTTGCAATATGCAATTTCAATTGATAATGAAACACCGCAAATTTTCAGTATCAATAAAGAAGATAAGAACAGCATCAGCGGCATCTGGAACAAATGGGTGGCAGAAAGTATAATCATTAAATCAAGCAAACATAAACTACTGCAACCCGGTAAGCATACGGTAAAATATTGGGTGGTGAGCCCGGCAGTGGTATTACAAAAAATAGTATTGGATTTTGGCGGCGTCAAACGAAGTTATCTCGGGCCACCTGAAACATTGTACCAAAAGAAAAAATAAAATAATGATAAACCGATTATTTATTCCGGCACTATGCGGCGTCAGTTTACTGCTGGTCTCTTGCGCAGGCAGTCAAAAAAACTCATCCGCACAATCAATACCTTCTTTAAAAGAAGTGTTTAAAAATGATTTTGCTATCGGCACTGCCTTAAATACAGAGCAGATCGAAGAAAAAGATCCCAGGGCTGCGACCCTGGTTTCTCAACAGTTCAATATGGCAACCCCGGAGAATATCATGAAGGCTGAAATCATTCACCCGCAGTGGGGCTCCTACAATTTTGACCTTGCTGACAAAATGATTGCATTCGGGGAAAAGCATAATATAAAGATCAACGGACATACGCTGATCTGGCATAGCCAGTTGCCGGCCTTTGCCCGCAACATCCAAAGTGTTGACTCCTTCAGAACCTTCTTCACCGATCATATTAACACGGTTGCCGGCCGATACAGCGGAAAGTTATTCTCCTGGGATGTGGTAAACGAGGCATTGAATGAAGATGGTACGATGCGTAAATCTATTTTCCTTGATAAACTGGGAGATAATTTTGTTACCGAAGCATTTCGTTTAGCACAAGCGGCTTCACCTGCTACAGAGCTCTATTACAACGACTACAACAATGAACAACCGGCTAAACGGGCAGGCTGCATTACACTGATCAAAAAAGTGCAGGCAGCGGGTGTTCGTATTGATGGTGTGGGTATACAGGGTCACTGGCATGTTGGTAAAGTCCCGTTGAAAGATATTGAAGAAAGTATCCTGCAATATTCCGAACTTGGTTTAAAAGTGATGTTTACAGAACTGGATATTGAAGTGCTGCCCCGCAATTTCCAGGGCGCTGATATAAGCCAGCGGATGAAAAATGATCCGTCACTCAATCCATATGTAAACGGGCTGCCGGATAGTGTACAACAACAATTAGCCAAAGATTACCAGGCCCTGTTTAATCTATTTTTAAAACATAAGGATAAAATAACAAGGGTAACATTCTGGGGAGTGAATGATGGTCAGAGCTGGCTGAATGATTGGCCCGTCAGAGGCAGAACTAACTACCCGTTATTATTTGACAGGCAATTCATGCCTAAACCTGCTTTCTACAAAGTAATAGAAACAAAAAAGGATTTTGAAAATACCAAAAAAGGGTTTTGATTTTTAAACTAATAGTAACATGAGCAACAGCACATCCCAAAAATTGTCGGTATTTGAAAAAGTAGGTTACAGCTTAGGTGACCTTGCGGCAAACCTGGTATTTCAAACCCTTGTTACCTACCTTGCTTACTTCTATACCGATATATATGGGCTCAAGGCAAATGACGCTTCTGCCATCATCTTAACAGTTGGCCTAATTGCTGCATTTGGATTTAACCCCATCATTGGTGCAATTGCAGACAGAACTGTATCCAGGTGGGGTAAATTCAGACCCTGGATACTATTTACTGCAATACCATTAGGGGTTATTGCGCTATTGGCATTCACTACTCCCGATTTTTCCTATAAAGGAAAAATGATTTATGCAGTAGTTACTTACACACTGCTGTTATTACTTTATGCAGCAAACAACCTTCCCTATTCTGCTCTGAGTGGGGTAATAACCGGCGATATGAAAGAACGAAACAGTATGTCTGCCTATCGTTTTGTAGCGGTGATGTTTGCGCAGTTTTTTGTACAGGTATTCATGTACGCTATAATAAAATCTGCCGGTGGTGGTAACAGGCCTGAACAAATGGCTGTTGGAATGGAAAAGGTATTTACCTGGCTTTCTATAACAGGCACCGTTATGCTGATTATCACTTTTTTGACAACAAAGGAAAGGATTGTCCCAAAACCGGAACAAAAGTCTACTCTTGGACAGGATTTGAAGGATCTTGGCAAAAATAAGCCCTGGGTTATCATGCTGGTACTTACTCTCCTGGTCTTTATAACACTGGCCATGAAAGGCGGATCTTATGTTTATTATTTTGAAAACTATGTTGACAAGGAAAGTCTCGCTAAACTGATCAGTCCAGTACTGAACGGATTTTCCAACGCAGGCATCAATTTTTTTGGTGAAGACCCTGTTTCCGCAGGCCTGGGTTTATTTAATGCAGGCGGAATTATTTGTATGATCATCGGCATTACGCTTTCAAAACCACTTGCTGATAAATATGGCAAAAGAGATGTTTTTGGAATAGCATTAGTAGTATCAACATTATTCATTGTTCTCTTTTTCTTCTTCCCTCCGCAATCGGTAAGTCTAATGTTTATCTCGCAAATCTTACATGGATTCTTTTATGGCATCACTATACCCTTATTATGGGCAATGATTGCTGATGTAGCTGATTTCAGTGAGTGGAAAAATAACCGTAGGGCAACAGCTATCATTTTTTCCGCCATGATGATTGGATTAAAAGCTGGTTTAACTATCGGCAGTTCATTACTCACCTGGCTGCTGGGATTATATGACTATATACCAAATAATACCACGGGACAAACAGAAACGGCTATACAAGGCACTAAAATGCTCGTAAGCATTTTTCCTGCTATCCCTTTTCTGGTTGGTGCAGCACTACTGTTTTTTTATGAGATCAATAAAAAAATGGAAGTGCAGATAGAAAGCGACTTAAAAGCAAGGCGAAACTGATTTTTTATGTAAACTTAATTTGTAGTATTAAAACCAAATAACTGCGATGCCTGAAGATCTGATTAATCATATTGACTTTGAAAATCTGAATCAACGTGCCATATCGCAACCATTGGTAAAACATATCTACATTGCCGACCCTTCTGCACATGTGTTTAATGGGAAAATTTATATTTATCCCTCACACGATATAGATGCTGGTGATGCATTTGATGACCTGGGTAGCCATTTTGCCATGGAAGATTATCATGTAATTTCTATGGACACTCCGCAAGGCGAAGCAGTTGATAATGGTTTGGCACTTCATGTTAAAGATGTGCTATGGGCAGAAAAGCAAATGTGGGCACCTGATGCCACAGAAAAAGATGGCACTTATTATTTATTCTTTCCTGCAAAAGGATACGATGGCATTTTCCGTATTGGCGTTGCAATCAGTGACTCTCCAGTTGGCCCTTTTACTCCACAGGCTGAAGCTATTAAAGACAGTTTTTCTATAGACCCTGCCGTATTCAAAGATGATGACGGTAGTTATTATATGTACTTCGGCGGTATCTGGGGCGGCCAGTTACAGCGATGGAGAACCGGAATTTTTCAGTTTGAACAACCAGAAAGTCCATTTGCATTTTTGCCGGAAGCTAACGAACCGGCATTATGCCCCAAAGTTGCAAAAATGGCAAGTAACTTATTAGAATTTGCGGAAGCACCGAGAGACTTAGTCATACTCGATGAAAATAATCAACCCCTTTTGCAGGGAGATACTAACAGAAGATTCTTTGAAGCCAGCTGGATGCATAAGTATAACGGCAAATATTACTTCTCCTACTCCACCGGTGATACTCATTTCCTATGTTATGCCATTGGCAATAATCCATACGGCCCATTCCGGTATGCAGGAAGAGTTTTAGAACCAGTTGTTGGGTGGACATCCCATCATTCCATTTGTGAATTCAATGGCAAATGGTACTTATTTTATCATGATTCCAGCTTATCAAAAGGCATTACGCACCTGAGATCTGTTAAAGTAACTGAATTGACTTACGACAAAGATGGAAGGATTCAGGTTATTAATCCTTACCTGTGAACTAAATAGAGCAATTACCGTCCCATTGAACATGTACGGGCCTAAGTATTTAAATTACTCCGGCCACGGAGTGATGTAAAAAGTTTTTATTTATTAACTAAAGCGTATGAAAATAATTCGTTCAATCGTAATCGTTTTCCTGACAAGTAATCTTTCCGCACAGGACTATACTTCTTATCCTATGTGGAATCCATCATTACCTTTTGAACAACGGGTAAATGATGTGGTCAATCGTTTAACACTCGATGAAAAAGTTGCCCAAATGTTGAATGCCACACCAGCTATTCCACGACTTGGTATCCCCGCTTATGACTGGTGGAATGAAGTATTGCATGGCGTAGCAAGAACTCCATTTCGCACTACTGTATTCCCGCAGGCCATTGGGATGGCAGCAACATGGGATACCAATTCATTATACCAAATGGCTGATTATTCTGCGTTGGAGGGAAGAGCCATTCACAATAAAGCAATTGAACTCGGCAGAACAAATGAGAGATATCTGGGACTTACTTACTGGACACCCAATATCAATATTTTCCGTGATCCCCGCTGGGGCCGCGGCCAGGAAACTTATGGTGAAGACCCTTTTCTGACGGCAATGCTGGCAAAAGCTTTTGTAAGAGGATTGCAGGGTGAAGATCCAAAATACCTTAAAGCTGCAGCCTGTGCCAAACATTTCGCAGTGCATAGCGGTCCTGAACCGTCAAGACACTCCGACAACTTCAATCCAACGGCGTATGATTTATGGGACACTTACTTACCTGCATTCAAAGAACTGGTCGTTGATGCTCAGGTAGCCGGCGTGATGTGTGCTTATAATGCAGTGAATACCCAACCCTGTTGTGCAAACGACCTGTTGATGAATAATATTCTCCGCACACAATGGAAATTTAATGGATATGTCACTTCCGACTGCTGGGCCATAGATGATTTCTTTCGTTATCATAAAACACATAAAGACGCCACGGTAGCAGCCGTAGACGCAGTGGTTCATGGCACAGATGTGGAATGTGGCCAGACAGTTTATAAAACACTCACAGAAGCTGTGAAAAATGGTTTGATCAAAGAAGAACAACTCAATATTTCACTGAACCGATTATTTATGATCCGCTATCGCCTGGGCATGTTCGACCCGGTATCAATGGTGAAATATGCACAAACAACTTCTTCCGTTTTGGAGAGTGCAACCCATAAAGCACATGCTCTAAAGATGGCCCGGCAATCTATCGTTTTACTACGGAATCAGTATAATACACTACCATTAAAAAAGACTATAAAGAAGATTGCTATACTGGGCCCGAATGCCGACAACCGGATTGCAGTACTGGGAAATTACAATGGTATTCCCTCAAAAGTTACAACGGTGCTGGAGGGCATCCGGGAAAAGTTGGGTAAAGACGTAGAAATCATTTATCAGAAAGCTATTAACCTGACCAATGACACCTTATTAGTATATACGGACCTAAGCAATCAATATACCTGGGAGGGCAAACAGGGATTCAAAGCAGAATACTTTGATAACCGTGAAATAAAAGGTGCTCCCATAGCGGTAGCCCATGAAGCTGCTGTTGATCATTTATGGCAGCGGGGAGATATCATAGCAGGAAGTTTAAAAGCTACTAATTTTTCAGCAAGGTATACGACCAACTTCAAGGCGATCGCTGATGGGAATGTTACATTTGAAGTGGACGCAGATGATGGATATAGATTAATCATAAATGGCATAGAAGTACTCAATGCCTGGTTGCGTAACCGATGGGGGGCAAAAACATTCAGGCTTGATGCAAAAAAAGATTCTGTATACAACCTTGTATTGGAATACTGGCAGGGCGATGATAATGCCAGCGTATCATTAAAGACAGGCAATTTCGTCCGTACAGATTTTACTGCCGTAGCCGGCCAGGTAAAAGAAGCAGATGCCATCATATTTGTTGGAGGTATCTCTCCGCAACTGGAAGGTGAAGAAATGCCTGTCAATGCACCTGGTTTTAATGGTGGTGACAGAAGCAGTATTTTACTTCCTGCTGTACAAACTGAACTGATGAAAGCACTGAAAGCTACCGGTAAACCAGTAGTATTTGTGATGATGACAGGCAGTGCTATCGCAACTCCATGGGAAAGCGAAAATATTCCTGCCATTGTCAATGCCTGGTACGGTGGACAAAGTGCCGGAACAGCTATCGCTGATGTATTATTTGGAGACTATAACCCCGCTGGCCGTTTACCGGTTACTTTTTATAAGAGTGACAGTGACCTCCCTTCTTTCATGAGCTACGATATGTCCGGAAGAACTTATCGTTATTTCAAAGGCGAAGCGTTATATCCTTTTGGGTATGGACTAAGTTATAGTAGTTTTAAATATGACAGGCTGAACGTTCCGGCTTCTGTTAAAACCGGGAAAAATATAACGGTTTCAGTACGGGTTACCAATAGCGGAAAAAAGGATGGCGAAGAAGTAGTGCAGTTGTATTTGGCACATCAGAATAAAACAAATCTTGCACCGCTGAAAGCATTAAAAGGTTTTCAACGAATATTTTTAAAAAGCGGGGAGAGCAGAACGATAAGATTGGAGCTGACTCCAGAACAGCTATTATTGGTGAATAGTAATGGAAAGATGTATCAGCCTAAAGGCACCATTCAGGTGAGTGTTGGCGGGGGGCAACCCGGTGTAAAGAATAAAACTACCAGTAATGTAATAACTGCAAATATTTCAATTTTATGAGAATCTTATTTCTACTAACCGGCGTATTCAGTACACATCTGTTAATGGCGCAAAATGAAATTGTATTGAATGCAGATAAAGGGAAAGACACTATCAATAAAAATATCTACGGCCATTTCGCTGAGCACCTGGGCAGTTGTGTATATGGAGGACTGTATGTAGGTGAAGACAATAAAAAAATTGTCCATCAAAATGGTATCCGGCTTGATGTTGTGAATGCATTAAAAAAACTAAAAGCAACCGTACTGCGCTGGCCGGGTGGCTGTTTTGCCGATAATTATCACTGGAAAGAAGGTATAGGACCAAAAGAAAAACGAAGGCATATTGAAAATGTAGCATGGGGCAACGTAAGAGAAGACAACAGTTTTGGCACCCATGAGTTCTTACAACTTTGTGAAATGATCGGTGCTGAACCTTACCTTGCTGTCAATATGGGAAGTGGTACCGTTCAGGAAGCAGCTGAATGGGTGCAATATGTAAATCATGCCAATAGTGCCAGCGATCTTACGGATTGGCGTCAGAAAAACGGCAGGACAAATCCCTGGGGGGTAAAATACTGGGGAGTAGGCAATGAATCATGGGACTGTGGCGGACATATGACTGTTGATTATTACATTAACCAGTATAAAAAATATGCGACATTCATGACCAGCTACGGAAATTCGGAAGGATTGTTCCGGATAGCAGTTGGCCCGGGATGGGAAGATTTTAAATGGACAGAAGCATTAATGAGGGATATCCCGCTTAAAATGCTTGATGGGGTTTCTATTCACCATTATTCTGTTATCAACTGGGATAAAAAAGGATCAGCGACCGGGTATACAGAAAATGAATATTTCTCAACGATGAAACAAGCCTGGCGTATGGAAAAAATGGTCGCCGGTAACAGCGAAGTGATGGACAAGTACGATCCGGAAAAAAAGATTGCACTGATTGTGGACGAATGGGGAGGCTGGTATGATGTGGAACCCGGAACCAATAAAGCATTTCTTTACCAGCAAAATACCATGCGGGATGCAATGATCGCCGGAATCAGTTTAAATATTTTCAATAACCACTGCGACAGGGTAAAGATGGCGAACCTGGCACAAATCGTTAATGTATTGCAGGCTGTAATATTGACCAAAGAAGAAAAACTAATACTTACACCAACTTATCATGTGATGGAGATGTACAATGTACACCAGGATGCACTCCACCTGCCGGTTGAAGTCAATAGCAATAAATATATTCTTGGAAATGATACTTTAAACGCTATTTCTGCATCAGCTTCAAAAGATAAAAATGGTGTAACGCATATTTCACTGGTAAATATTGATGCGGCCAAAACACAAACACTAAGTATTACTGTCAATGGAGCAAATTATAAAACAGTCAGCGGAAGAATTCTGACATCGGACAAACTGCAGAATTATAACAGCTTTGATAACCCTAATAAAATTGTTCCGGGTGTATTCAATGGGGCACAATTAAAAGGTTCAAAACTGAGTTTAAATATACCGCCGTTCAGTGTAGTGGTGCTTGACTTAAAATGAAAAAGGAAATAATACATTACCAGGCATAGCTTATACTTCCTGAAAACAGAAAGAAAATCAGGAACTTGGTTTTACCGCAGAGACAAAACTGGTACCGTAATATTCAATAAAAATGTATAAAAAATTAAAAACCCGATAAATAACCAGACACTTGAAAAATACCAGGGCATTCTTATTTGATTTAAACGGCACTATGATCGATGATATGAACTATCATATCAGGGCCTGGCATGATATTTTTAACCGGCTCGGAGTAACTATTTCTATGCATGAAACCAAAATGCAGTGTTATGGGAAAAATGCAGAAGTAATTGAAAGGGTAATACCGGGCAGGTTTTCTGATGATGAAAAAAATACGATGAGCCTGAATAAAGAAAAAAAATACCAGGAAGCTTTCAGGCCTTTTTTAAAACTCATTAACGGGCTTGATGATTTTCTCGAAAAAGCCAAACAACAAGATATAAAGATGGCGATCGGGACAGCAGCTATAAGATTCAATGTCGACTTTGTGTTGGATGGCCTGCACTTACACGACTATTTTAATGTAATTATCAGTGCAGATGATGTAGAGGAAAGTAAACCCAACCCGCAAACATTTCTTAAATGCGCCGAATTACTGGGTGTACGACCCGATGAATGCATTGTATTTGAAGATGCTCCCAAGGGGGCCGAAGCAGCCGAAAGAGCAGGCATGCGATCGGTCGTAATAACAACTATGCACAAGGAAGAAGAATTTACCGGTAATAATATTATTTGTTTTGCCCAGGATTATACAAATGGGTTGTTTGAAAAAATAATGAGAGTATAATGCTTCAAAAAAAATATGTAATAGGAATTGATTATGGTACCGACTCTGTCAGGGCAGCACTGCTCGATGCAGGAAACGGACAAGAGATAGCCACTTCTGTTTTTTACTATCCCAGGTGGAAAGAAGGAAAATATTGTAATGCTTCAGCCAGCCAGTTCAGGCAGCATCCGTTGGATTACCTGGAGGGCCTGGAAGCAACTATTAAGCACTGTTTGAAAGAAGCGGGATCATCCATCTCACTGCTGGTAAAGGGAATCTCGGTAGACACTACCGGATCAACCCCTGTCGCAGTAAATAAGCAAGGGGTCCCGCTTGCCATGCTGAGCGGCCTGGAGGAAAACCCCAACGCCATGTTTGTATTGTGGAAAGATCATACTGCGAACAAAGAAGCGGACGAACTTAACAGGCATGCTGAAAAGTTTCCGGTTAACTACTTGAAGTACGTAGGCGGTATTTATTCATCAGAATGGTATTGGGCTAAATTACTTCACCTGCTCCGGGAAGATGAATCCGTGAGAAAAAATACCTATTCGTTTGTGGAACATTGCGACTGGATACCTTTTTTGCTGACCGGTGGTAATGATGCATCAAAATTAAAAAGAGGAATATGCAGTGCCGGGCATAAAGCCCTGTGGGCAGAAGAATTTGGTGGAATACCACCTGAAGAATTCTTTATTTCACTTGATCCTTTGCTGAAAGGATTTACAAAAAGCTCTTTCCTGCATACATATACAGCAGACCAGCCGGCTGGGTCAATCAGTAAAGAATGGAGTGAAAGGTTGGGCTTGCCTGAAGATGTAGTTATAGGAATTGGTGCTTTTGATTGTCATATGGGAGCTGTGGGCGGACAAATTGAACCATATTACCTGAGTAAAGTAATGGGTACCTCCACCTGCGATATGCTGGTTGCCCCGGTTCATGAAGTAAAAGATACGCTGGTAAGGGGTATTTGCGGACAAGTGAATGGCTCCATCATCCCCGGTATGGTAGGTATTGAAGCTGGTCAAAGTGCATTTGGAGATGTATATGCTTGGTTTAAAGAACTTATTGCCTGGCCTGTTAATATTTTTATCAATGATGAAAAACAACAACAGGAAATAACTGATAGCATTATTGCAAAGCTGGCCGATGCAGCTGCTGTATTGCCATTGAATGAAGCAGATGAACTGGCACTGGACTGGATGAATGGGCGTCGTACTCCTGATGCCAACCAGTTATTGAAAGGTGCTTTAACCAATATCAATCTGGGCAGCGATGCACCGAGAATATTCAAAGCACTGGTAGAAGCAACCTGTTTTGGAAGTAAAGCAATCGTAGATCGATTTACCGGTGAAGGTATTCCGGTAAAGGGCATCATTGCATTGGGAGGAGTAGCCAAAAAATCAAATTATGTAATGCAGGTAATGACCAATGTGCTCAATATGCCCATACGCATACATCGGAGCGAACAAACCTGTGCCGGGGGTGCAGCCATGTTTGCAGCAACGGCAGCCGGTATTTATAAAAAAGTAGAATTTGCCATGGAAGCAATGGGACATGGCTTTGAAAAAACCTATTATCCTGAAAAAGAAAAAACCGGATATTATGAAACCAGGTATAAAATGTACCGGGACCTTGGGAACAGAATTGAAGTCAGACAATAAATAAGAACTGAGCAGGAAGTTATTTATTATGAATAAATATGAACATATCAAACAGGAGGCTTTTGAAGCCAACTGTCAATTGCCCGGATTAGGATTGGTGTTATTTACATTTGGTAATGTAAGTGCTGCTGACAGATCACTCGGTGTATTTGCCATCAAACCTAGCGGCATGCCTTATGAAAAACTGTCACCAGACAAAATGGTAATTGTAGATTTTGAAGGTAAGAAAGTGGAAGGGGCTCTTCGCCCCTCTTCCGATACGCTGACCCATGCGGTACTGTATAAACAATGGGAGAATATTGGCGGTATAGCACACACACATTCCATTTATGCTTCTGCATGGGCACAGGCACTTCGCAGCATTCCGCTATACGGAACCACACATGCTGATTACACTACCGAAAATATTCCCTGTACGCCACCAATGAGTAATGAAGCAATAAAAGATAATTATGAATATGCAACCGGTATGCAGATCATTCACTGTTTTAAAGAAAATGGTTACAACTATGAAGAAACTGAAATGATACTGGTAGGTAGCCACGCCCCATTTACGTGGGGAAAAAATGCAGCAAAGGCTGTGCACAATAGTGCCGTACTGGAATACATTGCAAAAATGGCAACCTTGACAGAGCAGGTGAATCCTCAAGCCACTCGTTTAAAGGAGGCATTGATAAAAAAACATTTTGAAAGAAAACACGGCCCGGATTCTTATTACGGACAGTAAAATAACTTCTAAATAAAGATTTAAAATGCGTTCATTTTTCATCATTCTTGTTTCAGTGCTTTTATTTACAGTGTCTTCCTGTAAGAGCAAAAAAAACGATAACCCTGTTGCTCCTGCTTCGGCTGAAAAAAGATTATCAGAAAAGTTTTTCGGCACAATGGGTACTGATACGATCATTGAATATACATTAACCAATACCGGAAAAATGCAGGTAAGCATAATAAACTATGGAGGTACAGTCACCAGTATCAAAACAAAGGATAAGGAGGGAAAAACCGGTGATGTAATACTTGGCTATAAGTCACTGAACGGTTATTTGCAAAAAGAAAATCCTTATTTCGGTTGCCTGGTGGGAAGATTTGGTAACCGTATTGCGAATGCCAAATTTATCCTGGAAGGGAAAACATATACACTGGCCGCCAACGATGGTTCCAATTCATTGCATGGCGGAAATAAGGGGTTTGATAAAGTATACTGGAAAGCAGATAAACAACCCGGTGACAGCAGTATTAAATTAACTTATATAAGTAAAGATAACGAAGAAGGATATCCGGGTACATTGACCACGGAAGTGATTTATACGCTAACTTCCGCCAATGAACTTAAAATAGACTATTCAGCCATTACCGATAAACCAACTCCTGTAAACCTGACCAATCATTGTTATTTCAATTTATCTGCAGGGACTGACTCCACAATACTCAATCATTTATTAGTGCTAAATGCAGCTAAATTCACTGAAGTAAATGATGCACTGATACCAACCGGGATATTGCCTGATGTAAAAGGTACGCCAATGGACTTTACTTCAGCAAAACAGATCGGAAAAGAAATTGCAGCAGTAAAAGGTGGTTATGACCATAACTGGGTACTCAATAAAAAAAGTAATGCGTTGGAATTTGCCGGTTCATTGTATCATCCCGGCAGCGGAAGATTGATGGAGGTATTCACCACTGAGCCCGGTATTCAGTTTTACAGCGGGAATTTTTTGAATGGCACATTGCAATACACCCGACACGGACAAAAGTATATGAAACATGCGGGGCTTTGCCTGGAAACACAACATTTCCCGGACAGCCCTAACCAACCTTCATTCCCAAATACGATTTTAAAGCCGGGTGAAAAATATCAGCAAACAACAGTCTATAAATTTTCCCTAAAATAATGTATGAATAAGAAATGAAAAGATCCTTACTTGCCATACTATCAATTATCTCCGTTCATTGCATAGCCCAGCAAAAAGATTATGCAATAAAAGAAATCAATTTTACCAGGGTTAAACTTACCGACAAGTTCTGGCTTCCACGTATTGAAACGAACCGTACAATAACGATTCCTGCTTCTTTTCAGCGCTGTGAAAATACTGGCCGTGTCAGGAACTTTCTTATGGCTGCTGAAAAAAAAGGGAAATTTTGCACAAGGTACCCTTTCGATGATACGGATATATATAAAACGATCGAAGGAGCCTCTTTTTCACTGGCAACTTATCCCGATAAAAAGATGGATGCATATATAGACTCGCTGATCATCCTGATTAAAAATGCACAGGAGCCGGATGGCTATTTATATACAGCAAGGACTATCGACCCGCTTAATGTAGGTAGCTGGGTGGGAAAAGATCGTTGGGAAAAAGAAAGAGAACTGAGCCATGAATTATACAACGCCGGGCATTTATACGAAGCTGCTGCTGCACATTACCAGGCAACCGGTAAAAGATCGTTATTGGATATTGCGTTGCGCAATGCTGACCTGGTATGTTCTGTTTTTGGCCCCGGCAAAAGAATAGTGGCGCCCGGACATGAAGTGATAGAAATGGGCCTTGTAAAATTATTCAGGATAACCGGAAAGCAGGAGTACCTGAACACCGCCCGATTCTTTATTTATGCGAGAGGTCTTTACAAAGGATATGATGCAAAAAGTAAAGATGTCTGGAAAAATGGCGCTTACTGGCAGGATGACAAACGGGTGGTAGAACAGGATGAAGCCGTTGGTCATGCTGTTAGAGCCGGGTATTTATATGCAGCGGTGGCTGATATTGCTGCACTGACTGATGATGACAGCCTGAGAAAAGCTATAGATAAAATATGGCAGAATGTTGTAACGAAAAAAATTTATGTACAGGGTGGCATAGGCGCCATTGGTGATGGAGAACGTTTTGGCGCCAATTATGAATTGCCAAACAGTACAGCTTACAATGAAACTTGCGCCGCGATAGCTAATGTATACTGGAATTACAGGATGTTTCTTTTGCATGGTGATTCAAAATACATTGATGTGCTGGAAAGGAGCCTGTACAATGGTTTACTATCTGGTGTAGGACTAGATGGGAAATCCTTTTTCTACACCAATGCCATGGAGGTGAAAGACCATTTCTCTCATAAAGACCTTGAACGGGAAAGAGCAGGATGGTTTGAATGCAGCTGCTGTCCTACCAATATCTGCCGGTTTATTCCTGCGGTACCGGGATATGCCTATGCCCAAAAAGAAAATGAGCTGTTTGTAAACCTCTTCATCAGCAGTACAGCAAGCCTTTTAATGCATCAACAGCCCATTGAAATCATCCAGGAAAATAATTACCCCTGGGATGGAGCTCTTTCATTAAGTATCAAAACCAAAAAACCAAATACATTCAACCTGTGCATTCGAATTCCTGGTTGGGCAGTAAACACTGTTGTACCTTCTGATCTGTACCGGTTTGAAAATAATGCTGTATCAAACCCTGGTATAAAAATAAATAGTATACCTGTAGCGTATGAAATAAAAAATGGCTATGCGGTGATAAGTCACACCTGGAAAAATAATGACAAGGTAACTGTGGAATTCCCTATGGAAGTAAAAAGGGTCGTTTGTATTGACAGTGTGAAAGACAACCAGGGAAAAGTCGCCCTGCAGCGGGGACCAATAATATACTGTGCAGAATGGGCAGATAATAAAGGTAAAGCCGGAAACATCATACTTCCCCGGGATTCAAAATTTATTACTGAATACAGGCCTGACCTGCTGAATGGTATTATGACCATCAAAACAGAAGTCCCGGTGGTCACAATCAGTGAAAACGAAAATATCAGTACAAGCAAACGAACAATGACAGCCATTCCCTATTACAGCTGGGCAAACAGGGGCGTTGGTGAAATGACCATTTGGTTCCCTTACCGGGTACAGGATATTGAGATATTTAGCGGAAAAATTAAATAAGCATATTATGAATAAAAGCATCCACATAAAAATGCTGGAAGTATGGTTTGCCACAGGCAGCCAGCATTTATACGGTCCCGAGACATTGAAACAGGTGGCACAACACTCTGCTATTGTTTCAAAACATTTAAACAATGAGGAAGAAATTCCTGTAAAAGTTGTCTTCAAAGATGTGCTGAAATCAACAGAAGAGATTTATAATCTATGCTTAGATGCGAATCACAATAAAAATTGTATTGGTATCATTACCTGGATGCACACATTTTCGCCTGCAAAAATGTGGATCAATGGTCTGAAGATCCTGCAAAAACCTTTATTGCACCTGCACACACAATTCAACAGGGATATTCCCTGGGGAGAAATAGATATGGATTTTATGAACCTGAACCAAAGTGCTCATGGTGACAGGGAATTTGGTTTTATGATGACCCGTATGCGGATGAACCGTAAAGTGATAACAGGTCATTGGCAAAATAAAGAAGTGGTACACCAAATTGCAGGATGGACCAGGGCTGCATTGGGATGGAATGACTGGCAGGGTGCAAAGTTTGTTCGCTTTGGCGATAACATGCGTTATGTAGCTGTTACTGATGGCGATAAAGTGGAAGCGGAATTACAATTCGGTTATAGTGTGAACACTCATGGCATCGGTGACCTGGCAGGATTTATCCAATCAGTAAGGGAAACATCCGTTACAAAGCTGTGTGAGGAATATACTGCACTCTATAAAATGATACCGGCATTAAAAAAAGGAAATCCAAAACATGGTGCGCTACGGGATGCAGCAAAGATTGAACTCGGGATAAGAAAATTTTTAGAGACAGGGAATTTTAAAGGTTTTACTGATACGTTTGAAGACCTGCACGGCCTGGTACAACTGCCTGGTATAGCTGCTCAGCGCCTGATGCAGGATGGTTATGGTTTTGCAGGTGAAGGTGACTGGAAAACAGTAGCATTGGTAAGGGCTATGAAAGTAATGGGTACTGGCCTGCCGGGTGGTAATTCATTTATGGAAGACTATACTTATCATTTTGAACCGGGCAATGAAATGGTGTTGGGCAGTCATATGCTGGAAATATGTCCCAGTATTGCTGTATCAAAACCATCCTGCGAAATTCATCCATTAGGTATTGGTGGTAAAGCTGATCCGGTGCGGTTGGTATTCAATGTCGGGGCCGGTCCAGCACTGAATGCATCACTAATAGATATGGGAAACCGTTTTCGGTTAGTGGTTAATACGGTGGAGGCAGTAAAGCCAAAATATGAGCTGCCTGAATTGCCTGTAGCAAGGGTACTTTGGAAACCTCATCCCGATATGCAAACAGGCTGCACGGCCTGGATATTAGCTGGCGGTGCACACCATACTTGTTACAGTCAGAATCTAAGCGCTGAAATCATTGAGGATTTTGCTGCGATGGCAGGTATAGAGTATGTAAAAATTGATCAACAAACGAACCTCTACCAGTTCAAGAATGAGTTAAGATGGAATGAAGCGGTTTACAAATGATCCTTTAAGAATTTAGAACGAATTAGTCATCGGGCTATTCAAAAAATACAGGTATGAAAATCTTTCCAACTATCATGTTACTTTGGCTGACTGCCTTTAGTACAGCGGCTCAGGTAAAACTTCCAAAGCTTATCAGCGACAGTATGGTATTGCAGCGGGACTCAAAAGTAAATGTCTGGGGTTGGGCTACTGCAAATGAAAAAGTGATTGTAAAATTCAACAATAAATCCTATAAAACTAAAGCTGATGATTCGGGCAAATGGCGGGTAGTATTACCGGCTACCAATGCCGGTGGGCCACATACAATAATAATCACTGGCAAAAACAAGATTACGTTGAAAGAGATACTTTTTGGTGATGTTTGGTTTTGCAGTGGTCAGTCTAATATGGTACACCAGATGAATATTCATGATGTTACCTATGCAAAAGAAATTGCAGAAGCCAATTATCCGCAGATACGGCAATTTTTGATCCCTACCCTTTCCAATTTAAAAGGCCCGCAAAATGATTTACCTGCCGGAAGTTGGAAACCCGCCGTGGGGGAAGATTTACGGCCTTTTTCAGCCGTTGCTTACTTTTTTGCTAAAAAACTTTTTGAAAGATATAAAGTACCCATTGGTATCATCAATGCCAGTGTGGGTGGTACACCCATTGAATCATGGACCAGTGAACAAGGATTAAAGGACTTTTCGACATTAACCGCCACCATTCAGAAAAATAAGGACACAGCCTATATCAGTGCACAAAAGAATCGCCCCCAGGTCAACACATCCAGGCAGCAATCAGATATGGGATTATCGGGAAAAACAAAATGGTATGAGCTTTCTTATATACCCAAAGGTTGGCGCAATATTGCAATACCCGGTTATTGGGAAGATCAGGGTATTAAAGATCTCAATGGCGTTGTTTGGTACAGAAAAGAAATTGATGTGCCCGAATCAATGACCGGTAAACCGGCAAAAGTTTTCCTGGGAAGAATTGTCGATGCTGATATCTTATTTATCAATGGGAAACAAGTCGGTGCTACTACTTATCAATACCCCCAGAGAAGATATACTGTTCCTGATGATCTGCTGAAAACTGGTAAAAACCTGGTGGTTGTAAAAGTGATCAATACATTCGGTAAAGGAGGATTTGTTCCGGATAAACCTTACTATTTGTTTGCGGGTAATGATACTATAGATCTGAAAGGTTACTGGCAATATAAAGTGGGTGAAGTATTTATTCCCCGCAGCAATGCAGGTGGCGGCGGCATTGCTGCACAAAATCAGCCAGCAGCATTATACAATGCCATGATATCTCCGGTAACCAATTTCACAATCAAAGGTTTTCTTTGGTACCAGGGTGAAAGTAACGCAGGAAGGCCAGAAGAGTATGCTAAACTCCAGCCGGCACAAATTATTGATTGGCGGAATAAATGGAAACAGGGAGAGCTCCCTTTTTTATATGCACAACTGCCCGGCTTTATGGATTATAATTATCTGCCTGCTGAAAGTCAGTGGGCAACGCTGCGGGAATCACAATTAAAATCTTTATCGGTACCCAATACAGGCATGGCAGTCACTATTGACCTGGGTGAATGGAACGACATCCACCCGGATAATAAAAAAGATGTTGGGGAAAGATTAGCCCTGTTGGCGGAAAAAATTGCATACGGGGAAAATATAGTTTATTCAGGCCCTCTATTCGAATCATCAAAAATTGAAAGTAATAAAATCATCATCACATTTAAAAATACCGGCAGTGGACTGACTTCCAATGACGGTGAAGAATTAAGTGAATTTGCGATCGCCGGCGCAGATAAAAAATTTTTTTGGGCAAAAGCAAAAATTGAAGGCGATAAAATTATTGTGTGGAATGAGGAGATAAAAGACCCTGTATATGTAAGATATGCATGGGCCGACAACCCGGTAAATCCAAATTTGTATAACAAAGAAGGCTTACCTGCCTCTCCTTTCAGAACAGATCAATAAACAATGAAAAAAATAATATTTTTTTTGTCTCCCTTGTTACTTATTATATGTGCCATTGCTCAATCTGAACAACCCTATTACCACAGCTTTGAAGAGATGAAAGCATGGGTTGAAAAAGTCATACAGATCGATTCTCTGCTTGTACTCCTTTTTCATGGTGTGGGTGGAGGTAATAGCCTGGATGTATCAGTATCAGTAGCAGTATTCCGGCAACGGTTGTTGTATATCAACCAAAAAACGGGACCTAGACAGCCCCGATAGTCGAAGTGGCCGGATATATCAGGCAACAGCTATCCGGAATTAAAAATTAAAATCCTGGTTATGGACTATATGCAAAAAAGATCAAGGAGAAAATTTATTTATAACCTTGGAATGGCAGGGCTGGGTATTCCTTTCCTTTCTGCTGCTGCAAATTGTGACAATGAATCATCAAAACAACAAACCATGCAAAGTAAAAAGGCAAAACTCGGAATAGCATTAGTAGGACTTGGTGGATACGCCGGCGGCCAGTTAGCACCAGCCCTGCAGCAAACTGAGCATTGCTACCTCGCAGGTATTGTAACAGGCACCCCATCTAAAATACCGGTATGGAAAGAAAAGTACAACATCCCGGATAAAAATATTTATAACTACGATAACTATGATTCCATAAAAGACAATCCCGATATTGATATTATTTATGTAGTGCTGCCCAATAACATGCATGCAGAATACACCATCCGTGCTGCAGGAGCAGGCAAGCATGTGATCTGCGAAAAACCAATGGCAATTACTGTTGAAGATTGCGACCGCATGATCGCTGCCTGTAATAAAGCAAATGTGCATTTAAGTATTGGCTATCGCCTGCACTTTGAGCCATACAATTTAGAAATGGTGCGTTGCGGTACAAAAAAGATTTATGGTGAAATAAAAAAACTTGGAGGTGGCTTTGGTTTTGTGGCCCGCCCGTCACAATGGCGACTCACACAAAAATATGCTGGAGGTGGCCCGTTGATGGATCTGGGTATTTATGTAATACAGGGCATGTGCTATACAACAGGTATGTTACCAATTGCAGTTACTGCACAGGAAGGAACGAAAACCGATTTTGAACGGTTTAAAGAAGTGGAACAATCGCTTACCTGGCAATTTGAATTTCCAAATGGATTAATTGCCGAAGGTAAAACGAGCTATAACGATTCACATAATTTTTTACATGCAGAAGCAGAACAAGGCGTGTTTGAATTAACTTCTGCATACAATTATACAGGGCAACGGGGAAGCACCCCAGCAGGTGTAATGAACTTCCCGCACATCAACCAGCAGGCAAAACAAATGGATGGAATTGCAATGGCGATCAGGAATAACAAAAAGAGCATTGTTCCCGGAGAAATGGGCAAAAGGGATGTAAACTATTTACAGGCAGTTTATGAGGCAATGCGGACAGGCAAAAAAATAGAAATAAAATAATAATTCCAATTTTCATGAAACAAGAAAAAAACAATACCTCCCTTTCAGGGACCGGGGGTAAACTACGAAGCCAGGATTGGTTTGGCAAAAAAAACAAAGATGGAATCATTTACCGCAGCTGGATGAAGAACCAGGGCATGCCAACCGATATGTTTGATGGCAGACCGGTAATTGGTATTTGCAATACATTCAGCGAACTGACACCCTGCAATGCCCATTTCCGTGACCATGCAGAAATGGTGAAACGTGGCGTATTGGAAGCCGGAGGTTTCCCGTTGGAATTTCCAATCATGAGCCTGGGTGAAACTTTATTGAAACCGACCGCCATGTTATTCCGCAACCTTGCCAGTATGGATGCGGAAGAATCCATCCGTGGAAACCCGATTGATGGAGTGGTGTTATTGACTGGTTGTGATAAAACTACTCCATCCACTGTGATGGGTGCCGCCAGTGTTGGCCTGCCTACTATTGTGGTACCCGGGGGACCAATGCTGAATGGACGATACAAAGGTCAGACGATCGGCAGTGGTACACATGTGTGGAAATTTGATGAAGATATGAAGACCGGCAAGATGACACAGGAAGAGTGTGAGTTTGCCGAAAGTTGTATGAGTAGAAGCATCGGGCATTGCATGACGATGGGTACAGCTTCCACGATGGCTTGTATGGTAGAATCGCTGGGATTGACATTAAGTGGCGCTTCAGCCATACCCGCTGCTGATAGCAGAAAAAAACAGATGGCCCAGTTAAGCGGTAGACGAATTGTGGAAATGGTAAATGAAAACCTGACCATTGATAAAATACTGATAAGGGAAGCTTTCGAAAATGCTATCATGGTCAATGCAGCTGTTGGTGGTTCCTCCAATTTTATTATTCATCTTACGGCTATTGCCGGGAGGATCGGCATTGAATTAACACTGGATGATTTTGATTCGATCGGAAGTAAAATCCCTCTTTTACTGAACCTGATGCCTTCAGGCAAATACCTGATGGAAGATTTTTACTATGCAGGTGGTCTGCCTGTTATATTACATGAACTTAAAAACAAATTGCATAAAAATGTGGTGACTGTTACCAGTAAAAATCACCATGAAAATATCAACGGTAATACAGAATGCTTTAATGATGATGTGATTGCCACTTACAATAAACCTTTAATACCTGAAGCTGGTTGTGTGGTTGTAAAAGGAAATTTGGCTTTGAATGGTGCTGTCATAAAACCATCGGCAGCCACACCTGCCCTTATGAAACATAAAGGTCGTGCAGTAGTGTTTGAAAGCATTGAAGACTATAATGCAAGGATTGATGACCCGGGGCTCGATATTGACCAGAACTGTGTAATGGTATTAAAATATGTGGGTCCTGTCGGTTACCCGGGTATGCCTGAAGTAGGCAACATGGCTTTACCTAAAAAAATATTAGAGAAGGGCATTAAAGATATGGTACGCATCAGTGATGGAAGAATGAGTGGTACTGCTTATGGTACAGCAGTGCTGCATGTATCGCCAGAATCGGCTATTGGCGGCAATTTAGCATTGGTGCAAAATGGTGACATGATTGAGCTGGACGTAACACAGCGAAAACTACACCTGCATGTAAGTGATGAAGAATTAGAAAAAAGAAGGGCCACATGGACACAACCAAAACCTGCAGCTGAAAGAGGCTATGTGAGTATGTATATTAACCATGTAATGGGTGCTGACAAAGGGGCTGATCTCGATTTTTTACAGGGAAGTTCGGGCTCAGTTGTTACCAGAGATTCACACTAAACCGATCAACATGAAAAAAATATTATTGTTGTTATACATAGGATTCTTTGCCGGTTGTTCCGCGGCACAACAAACCAAAACAACCGGAAAAGTAGAACGAATTGACCCTTCACTCGATGCTATCATAGACAGTAATGCAAGGCCAGTGATCATTGCAGAAGGGTTTGAATGGAGTGAAGGACCAATATGGATAGAAAAGCATCAAATGCTGCTTTTCTCAGATGTACCTATGAATACCATTTATAAGTGGACGAAAAAAAGTGGAAAGGAAATATACCTGGAGCCTTCCGGGTATACCGGTAAGGAACCCTCAAAAAGTAAAGAACCGGGCAGTAATGGCCTAACGCTGGATATAGCTGGCAACCTCGTATTATGTCAGCATGGTAACCGGCAGATGGCTAAAATGGATGCACCGCTTGATAAGCCAGCACCTAATTTCATTACCCTGGCTGATCAGTATAACGACAAGCGTTTCAATAGTCCTAATGATGCTGTGTCTAACAGTGCAGGTGAATTATTTTTTACAGACCCTCCATATGGCCTTCCTCTGCAGAACGACAAAGATCCCTCCAAAGAACAACCGTTTAACGGCATTTACAAATTAAAGAAAGACGGAAAGGTAATTCTCCTGGCCGATTCTATCACCAGACCCAATGGAATTGCTTTCTTCCCGGGTGAACAACAAATGATAGTGGCCAACAGTGATCCCAATAAACCCAATTGGTATACCTGGGATATAAAAGGTGATTCATTGGTAAACGGGAGATTATTTTACAGCACTTTAGGTTATGATAAGTCATGGAAGGGTCTGCCCGATGGCTTGAAGATCGATAGTAAAGGAAATGTTTTTGCCACCGGACCCGGCGGTATATGGATATTGAACAGTAAAGGAAAATTGCTGGGAAAAATAAAACTGGAGGAAGCCTGTTCTAATGTTGCCTTATCCGATGATGAAAAAATAATTTATATCACCAATGACATGTATCTGCTGCAGTTAAAGATGAGAAAATAATATTAGGGACATGGCCATCCTCACCATCATACTAAGTATTGCTGCTATTGTGCTGCTTATCACAAAGCTGAAACTGCATCCTTTCCTTGCATTACTGCTGGTGAGTATTGCTCTCGGATTATTATTCGGGATGAAAACGGAGCTTATCATCAGCTCTATACAAGATGGTTTTGGTGGTACACTTGGAAAGATAGGGTTGGTTATTATTTTGGGAGTAATGATCGGTGCATTTTTGGAAAACAGCGGGAGTGCATTGGTGCTGGCCAACAAAATATTATCTATCATTGGTCAGAAAAGAGTTGCAACGGCGATGGGTATTATTGGTTATATAATTTCTATCCCGGTTTTTTCCGACAGTGGTTTTGTGTTGCTTTCTTCGCTAAACAGAACATTAACCAAAAAAGCAGGATTATCATTAGCCGGAACCGCTATTGCATTAGGATTAGGCCTGTCCTGCACACATGCATTAGTACCCCCTACTCCCGGTCCCGTAGCCGCAGCAGGTATCTTAAATGCTGATCTGGCCCTGGTAATGGGCATAGGTTTGATAGCAGCCGGTCTTGCATTGATAGCCGCCCTTGTATTTGCTCATAAAGTTGCCGCCAGGGTTTTTATTGACCCCGGCCCATTGAAAGAGAATGATCATACTGCGAAAGATCACCAACCCGGTTTGTTTCTTTCATCTTTGCCTATTCTTATACCGGTGATATTGATCGTTTTAAAATCGGTCACAGCTTCATCATCTGCAGAAGGATGGTATACCATAAAACAAGTACTTGCATTTTTAGGTGAACCGGTTATCGCTTTACTGATAGGTTTTGCCCTTTGTCTGTTGCTGCCAAAAAAGCTAGACAAAAACATGCTTTCAACAGAAGGATGGGTTGGTAAAGCATTAAAAGATTCAGCAACTATATTGTTAGTGACTGGAGCCGGTGGCATATTCGGTAAAATATTACAGAACTCTGATATAGCCGGAATGCTCGGTGAGGCACTCACCCAATCAAGCATTGGCATCTTTCTTCCCTTTCTGCTGGCGGCCGCACTAAAATCAGCACAAGGTTCATCAACGGTAGCATTAATTACAACAGCATCAGTGATTGCACCGCTTATGGCGACATTAGGTTTTACCAGTGAAATGGACAAAGCCATGGTGGTGGTTGCTATCGGTGCCGGTTCGCTAGTGGTGTCACATGTTAACGACAGTTTTTTCTGGGTGGTGACGCAGATGAGCGGCATGGATGTTAAAACAGGCTATAAATTGCATACCACAGGAACATTTATCATCGGAACAACTGCAATGATAGCCTTGTACCTTATGTTCTGCTTCTTTCATTAACAATCAAACTGGAAAAATGAAAATATATAATACTACTACAGGTATCATTATCGGTTATGAAAACCGGTTCTATCATACAGCCGATAATAACTGGGACAGCTTTATCAATGATGATGGAGTAATGGAAAAATGCCAGTTACTCATCCGCTCAGGTAAACTCCGGATAACAGAGATGATAGAAGATAATATCATTCTTGCTCCAGTACAAAACCAGGAATTATGGGCCTGCGGCGTCACTTATTTGATCAGTAAAGAAGGACGGCAGGAAGAATCCAAAGAAGCCGGTGGTGGTGACTTTTATGCGAAAGTGTACGAGGCTGAAAGACCGGAAATATTCTTTAAATCTGCTCCTCATCGTATCGTGGGGCATGGCGGAAAAGTCAGGATACGAAAAGACTCCGGCTGGAATGTGCCAGAACCGGAACTGACACTTGTCGTTACTTCTTCGGGAAAAATAATTGGTTATACTATTGGCAACGACATGAGCAGCCGCAGTATAGAAGGAGAAAATCCTTTATACCTGCCACAGGCAAAAACCTATGATGGCTGTGCAGCATTAGGCCCCTGCGTATATGTTACTAAACAGCCATTACCTGCTAACACGATGATACATATGAGAATCACAAGAAACAATGATCTCATTTTTAAAGGATCTGTTGCCATCAGCCAGATGAAAAGATCGGTACAGGAACTGGTTTCCTTTGTGTACCGTGAATGTACTTTTCCCAATGGCTGCCTTATCTTGACCGGAACAGGAATTGTACCGGGTAATGATTTCACTTTATATCCGGCTGATGCTATATCTATGACAATTGACGGGATCGGAACATTAATAAATACAGTAGGATCGTAACCATATAAATGCATAAACAATGAAAAGAATTATCAGTATCCTGTTTACCCTTGCAATAACGATACAGGCAGGCTCACAACAAGTTTATTATAACAACCCGATACTGGCCGGGTTCTATCCCGATCCCAGTATTTGTCGTGCCGATGAGGATTATTATCTCACCACTTCCACATTTGCTTATTTCCCGGGGCTTCCGATTTTTCACAGCAAAGACCTGGTGAACTGGAAACAGGTCGGGCATGCAATAAACAGGGCTGAACAAATGAATTTTGCCGGTGCCGGTGTATCAAGAGGATTATTTGCACCTTCTATCACTTATCATAAAGGAACATTCTATATTGTCTGTACTCTTATTGACAAACTGGGCAACTTTGTGATCACGGCAAAAGACCCCAAAGGACCATGGAGCAATCCTGTTGCATTGCCACAGGTGAATGGGATTGACCCTTCGTTGTTTTTTGATGAAGACGATAAAGCATATATTATTTATAATAGCATCCCGCCTGATAACAAACCTATGCATGATGGTCACCGCACCATCCGTATGTATTCATTAGACTGGCAGAACCTGAAAGTCACAGGCAGTGAAACATTATTGGTGAATGGTGGTACAGATATGGCAAAAAAACCAGTCTGGATCGAAGCGCCGCATATTTTTAAAAAAGACGGATGGTACTACCTGATCTGTGCAGAAGGTGGTACGGGATATAATCATTCCGAAGTAGTATTCAGGAGTAAAAGAGTGGACGGGCCATATATACCTTATGAAAAGAACCCTATCTTAACGCAACGTCATTTAGACAAAAACCGCCCCAACCCTGTAACCACTGCCGGTCATGCGGACTTTGTACAAACTATTGATGGCAACTGGCAAGCCGTTTTTTTAGCCTGCCGTCCTTACGAAGCTAATTACTTTAATACAGGCAGGGAAACGTTTATGTTACCAGTAACCTGGAAAGACGGTTGGCCACATATCCTGGAAGGAGATGAAACAATTCAATTCAAAAATCCGGTTCCACTACCTGCAATCACAAAAAGAGTAAACAATCCATTGTCGGGCAATTTTGTTTATAAAGATGGTTTCAAAAATAAGGAACTCGATCATCGCTGGATATTTTTAAGAGCACCCCTGGAGAACTGGTATAACCTGGCTTCGAAAAAAGGATACCTGTCTGTCAGGCTGAGACCTGAAACAGTTGCAGAAAGACAAAACCCATCTTTTGTCGGACACCGTCAGCAACACCTGAAGGGACAAGCCATCACTTCTTTATCTTTTACTGCCACTATTGAAAACGAAAAAGCAGGACTGATCATTTTCCAGAATGAACAGCATCATTATTTCATCTGCCAATCAAGTAAAAACAATGAGCAGGTGATTGAACTCTTCAAAGGACCGGGAAATGCAAATGCAGGCAAAGAAGTGGAACTGCTGGCTTCACAATCATTAAAAGGAAAGAAAAAATCAATTCAATTGAAAATTAATTTTGACAATGCAGATTATGCATTCTGGTATTCAACAGGAGGTAATAACTGGACATTACTGAAAGATAAAGTGGACGGCAGATTCTTAAGTACAGCTACAGCCGGGGGGTTTGTTGGCAATGTCTTTGGATTGTATGCTACTTCAACTGGAAAAGAAAGTAACAACACAGCTTATTTTGACTGGTTTGAATATAAAGGAGAAGATGACGTTTACAAACAATAAGGCCCGCAATATTACATTGCAGGTCTTATTGTTTAGTGGAGGCGACCGGAATCGAACCGGTGTCCAAACATATTCTTCAAAAGCTTTCTACATGTTTATTTTGTTTTGTTATGTCGGGAATCAACTGGGAACAAACAACCGATTAATTCCTTAGCTGTATGGTCTTAAGCAATCAGCACAGCCTTTGATTGCAGCAACCTGTTTTGTTTTTAAGTCGGCGGCGGGGCATGGTAACAAGTCAACCGGCCCGGCGGCCCTAATGACTACTTAATCACTGATTAGGCAGCCATGGCATACTGAGTATTGCCATTTATAGTTTTCGTATTCAGATTAAACTGCTAATTACGCAACGCAGTACATGCTTACACTCTCAAAGATCTACGCTGTCAAAACCAAACGCCCCCATAATGGTAAATTCCAAAACAAAAAATTCAATATCCAATTATTTCCCCCATCCAAACCAGTCATTCCCATTCGCATACAACATCAATCCCAATAATAATACCATTCCCACCACTTGTGCATACTCCAGGAATTTTTCATTGGGTTTTCTGCGGGTTATCATTTCATATAATGTAAACATTACATGCCCCCCATCTAAGGCAGGAATAGGCAATAAATTCATAAAAGCAAGTACAATTGATAAGAACGCTGTAATCCTCCAAAATTGTTCCCAGTCCCAACCGTATTTTGGGAAAATAGAGCCCATTGCCTTAAATCCGCCAACTCCTTTATAGGCACCGGTTTTAGGGTTTAATATTTTCTTGAACTGATCAATATAAAACATCAGTTCATTGCCCGCCTTTTTAACACCGGCCGGAAAAGCAGCAAAGAAACTATACTTCGTCACATTCAGTTTCACCCATCCAAGGCTGTCCATCTGCTGGTAGTTATACCCGTATGGAGCAAATCCAATCTTTCCTTCATCACTTACTGCCACCGGGAAATTAACTTCTTGCCCATCCCTTACTACTGTAAGTTCAATCGTTTTATTTTTCTTCTGGTTTAACTGATTTTGTAATTCATCGTAAAACTCGAACCGGACAGAATCAATGGCCACCAGTTTATCATTGTTTCGTAAGCCGGCTTTATATGCTTTGGCAGTATCAGGTACAAAAAATACAATGGCTGGTTTTCTTACTTCCACAAAACCACTAACTTCTTTATTCCTGTTCTCTACTAATTGCCCGATCAGGTCCTCATCTAAAGTAAGGCTAACTTTCTGGCCGTTTCTGTCAACCGTAACTGAACTTCCTAAAAGTAAGCTTCGCCTCAGTTTTTCATAATCTGCTACTTCCTTACCATCAATTTCCAATATCTTATCCCCATTACGAATACCCATTTTGTACATGGTACTGTCTACCACATGTACCCCATACTTCATCGATGCAGTGGGAATCTTTTTATCTCCCCAGATCATCAGGATAAAAGCATAAATAACAAACGCCACCAGGATGTTCATGATCACCCCTCCCAGCATTACAATTAAACGTTGCCAGGCCGGCTTACTTCTGAATTCCCATTCCTGCGGAGGCTGCTTCATTGCTTCCTTATCCATACTTTCATCTATCATTCCGGATATTTTTACATATCCTCCCAACGGAAGCCACCCGATTCCATATACAGTATCACCTACTTTCTTTTTAAACAATGCAAACCAGGGGTCGAAGAAAAGGAAAAATTTCTCTACCCGGCATTTGAACCATTTGGCTGTAATATAATGTCCAAACTCATGTAGTATCACCAATATAGATAAGGCAAGCAGTAATTGTCCTGCCTGTAAACCCACATTTGCCCAGTTAATCGCTATTATATTCATAATAATATTTCAAAATAAAATCCCGATAATTATCGGGACCAAATCCACAAAGCAGATTTAGAATTACAGTATTACAGTTTTATTATATCCGCTGCAAAGTTACGGGCCTCGCCATCGCTTTCAAAATATTCCTCTAGTGTGGGATGCTCAATAAATGGTATCTGTTGCATGGTTTTTTCTATAACATCCGTCATATCAAGAAAGTTAATTCGGTTGCGCAGAAAGGCAAAAACAGCAATTTCATTTGCCGCATTCATAATACATGGCAGGTTACCGCCCCTGTCCAAAGCCTCCTGGGCTAATCCTAAATTTCTGAATGTTTTAACATCCGGCTCTTCAAAAGTGAGGGTACTGACCTTCTTAAAATCATAGCGGGGGAAATTATTGGGCAATCGTTTAGGAAATGCCATCGCATACTGTATAGGCAGTTTCATATCCGGTAATCCCATCTGTGCTTTTATGCTACCATCTTCAAACTGCACCATGCTGTGAATGATGCTTTGCGGATGAATAACCACCTGTATTTGTTCCGGCTTCAGGTTGAATAACCATTTTGCTTCAATCATCTCCAGTCCTTTATTCATCAGTGTGGCAGAATCGATCGTTATTTTGGCACCCATACTCCAGTTAGGATGTTGCAGGGCATGTTCTCTTTTTACATTGACAAGGTAATTCGGTTTACGGCCAATAAAAGGTCCGCCGGAGGCAGTTAAAATTACTTTCTCAATCCTGTTTCTCGTTTCTCCCACCAGGCATTGAAAAATAGCTGAGTGTTCTGAATCCACAGGAATTACCGGCACACGGTTTTCAACAGCTTTGCGCATGATGATATCACCGGCCACTACCAATGTTTCCTTATTAGCCAATGCAATGGCTTTACCATTATTGATAGCATTTAATGTTGGCTTCAATCCTGCATAACCAACTATGGCTGCCAGCATCAGGTCATAACAATCCATAGCTGCAACTTCCTCTAATGCTTTTTCCCCGGTAAATACTTTTATACCTGTTGAGGACAGGGCTTCTTTTACTTTGGTATATTTTTTTTCATCACCGATAACTACTACGTTGGGATTGAATTGCAATGCCTGCCTTATTAGCAAATCGTCATTACTTTGTGCCGTCAGCACTTCAGCAGAAAACTTATCCTTATTGGCGGCGATCACATCCAATGCCTGCGTACCGATGGAACCGGTGGAACCGAAAATGGCAATTCTTTTTATAGGTTGTTCTGCACTCATTTAACTGTTTCAGGACTTTTCGTCCATTTAATTAATTCATCCGCAATTTTTCGGTCATTACTCAGTCGCGGTACTTTATTCTGCCCTCCTAATTTACCAATAGATTTCATGTAATCAATAAATCCGTTTTTACGAACAGGAGTGATCTTCAGCGGCCTGAGTATATTACCACTGATCAAATCATCATAATACACATTCTTCTGACGAAGCACCTGGTCTAGTTTGGCGGCAAACTCTACCATATTGGCCGGTTGCTTTTCAAACTCAACAAACCATTCATGGTATGACTTACCTTCATCACTGCTCACAAACGGCGCAACTGTAAATTCAGTTACCTGTACATTTGACTCCTCTGCCACTTTTAACATGCTATATTCCACTTCTTCACCAATCACATGTTCTCCAAATGCTGAAATGAAATGCTTGGTTCTTCCTGTTACCACTAGCCGGTAAGGGTCTGTCGAGACAAACTTCACCGTGTCACCAAGATTATAACCCCAGAGCCCTGCATTGCTATTTATTATCAGTGCATAGTTTTCTCCCACTTTTACATCCTTTAATGATAATCTCGTGGGACTTTCATTAAAAATTTCACCCGCAGGCACAAACTCAAAAAAGATGCCGCTATTGGTATTTAATAATAATCCTTCCGCTTCCTGCGAATCCTGGAACGCAAAAAAACCTTCACTCGCCGGGAACAGTTCAATCGTATCAATTTTCTTACCTATACTCTCAAACAATTTTGCTTTATAAGGTTCGAAGTTCACACCGCCCTGTACCATCACATTGAAATTGGGGAACAACTCTCCTACTTTCTTACCGCTCCTTTTTACTAGTTCATCAAAATACATCTGCATCCAGGGTGGTATGCCGCTGATGAGTGTCATATTCTGATTAATAGTTTCGTCTACTATCTTATTCAGTTTCGTTTCCCAATCTTCGATACAATTTGTTTCATACGATGGCATCTGGTTTGTACGAAGGTATTTTGGCACATGGTGATTCACTATCCCACTAAGCCTCCCGGTAGGGATTCCGCCTACCCTTTCCAGTTCCGGTGAGCCTGAAAGGAAGATCAGTTTTCCATCAGCAAATTTGGTCTTGCCCGTTTCGGCCATATAACAAAGCAGGGCATTCCGGGCAGTATTAATATGATTAGGGATAGAATCCTTGGTAATGGGAATATATTTGGTACCACTGGTTGTACCTGAGGTTTTGGCAAAATAGATTGGTTTCCCTTTCCAAAGTACATTATGCCTTCCTTCCTTTATTTTTTCGATCCAGGGCTTTAGTTGCTCGTAGTCCCGGATGGGTACAGCCTGCTTAAACCCTTCGTAATCAGTTACCTTATCAAATCCTGCTTCTTTCCCAAAATCAGTGTTACGGCCCACTTTCAGGAGAAATTTTAAAATATTCTCCTGGTCGGCCACGGCAGTAGCCATACCTTTGCGGATACCTTTATATATATAAGAAGCGAACGGTTTAGCTAAGAAAGACTTGATTTTCATACTCAAAGTAAAAAGGAAACCCCTTGGGGGCTACAAATATAACGGATGGCCGGGCAAAACCGGGTCATTTAATGTTCATAAATCTTTGATTCCCCGTTTGCCACTTCAATTTTTCCCCTTACCTTTGCCGTCCTAATTTTAAGAGTATGATAGCAGTAGTAAAAGTAGCCGGACAGCAATTCAAAGTGGAAAAAGATCAGACTTTGTACGTTCCCCGTTTAGAAGGAAATGCCGGTGATAAACTGGATCTTGAAGTATTGCTGGCAGATGCTGATGGCAAACTTTCAACAGGTTCTTCTATACAAACAAAAGTACAGGCTGAGATCGTTGACCAGGTAAAAGGTGATACCGTGATTGCCTACAAACAAAAAAGAAGAAAAGGTTTTCACAAAAAGAAAGGTCATCGTACTGCGTATACAAAAATCAAAGTAACCAGCATTGCATAAGGCAATCAACCTAACTCAATCATTAATTTTAAAAACATCCTGATATGGCACATAAGAAAGGTGAAGGTAGCGTAAAGAACGGCCGTGATTCACAAAGCAAACGCCTTGGTGTTAAAATCTTTGGTGGGCAACCTGCTATTTCCGGTAGCATTATCGTTCGCCAGCGTGGTACAGTTTATCATCCTGGAAAGAATGTTGGTGTTGGAAAAGACTTTACATTGTTTGCATTAAGTGATGGTGTAGTTGAATTCCGCAAAGGAAGAAACAACAAAACAATTGTTTCTGTAGCACTTGCTGAAGCCTGAGCCGTTTTCCCTGTTTTGAATTTTGTGGAAAAAAAATTTGGGTAGTATAAAATAATTGTTATTTTTACTATCGTTAACCCATTTATTACTAAACATTAAATTCAAACAAAATGGCTACAAAGAAAAAAGCTGCTAAAAAAGCTGCTCCAAAAAAGAAAGCTGCTCCAAAGAAAAAAGCTGCTAAAAAAGCTGCTAAGAAAAAGAAATAAGTTTGATTGTTTCTTAAAAGAAATAGTAAGTCCTCCGAATTTCGGGGGACTTTTTTTATCCTTCTGCTTTCAATAAATATTAATTTGCGGCTATGGATAATGCTGCTATCGCCGATAATTTTGCCCTGCTTGCCAAATTAATGGACATTCATGGCGAAAACCCGTTTAAGTCGAAAACCTATGCAGTAGCGGCTTTCAACATAGAGAAGCTTCCTGTTTCCCTGCAGGATACACCAAGAGAAAAACTTTTCAATATTAAAGGCATTGGTGAAAGTGTGGGTCGAAAAGTAATCGAAATGCTCGATACCGGCAGGCTGGATATACTGGATGAGATCATCAGCAAGACTCCAACAGGTGTTATTGAGATGCTGAATATTAAAGGTCTTGGCCCGAAAAAAATTAATACTATCTGGAAAGAAATGGGCATTGAATCAATCGGTGAACTATTATATGCATGCAATGAAAACCGGTTAACCCTCTTTAAAGGGTTTGGAGAAAAGACTCAAAAAAATGTCCAGGAGTCTATTGAATTCTATTTTCAGCACCAGGGACATTTTTTATACGCTCAACTGGATGAAGTATTCCCGCAGATAGATAATTACCTGAAAAAAATATTTTCCCCGGAAAAAGTACATGTAACAGGAAGATACAGGAGACAGGAATTAACGATCGACGAACTGGAGTTTGTTATTCTTGAACAGAATGAAACAATAAAACCAAAATTTCAAACTGCGCAACCACCTGAATTAGTGGAAGAAACTGCCAGCAGTCTTTTATTTAAGTTAAGGAATGGGCTGAAACTTCGTTTGTACACCGGTGGCAATAGCATGCCGGAAGAATTATTCAAGAGTACTGGCAGTCCTGAATTTTTAGAAGCATTCAGAAAGGCTTACCCATCGTTGAAATACAGCAGTGAAGAAAATGGAAATGATGAAGCAGTTTTCAGGGCCGTTGCCCTTCCTTATATACTTCCCTGCCTCCGGGAGTCAGCCATCATCATTGAAAAAGCAAAACAAGATAAACTCCCGGAACTGATACAGGTTGCTGATATCCGTTCTATCATTCACAGCCATAGCAACTGGAGCGATGGGAGCAATACAATTGAAGAGATGGCCACTGAGTCTATCAAACGGGGTTATGAATATCTTGTTATTTCCGACCACTCACAAACAGCCTTCTATGCTAATGGACTGAAAGAGGACAGGATCAGGGAACAACAGCGGTATATTGATGAACTGAATACAAAGCTGGCGCCATTCAGGATCTTTAAAAGCATCGAAAGCGATATATTGAACGATGGCAGCCTGGACTACCCGGATCATATATTAAAGACCTTTGACCTGGTAATTGCCTCTGTACATAGCAACCTGGGTATGCCGGAAGAAAAAGCCAATGCCCGGCTGATCAAAGCTATTGAGAACCCATATACTACTATTCTGGGGCATATGACCGGACGGCTGCTGTTGAGTCGCAGCGGTTACCCAGTTGATCACAAAAAAATTATTGACGCCTGTGTTAATAACCAGGTAGTGATAGAACTCAATGCTCACCCGAGAAGACTGGATATTGACTGGAAATGGATTGAGTATGCGTTGGAGAAAGGCGTCTTACTTTCCATTGACCCAGATGCCCATGCCCTGGATGGATTTGATGATGTGAAGTACGGAGTACTTGCTGCGCAGAAAGGTGGGTTAACAAAGCAAAAGAACCTGAGTAGCTTTTCCTTGAGAGAATTTGAAGAGTTTTTACGGCATCAGAAAGAAAAATGATGTATAGAATTTTAGTGCACATATTAAGTATGCACACTCAAAATATGCTATATAAAAATCTCCCTTATGAATAAGAAATCTACTACCGGATTATCAATCTTCCTGAAAGAACTTCTTGAAACATTGAATGATTCCACTATAGCATACCGGCAGTATATAGAAGGAGGGAAAACATTCCAATTCGCCCAACAACTTAAATTATACAATGGCAAAGCATTCGATCTGTTGACTTCCAATAAACAGCTGTTGCCCGAAAACCTCCAACAGGATGCTGATGCACTGATCCAGCATTACCGTGTGTGGACAGAAAAATGGGAGGCCCTGGCCAATGAATTAAAACCAGTACCGGGTGACCTATTTGTATTTGCCAATACAATTACTTTTCCCAGGCAGGCAGCACATAACCTGGAGACAACATACGAAACGTTAAAAAAGGAAAATAAGCAGTGAGTTTTAATCCTGCGGTGAGCTTGTTCTTTTCCGTTGAGACTCCAGCTTCCTGTTATATCTTATCACATCCCAATACTCTTTTCCATAGTCCACCAGTATCTCTGTTCCGGCCGGGATATCTTTAGTTGACTCAATGTACACCTTCAGCCCTTCTTCGGTATATTCTGCATTATTCGTAATGCCTTTAACCCTGGCCAGTCCACGGGCATCATTGGCATACCGGGCCAGGGCTTCCGTAGTCCTGCTGGCATCGATCACATGGTTACGTTTCACATAATAGATGTAGCCATTCGAACCTTCATTATGATCCACTTCCTTCCAGGTAGTTATTTCTCCTTTGTATTCAACGATCCGGGTTCCTTTTGGAATCATTTCCTTTGCAAACAAACCCTTACCAGCTCCCGGGAGAATTGATTTTTTAACTGCTACTTTCTTTTCTAAAAATGCCATACTAAAATTTTTCTTCATTTTTGGAAACGCAAATATAAAAGATATAGCCATAGAAAAGCTGACACTTTTCGCATATACAGGAAAGCAACTACCTTTACTGCATATTCGTCTGTAATCATCATGAAAAAAGTATTCCTGCTTATTCTCTTCTTAGCCGCCGCACAATTGGTATTAACCGCCCAGGAATATATAAATAAAAAGAAAGGCGAGGTGATAACAATGCTGAAAATTAAATACCAGCAGACACCATTATCTGTGTTGACAGACACCGTAAAAATGAAACTGGAGAACACATTTGCAATGCCGTTTGATTATATTTTCACTTTTGACAAAACAGGCAGGTGTAAATCGGAAACTATAATAACCCGATGCGACTCCTGCCTCTCCGGGCTATTGCAAAAAGTACTTGACCTGAAAAAATTTGAATGGAATAAAATCAATGAGAACCAGTACATTTCAAAATTCGAAGAAAAATTGATGATCGAACTACCAGCTGAAAATTATGACCACTCCTTTTCCATTCTTAAAGTGGAGTGGACCAAAGAACTATATGAGCTGTTACTTAAACAGTAATTACCTTATTTTTCCAGCAACCCATCAGTTCTCCATTGTTTAAATATGGCAATCGTGCTATCACTGAGCCGGGTTGTTTTCCTGAATGGCATGAATCCTTTTTCACCGGGGTTCATTTCAATGCGACGGACGATCTCATCAATATCGGTTTTTACATTAGTATAATTATCATAAGGCTTTTTATTGCCGCCTTTGGCAGGTATATGACAGGGGGAGCAATTGGACAAAATAGTGGCCTGCAGGTTTGTTTCATAATTCAGTTTTGGAACGGTGGCAGCAGCTTTTCTGGAACTTCCGCAATTTGATAATACTACTGTCAGTGCAACCAGGAAAAAAAGGATAAGATATTTCTTCATATTGATTACTTTTTATACCTGAATATACATTGATTATAGAAAACAGGGTTGAAAAATATTCTATCTAATCGTTCCGGTTATACCAACGGTTGCTTTCTTTTTTATTCATTCCGGTACCTTTGCGCCCATGTTAGCTGCCACAGCCAGAACATATCGCAATGCTTATTCAGGTCTTTCAAAGGAAACCTGGCTGCTTTCTCTTATCATGCTTATCAACAGAAGCGGTACGATGGTGGTTCCTTTCATGACTTTATACCTAACCAGCCCGGAGATGGGTTATTCCGTCGGGCAGGCAGGTATTGTATTCGGCTTATTTGGTGCCGGAGCATTCAGTGGCGCTTGGTTGGGTGGCCGGCTAACTGATAAGATCGGTTTTTATCCGGTACAACTATTTACGCTGTTCGCCGGCGGAATACTATTCATGGTATTAGGACAAATGAAAACCTATCCGCTAATCTGCACCTTTACCTTCCTTCTCAGTTTTGTGAATGAAGCTTTCCGGCCGGCGAATTCCACCGCAATTGCCTTTTACAGTAAAACAGAAAACCGCACCCGTTCTTATGCGTTGAACAGGCTTGCAATTAATATCGGATGGGCGGTCGGTAGTGGGCTGGGCGGTTTCCTGGCAGATATGAGCTATGAACTGCTGTTTTGGGTCGATGGCATCACCAATATCAGTGCAGCAATCCTGATGTGGGTGGTTCTAAAACCGGTTGATTACAAACCGGAACAACATAAAGATATTGGCCATCCGGGTACATCACTATCTGCCTACAGGGATAAAAAATACTTATGGTTTATCCTTTTCACCATGCTTTTTGCCAGTTGCTTTTTTCAATTATTCACTAACCTGCCGGTGTACTTAAAAAATGAACTGCACTTTTCAAAGCCATTCATCGGTATACTGATGGCCTTCAACGGCATTCTCATTGCCATCGTAGAAATGGTCCTCATATACCGGCTGGAAGGAAAAAGGAATATACTCCACTACATAACTATCGGGGTATTTTTGGTAGGACTTGCGTTCTTAATCCTGAATATTCCCGGCATTGGTCCGCTACTTGCTTTTGCTATGATCACAACTGTTACTTTTGGTGAGATACTTTCGATGCCATTCATGAACAGTTATTGGATCACCAGGACACATCCTTCTAACCGTGGACAATATGCGGCACTTTATACCATGGCTTGGTCAGCTGCGCAAACCCTTGGCCCTATGGGTGGCGCACAACTGGTCGAGTATTCAGGTTTCAATTTACTATGGTGGTCGGTTGGCGGGCTCTGTATTATTACGTCCTTTTCATTCCTGAAATTGCGCAATAGCAGCTAACTACCCAATCCTTTGGATTTTAATTATAAATAACCTTTTCTCATTTGTATCTTTATCAACTATGAAAAAAATCTATTGCGCCGGTATTATTTTACTTACATCAATCATGTCCTGTAAACAACAGGACGTATTGACCAGGGAGGAAGTAATGGCTGTCATTAATCGTTTTGATGAAGGCTGGAAGAATAAAGATGCACGGGTAGTTGATTCCGTTTTATCGCAGCAATATATCTACTTTACACAATCAGGGTATACCTTTGACAGGGCCAGCCTCATACAAACAGCTGATTCATCAATTTACCTTTTACAAACAATGGAAAGGCAGGAATTCACGATACAACTGGAAGGAAATACAGCGGTGGTCAATACAGTCTGGAAAGGTAAAGGCACTTACCACGGGCAGGAGTTTGATGATAACCAGCGTTGCAGCATCACAATTGTAAAGAATGATGGCCAGGTAAAAATTTTATCTGAACACTGCACTCCTATCAACTAATTTATTGTAATGCAAAATCCACCGCGGCAGTGGCATGAAGCAAGGTAGTATCAAAAACAGGTACTAAAGTATCTTCCTGTTTAATGAGCATTGGAATTTCAGTACAACCCAAAATTACTCCTTCAGCACCCTGGCCTGCTAATTTACCGATCAGGTGAAGAAACCCTTGCTTTGTTTCAGGAAGAAATTTCCCCTTACCTAATTCATTATAGATAGCACTATTTACAAAATCGACACCTTCCGCATCCGGGATAATTGTTTCTATCCCATATTCAGCCAGCTTCCTGGTATAAAAATCAAAAAGCATCGTATACTTTGTACCTAGCAAGGCAACTTTTTTCAATTGCTTTTCCGTAATTGCTTTCCCAACAACATCAGCAATATGCAGCAAAGGTATCTTAACCGACTGCTGAACTCTTTCTGCAACATGATGCATAGTATTAGCCCCAAGCAAAATACAGTCAGCCCCTGCCTTTTCCACTTTTTGTGCAGCGTCTGCAATGATCGCAGCGATTGCATCCCAGTTACCCTGGTGCGTATAGGTCACAATTTCACCGTAGTTTACAGAATACAATACAATTTTTGCAGCTTCATTACCACCCAGGCGCTGGTTTGTAATTTCATTGAAAAGCCTGTAATAATCTACAGAAGATATCCAAGATGTGCCGCCAACAAGACCAATAACTTTCATTTGTTAAAAATACAAGAAAGCAATTGATTTGAATCTATTTTACTTTCTAAAAGCATCTTTTTAAGCCAGGTTTATCGTCGTAAAAAGGTGACAATTCCAAAACCTGTAAAACCCTACATTTGCCTAAATTAAAAATTGAATGAAAAAAATTTTCACAATAATCATACTGCTGTCAACTATTATTCCAGCTCCGGCACAGCAGGAAGTAAAACGGCCTAAATTGGTCGTAGGATTGGTAATGGACCAGATGCGCTGGGATTATCTCTATCGCTATTACAACCGATATAGCGAAACCGGCGGTTTCAAAAGAATGCTAAATGAAGGCTTTGCCTGTGAGAATACCTATATTCCATATGCACCTACTGTTACCGCTTGCGGCCATAGTTCGATTTATACTGGTTCGGTACCCGCAATTAATGGTATCACCGGAAACTATTGGTGGGACAATGAACAAATGAGAAGTGTTTATTGCACAGAAGACAAAACCGTGAATACGGTCGGCAGCAATTCTTCACAGGGAAAGATGAGCCCCCGGAATATGCTGGTCACGACAATATGTGATGAGCTACGGCTGGCGACTAATTTTAAAAGTAAAGTGATAGGTGTCGCTATTAAAGACCGGGGCGGTATTTTAACTGCTGGCCATAGTGCCAACGCCGCTTACTGGTATGATAATAGCGTTGGAAACTGGATTACTTCCACCTACTATATGAATGAATTACCAAAATGGGCAGCCGATTTTAATAACCAGAAAATAGTTGATCAGTACTATGAAAAAGGATGGAGCCTGCTGTATCCTGAAAATTCTTACCTGCAAAGCACCAGCGATGAAAAAGCTTATGAATCCAAACCATTTGGTACAAAGTTTCCCTATACAATGAAAAACTTTGCCGGGAAAGATTATGGAAAGATCACCTCGACCCCTATGGGAAACTCAATAACTATTGAATTTGCAAAGGCCGCACTCACAGCAGAACAACTTGGGGCAGATAATATAACAGACTTCCTAGCCGTAAGCTTCTCATCACCTGATTATATCGGCCATACATTCGGCCCCAACTCAATTGAATCTGAAGATGGGTTTCTCAGGCTAGATAAGGAACTTGGCGATTTTCTTGATTTTCTTGATACGAAAGTGGGTAAAGGCGAATACACAGTTTTTCTTACTGCCGACCATGGCGCAGCACATGTTCCGGAGTTCATGCAGGAAAATAATCTACCCGGGGGCCGGGTGTTTATGAGTACAGTGACCGGGAACCTTAATAAATTACTCAACGAAAAATACAGGATCAATAATATCATTGTAAGTGATGAAAATTATCAGATTCATCTCAATCATCCGGCTCTTGACTCTGCCGGGCTGAATAAATCTGATATAATTGATCGGATTATCAATAGCCTGTTGACCGTTCCGGGTATAGACAGGGCATTTGCCTTAAATGACCTGAATAAAATTCCATTGCCTTCCACAATAAAAAACATGCTGAGCAATGGTTATTATCCCCGCCGGAACGGTGATATACAGTTCATCCTGAAACCTAACTATATAGATGCCTGGAACAATACAGGTACTACGCATGGATTATGGAACCCCTATGATTCTCATATCCCATTGATCTGGTATGGCTGGGGTATCCGGAAGGGAAAGACCAACCGGGATACTTATATGACAGATATAGCACCAACCATCGGCGCTTTGCTGCATGTGCAAATGCCTAACGGTAATGTGGGACAGGTGATAACTGAGGTTTTGCAATAATATTAGAGGGTATTGTGAAATATGGTTGTATTTTCTTTTGTAACTTCCTGATGCAAAACCTACATTCACCACTAATTATTACCAAAATGAAAAAAGCCTGTTGTTTTTTACTTACCTGCTTTATGGCAATTGCCTTTACGGCCAAAGCTCAGGTTGAAACAGTTGACAGCATCCGGTTCTTTACGGATGAAGGCTTGATTACTATGAGCCTGGCAACGGATATCCGTCAGTTGCAGTCAGAAAAGAAACAGGATGTATTTCAACCTGCCACAGTATCAATGAAGTTCCCTGATAGTACAGTCATAAATGAATCCATTATGGTAGGTGCCCGGGGGAAATTCAGAAGAAGCTACTGCCGTATCCCGCCCATGATGCTCAATTTCAGAAATAACAGTTCTCCCCGTCTTCAATCGCTTGGCAAATTAAAAATGGTGATTGGTTGTGGTGTTGCTTCATCTGATGAAGAGTTATTACTGAAAGAGTTCCTGGTATATAAAATCTATAATCTGCTGGAAGAAAAAAGTTTTCGTGTACGGTTACTCAAAGTCAATTATTCCGACACGAGAAATAAAGTAAAACCCTTTGATCAATACGCTTTTCTTATAGAAGATGACGGAGATATGGCCCGCAGAAATGGCTGCCGAAAAAAAGCCGACGCTAAATTTTTGACTGAAGCCACAAACCGGGATATGATGACCATGGTAGCTATTTTTCAGTATATGATCGGGAATACTGATTGGGCTGTTCCTAACAATCACAATACAAAACTAATTTACGACAGGAGCAATGAGAAAGCTCCTCCTTATGTAGTACCATATGACTTTGATTATTGTGGCCTGGTAAATGCAGAATATGCTATCCCCAATGAATTAATAGGCACTGAAAAAGTTACTGAAAGAGTGTACAGGGGATTTCCCCGGACAATGGAAGAAATACAAATAACGCTTGATATTTTCAGAGCAAAGAAAGATAGCATTATAGCACTGATTAATAACTTCCAGCTTTTGAGCAACCGAACCAAAAAGGAAATGTTGTACTACCTGGAAGATTTTTTCAGAATTATCAATAATAAAAATGAAGTGAAGTCAATCTTCATAGACAATGCAAGAACAAGCTGATCCTGACTTTTTGTGAATAACCGGCCCCTGACACCTTATCTTTTTCTCAAAATAAATAATTAAACCAGATGGAATTAAAAGAACAGTTTGAAAAAGCAATAGCAGACAGTAAAAGCCTAACGGAGAAACCGAGTAATGACACTTTACTACAAATTTACTCGCTTTATAAACAAGCTACAGATGGCGATATAAATATTGAGCCCCCATCAAATCCATTCGACTTTGTAGCTAAAGCGAAATACGAAGCTTGGGCAGCCTTAAAAGGAAAATCGACTGCAAACGCAATGACTGACTATGTGGAACTGGTTAAAAAATTAAAAGGATAAAGTTGTTGAGATATTAGTTTCTGGCAGCAAGTAAAGAATATATTTCATTAAATTTTTTCCCGGCAACAGGATAGCTGAATTTGCCTTGTGCTTTTTCAGCTATTTTTTTGTGTTTGAATTCAGAAAAACGGGCTATCATTTCCAGCATAGCTTCTACAAGAGCTTTCTCATCTTTTGGTTCTATCAATATTGAATTCTCCTCATTTACTAATTCTGGTATACCACCAACTTTGGTGGCAATAACCGGTAACCCGCAACACAATGCCTCTCCGATCACACAGGGAGAATTCTCAATATTACTGAACAATACAAGGCAATCAGCCTCCTGGATTTCCCGGGCAACTTGATAGTAAGGTATCTCACCTCTGAACAAAACCTGCGGTCCGGTAAAACCAAGTTCTTTTGCAAAATTCCTGATAGAAGTATTGGTATCTCCCACCATCACAAGTTCAACATTTGTGATCTGTTGCAGCAATAACCTGAATGCCATTAAAATCCCCTCCGCATTCTTTAAAGGAACCATATTAGATACATGGATAAACCTAAATACAACGTTCTTACGGTCCTTGTAATAAAAAACAGAAGTATCTGTTACATTAGGAATAATTTCATATTTCTTTTCAACGACTAGTTTATTAACTCCTTCAGCAAGGAACTGGCTTACACTGAGAAATACATCAGCCTTTTCAAAAACTCTTCTGGTCAATTGCCTGAAAGCTACAGATTTCCCCTGGTAGTTATGAATTTCCACATCATTATAGATTCCCCAGTGTTCTGTCACCACAAAAGGCACTTTGTACTTTCTTTTGAACCACAATGCAAATAGCCCTGCTTTCACAGGCACATGCACATGAACCACATCAGGTATCCCATTATTCCCGATATAGTTATTGATAGCAGCTTTGAATAACCTTAACCAGCGAAAGTGCGATAATAGCCTGCCAAAAAAAGAAGTTGATTTCTGATAATAAATTATGTGTTCTGTCAGTCCTTCAGATTGATATTTTCCCTCCTCCGGTTTTTTAGTGTTGCCGGTTTCATCACCCGCAACATGAATTATATAGATATCGTTATACAATGCAGCCGCCCGTGCATGACGTTGGATAAAATCGCCATTGTATGGGTCCGTTTTGGCGGGGTACCAGCTGCACAACCAAAGTATCTTTTTACGGGACATGGATATAAAAATAGCTGATTAATTTAGTACCGGCACCAGGCGAATAAATTCCTTACGATTCAGGTAATAAAACATCAGGAGGTAAATAACTGGCAGGAAACTAAATACTTTCAGTACCAGTAATCCTGTATAAAACCCCGAGAGGTACAAGCCTGCCAGCACAACTGCACCTCCCAGTAACTGCTGGTCACTGATAGCACATACCACTTTGAAGCAATAGGTATGAATATCCTTATAAATTAGTTTCAGTGGTTTTGTAATATGATACCCGTCCGTAATGACAATCCTTGGATTATTAGCCTGAACAGGTATCACTACTGGTTTGCTATTCTGTAATGGATAAATCTCTTTACCATTAACAATAGCCCGTAATTTCAGGAAACTTAGCAGTACCTGGTTCTTTCGTTGCAATACGATGTGATATGGAGCGGCTATAACTGACAGGTTAAAAGTTGAAAGTATTTCCGACTAATGATTGCCGGCTGCATAAACCGGACACCCTACAATAGAATCACTTCAGTGCCTTTATGATCTCAATAAAATCTTCCGCCACTAATGAAGCCCCGCCTACCAGCCCTCCATCCACATCAGGACAGCTGAATAATTCCTTTGCATTATTTGCTTTCACACTACCGCCATACAGAATTGGAATATCATCTGCCACTGATTCACTATACTGATCAGCAATCACAGTACGAAGAAAATGATGTATCTCCTGTGCCTGTTCAGTAGTGGCAGTTTTACCGGTACCAATCGCCCAGATTGGTTCATAGGCTATAATAATCTCTTTGATCTTTTCCGCAGGCAGATGAAACAAAGATTCTCTCAATTGTGCAGCGACATAACTATTTTGAGTACCTTCCTCACGGATAGCAAGTGGCTCTCCACAACAAAATACCGGTATTATATTATTTTCATAGCAAAGATTCACTTTGTCTGCGAGCATTGCATTCGTCTCCCCGTTATATTCTCTTCTTTCGCTGTGACCGACAACACAATAGTTGATGCCAATAGAATGAAGCATATCTGCTGATACCTCGCCAGTATAAGCACCTGATCTTTTATGATGACAATTTTGAGCTGCTGCATAATAATTTTTCTCATCTTCCACTTCACTTCTTGTCATTATCAGGTAAGGATAAGGGACTGCAAAAATGGCCAACTGGTGAGAAGACAGTTTTATATTGGCATCTAAAATGTCATCCAGTAATTTTTCTCCGTTCTGGTATGTAAGATTCATCTTCCAGTTAGCTGCAGCGATTTGTTTTCTCATATTCAGTTTTAAAATTTCTCAAATATATACTTCAAAATGCTTTTCTCATCATCCGATATTATTTGTCCTTTCAATTTTTTCCAGTCTTCGATATCCAGCAAAGCCTTTTCAAATTCATAGCGTTTTACACCTTCACTACCCCACGAAAAATTGGGTATATATTTAGGAGTAAGACCCGAACCAAATACATTACAACTTACGCCGATCACCGTTCCGGTATTAATTGCAGTATTAACGGCAGTCCTGGAATAATCACCCATCATCACCCCGCATTTAGGTCCTGCATTCAACTCTCCTTTGGGTGTCCATACTTTTACATCACTGGCATTATTCTTTAAATTGGAATTCGTAGTACCGGCTCCCATGTTACACCATTCGCCGATGACTGAATCCCCAAGATAACCCTCATGAGCTTTATTGCTGTACCCAAACAAAACTGAGTTTTTAATTTCTCCTCCAACTACAGATTGCGGGCCTACTGTTGTAGCACCATAAACTTTGGTCCCCATTTTCAAACAGGCTTTTTCTCCCAGGGAAAAGGGTCCCCTGATAACACATCCTTCCATTACTTCAGCGTCCTTTCCGATATAAACCGGACCAGTAGAAGCATTAATAATACAATGCTCAACTTTAGCACCTTTTTCAATAAATAGTTGTGATGGCTTAATTACTTTATTGGTTTTTGAAATCGGTTGTGATTTCCGTTTAGAAGTAAGTAATTCAAAATCCTGGCGGATAGCCCAATCATTCAGGTGAAAAATATCCCATGGGAATTGAATAGTTTTTATTTCCTCCCTGTATGTAACCGCATGGCCAACTTTTATTTTATATTTATCGGCAATTTCATTTTTGGTGATGCAAAAGGCAACACTGTTACCTCCGGGTGTGGCAATAAATTCCCCTTCCTTAAGACGAAGGATAGCTTTTACTAATTTAGAAGTTGGTAAAACATTGCCGTGGATCATGAAGCATACATCATCCCCTATCACTTCATCGATATTAACGGAACGGTCGAGATCTTTATAGTCATCTTCTTTCTTATCATACGAAATCAAACCAAGCATCAGTTCCCATTTTTCCCTGATAGTAAGGATGCCGATACGGATATCCTGGATCTGACGGGTTAAAGTAAAAGGGTGCAGGTTTTCCGGCTGGCAGAATTCTTCGGTAAAAATTATCTTGTTCATGGAGTTTTGAATATGTGTAAAAATAAACAACCTCCCGAAGAATCGGGAGGTCTAAAGTATAGCCATGAAAAACAAAACTCCTCGCTTTCGCTCAGAGTAGTGTTTAAAGTTAATATTATTCTGCCTTTTTTGCGTACTTCTTCTTGAATTTGTCGATACGGCCAGCAGTGTCAACCAGCATGTTCTTGCCGGTAAAGAAAGGGTGAGAAGTATTGGAAATCTCCAGCTTTATGAGTGGATACTCATTCCCATCTTCCCATTTTACAGACTCTTTAGAGGCTGCAGTAGAGCGGCTCAGAAATGTATGGCCATTACTCATGTCTTTGAAAACTACTAACCGATAACTATCGGGATGGATTCCTTTTTTCATAACTCGATGATTTTGAAGGCTGCACGGATTTTGCCGTACAGATGAATTGATAAATTTTTGGTTGGCAAAGATAGGCTGGAGAAGGCTTTCGGCCAAATCTTATTGAAATAAAGAGGAAAAGCCTGAAAATACGAAAGCACCAAGTGAGCTTACTTTCTGGCTTGCGCCTTCTGTTTACTTACCCGATGCTTTCTGGAGTTACTTTCACCTTTTAAGGGGCTTCCGTTTCTCCCGGGATCGATTTCCACCTTTTGAGGGGTTTCTTTCTTTCCTCTTGCATTTCGTTTTATTGCTAAAACGTCGTGCAGTTGTATTTCAAATATACTATCCTGAAACACCTGTTTCCAAATTTATGAACACTTTGATATGCACCGGTTTTGCACTTTGTTATGCACAGAGAAAGCAGCTAAAAACAGGTTTACCAAGCTATTAGTCCCGCATATTCACATATTGCAAAGGAATATTAAGATTAGATGTTTTGCAAAGCTGAATTACGGATTGCAGATCATCAATTTTTTTGCCGGTTACCCTTACCAGGTCATCGTTAATGGAAGCCTGTACTTTTAATCCGGCGTCTTTTATAAGCTTTACTATCTTTTTTGCATCTTCCTGCGCCAGGCCGTTTCTTACTTTTACTTCCTTCTTCCAAGTTTTCCCACTTTGAGCTCCCTGCTTTGACGCATCAAAAGCTTCCGGGGCTATGCCCTGCTTGTGTGCACGGTTGATAAGCACATCGATCAACTGCCCCATTTTCATATCATCATCAGTTTCCAGTTTTATCAAAAAATCCTTTTTATCCAGGTTGATGACCACATGTGATCCTTTAAAATCAAAGCGGTTGGTGATTTCTTTGTTCGTAACATTCACGGCATTGTCTAATGCCTGTGCTTCTACTTTACTTACAATATCAAAGGATGGCATAGTGGTATGTTTTGATTGAAACACAAATATAAATAAGTCCCTCTTGGAAAAGAAGGACCTCTCACATATCAACACAGGAGAAAACTGTAAAATTAATTAGTTACTGGCCACCCTGCCCTACCCGGTTTTGTTCGTCCTGTGAAGCACTGTTGCGGCGACGGGGTGAGTTTTGCTGACCATTTTTCCCAAATCGATAAGTAAATGAGGCGGTAACCTGGCGATTATCCCAGCGGCTCTGTACCCTTGTATCAATAATATCATACTGTGTACTTCCTTTGTAACGCTGTAACCAAAATGGGTCACGAAGATTGATACGGAGTGTGCCCTTGCCTTTCAATACCTGCTTTTGACCTCCAAAACTTATTACATACATTGGCTCATTGATACTTAGCTGATCAACACCTTTTGCCCTGTAAAAACCCGTCATCTCCAGTGTAAAACCCTGTTTCAATGTGAAGGTTTGTGTCATATTGATCATAAAGGAAGTATAGGAAATATCCAAAGGCTTGCCTTCATACATTCCTTCATAATGATTATTGTAGATATTGGTAAAAATGTTGGAAGTCCACCACTTTGTTACTGGTATAGGTGCTGTAATCGCAATACCTATATTTCTGAATCTGGCAACATTATCAGATGTTAGAAAAACCAGGTCCCCGTCAGCCTTTAAAATTTGTGAGATAACATCATTTGTGGTGTTATAGTTCAGGGTGGTTATCAATTTACCTTTAAAAGAATGGCTTAATTCAATATTATGGGTAAACTGCGGGAGCAGGAATGGATTTCCTTTCCTGTAGGACAAAGAATCAAGGAAATAAATAAAGGGGTTCAGATCCTGGTAATTGGGCCTTGTGATCCTGCGGCTGTAAGAGACAGTAAGCTGATTATCCTTATTGGCTGCATAGCTGACAAAAGCACTTGGAAATAAATTAGTGAAATTCCTTTTAAAGGATGAGTCATTGGTTACCTGGTAGCCTTTAGCAACGGTATTTTCCAGTCTCAAGCCTCCCTGGAATGACCATTTTTTCATTTGTTTGTTGGCATTCAGGTAAACTGCATTTATATTTTCATCATAAATAAAATGGTTTGACCTTCCGTCAGCTATCCATTTGCTTACATCCCATCTTTCATAATTAACCAGGTTATCATTGGTTACATAGCTGCTTTTAATACCAGCTTCTAATCTTCCCCCCTTTTTAAACGGGTGTACATAGTCTGATTTTGCCGAATATATCTTTATACTGGATGGTAAATACCCCTTTAATACCAGCTGATCTCCTGCCGGCTGATGAGACCCGTCAAAGAAATCAGTAGTCAGCATCATCCTGGAAGTATTGTCGTAAGCAATAAAATCCAGGTCGACAGTTAATTCACGGCCGGATGAATCGAACTGATGACGATAATTGAAATTAGAAGTAAAATTCTGAAACCTCAGCTTGTTTTCAGTCTGCGAAACCATGATTGATAATGGCTGATTGTTCTCGTCAGATGTAGTGGTAATGGTTCCGGGAGTCGGATGGCCCGTAAATGTAAACCCGCTGACCACTATTCCAAAAGTATTCTTCTTATCCGCAAAGAAATCCAGGCCTAGTTTAAGTGTATGGTTATTGTTACCAAATTTGAAACTTGTTTCCACATCGTTATACCCCAATACATTCTTATTGGCATCTAATTTAGTTCGGGTGATGTCCAGCGAACTTCTTCCACTGAAAACATTCGGATTATAATTACCAAAAAAATTGATCTTATTCTTCCTGTAATTGAAATTTATACTGTTTTGAGATTTTGGAATCACATAAAGTGTACCGTTCTGTTCAAAATAGCTTGTCGTCAGGCCTACCATTACCGAACCATTAAGCCCGGCAGCTCTTCCTTTTTTTGTTTTGATATTAATAACACCAGAATTGCCGGATGCATCATATTTAGCAGAAGGATTGGTCATGATCTCGATCTGGTCAATAGCTGAAGCAGGCATATTCTTCAGCAGGTTGGCAAGATCAGAAGGGGATAAAAAAGTTGGCTTACCATCCATCATTACTATTACACCCGCCTTCCCCCGCAAGCTAATAACCCCATCATTATTTACCATTATACCGGGAGACTTTTCCAATACTTCAAGAGCAGTAGCGCCTGCATTGGTAGGAGAAGCATCTACATTCACCACGGTTTTATCAATCTTTGTTTCAATAAATGGTTTTTTAGCAGTGATAGTTACCCCTTCAAGGCTCTTTGAAGCCACTGACATTTTTAAGGCAGCCACTTCAACACTATTACTGGTTGCTGCAATTGAAAAACTGTTGCTGTAAATTTTTTCAAACCCAACAGCAGAAGTTAAAATAAGATACTCCCCATCGGCTATGTTTTCAAATTCATACTTGCCGTCTTTACCTGTTACAGCCGTTTTTACCAGTGCTGAATCAACGGTCTTTAATAACGATACAGAAACAGCAGAAAGGGGTTTATTGGTTATGTCCAGCACCTGGCCAGACACTTTACCAGTTTTGTTTTGTGCAAATACACCTGTAGTGCAAACAAAAAGGAGATAACAGAAGGTTAGATACTTTCTCATATTCATGGCTAATGGTTAATGATTGAAACAGCAATAAAATTGAATCATTAGCAGCTATAGCTGAAACGAATTATGACAAGTTTCGTAGTTTTCGTGTTGAAGGGCAATATATTCATGCCTATACACAAGCGGTAAAAAGGCTGCGTTATTCAACACGAATGTTAATGAGCCATTAACATTCTAAAAAAAAATCCCTCTGCCAAATGACAGAGGGAATACACAGGTAAGGTTTATTGGTTAACGTTCTTTATATAATTATTCGCCCCCGGTCTTTACACGGTTTTGTTCTTCTGAAGCACCACCTGTTTTTTTCTTTTGACCGTTGCCATTGATTTTTCCTTTGCTGAACCGGTATGTAAACCCAATTGCAGCCTGCCTTGAATCCCTTTGTTGCTGGAAAGCCGCATCTACATTACCATATTTAATACTTCCATTTATCTTTTGGGAATAAAGCACATCACGAACATTGAAACGCAATGAACCTTTTCCTTTAAGAATCTGCTTACTGATCCCCATATTCATCATTCCAAATCCATTGATCCTGAAAACACCATCCACACCGCCTGTTCTGTAGAATCCGCTCAGCTCGGCACTCCATGTTTTTGAGAACTTAAACTGGTTTGAGGCATTGAACTGGCCTGTTGTAGCACTGATATCCACCTGGTCACCATTTATTATTCCTTCAAAGCGGTTATTATAAATATTTGCATAGATGTTTCCACTCCACCACTTGGTGATCTGACCTCCTGCACTTACTGCTATACCGTACTGACGTTGTTTGGCTATATTCTGATTCCTGATTACAGTCTCGTTTTTATCAGGATCCTGTTCCAGCACATCATTAATTATATCGGTTGTTCTTGTATAATTCAATGTCGTATTCAAAAATCCTTTAAATGTATGTGTCAACTCAATGTTATGAGAGAATTGTGGTTTCAGGTTAGGGTTACCCTGTTCGAATGTATATTTATCTAGAAAAATGATAAACGGATTTAAATCTTCATAATCAGGACGATCTATCCGTCGGCCATAATTAAGTACCAAACTATGCTTTTCACTTGCCTTGTATTGTAGAAAAGCAGTTGGGAACAATTGTGTATAGTTACGCTTGAACTTCTCTCCTGTTGTTACCTGGTTCCCGTTCGCATTGGTATTCTCCAGTCTTACACCAAATTGTCCAAACAATTTTTTAGTCAATGGCCTGCTGTAATTAACATAAGCTGCATTCACATTTTCATCATATATAAAATGATTGGTACGCCCAATATCTCTGATTCTCACACCATAATTTACACTATCATAAATCGCATTGTTATCGGTATTCACAAAACTTGTTTTAACACCTGCCTCGAATTTTGCACCTTTATTCAGGGGATGTGTGTAATCCATTTTAGCAGTATATATATTGATATCCTGCGGCAGACTACCCAAAAGAGTATCTGCTTTAATGGTAGGCATCCCATGTGCATCGTAGTAAGCATTAATCAGGTCCTGGCTGTTTTTACTACGATAAGTCAGGTAATCAACATCAACTGTTAACTCTCTGCCTGTTGAATCAAATACATGACGTAAATTCAGGTTAGTACTGAATCCTTTCCATTTCCTGTCATTACTTGTACTCGCCAGGGTTTGACTCAATAAAGACATGGCAGGATCATAGATCATTACATCACTGTGGTTTCCAAATTTACCAGGATTATAAAAACCTGAAAACACTACTCCTAATGTGGTTTTCTTTGAAGCAAAATAATCCATTCCCAATTTTGCATTGTGTGATTTACCATTGTCCCTGATTCTTGACAATTGTTCGAAATTTGACTTGACCTCTTTTGTGGAAGACTCAATAAATTTTCGTTGTATATTAAGATCCTGGAAATTTTTTCTACTGTTAAAGCCAAGTGTAGAAAAGAAGTTCACTTTATTTTTCCTGTAATTAAAACTAAATGACTCATTCAGCTTTGCATAACGACCCTGGCTGTAAGTAGAAGATAAATTACCATTATAACCAAATTGTTTGGTCTTCTTTGTTTTTATATTAATTACACCGCTATTACCGGCAGCGTCATATTTAGCTGGTGGATTGGTCATGATTTCAATCTGATCCAACTGACTACTGCTGAGGCTACGGAGATAATTAGCCAGGTCGGTACCCGACAAGTATGTTGGGCGGCCATCAATATAAACCTGCACCCCTTGTTTTCCTTTCAGGCTGATATTACCATCTTTATCAATAGAGATCCCCGGAGATTTTTCCAGTACTTCCATGGCTGAGGTTCCTACATTGGTAACTGATGCCTCCACATTAACTATGGTACGGTCGATCTTTTGTTCGATCAATGGCTTTTTCGCGGTAACGGTTACCCCACCCAGAGATTTTGCCTGGGGTATCAGTTCAATCGTTTTTAAAGTCACAAGGGTAGATACAGGATTTATCTCAAAAACCGCGGAATACCCTTTGTTATGCCCTACTGCGCTAACCGTAACCAGATAAGTTCCTTCAGGAACAACTTCGAATTCAAACTTCCCGGTTTTATCTGCAGCAGTGATTTTTGCTACAGAAGAATCTTTCACCCGCAATAAAGTGATGGTGGCAGACTCAATTGTTTTGGCACTGCCGTCAATTACGGTGCCTTTTACTTTTCCTCCTGTAAACTGCGCCTGGCTTGTAAAGGATAAGGCAGTTAAGCCAACCGTCAGCAGAGTTAATAATTTTCTCATATTTTCAATTTTTATAAGTAAGTACTTGTTTTTAGTTATTACAGGTCAAAGATTGGTACTTTGTATTACATAGAACAGTGTTTTAAATTAAACGGCCTATTTTAGGGATAATCGGCCGTTCCGGATTACAATAGTGTGACGCAGTGCCTTAAATTGGGTTACAGAAATGCCCCCCTATCATATAAGTGGCGACTTTTTGGGATGAGCGGACAGAATCTCTAAAATTTGGCCAGGTTGACCGAAAAAGGGAAAAATGAGGGTTTTTGAGACCAGGTTTAAACTCGAAAAAGAGGCGGGTAAGGACACCAAATTCATTTATAAACCAAAATCTGATCTAATCAGATCATGATAAGTGCGGCCTGAGGTAAGCCGGCTGCCCACTTTATCATCCATTACAAACAGATAACGACCGTTGAAGTGACGATGCATTTCCCTGATCCTGTCCTTATTTATAATATATGATTTTTGAATGCGATAAAACTGTGGGGGCAATTTTTCGGATAGTGCAGTAAGAGAATTGTCAGTCAGGTATTTTGTTCCATCAACAGTAAAAATGTAAACATATTTATCCTGTGCTTCCATATAAGCGATACTTTCAAAGCGCAGAAGAATGATCCTGTCACCGGTTTTGATGGGCAAGGCAGTTGCCTTTTGCGGAGCTTGGAACTGCCGGATAATTTCCTGAAGGCCGGATACATCAATCGTGTTGGAAATTCTTCCAAAGCTTTTCAGTTTTTGAATGCTTTGCGCTAACCTTTCTTCCCTGACAGGCTTTAAAAGATAATCTATCGAAAATGTTTCGAATGCTTTGATTGCATATTGTTCATATGCCGTTGTAAAAATAATGTTTGGCTTATGTGTAAGCCGTTCTATCACTTCAAAGCCTGTCAGGTCTGGCATTTGTATATCCAAAAAGATCAGATCCGGCTTCAGCGCTTCAATTTTTTCAATAGCCTCTCTCCCATTACCGGCTTCTTCAATCACTGAAACAGTATCAGCATACGCCGACAACAGGCTTTTCATTATCCTGCGGGCTGCAGGTTCATCATCTATTACAATAGCTTTAAAGACCTGGTTCATTTTTCAACAGTTTATTAATTTGGATCGACACCTGTTTTCGGGGTACGTTACTGAAATGGATCTCATATTGCCCGGGAAAAAGAAGGTCCAGCTTATCAAAAACACTTTTAACGCCATACCCTGGTACCAGTTCGTCCGGAAAGGGCGGGCCATTGTCAGCGATATTGATGATTACGCCGTTATCTTTTCTCCTGACTTCCAGGAAAATCTCTGTCAGTTTACCCGTTGCTTTCAATCCGTGTTTAACGGCATTCTCCGCTAATGGCTGGAGAATAAACCGGGGGATCAGGTAATGTGCAGTAGCAGGTTCCACATATACTGAATATGTCAGCTGATCTTCAAACCTGATCTTTTCGATCTGCATATAGACTTCAGTCATAGCCATCTCATCATTGATGGTGGAATAATTATTCTGACTGTAATTGATGCTATAACGGAAAAGATCTGCGAGAGCTATTGTCATTTTTCTTGCCTTCTTACCATCCGTCATTGAAAGATCGGCAATTGAATTCAGGGCATTATATAAAAAATGCGGATTTACTTTAGAGTGCAGTGCATCCAATTCTGCTTTAGCCTTTAATTCACTCATACGGCTCAGTTCAAGTTCTTTCGCATCAAACTTTCTTTTTCGCTCAATATCAAGGTAACTGATCACTGCATATATCAATCCTGTCGCACCTGCAAGGTAAATACTGTTAATGATAATATACTTCAGGTAAGATGTTTCGCTCCCGTAAAGTATATAACCAAACGGAATATTAATGGCAACAGTAGTTACAATTAAAGAAAAAACGATTAGGGCATTATGCTGAATAAACGGTAGTTTCTTAAACCTGCTATTTTCTGCTATAAACCTTACGGTGTTGTACACCACAAGGGTTGTAGCTGTAGTAGAAATAAATTGGCCAATAACTGACCACCACCAACCCCATTTAGCCAGCATATAAAGAAACCCTCCGCTCATCGGCAGCATTGCGGTTGAAATACAAAAAATGGCCAGCCATGCCACAATATTCTTTCTCAACAACTCATTCCTGACCGATTGTTTAAAAAGCCTGGTAAAGTTTGTTAAAATGTAAAGACCTGCCAGCGCAAATAACAGGCACGAAAAAATGAGTATAATATATTCAAGTGTTGTAGGTTCCTTCATACAAAATGCCAAAATAAGAAAAGTAAAATGAAGGCAGTACGGATGTTCGCCAAATGCCTGATTTCAGGAGTGAACGGAGTATATTGCAGGAAAATTAAGGTATGATTATTGACTTCCGGTCTGATACTGTTACCAAACCTTCCCCGGCCATGCTGGACACAATGATGAAAGCCAAAGTAGGCGACGATGTGTTTGGTGAAGATACTTCCATCAATGAACTGGAGCATTTAGCAGCCGGCATGTTTGGAATGGAAGCAGCCCTGTTTTGTCCTTCCGGCACAATGACAAACCAGATCGCTATTAAGTGTCATACACAACCAGGTGATGAAGTGATTTGTGATGAAAGCTCCCATGTGTACCAATATGAGGGAGGCGGCATTGCATTTAATTCCGGCGCATCGGTTAAACTACTATATGGTGACCGCGGAAGAATAACTGCTGAACAAATATTAGCAGCCATTCAACCCGACGATCCGCACAGGGCACATAGCAGCCTCGTTTCACTGGAGAATACATCTAACCGTGGTGGTGGCAGTTGTTATGAATTTTCAGAAATATTAAAAATCCAGTCATTATGCAAAGAAAAAAATCTTGCTTTCCACCTGGATGGGGCAAGACTGTGGAATGCACTGGTGGCAAAAAAAGAAAGTCCAAAACAATATGGTGAAGCCTTTGACAGTATTTCGATTTGCCTGAGCAAGAGTCTTGGATGCCCGGTTGGAAGCCTGCTGCTTGGCAAAAAAGATTTCATTAAAAAAGCAAGGCGTATAAGAAAAGTGTTTGGCGGTGGTATGCGGCAGGCAGGATTCATAGCTGCGGCTGGCATCTATGCTTTGCATAATAATATTAACCGGCTATCAGAGGATCATCTTCATGCAGCCCTGATCGCCGATGCAATTTCAAAAAAGGATTTTATAAAAATGATGTTGCCGGTTGAGACCAATATTATCATATTTGAACTTACTAACACCATCTCTGCACCTCAACTGGTGGCAAAACTTAAGGAATATGATATTTTAGGTTACGCAATTTCACCTGTACGGGTAAGACTGGTTACACACCTGGATATCAGCAAAGAAATGATACAAAAAACCATTGAGGTCTTTAATCAACTATAGCATTTTCAACTTATGTTACCCAAAATCAATCCCACTACTACCAGCGCCTGGCATCTTCTCCAACAGCATTTTACAGAAATAAAAACTGTCCAGCTGAAAGAGCTGTTTAAAACCGATCCAGACCGTTTCAAAAAATATTCATTGTGTACAGACGAACTGGTATTTGACTACTCAAAAAATTTAATTACCGGCAAAACAAAACAATTACTGCTGCAGTTAACTGAAGAGTGCAAAGTGAAAGAAGCGATCAATGCTATGTTTAATGGCGAGGCGATCAATGAAACGGAAAAAAGAGCAGTACTGCATGTAGCATTACGTAATTTTTCCAATCGCCCTGTATATGCACAAGGCAATAATGTGATGCCGGAGGTAAAAAAAGTACTCCGTAAAATGAAAGCTTTTTGCACTGCGATACATAGTGGTAAGCACAGGGGTTACACCAATAAAAAGATAAAATACATCGTCAATATTGGTATTGGCGGAAGTGACCTCGGCCCATTAATGATAACCGAAGCTTTGAAACCATATTGGGTGGATGATATCCGAACCTATTTTGTCTCTAATGTCGATGGTACACATATTGCCGAAACACTAAAAAAAGTTAATCCGGAAAGAACATTATTTCTCATTGCGTCCAAAACATTCACTACCCAGGAAACAATGACCAATGCTCATACAGCAAGGGAGTGGTTCCTGAAAAAAGCAAAGAACGAAAAACACATTGCCAAACATTTTGTTGCGCTGAGTACCAATGAAAAAGAAGTTGTCAATTTTGGGATTGACAGTAAAAACATGTTTGAATTCTGGGATTGGGTAGGCGGCCGCTATTCTCTCTGGAGTGCTATCGGTTTATCCATAGCCCTGACCATTGGCTATAAAAATTTTGAACAACTGTTAAAAGGTGCCCATAAAATTGATAACCATTTGATAGAAGCTCCATTTGAAAAGAACATCCCGGTATTGATGGCCTTAATTGGTTTATGGTATACCAATTTCTTTGGTTCACAAAGCGAGGCTATTCTTCCATATGACCAATACCTGCATCGGTTTGCCGCTTATTTTCAGCAGGGCAATATGGAAAGCAACGGTAAAAGTGTTGACAGAAATGGAGAGCCCGTAGAGTATGCCACCGGTCCTGTTATTTGGGGAGAACCTGGTACAAACGGACAACATGCTTTTTATCAGCTGATCCACCAGGGCACTCCTTTTATTCCCTGTGACTTCATTGCACCAGCACAATCCCATAATCCTCTTGGAGATCATCATGTAAAATTGCTGAGTAATTTTTTTGCACAAACAGAAGCATTGATGAATGGCAAAACAGAAGATGAAGCAGAAAAGGAATTAGAAAAACAGGGATTAAATGCAGAAGACATTGTCAAATTACTTCCTTATAAAATCTTTAAAGGCAACAGGCCTACCAATTCATTTTTGATAAAAAAACTGACCCCTTACACATTAGGGCAATTGGTAGCTTTGTATGAGCACAAAATATTTGTACAGGGCGTTATCTGGAATATCTACAGCTTTGACCAATGGGGTGTTGAATTGGGCAAGAAGCTTGCCAATAAAATTTTACCCGAACTGCAGACTAATGAACCAGTCAATAACCATGATTCATCAACTAACGGACTGATCAATGCATGGAAACAGATGAAAAAATAATTGTACTTTCAATGTACAAACCTGTTTTATGAAAAGGATACTTCTTCTATTAGGTTTAATAGGCGGCTATGCAGTTGCTGCCCAGCAAAAAGACCTTTTTGATATTGAAAAGCACCTGCAGAAAAAATCAATTGAAAGAACCGGAAAAAACCACAGGCTTCTGCTACCGGATAATTTTAATAATTATAAATCTGTACCAGAAAAAGATCCGGTAAATAAAAGTTATACCGGCGTTTTATCTCATATTTTACCAAACGGGGATAAATTGTATAGTCTGCCAACAGATAATATGCCCTGTGTAGTGCCGGATATGAATTTGTATAATATTATGCCAAATGCGGGTACCAGCACAACAATAGTACTCCAAAATCGTCCGGGAATCATCCCCAATCCTGCTAAGCCGTTTAAAATACCAGCGACAAAATAATCAGTTTAGAAAATTAAAGAGGTTGTCTAAAATGGTATGTCAGCCTGCCTGCCCCGACGAATGTCGTGGGAGCTTGCCGAAGGCTATCGTTTTGATTGCCAATATTTCGATATCCCGATAGCTATCGGTTTGATTGTCATATTGAGTTTATCGAAATATTGGCAATCAAACCGGCTTTTGAGAAAGCAACTTTTCTTTTCCTGCTTCTTCTTTTACTTTATTACTAACTAAAATTTGTTTTCAACAGTAAATAAAAAAAAGCCCTCCGTGGTTAGCGGAGGGCTTTGTATAGAGTGTGTGACTCTGTTTGTTTTACTTCCTCTTCTCTTACTGTACCAGTACAAGGCCTGATACCACTTTGCCCGTAAACATATTGGCGACTTTCACCACATAAGTGCCTTTCGCTTTTACTCCACCCAGGTCAAAGTCCATACGCATATATGGCGCTGTGCCTGATACCAGTGTAAACTCACGGCTGGTGATCAACTGGCCCAATGGATTGTAAATACTTACCACTCTCTTCTCTGCCAAACCTCCCTCATAATACAATCTTACCTGGAAGGCTCCCGTGGTCGGGTTCGGATAGATCCACAACTTATCTGACGCCTCTGATCCGATCACCAGGGTATTAGAACTGGCCACACAACCATTCACATCCGTTACAGTTGCCTGGTATGAACCTACTCCATCTATATTCACCACCTGGCTATTCGTTGTGCCGGACAGGGCAGAACCATTCAATGTCCATGACCAGCCACCTGCTGCTGCGGCCGGTGTACTTGTACCAGTTATGGTCGTCGTACGGCCCGGTACCAGGTTCACCACAGGTGATGACAAGGTCACCGTTGGTAACGGATTTACCGTCAGTGTGCCAAAGGCAGTTGAAGTTACAGCCGGTGTACATGGAGCTGACGTTACTACAAAACGGTAACGGTTTCCACTCATTGACTGGGTAACACTGCTTACTGTAAGGGTTGATGAAGTTGCTCCTGTGATATTATTATAGGTAAGACCTCCGTCTGTGCTCACCTGCCACTGGTAAGCTATCGGGTTACCACCGGTGGTTGAGGCTACAAACGTAGTACTGCCACCCAAACATACTGCACGGGTTGACGGTGTTACCACAAGACCTGTCGCAGGATTGCTCACATTCACCGGTACTGTTGTCGTTGCTGATGTACATGGTGTCAGTGTGGTAAAGTTTACTGTATAATTATTGGTAGTCGCTGTTGGTTTCACATACACTGTTGTGATTGGTGTACCGCTCACATATGGTACTGTACCGAGGTTATCAGTAAAGATAGTGCCGGCAGGACCACTCCATACACCTTGAGCTGAACCACCTGTTGAGGTATATACCACTTCGTCAATACCTATGTAGTCGGAATTAGCACCACCAGGACCGCCACTAGTAACAAAATAGCGGAATGCAAAGCGTCCTGTTACTGTTCCTGTTACACCTGATACCGTTGCTGTAAATTGTGTCCATGTATTAGGATAGCTTCCTGCCCCAGTTGTTATCAGTGTTGGGTTAACGGTTAACAACAAATTAGTAAAGTCTCCCACACTCGTATTGGTAGCCCCTACGTTTGTACTTGCACCACTAGTACTCATTCTTACTTCAAGCCTGTCAGCAAAAGCAGGTGCACTCACTGTACGGGTATAGAATTTCAGCACATCACCATTTTTAATACTTACAGCAGGTGTAAGCAACCAGTTGCTGATTGTATTATTACCCGTTGTATTATTAAAGTTAGCAGCAATATATGCTGTAGGTACACCGCTCTGAGACGGGAATGTGGCTGAACTTCCTGGAACCAACCAGTTGTACCAACAGGGCTACTGTTGTTTTGAGTAAACCAACCAGCAGGCAATGGTGTAATACTATTGAATCCTTCATTGATAAGATCCGTATTACCCAATGTGTTGGTCAGGGTCAATTGTTGAACTGAACCAGCACATATTGTAGCAGAAGCCGGTGTAACAGTAGGTACTATTGCATTTACAGTAAGTGTTGCTGGCGGTGAAGTGAAGTCTACTGCAGAACATCCACCCGTTACCAAAGCACGGTACTGGTATCCGCTATAGGTCTGTGGTATATTGGTCAGACTCAGGGTGGCTGTAGTAGCACCACTGTAAATACCACCATTGGTTAAGGTCTGCCAGATACCGGATGCACTTGTACGGAACTGCCAGGAATAAGTTGGTAAAGTTCCTGCAGCCGCTACCGTAAAGCTTGTATTGGCACCACATACGATCGATACACTTGTGGGTGCACTTGTAATCGTAGCTGGTACACATGGCGCTATCGTCACATTATAATCTTCTGTTTCTCCAAAGCCGGATGGGTTGGTACAAGCTGCGGTTGGTAACCATGCTGTAGCTCCAAACCTGGTCCTTACCCTCATGCGGGTAGTACCATTCAAAGCCGTAGTTGGTATACTAATATTGGCTGTAAATTGTGATGTTGTTCCCGGGCCTGTTCCAATTGATGTAAACTCTGTGGCTTCAAACTGGCCATTCTGGTTATAATCGATCCAAACCGCTACGCCTTTTGACCAAATACCCTGCAGGTTAACAGTTATTGGATTAGCAGCACCAGAGTAAACCGTTGGAGCCGCCACTGTGGTCGTATAATTTGCATACCCCGAAGGTGCACTACATCCGGATGAATTATCCAGTGTACTGATACGAACTCTTATGATCTCATCATCATCGGAACAATCCGTGGCCGGTGGCGTACAATAACAGTTTGATGGCGGCGTCAAGGTCACTGTAACAGGAGTTGAAGTTCCTGTATTACCTGAGCAAGTAACATTACAACGATATTGTGTAGTAGCTGTCAATGTACTTGTATAGGTTGAATTGGTCGCACCGGCAATATTTGTCCAGGTAGTACCATCCGGTGATGATTGCCACTGATAAGTTACACCTGATCCCGGTGTGGCGTTCTGAAGCGATAACGTAAAGTTGATAGACGGACATACCGTTGCTGCTGTTGACAATGTATTACCAGGTGCTGGTGTGCCTGAACATGCACCTGTAGAGTAATCTATAATAAATGGAAAATCTACCGGAACAGGAGCTGGCGATGCAGGTCCCTGACCATTATCTACCAGGGCTGCCCAAGCAGTACCAATTCTTTGTATGGCATTATAACCTGCCACTGTCCTTACACCTATTGGTGCACTATTAGGTGTGAAGTTTGATGCTAAAGCTGTTCCAGTCTGATACTCGAGCCAATAAGTACCCGGAGCTAAAGTAACTGCAACATTAGCTTCCAACCTCCAGATAATTCTTGTGGTACCAGGTGCAGTAGCAGGAGCTACTACGGTATTGAATATCCGGTACATATTTGCATTGGAAGATGCACTCAACCTGTTTGTAGTAAGGTCACCGAATACAATTGTAGTGGGACCAGCCAAAGGACTACTGTTATGAATTCTTATCCTCAAATCATTGAAAGGAGAAGGACCTGCAGCAGCGCCGGTTGAGTAGGCATATACTGTGATTTTTGTAAGATTCCATGATGGTCCGGCAGGGACTGTAAAGTCATCTGCCACAGCATTATTAGCTGTAATCTGGGCTCCATACCCGGCATTGGTATTTGCAATGGTAGTATTGCCGGTAGGATTCTGGCACTCACTCCAGGTAGTTCCGGCAGGTGCAGCTACACCACTGTTTGTAGTTGCTCCGGTACTTAAGTTACCATTGACATATTGCTGGGCATTTATTTTCCCTGAAAACAGAAAAAACAAAACGAGAATAAGAGGAGAAAGCCCAAATACATTTCTCCACTCTTTTTTAAGCGTAAATTTTGATTGCATATAAACAGTTTTTTGGTTGATAAGCACTCCCCGGGAAGGGAGAAAGTCCATAATCCAAACGGAAGGTAGTATTTTTTTGCTATTAAAAAAACTGTATCCATGCCATAAAAAAAGCCCTCCGTGATTAGCGGAGGGCTTTGTATAGAGTGAGTGACTCTGTTTGTCTTACTTCCTCTTCTCTTACTGTACCAGTACAAGGCCTGATACCACTTTGCCCGTAAACATATTGGCGACTTTCACCACATAAGTGCCTTTCGCTTTTACTCCACCCAGGTCAAAGTCCATACGCATATATGGCGCTGTGCCTGATACCAGTGTAAACTCACGGCTGGTGATCAACTGACCCAATGGATTGTAAATACTTACCACTCTCTTCTCTGCCAAACCTCCCTCATAATACAATCTTACCTGGAAGGCTCCCGTGGTCGGGTTCGGATAGATCCATAACTTATCTGACGCTTCTGATCCGATCACCAGGGTATTAGAACTGGCCACACAACCATTCACATCCGTTACGGTTGCCTGGTATGAACCTACTCCATCTATATTCACCACCTGGGTATTCGTTGTGCCTGACAGGGCAGAACCATTCAATGTCCATGACCAGCCACCTGCTGCTGCTGCCGGTGTACTTGTACCAGTTATGGTCGTCGTACGGCCCGGTACCAGGTTCACTACCGGTGATGACAATGTCACCGTTGGTAACGGATTTACTGTCAGTGTACCAAAGGCAGTTGAAGTTACAGCCGGTGTACATGGAGCTGACGTTACTACAAAACGGTAACGGTTACCACTCATTGACTGTGTAACACTGCTTACTGTAAGGGTTGATGAAGTTGCTCCTGTGATATTATTATAGGTAAGACCTCCGTCTGTGCTCACCTGCCACTGGTAAGCTATCGGGTTACCACCGATGGTGGAGGCTACAAACGTGGTGCTGCCACCCAAACATACTGCACGGGTTGACGGGGTTACCGCAAGACCTGTCGCAGGATTGCTCACATTCACCGGTACTGTTGTCGTTGCTGATGTACATGGTGTCAGTGTGGTAAAGTTTACTGTATAATTATTGGTAGTCGCTGTTGGTTTCACATACACTGTTGTGATTGGTGTACCGCTCACATATGGTACTGTACCGAGGTTATCAGTAAAGATAGTGCCGGCAGGACCACTCCATACACCTTGAGCTGAACCACCTGTTGAGGTATATACCACTTCGTCAATACCTATGTAGTCGGAATTAGCACCACCAGGACCGCCACTAGTAACAAAATAGCGGAATGCAAAGCGTCCTGTTACTGTTCCTGTTACACCTGATACCGTTGCTGTAAATTGTGTCCATGTATTAGGATAGCTTCCTGCCCCAGTTGTTATCAGTGTTGGGTTAACGGTTAACAACAAATTAGTAAAGTCTCCCACACTCGTATTGGTAGCCCCTACGTTTGTACTTGCACCACTAGTACTCATTCTTACTTCAAGCCTGTCAGCAAAAGCAGGTGCACTCACTGTACGGGTATAGAATTTCAGCACATCACCATTTTTAATACTTACAGCAGGTGTAAGCAACCAGTTGCTGATTGTATTATTACCCGTTGTATTATTAAAGTTAGCAGCAATATATGCTGTAGGTACACCGCTCTGAGACGGGAATGTGGCTGAACTTCCCTGGAACCAACCAGTTGTACCAACAGGGCTACTGTTGTTTTGAGTAAACCAACCAGCAGGCAATGGTGTAATACTATTGAATCCTTCATTGATAAGATCCGTATTACCCAATGTGTTGGTCAGGGTCAATTGTTGAACTGAACCAGCACATATTGTAGCAGAAGCCGGTGTAACAGTAGGTACTATTGCATTTACAGTAAGTGTTGCTGGCGGTGAAGTGAAGTCTACTGCAGAACATGCTCCCGTTACCAAAGCACGGTACTGGTATCCGCTATAGGTCTGTGGTATGTTGGTCAGACTAAGGGTGGCTGTAGTAGCACCACTGTAAATACCACTATTGGTTACAGTCTGCCAGATACCGGATGAACTTGTACGGAACTGCCAGGAATAAGTTGGTAAACTACCCGCAGCCGCTACCGTAAAGCTTGCATTGGCACCACATACGATCGATACACTTGTGGGTGCACTTGTAATCGTAGCTGGCACACATGGAATCAGGTTCACATTATAATCTTCTGTTTCTCCAAAGAATCCACCGATACAAGCCTGTGTTCCTTTTAATGCTGTGCTCCAACGAACTCTTACCCGCATCCTTGTTGTACCTGTAAGGGCTGATGCTGGAACAGCAACAGCACCATTAACGGTAGATCCGTTTCCGCTTCCCAGCGCAGTAAATTCTGTAGTCTCAAACTGTCCATTTTTGTTATAATCGATCCAAACAGCCACATGCTCTGTTCCGCCGGGACCTACACTTACACTCATGGGGTTAGGAGCACCAATAAATACATCAGGCGCAGCGACAGCTGAATAATATGTATAACCAGCTCCGGAACAACCTGAAGAAGGATTATTAAGTGTTCCTAACCTTACATTCAATATCTCATCATCCAACGTACACGTCGTAGCAGCAGGTGTACAATAACAGGCTGATGGTGCAGCCATATTTACTTGTAATGCAGTAGATATACCGGTATTAGCACCGCAGGTTACATTACATCTGTAATAAGTTGCAACAGTTTGTGAAGTTGTCAATGTTGCATTATTAGCGCCTGTAATATTTGCCCAAGTAGTACCATCCGGTGATGATTGCCACTGATAAGTAACACCTGATCCCGGTGTAGCTAATGATAAAGTAAAATTGATACCCGGGCAAACTGGGTTGGCTGTACTATTTGTAGCTCCCGGAGCAGGTGTACCCGAACAGGCACCGATAGCAGTATAAACAACTTCATCTATCCCGATGTAATTAGAATTAGCACCGGAAGGACCTCCGTTTTCTACAAAATAGCGAAATGCTAACCTGCCGGAAGTTGGTGCAGGAACTCCTGAAATAATAACAGTGAATTGTTGCCATGTTTCAGGATATGCAGCCCCGTAGGTAGGATTAATATCCAATAATAAATTAGTGAAGTCTCCGACAGAAGTGGCAGTTGCTCCCGCATTTGTACTGGCACCATTAAGACTCATTCTTACCTGTAAACGATCAGGGAAAGCAGCACCACCAGTCGGCACCCTTGTATAGAATGTAAACTGGTCACCGTTCTTAATAGAGATGTTCGGCATAAACAGCCAGTTGCTGATCGTATTGGCACCAGTAGTATTATTAAAATTGGCGCCAATATAAGCTGTTGCAGCTCCGGCTTGCGAAGGAAAAACACCAGAATTTCCCTGGAACCAGCCTGTGCTTCCAACCGGAGAACTCAGGTTTTGATTGGCCCAGCCCGGTAGGGCAGTAATATCAGTAAATCCCTCACTATAGAGGACCTGAGCAGTTGATATCTTTGACAAAGACAAGAAAATTAATGCCATGGCAAAAATTCTCGTCAGCAAAAACATCTTTTTTTTAAGTGTAAATTTTGATTGCATATTTCCCGTTTTAAATTTGAATAAACACAAAAGCCCCTTGCATAAAGCAACGGGACTTTAAAATTTTCTAAAATTTCCAGTAAACAAGTAAATGTAAATTTTTCTCATTCGCCCGATTTGGTTGCCATAAAGGTATAGTATTCAAATAAAAATACCCGCCAGTGCAGGTATATTTATTTTAAGCTATTTTATTACCATTTATCGACTTCTTCACCACTGGTATCCGGGCTTGTATTTGTTTCAGCAACCGGGGCTTCAGCTACAACATCACTTGCAGATTCAACGACCGGTGCTGCTTCCTGGCTAACCTCTGCCCCATTCTGATTATACTCATCCGGGTTCTCGTCATGGTTGAAAGCATCAAAATCAAAGTCAGGCATCAATTCTGTTTTCACATAGTCAACGGCCTCACCCAAAGCTTTAATAAACTTGTTGAAATCCTCTTTGTAAAGAAAAACCTTATGACGGTCGTAGCCATTGTCATCAAATCGTTTCCGGCTTTCAGTTATTGTGAGGTAATAATCATTTCCGCGGGTAGCTCTTACATCAAAGAAGTAAGTCCTTCTTTTACCTGCACGGATGCGTTTACTGTAGATACTCTCCATTTTCTTGTCGTTATTCTCGTACGCCACTGTATAAGTTTTTAGCAGTTAATGAATTACTTTAGTTTTGGAAGCTACAAATATAGATATGTTTTCGAAACGGCCAAATTGACAAAAAATCTTTATTTAGCCAATATATGGCCTGCAAAAAACCGGAAATATTGCTCCCCAATTGAGAATTTGGCTGCCCTGTTAATTTGTTCCCCGATCCTGTTGCTGCTGCCGGAGGTATAATTTTGCATAATAGCCCTTTTGCTGAATAAGCTCATCGTGGGTACCCTGCTCTATTATCCGGCCGGCTTCCAGCACAACGATCTTATCAAAATTGAGCAAAGAAAAAATCCTGTGTGTTATAATGATCGCTGTTTTCTGATGCAGGTAATCATTCAGGTTTGAAATAATCTCTTTCTCTGTCCTGGCGTCAACCGCACTCAGGCAATCATCAAACACTACAATATTTGAGTCTTTGATCAATGCCCTGGCAATGGAAATCCGTTGTTTTTGTCCGCCGCTGAGTGTCACTCCCCTTTCACCAATCATTGTATCGTATTGCCCGGAAAAATTGGCAATTTCCTTTTCTACACTTGCTTTTATAGCTGCTTTTTCAACCGCATTTCTGTCGAACTGCATCATACCGAAACCAATATTGTTTTCAACCGTTTCGCTAAACAGAAATACATCCTGGGGCACATAGCTTATTTGTTGCCGGAGTACTTTCAAATCTATTTTACTGATATTATTACCATCCAACTCAAGTGTTCCGTCTGTCACATCATACATCCTCAGCAATAATTGAGCAAGGGTGGACTTGCCACTGCCTGTCCTTCCCACAATAGCTACTTTCTCACCACTCCGGATATGTAAACTAAAATCTTTAATTGCCTCAATACCAGTGTGGGGGTATGTAAAATTTACTTTATCAAATCTAATATCGCCCTGCAAGGGAATGTTGAGAGCCGCAGGCTGGTTTTGAATGCCGGGTTCTATATCCAAAAACTCATTGATCCTTTTTTGTGAAGCAGCAGCCCGCTGGATCATACTGGCGGTAAGACCAATTGCACTCACCGGAAAGGTGAGCATGTTAATATACATGACAAATTCAACAATTGTGTTAATACCAATATTATGCCCCCCGTATATATAATATAACCCTCCGATCATTATTGTAAGTAATGTACTCAGGCCAATAAGTAAGGTAATAGAAGGAAAATAAATAGCTTCTACTTTGACCAGGCCGAGTACATTTTTTTTGAAATCTTCTGCAGTACGGGTAAAAAAACCAAGCATTGCTTTTTCCTGTACAAATGACTTAATAACCCTGATTCCCGAATAGGTTTCCTGCGCATTTGTGGTAAGATCTGAGAGTGACTGCTGTATCTTCTCACTTCTTTTATGAATGGTATTATTGATAAAGTAAATAGTAACAGCCAATATTGGTAAAGGAGCCAGCACATACATGGTTAGCTCTGTATCCCTTTTAAGCATAAAGAATACACTGAGAGAAATAATAGAAAGAAGATTGGCCAGGTACATGATCGCAGGACCGGTAAACATCCTGACACGGCTGACATCTTCAGTAATACGATTCATAAGGTCGCCGGTACTTTGTGTTTTATAAAAGGCAGTATCTAATTTCTGGTAATGATCAAATACCTCATTCTTTTGTTCGTACTCGATGTAACGGCTCATCACAATGATAGTCTGCCGCATCAAAAAAAGAAAGAAACCCCGCAGTAAAGCCAGCACCAATATTGTGATACCGCATAATGCGACTACTTTACCGATAGAAAAATCACTTCCTCCTACGGTATCGATAAACTTATCTACGAGACCATCATAATCGGGTTGTTTGGTGGGAGCTTTATAACCGGGAAGATTTAATGACCGTTGAACAAAATCGATTACAAACCCGGTAACCTGCGGGGAAAGAACGTTAAAATAATTGGACAGAAAAACAAAAACGATCCCTCCCCCGAGGCGGACACGATATTTCCAAAAATATTTATTCAGGGATCTGAGATGTTTCACTCAAAAAAATTTGCTGCGAAGGTAAATGATGTGTCACTAAAGTTTGGGTTGAAATAGATGAGAACGTACATTTGCGCCGGAGAGATGGCAGAGCGGTCTAATGCGGCGGTCTTGAAAACCGTTGACTGTAACAGGTCCGGGGGTTCGAATCCCTCTCTCTCCGCTTTCACCCTCCTTCGTTAAAACGATGGAGGGATTTTTATTTTATACCGCATACCCTTTTTCACTAAAAATGCGAACAAATAGTTCGCATTTCCAGGTTAAAATTTTATTCCGGGTATCAGAACATCAGCGTTCCTTCCCTGTATCCGTTTGTTTTTTGAATTACTTTTAATTGCACTTTCTTTTTTGCCGCAAAAGACTGGTCAAGTTTTTGTTTTATCCCATCGTACATACTAATAGGGTAAAACACAGTCACAACCCCACCCTCTGTAGCTGCTGCATAAGGGATATTCTCATAAATGGTATAAAAAACCAGTTGATAACTTCCTTTTACAGATGCCGGAGTAGATAGCGCTAACGTAATCTTCAGAGAATGCTTGTAGCTGGCGGTAGATCCATCTGCTGTATTGGAAGCAGAAAAAGCAGCACTGCCTGTTCCAATGATATCAATCAACTCTGTTTTATCTTCTGCAGGATTCTGATTCTTGAAAACCCTTTTAGACAAGCTTCCGTCTTTGGCTATTACATTTGGATCATTATCGGCCTGCTGGGCCTGCGAAAAAGTAGACAATAACATCACTCCCATTAAAGAATACAGAAAATGTTTTTTCATGGTAAATTATTTGGTATTATTTTTTAAAAATGCCTGTAAAGTTATGTAAAATAATATGCCGTTGAATATCTGGTTCTCACCAGGCCATAAAATTGTTAACCAATTCCCGTCACTGCTTATTAACAATGACCTTACTTTCCAAAAGTACTTTCCGTGGAATACTATCGCCTGCTTCTTTGGATGTAATCAGTTGTAACAAAATTTGGGTTGCCTTTTCCGCCTGTTGATAAGGGAATTGCTCAACCGATGCAACAGGAGGATAATCCATATAACTTGTTATAGGAAGATTAGCATAACTAACAAAAGAAATATCCTTATTGATCCTGACTCCCTGGCTACGGGCATACTTTATAGCATCCAGCGCCACATAATCGTTAAATGCAATTACAGCAGTAGGCCTGTTCTTTAATGCCAGCAATTTATGCATCGCATCATTTGTTTTTGTACCACTCAGATCAGTTGCCACCACAAAAGCTGTATCCGGCTTTATACGATGCTTTTTTAACCCCTCCTGGTAACCAATCAAACGCTCCTTTGAGTGAAGAATCGCATCAGGGCCTTTAATAAACCCAATTTTTTTATGCCCTTGCTGAACCAGCCAGTCCACCAATTCAACCGAACTGTTTTGCAGGTTACACGAAACAGTATATGCGGCTGGATTACCAGGTACCCTATCGAAAAAAACAACCGGAATATTATATTTTTCTAATTGCTCAAAATGCTCATATGATTTAGTGGTCTTAGCCAGGGAAACAATCAACCCATCTACCCTGTGGCGTCGCATGGTGTCAACAATCTGAACCTCTCTCTCCGTATTATCATGCGACTGACCAATCAGTACCGTGTATTTATTTTGAGTGGCAACATCTTCAATTCCGTTGATCGCCATAGAAAAGAACTCTTCTCCAAGGCTGGGCAGGATGACTCCCAGGGTCATTGTTTTTCCCTGTTTGAACGAAATAGCCGCCTGGTTAGGTTCATAATGAAGTTCTTCTGCTAATTTCTGAACCTGCATTTTGGTACGAAGCCCGATACTTGGATGATCATGTAATGCCCTTGACACGGTTGACACCGATACATTCAACCGTTGTGCTATTTCCTTTATTGTTGCGGGCTTTTGATCCATGTAATAAAAAAGATGTCATAAAACCGATACAAGGTATAAAAACGAATCGAATTTCCGGGCTAAGATTATACAATCGAAAAAATGCTGTCAGGAAAATCAATTAATCAAAATAATTTTGGGATTGGCTGATTCTTTCCGTAAATTTCATGTAGAAAAATACGCCATAATGAATAATGTTTCTTCTGTTCTTACCCGAAAAAATTTTCAACCTGTTACAGTTTCACCCGGGACAACTGTAATAGAAGCATTAAAAATAATGGCAGAAAAAAATATTGGTTCTTTAGTAATAATGGAAGGTGATAATTTTCAGGGCATCGTCACGGAAAGGGACTATTCCCGAAAAGTAATACTGAAAGGAAAAAATTCTACCGAAACAAAAGTTTCTGAAATTATGTCAACAGATCTTCCTTCAATATCACCATCAGACAAGATTGAACACTGTATGGAACTTATGACGATGAAAAACATCCGGTATATGCCGGTGTTTGAAAATAATAAACTCGTTGGTATCATTTCTATGAGTGATGTGGTGAAGGAGACTATCCTGGCCCAGAAAGAAACCATCAATCAATTACATAGCTACATTAACAGTTAACTTACACACTCATTAAATACGCAGCGAAACCCCGTAAGGTTTCGCTTTTTTATTTTTCTTCTTCTTTCTTTTCTTTTACCACTACCAGGTCTTTCATTTCCACCTGCATCGGAAGTAACCCGATTTTCACGACCGCTCTTTTGCCCCGTAATTCCATCACTTCACCCACCTGGTGATTGCGTTTCATCATTACCTTATTACCGACTTTTATGTCACCGCCAATCTCACTGAATTTTGCATCTATCTTTTTCTGCATTTTGCTCACCACTTTTTTCTCATCTTTCTTAAACAATAGCGCCTCCATTTGTTTTATTACTTTATTTTTATTCTCCTCCTTTCTCCAATCAATCAATAACTGCTTCAGTCTTCGGTCCATATCTTTCAGGTAAGCAATTTTTTCTTCGGAAACACGGTTTTGCTCTTTCAGCAAATCTACCTGTTGACGGTGTCTTTCTTTGTCCATCACCTGCACCATTTCTTTTTTCAGCCGTTCATTTTCCTTTATAGCCTGGTTCAGATTCATTTCCTTTTTTTCAATCGCCTGTAAGTCCTGTTCGGTTCTGTTCAGTAATTTATCCAGCCTGAAGTGGTCTTCATCAACCAGCTGTCTTGCCCGGTTTATTAAATTCTTATCTAACCCAATCCTCTCAGCAATAGAAAAAGTATAAGAGCTACCGGGTTTGCCGATAAGTAATTTGTATTGAGGTTGCAAGTGCTTCTCATCAAAGGCCATAGCCCCGTTAATGACACCCGGAGTTTTACCTGCCATCACCTTAAGGTTCAGGTAATGCGTTGTCACCACACCCATTGCATGTTTTTTCACCAACTCCTGTAATATTACTTCGGCAAATGCACCACCAAGGTTGGGGTCGCTGCCACTGCCCAATTCATCAATAAAGAACAAGGTTCTGCCATTGGCATTTTCCATGAAGTATTTCATATGCAATAAATGGCTGCTGTAGGTACTTAGTTCAAATTCTATACTTTGCGTATCGCCAATATGAATCATCAGTTGTTTAAAAATACCAAATTGCGAAGAGGGGTGTACGGGTACCAACAGGCCACTTTGTACCATCATCTGTAAAAGACCAATAGTTTTTAATGTAACAGTTTTACCACCAGCATTAGGTCCGCTGATCACTAATATCCGTTTTGCGTCATCCAACGTAATAGAAACCGGAATCGTAGGCTTATTGACCCTTTGATTATACAAATACAATAGCGGGTGATACGCCTCCAGCAAATGAACGGTAGCTTTATCTGTTACGGATGGATATTCCCCCTTTATGTCTCCTGCCAGCTTTGCTTTGGCCCGTATAAAATCATATTCGCCGATCACATCATGGTAATTGGTAAGAAGGGATGCATATACAGATAGCTTAGCGGTCAATTCCCTTAGGATCCGGTATACTTCTTTCCTTTCCTCATTCTCCAGTTCATGTACCTGGTTATTCAATTCAATGGTCTCTTCTGGTTCAACAAATGCCGTCTTCCGGCTGTCGCTCTCTCCGTGCAAAATTCCTTTTACCGTTCTTTTTTGCTCTGCAAAAACAGCTACTACCCGCCTTCCACTCATAAAACTTTCCTCTATGTCTGCGAGGTATCCCTGCTTGTTGAGTTTTGAAATAATTCTTTCAAACACTTTCCGCAGCTCATTTCTTTTACGGTATAAATTCATCCGGATTTCCTTCAATTCACCTGATGCATTATCCTTGACCTGTCCATATTCATCCAGCACCTCATCGATCAATTCAAGAATCGCTTTCTCGTAATAAGTCCCTTCGATAACCCTGGTCAGTGCATCATAGGCAATTCTTCTTTCCGTATCGAACCAGCGAAAGATTTTTTCAATACTTTCTGCCAGTTTTCTGATGAGCATTAACTGTTCCCCTGTTAATACGGCACCCGGTATTGAAATCAGCTTCAACTCTTTGGACAGGTTCAATACATTGTCATTGGGGAAGTAAATACTGTTAACAATCAATTGCCTGTACTCATGACTTTGTTTCAGATCAACTTCAATGAATTCTTTGCGGGTATGTATCCGAAGTTCCCGGGCCTTATTCCGGGCATGATCGGTCTGGCAGTAATTAGCCAGCAGGTCTTTCACTTTGTTAAACTCTAATTGTACAGGCGCCGATTCAGGGAAAAGCTTCATCAAAATCCGTTTAAGTGGGTATTGCAGGGCGCTGCAAATTTCGGACTTTCGATCATACTTCTGATCCTCTCTGCATTTTATGTGTGTATACAACAGAAATAAAGGCTTGTTATTAACGGATTTCATCCGTGAAAAGGGTCTCTTATCCCTGCTTTTATCCCATTCATACAATTCCTTATCTTCCGGTTATAATATAGAATTATACTTGTGTGTCTTTTATCTACAATCAAATCAATTTTATGAAGCTAAAGTCATTACTTACCGTTCTCTCATCGGGACTAATTTTTTCGGCCATGGCGCAGAACAAACCCCTGATGCAAACACAAACCGGAGCTCCCGGGGTTAACCTGGATACTTCCAAGACAAAAAAGCCAGCCGGCATTACTGACAAAGTAAAAAGTAGTAAAAAGATAGATGGCTTATTTACTTTATACCAGGATACAGCCACCGGAAGTGTGCAATTGTATGTCAAAAAAAATCAACTGGGTAAAGAGTTTATTTACCAAAGCTTTTCTATTAGCGGACCTACGCAGTTCTTCCTGAATCAAAGCATGCACAGGGCCACGTTTGTTTTTAAAGTGCAAAAGGCATTTGACAAACTTGAATTCTCGAGAGTCAATACTTCATTTTATTATGACGAAAGCAATCCGGTAAGTAAGACAAAGAATGTGGATAAACCTGAAGCAGTATTCTTATCAGAAAAATATGTATCAGAAGATTCTGCAGGATACCTTATTGCAGCTGATGCATTTTTTATCAGTGAAAAAATGGACCCGGTAAAGCCAGCCAGTTTTCCAGGCATGCCTCCCGGTCTTTCTTTTAGTCTTGGCGGTTTGAATCCCCAGAAATCAAAATATCATACGATTCGTTCTTTCCCGAACAACACTGATGTGGTAGTAGACATGGCCTATGATAATCCCGGGGCGATTGTATCAGGAGGTCCGGACATTACAGACCCGAGATATGTCAGGGTACGTATGCAACATAGTTTAATTGAAATGCCTTCCAACGATTTTCGCCCCCGTCGAGATGATCCAAGAGTGGGCTATTTCATGCAACAGGTGACTGACCAGACAAGTATAAGTCCTGTTCCATACAAAGACAAGATCAATCGTTGGAACTTACAGAAAAAAGATCCGGGTGCAGCTATCAGTGAGCCTATAGAACCAATTGTATATTGGGTAGAGAATACAACTCCCCTTGAATACCGTCAAACGATAGTTGATGCCGGTCTTAAATGGAATGCAGCTTTTGAAAAAGCTGGTTTTAAAAATGCGGTACAAATGAAAATAATGCCGGACGATGCTGATTGGGATCCGGCAGATATTCGCTATAATGTTATACGCTGGGTATCTTCTGCTCAGCCGGGTTATGGTGCCATCGGACCAAGCTTTGTAAACCCCAAGACAGGTCAGATATTAGGTGCAGATATCACAGTGGAATGGTTCAGCGGAAGTGCTACTCCAATTATTGACGAATTATTCAGCGGACCTTCTGCTGACAATACTAAACAGGAATTTACTATTCCGGGAATGGACCATAATCATTATGCAACTTGTATTATGGCCCAAGAACTGAAAGCACAGCTGACAACCGGTATGACAGTAGCAGATGCCATGGATGCCAACCCGGCCGAGATCAAAGAAATGCATAAGCAATTCTTACTATACCTCATTATGCATGAAATGGGACACACTCTTGGCCTGAACCATAATATGAAAGCCAGCCAGATGCTTTCTCCATCCGAAGCACACAATAAAGAGATCACCAGAAAGATTGGTCTTATAGGCTCTGTTATGGACTACCCAGCCATCAATATTGCATCCGATAAAAGTAAACAAGGTGATTATTATACTACAGTAGTTGGACCATATGATATCTGGGCTATTGAATACGGATATACTCCTTTTGCAGAATCAGCAGAAGAAGCTGAACTCAAAAAAATCCTCAGCAAAAGCACAGACCCTAAACTGACGTTTGGTAATGATGGCGACGACATGCGGGCACCGGGTAAAGCCATGGATCCAAGAGTGAATGTGAATGATATGAGCAGTGATGCAATCGGATATGCTGAAGAGAGGTTCAAACTTGTGAATAATGTAATGGGCAGGTTAGTACAGAAATACAGCAAACCCGGGCAAAGCTATGCTGAACTTCGTTCACGATATGGAGCGTTGCAGGGACAAAGAAATAGTATGATTGCTGCTGTTAGCCGTTACATTGGTGGTGTTTATGTTGACCGCAGTACCCCTGATCAAAATTCAGGTAACAAACCATTTACGCCGGTACCATTGGCTACTCAAAAGAAGGCAATGGAAGTATTGAGTAAATATGTATTGGCCCCTAATGCTTTTGAGAGTGATGCACAGGTATTCCCTTACCTGCAACCTCAACGCCGTGGTTTTAATCAAAATGGAAATGGTGATGATTATAGAATCACCAGCGTAATACTGAATAACCAGGGAGCCGCGATTGCACATATATTGCATCCTTCCACGGTACAGCGTATTACCAACAGCCGTCTCTATGGCAACCAATACAGCGTTGCTGATGTTATGAATGACCTGTTAAAGGCCTGTTTCGATGCAGACATGAAGGGTAATGTAAACGTTTATCGTCAATACCTGCAGACTGCATTTGTAAAACAAGCAGCCATAATACTGGATCCCAAATCTCCCGGATATGATGACGTAGCAAGGGCTGCTGCCTTGAATACCGTTAAGAAATTAAAAACACAATTAGCCTCAGCCGTTTCGCTGAATGAAGAAACAAAAGCACACAGAGGAAGCCTGTTATTTCTGATCAATAATGCACTGGAGCGAAAATAACCAGGTTAAGAATAAATAAAAAACCCATCGTTCGGACGATGGGTTTTTTATTTAATAATACCACATCGCTGATATCATCAAGGAGCCTGGGTTATAATTCATTAGTAGAATTATCATTCTTCTATTATAAACTTATTAATATTAGCGTAAAACAAAGATGTTAAAATAATTACAAGACTCTTCATAATAAATCCTCTTTATTCAACTCTTCGTAAGTTAATTTGTTATATAGAAACGTAGAACCTGCAATTTAAGCAGTTGCCAAAAGAATAATTGTCCGAAATTCATATAATGATTCCTAAAACTGATATAATGAAACCATTTTTAACGGTGGCTATAGCAGGACTCGCAACCTTGTCTTCCTGTGCCCAGCAATCTACAGCAACAGATAAAATAAAAAAAGATAATAATTATATGACAACCCAACCCAATACAGCCATAGCTACTTTTGCCAACGGATGTTTCTGGTGTACTGAAGCCATTTTTGAAGAACTGGACGGAGTGATTAGTGCAGTGTCCGGATACACAGGTGGACAAACACCCAATCCCACTTATAAAGAAGTCAGCAATGGGGAGACCGGGCATGCAGAATGCCTTCAAATAACATATGATACCACAAAAATAACATTTGATGAACTGCTGGAAGTTTTCTGGCAAACACATGATCCCACTACACTCAACCGGCAGGGAGCAGATGTTGGCACGCAATACCGAAGCGGCATTTTTTATCACAATTCAGAACAAAAAGAAAAAGCGGAAAAATATAAAACGGAACTGGATAAAAGTGGGGCTTTTAACAACCCTATTGTAACAGAGATAACAGCTTTCAGCAAATTTTATCCTGCAGAGGACTATCACCAGCAGTATTATGAATTAAATGGCAACAGCAATCCTTATTGTAAGATAGTGATACAGCCTAAGCTGGAAAAATTCAGAAAAGTTTTTAAGAACAAATTGAAAGTCGATAATTGATAGATAAATAAAGCGGGGATAACCCGCTTTATTTTATTGAACTATTATTTTCTGACTATTAAACTCCTGCGCTGTTCGAACTACAATTACAAAATAACCCTTCCCTGCTTTGAAATAGGGCAAATCAACAACATTAACTCCCTTCATGAGTTTAGTTTTTTTACTATATACCATCCTCCCGGCCATATCTGCCACTTCCAACTGTACTTCTTTCTGGTCATTACATTGTATTGTAACTGCAGGATCAGCCTGACGCAAAATAGTATTATAAAACGTAAACATTTTTTTCTCATTACCCACTTTTATCATAATTGTATTACTTATTTCATAGATTTTTTGAATAGTATTTACAAGTTTGATCCTGTAATAGTTAACTCCTTCATAAGGATGACTATCCAAAAAAGTAAATGGAAATTCGCCGGATCCACTATTGGTTATTGCCAAATTTCCAGCCTCTTCAAAAAAAGATCCGTTACTACTTTTCTCAATAATAATTTTATCATATGTATGACTGGCAGATAAAACACCTTTTAACTCAACCTGGTTTGATTTGAATACTCCATTAAAACTTATTAATGTCCTGTTGGGCAATACTATTTCAAAAGGATAGGAAAATCTTTGAAAATACAAACTTCGTAATCTTGATGCGCCAGTATTTGATTGATTATCTGCCCCTACCCGTATACTGATTGAGCTGATGTTTGCATTAATAGTTGTAAACATTACTGTTTTTTGTGCCGTATCAATTCCGGGATAATCCACTGCTGCTTTATTTTTACCCCTAGCCCAGGTTCCGTTGCGGGACATGTTTAATTCACTTCCGGCCCACTGAAAATAAGTATACCCGTTTGGCATATCTACTTCATCAAATTCGTAAAGAGGAAGACCAGAGTACATTTGACCATCTACGTCAATCGGGGTAACCGGAACCTCTGTTTGTATAAGAGAATTATTTGTGCCAGCCTCAAAAAAATCAATTTTAAATTCAATATAACCATTTCGATTTGCCGGAACAGATATTACAGGCTGTAATGCCTTGTCAAAACCTCCCCCTCCATCAATATTTGTTATTGAAATTCCTCCTGTAATATCTGCTATAGTAACAGTTGCATCAACTCCTGCTTTTACTGAAGAAAATTTATACACTGCACCAATACTTAATGCAGTACCAGAAATTAATGTAGCCCCTTTAAATTCATATTTTGATTGGGCAATTGCGAAAGATGGAAGCAAAAAAATAGAAATGCTAAATAGCATTAAAATGCGAATAGAAAATAGTTTCATAGTACGGTTTTTTAGTTTTTACCAGGGTTGTGATTATCGGCTCAACAGAGGAACTTGGAATTGCTTTCAAAAACTACGATACACTATATGAAAATGTACCCGGCTTTTTACTTACGGTTCAAAAGTAATATACGATGTGGAATTATGCAATAGTCCACGTATAAATCCTAGACCAAAATAGCTCGTATAATTACGATTTAAAGCTAAAAAGAGTTGAAAAAAAATATTATTTTATTTCTGTGCGCCTTAACTCAAGCAGGTTAAGTGCGTTGGGATTAAATCCTGTTACATTGGGCTGAACCAAATGAACGGCTTTGTCATACCATAAAGGTACCACCGGTGCGTCCTGTATCATCACCTGGTCCGCCTGCTGGTAAAGCTTATAGCGCAACGAATCATTTGTTTCTGCGATGGCCTTTTCGAAAAGAACATCAAAAACCGGGTTTTTATACCGGGTATAATTAGGCGGTGCGGGGTTTTTGGAATAGAAAACAGAGAGGTAATTTTCAGCATCAGGATAATCCGCTATCCAGCTTCCCCGGAAAAATGCAGCTCTTGAATTAGATGTCATATCCAGCAGCAAAGATTTCTGTACAACTTCTACCTGTACCGGTATACCAGATTCCTCCAGTTGTTTGGCAATAAAATTCGCCATGTCAGCATAAATAGCAATGGTCAGCAGTTTTATGGCATTCATCCCCTTTCCATCCGGGTATCCTGCTTCGGCTAATAACTGTTTTGTTTTCGCCGGGTTATAATTGTATCCTTTTACTACAGATGAATCAAAAGATGGCAAACCCATAGGTACAAAACCAGATTCCGCAGGCGTACCCAATGAATTGCGTAGATACAGGATCATTTTACGCCTGTCGAATCCAAAGTTAATAGCCTGCCGGATTTTTCTTGACTTCATTGGTGAGTCCTTCAACAGTTCATTACTTGAATCAACCAAAATTCCCAGGTATTCTATATTGAGATATGGGCTGGTATGCAATGCGATCTTTCCTTCCCAATTTTTACGCAGTGTACCATTCTTTGTAAGTACTTCATCTTTAAAGGAAGCTTCGATATCATTGATGAACTCAAGCTCTTTCTGACGGAACAATAAGAATTCAGTTGCCTTACTATCATAAAAACTAACTTTAATCCCGTCAAGATAAGGCAACTGGTTACCGGCACTGTCTCTTTCAAAATAATTTTCGTTTTTCTTTAGCACCAAAGCCTGGCCTTCTTCCCAGTGTACAAAACGGAATGGCCCGGTGCCAACCGGGTGACGACGAAAATCTGTGCCATACATTTCCACTACTTCCTTTGGTACAACAGAACAATATTGCATGGAAAGAATACCCAGTATCGGATTATACGGACGCAGAAGTTTTAATTGAAAAGTAGAATCATCAATGGCTTTAAATGGCTGGATTGTATCTGCTTTCCTGTTAAATATCCAGGAACCGGGACTGGCCACCTGCTTATCAATGATCCTTTCGAGACTATACTCAATATCAGCGGCTGTCATCTTTCTGCCCTTTCCCTTTTCAAATGCAGCGTCATCATGAAAAAAGACGTCAGTTCTGAGATGAAAAGTATAGATAGTACGATCAGGTGAAATATCCCAACTTTTGGCCAGGGAAGGAACAATATGGAGACTGTCATCTATTTCAACCAGTGTATTGAACAACTGGTGAGCAGGCCACATGGTAGCCTGGCTTTTGGCAAAAGCTGGATCCAATGTGGGGATACCCGAAAATTCATTATAATGGAAGATCTTGCCTTCATGACTCTTTTTATTATAACAAGAGGTCAACAACAGCAACATTATCCAAAAAAGCAGAGAATATTTTGTTAAACGGTTCATGAATTAATTACAACCGGTCTAAATTAGCAAAGTATCGGAAACATTCATTCAATCAAATTAAGATGGCTACGCTATTTTTTCGTTTTAGTTTCATTGTACCTCTCTTTTTTGTAATGTATAGTTGTGCACAGCCATTAAACCGGCAAAATCAATTTACACGTCAGGATACGCTAAGAGGCAGTATAACGCCAGAACGGGCCTGGTGGGATGTTGCTTCCTATAATATACAGGTAACTCCTGACTATAAAACCAGGACAATAAGCGGCTGGAACCAGATCAGTTTTGACATCAACACAGATGGCAAAAACAAAAAGATGCAAATTGACCTGCAACAACCGATGGAGATTGACAGTATCCTATTTGAGAAAAAAAAGATCAGCACATTTAAACGGTTGGGTAATGTTTATATCATTGATTTTGGCAATTATGAATTCACGGCAGCAAGGACATTGGTAAAAAAAGATAAAGCAATACCCCTGCACAGTATCAAAATTTATTTTCATGGTAAACCCCGGGAAGCCATCAATCCGCCCTGGAATGGAGGCTGGATATGGAGTAAAGATGCCAAAGGACGTCCCTGGATGACCGTCGCCTGCCAGGGATTAGGTGCCAGCGTTTGGTATCCCTGTAAGGATTACCAGGGTGATGAACCAGATCTCGGTGCGCTTTTACAGGTACGAGTTCCGGATACACTGGTTGCAGTTGCCAATGGAAAATTACATGCTGCTGATGATCAGAAAGATGGTACGGTTTTATACACCTGGCAGGTAAAAAATCCAATCAACAACTATAATATCGTTCCTTATATCGGTAAATATGTTCACTGGTCGGATAATTATATTGGCGAGACTGAAAAAAATCTGTCACTAGACTACTGGGTTTTAGATTATAATTTAGAAAAGTCAAAAAAACAGTTTGGCCGGGATGTAAAAAGAATGCTGGAAGCATTTGAATATTGGTTTGGTCCCTATCCTTTTTTTGAAGATGGATTTAAAATTGTAGAGTCTTCCCATTTGGGAATGGAACACCAGAGTGCTATCGCCTATGGAAATTATTACCTGGATGGTTATCTCGGTATGGATCTGTCCGGAAGCGGATGGGGCAAAAAATGGGATTATATTATTGTTCATGAAAGTGGTCATGAATGGTTTGCCAATAATATCACTACAAATGATATTGCAGATATGTGGGTACATGAAGGATTTACTATGTACTCGGAAGTATTGTTTACAGAATACCACTATGGTAAACAGGCCGGGGATGAATACCTGCAGGGCATCCGTCAAAAAATCAGCAATGACAGGCCACTGATCGGCCCTTATGGGGTGAATAAAGAAGGAAGCGGTGACATGTATAATAAAGGAGCCAGCCTGCTGCATACAATCCGGCAGGTTATCAATGATGATACTGTTTTCAGAAAAATACTAAGGGGACTGAATAAAGATTTCTATCACAAGATGGTAGATACAAAAGATGTGGAAGACTATTTTTCCAGGCATTCGGGTAAAGATTTGTCGAAAATCTTTGACCAGTTCCTGCGAACAACTGAAATTCCGGTTCTGGAATATAAAATTAATGCCGGTAATTTTTCCTACCGTTGGGCAAATTGCATCAGCGGTTTTAATATGCCGGTTTACACAGAAAAGATCGGCTGGCTTTCCCCTACAACTGAATGGAAAGACAAAATGATCCCGGCTGGCCTGATTGAGCAATTAAATGCAAATGCCAATTTCTACATCACTACTAAAAAGGTAAACTGAGTACACCCGGTCAATAACATATTGGTCATTGATCTTTCACAACTTACCTTTACCACATGAGTAATATCCGCCGGCAAAGCATTATTTCATCTCTGGTTATTTATGTTGGATTTGCCGTTGGATTAATCAACGTTTATTTTTTTACCAAACAGGGGCTTTTCACAGAAGCCCAGTATGGCCTCACTACCGTTTTCATTGCCATAGCCACTATGATGAGCAGTCTTTCGAATATGGCAATGCCCTCTTATATCTACAAATTTTATCCTTATTATAAAGACCATTTGCCGGACCGGAAAAATGACATGCTGTCGTGGGCACTGCTTACCGGCTTTATTGGTTTTATCCTTGTAATGGCAGCCGGATGGTTTTTGAAAGACCTTGTCATTCAAAAATATGGCACCAATTCACCATTGCTGGTGGTTTACTATTATTGGATTTTCCCGCTTGGACTAGGCCTTACCATCTATTCAATCCTTGAAGCCTATACCTGGAGCATTGGTAAACCAGTCGTTACCAACTATTTTAAAGAGGTACAATGGAGATTATTTACAACTATATTAATACTCCTCTTTCTTCTGAATGTCATCAGCGATTTCGACTTATTCATAAAACTCTTTGCATTTACTTACCCGGGCATCGCCATCGGACTTTTCATTTACCTGCTTATCACCAAAAAAATTCATTTCGCTTTTACTGTCAGTAAGGTCAGCAGGAGATTCCTGAAAAAAATAATTCTGTTCTGCTCTTTCTTTTATGGTGCGATGCTGATACAAACCCTTTCAAAGGTTTTTGATTCTTTTGTTATTGCTTCAGTACTGGACGATGGCCTGGATAAAGCCGGAATTTTTGCATTGGCCACTGTCGTTACAAGTATCATCCAGGCTCCGCAAAGAGGTATTGTTTCTGCCGCTATGCCTCATTTATCGAGGGCATGGAAAGAAAAGAATACAGCGTTGCTGCAAAAGGTTTACCAGCGGTCTTCCATAAATCAACTTCTCTTTGCCTGTGCAATCTTCCTGCTTATCTGGCTCAACTTTACTGATGGGATAAATACATTTGGATTAAAACCCATTTACCTGGATGCTGCCTGGGTCTTCTTTGTTTTAGGGATTACCGTTATAATCGATATGGGCACCGGGGTTAATTCACAGATCATCGTCACATCGACTTACTGGAAATTTGAACTTATCAGTGGTATAGTGCTCTTACTCATCATGCTGCCCCTTACCTACCTGCTTACAAAACAGTATGGTATCATCGGTCCGGCATTTGCCACCCTGGTTTCAATGAGTGTGTATAACCTTATGCGGATCATTTTTTTATGGAAAAAATTCAGGTTATTTCCGCTAACAGTTCAGTCAGGTTATACATTGCTACTTGCAACTGTATGCTATGGTATTTGCTATTTTGCCTTCAGGAATATCGATGGCCTGGCAGCTATTTTTTTAAGGAGTATCGCATTCATAACCTTATACGGAGCAGGAGCAATCTATATGAGATTATCACCGGATATTCAACCGGTGCTTCAAAATGTCCAGAAAAGATTAGGAATAAGAAAGTAATTATCAGTTGCTGGCTACAGCTTGCTTGTCATCCATTCTACCTGCACCAACAAACCGTTTCAGGTAGTATGGTTCAAATAAATCATTTACCATAACGCCTTTTGAAACAGAAGCATGAATGAATTTGTTATTACCCAGGTATACCCCCACATGAGATACGCCACGGCCATTGGTATTAAAAAAAACAAGATCACCTTCCTGTAATTCTGTAGTAGATATTTTCCTGCTGATGCGGTATTGCTCACGGGAAACTCTTGGAATCATCATACCATACACGGCAGCATAAACTGCTACGGTTAGTCCTGAACAATCAATACCCGTTTTTGTATTTCCACCTACACGGTATCTTACACCGTACCACTCGTCCACACTTTCAAGTAAAGATCTGCTTGGCAATGATTCTACTTCAGTATTCAGAAGTATTGAATATTTTAATTGGACAGAAGAAGCACTCTCTATGGATGGTGTACGATTAGCAAACAGGTTTACTGATGACTGGGGTTCCTCCCTGGTAACTGTCTCCTTTAATGCTTTCCTGTTATCTTCCACCTTAATAACCTCATTCTGGATTTTTACAGCCTTCGTTTTTTTAATTTCCCCAATCTCCTGTTGTGCCGTTTTAACTTCAGCCATCTGGGGAGTAACAGAAATTTCTTCAATAAATTTTGCGTTGGAAGGAGCTACTGATTCCTCGGATGCAGAAAGTTGCTTATTACTGGTAAAATTCAACGGCTTGAATGTAGAACAGCTGCTGAGCAGTATTATAAATGCTAATGCTGGTAAAAATTGCTTAACCATACGGGTTATCATGTTAAGTTGATTTCATAGGTCGGTTAAAAACCTGTTTTCCTGGATTTGCTGATTCCCCGTAGGGAGGCGTGCAAAAATATAGGTTATTATCCTAAAAAATTGACATCCCTTAAACGAATTTTCCGTGTAAAAATTGCCACACCCCTAAACCTCTGTAACTAAATGATTTATAGTTTCTAACAGGCTGTGTATATTGAGTAAAATCAACCCAATTGCCAGGTGCGATTATTTGATTATTATTGAAGCAACTATTAAACCATGCAAGCTCTATTCTCCTACTTCACTTTGCTTTTGTTAACAGCGGGTTGCCAAAATACCGCGGATGATAAAGGTTACACGAAATTACTGGCAGCCAGTGTAGTTGTCAGAGATACCATTGTCCCTTTACTTCCACCACCCCCCAGGCCTTATTCCGAACTTGAATTTGAAAAAAAGGAAGTGCTGGCAGCCGCCTCCGGGACAAAATCAGTCCTTTTCAATTCAAAAGGGTCAAAGTTATTTGCGATGAACCTGGAAGGCATGAGTGTTTACGAATTTGACCGGGCCTCCAGAAAAATAACCCGTGAATTTAAGTTCAAACCCACCAGGGGAACAGGATGGGATTACAATAAAAGCAGGCCCATTGCATCTTACCAGGAAAAACCGGTTGAAGCCTGTTTTAGCCATGATGATAGAATTTTATGGGTTTCCTTGCACAATGCCGATGGGATTATTCCAATCTGGGTAGATGATTTTTCAAAAAATAATGCAAAGCGTTCTGCAAACCAAAAAACAAAACCGGTAACTGTCATTTACCCCGGCAGCAATAAAAAAGATTCATTCCAGGTGCCTTTGATTGAAACAGGAAAAACACCAAAAGTAATCTCAAGAACAGCTGATAATAAAAATCTGCTAGTCAGCAACTGGCATTCCCGTAATGTGAGTGTGCTTGAAATGAATGATACGATAACACCCTACGGAAAAGTAATCAGTACCATTCCTGTTTCAGCCATACCAAGAGGTATTGCAGTAGACGATAAAACCGGTCTGTCTTATGTGGCTATCATGGGCGGATCAAGTATTACAGTCATCAGCAATTCGGTCTGGATGAAAGAAGACGATATGAATGTGGCAGCCAGTCCCCGGCACCTGGTAATGGATACCAGCGGACATTTATTTGTCTCTTACAACAGTCTTGGCACTATTGCCTGCCTGGATGCCGCCACGGGCAAATCTTTATTCACTGCCAAAACCCATGCACAGCCCAGGACAATCGTACTGTCAAAAAATTACAAATTCATTTTTGTAACCTGCTACAGCAGTGATTTTGTGGATGTGTACAAAATCAATGCTGACAACTTTGAGAAAGTGGCATCTTTGCCATGTAGTGGTCACCCGGTAGGTGTGGATATTTTTGAGAATGATGACAAACTGGAAGCATGGGTGTGCAGCTACAGTAACGGCCTGATTAATATTTATAGTTTTAAAAAGAAATAAAGGACAGTGAGTATGAAATTTTCGCATCTCCACGTACACACACAATTCTCCTTATTAGACGGAGCCGCTTCTATTCAGAATCTTTATAAGAAAGCCATTAAAGACGGCATGCCTGCCCTTGCCATTAGTGACCATGGCAATATGTTTGGTGCCTTTGAATTTGTAGCCGAAGCGTATAAACATAAAGACGAGAACGGCAATGTAAAAGTAAAGCCCATCGTAGGATGTGAATTTTACATTACGGAAACAAGACACCAAAAGACTTTTACCAAGGAACAAAAAGACAAACGCTATCACCAGATACTGCTTGCAAAAAATGAACAGGGGTACAGGAATCTTGTAAAACTTACTTCGCTTGGTTTTATTGAAGGCATGTATGGCAAATACCCCCGCATTGATAAAGAGCTTATCCTGAAATATCATGAGGGATTGATTGCCACCACCTGCTGCCTCGGGGCATCGGTGCCACAGGCAATACTCAGAAAAGGGGATGAAGATGGGGAAAATGAATTTAAATGGTGGCTGAATGTATTCCAGGAGGATTATTATGTGGAATTGCAGCGTCATGGCATGGCCGAACAGGATAAAGTAAATGATGTATTGATAAAGTTTGCTAAAAAGTATAATGTAAAAATCATAGCCAGCAATGACTCTCACTATGTGGAGCAGGATGATTTTAATGCACATGATATTTTACTTTGTATCAATACCGGGGAAAAACAGGCTACTCCTGCCCTGCGGGATTTTGCAGATGATGATGTACATATAAAAGATAAACGCTTTGCTTTCCCGAACGACCAGTTCTATTTCAAGACCACAGAAGAAATGAGCAAGGTCTTTCACGACCTGCCCGAAGCAATTGATAACACCAACGAGGTTGTTGATAAAATAGAGTTACTGAATCTTACCCGTGATATTCTATTACCCAACTTCCCCGTTGAGAAAAGATTTGAGATACACAGTAAAGAAGAAACAATCGGCAAATACAAAGTATCAGCTGAATCGCAGAATCAATGGGAATATCTGAAACATATCACTTACGAAGGTGCCGCAAAACGGTATACTGAATTAACTGATGATGTAAAAGAAAGGATTGAATTCGAACTTTTCACTATCAAAATGATGGGCTTTGCCGGTTATTTCCTGATTGTAAGTGATTTTATAAAAGCCGGCAGAGACAAAGGAGTGTTTATTGGTCCCGGCCGGGGTTCTGCTGCCGGTTCTGTAGTGGCCTATTGTATCGGCATTACCAATATAGACCCCATCAAATACAATTTACTATTTGAGAGGTTCCTGAATCCGGACCGTAAATCAATGCCCGATATAGATACTGACTTTGATGATGAAGGGAGACAAAAGGTAATTGATTACGTTGTTGAAAAATACGGCAAGAACCAGGTAGCACAGATCATTACCTATGGCACCATGGCTGCCAAATCAAGTATTGCGGATGTAGCAAGAGTGATGGACCTGCCCTTACCGGAAAGCAGGGCCTTAACTAAATTAGTCCCGGATCGCCCCGGAACAGAATTGAAAAGGGTACTGCATGCACCCCTTAAAGCGAAGGATGGTGAAAAATCGCTGGAAGAAAAAGATGGCCTGGGTAATGATGACCTGGAAAATGTAAAAAAACTCAGAGAGATTTATAACCAGTCAGGTTCGCCGGCCAGTAAAGTATTACATGAAGCAGAGCGGCTGGAAGGATCGGTACGTAACACCGGTATCCATGCGGCAGGAATCATTATTGCGCCAAGAGATCTCACGGAATTAATTCCAGTTGCCACTTCTAAAGAGTCAACCTTATGGCTGACACAGATCGAAGGAACAGATATTGAGAATGCAGGTGTTATTAAAATGGACTTCCTTGGATTAAAAACATTGACCATTATTAAAAATGCTTTAGCACTTATCAAATTGAATCATGGCATTGAAATAAATATTGATGAAATTCCGCTGGATGATAAAAAAACATTTGAATTATATCAGCACGGTTCTACAATCGGCACATTCCAGTTTGAAAGTGCCGGTATGCAGAAATACCTGAGAGACCTGAAACCTGATAAATTCGGCGACCTCATTGCCATGAATGCCCTGTATCGCCCCGGGCCCATAGCATATATCCCCAATTACATTGACCGTAAACATGGTAGGGAAGCTATCTCTTACGATGTTCCGGAAATGGCAGAATACCTGGAAGAAACCTATGGCATTACAGTATACCAGGAACAGGTAATGCTGCTGGCTCAAAAATTAGCAGGTTTCAGCAAAGGGGATGCAGACGTTTTGCGTAAAGCGATGGGTAAAAAACAAAAAGCGGTGCTGGATAAAATGAAAGCACAGTTCATTGCAGGAGCTACTGAAAAATTGCTGCCTCCGGAAAAGCTGGAAAAAATATGGACGGACTGGGAGGCATTTGCCCAATATGCATTCAACAAATCTCACTCTACCTGTTACGCATATGTAGCGTACCAAACAGCTTATTTAAAGGCCCACTATCCTGCTGAGTATATGTCAGCGGTTTTGAACAACGCCGGCAGTATTGAAAAGATCACCTTCTTCATGGAAGAGTGTAAACGAATGGGAATAAAAGTACTGGGGCCTGATATCAACGAATCGCTAAAAGGATTTGCAGTAAACGATAAGGGTGAAATACGTTTTGGCCTGGGCGGATTGAAAGGTGTAGGTGAAGCGGCCGTTGAAAGTATTATTGAAGAAAGGAAAAAGGGCGGCACCTTCACCAATATTTTTGACTTTATCAGGCGCATCAACCAGCGAACAGTAAATAAAAAGACATTGGAAAGCCTTGCCTATGCAGGAGGCTTTGATTGTTTTCCTGAACATCACCGGGCACAGTATTTCACTATCCCTGAAGGGGAAACAGTTAACGGCCTGGAGAGGGTGATCAAATACGGACAGGTGATGGCTTCACAAAATGCCACAACCACCAATACGTTGTTTGGTGACCTGCCCATCAGCATGGAAATACCTCCGCCACGGATTACTGATTGTGCACCCTGGCCATTGATTGTACAACTGGATCATGAAAAAGAAGTTACCGGAATATTCCTGAGCGGCCATCCGTTGGATAATTACAAATTTGAAATGAAGCACTATGGTGTAACTCCATTGGCTGATTTCAATGAGTTCAAAGAAGCGATAAAAATGCAGCCAAATCCGGGCAGACCGTTCCGTATTGTGGGGCTGGTATCAGATGCACAGCACCGGATAGCCAGAAGTGGTAACAAGTATGGCAATTTTGTGATCGAAGACTATTCTGGCAAAACTGAATTTCCCCTGTTCAGTGAAGATTATATGCGGCTGACTCCCATATTGCAACAGGGCAGTACTGTTCTTATACACGGATATTTCAAACAACGATACAATAAAGATGAATTTGAATTTAAGGTTATGAGTGTCTCGCTGGCTGAAACCATGAAGCGAAACATGACAAAACAACTTACCATTGAGGCACATCCGCAGGATATCAGCAGCGAATTGGTAAACTTTATTGAAAAAAATGTTAAGAATAATCCCGGCAAGTCAACCCTTAAATTCACTTTATCAGAACCTAAGAACAAGATGAAAATCAGCCTGGTGACAATGAATAGCGGTTTTGAGATGAACGAAGAAATGATCCAGTTTTTGGAAAATAAACCAGAACTGGAGGTGCAGGTTGTAACTAGCTGATTTACGAAGGAGAAAGAGGCTTTACCGTTTTCAACGCCTAAGCCTGTCAATTTTTCCATTAGTTGGACAAGTTTTGCACAACTTTGTGCCAGTATCGCATGTTATTGAGGCAGGACTTAAATTTGCAATCCCTTTAAAAACAAAAAATAAAATTTATACAAATGGCAAAAGAATTCACAGACTCTAATTTCCAGTCGGATGTACTGGCTTCTGATAAACTGACCGTGATAGATTTCTGGGCGGAATGGTGTGGTCCCTGCCGTGCAATCGGGCCCGTTATTGAAGAATTATCAAAAGAATATGATGGAAAGGCCAACATCGGTAAACTGAATGTTGACAATAACCCTGAGGTATCCATGAACTATGGCATCACTTCCATACCTGCTATCCTGTTTATCAAAAACGGGCAGGTAGTTGATAAATTAGTAGGTGCGCAGCCTAAAGCAAATTTTGTAAAGAAAATTGAGGCGCATATTTAAGCTTATTCCTTATAAAATAAAAACCCCGTTCTTCTGAACGGGGTTTTTTATACCAGTTCTGCTCAATTTAATGAGTCACTTTTTCTATTACATCAGGATTATGCTTATGCTTGAAGAGCACTGCAAATAACACCGCAACAACGAGTGCATATGCTGCAAACGCCAGCCAGATATTCTGCCAGTCCTTATCTGCTCCATTCACAGTAAAATATTTGTCAATAACATAACCACTTATTTTACTACCCAAAAAAGCTCCTACCCCATTGGTCATCATCATAAACAAACCCTGGGCACTGGACCGGATAGAAGAATCGGTAGTGGTTTCAACAAATAATGAACCCGATATATTAAAGAAGTCGAATGCCATTCCATAGACGATACAGGAAAGAATGATCATCCACAATCCATCGGCTGGATTACCATAAGCAAACAGACCAAACCGCAGCACCCAGGCAATCATAGAAAAGAGCATTACCTTTTTAATTCCGAACTTTTTCAGGAAAAACGGGATAGTAAGAATAAATACAGTTTCCGATATCTGGGAAATAGACATGATGATAGTGGAATATTTTACCACAAAAGACTCTGGCCCGTATTCCGGTACTTTTCTGAAATCATCCAGGAATGTATCTCCATACATATTGGTAAGCTGTAAGGCAGCGCCAAGAAACATAGAGAAGATAAAAAACAACGCCATCTTGTATTTTGCAAAGAGCCTGAAAGCATTCAAACCTAATTGCTCAATAATGGATGCATCTTTAGCAATAGATCGTTGCGGGGGACATTTGGGCAAGGTGAAGGAATAAATCCCAAGCAAAATAGCCGCTACCCCTCCAATTATAAACTGGTTGGCATTTGCTTTACTTCCGGTGAGGTTTGTCATCCACATAGCTACAATAAAACCAATTGTTCCCCAGACCCTGATCGGTGGAAAAACCTTCACCACATCGTAGTTATTTTGTTTGAGTAAGGTGTAAGAAATAGAATTAGATAAAGAGATGGTAGGCATATAAAAGAGCATAGCCACCAGGATGACATAATAAAGAGTACCGGCATCTTTAACCTGTGGTACATACAGCAGAACCGCTCCATATAAAATATGCAGGAGTCCATATAACCTTTCGGCATTCATCCACTTATCAGCAATTATACCTGTAAGGGCAGGCATGATCAGAGAAGATATGGCCAGCGTCGAAAAGATTGCCCCAAACTGGGCTCCTGTGCCCATATTATTAGAGAAAAAATAAGTGGCAATTGTAATAAGCCAGGCACCCCACACAAAGAATTGCAGAAAACTCAATACAGTCAGCCTTCCTTTTAAATTCATAAAAATGAAATTATTGAAAAGGGAAGATAAGGATTTTAGTGTTTTGAAAGACAAACATACCAGTACAGGAAGGCACTAAGTATTCCATATAATGTACCCCTTTTCTTTCCAGCTGTTTCTCAAACTCTCTGTCCCTGCCTTTCCTTAGTTACCTTTTGTAGTTGTAACTTTGCCCGCAGTTAATTGTTACAGTAATATGATCACCACAACAGCAATTTCCCCCGAGCTTCAGTCCATAGCTGAAAAAGTAAAAGCAGGCCAGCGAATAAACGATGAGGATTGTTTACTACTATTTGAAAAAGCAAGTCTTGGTTTTGCAGGCAGCCTGGCCAATGCCATCAAAGAAAAACTGCATGGCGATAAAGTTTTTTTCAACCGTAATTTTCATATTGAGCCAACAAATGTCTGTGTCTTCAGTTGCAACTTCTGCAGTTATAGTAAACTCTATGCACACCGGGAAGAAGGCTGGGAATTGAGTATTGAGCAGATGTTGCACATGGTGAAAAAATATGACGGGAAACCTATAACAGAAGTACATATTGTAGGAGGTGTGCACCCGAAGATGGACCTGCAGTTCTTTGCAGATCTGCTAAAGGCCATTAAAACACATCGCCCTGAATTGCATATTAAAGCATTTACGGCTGTGGAATACGATTATATGTTCCGCAAAGCAAAAGTGAGTGCAGAAGAGGGTTTGAAATTTTTGATTGCAGCCGGGCTTGGTTCTATACCTGGCGGGGGTGCTGAAATTTTTCACCCGGAGATAAGAGAAAAGATATGTGCCGATAAAGTGGATGCGGATGGCTGGCTGAATATTCATGAAACAGCACATAAACTAGGATTACATTCCAATGCGACGATGCTTTACGGGCATATTGAAAAGTTTGAACACCGCATTGATCATATGAGAAGATTAAGAGAGTTGCAGGACAAAACCAATGGCTTCAACACTTTCATCCCATTGAAATTCCGCAATAAGGATAATGATATGAGCAATGTGCCGGAAAGCACCCATATTGAAGACATGAAGATGTATGCTATTGCCCGGATCTATCTCGACAATTTCCCTCACCTGAAAGCTTACTGGCCGATGATCGGCAGACAGAATGCCCAACTCTCTCTTTCATTTGGTGTAGATGATATTGACGGAACAATTGACGACAGCACTAAAATATACAGCATGGCAGGATCTGAAGAACAAAGTCCATCCATGACAACAGCTGAACTGGTAACATTGATCAGGCAGGCCAAGAGAGAACCCGTGGAGAGAGATACCTTGTATAATGAAATCAAAAACTATAGTAACATTCCTGCGGAAGTAAATGCCGGGTTGAATTAATTTAATTATTCCTGTTTTATGAATCAACCATTTCAATTACTTTAATAATAAATTCATAAAAAAAGTAAAAAAGTAAAGCCGCCTGAAATCAGGCGGCTTTACTTTTATGAGTTGAGAAATTTTATACTCCCGGTTCATCTTCTTCCTTTTCATCATCAGCTTCTGCTATATCATCCTCCTCAAAACCGGTCCCTACTACGTCATCATCATCAACTGTAATGATTGTCTCGGTTACTTCCAGTTCCCCATCCGGTGTTATGTATATATCTTTTACTTCTTCCACCATAACAGGAATCACACTTACGGGAGCTTTTGTTTCCGGTTGTGCTACTTTAACGGTCCTGGCCGGACTTTTCTTTTTCACCACTTTTGCTTTTACAGCAACTGCTTTTTTAGGCATTGCTTTTTTAGGCACTGCTTTTTTGACAACTTTCTTTACCACTTTTTTCTTAGCTGCTTTCGCTTTCTTTGGAGCTACTTTTTTCTTTGGAGCTGCCTTACGCTTTGGTTGGGCTTTAGCTACTTTCTTTTTCACCACCTTCTTCACCACTTTCTTCTTAACTGCTTTCACTCTCTTTGGTGCTGCTTTTTTCTTTGTTACTTTCTTTTTTGCAGTTGCTTTCCTTTTGGGAGTTGGTTTAGCAGGTTTTTTCTTTGCTTTCTTTTTAGTAGCCATGACAGAATAATTTAAATGTTAAGGATAATCATGTTGTCTTACGGGGACACTAAAATTACAACTTGCTTTGACTAAAAGCTTAATGTGCAGAAAAAATTACAGGTAAATAGCTAACACTCCGGCAGACTGAGGGGTACATTCACTGCCAGCCCGCCATCAGCCGTTTCCTTATACTTATGGTTCATGTCAAGGGCTGTCTCCCACATCGTTTTTATAACAGCATCAAGGGATACTTTAGCAAAATCAGGGGTGCTCTGCAGGGCCAACTGGGAAGCCGTGATAGCTTTAATTGCCCCCATAGTATTTCGCTCAATGCAAGGCACCTGCACCAGGCCGGCAATCGGATCACAGGTCAGGCCCAGGTGATGCTCCATGGCAATTTCCGAAGCCATCATCACTTGTTTTTGTGTTCCACCCATACATTCAGTAAGACCGGCAGCCGCCATGGCAGAAGAAACCCCGATTTCTGCCTGGCATCCTCCCATCGCAGCAGAAAGAGTGGCTCCTTTTTTAAAGATGCTTCCAATTTCCGCAGCTGTTAATAAAAATTGTATGATCTTATCTTCATTATTTCCATTGCAAAATGAAATATAATATTGCAGGACTGCAGGTATTACACCCGCAGCGCCATTGGTGGGTGCCGTTACCACCCGGCCAAAGGAGGCATTCTCTTCATTCACGGCAAGCGCAAAGCAACTGACCCAGTCCAATGTGTATTTAAAATCATTCCCACCGGAACGGATTGCCATCAGCCATGAATCATAATCGTGGTATTCTTTACCTGACAGCAGCTTTTTATTGAGCGCTGCACTGCGACGTTTTACATTCAGCCCGCCCGGCAATATACCGGGAGTATGACAACCCCGGTAGATACATTCTTTCATTACCCGCCAGATATTCAAAGCACTATTTCTTGTTTCCTCTTCACCCCGCCAGGCCGTTTCATTTTCCATCACAATTTCATGAATGCTCAGGCCTGTTTTAATACACCAGTGCAGCAGGTCATCAGCATCATTTACCGGAAATGGTAATTGAACAGTTTGTACTGTTCCGGCCTCTTCTCCTTCTTTTATAACGAAACCGCCGCCAACGGAGTAATATGTTTCGGCAATTGATTCACCATTTCGCATCGTTGCCAGAAAAGTAACAGCATTAGGATGATACGGCAAGGTTTCTGTGACAAGGAACTCTATATCTTCCTGCGGATCAAAATCCACTTCATGCATACCGAGCAACACCATTTTTTTCATGGCAGCTATATCACGGATTTTTGAATCGATCTGATCTACAGCAAATGTAACCGGATCATCACCACATAATCCCAGTTGCACAGCCACATCCGTACCATGGCCCTTGCCAGTTTTAGCTAATGAGCCATACAACAGCACTCGTACCTGTGTTGTTTCAGTTAACCTATTTTCCTGCATTAATGATTGAACGAAGCGCTGGGCTGCCCTCCAGGGGCCCAATGTATGAGAACTGGAAGGACCTACCCCGATTTTAAAAATATCAAAGACAGAAATTGCTTCGTATGGCAAAATGTAATGTTTAAAATCAAAAATACAGTAAAAAACCCCGTCACTGCAAGAAGCAGCAGGACGGGGCAGCAGAGCATAAGCAGTAAGGCTCAGCTATTATTGAACATCGACAAGTTCTATTTCAAAATATAAGATGGCATCGGGGGGAATTGACCCATAACCCGTACAACCATATGCCAGCGATGAGGGGAGGATTAATTTTATCGTTCCGCCTTCCTGTATCAATGGCATCCCTATTTGCCATCCCTGTATCACCTGGGTAAGCGGAAAAGTGATAGGTGTTCCGGTCTGGCTATCGAATATTGTTCCACTCAGCAGTTTCCCCGTATATCTTACGGATACGGTTGAATTAATAGTGGGTGCTGGTCCGGAGCCTGCATTTATCACCTGGTAATGTAAACCACTGCTATGAGCAGTAGTCGTCATACCATTGGCCAGCGCATAATTAACAATAGCTGCCTGCTCACTCTCGACAGTTTTGGCATTGCAACTATCATCTTTCAGGCAACCGCTGTTCAACAATAAAATGAAGGATACGGACAAAAACAGAGCTATTTTTTTCATATATGATTATTGGTACAAAATCTGTTGTAAGACCCCGTAAAACTATAATTCGCTGCAACAGGGGGTAAAATTTTAAGATTCCTCTTTCCTGCTTAACAATTCACGGTAGCGCTGTTCATTCATATCCCAGCGGTGGCGGGCAGAAAAAATAACAATAAACACCACTATCGACAATGCTGCTACCAGCAGGATAACAATTAAGGAAGCGTTTTCCCTGAACATGACCATCTGTGCCCTTCCATACCATCCGGAAAGCAGGTTGGCAAAAATGGCAACCACCAATATAACTGCCAATGGCAGCCCCACATAAATCTGGCGTAATACTTTTTTTTTAACCAGCCGGTTTTTTTCCCAATAACTGATAAAATCGGTTTCGTGTTTGGTCAGCATAATTCATGCAAAGTTAAACTACAACCGTTCTTCACACTTGCATTGGTGATATAAAATATTTATATTGTAGTCTTTAAAAGCCAAAACCTTGAAAATAACCCTGCTTCTTGCTCAATACCTTTATACCCATAAAAGGCTGGACCTGCCCGGTATTGGTACTTTCCACCTTGATCCAACAGTGGCTATTGAACCCGAACCGGATAAAAACACCAAAAAAGACTTTGGAGAGTCTATCACATTTGAACACAATCCGGCAATCAAAGAAAATCAAGCCTTAATTGATTTCATCGCTTCGCATACCGGTAAAATAAAGGCATTGGCCGCAGCTGACCTTGACTCGCACCTGTCGCTGGGTCTCCAGTTTTTGAATATCGGCAAACCGTTTATGCTGGAAGGAATTGGCAGCCTTGTTAAAACGCAGGCCGGTCAATATGCTTTTACTTCAGGTCAGTTAATGCCGGAAGTACTGAAAGAACAACCTTTAAAACAAACTCATCCGGCAGAGATACAGGAAGAAGCATTTTCCAGTTATAAAGACATTCTCAGGCCCCGGAAAGAGAAGATGCAATGGAAAAAACCGGTAGCGTTCTTTTTAGTAGTGGCAGGAATAGCACTTGCGATTTGGGGAGGATATACAATCTATAAAAATTCATCGGAAGAAAATGAAACTGTTTCCACAGTAGAAAAAAAGAAAATTGAAGAGGTTATACCTGCGACTATGATAATGGACAGTACAGCAACAAAAGACACTCTACTGCCCAAAAAAGAGGATGTTGCCGGGCCACAGCCAATGACAGTACCTGTTGGTAATTATAAATTTATTGTTGAAACTGCCGGCAGAGAAAGAGCTTTTAAACGTTTCAAATTACTTAAAAGTTTACCCACCAATATTCAACTAGGGACCAGTGATTCCATCACTTTTCAATTATTCTTTGTGTTGCCTGCGGCAGTGGCTGATACAGCCAGGATCATGGATTCACTTCGTATTCATTATACCCCAAAATGGAGCAGGGCCTATATTGCACAATAAAAAAAGGTTGCCAAAATTGACAACCTTTTGAGGTCCCGAGCAGATAGTAATAGAACTGTCTTCAACATGAGCTGTATCTGACTTATCGCATGACTGACTGATTGTCAAGGGGTTCCATTTAGCTAATTTTGTGTTACTCCTGGTTAATTTCAACAAACGTAAACATCCACTTTACCGGGTTTTGCCAGTCCTTGCCTTTAAAACTGCCAATAGGTACTTTAAGCAGAACTGAATTTATTCCTTTTTTAAAGTGTATGCTGGTAGGAGTACGGTATTCATAACCTTCATCAATCAATGGGATTTCGGAGTGGCCTTTTTGTCCGGCTCTTTTCCAATTTGGCGGCGAAACAAGTTTTCCGTTTACCCAAACAACACTGCCTTTACTATCCCAACCATCCCTGGGAGGTGAATCCGTGGCAGGTGAACGGGAAATATTATTAAAACCAATCCAGAAGTTTTTGGTTGCCTCTTCATCACTCCATATGGTTGTAGTAGCATACCATGTTGTCTTTTCCTCGGGCTTTTCCAATGCTGCTTTTATTAATGGAGCCCACCAATGTCTTAATACTACTGTTCCTCCAATTATTTGTTTGGCTGATTTTTCACTATCAGGATGCAATAAGGTATTTTCAATTTCAAATGTTTTGAATAAATCTTCACCATTATAATAAGGTCCATACAAATGCCATAACAAATTTGACTGTTTTACGTAGGGAAAAGGTTTCAATTTAAAATACAATGCTTTTTGTTCAAGTAGCCTACTCTCAAAGTTGATAAATCCTTCTTTGTCACCGTCATCAATATTTGAAATCCAGCCACTTTGACCGCCTCCTTTCCAGGCTCTTTCAGCAAAAGTTAATATCCCGGGATAAACCGGATTCATGGTGAGCACATCCTCCTCTTTACCCACTTTCCTGTCGTGCCACATACAAAGCGTTGCACCAATAGCTAAGGAGTCACCTTTTTCCTTTTCACAAATTTTTCTGTTGAAAATAGTTACAACAGATTCCAGGGGGTCCAAATGATTCAGGTAAAGATGTCTTGAATCAATATATTGGATATTCTTATTACTGCTGAGATGCGAATTATCATCCATCCACAACTGTCTTATGGTATTATCAGTAAAGTTGCCGCCCGGTTGCCAACCTATCACTTTTTTACCCAAACTTTCAATGTACTTGGTTACTTCGGGGATGAAATTCTTATTGATAATTTTTACTTCATCTGCGCCAATATGGATATACTGTACATCATAAGTAGTACAAAACTCTTTCAAAATATTTTTTACATACAATAATCCAGAATCACTTTGCATATCAGTTTTCATGGCTCTTTTAAAAGCTGCACTATGACCGGGCATATCAATTTCCGGCACAAATGTGATATATCTTTCTTTGCAGTATGCAATCAATTCTTTTATCTCCGCTTCTGAATAGTATTGTCCTTTATTTCGCAGCATCGTTTCTGGAGTTGTTAATTCAGGATATTGTTTTATAGCTATTCGCCAGGCAATATCTTCTGTGGCATGAAAATGAAAAACATTCAGTTTATAAGCCGCCATAATATCAATTTGCTGCTTTAATAGATCCATTGACATAAAATTGCGGCCTACATCAATCATATAGCCCCGCCACGAAAAGGCTGGTGTGTCGGTGATTTCACAGGCTTCAATCATTACGCCATCCCTCATTAACTGACGCAAAGTTTGAATGCCATTGAAAATGCCATGCAATGTAACGGCTGACAAAAGAATTCTATTTTTTGAAACACTTAAAGTGTATGATTCCATTGAAATTCCGGGCTGCTCACTCTTTTCCAACCGTAGCTCAATATAGACTTCATCTTTTCTGGCTTTCTCTTTTACCTCCGGTTGACGTCCTGTTCGGGCCAAGAGCTTTTTTAAGTCTTCAACTTCACCGGTAAGTTTTTTATCATTTACGACAATTACCTTGCAGCTATACAGCGGGAAATAGCCGTAACCCCAGGTTATCTTTTGCGGTAGCGGGAGCAGTGAAGGCTTTTCCTGTAATTGGTAGACATAAGGAAAAATCAGGTGCTTCCAAAGTATGTAACCCTCTCCTAACAGATGCAGCCCATCATTTGTATATTTCGGAGCTAACTTTGAAAGTCTATTACAGAAATTTGAGTAGAGGTCTATATAGGTATAACGATAAGATGCTGCCTCTTTACTGAGCCGGATATTAACCTTTAGAATAGAATCTGTTTTACTGGCATGACCGATGAATTTCCCAAATTGATTTGATACAGGTAAAATACTTTGGATATATAACTTAGTGGATGGGCTCAGCTGCTTGAAGTATTCTGCCGTTAGCAAAATATTTTTTAATAAACTGTCTGTACTTACCCCTCTTGCCAAATCATTTATACCAATCATTAAAAACACCTTTCCGGGTTTCTGTTTTGCTATACCGGCAATGCGATACAAGACGCCTGCGCTGATATCACCGCTGATACCCCGGTTCTTTATTTTGCTATCGCCGAAAAGTTCGTGCCATTCGGCCCCATCAGTAATACTATTCCCTAAAAATACTATATCTCCGGGATTTACCGGTGTGAGTTCAAACAGACTTAGCCGCTGATGATAATAAGTGCTGAATAATGAGTCATGCAGTACAGGTAGTTTAACCTGGGCCAGTACCGGTGATGATAATAATACCCAATAGAGAATAAACAACTGCTTAATAGCTTTCATATTTAGTTCAGATGAGAGAGAAACAAAATAAATTAATAGAATGATTTCTGTGTTACTATATAACCGGTAGGACGTACAATGGTAACAATGCATTTCCCTTCAAACAAATCATCCACTTCAAAATTGATACGCTGCCCGGGTTTTATTTCTGGCAAATCGTACACTTTGGCAGTCGCATAGTTATCGGCTTTTTCTGAAATATAAAGCTTATAACCGCTTACTGTATGCTGCGGCAAACCGATACTTCCGAAAATCAATAAATTCAATTTTCCCTTTTTCCATTGCCTTGCCTGCTGCACCTCCACTGGTGAAGATAGTTCCCGCAATATCTTCATGGAAGGCTTGGGATGACCATACATATCATAGATACCATGCACCCTTCTTCTGAACTTATTTTTTTCTGATGTACCAAGATAATGCGTTCGATAATCTGTCAAATCAAAATAGATAGCACCTTCCACATATGGTTTGCTTTCATAGATAGCCATATGATAAATCAAATCTTCCAACCGTCGTTCATCACCGCCCTTGAAGTTAGGCTCACATAAACCAAACTCCGAAATAAAGAAAGGTTTATCGGGATAGCTAATGTGAACACTGTCGAGATAAAGATGAATTTTCCCGACAGGTACATCCCACCAACTGCCCCCGTATTCATTCATCATAATGTAATCGCCATCACTGGCTGCATCGGGTGTAAAGCGGGGGTTATTAAAGAAAGTACTGGTTAGCGTATTGCTCACATAGGCTACGTGACGGGAAGGATCAAGGGTATGGGCCTTCGCAATCAAATCTGCTATCATCTTTTTCATATCAGAATCACGGCCCCGCAATTCATTACCTACACCCCAGGCAAAAATGCTTGGATGATTGTAGTAGTTATAAACCATCCTTTCCAGTTGCTTCAGGGCAATTCTACGGATCGTATCATTGGAAGGTGTTTCAGGTCCCCATAACGGCACTTCCTGCTGTATGATGATTCCGTTGCGATCGCAAAAATCATAAAATACATCAGCTTGCTGAAAATGCAGGCGACTGAAAATACTATTTACGTTTTTTAATAATTTACCCATTGCAATAATAACTGAATCAGTTTCAGCAAATCCGAAGTCTGGATTGGATCCAGCCGTCCATTCTGTACCCATCAGCTTTATACGTTCGCCATTTAAAAATGTTTGCCCACTCTCAAATTTCACTTCCCGGAAGCCAATATGGGTGGAAATCTTATCAGTTACCTTCCGGCCGCTGAGAACAGTTACATCTACACGATACAAGTTTGGTAAATCAAAATGCCAGGGATGTACTTTAGCGAAATTATATTCGATGATAGCTTCTCTATTTTGCCAGACAGGTTTGATAGTAGATTGCAGAACTATATTCTTTGTAGGTTGATTTTCTTCTGTTATGGTAATTCCCAGCTCAACATTTTTACTTACTATTGTTTCAAAGCCTAATTTTATTTTCAGTTTACCGGAACTATCTGCCACATTTAGTACAGGCGTTGCATGGATATAAGCTGCTGCTGGCAGGCCACTCACAATCAGCGCTACCGGACGAATTATACCACCATCGTTCGGCCAGTCGAAAGAACTGCCAAAGGGCACTTTATTTTTTCCATAGTCATTATTGACAGCAATAGTGATAGTATTGTCCTTACCATATTTCACCCGGCCATTGAGGCTGACAAAAAATTTATCAAAGCCAGCACCTATGTTCTCTGCAATCTTTTGGCCGTTAATATATATATAACAGGTATGGTTGATAGCACCTAATAGCAGGACAACATTTTTATTTTTCCAGTTGGCTGGGACCTTGATACGCTTTTGATACCAGCCCCATCCATAATGGTTTTGATTATCCTTTTCAATATTCCATGTATGCGGAAGTCGTACTATTCTTGCATCATTCAATGGTATTTCATTCCATTTCCCCTCAAAACCTTCGGCTTTTTTATCAATGGAAAACTGCCAGTCGCTGTTAAGAGTAATTGTATCCCGCTGAGCAAAAGTGGTAGTATTGAAAGACAAAACAATTATAATGGCTATATAACTATACTTAATATTCATGCCCCTTTACATTTAATATTTAACCCCTTTTCATGCGTTATAAAAAAATCATTATTCAAAATTCATCCAGTAGCTATACCGGTAATCTTTAAATGGCACCCTGTATTGTACAAGCGGCATGGAACCCCAGCTATCAATTCCCTGCAAACCGGTTTGTTGTAAATCAATGTGTAAATATGCCAGGTCCCGTTTTGTTAATTCACCACTGTGATATTGTTTTTTGTTTATTTCCGGATCTAAATCATCCAACCTGTATGGCAATGCGGAGAAACTCAAAAGGCTGTCTGCAAAAGCAAAATGAATTTTTCTCCCCCTTGCATTGCTGAACGTAACCCAGCGAACCTCCGTATGGTTACCGCTTTCCTGTGGACGGGCATAAGGATAATATTGCTCATCCAGTGTTTGCTTGTATTGACCAAGGAAAGTATGGGTCTTCCTGTCCCAGTAATTTTCTCCGGGGCCGCGGCCATACCATTGAATATTTTTGAAACTCCCATGGATAGTAACATCGTTTCCTGCCCGCAGCAGCAAAAGATGCTTCCCTCTAAGGGCATTGAAATAATTGTCAACTTTTACAGTGCCATTGCTGTAAATAGTGAATACCTGCCTATGTTTTGCATCACCATTCACTACTTCCTTTGCGAAACTGATTTGACACTGCTCTTCACTTATTTTGGTTATAGTAGTTGTAATTGCTGTGCCATTTTCATACGCATTGCGCCACTCCCGCAGGCTTCTGTTAAAACCTGCGCCAATATCATTGTCAGTTGGTGCCCGCCAGAAAGAAGGTATTGGCCCCTGCTGCATCACTTCCTCTCCATTCAACTTATAATTTACTAATATTCCATTTTTCAAATCAAACAGGATGGAAAAATTTTTCCCGTTAATGCTGCATTGCACTTCATTTTGCTGAATCTTTATGGTTGATCGGGTCGAAGGATTAACTGTGCCGGCAGGTAACATTTTTAACAAGAACTGTTCAGCAGCAATTTCAAAATCTTTGGGTAAAAATGGCTCATCCGTTTTCAAAACATAATAAATGTTCAATTGGTATTCCTTGTCGGACTGCTGTACAGATTTAATCGGAATTAAAATATCATTTTCCTGTTGTGGCAGTAAGGCAATGGATCCAATTGTACCTGTTTCTTTAGAAAGTCCATTTTCCTGCAGCACCCAACGCAGCATCACATTATCCAGCGATTTAAAGAAATATCCATTCTTAATATTTACGCTATTATTACCCTTCCATTTTGTTTTAATATGCTGATAAACTTTTTTAATTTCTCCTGCCATCGGGGTGAGGTTTCGGTATGCATCCACTACCCCTTTTACACAAAAATTATTATCGCTCAAGTTTTCATCTACCGGGCCCTCCAATGGGAAGTCGCCACCGTAGGCTTTGATTCGCTTTCCATTCTTTACGGTATCAATACTCTGGTCAATCCATTCCCAGATAAATCCGCCTTGTAGTTTCGGGTTCTGTTCAATCACATCCCAGTAGTCCTGGAAATTTCCGAGGCTATTGCCCATAATATGTGCATACTCACTTTGTATATGCGGAATTTTTGCATCGCTTGTAGAGTAACGCAACATTCCTCCCGGAGAAACATACTGAGGACAAAATATTTCGGAGAAATGAGTATTATTCGGTTTGCCGTAATCAATATCCCGTTCATATTGAATGGGCAAATTAGTTTGTTGCCTTAGCCAATCATAGGCTGCGTAAAAATTACTGCCGTCACCGGCCTCATTGCCTAAAGACCATGTAACAACCGAGGCATGATTTTTATCCCGTTCATACATTCGTTGTATCCGTTGCAGGTGTGCCTCCCGCCACAGGAATTTATTACCAAGAGTTATACTCAAATCATAGCCCAAACCGTGACTTTCAATATTAGCTTCGTCCACCACATACAAGCCATACTCATCGCAAAGCTCCATCCAATATGGGTCAGGCGGATAATGTGAGTTCCGCACTGCATTAATATTCAGCCTCTTCATCATTTCCATATCTTTCCGCATATCATCTTTACTTAACGTATGTCCTTTTCTTGGATGATGTTCATGCCGATTTACCCCTTTAAGAAAAACCCGTTGACCATTCACTAAGAAATCTGTTCCTTTTATTTCTACTTTTTTAAAGCCAATGCGCTGCGGCACCACTTCAAGCATATTGCCATCTTTATCTTTTAGAATAATGAATAAAGTATAGAGATTGGGTATTTCCGCATTCCAACTCATAACATTAGTAATGACAGTACTGAACTGTACCTGTGTTTTATAATTTCCCAGTACAGTTTTAAAGTCATGGGTCTTATCCTGGTAAACAATCTTTCCTGCCGGATCCAGAAATTGCAGTTCTAAGGTAAAACTGTCCATCTTGCTCAGATAGCCTTTTTCCAATTTGTAATTATCTATTTCAGTGTTGACTGACAAGAAACCGTTGGTATAACTGTTATCCAGTGTAGCTTCTATATTGGCATCACGGATATTCAATTTGTTGGTACAGTACAAAAAGACATCCCTTTCTATACCGGAAAAACGGAACATATCCTGGCACTCAAGGTAACTGGCATCACTCCATCGGTACACCTGGAAAGCGATGAGGTTTTCTCCTTCTTTTACAAAATTGGTAATATCGAATTCTGCAGCCAGTTTACTGTCTTCACTGTAACCAACTTTTTTCCCATTGACCCAAACAAACAAACAACTTTTGGCATTGCCCACATGCAGAAAAATCTGTTTACCTTTAAACGCAGACGGCAATAAAATTATCTTGCGATAAGAACCTACAGGGTTGTTGTTGGCAGGTATGTCAAATGGCGGATTCATTTTTCCATACCGCAGGTTATGCCCGGCAAAATCATATGGCTGATTTACATAGATCGGCAATCCATAACCGTTCAATTCCCAACTGGCCGGGATGCGAAAATCATCCCATTGGCTGTCATCATAATTTAATGCATAAAATTGTTGTGGCCGCTGATCAGGATCTTTTACCCAATTGAATTTCCAATTTCCATTAAGTGAAAAATAATTACCCGATTTTTCTTTATCAAATCCTTTTGCTAATTCTATATTTTCAAAACCAAAGGCGCTGGCCCGCATAGGCATACGGTTGATGGAAACTAATTCCGGTGTTTGCAGTTCGGCAGGTAACTGGCCAATCACACAATTACTTGCCAGTAAAATAATAACCAATATAAATGGCGTCCTGAGCATTTTGTGGTGTCGCATGAAAAAAAACATCGTAAATAATTTTATTCTTTTAAAAATCTTCTGCAATGGCTTAGTCCACTATTATCTCATCTGCAAATATCCACCCCGGCTTTCCTTCTCCATTGTGGCCGGGCGGGCAAATATTGTTCTTCGCAGTAACCCGAATAAATTTTACAGTCTTTGCCGGGAAAGATGTTTTAAAATCAAACTTTGCATTTTTCTCATTAATACTGATAAGATTGTTCACAGTTTGTACTTCTTCAAAATCAGTTCCGTTTACTGATGTTTCAAATTTTACTGATTGCGGCAGAAATATCCAGTCGTTATAGTTTTGCAAACAACCCAATGCAAGGCTTTGAATGTTTTTTGCTTCTTCTAAATCAATTGTTGCAATTAAATCTTTGCCGCTGAAGCCGTGCCAGAATTTCCCAACTGTACCGGTTCCTCTTACTCCATCAGTGAGGGAATTAGAGCCATCAGCCATGTAGTAACGGCTTACGGGGTTAGCGTATATTACATTTTTACCAATGCCTTTATGCATTGCAAAGCTTTGCCGGGCTGCCTGAACACCCATGATGCGGCCATTCTGCATTGTGGATGCTTTTAGCAAACCTGTAGAATTGATTTCAACAGGGGCACTGTATTTATTGCTGGTTAATGTGGGTTCCGTGCCATCGGTGGTATAATAAACTTCGCCATTGAGTATTTCTGTTGAAAGATTTACAAACAGCTTTCCGTTTTGTGAAAACGGCCTTATGTTTACTGTGAAATTACCAGGGCAATAATGCAAACCTTTTTCCCCATAAGCTTTGAAATGATTTTGAAGGCGTTCATTAAAGCTGTTCCAGTTTCGGTTTTCCTTTGGCGACCAAACCACTTCCGCAAGGGCGGGCATGCGTGGCAGTATCATGTACTCAACATGTTCGGCTGTGGTGATAAACTCTGTCCACAAATTAGCCTGTGCGCCTAAAACATGTTTTGCTTCTTCTGCATTCAACTCTTTAGGAACTGGTTCGTAATCGTAAACATTTTTCAATGTATTCATTCCTCCAATGGCTATAGGTTCTCCTTCCGGACCTGCCTGATAATGGTCAAAGTAAACCGGCTTGCCGGGGGTCATAATTACATCATGTGACTGTTTAGCAGCTTCAATACCACCGTTCTCTCCGCGCCAGCTCATCACCGTAGCTTCCGGTGCCAGGCCACCTTCCAGAATTTCATCCCAGCCAATTATTTTCTTATGCTTACTGTTAACAAATTTTTCTATACGCTTTATAAAATAACTTTGTAATTCTTCTTCATTTTTTAATCCTTCCTTTTTTATTCTAGCCTGGCACCTGTTACATTTTTTCCAGGGGTTTTTATCCACTTCATCGCCACCAATGTGAATGTATTGCGATGGAAACAAATCAATAACCTCAGTTAATACATTTTCTAAAAAATTAAATGCCGAATCATTGCCTGCACAATAGTTGGAAGACATGCCTGTATAATTGCCTCCTGTTAACGGAAACTGCTGTTGTTGTTTGCAGCACAACTGCGGATACGATGCGATGGCGCTGGCCACATGCCCCGGCAATTCTATTTCGGGAATGATGGTTACATTTCGTTGCGCAGCATAAGCAATAATTTCTTTGATTTGCTCCTGTGTGTAATAGCCGCCATAGGTTGGTTTCTCATCCGGTTTTGCCTGCGGACGGCTGCCCCATATCTTATCGGTTTGGTCAACCCGCCATGCACCTACAGAAGTAAGCTTTGGATATTTCTTAATTTCTATCCGCCATCCCTGGTCATCTACCAAATGCCAGTGAAATACATTCATTTTGTACGATGCAATCAAATCGATGTACTCTTTAATAAGTTCGGGGCCAAAGAAATGCCGGCTTACATCGAGATGCATGCCACGGTATTTAAACCGGGGGTAATCGGTAATACTCATGCAGGGTATTTCAAGTTTCGCATTAGTACGGATGGCAGGCAATGTTTGCAATAAAGATTGTATGCCATAAACAATTCCTGCAGTGGTATTAGCTTTAATGGTAACAGCTTTTGAAGTGATGTCCATATTATAGCCTTCATCTCCAATAGTTGCCAACTTTTCTATACTCAACTGAATTGTTGCAGGCAGGGATGTGTTGACAGGCAAAACAAACCCCGTAGTATTTTTTAATTGAAGATTGAAAAATTTGGCTACTTTTTTTAAACCCTTTTGCTGTGGGTTGTACTGAATGGCGGTATTACCAGTTAAAATAAAATTTCCCGATTGTTGCTGTATTGATACCGGCTGCGGAATAATATTTACGGTTTGTTGAGCAACACAAAGCGTAGTAGTTAAGCTTAATATAAAAATGAATTTTATCTTCATTGTACTTTTATTTTAAATGTTGATGCAGGAAGATTTTCTGAATTCACAAGGTTGCCATTGCTGAATGGCGACCAACCGTAGTAAATAACTTGTGGTTTACTGCTTACAGGAATGATTATGCCCCTATCACCAAAAATTGCTTTTGTTTCATTTTTTCCATCAATTGAAAATCCTTTAAGCGGTTTATCATCTGATGTTTTTAAACCATTTGCCATGTATTGAAAAGAAACAATCACTTTTCCATTGCGATATTTTGCGGATAGTGGAAGAGGGCCGGATGGAATAATTTTTTTATAGTACGTCTTTTTCAATGCCCATCTTGCCAGTCGTTCGCCAACAGTTTTTTTATCCGGTGGATGCACATCATTCTTTAAACCGATGTCGCTGGTAACGGCCATACCGGTATTGTGGGTTTCCTTTAATAGCTGTAATTGATTATTCCTGAACATGGCCCAATACTTTCTTTCTATTGAAGAAAGCTGTATCCAATAAATTGGAAGTTGCTTGTTGCTCCAAACTTCTCTGTATTCTTTGATGAATAATTTAAATAGCTCTTTGTATTCATCAACCCGTTCTGGTTCTTCTGCATTGCTTTCTCCCTGATAAATCAGGATTCCTTTCACCGAAAAATTTCTTAGGCTATCAATACCCGCTTTAAAAGCAAAGCCGGGTTTATAGGCATGATTTGGCCCCTGTTCATCAGCAGGAACATTGTTATTTTTTCCCACATTCTGTGTTCCTCTTTCTCTAATCCATATTGGCAATGCATCATTTGAGAGCCAGTTTCCATTTACTTTTTTTCTGAATGTTACCTGCTGAGATAATGCTTCTGTACTGATAAACGTTTCAAGTGGTGCACCACCAATGGAAAGGTTTATAATACCGATTGGTACACCAGTTTCAGAAAAAACTTTTTTTGCAAAATAATATGCAACTGCACTCATTAACCTAACTGAAATGCTATCGCACTGTTGCCATCCATTCCAATCATAAAACCTTTCGGTTGTAAGCCTGCTTATAAGGGAGTCGGTGTAAGGCACACCAAAAACATTCCGGCCTGCAGGCGGTGGATTTAGCAATCTAATATTGGATTGCTCAGCACTATGTATTTCATCTTTCCAATGTTGCTCTTTAACCATTGGCCATTCCATATTAGACTGACCTGTACATATCCATACATCACCAATCAGAATATTTTTAAACTCAATCTGCTCTGCTTCACTGGTTACACTTAAAATTTGCGAATGAGTAGTTGCTTTTTGTTTTGGGAAAGTAACAATCCAAACCGAATCATTTGTGATTTCTGTAGTTTTTTTCTCTTTTGAAAACAAGACATTTACACTTCTGCCTGGAATACCTTTGCCCCAAACTTTTATTGGCTTATTTCTTTGCAGTAACATATTGTCAGAAAATACTTCCGCTACCTTCAATTGAGCGGTTGAAAAAAGTGGACAGAGCAATATGGGGAATAAAAAAGATTTCATCTGCTGTCTATTGCAATGTGGTACAAATCTGGTGCGAGTTCCATTAGTCTTTTTAGCAGGATAGTTTGGTTGGATGCCCTTACAAGGTTTTGACCGGGATAGGCAGCTCCATAATATTCGTCACCGTTTAAATAATCAGTAAGGAACCGCAATGCCTGCATGTAAATGCTAAACTTACCTGCATAGAAAAAGTGTTTCTTTTCAATTTCTGTAAGTTCATCCTTCATTTCACTCATATAACCTTCAACAATTGCTGTATAATATTCTTTACGAATAATTATTTTACTAAAATCGCTTTCCTCTTCACCTACAGGAGATAAATATGTACGCATCATATCACCCACATCACTGATAAAGTAACCGGGCATCACTGTATCAAGGTCAATTACACAAAGCCCCTTACGGTTATGATTAAATAAAACGTTGCTGATTTTTGTATCGTGATGTGTTACCCGTTTTTTAAACTCCGGGTTGGTTAGTATTTTCTCATATTCATTTGCTATAAATGAAAATTCTTTTAGTGTTTCAATCAATTCAAAAGTTTCCTGATTCCTCAGTTTAGTAGTGTTTGCAGCGGCGGACAAAAATTGCAGGTAACGTAAACTGAGGTTATGAAAATCGGGTATGGTAATTTCTAATTTATCAATTTCGATTCCTGAAAGTAATCTGGTAAATCTTCCAAATTGTATAGCTGCTTCAAAAGCCATTTCAAGTGTAGTTGCCACATCAAAAGTGTGGGAGCCTTCAATAAAAGGGAGCAGACGGAAATACCCATTACCTTCTACGTAAATCATCTCATTACCATCATTAGAAATTATTGGCGCAGCAAAGAGATAATCCGGGTAGTTATTTTTTAGATGGTTTGCAATAAGACTAATGTTCCCGGAAATGGCAGCAGGTTCCTGGAATACATTACTGTTTATTCTTTGTAATATATATTGTTTCCCAGGTGCAGAAACTTTCCAGGTGCTGTTAATAAGACCTGAGCCAAATTCCTCAACGGTTAATTCATCTTTCTGCAATCCATAAGTTGATAAAACAAATTCAGTCATACTATTTCTGCCAAATTTTAAAACTCATCATTTAATGCAAACACTGGTTTACGGTACATCCATTTACCGCCTGTAAAGTCTGGAAATTCTATCGTTTCGTTTCCTTTCTCAATGGAACTTTCACTCAATGGAGTGATGGCACTCCATGCAGCAGCATCATACACATCCATTGGGGTTGCTATATTTCGTTTTATTGATTCTACAAAAGAATGGATCACAAAAAAATCCATTCCACCATGACCGGCACCTTCTGTTTCCTTACTCCATCTTACCCAAAGCGGATGGTCGTATTTATCAAACCATTCTTTTGCAGCATCCCACTGGTGTGGTTTTGATTGTCCTTCAATATGTACACCCTTTGCAACATCCATCCATATACCATTTGTACCCTGCACCCTAAAGCCCAGCGAATATGGACGGGGCAGGTTGGTATCATGCTGCAATAAAATAGTTTCTCCATTGGCACATCCTATAGAAGTGGTAACTACATCGCCTAATTTGAAATTGATTTTTGCATTGGGATGTTCTGCACCGCATTTTTTTACAATATGCTCATGCAAGCCCCTTGCTTTGGAAGAAAAAGAGGAAATATTTACAAACCTGTTTCCCCTGTTAATATTTATGTAATGTGCAATGGGGCCAATACCATGTGTGGGATACAAATCCCCGTTACGATAAACTGAATGGTGTGTACGCCATCTTGCTTCGCTCCAGCCCTTATCACCAAACTCACAGCCTTTTCCATAAGCATCAATGCCATTATTAAATTTTACTTCACGCAGGTCATGCTGATATCCGCCCTGCAAATGCACCATTTCTCCAAACAGTCCCTTTCGCACCATATTTAATGCCGCCATTACATCTCTTCGATAGCAAACATTCTCCAGCATCATCACTTGTGCATTGTATTGCTCCGCTGCTTTCACTACATCCCAATGGTCCTGCAGCGTAACCCCCAGCATTACTTCAGTGCCCACATATTTAATCCCAGCCTGCAGCGAGCCAATAATCATTTCCTTGTGCCATTCCCAGGGTGTAGCGATTATTACGCCATCAATATCTTTCAACTCCAGCATTTTTTTCCATGCGTAGGGCTCGCCGGTAAAGATTTGCGGCATTTTCTTTCCACTCTTAGTGATAATTTCTTTCGACAGGGAAAGCATGCGGTCATCAATATCGCAGATGGCAATCAGCTCCACATCCTTTCGCCGCAATACAAGGTCAAGGTGATTTTGTCCACGCAGCCCCACACCAATTATCATTAATTTTATTTTGTCTTTTTCTTCTTTGCAAACAAAGTAGTGTTTGGCTCCAAAACAACTGGTGCAGCCGTTAATGCGGTGTTTTTAATGAATTGTTTTCTGTGCATATATTGTAATTTTAATCAGCGTTTTTTTTCGACGACTTCTTAGTGTTTTTACAGGTGGAATACCGAATATTCGACGAGGTATTATTCTACATATAGTTTGGCAGTAAAATGATGTTAATATATTTTTCATTTTTGATGTGTACCTAAAAATGGGAAGTGAATACCTGGATAGTTATTGGTGAGATAATTTGCAGATAAAGGAGTGAATGACCGGGCAGTACATTTAAGTTGCGAAATGGATTGGGAGTAAACTCCGTCCAGCGGATGATTGTGAATTTAATATCGTTTGTAAGGTTGGAGTCCACGTATCCTTCCTAAATCGACCGCCTAAATAAACCATAGTGCTTGAAAGTATGCCCATTTCTTCGATGTAGGTCCCTCCTAAAACTATGCAACTTAAATTCAATGTCACCAAATTCTGGTTTAGCTACATCGTTGCCTTTTCTGCAGGAAGCAAATATTAAAACTGTAACTAAAACAAAAAATATTAAAATCTTTTTCATGTTATTTTTTTTATCCGGCTTAAAGCGATTTTTATACTTGTGAAGCTTGCTCTAAAGTTGCGGGCAACTTTTTTTAGTCTGTCAGTAATGTTAAATCTGTTGCAGGGTTAGGTAATCCTAATGCTACAATTTCTGTAAACATGGAAGTAAGATTCCCCATTTTGAAAAAGCTAGTGATGTTTTTCCAGCTGAGACTGCCTTCAGCATAAACCAACGCATCCTTGTATCGGTAGTTGTGGGTCTTGCTGTTTCTCTTCTTGCCTGGCGGTGCAGTTCATGGTAAAAGTTCTCACCAAAAGCCAGTTTTAATTGCTGAAACATACATAGCCTCACCCATACACTTGCATTGCTGCCGTTGAAACTACGTTCGGCTTCCGGCCTTGCAAGATAGGTAGCTGTGTTATTCCATTCTCCTTGCGATGTTAATCGTGTCGGCGTAATGCCAAATGCTTTTTCAACTGCAATGCTGTAGATGTTCACTGTTACTTCTCCCAGTTCACTCCATGTCCATGAGCCCTGCTGGTGCATGTGGCCCAAGTTCATGCCAGGGCCCCAGGTTAAATTTTCTGCTTTTAGAATTGCCGGCACACCACCCGTAGTGCTGCCATACCAGGTTCGGTAAAACGTTGCAGCCATAAAATAACCCGGATGGTCTGATTCCGTCATTAAATATTTGTGTGTATTGGGTTTGTCAACGGGGTCGCTTCCAAACAGGCCGCTGATACTGTCCTCAATGGCAATTACCCGGTCGGCTTTTTTTATTAATGTTTCCTGGTTTTCATTTTTATATGCCAATGCGTTTGTACAGGAAAAGGTAATAATCGTTTTATTGCCCACTAACTGAACATCGGGAACGTTATTGAGATTGTCAACCATTTTCACCCAGTCTGCCTGTGTTGTTCTGCCCAATTGGTAATAAGGAACAGGTTTCATTCCGGAAATAAATTTTATCCTCACCTTGCCTGTTGGATTATCGTTGTGAAATCGAAAATAGATGATACCCCGGTGGCATCGGCAATAGAGTTTACGCCGGATGTCAGCGTATGTGAAGTGGGGTTCCAGCTTGCCTGGTAGCGGGAATATGTACCCACCAGTAATGTTGGAAGCCTGCTGCCGTTTACAGATGTTACTTCAACCGTCATAATGGTGGAGGCTGGCAAATAAAACCCTGTGGTATAAAAATCAGAAGCCGGATTATTTTGCGCCAGTCTTGTTGACTCTTTTGAACCCGATACTGTTTCATCCAATAATAAAACGCTGTCTGCTGTGTTTAAAACAACAACAGGTGGCGGAGGAGGGGGAGGCGGTGGCGGTGGTGTTGTTGTACCGCCATCGTTGTTTTTTTTGCAGGAGATAAACACTGCTAATATCAAAATTATTATAAGAGTTATTTTTTTCATTTTCCTTCTTTTGTATTTATAATTTATTTTAAATATTGTTCCAGTATTTGCATACAATACCATTCTTGCCGTGGCAAATGAAACGGGCCTTTATACAAATTTCCTTTTGCCGGTTGTGCTAATGTGCCATCCCGGTGTAAATAGCCAAACCATTCACCGTTTTCTTTATCATGGAAATGACTGTATGAATAATCATGCACCATCTTATGCCACTCAGCATATTTTTCATTGCCTGTCATCAGATAAGCAAGCAAGGTTGCAATAATTACTTCGTTATGCGGCCACCACATTTTCATATCCTGCCAGTATTCCTGCACAGGCTTATTATATACATCACGGAAATATAAAACACCGCCATGCTCTTTATCCCATCCTCTTTCCCACATATAGTCCAGCATCCTGCATCCCAATTCAATTAATCGTTTATCATTATTACGGTGCTTTGCCTCATGCAAAATAAACCAGGCGCCTTCCATAGCATGCCCGGGATTGAGTGTCCGTCCGTCTATATGGTCAATGATGCTACCATCGGGAGCTACCTGCTCCATTACACATTTTATATAATCTTTTACAAAATCTCTTTCTATTTCAGCCATCCATTTCTCTATCCATTCATCACAGCGGGGGTCGCCAATGGTTTCTCTTAATTGCTGTGCTGTATTCATCATTATCATAGGCACACCTATACCTTTGGATGGCCGGGTGTTTGTGAATTTGGGTTGCAGCAGCCCCGGTATAGTTGCATACTCAATACACTTACCAAAAACAAATCTTGCTTTTCCTGCGGCTTCTTCATCACCACTTGCCTTTGCATAAGCCGCAGCAGCTATTACATAAAATGTTTCAGAAAAAAAATACCTACGCTTTCTTATTGGCCTTCCATCTCTGGTTACATGAAAAAACATTTGCCCATCTTTATCAAAACAATGCTTGTTTAAAAAATCGTAACCAAGCTTAGCTCCATCAAGCCATTCCTGTTTTTTTTCAACGGTGTTATACAAAGTTGAAAGCATCCAGGTAGCCCTGCCTTGTATCCATACAGCTTTATCATCATCAATTAATGAACCATCGGCATCTCTCATTAACAGAAACCCTCCACATTCTTTATCAAATGAACGGGGAAACCAAAATGGAATAGTATTGGTCAATAATTGATTTGAGTAGAAACCTTTTAAGGCAATTAAATCTTCCTGAGAATACATTTCAGCTTATTTTATAATTTCATTTACCGATACTTTTACAAAATATAAATCCTTACTGCCTTCGTATAAAAGGCCAATTGTGTTATCATCTATTTTTGTTAATGAGGAGTAACCATAACACTGTCTTTCATCAATTAATAATTGATTGGCAGGCAACCATGTTTGTCCTAAATCTAAACTTGCTTTAATTGTAATATTGTAGCGGCCAGATTTAGTGCTGGGATTACTGAAAAACAAAACATCTTTCATCATTCCATTCACCATCACTTTTGCTTTTATGATACTGGCCATACAAACAGGGTCGGGCAATGCATTGTAAGAAGTAGAATGCTCCGTCCATGTAGTTCCTAAGTTTGTAGTTGTGGCTACACTTCTAAAACTTCCCCTGTTATCTCTCATATTCAGCATGAGTGTACCCGGTGTGGTTTCCACCACCTGGCTTTCCGTGGTGTTTGATTTTGGACCATTGATTTTTCCTTTCCAGTTTGCACCGTGGTCATCACTATAAATAATGGTTGAATAAGGCATCTTAGTTTCGTTCCAGTATTGTGCAGCAAAAACTAATTTGCCATCCTGCATAGCTATACCGCTGCCGGGGCCATTAAAAAATAAATGCCATGCCGGGTTTTTAACCTGTGGTGTAATTGTGTATGGGGCAGACCATGTTAGGCCATCATCGTTGCTGCTTACTAACACAAACTGGCCGGTAGTGTCTGGCGATATACCGGGTAATGAACCAGCAATGGAACGATTGCCTTTACTCCACAGTGCAGCAACCCATATTTTTTTTGTTACCGGGTCAAACAAAATAGAAGGGTCTCCAACGCCGTTATTTTCATGTGGCGCACCCATGTCCATTATTATTTTCATCGGTTGCCAGGTTCTGCCGCTGTCTGTACTGCGGCTTAAACCTACATCAATATTGCCGGGCAAGTCTGCACTGTTGTTGTAGCGAATGTCATATACAGAAAGTAAAGTTCCTTTGTCAGTAGTAGCAATGCCGGGAATACGATAAGTGTTTACATTGTCATCACCTGCTTTACGAATGGCAACACCTGTACGTTTAGCATAAACAGAATTGTCTTGCTTAACCAGTAATTCTTTACCCGCATTATCAATAAGTTTTGTGCATCGTAATTCAATTTTATTATCAATAGCCGCATCACTCTTTAACACAATACTGAACCAAATAAAATGAATGCCGGGATTAAGGTTCAGGTTCACACTTACATCAAACGAGGCTGCCGATGGAGTTACTGAAGTAACAGGATTTGCAGTCGAAAATGGCTCTCCACCTGTCAGGTAAACATCTATCTTTTGAATATTGTTGATTGCTTCAGCATTCACTGTGCAAATTATTTTTCTGTACTGCTGTTCACTATTTCCCGAAGGGATAGAGACAGCCACCCGCAGTGCCGGATTAGCTGTCAATCCTTTTAGTACCGGTGTAGCAGGTGCATAGGCAGAAGCCTGAATTGCCGCAGGTGGTGGAGCAGTTGATTTTTTTGAACACTCAAAACTGCTCAGTAATAAAAACAGGAAACATAACCCTGTATTAAAAATTAGTTTTTGCATAATCTTATTTTATTCTTCAGTAAAGTCATTAGCTTTTGGACGCAGAAAAGAAAGCTGAATAATTAATGCTACTAACACAATGCCAGCAAGCATTGCAAAATCTTTTCCTAAATTTCCTTTATCGGTTGACTTGCCAAGCAAATCAGTGATAAAAGCACCGGCAAATACACCAACCATATTCATCAACCCATACGCAGTAGCACGGTATTTTTTTGAAACAAACTGGCAAAGTATCGGCATATTGTTAGCATCAAACATTCCGAAACCAAAACCAAAACAAAATGCTGCACCAATTACTGCAAATAATGAATGGCCAAATCCAATAAACAATAATGCAGGAATGGTTAATGCCAAACCAATGGCACTGGTATATATTCTTCCACGAAGATTTTTTTGTACCCACCTGTCGGATAAAATACCTCCGAAAATAACGCCGATAAAAGACGAAGCCGCAATGGTAATAGTGGAGATTGGTCCTGCCTTGCTCATATCTATACCTAAGTTTTGTGCAAACAAAGTAGGCAACCAGTTTTTAACGCCCCAACCGGGCAAACTGGGCACAGCAAAATAGAAAAGTATAATCCAGAATGAAATATTAGTGAACAATATGCCCAATCCTTTAAGCAATGGAGTCTTAATTTTTTCTAGATTGTTGTTCTCTGTATTTATTTCATCAACAACTCTCTTCTCTCTCAGTAATACTATTAATACAACAGAATAAACAATGCCAATTATACCAAATGAATGAAATGCCTGTTGCCAGGAAAATTTATCAGCGATGGTAGCGCCAAATCCTCCCAATGCCTGCCCCATATATAAGCCGGTCATGTGTATGCCCACCGCCAGCGACCTTGATTTTGATGAATGATAATCTGCAATTAATGATAACCCTGCAGGAATGTACAATGCTTCACTTACACCCATTAAAGCCCTTAACCAATACAATTGGTCAAATGTTTTTGCATAACCCATTGTAAACGTAACAGCACTCCACACAAACAAACTACCAACAATCAACCATTTCCTGTTTATCTTATCAGCTATGATGCCTGATATAGGACTCATAAACCCATATATCCAGAGGAAAATAGCCATAAGATAACCGAAGTTGGCTGCCGTTTGCAATTCATGAATATCTATTTGCATAGATGGCTTCATGGTGCTTAGCATCTGCCTGTCCATATAATTCAATAATGCAACCACCCAAAGCAAGGCCACCACAATCCAGGGATATTTTTTTGATTGTATCATTTATTCTTTTGTAAAATTTTTACCCCCAGTATATTGGGCGAACGAACGCCAGCCTTTATTTCCCCTGACGGAATAATGATCCCTGATTTCCATTGTACGGCAGTAGTGGTAACAGGTGTATCAAACGGAATGGTGCCGGCAATATTCCAGGCATCATTCTCAATATTATATATCAAAACTTCATTGCTAAACCCGGGATGTTCTGATTGGAGCTTATTTTTTTCCTGGATTAGCTCCTGCTTTTTTACCGGGTCTTTTTCCGCATTGATTGCGGCTATCAGTGTCTCTGTCTTATGAAAAACGATTCCCTTATCTCCTCCAAACAGAAGTATATTTTCTGCATCGCATACTATTCCTGTTCCCGCACTTAACGCATAGGGCAATCCCTTTTTTTCTTCCCAGGTGTTTGTGATTACATCATATACAAAAACACTATTGTAAAAATCACTGATGCCACTGTTATTTTTCTTTCTGCCACCGCATAAAAATATTTTATCGCCTGTTTTACCAGGTATTGCTGTTACTACTGTATGAGATACAGGCTGAGGGATATCAGCCAGTTTATTCCAGCCTGCTTGGATGTTGACCAGGTCTAAGGCAAGCAATTGAGATGTTGTGTGAGCTGCGGTTTCACCCCCTGCTATAAATACAGTAGTGCCATTCAATATTGCTGAAGCATTGCTTACTGCCACCGGAAGAACTGGCAGCGACTTGAAAAGGATTTCCCCGGCCCTGTCATCCCATATCATCAGCCATACTTTATCACTTATACCTTTTTCACTTTCGCCACCGGCATACAAAACACCAAAAGGCGTAGAACAACTAGCAACGTAGGCAATTGAGTAAGGGAGTGAAAATGATTGGGATGATAACTTTAGTTTATGCCGCTTCTTAAAATAAACATTAACGGTAGTATAAAATTTCTTTACCCCCCCTTCCCATGGCATTCCTGCGGGGAAGTTGGCCCCACCCGCAATAAATAATACATTTTTGTGATAACCAGTAACCGGACCTGCAACACCCAGTGAAATTTGCTGCCCACTATCGGCAGGCAATTCGCCAACAATTTTCCATTTTAATAAAAGGTTGGGGTTTTTTTGTGCTACTGCCGGAATAGTTAAAAACATAAGTTTTACAATAACAGATATTTTCAAACGGAACATTTTAATTAATTGCTGTTGAGTCAACGGGTATAGCCGAACAGAAAGTACTGAACCCAAGCTGCGCTGTTTCCTTTTTAAACGATTCAAACTCGGCACTATTCATATTTTTAACAGGTAACCGAAAATCACCACAGTCCAGATTGATTAATTTCATAAACGCTTTGCCGGTTGCTATGCCACCATATTTACCAAGTAAGCGAATCATATCAATAGATTGCTGCTGCAGGAATTGTGCTTTGGCTAAATCGCCGGTGTTATAAGCATCAATCAGATCGTAATATAATGGTGCTGCATAATTATAGGTGCTGCCCACAGCGGCTTTTGCGCCAAGAGCTAATGCCGGCAACATATTTTCATCCCTGCCCCATAGCATATCATATTTACCATTTTCAAAATTTATACAGGAAAGAAAATCCATAAAATCTTCATGGGTATATTTTATTCCTGCAAAATTGGGTATTCTTCCGTCTATTGCTTTTAGCAAATCAAACATTGTAAAACCAACACCTGTCAGTACCGGGATATGATAATAATAAAATGGCATACCCGGAACCATGGAAGCAACTTCAGCGCAACATTGTGCCAGCATTTCAACATTCGCCGGTTTAAAGTAAAATGGCGCTGTAAAGGAAACTGCATCCAACCCAATTTCCCTTGCATGCAATGCCAGCTCTTTGCAATCAGCAAGACAAGTGCCGCCTAACAATGGCATAACAAGAAAGTCGCTATCTTCCCTGGTACAGGCAGCCCAAGCTTCAGCAATTGCTTTCTTTTCATTGATTGTCAGTGAGACCCCTTCACCGGTGGAACCGCAAATAAAAGCACCCTTGATGCCATTTGATTTCAACATCGAATAGTAAAGCGGTATTAACCCGGGATTCAGTGAGCCATCACTATGCATGGGTGTAAATGGGGCAGCTATAAGCCCCTGTAAATGTTGTCGGACCATTTTACTTTTGTTTAAGTAGAGAAATACAAGGGGTATTTTACTACCCCTTGTTCACCAAAACTACTGCTTATGCCTGCTTATGAGAAAACAGAATTTAATACCCGGATGTTTGAGTAAGCAAAGGATCAGCAGTTAACATACCCTGAGAAAGCGGTAATAAAAACTTAGCTGTACTAGCCGGCGAAAAATAGGTTGGGTTCAAATTCGCATAAACATACGAATCACCTGCCCTTCTTAATGCCCACCAGCGTTTCCCCTCCGCAATAAATTCTTTCAGATATTCTTCCAAAATGGCATTCATGTTTTCCGTAATACTTCCATTTACATAAGGTGTATAACCTGCACCATATGCCCTTAAGCGGATGGCATTGATTTCTGCAGAAGGATCTTCTCCCAACTTGGCTTTTGCTTCTGCTAGTAATAACAATACATCGGCATACCGGTAAATGGGATAATCATTATTATAGATTTGAGAAGTTCCCGCTGTTGTTCCAATGTACTTTGTTAGCAAAATACCCCTGATAGCATGAGGAGGTGCAGTAGAATACATGACCCGGAAAGTATTGCTGATTCGTTGGTCAGCAGGCAGGGCAGTAAGCCGGTTAATCATGGCCTGGTTCATACCCACCCTGTTAGCACTATTTACGTAAGGATAAACAGAAGACACTGTAGGTGTGGGGGCCTGTGTAAAAGACAAAGTACCGGCCTGAATTGAATTCACTAAAAAACTACCAAAAATACCATTCTGCGCCTGCTGCAATTCATAGTTAATAGCGAATATTATCTCACTGTTGTTTACTTTTCTGGTCGGGTCAAAAATATGAGCATAATTAGCCTGAAGGCCTAATGAAGAGCCCTGCAGATCTCTGACTTCCTGCAAAGCATTTTTCGCAGTTGTCAAATCGGTAGTACCACCTCCCATGTGGGTACCAGACCATATAAACACATCTCCTTTTAAAACAAGAGAAGCTACCCTGCTCCAGTAAACCCTTTTGGCAGTGGATAAGGTATTTGCAGAACCAAATAACTGAAGTGATTGTTCAATATCACTTTTAATCTGTATCATAATTGAATCAGCAGCGGTGCGAGGCTTATACGTTTCAGCGGTATTATTAATTGTTTCAACCGGCTCAGTATTTAAAGGAACTGCACCCCAAGTCTTGAGCATGGTGTAATAAACATAAGCCCTTAGGCCATATACTTCAGCAAGTATCCTGGTTTTTTCAGCATCCGGCAATGGTGTTTGCGGAATTATTTTAATAACATTATTAAAATTGTAAATCAGGTTATAAAAGCCACCCCAGTTGGTAAAAGGCACATTCAATGTACTGATATTGTGCCTGTATAGATTCTGTAATCCTCCATCTACAGATTCGGTAAAAAGTCCATCAACCCAAATATCTGAACGCATTTCCCCCAACTGGAAAAATGTACCACTGTAAGACCTGAATAAGCCATATACACCATGATACAATGTCCTGGCGGCATTAGGATCTTTTAATGCCTGGTCTTTGCTGATAGTATCCTGTGGAACTACCTCATCCAATTTTTTGGTGCAAGAGAGAACACTCAACATTAACAAGAATGCTCCAGTTAGTATTAAAAATTTATTGTGTTTCATTTCAAGAAGTTTTTTGTGTTGAATAAGCAATTATAAGATCACCCGTACGCCAATTGTAAGCCGTTTCGGCAACGGGAATTTACCCTGGTCAAATCCGCCCACTTCCGGAAAATTGCCGCTGTAGCCTGAGAAATAAACAAGATTGGTTCCGGTTACATTTACACTCAGTCCTTTTAACCTGTTACCCAGGTACCTGCTGAGAATTTGTGATGACAGGTCATAGGCCAGTGTAAGTTCCCTCAACATCACATAATCGCCTTTCTCCCACAAATTGGCAGCAGGGTTATTACCACTAGCATCTGTTGCATAGTTTCTTCCCTGGTTAGCCCAATAATACCTTGGCATTGTGCCATTAGGATTAGTAGGTGACCAGGTTTTTAATACGTCTGTTGTTGAGTTTTGAGAACCCTGCACCTGGCTAAGACCTCTTACAATCTGGTTATTCAGAATTACAAAACCAAAAGCATAGTCAAACCCGGCATACAAACGAAGACCTTTGAATGAACTGCTTATATTAAAACCACCGATATGCTGAGGAGTGGTTCGACCTACCTTTACAAACTGGCGGCTGTCAATGGTATCATTTTTATTGACCTGGTGCCACTGAGCGTCTCCTAATTGCTTTATCCGCTTATTCGTATAAGGCAAAAAGGCATTGTAGACATTTGCATCAGCCGTAATTTTAGAGAGATCGGTATAAATTCCATCCCACTTTGGAGCCCATACTTCATCGAGTCCTATACGCTGACCTTCCACTAATCCTCTTACATACATCTGTTGTCCGGGGTTTTTAGGATCCCACACAAAAAATCCACTTGTTCTGTTGCCCGGCAACCCATTAAAGGGAAGTTTTTTAGCAAAGCTTTTTACATGAAAATAATTGACCCCTGCTTCAAGGCTAAATCCATCAGCATTTTTGGACTCAATTATTTTGGCATTTACTGCCAATTCTATACCCTTGTTTTGCAACTGGCCAAGGTTAGTAGTAAAACTTCCAAACCCTGTTTGTGAGGAAATATTTAATCCCGCAAGTTTATCAAATACATTACGGATAAAGTAATCTGCAGTTAACGTAATCCTCTCATTTAAAAATCCCAGGTCAGCACCAAAGTTTAAACTGTTGGTACGTTCCCATCTTACATCGGAATTAATATAAGATCCGGCATAAGTACCACCAAAGCCATTATAAGTACCGGCGTTGTTATATACCTGTGAGGTTGCAAAAAAGCCAAGAGAGCTTACATTTCCGTTAACACCATAGCTTATTCTTGGTTTTACGCTGCTTAAATATTTTGAAATAAAAGTCCCCTGGTAAAAGTTTTCGTTGTGCAGGTTCCATCCTACAGAAACACCGGGAAATGTTCCGTAATAGTTTCCTTTTTTAAGTCTGCTGGAGCCATCAACTCTTACAACACCTGTAAGAAGATACCTGTTTTTGTAAGTATAGTTTACCCTTCCAATAGCGGATGTAATTCTCTCCCATTGGTTAAAATTAGAAGAAGCACCTGCCGGGTTCACAATAGTTGTTCCCTGCACACTGGGTGGAGTAGAAGCCGTGAGCCAGGGAATTAAATCGGTTGGTGCCCCTTGTGAAAAACCAGAGTTTACATAATTCTTAAAATCATAAAACTCCCCACCAGCTAATGCGGTAACAGTGTGTCCCTTAAAGCTTTTAGTAAACTGCAAAAAAGCGTTGGTGGTGTATTGGGTGGTTTTTGTATTGTTAAAGCTGGCGGCCCGATTAGTGTTAAAAGCGCCACCATTTCCCTGCTGATATGCCTTGGTAAAAAAATTGTTATTGGTGTATTGATAATACCCGGAACCGCTGGCCAGTATTTTCAGGAATGGCAGCACTGTATATTCAAGATTAATACCACCTAAGAAACGCTGTTGGTTGGTACTGTTAACAGTCAGGTTGCTCCAATACAAAGGGTTACCCAGGGTTACATCATTTGGACCAGGTAAGATTGCACCTGAAGTATCGTTTACATATCTTACTGTTGGAGCAACACCTACAAAACGCTGCAACAAACCTCCTGCCGCTCCTCCTTCGGGGTCAACATTACCAAATTGACCATAGGGCAAAGCCTGTTCTACATTGTATGCGCCAATATTGGTTGTTATTTTCAGGTTTTGACCAACATTTAGCCCCCCGTTAAAGTTTAAGTTAATCCGCTTCAGCAAAGAACCTATTATCATACCATTATCTTTCACCGTTCCCAGGGACAATGCATAAGATCCCTGCTCATTAGCACCTGAAAAATTAATATTATGTTCTTTAGTATTTACCTGCCGTAGAAGCATAGCCTCTCTTTCCTTTGCACTTAAATCTGTAAATAGTATGCTGTCTAACTGAGAAGTGTTGAAAGGATTAGGATCTACCAATAGTTTCCACCTGGCATTATTCAACAAATGGCGATTCTGATTATTTAATAGCTGTGTGGTGTACAAACCTTCCGCAGATCTCCAGCCTGTATTAACAGCCCAACCCCAGGCTCCTAAAAGCTGGTTGCGATCTGTATTCATAGCATTGATATTGTTATCCAACGAGTCGCCTCTGAAACGGGCCTGGATTCCGAGTCGGTTCATCCGAATATAGTCTGCAGCACTCAGGTATTCAGAAGGATTAGTACGGACAAAGTTTGTAGTGTGACTGAAGGAATAAGTAACCTGTGCTTTTCCTTTTTTGCCTTTTTTGGTAGTAACGAGTACAACACCATTAGCAGCTCTTGCCCCATATATAGCCGTAGTGGCAGCATCTTTTAACAGGTCGATACTTGCTACATCATTAATATCTAATCCATAAAGTGAGGGAACGATTACACCATCCACAATGAAGAGCGGCGTACCGCCACCACCAAATTCAGTACCTCCTCTAAAGGAAATTGCAGGAGTGGTTCCCGGCTGGCCGGTCCGTTGCTGGATCCTGAGTCCTGGTGCATTTCCCTGTAATACAGTGGCGACATTTGTAGAAGGACTGTGTTCAAAAGTTTTGGGGTTAACAGTAACAACGGCACCAGTTACCTCTTTTCTTTTTTGAGTACCATAGCCGGTAACAACAACAGCGTCCAGTTCACTGACTTTTGTTTCAAGTGATAAATCAATTGTGGTGTTGGCGCCCACTTTCACCTCCCGGGTAGTAAACCCGGTTATTGAAAAAACAAGCACTTCTCCTTGAGAGACATCGATGGAAAATTCTCCATTGATATTTGTTTGCGTACCGACAGTTTTTCCCTTAATGATGATACTTACACCAGGTAATGGTTTGTTATCATCACTCGACGTTATCTTACCAGAAATTTTTTGAACTTGCGACCAGACTGTCGCAGATATGAGAAAGCTAACAATCAGTAGCCAACCCTTCAGACAAGCAGATTTCATAACAGCAGTTTATTTGTTATTTGTATTATGTATGACATAATAAAGGTAAATTCATTTATTTTCCCCAACCAAATTTTTTTTTAATATTTTCGTATATAATTGATAATCAAGTAATAAATATCTTTTAATAAAATTTCTTACTTTTATAAAATTTATTAAGTAATACATATTAATGATGGAAAAGGCAACTACTGATACTTTTAAATCCATAGAAAATACGAGCCTAGTAGATAAAGTTGAAGCCAATCTCGTAGAGTTACTACAACAACAGAAGTTGAAAATCGGCGATTCAATTCCTACGGAACTGGAATTGGCAGAGAAGCTGGGAGTTAGCAGAACTGTAATAAGAGAAGCCTTGCTTAGATTAAGAATGATGGGATTAATTGAATCAAAAAAGAAAAAAGGTGCTGTTATAACGAGCCCGGACTTGTTTGGTAATATGAGTAAAAGTATGAACCCTCATATTCTTGCTCCGGAAACACTAAAAGAAGTATTTGAAATACGATTGGTATTGGAAATAGGAATGGCCGACCTACTTTTCAATCGTATTACAAAAGAAGATCTGAAAGCATTACATGAGATTGTTGATGATGAGCCACCGGCTACACAATACCATTTATTCAATATTGAACATGAAATTGCATTTCATGGTAAGTTGTATGAAATAACGGGTAATGAAACATTAAAAAAGTTTCAAAAAATGTTATTGCCGGTATTTGATTATGTACATAACAGCGGATTGTTGAAAAAACAGTCCTTGTTAAAAATGTTCGTTTCGCACAAGGAACTGGTGAGTATTTTAGAAAATGGGACACCTGAAGATTTCAGAAATGGTATGCGAAATCATTTAGAAAATCACTTTGCCAGGTTATTTGACTTATCGTAAGCTTTTTTACTCCCATTACTGATGAGAGACTTGTACTTAAAACTTACACAGCTCACTTTTATCACTAATTTTCCTGGCTGAAGACTTTACTGATTTTTAGCATACTCCGGGACTGAATTATTGCAGTTGCATGCCAGGTAAGATATATAAAGAAGAAGGGAAAGTATTTCGCATAAACACGACTTACTTTCCCTTGAGGTCCCGAGCGGATTCGAACCGCTGTAGGAGCTTTTGCAGAGCTCTGCCTAGCCACTCGGCCACAGGACCTTTTTTCTGATTCTGCTTGTCAGCGACCGACGAAAAGCGAACCATTTTTTAAACCGCTGCGAAAATAAAGCATATTTTTGAAATAGGTTTATTTACATCATATTAAACTAGTTATATGAGCCGGATCGCAGAATCAGAGCTGATCATTAACGACCGCGGGGCTGTGTACCATATTGACCTGCGGCCTGATGAACTGGGAGACACCGTTGTTACCGTTGGTGACCCCGACAGGGTTAGAGAAGTCAGCAAATATTTTGACAAGATTGAAGTGAAACGCCAGCACCGGGAGTTCATAAGCCATACCGGATATATCGGCAAAAAAAGAATTACAGTCCTTTCCTCCGGTATCGGGCCTGATAATATTGATATCGTCATTAATGAATTGGACGCCCTTGTCAATATTGATTTTGAGACCCGGGAAGTTAAAAAGCAGCTCAAATCCCTCAATATTATCCGCATCGGCACTTCAGGTTCCTTACAGGCGGATATACCCGTAGATAGTTTTGTGGCCTCTACTCATGGTTTGGGTATTGACAACCTGCTTAATTTTTACCGGTACGAGCAAAATGATGAAGAGCAGCAATTAATTCACTCTTTTGTCACCCACACACAGATTCATGGGCAAATTGGTCACCCTTATATCACCAGCGGGGCCGCCTCCCTGATCAAGCATTTTGTAAAAGATTTTTATCATGGCATTACTGTTACCTGCCCCGGCTTTTACGGTCCGCAGGGCAGGATCCTCCGGTTGGGCATCCGTAACCCGGAATTGATCAACCGCCTGACCGATTTTCGTTTCGGGCAACATCGCATTACCAATTTCGAAATGGAAACTTCTGCCATTTATGGTTTAGGGAAGTTGCTTGGACATAATTGCCTTGCCGTGAACGCCATTGTTGCCAACAGAATAAAAAAAGAGTTTTCAAAAGATGGCAAAGCCGCAGTAGAGAACCTGATCAAAAAATTCATACAGCTATTTTCAGAGAATATTTAATGCAATTCCACTTTTATAAATACCAGGGAACAGGCAATGATTTTATTATTGCTGATAACAGGAAGAATGAATATTCTTCACTTACGACCGGACAGATCCATCATCTGTGCGACCGCCGCTTTGGCATTGGTGCGGATGGATTAATGCTGCTCAATGAAAAAGAAGGCTATGATTTTGAGATGAAATATTATAATGCTGATGGCAAAGAGGGAACGATGTGTGGCAATGGCGGACGTTGTATCACCAAATTTGCTTATCACCTGGGTATTCACCGGGAAGTATATCATTTCCTGGCTGCAGACGGGCCGCACGAAGCCGAAATTGATATGAATGGTATCGTTTCATTAAAAATGAAAAATGTTGATGTAATCAAAAAATTCCAGGGTGACCTGGTTTTGAATACAGGCTCTCCTCATTATATAAAAATGGTACGCAACGTAATGGATATTGATGTATACAAAAAGGGCCATGACATACGATACAGCAGGGAATTTTCGGAGGAAGGGATCAACGTTAATTTTGTTGAACAGACTGAAAATCCAAATAAAATAATAGTCCGCACCTATGAAAGAGGTGTGGAAGATGAAACGTACTCCTGCGGAACCGGAGTAACTGCCGCTGCCCTTGTTTCCTATCACAATGAAAATGGGTTCAATGATATTGAAGTAAAAACACTGGGCGGCACTCTCACGGTAGAATTTGACAGGTTTGATGATGAGCGATATGAAAATATTTGGCTCTGCGGCCCGGCAGAAAAAGTTTACGAGGGTGCAATTGAAATAAAATAACTTATCCTGGTTTACCAGTCACCCCGTTTTACAATCTCCGATTAACAAAAAAGAATTAAGGACCGATTCTGAAACAGCAGGCTTACCTTTGCGCCGGTTTATGATTCAGTATTTCAAAAATATCAACCAGCAAACGGTAGAAATTGACAAGCCGGAAATCGGCACCTGGGTCAATGTATTACCCCCGCTCAAACAGGAAGAGTTTTCTGAGCTTTCCACCGGGCTGGATATTCCCATTGACTTTCTTACTGACTCACTGGACATAGACGAACGCAGCCGTTTTGAAGAAGAGGATAACGTTAAGCTTATTGTTATCAAAACACCGACAGAAAATAATTCCTTTAACGAAAGTGATGCCTATTATATCACCATCCCGATATGTATCATCCTTACGCACAACCAGATCTTAACGGTTAATTCTTTTGATAACCCCGCCATCAAAAAATTTCTGAATACGTTTCAGAACCGGCATCCTGATAAAAAGAACATGATGGTGCTGAAAGTGTTTGAAAAAGTGGTCCAGAATTATATGGATCATCTGAAGGAGATCAACCAGCGAAGAAACATCTTTGAACAAAAATTATATGCCGCCAGCCGAAATGAACATCTCCTGGAATTGATGCGGATACAAAAAAGTCTCGTTTATTTTGTTACCGCTATCCGGTCCAATGAATTGCTGTTTATGAAACTGCAACGCACCAATTTCCTCTCCCTGAATGAAGAAGAGAAAGAGTTCCTGGATGACCTGATCGTTGACAATTCACAGGCGCTGGAAATGGCCAATATTTACAGTAATATCCTCAGCAGTACGCTGGATGCCTTTGCGGGTATTATCGCCAATAACCAGAACGAAGTATTAAAAAGACTTTCTGTAATCACCATTGTATTGACTTTACCTGTACTTGTTGCCAGTATTTATGGCATGAACGTTCCCATCCCCTACCAGGAATCAAAACTGGCTTTTTATATGCCGGTTGGACTATCGCTGATCATCTCTTTATTCATCGGCTGGTTTTTTCTTAAGAAAAAAATATTCTAACCCAATTTATGAATCGATTTAATATCAGGGTTTATGGTTTACTGATCAACGAACAAAAACAAGTATTGGTAAGTGACGAACTGATACGTGGCAGCTATATCACCAAATTTCCTGGTGGCGGCCTGGAGTTTGGTGAAGGAACCCGGAATTGTTTGCAGCGGGAATTCATGGAAGAAATGAACCTGCAGGTTGAAATAGGTGACCATATCTACACAACAGATTATTTCCAACTATCAGCCTTTAATCCTGAACACCAGATAATATCCATTTACTATTTCGCCAAAGCATTAGAAGAAATTAAAGTCCCACTAAGAGACAAGCCTTTTGATTTTGATGAAGAACAGTTGAAAGTATATGAAGCAACAAAAGAAACAGAAACATTTCGTTTCGTTGACTGGCATGAATTCTCCCCGGAAAGTGTAACACTGCCTATTGACAAAATTGTAGCCTCCATCATTAAAGAAAGATATTAATCATCCCCCATTGCAGCTTTCTTCATAGCTGTTGCCTGTTCCTGACCCAGGTAACTTTCAATCCGGTTATGAACCAAATAGATAACAGGGGTTAGAATAATTGCCACTATGAATTTGTAAATATAATTAACGACCCCTACTGCAATAAAAAGGCTGAAAGGCCATACAAAGTCATTGCCTGCAGCATTCACTCTTGTCCCTACATAAAATGCAATAAAAAGAACAACAAAACTGTCGATGAACTGGGAGATAAGTGTAGAGCCGGTGGCCCTTAACCAGATTCTTTTCTCACCGGTGACCTTTTTTATTTTATGAAAAACAAAAACATCTATTAACTGTCCCAGAATAAATGCAGTCAGTGAACCGATAATGATAAAACCTCCCTGGCCCAAAACACTATTGTAAGCTTTTTCCATATCAGGTACACCGCTACCCTGCTTACTGGTGATGAAAAAATCAGCCGGTGTCAGTTTCATGGCTCCATAAAAAACAATAAACGCAAAAGCGATCAGGCCGGCCGTCAGGTAAGAAAGAAACTTTACTCCCTTCATCCCATAATATTCGTTGATAATATCTGTCATGATAAAAACAACCGGCCATAATAACACACCGGCGGTCAGGTTTACCGAAAGATCATTGCCAAATAAACGAATGTGCAGCGGTGGAAAGCCCAATGTCTTCTCCAGGGAAAATATTTTAACCCCGATGATTTCTGCAATCAGCGCATTGGCAATAAAAATACCTGCCAGGATGATAAACAACCTGGTCGGTTTACTTCTGATGATAGTATGGATCATTGAGATAAAATATAAAATAAGCTAAAGCCAGTAAGAAGAATATATTGGATACAATCAACCACAAAGGAACATATTGCCTTATTCTTTTCTTCACCAAAAACACAGCGATATAACAAAGGTTCACCACCGGAAAAAGAATGATACCCATGAAATAACCAATAATGATGACAGTAGATTTCAGGTTTTCATCCTTTAGCCAGTCCGTTACCAATAACGAAGCTGAAGCAAGAAAAAAAACACCTGAGATAAAAGCCAGTCTTGATAAAAATAAAAGCCAACGCATCGGGAATTTTAGCCCAAAATAGCATTATTTTGTCACCCTAATAACGTATTGGATATGAACAATCCCCTGCTGAAGAAAATTCTTCCACATGCTATCGCTATTCTCCTTTTCCTGGTGGTTTCTGCCCTGTTTTGTAAACCTGCCCTTGAAGGGAATGTGCTGAACCAGCATGATAATGTCGGATGGAAAGGAATGGCACAAAATGCTTTTGAGTATAAAGAGAAGAATGGTCACTTTCCCCTGTGGAATCCCAACCTTTTCAGCGGAATGCCCAATTACCAGGTGGCGATGGAAGGAAAAAGCATTTTACCGGATACAGTGAAAATACTTTCCCTTGGATTGCCCAAACCCATGAACTTTTTCTTTTTAGCCTGTCTTTGCTTTTATATTCTGTGTCTTGTGTTAAGGGTGAACCCGGTTATCGGAATGTTAGGAGCCCTTGCCTATTCATTCTCTACGTACAACCCGGTCATTGTTGCTGCAGGACATGATACACAAATGCTGGCAACTGCATTCATGCCTTTGCTGATGGCGGGCATTATAAGTATCTATGAAAAAAAATACTGGCTGGGTTTTGCACTCACTGCATTTGGCACCTATCAGCAAATAAGTGTGAACCACCTGCAGGTTAGTTATTACTTTTTCCTGATCGCCGTATTGATAACCATTGGCTACCTGGTAAAATGGATCATAGCAAAAGACTGGAAACATATTGGTACTGCCGGTGCACTCACCATTATAGCAGCGATCATAGGCATAGCCGGAAATGCGCTGGTACTTAAAACCACTTCTGAGTACAGCAAATTCACCATGCGGGGAGGAAAAGACATTTCGATTGAAGGCGATTCAGTTAAGGCAGCAAAAACTTCCGGGCTCGACACCAGTTATGCCTTTGAATATAGTCTAGGAAATGCGGAAGCACTTACCCTATTAATGCCTGATGCGTTTGGAGGTGCCAGTAGCAACATGAGCAGTGAAGAGTCGCATATCATAGATAAATTAACTTCAAGAGGTATACCGGAGAGTGATGCACAACAACTGGCACAAAGCCTTCCGAGGTACTGGGGGAAATTATATACTTCCGGACCTGCCTACCTGGGTGTGATCATTTTCTTATTGGGACTGATCGGGTTTGTTATTGTTAAAACACCATTGAGATGGGGTTTATTAGCGGCAACAATACTGGGTATACTAATGGCATGGGGAAAATATTTACCCGGCTTCAATACATTTCTTTTCGAACATCTTCCGCTTTACAATAAATTTCGTTCCCCGGCATTTGCACAGGTTATCCCGCAATTTGCGATGGGAGTAATTGCGGTACTGGCATTACACCAGATACTCTTCAGTGAAAAAAGCAAAGAGTCGCTCAAAAATGATTTCAAAAAAATTCTATACACAGCTGGTGGTTTATTCGGGGTGCTTGGCATTCTTTATATAGCCATGAATTATAGTTCCCCGATTGACGGACAGATCATTGCTGGCTATACCGATAAAAATGGTTCTGATGAAATGGCCCGATTGATCGTCTCCGGGCTGAAAGAAGACAGGAAAGCCATGTTCGGCGGTCAAATTTTGAGAGCACTTGCTTTTGCCATCCTGGCTTTGGGAACTATCTGGCTGTATGCAAAAGACAAACTCAGTTCCTTTGTTGCGGCTATTGTGTTACTCATCATCAGCACCCTTGAGATCACCATGGTGAGTAAAAAATACTTAAGTGATGAGAGTTATGTTTCTGCTGATGATTATGCGAATTCAAATTTTGCTCCTTCCTCCATTGATCAGCAAATACTGCAGGATAAAGATCCCAATTACAGGGTATTTAATATGGTGGGTACTTCATCCGGAAGTACTTTCAGCGAATCAAAGACATCTTACTTTCATAAATCAGTAGGAGGTTATCATCCGGCCAAGCTTAGAATTTACCAGGATATCATTGAACGTTACTTGTCAGGCAGGCCATCCCCTATGGTCTTGAATATGCTTAATGCCAGGTATATTGTTGTCCAGGATCCGCAGAACGGGCAACCCGGGCTGATCACCAATCCTGATGCATTCGGTAATTGCTGGCTGGTAAAAAATGTAAAACTGGTAGAGAACCGGGTGGAAGCGATCAATGCCTTGGGTACAACCAACCTGAAAGACACTGCCATTGTAGAAAAATCGCAACTAACCAACCTGGCTCAACCACAGTTAGACTCCGCATCCTCTATCAAAATGACAAAATTTGATAATGATGCTATAGAATACGAGGCAAATTGTAATGGACCACAATTTGCAGTATTCAGCGAGATCTATTATCCAAAAGGATGGAATGCTTATGTTGATGGCAAGAAAGTGGACTACTATAATACCAACTATATTCTTCGTGGTTTGCCATTACCTGCAGGAAAACATACCGTGAAATTTGTCTTTGAACCTGAATCGGTAAAACAGGGCAGGTCTATCATGTTCATTGCCTCCATACTTATCCTTGTTATACTGCTGGGAGGATTATTTATGGCCTGGAAGCAAAGTAAAAAAACAAGCTGACGGGGCTAATGAAAAAAGTACTGGTGATAGCTCCTTACCCCTACCTGCCTTATTTTTCAGGTGGGCAGAAATTTATTGCCCAGTTCCTGGAATATTTTGCCAATGAGGTTAACCTTACCGTGATCAGTGTGCAGGAAAATGATTTTAGCCTCGTAAAAAATTACCGGACCATACCATTGCTAAAAAAATCATTCTACCGGTATATTGACCTAAGCCTGGTAAAAAAGATCAGCAATGAAATAAAGCTGAATAAATACGATGTCATAATCTGGGAACACCCTTATTATGCATGGTTGGCGTTCAGTATCAGAAAGAGAACAGGCATCCAAACGATTATTCATACACACAATATAGAACACCAGCGGTTCCGCTCTACCGGACGATGGTGGTGGCCGCTGTTAAAACTGTATGAAAAATGGAGTTTTAAAAAAGCTGACAAACTTTTTTTCATTACCCCGGAGGATAAAGATTTCGCTATTAATTCCTGGAAAACAGATCCTGCCAAATGTATCCATCTTCCTTTTGGAATCACTATCAAAGAACACCCTTCAGATAATACTTCCAGCAAAGAAGCAATAAGACAGCAGCATGCGATTGCACCGGATGAAAAAATAATCCTCTTTAATGGCCTGTTAAGGTATAAGCCCAACCTGGATGCATTAAAATATATTTTAGAAAGTATCAATCCACTGTTGCTGATAGCCCCTTCCTTCCGCTATAAGATCATTATTTGTGGTAAAGATTTACCTGCGGAACTGAACGCATTAACCAGTTACACTGATAAGAATATCATCTTTGCTGGTTTTGTTGAGGATATAGAAACCTATTTTAAAGCAGCTGATATTTTCCTGAACCCTGTACAAAGCGGCGGCGGTATTAAAACAAAAATGGTGGAAGCTATTGCGTACGGAGCCACTGTAATAGCCACAGAAAGCGGAGCGGCCGGGTTAGATAAAAAAGTATGCGGGAACAAACTGGTAACGGTTCCTGACAATGACTGGGAAACTTTTGCCGAAAAGGTGCTGGAGAGCAGTAAAACTTCAACCAACACTCCTGCCGTTTACTACGAAACATATTACTGGGGAAATATCGTAAAGAAAATAGCCTCGGTAATCTGAAAAGTAGGGTTTCAGCTTTTTTCTATTGGCATTTTGAAACCATCTTTTAATCCCTGTACCAACTTTTGTCTCCTTGCCTTATCAAACCTGAAATAAAACACCACTCTCGACACTAGTGTATACAGTATCGAAAAATACCGCTGTAACCCTGTAAAATTTTTCCGGATAAAGTAGAGCTTATTCCTGTTTGAATAATAAACATAAAACGGAGAGTTTGTACCTGCTGAAGAAGAAACTTTATGCAGGATAACCAATGTGGGATCATAGAAAATCTTATACCCCCTGTTGGTTGCCCTCAGAACAAAATCAGTATCATCATAATAAGCGAAGTATTTTTCATCCATGAACCCCACTTTTTCAAACACTTCCTTTTTTACCAGCATGAAACAGGTGGGTGAATAGGTAACATGTTTTGCTACATTATATTCCGGGGCATCAGCTTTATTATAACCATAATGCACTCCCAAAGCCCTCCACTTATCCATATATCCTCCCGCCATCCAGATCTTTTTCTCCCCGAAATAATAGATCTTCGGAACGATCATGCTCTCCCCTTTCTCTTCAGCAAGGGAAAGCATAGCACTGAACATAAAGTCCTGTTCTATGTCAATATCATTATTCAATATCAGTACATGAGAACAATGATCAGCAATGGATAATTTTATTCCTGTATTATTCCCGGCTGCCACTCCAATATTACCACCGGTCCTGATATGTTTGTACGCCGTAACCGGATAGTCCGCCAGGCATTGGCTGATCATCTTATCCGTTGCCTCACTTTCAGAATTATCCACTAAATAAAGGATATAATCTTTATGAGTTTGCCGCGCAATACTGCTGAAGAAATCCGGGAGCACTTCATCACTCTTAAATAAAACGGTAACTAATCCGATCTTGGCCATACTTTATTATTTCAATAACCCCTTCGCTTTCATTTCAGTAATAGACTCTTCGTATTTGCTGCTTTGAATTTCCTGCAGGCTTACCCAGTCGGTAAATTTTTTAAGGCCCTCTTTGAACGTAACGCCGGGCCTGAAAGAAAGCAGTTTTTCAATCTTCGTCATATCCGCCAGGTTATGACGGATATCACCCAACCTGTAATTACCCGAAACAGTTATCGGGACCTGCTCATTATAATAATCAGCCAGTAATGTGGCTACTTCCAGTACGGTGGTAGCCACGCCGGTTCCAACATTAAAAACCTGTCCGTTGGCAGCTTCCATTTCTATTCCCAGGAAGGTTGCTCTTACCACATCATCGATATAAACAAAATCCCGGCTCTCTTTTCCATCCTCAAAAATGTTGATCGCTTTTTTATTCCTGATCAGGGTAGAAAAAATTGAAAGTATACCCGTGTAAGGATTACTTAATGATTGTCCGGGCCCATATACATTCTGGTAACGGAAAGCTACCGGGGCAATACCAATGGTGGGGCAAACAGTCATCACCATTTGTTCCTGGTTCTGTTTGGTAATGCCATACACAGAAGAAGGATGGATCTTTGAATCTTCATCCGTTGCCACCAGTTGCAAAGGTTTTGTAGCCCCGGGATAAGTAACTTCAAAATTCCCGGCATCCATATCACTGGCAAGGCGGTGAGCGGGGTACACCACACCCAGTTCTTCCGAGATATATTTCCCTTCTCCATAAATAGCCCTTGAAGAAGCGATAATAACTTTCCTGACATTGGTTTTACGATTGGCCAGTATATCCAGCATGATAGCGGTGCCCCCCATATTAACTTCGGCATATTTACTGACCTGGTACATCGACTGACCGGTGCCTGTTTCAGCAGCCAGGTGTACGATCACTTCATTTTCTCCTATCGCTTTCTCCCAATCTGTTCTTGCGGTAACAGTTCCCTTTATAAAATTTACTTTATCCTTTATTGAAATATACAAGGGCGAAGTGGCAGCAGGATCAGCACCATGTATCTGTTCCGATAAATTATCCAGCACCGTTACTTCATAGCCTCTATCAACCAGGTAAAGTCCCAGGTTGGAACCAATAAATCCTGCACCACCCGTAATTAAAACTTTCTTATATCCCATTACTATTGATTTCAGATAAAGTTTCCTTCTTTATCAGTTTTGCACCATTCATTTTTCTTAAAATCATACCGCTTGATAACGATAGCGGGAGAACCCACTGCTACGCAATGATCAGGAATGTCTTTTGTCACCACACTATTGGCTCCCACCACACTATTCTTTCCCACTGTGGCGCCTACCACACAAACATTTTCACCCAACCAGGCCCCGTCTTTTATTATTACAGGATGTAATTGTTCCACCGGCTGGTCAATAACAGGAAGATTAATATTCTTATAACCATGCAAATTATCACTCAGGTAGACCTTATCAGCCATCAGTACTTTTTTTCCGATCTCAATTTTTGAAGTGGCATAGATATGAGAGTACCGGCCAATATAGGTTCCATCGCCAATGGAAAGAAGGCAATCAGCATTTCCTGTCAGTGGGATGCAGGCCAGCCAACCACCGGTATTGATATACACTTTGCTGCCGATCTGAATCCGGTTGTATCCCTCTACCCTGGTACCCAGCAGCCGGGAACGGGAACCGATCTTTGCAAACAGGATCTTGTAAACAGGATACTTGAATAAATAGTAGAACAATAAACCAATTTTCCTGAGCATACCGGCCGTTATTTCATTACTTAAATGATTACAAATACCCGTTCTCTTACTGCCAAAACAGACGATGGCAAGGTAATACATTTCCGGTAATAGAATAAATAGCGAAGCCCCGGAGAAGGCTTCAACAAAGCAGTAAATTGGCTACTTTTGACCTCATCAGAAATGACAGTATGAATATTTTCCAGCGGCTTGCTATTGCGATTTTTAAAGAAGAGGCGAAAAGAAAGATCTTTACCAAAGCCCTTTCAAAACTAAGCCCCCCCAACCTTTATCCTGTAACTGACCCAGATGCCGTTCATTTCAAACATTTCGGCCTTATCGGTGATATTATCTATGCCATACCCGCCATGAAAGCACTGGCCGGCGAAAAGAAAATTCACCTTCATCTCCAGATCAATCAAAAATCGCTGTACCGGAAGAGTATGAAGCATGCCAACAAGGGAAAGATCCTGACAGAGAAAAGTGTGGAGATGCTGGCCCCCCTACTCCTTGCGCAGCCGGGATTTGCTGCCTGTGATATACTTACCGACCAAAAGATCGATTACGACCTGGATGAATTCAGAAAATACCCTTTTGATTATAATACTAACCATATCTGCCGCTGGTATTTCCACATGTACGGCATTACAGCCGATCTTGGTAAACCATGGCTGACTGTAACTCCCGATACATCGTTCAACAATGAGATTGTGATTGCACGCAGTTTCCGGTATCGGGCACCTGGTATCAGTTATGATTTTTTACAAGCCTATCCCAATATCACATTTGTGGGACTTAAAGAAGAATACGAGGATTTGAAAAAAGCGATACCCGCATTGAAATATAAAAATGTTTCCAATTTCCTCGAATTCGCCGGGATAATTGCCGGGTGTAAATTCTTTATCGGTAACCAGTCATTTCCTTTTGCCGTTGCGGAAGGATTAAAAGTAAAAAGAGTGCTGGAGGTTTGTTTTGAATGTCCCAATGTCATTCCGGAAGGGAAAGATGCCTATGATTTCTGTTACCAGCCACAATTTGAGAAAATTGTGAAGCAGTTGTATAACCATTAACCTATGAGAATACAAGATACAAGCCATATCTTCAATCCTAATTTTTATACCAAAAACAATGAATGAACAGATAAATGATACGGTAAAGAAAAGTGCATATTTCTCGAATCGGAATGTTGATGAGAAATCTTACATCGATTACATCCTTCCGAGATACCTGAATCCATATTTTACAGAAACTGACAAAGAAAAAAATATTTTAGATATTGGTTGCGGACTTGGCCAAATGCTTACATATTTAAAAGGCAAAGGATTCAATAGCCTGTATGGGATAGATATAAATGACGAATCGATAAATTTATGTAAAAAGCATGGGCTGGATGTTGAAAAAGTGAATGACATAAGAGAGTTTGCCAGAAATAGTAACAGAAAGTTTGACAGGATTGTTATGAGTCATGTTTTGGAACATATTAGCAAGGAAGATATTATTGATACGCTAATTCATATTAAAAAATATCTTCTCAAAGAAGGAGGAATATTTCTGTTGATGGTTCCCAATGCTCAATCTTATACTGGAGCTTATTGGCGTTATGAGGATTTTACACATAACATAATGTTCACTGCCGGATCAAGTACTTATGTCCTCAGATCTGCAGGGTTTGAAAATATAGAATTCCTTGATCCTGACGGTACCATGTATATGAACCCTGTAAAAAGATTAATTATAAAATTTCTACTCGGTTATTATAAACTAAAAGAAAATGCCTGGAACAAGATATTACAAACGTCATACCACAAACCCAGCCCTAGGATCTATACTTTCGAATTAAAAGTAGCTGCAAGCTAATAATTGAAGAATGTGACAACCTATCTTAGTTTGAATATAATAGCATGCCCGTTTAAATTATGTATTACAGCCCTGTCTGACTTTCCTTTTTGTTCGTTAACATACCTGGTAACTCCGGTACATGTATGAAACCCGTAATCATCAAAAACTATTACCCCACCTACAATCAATTTATCCCATATCCAATCAACAATATCTTTTGCCGATTGATAAACATCAACATCTATATGACAAAAACCAAACCTCTCATCCTTATTAATTATTGTTGCCGTATCATTTGGAAAAATGCCTTTTAATATCTTGTAATTCTTGTATACACTCTTTATTATCCCTTCTGCTGTTTCCATTGCTGTATCAGCATGCTCTCCCCCTTTATAAAAAGTATCTTTTTCCGTCGCCTTTACTACACCCGAAAAAGTATCAGCCAGATAAAAATTGTTAGTTGAGTTCAATAATGCTAACTTTCTGCCGATAATTCCAGAAGTACCACCTTTCCATACACCAACTTCAAGAAAACAAACCGTGGGATTAATAACATGAATAGCTTCTACCATTTCCCATAATTCATAACACCGGTAAATATCAACTAGTGTATAGTCTTTTATTCGGCTATATATTTGCGTAAATTCCTTATCCTGTAACCAGGGAGCATAATCTGCAAATGGTGTTATTTGTTCATATTGAAAGTCTCCAACAGAAAAATTCAACTTTGACTTTCTGCTAATCCTGTAACCAGTTTTTGACAAAATATTTATCAATAATTTTTTCATACTTACATATAGATTTAATCCCAGCAAGTAAAAAAACAACTTTACTACCATAGTTACAAATATTTTTCACTTTGTAATTCCCATTTATAGAAATGAACCCTACAGAACAAAAACTAGTTTATGTATCTTAGCTCGTTGTAAATCAAAAAAAATGACTTCTATCAAGACTGGCTTAAGAAAAATATTAGTTAATTCCTTTTTTGCCCATATGCGAAGAAGTTATTCTCAAAGCGGGGAAGACATCATAGTTAGCTACTTATTTGAAAGAATGGGGATAAAAAAACCTACCTACCTGGATATTGGAGCTAACCATCCAATAGCGTTGAGTAACACGTATCGTCTTTATACATTAGGGTGCCGGGGTGTACTTATTGAACCAAACCCATTTCTATATAAAAAACTTTTACAAAAAAGAAAAGGTGACAAATGTATCAATATTGGTATTGCTTTTGATGAAAATACTGAAGCTGATTTTTACATTTTCCCGGAAAAGTACCATGGGCTAAATACCTTCTCAAAAAAAGAAGCTGATTTTTGGACAAATACCGGAAACGAAGAAATAGGCAAACAAAATATCGAAAAAATAATCAGAATCCCTCTTGTTAATATTAATGAGATAATGGGAGAATACTTCACTCCATATCCCAATTTTGTTTCAATAGATGTAGAAGGATTGGATCTTCAAATTGTAAAAACAATTGATTTTGAAAAATTTCAACCTGAAGTCTTTTGTATAGAGACCTTTGAATTTATAGAACACAATATGGAAACAAAAAACAAGGAGATAATTTATTTTTTCGAAAGCAATGGTTATTTTGTTTATGCCGACACATATGTCAATACTATTTTCTGTCGTAAAGATGCCCATAAAAAATTCGTATAACCTGATATGAAATTTATTTAAACTTATTTCTCATTAATTACTTCCAAAAATCTTTTCATCCCTTTTTTTTTCTTCTCATCCAGGTGATAACTCAGGTGCAATGTATAATACTTCTTAAGGTCAAAAAGAGTATAAGAATTTTCAGCTATTATCTCATCAATATGCTCCAGGCCTATCGCATTAGCCTCGTCAAATAGCCTGACAAACTCAGCCGGCAATTCTTTAATACTAACCCAGGCAGCAAACACAAAGGGCAATCCTGTAATTTTTTTCCATTCAGAACCCAGGTCATAAATAAATGTTGAGATCTTTCGCTGTTCAAGGGCCCGGTCACCGATCACTAAACCGGCAGTTGTTCCCTTTATTTCCTGCCGGTATTCTTCATTTTCGGCATGAATAATTTTCGGGTTAATGCCCCAATATTCTTTCATCAGGAATTTCAGCAGCGCCACCGATGTTCTGCTTTGATAATCGAGGTACACCTGCTCGATCTCCTGCATCGGCACTTCACTGAATAAGGCCACGGAAGCGATCTCCCCTTCCGTACCAATACAATAATTTCCAACAATATGGTACGAGGGTAACTGGGGAATAACCGCCACCGGTATCAACCCCACATCAATTTCACCTTTCAACAGCATTTCAGCCACCCGGGCCGGGTAATCACCCACCAGCTCTATCTGGTTGGAAATGGGCGGTTTCTCCAGGCCATAGATCAATGGTTTGGTATTAAGGTAGTTGACAATGCCGACACGAATCTTATCCAATTGGGTTATTTTTGCGGGCAAAGGTAAAGGAACTCAATTCGTCTATAAAACATAATTATGGAACTTACAGCTCTCACCTCCATTTCAGCAATTGACGGCCGCTATCGCAAACAAGTACAGCACCTGGATGAATATTTTTCTGAATATGGACTGATGAAATACAGGATATTGATAGAAATTGAATACCTCCTTTTTCTCGAAAAGAAGAAATTTTTCAAACTTCCCGGTAAAGCCTTAAAACACCTTAGTAAACTGGCTGAGGATTTTGGACCGGAAGATGCACAGGAGATCAAACAAATAGAATTCACCACCAACCATGATGTAAAAGCGGTCGAATATTTCCTTAAAAACGAGTTGGAGAAATCCGGTGCCGCCACTGCAAAGGAATGGGTACATTTCGGACTTACCTCGCAGGATATTAATAATACAGCTATTCCCTTATCGTGGAAACATGCCATTGAATATGAATACCTGCCCGCTTTACTTAACCTCAATACGGAATTAAAAATACTGGCCAACAACTGGAAAGATATTCCCATGCTGGCACATACACACGGACAACCGGCCAGCCCTACAAAACTGGGCAAGGAAATAATGGTATTTGTGGAGAGGATCGAAAACCAGATAGAACAATTTATCGGCATTCCTTTCAGCGGAAAATTTGGCGGCGCTACGGGCAACTTCAATGCACACCATGTGGCTTTCCCCAAAACAGACTGGATAAAATTTGGCAATGAATTCCTGCAAAGCCTGGGACTGAACAGGCAGCAATACACCACGCAGATAGAACATTACGACAGCCTTGCTGCTCACTTCGATTGCATGAAGCGGATCAATAATATACTGGTAGATCTCTGCCGCGATACCTGGACCTATGTTTCCATGGAATACTTCACCCAAAAAACCAAGAAAGGAGAAGTGGGTTCATCGGCCATGCCGCATAAAGTGAATCCCATTGATTTTGAAAATGCAGAAGGCAACCTCGGCCTGGCCAATGCGATCTTTGAACATCTTGCTGCCAAGTTGCCTGTATCAAGATTACAAAGAGATTTAACTGATTCCACTGTATTAAGAAATATTGGTGTGCCGTTTGCCCATACATTGATTGCCTTCCGCTCCATTGAAAAAGGGCTGAATAAGCTGGTGATCAATGATGCTAAAATTTATAACGACCTCGATAATAACTGGGCCGTGGTAGCTGAAGCCATTCAAACCGTTTTACGCCGTGAGAATTATCCTAATCCTTACGAGGCATTAAAAGAGCTTACCAGGGGCAATAATAAAATTGACCAGAAGGCCATTCATAAATTTATCGAAGGACTGAAGGTCAGTGAAATATTAAAAAAGGAATTGAAGAAAATAACCCCGCATAATTATACAGGGGTCAGTTCTTTTAAGTAAATTCACTCCCGACTATCTGACCGTTCATGAAAAAAACCTTATTACTGCTATTTACAATTGTCAGTTTTGGGGCTTATGCCCAGATAAATCTCAACCAGGGATTGATAGCACATTATCCTTTTAATGGAAATGCCAATGATGTAAGCGGAAATAATATTAATGGAACTGTCAGTAATGCAACTTTAACCACAGACAAAGCAGGAACAGCGAATAGTGCATATTATTTTAATGGTACCAATGCTCACATTCTCTTGCCTTTTTCTAACTTGTATAATTTTGCTCCTCAAGATTCTTTTTCTATTTCTGTATGGGTAGCACCTGAAGCTGGCCAATCCTGGATTGCACAGGCCCTTGTAGTCAAGTCTCCTTTTCATCCTGATTTTACACTTTCGAATTGGAACTATGGGGTTTATTTATGGGATTACACCCCGATGGGTGGGTATGCCCTTACACATTTACTTAGCAGCAGTATTGATACACGCATAGCTAATCCATGTTGGTACAATATCATCATGACCTACAAAAATGGGATATGGAAAATGTATGTTAACGGGATACTTGTTTCGCAAGACCTTACACAGACAAAATTTATCCTCCAGGATGGCTCTTCGAGGATCGCATTTGGCAGAAAAGGTGACGCCATAGGAGACTGGTATAAGGGAAAAATGGATGAGATCAGGATTTATAACAGGGTACTAAATAAGCAGGAAGTAGACTCCATTGTTGGTACATGCTTTATTCAATGCTCTCAGAAAAATGATTTTTCCTTTAGCCAAAATCCATGTTCTCCAAATGATGTTACTTTTTCAACAACAGTTACAGGGCAAAGTACTCTAAAATGGGATTTCGGAGATGGCAATATTGCCAATACAGCCACAACTGTAACAAACACCTATACAAATCCGGGTAATTACCAGGTCACATTAATTACAAGTTATCCTCATTGCACTGATACTGTCAGGAAAACTATTACAATAGGCATACAAAATGATAACCAACTTATTTCAACAGCAGATACAACAATTTGTATTGGAACAACAAAACAGATAATTACAACCCCGGGATTAAATTTTTGCTGGACACCTTCTACTTACCTGAACAACCCTAATGTTGCAAATCCTATCAGTGCTCCCAGCCAATCAATAACCTATTATTTACAATCGCTGATAACAGGATCAAACCTCATCCCGAACCCTGATTTTAGTGCAGGCAACACAGGATTTACTTCTCAATACACTTATACAAGCAATAATACTACCGATGCTGAATATTTTGTTGGACCCAGTCCCCAGGCATGGTACTTCGCCCATCATCCCTGCACAGATCATACAACGGGAAATGGAAATATGCTTTTGGTCAATGGTTCTGCAACTCCTAATCTTGAAGTTTGGAGAACAAACGTTTCTGTAACAGCTAATACGAACTATTCTTTCTCTGTTTGGATTTGTTCTATATCAAATCCTAACCCTGCACAACTTGCTTTTTCAATTAATGGTAATAGTATTGGCGGGTTAATTAACGCTACTCTCCCAACCTGTACATGGGTACAGTTTTATACTACATGGAATTCAGGAAATGCTACAACGGCAACAATTTCGATTATAAACAAAAACACTATATTCCTGGGCAACGATTTTGCTCTCGATGATATCTCCTTTGCACCTTTCGCCATTAAAAGAGACAGTGTAAGAATTAATGTGGACAACCCCATTGTCAATACCAATAGTGATGCAACAATTTGTGAAGGTACCCCGGTGCAGTTAACTACCAGCGGCGCTACTGCTTATTCCTGGTCACCGGCAACCGGTCTTTCGAATCCCAGCATAGCTAATCCAATTGCTACTCCATTAACCACCACTGAATACATTGTTACCGGTACAACGGCTAATAATTGTACTGCAAAAGACACCGTACTGATCACTGTCAATCCTAAACCTATAGTTACCATCACCAACGATACCACTATATGCCAGAATGCTTCTGTACAACTTCTGGCTACTGGTGGCACCAGTTATGTATGGACTCCGGCCGGATCATTAAGTAACCCCGCTATTGCTAACCCGGTTGCAACCCCGGCAACCAGCACTAAATACTTTGTAACAGTTACCAATGCTGTTAATTGCAATGCCGTGGACTCTGTAACTGTTGATGTCAGGGCCACAAATAATTTTACCGTTAACTCACCGGTAGATATTTGTATTTTGGAATCGGTGCAGTTAAATGCAGCCGGTGGTGACCTGTACAGCTGGAGCCCGGCATTGGCATTAAATAACCCCGCTATTGCAAATCCGCTGGCTTCACCGCAAAATACTACACCCTACTCTGTAACGATAACCGACACTGTTTGTAATAACATTGCTACTTTAAGTACTACAGTAACAGTGTTGCCTTTACCAATGATAACAGCCTCCAGTTCCAATGATATTGACTGCAGCAACAACCAGAGCCAGTTAATGGCCACCGGGGGTGTACAATATAGCTGGTCACCTGCCGCCTCACTCAGTAATGCCTCAATAGTCAATCCCGTTGCTACACCACTTACAACAACAGAATATATTGTAACAGGTGAAGACATTAACGGTTGTACCAATAAAGACAGCGTACTGGTCAATGTAACCAGTACAAATGCCGGAGGATACCTGATGCCAACGGCATTTACGCCCAACGGGGATGGCATCAACGATTGCTACGGAATAAAATTTTGGGGTACTATCCTGGAACTTGATTTCAGTATTTATAGCCGTTGGGGAGAAAGGGTGTTTCATTCTAAAAATCCCTCCGATTGCTGGAACGGAACTTATAAAGGCAACCGGCAGGATGCTGCCGTTTTTGTTTACATGATCAAAGCAAAAACAACTTGTGGTGATGTTTTCCGTAAAGGAACATTTACGCTGATAAGATAGAATGACCGTTTACCTTCTTACAATAAACACAACCAATTCCTTCTCTCCTTCCATCTTATTACCGTAAAGAGAAAACCCGGCCTTCAATAAAACTTTTTGCGAAGCGATGTTTGGAGATTCCGTTACTGCATATATTTCTGTCAGCGGGGTATTATTCCGGAAATAATCCAATCCTGCCCTCGTCACTTCCGTGGCAAATCCTTTTCCCCAGTTCTCCGGGGTAAACGAATAACCCAATTGTATTTTCTCTGTATCATCAGGGATAGGAACAATAACAAAAGTGCCCGCAAAGTTACCGGTTAGTTTTTCATCAACCGCCCAGCGGCCCATGTACGAAGAGGCATACGTTTCCAATGCCATATCAAGGAAAACATCGCTTTCTTCTTTTGTTTTTACAGGCCGGATATACCGCATCACCTCCGGGTTACCATGCAACAGGAAAAGATTATCATAATCAGCAGTGGTGAACTTTCGGACTATAAGCCGTTCTGTTTCAAAAATAATTTCCATACAGTTCGAAAGGTAAAGATTTTCAAATAGGAAAGCACGGCCTCAAAAAAATGGCGTTAAAAAAATTATGAAGTAAGCCGTTAAAAAGCCGGCGTTGTTTGAGCCGGCAGTTTGTTGAATTAAAATAAATTTAGCGGCGAGTTCGCCGGGTTTAGGATTACGGAATAATTTTTAGCCATTTTTTTGAAGCCTTGACCTTTTTTGTTACTTTTTTGTGTCAAGACAAAAAAGTAAAAGACCTTATTATTTATGTATCTCACTGGTAAAATGAAACTCAATATCCGGGTTATTCGTTCGTTCCGTATTCAAAAACCACTCACTCTGTGCCAGGTACACCATATGCCCATCCTTATCTTCTGCAATATTCGCCTGTTTGAAACGGGAGAAATCAAGCAGCTTGGCAGCATGTTTAGAAGTTAACCAGCAAGCTTTATAAAAAGGCAGGGTATTAAACACCACCGAGGCACCGTATTCATGCAGCAGGCGGTACTGGATCACTTCAAACTGCAGTTCTCCCACACAACCGATGATCTTCTTATTACCACCAAACTGGGTAAACAACTGCGCCACTCCCTCATCCGTCAGTTGCAACAAACCTTTTTCCAGTTGCTTGGTCTTCATCGGGTCCTTGTTCACCACTTCTTTAAAGATCTCCGGGGAGAAAGAAGGAATACCTGTAAAGAAAAAATCTTCGCCTTCTGTCAGCGTATCACCAATTTTGAAATTACCGGTGTCAAACAGACCCACCACATCACCGGCATAAGCATCTTCGATAATGCTTTTATCACGGGCCATAAAAGAATAGGGATTACTGAAACGGACATCTTTATCCAGGCGCACATGATGGAAATATTTATTGCGTTCAAACTTACCGGAGCAAACCCGGAAGAAAGCGATACGGTCCCGGTGCTTGGGGTCAAGGTTGGCATGTATCTTAAAAACAAAGCCGCTCATCTTATCTTCTTCCACATCCACGGGACGCACCGTTGTTTCCCGGCTCCGGGGTGTAGGTGCAATGCGGATAAATGTATCCAGCATTTCCTTCACGCCAAAGTTGTTGATGGCCGATCCAAAGAAAACCGGCGCCACTTTTCCATCCAGGTAGTCCTGTATCTTCAGTTGCCCATGTACCCCGTCCACCAGTTCCACATCTTCCCGCAGTTGTTGAGCATCCTTCTCTCCCAGTTTATCATTTACCACTTCGTCATGCAGATCAGAAATAGGAATGGCTCCCTCTTCGGCACCTTTGGTACCCGCGGTAAACAACAATAAATTTTTATCGTGCAGGTTATATACGCCTTTAAATTCTTTACCGCTGTTGATGGGCCAGGTCATCGGGTGCAGGTGGATGGCTAATTCTTTTTCAATTTCTTCCAGCAGGTCAAAGCGGTTCTTACCGTCCCGGTCCATTTTATTGATGAAAACAATAACGGGAGTATCCCGCATGCGGCAGACTTCCATCAGGCGGCGGGTCTGTGCTTCCACCCCGTTCACACTATCAATCACCAGGATAACACTGTCCACCGCTGTAAGGGTACGGTAGGTATCTTCAGCAAAGTCCTTGTGACCGGGAGTATCCAGCAGGTTGATCAGTACGTTGTTGTATTCAAAACTCATTACCGAGGTAGCCACGGAGATACCCCGTTGCCGTTCTATCTCCATAAAGTCGCTGGTCGCATGCTTCTTTATCTTATTGCTCTTTACCGCACCCGCCACCTGGATGGCACCGCCAAAGAGCAGGAATTTTTCGGTCAGCGTCGTTTTACCCGCATCCGGGTGAGAGATAATGGCGAATGTTTTGCGCCTTGCTATTTCGTTGTGATATTTCATAAATGGCCGCAAAGGTAAGCGTTGAGGCTTATCTGAATAAAAACAATGGCTCTAAGCACAAAAAGACAATTTAGTTTAGCATTGTATAAAATATTAACATAAATACAATATTGTAATTATATGATTTTTAATTTTTTATGGCCAGTACTATGAAAATCGCTTAATTTCTATTCACAATTAATATAAATTTATTTTTCACAACTATTTTGTTGTTAAAAACCATTATTTTTACATTCAATCAAACAAGAAGCCAAAATGAAGAAATTAATTTATTTAACACAACAATTTTATTGTAATGCCGTTAACTTATCAAGCCAATGGAAATTTGCCAGCTGGAATCCATGTTATAACAATCGATCAGCTAAAAATTGATTTAGGTTTTACAAAAAAAAGAAGGGATTTAATTACTGGTCTTTTACAAGCTATAAAAGATTTGAAATCTTGTGGATGCACTAAACTCTTTTTGGATGGAAGCTTCGCCTCCAATTGTGACCATCCTAATGATTATGATGCATGCTACGATCCAACCGGGATGAATTGGGAAAAAATCTTTAAAGAACATCCTGTATTTCTAGACTTTTCAAATGCCAGATTGAATCAAAAACTAAAATATGGAGGCGAATTTTTCTCTGCCACTGCACTTGCCTCTCCTCCAAGAGAGTTGTACATAGAGTTCTTTCAAAAAGATAAAAACGATAATTCACCAAAAGGTATAATACAGATTAACCTATAAAACCTTAAATAATGATTAAGAATGACAAACAAAATAGTATCACCAAGCAAAAACTCAAAGAATTTCAATCTGCACTAACAGAACTACAAAGTCAAGAAGGTTTACATCCAATCTTAAAAAAAGCACAAATAGATGGAGTAAAAAGTCAAATTGAAGATTTTGAAAGAGATATTTTGGAGTATGAACAATTGAAGAAAGGTGAAATAAATTTTTTAGTTGCCGACTCATTACCCAACTTTCAATTAGCCTTAATTAAAACAAGAATAATAAAAGGCTGGACTCAAGCAGACTTGGCTTCAAAAGTTGATATGCAAGAACAACAAATTCAAAGATATGAGGCATGTAATTATTCTACAGCTACGATTGCCAGATTATCCTTAATAGCCGAAGCACTCGAAATGGATATTCAGCCAATAAAAATTGAATTCCATAAGCCATATCATTTTTCCGAAGAAATAGACGAAAATCGGTTATCTATTATTAAGAAAAGAGTTAGAGAGAGAAATAATAAATTATTTGAATTAAACGACTGATATGAAAACCATAACTTTTTATTCTTACAAAGGTGGCGTTGGAAGATCACTAGCATTGGCCAATATTGCATTAAGATTGGCAGAGTTTGGTAGAAAAGTTTGTTTACTTGACTTTGATCTTGAAGCACCTGGACTACATTTTAAATTTCCGATAGCTAACCAAATAAAATTAACTAAAGGGATTGTAGACTATATTTATGAATTTACCAATTCTGGGATTCTACCTTCAAGTATTAAGGATTATTCTTTAAAAATCACTCCTCATTCATTAAAAACAAGTATAGATTTAATACCTGCAGGAAATATTGATTCAAAAGAATATTGGCATAAGGTTTCTTCAATTAACTGGCAGGAATTACTTTACAAAAATGAAAACGGTTTAGCCTTTTTACTTGATTTAAAAGAAAAAATAAAAAAACAGCTCGACCCCGAATATTTACTAATTGACTCAAGAACAGGAATTTCAGAAATGTCAGGAATTACACTTTCATTACTTGCGGATGAAATTGTTGTAGTTGCAGCTAACAATAAAGAGAATCTCTATGGATGTCAGAAAATCATTGAAAGCATAAGTAATCCTAAAAACTTAGTTCAAGATACACCCCCTAAAGTAACTTTTGTTCTAAGCCGAGTACCTTTTACTGATAATTCAATTGACAAATCAAAAGAACAGAGTTTAATTTCTAAAATCAAAAGAGATTACTTACCAAATTTAAAAAGCGAAATAAATATAATTCATTCAGATAGGGAATTAGAGGAAAACGAAAGAATAAAAATTGGCTATGAAAAAGATGCAAGTACAGCACAAATATCAAGAGATTATTTGAATCTCTTTGAACAATTAACACAAAATGATTTTACAAGTGAAGAACTTGCAATATTCAAAAACATTAAAAAAGCCGAAACTCTTTTTCTGAAAGCTTTAAGTTCAAAATCTTCTTCAGAGAGAATGGATTTAATTTCAAGGGCTATTAGTCTTAATAGCAGAAATTATAATTTCTATTATTTTCGAGCAATGGAATATTATAATGTTAAAGAGTATGAAAAGGCCAAAAATGACATTTCACAAATTCTAAATAAGGTTGTATACCTACCGGCTTTAGAATTATTAGGCGAAATCCAACTCACATTAAATGATTTGAATAATGCAAGAAAAACATTTGAAAATATATTGAAAATTAATCCCAAGTATTATAATGCATTAACAGGATTAGGCTTAATTTGCTATCGTGAAAACATGATTGAAAAATCTATTGAATACTATACTATGGCAATAGAAATCTCCCCTGAAATACCTTTTGCATATAATGGAAGGGGTAACTCTAATAGAATACTAGAAAAATATGACGAGGCTTTAACTGACATTTATAAAGCCTTAGAACTTGACCCAAACTTTGCTATCGCTCTTGCTACACTTGCTGAAATAAAAGCTGGACAAGGAAAGATTAATGAATTCTATCTAAATTTAGAAATGGCGTTAATACTAGATGCAGAAAATTTACAAAATAGCTTATCGACAGAAAAAATTTATAAACAATTTATTTTAGAAGAACGGTTTCAAAAACTATTAGAAAAATATAATTTAACTACTGGAAATTTCTTATAACCCCCCGTTGTCCTTAGTGTTCCAAAAAATAAAAAACTGCTGAATGCTTATACTTCGTTCCGACCGTTGGAAAGGGATAAATATTGTATCGAAGCATCAGCCTCTACGAAGCTGTAAAACCAATCATAAAAGCAGTTTGCCCTTCTCTCCCTGGTGTTCCTACTTTATAGTTACTCAGCCGATCCCGAATGAACCGGGACAAGTTGTCTTACCGTCCGGCCTCCACCTGGAATGAGAGTGAGTTATTAAAAAACATATATTTATAGCAGGTAAATAATTTGTAATGAAAGCTAGTATTAAAATCACCGGGTTTGTATTGCTTGTTTTATCGTTTGTCTTTTCAGCTACTGTGCAAGCCCAGGCCAGTAAAGAACTGAATGACCAGTTTCTAAAAATCCTGGAGTCGTTTCCATCAGGCTTTGAAACACTTAAAAACGGGGTGCCAAAATATGACATCAAGAACAACAGTTTTTATTCAAAAGTGAATATCAGCGGCACTAAATATTGCTTCCTTGAAAAAGACTATAGGACAGGAAAACTGGAGTATCTCGCTAACATAGAATCTGATGAAGAACTGCCCATGTCTGTTTTTGATAAATTATATACCGAATGGAAAGCCAAAATTGCTTCGCTGGACTTTAATGGTGTACCACTGGTGCCTTATACAAATACTAAATACAAAAACGGTGGGGAATATGAAATGTATGTAAAAGGCGACGCCTGGCGGCTTAAAACAGAAGGCTTGTCAATAGATAAAAAATATTTCAACTTTACCATCAGGCTGGAGTACCTGGATCTGGACCAGGGAGGTTTGATGGTGAGAATACTTATTACAGATAACTAAACCAGCCCCTTTCACTTCTGTCCCCGTTGTCCGTAGTATTCCAAAATAAAAAAAACTGAATGGTTCCCGAAGTGTCGGATAAGTTATGGTTAGTCCCGACTGATGGTACGACGAAGCATCAGCCTCAACGAGACTGTAAACCAACCAAGAAAGCAGTTTATTTAAAACTAGTTAACCCGCTTGCCCGTTTTATCAATTATATACTTTTCACCATCTTTTTTACTTCGGCCCTACCGTTTTGAATACAAGAAACCGGCTTTTTTTCAAATTTTTCAGTGAACAAGTATTACCTTCCTTATTTATGTAACTCCATAATCCTTTCATTTCTACTGCGGCAATGCTTTCACTAAAATCAAAAGCATATTCATAACGATAAGCAATCTTCCAGTGAATTTGTCAAATCAATAAATCCCCATTCCCCATCTTTGCAACGGCGGCATACCCTTCCTTGAAAAAACGGGCATCACTATAATAAAACGGGATGACCATATCGTTGCGGGTATTTATAAATCCCCATTTACCGTCTTTTTTTACAGCTGCATATCCCTCACTAAAATCTTTTGACTCTTCAAAAATGAAAGGAACTACTATCTTTTCCGGTGGTATCAATAAAACCCCATTTATTATCCTTTCCCAGGGCAGCAAACCCTCTTACCCAGGTTACATAATGGGTGCTATACGCCTCGGAATACAATTTCATTCAGTTCGTTTTTAAAGCCGGCCTTTCCATCAGGACCATAAAAAACATATAGTCCCTTTTTGTTGCCGGTACTTTTTCTTTAACAACTATTGGATCTTTGGGAGCTGGATTCGTCTTTATGGACGGTCAACAACTGGCGGTTCAGGTGTTTTTTTTTTCAACAGTAGTTGGTTTTACAACGGCAGTGGGTTTAACCGGTTTCTTTTTAGTAACAGTGGTTGTCACTGGTTTTGGAACGGTGGCTTCTTTAAATATTACCGTTTTCTCAAATGAACTAATGACTTGTTTAGTGAGTTTATGACCATCTACATCAATAGGTGATCGGAAATCATAGATAATGATACCATCTGGCACAAAGCTTACATGGCTGGTTTTTTTTTTTCCGAAAATGTCTAAATAAACTCCAGCTGTTGGCTAATTTTCAAACCTGAGCCACTACCGGGGAACTGCATATAAATAAGTCAAATTCGAATCCATTTAACAGGTATTTGCCATAGGGGACTCTTGTAGGAATTCCGTCATAGTTGCAGATAATCCATACCCTTTTGGACAAGTTGATTAAAGAGATTTGTTGAAAGACTGTTGACATAACTGTCATAACTCTTTCCTGCAGGTGCATTATCTTAAAACCAATCTCATGTTCTATCTTGTATTCCGGATGATCCATCTATCCTCATTTAACACTTCCAATAAAAATTGTGCAGGGTAAGAAAAACTAAACCGGTATTTATCATTCTGGTATTTTTTTGTTAACGCTGTCCCTGTTTGTGCGCCGGCAAAAAGGTTGATCCAACAAAAAAGAAAACAAAGAAATCCGGAGGGTTGCTTAAAATTGCATGTGTGAAATATTAAAGATGAAAAGCAAACTGCCGGAGTGTTTACGGCGGGGTACTTCACTAAACCGAATCTACTCTTTGCATTGGTATAACTCAATAAAGTTCCGGGTTGTTTGTAGAGTGACTCCACCAACCACGGCACAATCCAATTCGCAATGTCCCCGGCAACAAACAATCAAACTCCTCGTTTTCGGGTTCTTTTTCTCTCCTCCGGTACTTTCTTTGAGGTGTGGTTTGTTTATTTACTTTAATAATTTCTCTTATTACAGCAATCACCGGTGCACCAATACCAAGCCGCTGTGCATTGGTAAAAGCAGGGATGGCCTGCTGACCGGTGGGGTCAAAGACTACATATTCATTATTCAACTTGTTGTCTGCGTCCAGTACATCTTCGGGCATATACACCTGTATCCTTACTTTTTTATAACTAACGGGGAAATAGCGTACATACACTTTCCCGCAGCTTATACCATTGGTCGTATTTCACCCTCTCTTTATCACTTTGATTGCTCCCTGCGAACAGCTATATTTTCATACGTCTCATACGAGTCAATACTTTTATCAAATAATTTTTTTATATCGCTGCTGCCGTTTAATACACCAATTGACCGGGAAACATCTTTTATCAATCCCATCACGCCCGCCTTTCAGTTCAAAGATCTGTTTAGGCG
>JADKAJ010000004.1 GCA_016719165.1 Chitinophagaceae bacterium | reverse complement strand
ACCATTGCATAGCTGTGTCCATAAGTAACCATTCTGCAGTGACAAGTAAACAATGAATAGGAAGGCAAGTAAATAAGAAAAATGATCACTATACCATCCATCCTTTCACCATTAAGAAATTATACTTTTATAATACTATCCGTTTCATTTGCTTCCTGCAACACGGATAACAAAACAGGCAACAGCAACAATACTGCAACAGAATCCACTTCAGTTCCCGGCAACGAATTCAATACTGATAATCTACGTACGATAACGACAACTGTCATTAACAAAAATATCCGCAGTATTTTCCAGGATAAAAAAGGCAATTACTGGTTCGGCACCAATGGTGCTGGTGTGTATCGTTATGATGGAAAAATGATACGGCATTTTACAGCGAAAGATGGCCTTGCCGGTAACCAGGTTCAAAGTATACAAGAAGATCAATCGGGTAATATTTTTTTTGGAACAGGTGGGTTCGGCGTCAGTAAGTTTGACGGACAAAATTTTACCACGCTGACAACTAAAGAAAATGTACAAGTAAGCAACGGGTCTGCCCGGGACTGGAAAACAGCTCCCACCGACCTATGGTTCTATGCTGGTGGCGGCGCTTTTCGTTATAACGGCAGTTCGCTTGTGTATTTACCTTTAGTAAATCCCGGTTTAAATACTATAAATCCGCAAAGCTCACCCTATGAACTTAGTAGTTATGCAGTGTACAGCATACTGCAGGACAAGAAAGGTACTATTTGGTTCGGTACACAGGCCCGTGGTGTGTGTCGCTTCGATGGTCAATCATTTACCTGGTTCACTGAAAAAGGACTGGGTGGCCCGGCCGTACTGGGTTTGTTTGAAGACAGTCACGGAAATATCTGGTTCGGAAATAATGGTGCCGGATTATTCCGGTATGATGGAAAGACTTTAACCAACTTTACAGCAGAAAAAAAACTGGGTAACAACGAGTTCAGCGTTGCAGGTAAACCCGGCCCTGGTACCTTAGCCCGTATTTATTCGATTAACGAAGACAAACTTGGAAACCTCTGGATTGGAACCGTTGATGCAGGTGCCTAGAGATATGATGGAAACAGCTTAACGAATTTTACGACCAAAGACGGACTGACCAGTAATGCAATAAATACAATTTATAAAGACAAGTTTGGCGAACTTTGGTTTGGAACGGACGGTGATGGCATGTGCCGGTTCAATGGAAAGACCTTTACAGCGTTGGTTGTACAATAGTGGTACAATAAAACAGAAGCAATCATCTAAAACATTAATACAATGAAAACATCCAAACATGTATTAATTGCATTATTGCAGTTCACAATTATCAGCACACAAGCCCAGGTTGGTATTGGCACTCCTGCTCCTGCTGCTTCTGCCCAACTTGATATAACATCTACGAGCAAGGGATTACTGGTGCCCCGCATGACCCAGGCACAACGAACAACCATTGCAACCCCCGATGCCGGCTTGCTGGTGTACCAGACAGATGGTGCTTCAGGATTTTATTATTTTAAAAGTGGTGGATGGTTACGATTGGTCGCCGAATCAACTTATCCGGCAGTTGCAATCTGCACACAAATGTGGATGGAAAAAAACCTGGATGTAACCACCTATCGTAACGGGGATATTATACCTTATGTTACGGACCAGACAGAGTGGGCTGCATTAACAACAGGCGCCTGGTGTTATTACAATAATGACCCTTCCAGCAATGCAGTATATGGCAAATTATATAACTGGTATGCTATAAATGATCCCCGTGGGCTGGCACCGGCGGGCTGGCATGTGGCAACAGATGCAGAGTGGAGTACGTTGTCAACCTGTTTGGGCGGGGCATCAGTGGCAGGAGGTAAAATGAAGGTGACAGGTACTACAACATGGGCATCACCAAATAATAATGCCAGCAATAGCAGTGGATTTGCAGCCCTTCCGGGTGGTATCCGTACCAACGGCTCCAGCAACTACTTTGTTGACCTAAATTATTTTAGTCATTTCTGGAGTGCAACGGAACTTATTCCCACACCCCAACTCGCCTTCAGCAGATACATAATTAATTCTGGAGGTGACCTCACACAATATAACGGGTTTGCAAAGAGCTTTGGGCTTTCAGTCCGTTGTATCAGGGATTGATCATTATGCTGTTTGATTATTTGAAAACTGCAGTGACTATTATACTGCACTAGTAAGTAAAATGTTCCCACGCAGATAAACAAACAATAAAGGGTTTATAGTTATACCTTGTATGTGTCTTACCTGGTTAATCATTACGTCAACGCTTCCCTATAAATCCCGTTTTTCAGGGATAGAATAGTTTAATTAAGAAAGACATATTTGTACTTAAAACTTAAATTGTATGAAACTGCAATCCCTGATCATCGCACTAAGTTTGCTGACAACTGCAACTGCACAAAATGTAGGGATTGGCACTACCACACCTGTTGCCCGGTTGCATGTAGCAGATAGTAATGTTTTATTTACCGGGCCTCTTACAGTACCCGGAACAACCACTTATGATCCTCCTGCATCCGGCGCAGGAAGCCGTATGATGTGGTATCCGCAAAAAGCTGCATTCAGGGTTGGCTTTGCTGAGAGTACACATTGGGATAAAGATAATATTGGCCGGTTTTCTTTTTCATCAGGATATAATGGCAAAGCAATTGGATTTGCTTCCACCAGTATGGGTGTTACTACAATTGCCAGTGGATTTGCTTCTACCAGTATGGGATCTTTTACAACCGCCAATGGAGATTATTCCACAAGCATGGGAAAAAATACAATCGCCAATGGAATTTACTCCACCAGTATGGGATACTATACATCCGCCAATGGAGATTATTCCACAAGTATGGGAAATTTCACAATCGCAACATCTGAGAATTCGTTAGTAATAGGTAAATACAGAGAAGCAATGCCCTTACAGTTTTGGTAGATGGCAATATAGGAATTGGTACTACTACTCCCACCCGTCCACTTTCATTTCCACCTTTTTTAGGAGAAAAAATATTACTCTACCCCGGAGGGATTGGTGAAGTAGGTATCGGTGTGTATGGAAATGAATTAAGGTTGCATGCAGATAACCCCGGGGCCAAAGTAAGCTTTGGCACACAAACCAATGCCGGTGCTTTTACAGAAGCAGGAAAATTTGAAATTTCCGGCGGGTATGCATTAAGTGTATTCGGCAGTATCTGGGCCAATGGAACCACTTATGCCAGTGATGAACGTTTTAAACAAAATATTACAGCAATAAAATCTCCTTTACAAAAATTACTGCAATTAAATGGAGTGGAATATGAAATGAAAGCGGATGAATTTTCTAAAAACCATTTTCTGCCGGGCAGGCAAATGGGTTTGCTGGCGCAGAATGTAGAAACAATCGTTCCGGAGGCTGTGCATGAAAAAGATGGTTACAAGGGAGTTGACTATGCCAGGCTGGTGCCCTTGCTGATAGAATCTATAAAAGAACAAAATAAAAAAATAGAGGAACAACAAAAGCAAATAGATGAACAGAGAAAAATGATTGAAGAACTTTTAAAGAAACAGTTATGAAAAAAATGTTTAGCCTTGTAATTGTTTTTTCATCTTGTATGGATGTTGAAGCACAAAATGTTGGCATTGGCACTACCACACCCTTAGCAAGATTACATGTTACAGACAGTAATGTGGTATTTAGTGCAACAGGTTTAGCAGTTCCGGTTCCGGGTAATCCGCCTGTATCCGGCACAGGCCGTAGAATGATGTGGTATGCTGACAAGGGTGCTTTTAGGGTTGGCTATGCGGCTGGTACAAGTTGGGATAGAACAAATGTGGGAAACTATTCCTTTGCATCCGGTTATGGATCTGTTGCTTCGGGTGATTATTCCTCAGCAATAGGCTTAAATAATAAAGCAGCGGGTATGAGCAGCGTTGCGCTGGGCAACAATGCCCAGGCAAACACAGATTATTCCACAGCCATTGGCGGTGTAAGTTTTGCGAATGGGTTAAGTTCAACAGCCATCGGCTTCCAAACCTTTGCCACCGGCGACTATTCCAATGCATTGGGGTATAACAATATTTCAAAAGCGCTGGGTGGAATTGTAGTGGGCATGTACAATGATGCATCAGATACCCCCAATCCAAATGACACTTCTTCTCTTGATAGAATTTTTCAAATAGGTAATGGCTATTATGATGCCATCATAGATGATGAAGTAAGAAGAAATGCCATAACCGTTTTAAGAAATGGAAATACAGGCATCGGTACATCCACTCCTGCAGCCTCTGCAGTACTCGATGTTAGTTCTACAACACAAGGGTTTTTACCACCCCGGATGACAGCCGCCCAGCGGACGGCCATTGCCACTCCTGCTGAAGGTCTGTTGGTTTACCAAACGGATGCCGTGGCCGGATTTTATTATATACGAAACGGAATATGGACAGCATTAAAAGATGCTGCGGATTACCCGGCTAATACTATCTGCACACAGCAATGGATGGATAAAAACCTGGATGTTACCACCTATCGTAATGGAGATCCCATACCTTATGTAACCGACCCTATTGCATGGGCTGCATTAACCACCGGTGCCTGGTGTTATAGTAATAACGATCCATCGACCAATGCTACCTATGGTAAACTATACAATTGGTATGCAGTAAATGATCCAAGAGGATTAGCCCCTGCAGGCTGGCATGTGCCCAGCGATGCAGAATGGACAACATTAGTAACCTGTTTAGGGGGGCCATTGGTAGCAGGGGGAAAATTAAAGGTAACCGGTACTACAACCTGGCAAAGCCCAAATACCGGAGCCACTAACAGCAGCGGTTTTGCAGGTCAGCCGGGCGGATACCGTGACGAACTAAATGGGAGTTATGGATTTATTGGCCAATATGGTAACTGGTGGAGTTCTACTCAAAGTGGTCCCTCAAACGCATTTTTCCGTTACTTGTACTATGCGGATGCTTCTTTCTATGTATTCAGCTTGCCTAAGCAGAGAGGACAGTTTGTTCGCTGCATTAAGGATTGATTATTGTTGTACTGGATTTTTATAACTGCCCCGAAAAGAGCTTCCTTTCTTGGTACAATGGTTACAGGAGTTACTATTAATAATTCTGCTTGTAATTTGTGAGTGGAGAAATTTCATTTTATAAAAAATACTTTTGCAGTTTGATGAATACTATTGAATACTATGAAGCTGCATTTCGGTATAATCCAGGAGAAAAATAAAAAATGTTAAATTAATGCGATCATCTTCCTGTTCTTTGTGAAATAAATAATTTATAAATGAAATTCAATAAGACAATAAAAATATTCCATATTGACGGCGAACCCAATCAAATAGATTTTCCCAAAAAAAACCAGAGATTGTAAACGATTGAAACAAATGCTCACTTGTATACGAACCAATTCTTCCCAAAATCATTTTCAGCAACTCGTCAGGGAACTGGATGCAGACCTGAAAGTAAGGGATGGCGAGGAGCATGCCTTCTATGCCCAATTCAATAAAACAGACAGGATAAAACATGTGGTGGTGGCGTATGATAACGAAACACCGGTTGGTTGCGGCGCCATCAAAGAGTATGCAGCAGATACCATGGAAGTAAAGAGAATGTATGTACCCCTGCACCGGCGGGGACAGGGCATTGCTTCACTTATTTTAGAGGAGCTGGAAAAATGGTGCCGGGAACTTAACTATAACAAGTGCATATTAGAAACAGGTATCCGGCAACCCGAAGCCATACGCCTTTATGAAAAGAACGGTTATGCCCGCATCCCCAACTATGGCCAATATACCAACATGGACAACAGTGTATGCTTTGAAAAGAAATTGGGTTGATCAGCTTGCTACGGGCCTGCCGCTACTAACTTCTTCATTCCCAAACTACTGCTTTACTCAAAGTTGAGCCTGTGCAAAGCTCTGAAACCCTTACCTTTGCGGCAATTTATTTTTAAGTTCTTATTTCTAAAACAAGCAGTTATGGCAGATATTTTTGAACGTTTACTGAAGAATGCCGGCCCTCTTGGTCAACATCGTGAAAGGGCACACGGCTATTTTGCTTTCCCTAAACTGGAAGGAGACATTGGCAGCCGGATGAAATTCCGCGGTAAAGACATGATCGTATGGAGCCTGAACAACTACCTGGGCCTGGCCAACCACCCCGAGGTACGCAAAGCAGATGCAGAAGGCGCTGCACAATACGGACTCGCCTACCCGATGGGTGCCCGTATGATGAGTGGCAACAGTAACCTCCACGAACAATTAGAAGCTGAACTCGCTGCTTTTGAACATAAGGAAGATGCCGCCCTGCTGAACTACGGTTACCAGGGAATGGTCAGTATCATTGATGTACTGTGCAGCCGTCATGATGTGATCGTCTATGATGCCGAAAGCCATGCCTGTATCATTGATGGTGTTCGTTTGCACCCCGGCCACCGTTTCGTATTCAAGCATAACGAGGTGGAGGATTGCGAAAAACAATTACAGAGAGCTACAGCCTTGATAGAAAAACAAAAAGCAGGTGGTATACTGGTTATCACAGAAGGTGTGTTTGGCATGGCCGGCGACCAGGGTAAATTGAAAGAGATCGCTGCGCTGAAAGAAAAATACCAGTTCCGTTTACTGGTAGATGATGCCCATGGTTTTGGTACACTCGGCAAAACAGGTGCCGGTGCCGGTGAAGAACAGGGTGTTCAGGATGAAATAGATCTATACTTCTCTACGTTTGCCAAATCAATGGCTTCAATAGGTGCCTTTGTGGCCGGTGACAAAAAGATCATTGATTTTATCCGGTATAATATCCGTTCACAAATTTTTGCCAAGAGCTTACCCATGCCATTGGTTATAGGTAACCTGAAGAGACTGGAACTGTTACGCAATCACCCCGAACTGAAAGAAAAACTCTGGAGCAATGCCCGAAAATTGCAGAACGGTTTAAAAGAAAGAGGATTTGATATTGGTAATACTGATTCAGTGGTGACACCGGTATATATGAAAGGAGATGTACCCGAAGCTACTGCTATGGTGATGGACCTGCGGGAGAACTACGGCATTTTCGCCTCCATTGTAGTGTACCCGGTTATTCCGAAAGGACATATCATTTACCGCCTGATCCCCTCTGCAATTCATAATGATGAGGATATTGAACTGACACTGAAAGCTTTTTCTGAAACCAAGAAAAAGCTGGATGCCGGTGAATATAAAGTGGAAGCAATTCCCGACATGGCGGAAACGAAATAAGCAATCTAATTTTTCATCCTGAGCCTGGTAAAGGATAAGCTATTATAAATCGAGGCTGTCTCAAGAACAAACAAATTTGTCACATTGAGTTTATCGAAATGCGTACAAATTTGTTTACCAATCATTGTCATATTTCGGCTTTGCTCAATATGACAATGATTTGGACTTTTGAGACAGCCTCGTCTTTTATTTGTACGGCAGCACCTTTTGGCCTGTTTACCCTACATTTACCCTTCAAAAATTACCACATTATGCGTAAGCTCTTTCTGTTACTCTTTCTGCTGCCGGTAATGGCCGTAGCACAAAAGAAATCCATCACTTTAGAAGACATCTATAAAAAGGGAACATTTCGCGGCGAACCGGTCAGGGCTGTTTTTGATCAAACAGCAAAAGAACCGGAATTGAAACTGGATGGCCTGAAAGATGAGAACGGAAAAGCATTCGGTCAGCCGGAAGATGTGATCACTTCTGCTGCCAACCCGGTTGTTGCTATCCTGAAAAAAGGAACAGAACCCATTTACCGCCGTTCTTCCAAATCATACATATACGTATACGATACCATTACTAAAAAACTGGTAAAACCGGAGAATGAAAAAGTATTGCATCCCACCTTCTCGCCCGACGGAAGCAAGATCGCCTATGTAAAGGAAAATAATTTATACGTATATGATATTGCGGCCGGGAAAGCTACAGCGATAACCACTGATGGTAAATGGAATTTTATTATCAATGGCAACTGCGACTGGGTATATGAGGAAGAATTTGAATTCACCCGAGCCTACGAATGGAGCCCCAAAGGAAATTATATCGCCTACTATCGTTTTGATGAAAGCAAAGTGAAAGAGTATAATATGACGATGTACGATAATGCCCACAATAAGGATTACCGGTATAAATATCCCAAAGCTGGTGATGAGAACTCCACCGTTGAGATTTATATCCACGATGTAGCCAAAGGGACCAAAGCAAAAGCCCAATATGAGCAGGGTGATATATATATCCCCCGTATCAAGTGGACAAAAGATGATAATAACCTTATCGTTTACTGGATGAATCGTCACCAGAATGAATTAAAATTATTATCTACCAATGCCGCTACCGGTGCCAGTAACCTGCTGTATGAAGAAAAGAATAAATACTTCGTGGAGATCAACGATGACTGGTGGTATTTAAAAGATGGCAAAAATTATCTCTTCACCAGCGAGATGAATGGTTACCGGCATTTATATCTCTACAGCCTGGACGGGAAAACAAAGACACAGGTAACAAAAGGCAACTATGAAGTGACCGATGTAAACGGTGTGGATGAAGTGAATAAAAGAATTTATTTCACGATGGCTTACCCGAGACCGATGGACAGGAATTTGTTTGTGACGGATTTTGGTGGTAAAAAAACCTTCCAGCTTACCCAGGGTGAGGCATGGCACCGGGTGGAGTTCAATGATAACTTCACCAAATTTTATGATTTCCGCACCGACCTGAACACCCCTCAAACTGTAACGCTGAATACAATTGCCGTTAATAAAAAGAAAGAGATAAGTGCGGTGGTTGAAAAAACGGTGAATGAAAGTACTAAACTAAAAAGCAAATTAGAGGAGTATGGTTATGGTAAAGCAGAGTTTATCAAAGTACCTAACAGCAAGGGTGATACATTGAATGGCTGGATGCTGAAACCGGCCGGCTTTGATCCTGCTAAAAAATATCCTGTTTTGTTTTGTAACTATGGTGGCCCCGGTTCACAGCAGGTGGCTAACCGGTTTGGCGCTGTAAGTCCCTGGCACCAGTTGCTGGCACAGAAAGGATTCATTGTAGTAAGTGTAGACAACACCGGCACAGGTTTCCGTGGTGAAGAATTTAAAAAGAAAACATACCTGCAACTTGGTAAGTTTGAAATAGAAGACCAGATCGATGCGGCGAAGTATTTAGGCAATATGCCATTTGTTGATAAAGACAATATCGGGCACTGGGGCTGGAGCTATGGTGGTTTCATGAGTGCATTGGCGATCACAAAAGGAAATGAAGTATTCAGCGCTGCTGTGTCTGTAGCGCCGGTTACCAACTGGAGATATTATGACAATATCTATACGGAACGATATATGCGTACACCACAGGAGAATGCAAAAGGATATGATGATAACTCTCCTATCAATTTCACAGACCGTATAAAAGGAAAGTATCTCATCATTCATGGCACTGCAGATGATAATGTGCATTTTCAGAATGCAACACAGATGATCACAGCCCTGGTGAAAAGTAATATTGATTTTGAGAGTGCTTATTATCCCAATAAGAATCACGGTATCGGCGGCATGATGGATAACACTACATTCCATCTTTGGAGTAAGATGACGAACTGGATACTGGAGAATATGGGTAATGTGAATACTCAACAGCCAAATCAACCTGCAAAGCAACCCAAAGGGTTTTAACCGGCATAAATTTTATCATCAAAAGCAGGCTGTCTGAAAAACCGGTTTGATTGTCATATTGAGTTTACCGAAATATTGGCAATCAAACCGATCGCCTTCGACAAGCTCAGGTTGACATACCTTTTGAGACAGTCTTTTTAAGTTGTAATAAACTTTGCTCCTTTCAGAGTTGGGGGCAAAAAAAGACCCCCGACGAGAATCGGGGGCCCTAATCAAAAACCATTAACCATTAAACCTTATCCTATGAAAATTCAATGCTAATATCGTTAATAATAGGATAACACAAAACATTTGGCTGTCATTTTTTGACTATTATGACAAGAATCAGCACCAAATAATCAATTATTGATTTTACTCAATACACCAGTGATTAAGCTTGTAGTTTTACAACTACAAGCCCCGAAGAGCAAACGTTTGCATAAATTGGACTATCTTCCTGCAACTTTATCCAGTCTTACATAGTTATACATGTTATGAGAAAAATTGTAGTTGCCATTACCGGGGCCAGTGGTTCCATATATGCGGAAAATTTGCTGAAAAAATTGATTGCTGCAAAAGAACAGTGGAACGAATTATCTGTTGTAATGACCACCAATGCCAGAGAAGTTTGGAAGACAGAACTTGGTAATGAATCATGGAATGATTTTGCTGTAAAATTTTATACCACTACTGATTTCTCAGCACCTTTTGCTTCGGGCTCCGGTCAATATGATACAATGATCATCATTCCCTGCTCGATGGGCACACTCGGCAGAATAGCAACGGGAGTTTCAAATGACCTTATTACAAGGGCTGCAGATGTAGTATTGAAAGAAAGAAGAAAACTGATCTGTGTAGTCCGCGATACGCCTTATAATCTTATTCATATCCGCAACATGGAGACAGTAACACTGGCCGGTGGTATCATCTGCCCTGCCACGCCATCATTTTATAGTAAACCGTCTACCATTGAAGAAGTAGCGGCTACTGTTACAGACAGGGTACTTGACCTGGCAGGTCTTACTATTAAAACTTACCGGTGGGGAAAATAAAAAAGGGATTGCCGGACAAAAGCAACCCCTTTGAACATACACCACCATGAACCAACTAATCGGTGAACTTACCACCAGCGTTAATCCAGTTAATAATTTTCTGACGTTCTGAAGCAGGAAGTAATCCTGTAGGTGGCATCGCAGATGGATTGGCATCAACTGCCCTTGCTCTTATTCTGTCCCTGTTTATCACAATATTGCAATCAACGGTCCAGTTCATTCCTCCTTCCGATTGTGAATTATTATGACAGGGTACACAATTTGCCTGCAATACAGCTTTTACCTGTGAAAACAAAGGGCCTTCAGGAAGATTATTTACAATTGCCGGGATACTGGTCCCTGTACAACTATTAACATCTTTTGCAGTTATTGTATAACTGCCGGGGCCAAGATTTGAAAATATATTTGATGCCTGGAACACACCGCCATTCAGACTATAAGTATAAGTACCGGTTCCACCAGCGGCAACAGCTGTTACCATCCCGTTATTGGCCTGGCAGGGTGTATTACCTGTTATAGTGTTATTAACTGTAATGGTAATCCCGGTACAGGGATCAGGATCTGTCAGTATAAAGTTGCCGGAACCAATACACCCATTAATATCCTTTGCAGAAACAGCATATGATCCGGCTGTCAAACCACTAAAAACACCTGAAGCCTGGAAAGCACCGCCATTAATATTATACGAGAATCCCGTACTTCCGGAAGCTGATGCCACAATACTTCCGTTATTCCCTCCAACAGTTGTTGGATTTGTTAGTGTAGCCGTTACTGTTATTACCAACCCGGTACAGGGATTTGGAGCCGTTAAAGTAAAATTAGCTGACCCGATACAACCATTACCATCTTTCGCGGTAATGGAATAGGCACCGGCCCCAAGTCCGGTAAAATTACCAGTTGATTGAAAAGCGCCTCCATTGATACTAAAGGTGAACCCGGTACTGCCTGAAGCCGCGGCAATAATACTGCCATTCGCAGCTGCTGCAGTAGTTGGGTTTGTGACGGTACCTGTAACAACAATTGTAACAGTTGTACAGGGATTGGAAGGATTTACGACAACAAATGTAGAAGTACCCGTGCAACCATTTGAATTCCTCGCCATGATAGTGTACGAACCGGCTGCAAGACCTGTAAAGCTCGAAGAAGATTGAAAAGCTCCCCCGTTTATATTGTAGGAGAACCCACTACCCCCTGATGCGGAAGCTACAATACTTCCATCACTTCCTCCAATGGTTGTGGGATTATTAACTGTTCCACTGATCGTAACAGTAACACCACTGCAGGGATCAGGTGCTGCTGTTCCTCCACCATTCTTGCTGCAGGAATACACAATAATTAATGATAGAATGAAAGAGGTTAAGAACCTGAGTGTAAAAAAATAATTCACAAGCTGATTTTTAATACTCAATCGCAGTCTTGTAAAAACAGGTTGCCTCTTTTACTGATCAGGGCAGTGGTTTATTTTTTTTTGAAAAAGAAAATGGTTTTACAGCAATTGAAAACAGCAGACCAGCACTATTCAATTTTACTTTACCATATCCCACTCCACTCATAGGTAGTTTTATATAAGGTTCTGCAATAATGGAAAGGGACTTGCTTAGATTTCGCTGATAGCCTGCAGAGACACCAAGAACAGAAAACATATGCTTGTTTTCATTTTTTATACCCCATTTCCTGTTAACAGTCGGACCCAGGGGGGAAGTTTTATAAAAATAATTATAGGCCTCTGTTTTCATGAGGTACGAAGAAATGCCAGCTGATGCAAACCAATGTTGCTGTTTGGTACGACCAAAATTATAGCTAAAGGTTAGCGGTAATTCATACACTTTACAATCTGCATCCACTTTTTCCAGGTAGGGATAATAGGAATAAAATACAGCCGGTGGGTGATAAGCTTCCGGCGATGCTGAATAGACCTTACTGGCCGAATAAAAGCCGGTACGGACAGTAAGCCTGTCTTTAAAAGTATATCCAAGACCCAGGCCAGCGACAGGTCTGATCTTGCCCGGTTTACCGGAACTTGCATAGCTTACATCCGGACCAGCAGAGAAGCTTAAAAAGAATGAATTTCTTTTTTGTGCCTTCCCATTTGCCTTCTTTTTTTCCTGGGTTTTCTTTAGGGTAACAGCGGATTTATTTTCGACCCTGTCAGACAATTCTATCTTTTCAGCGCCAGCTTTCACAGACATTTCTTTGGTATCGATATCTGCTTTGTTATTATCAGCAGAATCATTGATAATATTATTTTTTTCAACAGCTGTCACTGCTGGTTTCACAATATTGTTAGCAGGTTTGTCAAGTTGCATATCAACACTGGTGACAGCTACATGGTCAATTGGCTTTTCATACTGCACATACGACTGCCTGTCTTTTTGTTGATTTACTGAAGCGTTCAGCCTGGTTTGGCTGGCAGGATATTTTTTAGCAGCAATAAGAATATTATTCTTATTGTTATAATCGGAGTTAGCATCTATATCAACATCTGTAACTGCAGTACTTTTCTTCACAGCTTTGGGATCCATGTCTTCACTCTTATCAATCTCTGTTACTGTCTTTTCATCTGTGGTACCTGCTCCCATTCCTTCAAATGAGTTATGCGCCGGCTTGCTGCTTTTACTTTCTCCTGTTGCTTCTTCAGCACGGGCAACTTGCTTACCCGGCCGGAATGGCTTTCCAATAATTATTCCTGCTCCTCCCAAAAACAAAAACAACAATAAGAAAAAGATAAACCTTCTCTTCTTATCCTCTTTTTGAGGAAGATGTTTATCCAGCAGCTTCTCCATTTTATCCCATGCCATTTCATCATACGCCGGGTGGTGATGTTCTGCTGCTTCTTTAATCTTCTTATCAAAATCTTCAAACTGCATTTTTGGCAATTGATGTAATATTTTGTTTAAATAAAATTTTCTGTAATTGTCTTCTTGCTTTCGATAAGTTTGATTTGGACGTGCCTATCGAGATTCCCAGGTGCCCGGCAATCTCTTCATGACTAAATTCCTCGATCACAAAAAGATTGAAAACCGCCCTGTATCCAGGTGAAAGATCCTGCACTGCCCTTATTATTTCATCATAAGATAACTTATTGATCGCTTCATCACTGACTGCAGGCACATGATAGACTACATCATCCAATGATGCCACTAACTGATGTTTTTGATATTTCCGGAAATGATCGATAGCAGTATAAACCATTATCTTCCGCAGCCATCCTTTAAATGAGCTTATCACATCCTTATAAGCAGGTTTGTAATGATGAATTTCTTTAAAAATTTTGAGAAACCCGTCATTTAAAATCTCAAGAGCATCATCCTGGTTATTGACATAGCGATCACAAATTGCCATAGCATACCCGTAGAAAGAGCTGTATAAAACTTTCTGGCTCTCCCTGCTATTGAGTGCACAAGCCTCAACATGAAAGGTAAGTTCATCAGCAGATAACAATTGTGTGTAGTGTTTCTCCTCCATATCGGAGTATAAAAGGTTCAGGTTGCCTGTTTACAAGTTAATTCATAAATTCTTGTATTGGTAACCACAAACCAGCCTGGCATAACTATCTGAATCGGAATTATTTAATTGATGGGAAGTGGATATACTGCCGGGATTGGTATACTGCCGGAATTAATTTAGGTTCTCAGGTTGTGCGGGAATCCCCAAACCGGCATTCTGATTTCAGGTTTCTGCACACCATAAATCTTTATATTGCTGCCAGGCCAATATGAAATCCCTTTCACTTCCCCTGGTTTTTAACCAAAATAACTGTAGCCAGTATTTTCGCTGCCTGCTATTCCAGGTATAATGACCGGGAAGAATGGACCACAACAATGCCCAGTTTTGCCATACGGAAATTTCCTCATTGCTTAATTGCGGCATTGATTTTATTCCCAGGGATATTTTCATTTTCCGGGTGCAGGTTAGTATGGCCCGTCCCCTGTCGCCCTGAAATTCCTGCTGGATCATTAAACTGATCTTACTGCTCAACTCCCCTGCCAGCGGATCTGCTGCCAGCTTCCTTTCTACAATCCATTCTTTATTACTGGCAGTAAACCTTTTTAATATTTTCTGCGAAGTGCGGTAAGAGTCGCCGGCTGTAATTTTTTTCCATTCAGCTTCAGCTGCTTTCTTTATTTTTTCGTTAACCGGTCTGAACCCTAATTTGTAGTAAAACCAAAAGGCACCGCTTTTTAATCCTTCCGGGTTTCCCTTACCAAACTGGTATGGTTTCACTACAAAACGATGGACATTGTAACGCTGATAATATAACCGCATCACCTGGCAAAACAACCATGCTGATTCAGCACCGCGAAAAGGAGGATAAATATTTACACCGATCTTACACCGGTGACCAAACAGCCAGCCACCACCATACGAAACTGGTACTCCATTTTTAAAAGCCATAAAACCCACATAACTCTCTAAAGACAGGCGTCGTTCTTTGCGCATACCTGTCAAAGCAACTTGTAGTCCCTGTCCCAGTTCAAACATTTCAAGTGCCGCGGTATCGGCATACGTAAAGGGATCCGTCTCCCGGTAATAAAAAGCCAGTGATGCCCTCATTGTTCCGATAAGCTCTTGCTTTTCCTGTTCTGTAAGTGGTAAAGATGGCTTGACCGGTTGATGAATAATTAAGCTGCTGTTTACTTTCCTCTTTTTAATTGCTTGACAGTATACATTATTAACCGGCCAGTGAAGAAAACTGCGGTTCCATGAATTACCTGTTAACGACCAGCTGATAAAAATATTCAAATTATCATATAACTGATCTCTCAATAGTACAGGCCATTGCTGTTGCTGTATTAACTGTAATAACCATTTTAATGAAGGCACATTGAAATAATGACCGCTTAAAGATTTAATACGATTCCAAAGATTTAAATCACCATGTGTTGATCTTTCAAATTCAATTCCCGGCAACAAAGACTGGAATGTTTGCCGGACTGCTGTTGCTGTTGCTCCCGCCTCTGCCGGTTTTACCTGGCCCGGGAATTTCTCTAACAACCAGCTCACCATTTCCAGGCTATACTGGCATCTTAGCTCTGTAAACGGCAAGCCACTTCCTGACAATACATGCTGCCAGCGATTGTTATACAGGTGTTTTTTAATAGCCTGGCCAAGCCTGTTCAATTCTTCTTTCGCCAGTTCCCTCACTTTTTTATTGCCCGGGTATGCGCAGAATAAAAGCAAGACCTCATGATACTCTTTTAATAACACTGGATTACTTAATGCCAGCCGGCTGCATTCCCGTAGTGCTGCTAATTGTGCATTGCCATCCACCGCATGGTGAAGTTTACTGATAAAATGACGATGCAGATTCTGGCCCATGTTAAATCAATAATTGAAAATATACAGGCTGCCAGGATACTCTTATGAGAACGATCATGATTTCTCATGATATGCTACAGAGAATCCTCTTATTTCAATAGCTTAACAAATTTCTGGAGCTCCGCCAGTTCAGGGGGAGTTAGAACTTCATTATTATCGTATTTCGATTGAAGGAAAAGCACTCTTTTATGCTGTGGGTATTTGGAAAGGATTGTTTCTATTATTTTTCCTGCAGCCGCATCTTTGGTATATAATGGCGCCGTTTCCGGAAGTGAAGATTTATAACGGGTTGGCCTTTTTAAAATAATAGCCTCCAGAGTAGCCAGTTTACCCGGCGGAATTGAATCGATTTTAGAAGCCTTGCCATACAAACCCTGTAATTGCTTTTTGCTCAGTCCGCCCCGCTCCATGTATTGATACAAGAGGCTCTGTACAAAAGAGGATTCCGGCTGGGCTACCAGTACTGCTTCCAACAGGTCCTTGACAATATCTACTTCCGGTTTAAGTCGCTGCATTGCATAAAAATAACAAAGATTGGGACAATAGCCGTTACCATGCTATACATCAAGTATTCTGCTACATTTGTCAAGGGTATTTTGTACAGGTCTGTCAAAATTCTTTTTTTGTGGATTCAAGTAAATGATCATTTACATTAACCTTAAAAAAGAATTGCCATGAAAAAAAGAAAGCCCCTCGCAGTACCATTTTTACTGTTTACCATCAGTACCTTCTTTTTATCTTTTATACCTGTTAATAAATGGGGAGGTGAAGGATTTGAAGTATACCTGAATAATAAACTGGTACTACAGAAATATGGCAACAAAATGGATAATGTCCAGAATCTCCAATTAGACAAAGTATCTGCCAATGACCAATTGATTATAAAATATTCTCATTGTGGCGATATTGGTAAAAACAGGGTCATCACCATAAAGGACGGACAGAATAAAGTGCTCAAAGAATTTCATTATAAAGATGCGGATAATGCAGTAAAAGTAGATTATGGAATAAGCTGCCCCCTGAAAGAATTACTAAAACTGAAAAAGGGAACTTCCAATACTTTTAAACTGTATTATTCTTCAAGCCAGTTACCTGCAGGGAGATTGCTTACGCATATTTGCTTTGATGGTCAAAATACTGCCCGGCTTTAATACAAGCCTCTCTGCTTTATCTTTTTTAAATCAATAGCCCTGTTTGTATACCGCAATCAGGGCTTTTCTGTATCCTGGCATTACCGGAAATACTGTTCAGTTTTAGCTTTACATTTGCGTTTAAATTTAAAATAAATGCCATTCCCCGATTTTGCCGATCCTTCCGTTTGGATCAGTCTGCTGACATTGAGTTTTCTTGAAATTGTGCTTGGAGTTGATAATATCATTTTTATATCAATAGTTTCTAACAAATTGCCGGAAAGCCAGCAGCCCAAAGCCCGGTCGCTTGGTTTATTACTGGCTATGGTTTTCAGGATATTGCTTTTATTGACGATAACCTGGATCATCAAGCTTACCAATCCCGTCTTCACTATACCTTTCATTGAAGAAAACGGGGCTCCTATCGGTATCAGCTGGAAAGATATCATCCTGTTGCTGGGTGGTATTTTCCTTATAGCCAAAAGCACACTCGAGATCCATCATAAACTGGAAAAATCAGCAACACCTAAAAACAAAGTTGTTTACACCGCCTTTAGTGCCGTTATTTTACAGATCGTATTGGTAGATGCTGTTTTTTCCTTTGACTCCATACTGACTGCCATAGGCCTGGTAGATAATGTTATCATTATGATCATTGCAGTGATAATATCGATGCTGGTAATGATTGCATTTGCCGGAGCGATCTCCGCCTTCATTAACAGGAACCCCACCCTGCAAATGCTGGCGCTGGCATTCCTGATTGTTATTGGTATTATGCTTATTGCCCAGGGATTCCATCAACAGATCAGTAAAAGTTATATTTATACAGCTATGGCATTTTCACTGTTTGTTGAACTGTTAAATATGCGCCTGAGAAGAAATGTTGAAAAAGTGCAGCTGAATACTGGCGAAAGTGAAGATGAAAAATAATTACGCTGAGAATTTATTTATCAGAAAACCCCATGCTTACAGAATGTATTTTCCGCATTATTTTATTGAGCTAAGGTTAAAGTATTTATGCTGACATAGATAATGGTAAAAAAAAGTGATTAAACTGCTGACATACTTCAACAGTTTAATCACTTTAAAATATTTTTCAAAATCGATCTGCAACTCAATCACTGTTCTCCAGGTGAAAATGCTGATGATAAGCCCCGGCTGCGATATGTAAAGCAAAAGCAGCAATCGCCGTATCTTTTAAAATATTAATCAGGGCAAGTTGCCTCATTTCAGGATCCCCGGCATGATTGTAATTAGGCAGATGTATAGTCAGGATAAAAATCACCAGCAGGATAAATAACAGGTAACTGGAGATCTTTACAAATTGATTGGTCAGGTAACAAAGTGCAACGAGTATAAAAGCACCACCCACTACATAAGCCCATTTAATACCCAGGGGCAAAAAATCAGGAACGTATACCAACAGGTCCCGGGGATACATAAAATGAAAAATACCAAATACAAACAGGACTATAGCCAGTAAATAAATAGCTATCCTCGAAATAATATGATAATGCTTCATAACTGAAAGTTTTAATATGTGTAAAAGGTACAATATTTAAAATTCATAAGAATTGATTTATACCCGTTGCCTGAGGATTGTTTAAAAATTAGATAGCAGGATGATCATTATCATAAACCGGTACAACTAAGATCATCAGCAGATACTGATTATAAAATTACTTTAGTTGCAGGATCAACAAAAGATTCAAAACAATGTATTCTCCGGTTTCATATTAAAAAAAGGCAAATCTCCCAGCCTTCCAGGCTTTTAACGCCAATGTTTTTATGGCCTGTTTTCCAAGAAGGAAATAACAAAAAAGATTGAATCTCAGAGATTCGTCACCCTTAAATTATTTGTTATGAAAAAGATTCTACTCTCCGTTTTACTGGGGCTGGTAATTGGTTTTCCTAACAAATCCAATGCGCAATGTACAGTTTCAGACCTTGGGGTAAATGTAAAGAGCTTTAATAAAAGTACCTGCCAGGTTGTTTTTGATGTTACCTGGATACAAGAAGTGAATAATGGCAATAAATATGCTTACCTCCATTTTTGGACAGTTGACAACTACCATACTCCTGCTGCCAATTGGGTTGGCATGTATGATAACCCAACTTCATACCCGGAATATGAAGACCTGGTAAACTCCTTAGCGACTATCTCTATATTTGAGAATGGTAGTGCTTCTCCTTTTATCGGAACAACTTATCTTCCTGATCCGACTGTACCTGCCATGACAACAGGCCTCGTTGTAAATAAAACAAATATTCCTGGCGGTGCCAATGAAAGAATGACTATTTCAAATATCATCATCACATTACCAAGCTGCACTGGCATTGTAACAATTAAAGGTGATGTTTGGGCAAGTCAGGCTGCTAATGGCAAGAATGTACACTGTGCTACCCAGGGTTTGAGTTTTGATTTGAATAATCCGTCATTAGCCGGTTTTAAGGTTTGTGAACCCCGTAGTTATAATTATGGTATTACCAACAACAGTGATCATGAGCAGACCATATATTATAACCTGTATAAGGATGATGGTGATAATGTATTCGAACCTGGCACAGGAGAAACATTGGATGGTGTGCCTATTTTTACCAGCAGTAATATTGTTATCGCCCCCCATTCAACAGTTTCTGGTGTAAACGTACCTTACCCGGGCAATGATATTCCTGGTGAAAATGCATCTCTCTGGATGGAAGTGATCAATGTAATGCCTGCCAGTCCATTTGTTTCTTTTAAAGAATTCACTGACCCTGGTTGTATACCACTGCCTTTGGTGTTTAAGTATTTTACCGTGTCCCGGAACAATACAGCCGTTAACCTGAACTGGACAACTGCGGTAGAAGTTAATAACCAGGGATTTTTTATAGAAAGAAAATATAGTAGTAGAAACTGGGAAGTAGTTGGTTTTGTAAATACTAAAACTCCTGCCGGAAATAGCGAAGAAGAAATGAGTTACTTCTTTACAGACAATAATACAATAGCCGGAGTTAGTGAATATCGTATTAAACAGGTGGATATGGATGGTAAGACAAGTTACACTGCAATCCGGCTTGTAAAAGGTTATGGGCAAGCAAGTGATCTGATCATCTATCCTAACCCGTCCGCTAACGGCCAGGTGAATGTGGTATTTGAAAAGATCAGTTACCCCTTCAATGTTGAGTTATTTGATATGAATGGACGGCTGGTGAAAAAATGGATGAATTTTAATGAAACCCGGCTGACAATGACAAATGTGTTGCCAGGTGTATATACTTTAAAAGTATGGGTACACGACACACAAGAACAAATAACCGGAAAGATCATTGTGAGCAGGTAATAGTTCCCATTCATAAAAAGAAAGTCCCTGTCTTCGGGCAGGGGCTTTTTATTTAAAATATTACACAAACACGATTGTTCACTTTAGCCCATATCAGGTCGGTAATTGATGTTTGTCATACTATAATGGAGCAGGGAAAACTAAGTTGCGGAAACTTTTTATCTTGTTCGTTATGCTAACAGACATTGCCATCTCCCAATCAGCCCCTATCCGCCACATCAAAGAAATTGCCGCATCCATTGGTATCAGCAATAATGATCTTGAGTATTATGGTAAACATAAAGCCAAGTTGCCGTTAACACTGATTAATGAAGAAAAGATCAGTCAGCATCACCTGGTACTGGTAACAGCTATTACCCCTACCCCTGCGGGTGAAGGCAAGACCACTATTTCAGTGGGACTTACTGATGGTTTAAACCTGGTTGGTAAAAAAGCGATGGCCGTTTTAAGGGAGCCTTCCCTGGGTCCTGTTTTTGGATTAAAGGGAGGTGCTACCGGAGGTGGTTATTCACAGATCATTCCTATGGAAGATATCAACCTGCACTTTACCGGTGATTTTGCAGCTATTGAAAAAGCGAATAATCTGCTGGCGGCATTGATTGACCATAACCTCCAGAATAAAAAAAGAAGCCTGCAAATTGACCCCAGAACCATTGTGTGGAAAAGAGTAATGGATATGAATGACAGGGCTCTTCGTCATATCGTTATCGGACTGGGTGGCACGGCCAACGGCATCACCCGTGAAGACGGTTTCAATATTACACCTGCATCAGAGATCATGGCTATACTTTGTATGTGCAAAGGAATGGATGATCTCAAACAACGTCTAGGTAATATCTACATTGGCACTACTTTCGGCGGCGAACCGGTGTTTGCCCGTGACCTGAATGCTGTTGGAGCAATGGCAATTTTATTGAAAGATGCTATTAAACCAAACCTGGTACAAACGCTGGAAGGTAATCCTGCCATACTGCACGGCGGACCTTTTGCCAGTATCGCCCAGGGAACTAATTCTATACTGGCAACACAAATGGGTTTATCCCTCAGTGAGTACGTTATTACTGAAGCTGGCTTTGCGGCCGACCTTGGTGCAGAAAAATTCTTTGATATTAAATGTGTGAATGCAGGACTAAAACCAAAAGCAGTAGTAGTGGTGGCCACAGTAAGAGCATTACGGCATCATGGCGGTGCTAAAAAAGATGAACTAACAATTCCTTCTATTGAAAAAGTTGAAAAAGGATTAGCGAATCTTGGGAAACACCTGGAGAATATGCAACTGTTCGGCATGAAAGCAGTAGTGGCCATCAATCACTTTCCCGGAGATACAGCAGAAGAAATAGCTGCCATAAAATCTTATTGTAAAAATTATAATACAGAGGCTGTTGTTTGTAAAGGCTTCACTGAAGGTGGGAAAGGCATGACTGAATTAGCACAGGCCGTTGCTACTCTTGTAGAAAGGGGCGAAAGTAATTTCAAACCATTATACGATCGGGAAGTTTCCATTGAAGAAAAGATACATACCATTGCTACCAGAATTTATGGCGCTAATGCTGTAGAATTCTCTGTAAAAGCCAAAACGCAGCTAAAGCATATTAAAGAACTGGGCTTCGAGCATATGCCGGTATGTATGGCAAAAACGCCTAAGAGCCTGTCGGATGATGAAAAACGAATTGGTAGGCCGGTTGATTTTATTGTCAAGGTCCGTGAGTTTGAATTTGCAGCTGGTGCTGGTTTTGTAATTCCAATACTGGGAGAAATGATGCGGATGCCGGGGTTACCGGTTATTCCGGCTGCCGAAGGAATAGATATAGATGCCAATGGTGTCATTACCGGGCTCAGTTAATAACAGGGGTGGTGATCATCCGAATTTAACCGAGGTCATATTCAATGATCCTGCTACCAGTTTATCATTAAAGAAAACCGGTTCTTCATTCTTTTCCTGCAAGCCAAGAGTATATAGTAACGGATAGTAATGATCGGGTGTGGGAACAGCCAGCTTTGCGGCTTTGCCCAACGCTTCATAATTGATCAAAGCCTGGTGATCCCTGTGTATGATCTTTGTTTTAAACAATTCATGCATTTCAATGGCCCAGTCAAACCCAAAGCCCGGCTGATCCAGTTTATCCCAGGCAACCATCCTGAGATTATGTACCATATTACCACTGCCAATGATGAGAACTCCTTTTTTACGCAAGGCTGCCAGCTCTTTAGCCAGGTTATAATGATAAAGTGCAGGCTTACTAAAATCAATGCTCAATTGCAAGACAGGAATATTTGCTGCAGGATACATTCTTCTCACTACTGTCCATGCACCATGGTCTAGTCCCCAATCATGGTTGAGTCCCACATCGGTTGTTTTAATCAACTCTTTCGTTTCTAAAGCTAATTGACTGTTGCCTGGTGCCGGATAGTGAACATCAAACAGTGCCTGAGGAAAACCTCCAAAATCATGTATTGTTTTTGGATAATCCATTGCAGTGATATGTGTTCCATTGGTCAACCAGTGTGCAGAAACCACCAAAACTGCATTAGGGACAGGTAATTCTTTTGCCGTCTTCTCCCATTGTAAACTGAACTCATTGTTCTCAATACCATTCATCGGCGATCCGTGACCAATAAAAAGAACAGGCATTTTTACATCCTGCTCTTCAAGATCATCAGTAAATCGTTTAAAAGTTGTTAGACCACTCATTGCAAACAATCCTCCTGTTATTGTATAGATAAAGTTCTTTCTTTTCATGTACAGCGTAAAGATACAGCAATTATTTAATTTCAATGTTTAAACATTGATAAAATTACTAAAGGCCTCATAATCATAAAGCCCCCGGTATCTGACGGGGGCTTTATGAAAATTATCAGGTGCTTTTTACTTTGCAAATTGACTGCGGATAACATTCAAAGCCCCGCCGGCTTTGAACCATTCGATCTGCTGTTCATTGTAAGAATGATTAGCAATAATGGTTTCACTGCTCCCGTCTTTATGATTTAATACGACCTGTAATGGCTTACCTGGTGTAAAATTGGTGAGGCCAATCACATCAATCGCATCATCTTCCTGTATCTTCTCGTAGTCTTCCTTGTTGGCAAAAGTCAGTGCCAGCATTCCCTGCTTTTTAAGGTTTGTTTCATGAATGCGGGCAAAAGATTTCACCATCACTACACGAACACCAAGATGCCTTGGCTCCATGGCCGCATGTTCCCTGGAGGATCCTTCACCGTAGTTTTCATCACCAACGACGATAGTTCCGATACCAGCTGCTTTATAAGCTCTCTGTGTATTGGGGACTGTTCCATACTCACCTGTCAACTGGTTCTTTACATTATCAGTCTTCTCATTGAAGAAATTAGTAGCTCCGATCAGCAGGTTATTACTGATATTATCCAGGTGCCCCCGGAACTTTAACCACGGACCAGCCATAGAAATATGGTCTGTTGTACATTTCCCTTTCGCCTTGATCAGTAATTTCAACCCCTTTAAATCTGTTCCTTCCCATGCAGCAAACGGATACAACAACTGAAGACGTTTACTGTCAGCTTTCACGGCCACCTGCACTTTACTTCCATCTTCTGCCGGTGCCTGGTAACCGGCATCTTCTACTGCAAAACCTTTAACCGGTAACTCGTCACCGTTGGGCGGATCCAATTTTACCTGTTCGCCCTTATCATTCGTCAATGTATCAGTAAGCGGGTTAAAATTTAAATCACCGGCGATAGCCAATGCTGTAACCAGTTCTGGCGAAGCCACAAATGCCATCGTATTGGGATTGCCATCAGCTCTTTTGGCAAAGTTGCGGTTGAAAGAATGGACGATGGTATTCTTTTCCTGCTTTTCTGCCCCCATCCTGTCCCACATACCAATGCAGGGTCCGCAGGCATTGGCAAATACTGTTGCGCCAATTTCTTCAAACACATTGAGGAAACCATCTCTCTCAATCGTATAACGAACCTGTTCGGAACCCGGGGTAATCGTAAATTCTGATTTAAGTTTTAATCCTTTTGCTTTTACCTGCTTCGCCAAACTAACAGCACGGCTGATATCCTCATACGAAGAATTAGTACAGCTACCGATCAGTCCCACTTCAATTTTGGTAGGCCATCCGTTTTTTGCTGCAGCTTCTTTCATTTGAGAGATAGGAGTAGCCAAATCCGGTGTGAAAGGACCATTCAGGTGTGGTTCCAGTTCACTAAGATTAATTTCAATAACACGATCAAAATATTTTTCAGGATTAGCATATACCTCCGCATCACCGGTCAAGCATTCCTTTATTTTATCCGCAGCTTCAGCTACTGCTGCACGACCGGTTGCTTTCAGGTAGCGGCTCATGCTTTCATCATATCCGAAGGTGGAAGTGGTAGCGCCGATCTCAGCACCCATATTACAGATTGTGCCTTTACCCGTACAACTCATACTTTGAGCACCTTCCCCAAAATATTCGACAATAGCATTGGTTCCACCTTTTACGGTAAGTATACCGGCTACTTTTAAGATCACATCTTTGGCAGATGTCCATCCATTCAGTTTACCGGTCAGTTTTACCCCAATCAGCTTGGGCATCAATAATTCCCAGCTCAATCCAGCCATAACATCGCAGGCATCAGCTCCTCCCACACCAATGGCGATCATGCCCAGTCCGCCTGCATTTACGGTATGAGAATCTGTGCCGATCATCATCCCCCCGGGAAATGCATAATTTTCCAGCACTACCTGGTGAATGATGCCGGCTCCCGGTTTCCAGAAACCGATGCCATATTTATTAGAAATAGAGGCCAGGAAATTATATACTTCTTCGTTATCTGTTACCGCTTTGTTCAGATCAGCTTTTCCTTCAACTTTTGCTACAATCAGGTGGTCGCAATGCACCGTTGAAGGTACCGCTACCGTCTTGCGGCCAGTTGTATCAAACTGCAGCAGAGCCATTTGTGCCGTAGCATCCTGCATAGCTACACGATCGGGGGCAAAATCTACATAAGCCTTTCCTCTTTCATACTCTTTCACGTCCACTCCATTCCAGAGATGGGCATAAAGTATTTTCTCTGCCAGTGTAAGGGGACGGCCCAGTGTTTTACGGGCATCATCCACTTTGGCAGGCATTTCGCTGTACAATTTTTTGATGAGGTCAAGATCGAATACCATAGAATTTGACAATTTGACGATTTGTAAATGAAACAATGTGCTGCTTAAAGCAATTCCTGTCATTCCTGTAAGATACCACCCGAAAAATATTGGCAAAATGACCAATTGCCGGATTAACACATTGAAAAGTGTCGCAAAAGTACGAAAATCACCTATCTGAATAACTCCGGGTTGCAGAGATTGTTCAAATATTCTAAATTAGCAGTATGAACAAATTCAAAAATTTCGTAGAGTGGAATGCCTTTGGCGTTTGTTCTGCTATTGGCAACCGTTTAGGAATTGCCACCAGCAAGATCCGGCAGTATTTTATGTATGCTTCCATACTGACAATGGGCTCGCCGATTATCATTTATATGGTACTGGCTTTTTTCAGAAATGTGAAAAATATGTGATCGCCGCAAAAAGAAATCCCTGGTATTATTTATAATAGAATCCGACCAGTTATCGTCATTCTCATATTCCCCAAAAAATAAAAGGCCGGATTATTCCGGCCCCTAGGTAGTTTATAAAAAATTCAGCATTGATCTTTTTTCACTTCAGCCGGGAAGAGAAATGAAGATATTGTAACTGGCTTCTGTACTTCTTTCCTATTCGTCCGGATGATAATAACGCCATTCTTTCCTTTTCCTCCATATTGTTTTTCTGCTGCTTCTCCCTTTAAAACATCCACAGTCAGAATTGATTCAGCATTGATCTTATCAGCATCCGCTTTGGAAGAAATAACTCCGTCTATTACATACAAGGGATGGGCTTCATTTTTTAATCTGACCTGCACTACTCCATCTTTTGCAATTTCACCGTATAACGCAATGGCTGAATTGCCTTTCAGCACATCAACAGTTGCAATCTTATCCGGGCTGATCTTATCCATCTCATTCTTTGTGGAAATAACTCCATTAATCACATAAACCAGGTTATCTGGCAATGGCTGACCATCTGCTGCGATACTGACTGAACCATTCATTTTTTGACCTTCTACTACCACGGTTCTTCCCGGAGCCGGGGGTGGCGGAGGTGGCGGCGGTGCCGGGTAACGGGCATCAAATTTTTTCTTTTCCTCCGGGTTATTCAGATCATACTCTTCCGTTTTCCCGTTTTTTAGTTCAACAATAGCTTTACCGCCATTCTTGATATTAATTGATTTTACATGTTCCGGCAGTTTAACTGGCTTAGGAGGGTTAGGATATCCCATCACTACTACTTCTCCATTGGGCGCTACGGGAGGAATAGGATGTCCCTGAACTGTTATCACATCAGCCTGACCCGGTACAGCAGGAACCGGCGGAGGGGGTGGCGGAGGCGGAGGCGGTAATTCACCGTAGATCTCTTCAAACTTCTCAGCATTTGCATTCCACTCGGTCAATAATAAACGTTTCACCTCTTTACCGGTTTTATCCTTAATCACCAGCAGGCACTCCCCTTTCCTGTCTTTTACATTAATGAAATAACCTTTGTTGTTAGGAACAGTCACTTCCGGAATAGTGTCTGTTGCATACGTTGCAGCTAAGGTTTGTATTTGTTCCTGTTTCCCTGTTAATGTATCCCCGATTTCTTTCCGGAAAGAAATGAGAATAAATGCAAGCACCGGCAACACGAACAGGAACCTGAGCAGGTGCATTTTTGCTGATTTGTTTTTGTTCATCATGGCTATTCTTTTTTTGAGTGACGAAAAATTGAACTTTTGGGCTATACTGAATTGATTGTTGCCAATTACTTTCAGCAACAGGTATTGATATTGTTTTTTGTTAATGCCGTTCTCCAGCACTTTATTGTCGGCAACAAATTCAAGATTCTGACGAATGGCTGATTTCAAGAACCATGCAAAAGGGTTGTACCAGTTAAAGAGGCATAACAGTTCTCCTAAAATAATGTCAATGCTATGCCTTTCTTTTACATGCACAAATTCATGCCGGATAATCTCTTCCAGTTCTTCTGCTGTATGCAGGTGACGGTTTATGAACACGGCATTACCAAAAGAAAAAGGGATGATAGATTCATTTACCTGGTAAAGATTGATCGCTGAATCAGGCCCGATGTTCAGCGGAACAGCTTTCTTCATCATGCCGCGGAATGATACCAGTTGGATAATCAACCGTATCAGCATTACCAGCATACCACTGATAATAAAAAGGAATAAAATATTCCAGACAGTAAGTGATGTACCGCCTGCTGATTGTTTATAGAGCAGGGGAACCCATTGCACCATGGTACTACCAGTCAATTCATTCTGATGCAACGCCGGGGTTACATCAATCAATGGGATAATGAATGAAAGAAGCGTATAACCCAACAGGTACCATCGGTTCCAGTTATAGAATGTAAGCTTTCTCAGCACTAACTGGTAAAATAAAAAAACTACCCCCAGGCTTACAGAAAGCTTTAAAAAATAAATGAATGCGGCTGGCATAGAACTAAATTGATTGGTTAAACCAAAAACTATTTATTGTTTCCTTTTTCAATGAGGGTGATTATCTCCTTCAATTCTTTTGCAGATAGCTTTTTTTGCTCGACAAAAAAGTTCACCAGTTCTTTATATGAATTATCAAAATATTCCTTCACCACATTACCCATGAATTTCTGTTTATAATCATCTTCGCTGATGGCCGGTTTATACATATACACATTACCAACCAGGCGGCTATTCAGATAGCCCTTCTTTTCCAGGTTCTTGATAATTGATGCTACGGTAGTATAAGGAGCCGGTTCATCCATATTTTCCATAAAGGCTTTTACATTGCCTTCCCCGGTGCGCCAAACGGCCTGCATGGTTTCTTCTTCAGTATGGGTAAGTTTTTCCATTTCTACGAAATTTTCGTAAATCTACGGACTTTTCGTAGAACACCAAATTTATTTTTCCTAAAGGTTTTGAAACACAGAGGCAAAAAGACACGAAGGCACTGAGCTATGTGCCTATGATCCTATGTGGTGAGGAACTCAGATCAGTTCTTTTAATTTACTAACCACCACATCCACTTCCTCTTTTGTATTATGCTTACAAAAAGAAAAACGGACCGGAACCAGGTTAGGATCATTGCTGATAGCCCTGATAACATGGCTGCCCACATCTGCTCCGCTGCTGCAGGCACTGCCACCCGATACACAGATACCCTGCATATCAAGGTTGAATAAGATCATTTCAGATTTCTCTGTTTTGGGGAATGAAGCATTTAATACAGTATATAAACTTTTGCCTGCGTAATCACCGTTAAACCGGACACCTTTAATATGCTTTCTCAATTGCTCAATCATATAGGTCTTCAATGATTGTATTGATGCACTCTCCTTTTCCATATGGGTATCTGCTATTTCCAATGCTTTGGCAAAACCCACAATTCCATACAGATTCTCGGTTCCTGCCCGCATATTACGTTCCTGCCCGCCACCAAAAATCATAGGCTTTACTTTGATATTATCATTGATATACAAAATACCTACTCCCTTCGGCCCATGAAATTTATGTCCTGCACCGGCTGCGAAATGTACCGGCTTGCTGCGCAGGTCAATTTTATAATGTCCTATTGTTTGCACTGTATCGGAATGAAAGATAGCATTATACTTTTTACAGATCTCCCCCACCGCATCAATATCCAGCAGATTTCCGATCTCATTGTTAGCATGCATCAATGAAACAAGACAACGTTCTTCCCGACTGGCCAGCTGGTCTTCAAGGTCGCCAAGATCGATATGACCATCAGGCAACACTTTTACAAAGCTGCTGGTAACCACATCATCATGATCGAAATGTTCGACAGCATGCAACACAGCATGATGCTCAACCGGTGAAGTGATGATGTGACGGCAGCCAAGGTCATGGATAGCACTGGCGATGGCCATATTATCACTTTCAGTTCCACCACTGGTGAAGAATATCTCGCCGGGATTTGCATTCAGGATCTTTGCAACCGTTTTACGGGCATTCTCGATCGCCAGCCTGCTTTCCCTTCCATACGAATAGATGGAAGATGGATTCCCGAAATGAGTGGTCATATAGGGCAACATCGCTTCAAGCACTTCTTTGTCAAGTGCAGTGGTAGCAGCATTATCGAAATAAATACGGTTCATAAATTATCTTCCGCCGGTTTAAAAAATTGTTGGCAAAGGTAAGCAATAACTGCGGTGAATTACCGGGTATCCTGCTCAGGAAAACAGTAACGAGAAAAGATATTTTAACACCAATAAATAATTTTTGAGCCATTCTTTAATGAAGTAACTTGGTAGATATTAATTTCTATGGAACAAAAGCAAGACCATTGTTGTAACGGCGGGAGCCGGCGCAACTTTATCAAAAAAACAACTGCACTAACCGCTTTAAGTATTGTGCCTTCGGCCATCATTAAAGCAGGCGAGCACCACGAAGCCATTGCTTCATATATGGAGAAAACTCCGGTACAACTGGAGATCAATGGAAAACCATACAAAGTGTTGGTCGACCCAGGGGTCAGCCTGCTGGATATGCTCCGGGAAAACGTAGGACTTACCGGTACCAAGAAAGGATGTGACCAGGGACATTGCGGTGCCTGTATTGTACATGTAGATGGCAAAAGAGTGAATTCCTGTTTGTCAGAGGCAGTAGACAACAATGGTAAGAAAATAACGACCATTGAAGGACTGGCAGAGGGTGATAAACTGCACCCGATGCAGGAAGCTTTTATAAAGCATGATGCTTTCCAGTGCGGTTATTGTACACCCGGCCAGATCATGTCGGGAGTGGCCTGCATCAGGGAAGGACAGGCAGGCTCACCCGATGAAATAAAAGAATTCATGAGTGATAATATTTGCCGCTGTGGTGCTTATCCAAATATTGTAGCGGCTATCACGGAAGTAAAAAACAGCGGACAGAAAATCTGATCATTGCCGTTTTAACCCTTTTTCCTAACCAGTATTTACAACTGTTATGAACAACAAGATAAAATTTTTCCAAACAGATAATGATGACGACCGTGTTGATGGTATTGATAAAGTAACCGGTCGTGCAAAATATACAGCTGATCATATGCTGGAAAATATGGCTTACGCTGTATTTGTAACAAGCACCGTTGCTAAAGGCGCTATTAAATCCATGCTCCTGCATGAAGCCAGGAATGCACCGGGTGTACTCGATATTATTTACTATCAGAACTGTCCGCCTGTTCCGGGTTACCGCCCTTATGCAAAAGACCCGGCAAAGAAAGGATTTGAATGGAGAGGCCTGAAAGTATTTGATAATAACCTGGTGTATTATTATGGTCAGCCCATTGCATTGGTGGTGGCCACCACCTGGGAGAAAGCAGTAAAGGCAGCTTCATTGGTAAAAGCAGAATATATAACAGAAGCTTTTGAAACAGATTTCGAAACACTCCGGAAAAACGAAAAAAAATTAAAGCCGGCCGGCCAATATAAAAGAGGCGAAGAGGATGCCTGGAAAAATGCGGAAGTTTCCATTGAAGCAGAATACTTCACTCCTATTGAAACCCACAACCCGATTGAACTGCATGCTACGATTGCAGTTTGGGAGGGTGATGATAAACTGACCGTTTACGATAAATCACAGGGACCGAAAGGAACACAATCCGAACTGGCAAGAAACTTTGGATTGGATGAAAAAAATGTAAGGGTGATCACCAAATTTGTTGGTGGCGCATTCGGCAGTGCTTTGCGAAGCTGGCCACATGTACCCGCAGCCTGTATTGCAGCAAAAGTGGTGAAGCGTCCGGTGAAACTGGTACTTAACAGGAGACAAATGTTCACCATGGTGGGCTATCGTCCGCAGTCATGGCAGAAAATTTCAATTGGGGCAACTAAAGAAGGAAAGTTAACCGGTATCACCCATCATGCGATCAGCAATACATCCCGTTATGAAGATTTCAGGGAAGGAATTGTAAACGCAGCACAATTTTTATATGAGTGCCCGAATGTAAATACCAGCTACAAAATATTACCGCTTGATATCAACACTCCAACCTGGATGAGAGGGCCGGGTGAAGCTACCGGTGCTTTTGCACTGGAATGTGCCCTGGATGAACTGGCTTATAAATTAAATATGGACCCGGTTGAGTTACGAATTAAAAATTATGCAGAAGTTCACCCGGTGAGTAAACTACCCTGGACAAGTAAATTCCTGAAAGAATGCTATGCAGCCGGGAAAGAAATGATCGGTTGGCACAAACGGCCATCAATCCCCCGTTCACTGCAAGAGAACGGAATGCTGGTTGGTTATGGCATGGCTGGTGGTGTTTTCGGTGCCGGCAGAGGGAATGCCACTGTTAAAGCCATACTTAAAAATGATGGAACATTGATTCTGCAAAGTGCTGTTAGTGATATGGGACCGGGAACGGCCACTACGATGGTCAAAGTAGCAGCTGAAGTAATGCAAATGCCTGCCAGTAAAATTAAGTTCCAGTTGGGTGATACGGATTTTCCACCCGGACCTACACAGGGCGGCTCCACTACCACTTCTACATTGGGTTCAGGTGTAAGCATTGCATGTGAAGCACTGAAACAGGCATTAAAAGAACTCGCAAGAACGATCATACCCTCTTTTTCAACAATTGCTGCGGAAGAGTTGGGAATAGCAGATGGATATGTTGTATCAAAAAAAGACAGCCAGCAAAAAATTTCCTTCACAGAACTTTTGCAGAAAGCAGGCAAACCCGAAATCGAAGTCATAAAAGAATCGACCCGGGCTACAGCAGAGTTCCAGAAATACGCTATGAATTCTTTCTCTGCGCATTTTGTAAAAGTGCATGTGCATCCAACCACAGGAGCTATCGCACTCAAACAAATCATCGCTACAGGAGACGGAGGAAAGATCATCAGCGAAAAAACAGCCCGCAGCCAGATGATCGGCGGTGCCGTTGGCGGCATTGGTATGGCATTAACGGAAGAAGCACTGATCGATCATACCACCGGTAAGTATATCACAGACACATTAGGGAAGTACCAGGTGCCCAGGCACAGAGATGTACCTTTTATCGAAACTTATTTTCCAAACAAACCTGATCCGATTATCAACCCGATGGGCTCAAAAGGGGTGGGAGAAATTGCCCTGGTAGGTTTTGCACCTGCTGTGGCAAATGCAGTATTTAATGCAACAGGAAAAAGAGTGAGAAGCCTACCAATTAAGCCAGAACATTTGATCTGATTAAATCTTACCAGTTACGATTTTTTTACAAAAGTTGGTTTCAACTGTTGACAGGGCCTATCGTTTATTTTATAAGCGATAGTTCCCAAACTAATTTAATGTAAAATCTCCTATCTCTTGAAGAATTTCATCAACTAAACTCTTTAATGTCACGCATCAGTTGCATCGCAATATTATTGGCCTTTGTTTCAAAATCACTTTCCGCATAAATGCGGATAATAGGTTCCGTATTGGAAGTACGCAGGTGTACCCAGTCATTATCAAAACCGATCTTCAGGCCATCTTCCGTATTAATGGGGTTGTTCTTATATTTTGTTTTGATCTTCTCAAAAATGGCTTTTACATCCACCCCATTGTGCAGTTCAATCTTATTCTTTGAAATAAAATAATCGGGATAGGTAGTGCGTAGCGATTTAATCCCTTTTTTATGATCAGCCAGGTGGCTCAGGAATAAACCGATTCCGATCAGGGCATCACGGCCATAATGAAAATCAGGAACGATAATACCACCGTTGCCCTCCCCTCCTATTACCGCATTAGTCTCTTTCATCTTTTTCACCACATTCACCTCTCCCACTGCTGAAGGGAAATACTCTCCGCCATGTTTGAGGGTGATCTCTTTCAACGCCTTGGTACTGCTCATATTACTTACCGTATTCCCTTTTCTTTTACTCAACACATAATCTGCCACTGCCACCAAAGTATATTCTTCACCAAATAAAGTTCCGTCTTCATTCACAAAACATAAACGGTCCACATCCGGATCGACTGCTATTCCCAGATGAGCTTTCTGCTGAATCACTTCATTGCATAATTGAGAAAGGTGTTCCGGCAATGGCTCGGGGTTATGTGCAAATTTTCCATTCACTTCACCGTTCAGCACAATCACATTGGTTACACCCAATGCCTTCAATAAAGCCGGTACATAGGTAGCGCCGGTTGAGTTAATAGCATCCACTACTACTTTAAAATCCTGTTTGGCAATAGCTTTCGCATTAACCAGCGGGTATTTCAGAATAGCATCAATATGTTTTTGTAAATACGTATCATCGGCAGTTACCGTTCCAAGTTTATCAACAGTTGCAAAAGAAAAATCTTCCCTGGCTGCGAGTTCGAGTACCCTTTCACCCACTTCAGCAGAGATAAATTCTCCTTCCCCATTCAGTAGTTTCAATGCATTCCATTCTTTTGGGTTGTGGCTGGCAGTTAGTATGATTCCACCATCAGCATTTTCCATTTTCACTGCTACTTCCACCGTAGGTGTGGTGGACAGTCCAAGATCAATCACATCAATACCAAGGCCTGTCAGTGTATTCACCACCAGGTTTTGTACCATGGCACCGCTGATACGGCCATCCCGGCCAATAACGATCTTTGCAGATTGTTTTCCGGTTGCTATGATAGTTCCAAATGCTGCAGTAAATTTAACCACATCTAAAGGGGTAAGGTTCTCACCGGGTTTCCCGCCAATCGTTCCTCTTATACCGGATATACTCTTTATTAATGCCACAATTTTGTTTTTAGGTCGGCAAAAATACGTTTTTCAAATTCAACCCCCTTTTAAAAGTGCATCCGTACTTTTGTTGGATGGCAGAAAAGGCATGGTATAAAGAATGGTTCAATTCTTCCTTTTATCACAAACTCTACTTTGAAAGGGATGAAAAAGAAGCGGAAGCTTTCATAAAAAAGCTGGTGCAGCACTTACATCCGGCTCCCGGAAGCCGTATGCTGGATGTTGCCTGTGGCAAAGGCAGGCATAGCAAGACGCTTGCTTCACTGGGGTTCACAGTTACAGGTATTGATATTTCTGGTGACAGTATCGCTTATGCCAGGCAATTTGAAAAAGACAACCTTGACTTTTTTGTACATGATATGCGGCTGCCGTTTTGGGGGAATTATTTCCATTATGCATTTAATTTTTTTACCAGCTTTGGTTATTTCAAAACCAGGAGGGAACATGATAATGCGATCCGTACCATTGCCAGAAGTCTGAAACCCGGCGGCAAATTTGTAATTGATTACCTCAATGTCCATTATGCAGAAGAACACCTTATTTACAATGAGTCGAAAGTAATAAGCGGAACAAACTATGCTATTCACCGCTGGGAGGATGAAACACATTTCAATAAAAAAATAACAGTAACTGATGCTGCTTTAAAACAGCCATTGGAGTATACCGAAAAAGTAGCCAAATTCTCCTTAGGTGATTTTACAGATATGCTTAGTTACCAGGGCATGCAGGTACAGGAGGTTTTTGGGGATTATCAATTCAACAGCTATGATGTCAGAAAAACGCCAAGGCTGATTGTAATTGCTGAAAAAAAGTCTAATCATTCTGATTATTCATCATCAAATACTTTGACGTCTCATAAAAGGCAGTGGTGAATGCAGAGAGCTTCTTTCTGACAGAATCTTTTTTCGCTGTGGTATAATTCAAAACGCCGGAATGCAATGCATTCAATTGCTCTTCCCCTGAATTGATATTTCGGGTAAAATAAAAATCATCCGTCACCATTCCTATCCCATCTGCTGTATTAGTAATAAAAGCAAAATTATTTTTCTTACCGGGATCCAGCAAATCCCTGCCCAATGAGGTATTGATATAAGACTGGTGCAGCATTCCTGCAATAGTTGGCAGTACATCGATCTGGGAAACTACTTCACTCCTTCTTTGAGGGACCAGTAAGTCAGGTGCATAAAACAATAACGGCACATGCTCATCTGTTAGACGTTGTTCAGTCCAAACAGGCGGGTACATTGCCTCCGCATTACCTGCCAGGCCATGATCACCTACAAAAACAAAAATTGTATTGTGAAAATAATTTTCTTTACGGGCTGCTTCAATAAACATGCGGAAACAATAATCTGAATACCTGAAGCAGTTGTATTCATCCAAAGATTCAAAGCCGTATTTGATTAATTCCTCTTCCGGCACAACAACTCTTACAAAGTCTGTATCACTCTCTGGTATTGTTTTATTATAGGGCCGGTGATTACCCGATGTCTGTATGTACGCAAAGAAGGGTTTATCTTTTTTCCGGAACAACTCGTTTGCCTCCAGAAAAAGATCTTTATCACTTATACCCCACACATTTACTTTAGGTGCTTTAAAATAATCTCCGGTATGCATTTGCAACCCGTCAATATTTTTTAACAGCCCTTCAAAATTGTTGAACTCCGGACTTCCCCCCAGGAAATAATGTTTTTCATAGTCCTCCAGGTTATCTACAATAGTATGCTGCTGAACAGCCTGCGGATTCCGGCTGGAAAATTTGAACAACTGGGCATCCGGGATTCCGGACAGGATCGCAAACAATGCCCGGGCAGTAGAAAAATGTGGTGAAAAACAACGCTCAAAAAATATTCCCTGCCGGCTTAGTGAATCAAAAAAAGGAGTTGCATTCAATGGATTACCACTCATGGTACTTTTATACATACTGAATGATTCGCATTGCACCAGAACTATATTTGGCCTGCTTTCAAATGAGGAACTGCGGGGGCCAATTTCCCTGCGAAAAGAAAAATCCGATTTATCCGGCAACTCCATCCACTCTGCCATTACAGGAAAAACCTCCCTGGCTTTTCTTTCGTTGTAATCAGGTTTTCTCAGTTTAAGGGTTGCAACAAAGTTCTGCAGCGGGTTAATGGCCAGGTATGATTTAAAACTATTGTTGTAGCGGAAACTGTCTGAACGGCTTAACGGTGGCCAGGATAGAGAACCATAAATAAAAAAACACAGCAAGATCACTGTTATTATGAAAAATTTTCTGCGGTGTGTAATGCCCAAACCTTCTGTCCGGTTGATCACCTGCCAGTGGCTTCGGTGGTACATCCAGCGGAAGAATAATACGGCAACCAATAATCCCAGCAGCATCCATATTAACGGATACGTTTGCCATATCATCTTTAATGAAATGCTGAAATCTTCTGCAAAATTCATTGCCCCTGCATCCAGCGGTGTCCGGTTATAAGAAAAACTTCCAAACCCTGCTGCAAAAAAGAAAAAAACAATGAAGGTTACAATAGCGAGATACCATGTCCACCATTTTTTGTTGCGTGATGAATAAAATGGGGACAAACGGGGAAAAGTACTAAATAGTACAATCGGCATAAGTATGATCGCAATCCATCGCAGATCATACCGGAAACCCATCAAAAAAGAGGGAACCACATCACCAAAAGAAATTCCTTTTGGTTTGAATGCAAAAAAAGTAGCCAGCCTGAATAATGTAAAAATCAGCAGGAAGATGACAAAAAGATTTGCCACCCATAAAATGGTTTTTGGTATTTTGTATTTTACCAGCATCAGCTTCTGCCCTTCAAATGTAATAATGGCGATAATGAAGGAATACAAAGAAAATAATTAAAAAGGGGATAGCAATACCGGATATCATTTATTTACTATCGCTTTAAAGTATCAATCCCCTGCAAGCCCTACTTTTGCAGCAATGCCTTTCTTAGCAATAAACATTTGGGAAAAGCTGGTACTATGGGACAAATGGCTATTTATTCAGATAAACAGCCAATGGACCAATCCGCTTTTCGATCAAATCATGCCGCTGTGGCGCAGCCCGGTTTTATGGGCCCCGCTTTACCTTTTTTTGCTGGTATTTGTATTGATGAACTTTAAAGTAAAAGGACTTTGGTGGTCTCTTCTGTTCATTTGTTCGATTGCCCTGACAGATATGGTGGGCAATTATGTATTTAAACATGGAATTGAAAGAATTCGTCCCTGTAATGACCCTGATTTTTATATGCATGTCAGGCTCTTGCTGGAACATTGCGGAGTGGGCTATAGTTTTATTTCCAATCATGCCGCCAATCATTTTGGCATGGCTGTTTTTGGTTTTATCACCTTACGACATATAATAGGCAATTGGGCATGGATCGGAATTGCCTGGGCACTTTCTGTCGCCTATGCTCAAGTGTATGTTGGCGTACATTATCCGCTGGATGTTGCCGGTGGCGCCCTTCTCGGGGTCATATTCGGTGTAACTACAGGCACGATATTCAATAAGCGGTTCAGATTTGCTATCTTCGATAATCAATCAATTCCGGCTTCTTGATGGATATATTTATATTAGGCGTTCTTATTTTAGTGAATGGCCTTTTCTCCATGTCGGAGATAGCCCTGGTCTCCGCCCGGAAAGCACGGCTGGAGCACCTGGCAGAGAAAGGCGATAAGAAAGCTAAGCTGGCATTAGAACTTTCCAACCACCCTGAATTATTTTTATCTGCTGTACAGATCGGAATTACGTTGATCTCCATTGTAACCGGTGTGTACTCCGGTGAAAGGTTTAGTAAGAACCTGCAACCTGTATTTGAGAATATTCCCTTGTTGCAGCCTTACGCTGAAACTATCTCCACCACACTCATCATCATTCTGGTTACTTTCCTGTCTATCATTTTTGGTGAACTGATCCCTAAAAGATTCGGATTGCTGCGGTCGGAGAAAATTTCAAAAGCGGTGGCAGGACCCATGAAAACTTTTGGAACCATCACCCACCCTATTGTTTGGTTACTGAACAGGACCAGTAATATCTTTTTCACCCTCTTTAATATCAAACGTTCCAAAGAGGATGCTGTAACAGAGGAAGAAATCAAAACGCTTATCACTGAAGGGGCTGAAGCAGGCACTATTGACGAAGCAGAACAGGAAATTATTGAAAGGGTCTTTCACCTGGGCGACCGGAATATTACCTCGCTCATGACACACCGGAGTGATATTATCTGGTTTAACCTGGATGATAACGAAGATAAGATCAAAGAGAAAATTTTACAGGAAACACATTCAGCATATCCTATTTGCGATGGATCAATTGATAATATTAAAGGAGTGGTATCTATTAAAGATCTGTATATAAGCCCGGACAACACCTTATTCAAGGAGATCATGCAACCAGCCTTATTCATTCCTGAAAACAATTCGCCGTACCAGGTAATGGAAAAATTCAAAGAATCAAAAATACATTCCGCCTTTATCGTAGATGAATATGGAAGTATACTAGGTTTATTAACCCTGAATGATATCCTGGAAGCCATTGTGGGTGATATTCCGCAACAGAATGTACCCGATTATGAAATAATTGAACGGGAAGACGGCACTTATATAGTTGACGGGCAGATTCCTTTTTACGATTTTCTTACCAGGTTTGAAAAAACAGAATGGATGAATGAAGGAGAACATGATTTCGATACATTGGCAGGTTTCATCCTTCATGAACTGGAACGAATACCCAAAACAGGTGACAAACTAAACTGGAAGGGTTTTACTATTGAGATCATCGATATGGACGGTCATCGTATAGATAAAGTGCTCGTCACCATCAGTAAGGAACTCAGAGAAGAAATGGAAGAGTAATTTTTGTCAAAAAATAAATACAGCCGCTGCATCCGGGAAATTCAATTTGCTGCTTTTTCTGTTTCCATTCACTGTTACATGCATAATATTCATCTGGTCATCAAACTGATCATACATAATATCCGTAGTCACTTCCAGTTTATTTACCACCGGTACATTTTGCACTTCGATATAACTGTATGCAGCTTCTTTATCATTCTCAAAACCGAGATAGGAAAATAAAACAGGTTTACCATTTGCTTTTATGGATAAATGACTGAACAGGTATTTTTTGACCAGTGAGTCCATAGCTGCCTTATTGGGAGGATTGATAAGATCAACTTTTGCTTTGTAATTCTTAGCCAGTATCTTCTCAAAATCATCGGTAAAGATCTTACAACTGATCTCTAATGTTTTGTCAACAGCATTATGATTGATCTCTATGACACTGACATGAAAAGGGTGCACTATCACCGGACGGGCCGCCATCAAAATAATAGCTACCAGCGGAATAATCGACCATTTATAGACGGATGCTGCCATTGACACAATATTTTTCATAGTTACACAACTTGGGCTTATTTTGAAGCCTGTTACAGCTTGAGACGCTAAAAATAGCGTAATGGTTCGAACATTGATGAGAAAAAAGTATGAGTGATTTCAATTTCTATTTTGGTTTAGGCTGGGAGCATATTATGAGCTGGGATGCACTGGATCATTTGCTTTTTATCGCTGCACTTGCTGCCATCTATTTATTAAAGGACTGGAAACAGGTCCTGATATTGGTAACCGCATTTACCCTCGGCCATTCCCTTACGCTGGCACTAAGTGTGATGGATGTTTTTCGTTTCCCTTCCAACTGGGTAGAATTCCTGATACCCTGCACTATTGTGGTCACTGCCATCAGCAACCTGTTTCAGAAAAAATTTACAACAAAGTCTATCCGCATCAATTATTTCCTGGCATTATTTTTTGGTTTGATACACGGCATGGGGTTTGCCAACACCATCCGGTTCATGCTGGCAAATGACCAAAGTTTTGGATGGGGATTGTTTGGATTTAATGTAGGCCTGGAGGCCGGGCAGATCGTTGTTGTCAGTACTTTGTTATTAGTAACTCAGGTACTTATCAATATAGCAAAGATTAACCGTCGTGAATGGGTCATCTTTTTATCTGCTGCTATCTTTAGCCTGGCCCTGAAAATTGCAATAGAACGTTTACCTATATAATAATAATTTAAGCCATGAAGAAAATTTGGATATTATGCTGCCTCCTGCTGCCATTTACAATAGCGACAAAGGCACAAATTCAGAATAATGCCAGCTCCAACCATGCCAACAAGTTTGAGCAATTGGGGACAATTTTACCAACTCCCAATGAACAGCGTACAGCCAGCGGGGCACCCGGCACCAAATACTGGCAGCAACGGGTGGATTATGATATAAAATGTGAACTGGATGAAGTCAATAATAAATTGACTGGCAGCGAAACGATCACTTACTTTAATAACTCACCGGATGTATTAAATTATTTCTGGATGCAGCTGGACGAAAACCAGCACAGCACCACCAAAAATGCCGATTATCAAAGCAGTAACCGCCCGCCTAACCAGACGGTTGACAAAATGCTTGACCGGTTTGAAGAAAAAAGGTCGGACAATGGTTATGGTGTTAATATCACAAAACTTATTGATGCCGCCGGTAAACCATTAAAGTATACCATTAATAAAACAATGATGAAGGTGGACCTGCCGGCTCCATTAAAACCGGGACAGAAATTTGTTTTTAAAGTAGACTGGAATTACAAACTGGCCAACCGGGGTGATTTTATGCGTTTCGGCGGAGCAAGAGGCGGGTATGAACATTTTGCAGAGGATGGTAATAATAATTATACCATGACACAATGGTATCCCCGTCTATGCAAGTACAGTGATGACCAGGGCTGGCAAAACCACCAGTTCACCGGCACGGGTGAATTCACATTATGTTTTGGAAATTTCAAAGTGCAGATGACAGTGCCTGCCGATCATATTGTGGGTGCCACCGGTGAATGCCAGAATTATGCACAAACATTAACGGCAACACAGATGGCCCGTTGGCAAAAAGCACAAACAGCCAAAGAACCATTGCAGATCGTTACATTAGAAGAAGCATTAGCGGCTTCTAAAAAAACAAGTAACAGTGCTAAAAAAACATGGATCTATAAGGCTGATAATGTCCGTGACTTTGCATGGACATCATCCCGAAGGTTTGTATGGGATGCCATGGCCACCAATGTGGAAGGTAAAAAAGTAATGTCGATGAGCTACTATGCCAAAGAAGCCTACCCGATCTACAGTAAGTTTTCTACCAAAGCAGTAGCGCATACTTTAAAAACATATTCTAAATTTTCTTTCCCCTATCCCTACCCGGTTGCCATCAGTGTAGAAGGTAACCAGGGCATGGAATACCCGATGATCTCGTTCAATCCCGGCCGTGCAGAAAAAGACGGCACGTATACAGAAGGCGCCAAAAATGCAGCAATTCTTGTTATCATTCATGAAGTAGGACACACTTTCTTCCCGATGATCGTTAACAGTGACGAACGCCAATGGACCTGGATGGATGAAGGATTAAATTCATACTTACAATATCTCACACAGGAATTATGGGATAATAAATTCCCATCCGATGGTGGACCAGCCTGGACCATTACCAATTACATGAAGCTGCCAAAGGACCAGTTAGAACCTATTATGACCAATTCAGAAAACATCAACAACTTCGGGGCAAATGCATACGATAAAGTGGCAACAGGATTAAATATTCTCAGAGAAACCATTGTTGGCCGTGAATTATTTGACAATGCCTTCCGTGAATATGCAAGACGCTGGGCCTTTAAATCACCTACACCCGCTGATTTTTTCCGCACTATTGAAGATGCCACCGGTGAAGACCTTGACTGGTTCTGGAGAGGTTGGTTCTATAGTACTGATGCCTGTGATATCGCTATCGACACGGTTAAACATGCCGTGCCGGATGTAACAGCAGTGCCTTCACAAACGAAAGATACCACTGTAATGAGAGGTTTACCCAAACCGGACGTCAATCCATTTGAAGATATCTCCAAGATCAGGAATAAGCAGGATAAGAACATAGTGTTTGAAACTGATAAGGATACCAGCCTTCGTGATTTTTACTGGAAGTATGACAGGGAAATTGCAAAATATGATACTACAAAATATCCTGTTGTAGTAAGAGCACAGACGGATGCATTGGATGAAGAAGGCCGTCAGAAATATGGCAGCAAACACTTATATGAAATTTCCTTTACCAATAAAGGTGGATTGGTAATGCCGATCATTCTGGAATGGACATACAAAGACGGTACAAAAGAAGTAGAAAGAATACCGGCACAGGTTTGGAGAAAGAATGAAAAGAATGTGATCAAGACCTTTATGAAAGATAAAGAAGTAGCTTCCATTAAACTGGATCCCTTCAGGGAAACAGCAGATATTGATGAAAGTAACAATACGTACGGCAATATTAAAGAACCGGGTAAATTCAAATTGTTCAAGCAAAAACAGAATGTGACGCCTGCCCCGGGCATCAACCCGATGCAGAAAGCACAGGAAAAGAAAGGCTTCTAACCCCCTTTATATCTCAACCGAAGGGAACTTCCTTACATAATTATCAAAAAGCCGCTCATAAAAAAAGCGGCTTTTTATTTTGCCTTACTGCTTAAGGGGAAATGCGATTTCCTTAGTTTTGGTGAAACGGCTGAAATAAAATCTATTATTTAAAAAATCAATATACCACATGAGACGTTTTATCACCTGTTTATTCTTGGCATTGGGGTTAAGTGTAACAAGTTTTGCACAGAATATATATAACAACCCGAACAGCAATCATGGTAACAAATTTGAACAGATGGGTGGCACCTTACCCACTCCGAATGAGTACCGCACTGCCAGTGGCGCCCCGGGACCCAGGTACTGGCAGCAACGAGTAGACTATGATATCAAATGTGAACTGGATGAGAAAAACCTGAAACTTAACGGTAGCGAAACCATTACCTATTTCAACAACTCTCCGAATGAACTGGTATTTCTCTGGTTGCAATTAGACGAGAACCAGCACAGCAGTGTGAATAATGCCAATTACCAGACCAGTAATACGATGAGCAGGCAAACTAGTCCGCAACAACTGGACAGGATTGACGAAGCTAAGACTGATAATGGGTATGGATTCAATATCATGAAACTGACAGATGCCGCCGGTAAGCCTTTAAAATTTACTATTAACAAAACCATGATGCGGGTTGAATTACCTGCACCACTGAAAGCCGGACAGCGTTTTATTTTCAAACTGGATTGGAATTATAAACTGGCAGACCGTATGGGTCGTGGTGGCCGTGGTGGTTATGAATACTTTCCTGAGGATGGCAATCATTTATTCACGATGACTCAATGGTATCCCCGCCTTTGTGTGTACAGTGATTTCCAGGGATGGCAGAATCACCAGTTTACAGGCCGTGGTGAATTTGCTTTAACCTTTGGTAATTTCAAAGTGCAAATGACAGTACCGGCGGATCATGTGATCATGTCAACCGGTGAGTGCCAGAATTATCCTGCTGTACTATCAGCTGCACAACTGGCCCGCTGGAATAAAGCAAAGAATGCCACCGAACCAATGGAAGTGGTAACGCTTGATGAAGCCAAAGCTGCTGAAAAACAGAAAAGCCAAAATAAAAAAACATGGATTTTCAAAGCAGATAATGTCCGTGATTTTGCATGGGGTTCTTCCCGTAAATTTATCTGGGATGCTATGGCAACCAAAGTTGAAGGTAAAAAGATCATGTGCATGAGCGGATATCCTAAAGAAGCCTATGGTCTGTATAGAAAATTCTCTACTAAAGCTGTTGAACACACTATAAAGACATATTCCAAATTCACTATCCCTTACCCCTACCCTGTTGCACAAAGTATCGAAGCAGCCAATGGTATGGAGTACCCGATGATCTGCTTCAATTTTGGCCGTACCGAAAAAGATGGTACCTATAGTGAAGGCACCAAGAATGGTATGCTGGGTGTGATCATTCATGAAGTGGGGCATAACTTCTTCCCGATGATCATCAATAGTGATGAACGTCAGTGGAGCTGGATGGATGAGGGGCTGAATACATTTGTAGAATACCTGGCAGAAGAATTATGGGATAATAAATTCCCCAGCCGCCGCGGCCCTGCTGCCTTTATCACAGATTACATGAAATTACCGAAGGAACAACTGGAGCCAATCATGACCAATAGTGAGAATATTGTACAATTTGGCCCCAATGCTTATTCCAAACCAGCTACAGGTTTGAATATACTCCGCGAAACTATTATGGGCCGTGAGCTATTTGATTATGCATTCAGGGAATATGCAAGAAGATGGGCTTTCAAACATCCTGAGCCGGCTGATTTCTTCCGCACCATGGAAGATGCCAGTGGCGAAGACCTTGATTGGTTCTGGAGAGGCTGGTTCTTCAGTACTGAAGTGTGTGATATCTCTCTTGACACTGTGAAATATGCCAAGCCCGACCTGTCAGCAGTACCGAACGGCACCAATGAAATGACGATAAAACGCAGTGTTGATAAACCGCAGGTTCCCACATTTGATGATATTTCCAAGATCAGGAACAGGGAAGACAAAAAGATAACTTTTCAAACAGATGCAGACACAACCATCCGTGATTTTTACTGGAGATATGCCCGTGGCATTGAACCATATGACACTGCCAGATACGAAGTGAAGATCCCGGGTAGTAAACCTGAAGGATTAAATGATGCAGAAAAAGAAAAGTATGGCAACAAGAATATGTATGAACTTACCTTCAGCAATAAAGGTGGTCTGGTAATGCCGATAATTCTGGAATGGACCTATAAAGATGGCACCAAAGAAGTGGAAAGGATACCGGTGCAGGTGTGGCGTTTGAATGAGAACAAAGTGATCAAGACTTTTGTGAAAGACAAAGAAGTAGCTTCTATCAAACTGGACCCGATGAGGGAGACAGCAGATATCAATGAAAGCAATAATAACTGGAACACAATACCCGAACCATCCAGGTTCACCATCTTTAAACAAACACAGGGCGGCGGCAGAAGAGGCGGTGGCGGACAAGGTGGCAACCCTATGCAAAAAGCACTGGAGAATAAGAAAGGATTCTAAAGAAGTGTAAAGTTTATAGTTAGGAGGCATGATAAATTCATGCCTCCTCTTTTTATATCTGCGTATACCCGCGGAGTTATCGGCGCAATCTGCGGGAAAAAATCAGGCTTTACTTTTAACTTTACCGCATGAAAAGAATTTCCTGTTTATTATTTACCCTGCTGATCTCTTATTGTATAAAGGCTGCTGCTGTGGATACAATAACTATTTACAGCACTGCCATGCAAAAAGAATATAAATGTGTGGTGATACAGCCAACAGTGTTGCCGGATAAAAATGCACCACTCCCGGTAGTTTATTTATTACACGGACATGGTGGCTGGTATGCCAACTGGATAATAAGAGTTCCGCAACTGAAAGACTATGCTGATCAATATCAATTAATGATTGTCTGTCCGGATGGCGGTTATAACAGCTGGTACCTTGACAGTCCATTGGATTCCACGGTACGGTTTGAAACGTATGTCAGTAAAGAAATACCAGCTTATATTGATGCACATTACAACACAATCAAAGACAGAAAAGCAAGAGCGATTACAGGATTGAGTATGGGCGGGCATGGCGGATTGTTTTTAGGTTTCAGAAATGCAGAACGCTTCGGTGCCTGCGGCAGCATGAGTGGTGGCGTGGACCTGCAACCCTTTCCGAAGAACTGGCAACTGGCACAAAAGATCGGTGATACACTGAATTATGCAGCAAACTGGAAAAACTATTCCGTGATCAATGTGATCGAGGACTATCCTGAAGATTCTGTTGCAATAATTATCGATTGTGGCAATGAAGATTTTTTTATCAACGTAAACCATGCCTTACATGAAAAGATGCTGAAGCTGAAGATACCGCATGATTACATTGAACGGCCTGGTAAGCATGACTGGAATTACTGGAGAAATGCAGTGCAGTACCAGTTATTGTTTTTCAGGAATTATTTTGAGAATAGCCGAAAATGATACGCTAAGGCTTCGGTAAGTTGCCGGTACTACCATCCCTTACCCGTATTTTTTTCTTACCGGAATTTTTCTTTTCGTAATCCAGGATGGCTTGTGGTTTGGTGACAGTTTTTTTACCCGCTGTATCAGTCTTTGTTTTACCATCACTTACACTTAAAGGCTTAATATTTTCATCATCCAGCATCCCGCCATCTTCGGTTTGCAGTTTATTCATCACATAATTCTCCGTGGCTTCAATGGTACCTTCTCTCGGATCGTAGTATATCCATTTACCATGTTTCATGGCTATTCCTTCATTCTTCACCACCACCCTGTCTATTTCCTTGTCCGGGTCTCTCAGATCGTAAACTGCAACCGTATCAAATTTATTGGCCGGATCCATGGCCCTCCAGTTTTCTATCCGCAACAACCCGCCATTATAAGTAAAGTATTGTTGCCTGCCGTTGAGCTTGCCCCAGCGATAATTCTCTTCTGCGATCTTCACTCCTTCCAGGGAATACTTTTTCCAGGTACCTTCTTTCTGGTCATTCTCATAATAGCCCTCTGCTTCATAACCCCTTTCTCCCCGCAGGTCATCTACACGAACAGACCAGGGGCCCTGTTTGCGGCCATCCATATCCACCCGGTTCAGCGTGTCGCCATGTTTGTTCAGGGTAAAGCTTTTCCATTGTCCAAAACTATTGATGGAAATAAATAATAAAAGGAGGGGAATCAATCGCATAGTTTAGTAAGTTTGAAAGAGAAGCTATTAGCTTTCAGCGGTACGCCGGGAGCCGTTAGCCACTGCAATTTACTAACGAAATATAACTGCTTTTATGTCTGTCTTGTTAAAAAAAATGGGATATAACACCCGGATATTTCTTCCTTTTGTTGTTATTCTTGTCAATTTACACCTTGCCACATCAGTTTTCGCACAGGTTCCGCCTACCCCGGCTGCTGAAAGATTAAAAGTAACAGAACAACGGAAAGCCCTGGAATCCAAATCAGTATTGAATGAAATAAAATTTCGCAATATCGGTCCGACCATCATGAGCGGCCGTGTGGTGGATATTGATGCCAATCCCGAAGACCCAACAGAATTCTATGTGGCTTACGCCACAGGTGGCCTCTGGCATACTACCAACAACGGGCAAAGCTTTACGCCTATCATGGATAACCTTGATTTGTTATTCATTGGTGATATTGCTGTTAACTGGACATCGGCTCCAAGAACGATCTGGGTCGGCACCGGTGAAGTGAACAGCAGCCGTTCTTCGTATGCCGGCATGGGTATTTACAGATCTGCTGACAACGGAAAATCATGGGAATACCTGGGCTTACCGGAATCACATCATATAGGTAAAATACAATTGCATCCTACAGATAACAACATCGTGTGGGTTGCAGCACTGGGTCATTTATATTCCGCCAACAAAGAAAGGGGAGTTTATAAAACTACTGATGGTGGTAAAACGTGGAAGCAGACCTTGCTGGTGGATGATAATACCGGTTGTGTTGACCTCGATATTAATCCGTCCAACCCTAAAGAAATATATGCTGCGATGTGGTACCGGGTACGCCGTGCCTGGAAGTTTGAAGAAAGCGGAAGTTCCAGTGGCATTTATAAAAGCAATGATGGCGGAGATACATGGAAACTGGTTTCGCCAGCGGGTTCTGGTTTTATGACTGGTGATAAAATTGGACGTATTGGAATTACAGTTTATCCTAAAAATCCAAACATCGTGTACGCAGTGGTTGATAATAATACCCCAAAACCGGCTGTTGTTAAAAAAAATGATTCAACGTATAAAAAAGAGGAATTCAAGAATATAACCAAAGAACAATTTGCGCAAATGAGCAGTAAATGGCTGGACACTTTTTTAAGGGCCAACCGTTTTCCGAGAAAATATAATGCTATTGTTGTAAAAGAATTGGTCGCTGCTGATAAAATAAAGCCCACAGCCTTATGGGATTTCCTTGACAGTGATGATGGTTTTCAAAACACCGGTATTGCCGGTTGCGAAGTATATCGCAGTGATGATGCCGGGCTAAGCTGGAAAAAAACAAATGAAAAACCCATTGGCATATTCAATACCTATGGTTATTACTTCGCTAAGATCTATACATCACATTATAATCCTGATAAGGTTTTCATTCTCGGTTTCTATGCAGAAGTTTCTACCGATGGCGGTAAAACATTTAATACAATGGATAAGGGAAATGTACATGCCGATCACCATGCTTTGTGGGTAAACCCCAAAAGAGATTCACATGTGATCAATGGAAATGACGGCGGTGCCAATATCACCTATGATGACGGAGCAAACTGGTTCAAAGCAAACACACCTCCGTTGGGTCAATACTATGCAGTTACAACAGACGATGCCAAACCTTATAATGTATATGGTGGTATGCAGGATAATGGAAGCTGGTGGGGTCCTTCCAATCACAAAGAAGATATCGGCTGGATCGATAATGGTCAGTATGCCTATAAAATGATCAATGGTGGTGATGGAATGCAGGCACAGGTAGACACCAGGGATAATGCTACCGTGTATTCCGGTTCACAGTTTGGCGTATACGGACGCTACAACAAGGACAGAAGAGGCGCACAAAAATCTATTCGGCCGCAACATGAACTGGGTGACAAACCCTTACGGTTCAACTGGCAAACCCCCATCCTCTTAAGCAAACACAACCAGGATATTTTGTATTATGGAAGCAACAGGTTGTATCGCTCCCTGAATAAGGGGGATACAATGATCGCCATGAGTAATGACCTGACCAATGGAAGAGTAAGCGGTAATGTCCCTTATGGCACTTTAACCACAATTTCGGAATCCCCGCTTCGTTTCGGATTGATCTATACAGGAACTGATGATGGTAATATTCATCGTTCTTTTGATGGAGGTTACAGCTGGGAACAACTGAATCAAACAACCACTGCAGCACCTGTAAAAAAAGGAACAAAACCCCCTGCCACCAACACTAAACTGAATACTAACCAACTCTGGGTCAGTCGTGTCACAGCGTCACAATATAAAGAAGCAAAAGTTTATACTTCACTAAATGGGTATCGCTTTGACCATTTTGCTCCTTATCTCTATGTAAGTGAAGATCATGGTAACAGCTGGAAACCGATTGGTAAAGACTTACCCAATGAACCTATTAACGTAGTGAAAGAAGATCCGAAAGATGAGAACATTTTATATGTAGGTACGGATGGTGGTCTGTATGTAAGTTTTGATGCCGGCAACAGTTTCATGTTATGGAATGGCGGATTGCCTAAATCAGTTCCGGTGCATGATATCGCCATTCAGCAACGGGACAATGAACTGGTATTGGGTACACATGGCCGCAGTTTGTATGTAACTAAACTGGACGATGTACACGGTATAAAAAAAGATCCCGATTGGCTGAAGAAAAAGCCGAAGGAAAAAACACAGGAAACAAGAAGGCCGGCAGATAATAATGAAAGTGACCCGGAAATGTAAATACAAAAAAGGCTGTCTTAAAAGTTGGTTTGATTGTTATATTGTCTCGATACCTATACCTATCGGGATAGCGAAATATTAACAATCAAACCAATAGCCTTCGGCAAATTCAGGCCGATATAGATTTAAAAACAGCCTCTTTATTTTATACAAAGGGCAGGTAAATCCTAAAAAACTTTAAACCTTTCGAAACAGGCTTTCTCCAGTATCTCCCTGTCATCAGGGTGTGCAATCTCAATTAACGCCTTTGCCCGTTGGCGAAGATTCATTCCAAAAAGGTATGCAACGCCAAACTCTGTCACCACATAATGAATATGCCCACGGGTGGTTACCACACCGGCACCGGGTTTCAGAAATGGTACAATACGGCTGACACCTTTAGTGGTTCTGCTGGTCAGGGCAATGATAGGTTTCCCTCCTTCACTGAGTGCGGCGCCCCGCATAAAATCCATCTGCCCTCCAATCCCACTGTATTGTTTCGTGCCGATTGAATCAGCACATACCTGGCCCGTGATATCCACTTCAATTGCACTGTTAATGGCCACTACTTTCGGATTGCGGCGGATAACATGCGGATCATTGACATAATCAATATCCAGGAAAACAAAAGCCGGGTTATCATCTACATAATCATATAATCGTCTTGTGCCAACAGCAAAACCGGTAACCGTTTTATTCGGGTGAATCCTTTTCTTCGAATTATTGATCACATCATTATCGAATAGATCAATGATACCATCACTGCACATTTCTGTATGCACACCCAGGTTTTTGTGACTGTGGAGCGATCTTAATACTGCATCTGGTATGGTTCCGATTCCCATCTGCAAAGTGCTTCCATCTTCGATCAAACCGGCGATCAGTTGCCCGATCTTCAATTCATCTTCACGAACCTTGGTACCATAGTCAACCTCCGGCAAATCTTCTTCGTGATACACCATTGCTGTAAAACGCTTGGTGTGCACCAGGCTGTCACCGTGAGTACGGGGTACTTTTGGATTTACCTGTGCAATGATATGTGTAGCTGTATTTACGGCGCTGCGGGCTACATCCACAGATACTCCCAGCGAACAATAGCCATGCTGGTCAGGAGGCGACACCTGTACCAGCGCCACATCAATTTGCATTTGTTTGCGGAAAAGGTCAGGAATATCACTCAAAAAAACAGGGACAAAGTCAGCCCTCCCCTCATTCACTGCATTCCGGACTGATTCTGAAACAAACATGCAATTGATCTTAAAGGCATCCGCATATTGCGGTTTGTCCAGTTCTATATCACCATGCACGGTAATGAATGTTAACTCAACATCACGAAGATCAGGGGCTCTTTTGGCCAGTTCTCTTAATAAATAAAGCGGTGTCTGGGCACTGCCCTGGATAAATACTCGCTGGCCGGATTTGATGACGGCCAAAGCTTCTCCAGCAGTCATATATTCAACAGGTAATTTCATACTGCAAAACTATTGCAAATAACAGATTGAAAAATGATTATCCTTATTCAGGAAAATGATAAGAATCAGTAGAATTATTGAGCGATCAGCCAGTCAATGGCTAATTCGTACCCTTTCAACCCCAAACCAAAAATACTTCCCGCTGCTTTGCCGCTAACATGTGATAATTTCCGGAAATCTTCCCTTGCATGTACATTGGAGATATGCACTTCCACCACCGGGGTTTTGATAGCAGCAATGGCATCACCGATTGCTACAGATGTATGAGTATAGCCACCGGGATTCAAAACAATACCATCGTACTCAAATCCAACCCGCTGCAGTTCATTGATCAGTTCTCCTTCCACATTGCTTTGGAAATAACTGATCTCAATACTGGCATATTTCTTTTTCAAAGAATCAAAAAACTGTTCGAATGGCATATTACCGTAGATATCAGTTTCTCTCTTACCGAGCAGGTTCAGGTTGGGACCGTTGATGATAGCGATTTTCATACATGCTAAAGTAGAAAGGAAAAAGACAAAAGTCAAAAGTAAAAGATGAAACCACAACCAGGATTATTTTATCACTGGACCCTCTAAGCAGCCAGCAAACTATAAATCATTAAACTGATGTGCTTACCATCTTTGATCTCTGCTTCCCGCAAAGTTCCTTCGTAGGTAAAGCCCAGTTTCTCCGACAAACGGCAACTGGCTTCATTACCTGCTTCAATAACGGCTTCTAGCCGGTGCAGTTTCCAATGGGAAAACAAATGAGCGATCATCACCGGTATCACTTCAGGCATAATACCCAGCTTCCAATGATCCGGCAACAGCCAGTAACCGATCTCTGCTTTTTCATGTTCGGGCTGGTAGGCATTCATGCCACAGGCGCCAACAGGCTCATCAGTCGTTTTGCTGACGATCTTCCACCAGCACCCGGTCTTGTTTCGCCACAGGTCATCATAAAACTCCATCTGGTTTTTGGTGGCTTCAAAACTATCATAGCGGACACCATAAAAAGGGATCACCTTCGGGTCGCTAAGACCTTTGAAGATAAAAGCCTGATCGGCAGGAAGAATCTGCTTCAGGATGAAACGGTCGGTTATTAATTCGGGAAACAAGCGAGATGATTTGAAAATTATACAATTGCCGGGAAACTACAACACAGCGTAACCGGGTTCATGAGTTACACAGTAAGGCTAACTCAGCGCCCCTCTGTACCTCTGCCACTCTATGTTGAAAAATCCTAATTCTGCTGCGACCTGATCATCGCAATAAACTCATCAAATAAATACCGGCTATCATGTGGCCCGGGCGTTGCTTCCGGGTGATACTGCACTGAGAAAGCAGGCTTTCCTTTTACCCGGATACCTTCAATACTCTGATCATTCAGGTTCACATGGGTAATCTCAATATGAGTAGCTTTCTTCACCGCCTCCGGGTCAACCCCAAAACCATGATTTTGTGTCGTGATCTCTGACCGGCCGGAAATAATATTCTTCACCGGGTGGTTCAATCCCCGGTGACCGTGATGCATTTTAAAGGTGGGGATGTCGTTGGCCAATGCAAGCAACTGGTGACCGAGACAGATACCAAATACCGGCTTTTCTTCTTTTAATATTTGTTTCAGGGTAGTCACCGCATAATCCATTGGTGCCGGGTCGCCGGGGCCATTGGAAATAAAATATCCATGTGGCTGAAATTGATTTACTTCTTCCAGTTTGGTTTTGGCAGGAAAAACTTTTACATGAGCCCCTCTTTCCACCATACAATTCAATATATTTCTCTTCACTCCATAATCCATCACTGCAATCCGGATTGCTGAATTTGTATCGCCCATCTCGTACGCTTCTTTGGTACTCACTTTAGAAGCCAGTTCCAGGCCATCCATATTCGGGGTCTCAGCCAACTTCTTTTTCAGTATTTCTATGTCAGTGGTTTCTGAAGAAATAATGCAGTTCATAGCGCCTTTGGTGCGAATATGCGCCACCAGTGCCCTTGTGTCCACTCCTTCTATTGACACGATCTTATTTGACTTCAGGTACTCATTCAATGAACCATTAGCCATTTTCCGGCTGTACTGATCTTCAAGGTTACGACCGATCAGTCCATTAATTTTTACACTGTCCGATTCCACATCAGCCTCCTTCACCCCATAATTACCGATATGGGCAGCGTTCATAATGAGTATCTGCCCGAAATAGCTGGGATCAGTAAACACTTCCTGGTAGCCGGTCATACCAGTATTGAAACATATCTCACCGGTGGTGGTTCCGATAGCGCCAAAAGCCTGGCCATGGTGTACAGTACCATCAGCTAACAATAAAACAGCGGGAATAGGTTTGTCGTGCATTTTGTAATGGGTTTGTGTAAAAACAAATTGCGCAAATGTAGGGCAGAAAAGGTGATTTTAAGGAAGGAATTTTAAAGCAGTTATACACAGAATGGCTGCCTGTAATACCCTCCGGTAACCTATAAGGATGGTGAAACATCCCATACAAAACAGTCACTTTGTACATTGACCGCCATCAATATTTTCATTAGAATGAAATGCAAGATATAACGCATAAACTCCTGAATCATAAGTAACAATCCCATGAACACCAAAGCACCAACGGCTGCCCGCCACGTCAAACAAAATATATTAACAAGACATATATAAAAAACTGAAGTAGCTTTATATTCTGTCAGCTTTTCGGCTACTATCTTTTCTAAGATTCATATTCCGTTATATTTTTTAATCATAGTTCCGGGGAATAATGAAAATTATCATCAAATCCATTATCACTTTTTGTCTTCACTACTTATCTGTGGGTGCTATCAGTGCTGCTCCCGGAAAAGCTTCCCCCGGTCCGGAAAAAGGAATTGCCCATACTAAGACAACCGCAACTGATAAATTAAAAGACACCAGCTTTGTCAATCCGGTTATTGATACTTCCTTTTACCGAATCAACACTACTTATAAAGCGGCACTTAACCGTTTACAAGTACAGGCTGCTGCATTGAAAGAATATGTAGCCGAAAATAATTTTAATACAGAACATTGTTTCCTGGTAGATATGTCCATCCCTTCCGGGAAAAACCGCTTCTTTATTTACAATCTGAAAAAGGATTCAATTGAACTGTCTTCGTTGGTGGCCCATGGATTTGGTTCAACCAGGAAGAATAGTTATGATGAACTGGTGTTTTCCAATACACCCAATAGTTTTAAAACCTCATTGGGGAAATACAAAATAGGATATGCTTATAAAGGCAGTTTCGGGTTGTCGTATAAATTGTATGGATTAGACAGTACTAATAGCAAAGCCTTTGAACGGACCATCGTTTTACATGCCGATCAGCTTGTCCCGGAAAAAGAAGTCTTTCCCTATCATATATTTCAAAGTGCCGGTTGCCCAACAGTTTCGCCTTCCTTCCTCGGTGTACTGACCAATTACATCAAAGCCTCCTGGAAGCCCATCCTGTTGTGGATCTATTATTCTGCGTAATTGCCCAACATTTATTCTTTCGTCTTTCCCCTTTTTACCTGTGAATCTAGAAATTAATTCAAGGCTGTAAACAGTCAAAATCATACCTTCAAAGAGAATCAAAAACCAGAAATTGAAGGGCATACTTACACTGGCATGCTTTTGCGGTTTGTACAACTGTTCCCTGTCGCAGGATGTATATGAATTAACCTGCCACCTTCCGTACGATAAAACACAATCACTTTATAAAGGTTTCATGCTCCGGGCAGCAAATGGCAGCGGCTTTATCCGGTTGACAAGTACCAGTTCCCAAAATAAAATAAATAGCATTTACGATCTTGAACTGGGGCTGAACAAAGTTTACGATAACGAAAAAAATAGATATAACGAACAAATCATTTATTACCCGCTTACCCGTGACAGTTTTTTATACGGTAAAGCCAGGTATATAAGAACATTAGCAGGAGAAGCAAATACTACTTTTAAACACCTCATCATTTGGTTTAAAAAAAATAAGACCACCGGTAAGTATGAACCTTATACTGGCAATATCCCCTTTAGGGTTGATGACAGACCCGATCAGTATAATGGTGCTGAATTTAATCTGGTTAATACAACTGGCCAACAACAAAGCACCCAGCAAACATACCCGGTAGGTGATAAAAACCAACTAACCAGTTACAAGAAGCTTACACAGAATAATTTTGAAAGAAAATACCTTCAGCAGTTTTTTACTGCATTGGAATTAGTTAATAAAAACCAGCTTTCAGCTACACAAATAGTAACAGCCCGCAATAAACACAAACCGGTTTTCTATCTGATCGCCGTTCATTCAGAGGAAAAACTTTGCCGTAAAGATGTAACCACCCTCTCCGATTATTGTGAAGATCTGGGCGGTTTTCTGAATATCCCCTTTAAAAAGATCGTTATCAGGGAGAATGATTTTAATGTAAAAAAAGTCACCCAAACTATCCAGAACCTTACACCCGGCAGCAATGATATTGTTATATTCACTTATTCAGGACATGGCTTCAGTTATAGGGAAGATGAACAAAATAAATTCCCCCAGTTAGCCCTCTGGCATGGTGATGCAAAAAACAAGGAATTCTTAAGGGCCAATACAATCAATCTTGAGGAAATCTATAAAATGATCGTGGCAAAAAAAGCAAGGTTAAATATTGTGATGGGTGATTGCTGCAATAGTTATATTGAAATGAGACGACAGCATATCATACCTACCAAACCCGGTGTGTTCGGACCACGAGACAAAGCATGGAATAGCAGGGCGGTTTCAGATCTATTCCTCAACACCCGTCAATCGTATTTATTGGCTGCTGCTCAAAAAGGAGAACTGGCAGGCTCACATGACTGGTATGGCGGTTTCTTTACTTTTTATTTCCTGGAAGCCATTAATAATAAATTACTTGACCATCAGTCTGACAAACCCGACTGGAATGATATTTTAAAAAATACAGGAGAAGGAGCCCTGAACCGGAGCAGGGATTATTTTTGTAAAGACGCAGTGTGCGGACAACATATGATTTCTAAAACCGGGAACTAAATCTTTTGAAGGCAATAGCTGATTAACAGACAACCACTTTCAAAAACTACCTTTCTCCATCTATTTTCATTTTTCCTGATTTATACTATTTTTAAGTCAATAACAGGACAAAAAATGAAATCATTATTTACTCTTGTATTGTTTTTCTTGTCAACGGGCCTTATAGCGCAACCAGATCAAGGAATTAAACAAGCCATTGCCCCAAAAAATCCTATAGCGTTCAGTTACACTATCAAACATTTCGGACTGAATGGAAAAGTAAAATCTTTCAATGAAACAAGTGATGGCGACCCCTATTATAAAGACAGCCTTGCCTTTGATGATAAAGGGTATATCAAAAAACATGTCATGCAGAGATCCGGCCGTAGTATTGAGCAATTCAAATATAATTTAACTGCCCGCCAGTTCATTATGGAAAATATACAGGACGGTGAGAAACTGGTTTATACGCAAAAGCTGAACCAGCAGGGTGAAGTGACAGAGTCAAGCATCGGAAAAAATTATAAAATAACCCACCTGTACAATAACAAAGGGCTAGTGACTGAGAAAAAAGAAACTAACAGCAAAAGCTATACCCGGTATGAATACAACGAAAACGGGCAGCTGATCCGGGAAATACTATTGAATAGTGATACAATTTGGTCTTTGCAATCTTACCAGTACCTGCAGGAGAATAATATGCTGCTGATCACATTAACACAGGAATTGAGGTCAACAGGAGAAAAGCTGATCTACAAATACACTTATGATAGTAATGGCCTGCTGAAAAACGAAGTAAATAATTATGCAGAGGTCAATTATACGTATGAGCTGGACAAAATGGGTAATTGGATCAGTATGATCATTGATACTTATGACCCAAAAACAGAAAAGACAGAAACGGAAACTTGGAGACGGGTATTTATCTATTATTAAATAGTAAGGGATTATATCGCTTTCCTGAAAATAAATGTTGGCAGAATATATGCAGTACTCAAACAGTGTAAGAGAAAGGCCCGGGTAATATTGCCCGGGCCTTTCTTTTTATTGCGAAGAATACATTATTAAATTCTCATTCATAAGCTTAAGCTCACTCTGCGGGAGTCAGTACAATTGCCGGCACAGAGACAGGTGGCTTTATATCAAATGGTTCAGATGAAGATTGTGGTACCGGTGCATTTGAAAAAAGGAGCAGGTTACCTTTAGTAGATTCATTGGCATCCCGGATACGAATTGTGATCTTTGGCAGTGAGGAGGTAGAACCATCAGTACGTTCTGTCACTTCCAGCACATCAAAAGATACAATACCAAGGTTTGCACCCATCAGGTTTCCCTCCAGTGGTGAATAATTGATGCTTATATCACTGTCATATACAACAGCCAATATTGTTCTTCCTTTTAGCATTATCAACCCTGTAGCACGGAGAGGAGTTATAGCAGGTATCTTGTCCAGCAATATTTCTTTATTATCATCAGGATTGCCTGTACCTAAACCTGGCCCTGCCAGTAAATAATTCCTGGCTCCGTTTGCTGTAGGACCGGTACTCTTCCAGCTGGCAGGAATTTGTTTGATCGCATACAGCCCCTCATCACCTACCTGACCGGTAAATAAGGTGATCGTTTTCCCGATATTTTTCTGAAAATAATCCAATGGTTGTCTTAAACCCACCTTTGCCAACTGGTCATTCACATTGACATCGGAAAAATTATTTGGCTCATTACCATTATCAATGCTCTCTTCATCAATTACTAGGAATACAGGATCTGTCAGGTTATCCTGTTGTTGATCTCCGGTAGAAAGCACTTCCCGCTGGCAGGAGGTGAAAAAAAGAAACGAAGAAAAAAACAGAACCGGCAATACATTTTTAACTGCTGTCATACTTATTAATTTTTGTTTCAGGAATAAAGAACGATTAAAGTTCGATGCTATTAGAAAGCACTATTTCTTCCCATAAATCATACCAACAGTAAGTATTCCTGAAAGTAATTATCAACAGTTTCTTACTCGTTTAAAATATGCCTCAAAAATCAATAGACAACTTCAACAAACCTTATAAATTATTTTATACCGCTGAATAAAGGCACTTCAAACGGAAAGAAAGATATGGGAATGCTTAATTGTGGATGATAATGAAAAACAGCAGTATTGTAAAAATCATCTTGTTTAAAGATTTCAATGGTAACAGATAATAAAATAAACAAATAAAAGTATTATCCAACTTTTGTCCACATCAAGAACCATTTTCATTCAGCGAGGTTATTCTTTAATTCAAATCAAATAAATAAATAAATAAATAAAAAGACTAATGAAAAAATTATTACAATCTGCCATCCTGGCTGCAGTTGTCCTATTATCAAATGCTTCTTACGCACAAGAAAAAGATGTCGTTGATATCGCAGCAGGTTCTGAAGCACATTCAACACTGGTAGCGGCTGTAAAAGCAGCTGGCCTGGTTGAAACATTAAAAGGCGCAGGTCCTTTCACCGTATTTGCACCAGTAAACGATGCATTTGGGAAATTGCCTGCAGGAACAGTTGATTTTTTACTGAAGCCGGAAAATAAAGCAACACTGGTAAAAATTCTTACTTACCATGTAATTGCTGGTAACCTTGATGCAAATGCAGTTGTAGCAGCCATTAAGGCCGGAAAAGGTAATGCTGTTTTAACAACAGTTAGTGGCAATATGCTTACTGCTACGATAGAAAACGGCAAAGTAAAATTAACAGATGAAAAAGGTGGTGTAGCGTTTGTAACTGTTACGGACCTTAAAGGAAGTAATGGTATCATCCATGTTATTGATACAGTTGTACTCCCAAAGTAATAGGTAGATTTATAACTGAAAAAAAGCTCCTTGATCAAGGAGCTTTTTTTTGTAAATAGTTCAAAATAAAATTAGCTTCTGTTTGAACCTGCTACTTTTTAATCCCCCTGATTTTTAAAGGCATTTTTACCGTTACAGAAGACCCCCTTGCAAGAAAAACAGAGTGAGGCTGCCTGTCAGCAATGAATGGTACAAACTCCTTCCCGTAGAGCCGCTCAATATCACAATCAATGGAAAAGCTGGTCACCGGATAAATTTCCCAGCGGGGATGTGCCACCGCATACTCAATTGTACTGGTTGCTGTTAGTTGATTATACCCAAAATAATGTTCAAAAATGAATTCTGCTTCTGAACCTGCTTTAATATCCTGTAGTTCAGGTGATGCATTAACCTGCATCACATTCCGGTATTGATTTCTTTTTTTCCAGCTATACTCAACAAATAAATTATCCGGTTTTTCCACTACCTGATGTCCCATTTTTGCTGTACTGTAATGTTCATTATAGAATAAATTAGCCATGGTGGCTACAAGGGGTTTTGGTACAATCTCTGAAACAAACCCTACTCCCCTTTTCCACCGGGTACCATCAAATCGTTTAATATAATATCGCAGGTTTGCTTCTTCAAAATTTACATGAAAAGGCCAGCGGATCCCTAACACCCTGGTATCATTAAATAAAAAACCAACAATACTTACCAGTGCCTTACCGTCAAAGTAATCAATCTCTGTACCAGGCGGCACATGCTTTTGCAGAATTTGCGGATCTACCGCATAGTTGAACATAGCCAGGTACTCCCATCGGGCAGATAAAAATATGCGGGATAATTTAGTCAATTCGTAATGGTTTGATACCTGGTCTTGCATACTGGAATCGGCCAACAGGCTGAGTTAAATAATAACTGTCAATACCGTTACTGCAAATTGTATCTGCCCTGTGAAGGTCAATAAAACCATCCGGAGAAACATAATTATCTTCCAGTTTAACCATCTCAATTTTTCCAATCACTAAATAAGTTTCATTCAGTGGAATGGGAATGATCTCCTGGAGGGATAATGCATATTTTACCCGGCTCTCTTTTACAAAAGGAGCAGTAATAGTTTTTTCAAATTCAGTTGTTAAGCCTATTTCGTCAAATTCACTTACTTCGGCAGGGTACTTTGCACTGGCCTGGTGTGCTTTTTCCAGGTAAGACGGATGTATATGATTAATGGTGTACACACCGGTTGATTCGATATTGGCCAGTGTATGCGGAGCCGCATTCCGCGGACGGTTGATATAACCGACCAGGGCAGGATCGGAGCCAATATGTACAATACTACTGAAAAGACCGAGGTTGGTTTGACCAGTTTTGTCTGCTGTACCCACGAGGCTTACTGACTTAAACCCGGTAAGGCTATTAATAAAATTGGCCCGGTAAAACCGTTCCCATGATTGTATCAAAGAATTACTGAAAGTTGCCATGTAGTAAATTATTACTCCTGACAAAACAGCATAAAGAAGAAATTGTTCTGTATTCCGGCCGGTATATGTCTGGTAACCTCCTACCCGGGAAAGCAGGAAGCTAGCGACAGAGGATAGAGCTTTTCAGTTTTTATTTTTCCGACTGTATCTGCTTCAGCATTTTTCTTGCATTTTCACCCGTAACACCATACGGATCCAGTTCAATTGCTTTATTATAATACTCTATCGCTTTGTCTGTTTTCTTCGCTTTCCAATTAGCCTCTGCTAAACTGTCCCATGCATTGGCTGATTTTGGAAAAAGTCTGGTATTAAGTTGAAAAATAAAAAGAGCACCTTCAGTTTGCTGTTGGTTTAATAAATTATACCCTGCTTCATTGATCTTTGATTCAAAATTTATATACCGGAATTTCGGGTTATCTACCATATTCTTAGCTGCTGCTTCTACTTCATTGTATTTGCCTGCTAAAAACAAATCCCGTAAATGAGCCATTGGATCAAGTACGACGTTATTATCCGAAAATTCAAGGCAGGCTTCCAGTACGGGGTCTTTATTTGTTTTATAATCTTCGAAACTCATATCAACAGCCAGTTGTGGTGCCAGCCAGTCTGCATTTTCCCATTGCGGTTTATCCTGCCACCAGGCAAAAGAAAGAAATACAGGAATCCCGGTCTTTGGCAGTTCTATTCTACGGTTATCCCCATAAAAATTGATATTCTCTGCTGTTGGCTCCCCCACAAATAAAGCATTGGTATAATTGCTGAGTTCGTTCACCAAGTTTTGGCAGGCAGAAAAAGTACGTCGCCCAATTATGACAAATAATTTTCCCGGCTTGTTAATCTTTTTATTTTCTATAATACCGGTTACAATTGGTTTGTTCTTATAATTATTACCGCCCCCGTTCAACCGAACATCCAGCACCAGTTTGTCAACATCGTTTTTATCAATAAACTCAAAAACCTTTTTATAAAACGCCGGTATAGCTTCTTCCTTATCATCCAGTATCTGGCTATGACGGACATACACAGTTTTACTGGCGGAGAGGTATTCAAAATAATATATCCTATCAAGATTTTTCAGGTAATGCGGCGTTACAGATTGCTCCCGTACAGTAATCCAATCTGTTCCGGGAATGATAAAACCATAATTTCGGGGCAATCGGAATGCATCCCTTGCGAGAATGATTTGGTCAAAGACCTTACCGTCCTTTTCAAACGTATACGTGACAGATTGCTTCAGTTCTTTACAAACTTTCTGCGCATGCAATGCCTCGGGAATAAGCAGGTAATCTAACCCATATGCTTTAAAGTACTGTTCATTCTCTGCCGGAATCAGTGGTTTCAAAGCAGTAAGTACATCTGCTACCGGCATACCTTCCACTTTTAAAAGCTTTGCTCCAGCCACATTCGCATAGTTTTTATCAACACCTTCTGCATACACACCATCACTGAACCAATAAAAGTTGACAGGCGTCACATGATATTTTACCGGTGATTCCCGCCAGCTTATATCCGTATGCCCATATTTGAATGAAGAAACAATTCGGGCAAATCCCGCCAATACTTCATGCTGCTGTAGAAGAGGAATATTCTTATACAGCTTCTCTACTTCTGCATCAAAAGCAGCCGGAGTTATTTTCTTAAATAAAAAAGAATATTCCTTATGAACAATGTGCTGCAAGAAATGCAGATCAGCCTGCCAGTCGGCAGCCGTCAATTTCTCAATGTCAATTTTTGAAACGGCAGGTGTAACCGGATGGCCATCCTGCGAATAGAGTGATCCAATAATGATACTGCTGAAAAGTATCAGAAAAATCTTTTTCATGGCGACTATTTTTTAAAAGTTATACAAATCTCCCAGACGGCTATCATAGTATTTGACAAACGGTTAAAACAATGGATATGTTTTCCATACCTGGGTAGCAAGAGTAATCCCATACTTCAGGAAATGAACCAGTTACAGGTATTTAATCCTTTTAAAGAGTTCTATCGCAGAAAAAGGCAGTATAACTATAAAAACGGTGTTATTAATTCAATAGGACCATTTGCAAGGTCTTCTTCAGGTTTGTATAAGTTTAAATTAGTAAACATGTACCGAAATCATTCCGCAATGTTGATTTAGTGAATATTGTTTTGATAGCAACCTGGTATTGCTCTTTATTTAGAAACCTTACAAAAAAATCGGATAAAATACCATTAAGAGGGTACATTAAACTAACAGGTATTATTTAGTTTCGCTGTGTACCCCTAACAAAAAATTTTTTTTATGAAACAATTCCGTATCGCTTTATCCTTGCTGATCGCTGTATCCTTTGTCATCACGGCTTGCCCTGTTGGCAGTGCTTATCCCCTCGCTGAATCCTCTGCTGCCCTGCCTTTTGATAAGGCCTTGACCGGCACCTGGGAAAATTTTACCGAAGATGCTGAAGCATCCCTAGTTACACTGGAAAAAGGAAGCACAGACAATACCTATAAAGTGAAAGTGCTGGAAACAGGTGATATGTACGGAGCAGAAACAAAAGAATTTACAGCCTGGCAGGTAGCCCTGAATGGTAAAAGATTCCTCGTACTGAAAGAAAACGGCACCAGTAATACAAGTCCTTATTACCTGTACCATATTGCAGTGAATGGCAGTCAACTCATCACCCATGATGTCAGCCTGCTTGTCAACGGAACTGATGCCATTACTTCTGTGAAAAGTTACCAGGAAGAATTGATCGCTTCGATGAAAAAAGAAGGGTTTCTTACCGGTAAAATTGACTGGAAGAAAAAATAAACCAGGCACAGCGATATAATTACTTTTTTACGGGTGAAAAACCAGTACAAATTAAATAGCCGGCAGTACTTCTTATTTATTTCGCTTGTATAACCCGGTCAATTCTCCAAAACCAATAATATGCTCACTTATCGCTTTTTCCAATTGCATTTTATTGGTGCCGGCAGGCAAATCTAAAATGGTATCAAGCGCATATACTTTAAAAAAATAGCGATGGGTGCCCGAAGGAGGGCATGGTCCACCGTATTGGTGTTGCTGAAAATCATTTACCCCTTCTGTTCCCGGAACATGATCCTCTTTGATGTGCTGTGTTACCGGAATATTCCAGGCCACCCAGTGCACCCAGGTGCCGGCAGGAGCATCCGGGTCATCAACTATTATAGCAAGGCTCCTGGCTTGATCCGGAATTCCCTTTATATCTAAGGATGGATTGATGTTGGCTCCGTCACATGTGTATTTTACCGGTATCATCTCCCCTTCTTTAAAAGAATGACTGGAAATATTCAGCACTTTATAATCAATGGCTTTTTCAATATGTTTCATAACAACTGTATTTATTGCTATGGCTTTTCACCCGGAGGCGGAACATCTTCAGGAGGTGTTTCAAAAGGGTCATCATCAGGGATAATATCCGGCTCTTCTCCGGGAATCACAGGATTATCGGGAACAGTATCCGGGTCAATCTCGGGACGTTTTCCGGGGTAAGGAAATCCCGGCTGAGGATCCGCTGGTTTCTTTTTGATAGCCATAGCATTCACTTTAATAAATTTCTCCGGCATCGTTTCACACCGTTTACCATTACGTTAAATCTGAATCAATAAAAGTAAATCTAACCCCACCGCGGTACCTATGAAAGCACTCAGCAAAAACAATGACATTGGTCACAACAATCCGCCTGCCAGGCAGTTTAAATTACAGGAAGTAAAATCTATGGCATATGAAAGATATAATAACCCCCTCCATCACCAGGCTGCATGACCTGCTGGACTATGATGCCCGCAAGTTTACAAATGCAGAGATCCAGTTAAAAAACAGCTTACCCGGCTGGATCAACACAGCAAATTCTGTAAAGTTGAAAGAAGTGTTGTTGAAATACAAGGATTATGTTGATGAGCATATTGAAAAACTGGATGAATTTTTTATTGCAGAGGAGATAAACTCGTTAAGTACAAAGAACAGGGTCATGCATGCCCTGATAGAAGAGATGGGTGAAAAGCTGAATAACTGCACCGACAAAGAAGTAAAAGATGCTTGCCTGCTGGCGGGTATCCAGGATATCAATCATTTTAAAATAAGCTCCTATGGCACAGCAGCTGCTTTTGCAAAAACCCTGAATATGGAAAAAGCAGCGGATATCTTTCACGGAGCCGAAGTAAATGAAAAACAGATCGATGAACGGCTGTCACAACTGGCGAAATTTGAAGTAAATAAAAAAGCAAGGTCTCCTATTTCATTGCCTGAATAAAACAGGGGTTCAGATTATTTCAGGATGCTTTTTTATAGTTATACCCATGCCCCTTTTTGTTTACTTTTACAGGCCTGTGGAAAACAGGGTTAAAGCATGATAAAATTCGTACTCTGTTTTTTATTTCTTCCATTATTTAGTTTCTCCCAATTAAAAGGAAAGGTTATTAAGATCACTGATGGTGACACTTTTGTTTTGTTAACCGGTAATAAAAAACAAATAAAAATCAGGTTGCATGGCATTGATGCACCTGAAAAAAAACAGAACTATGGGACTGTTTCAAAAAACTATCTGAGCAACCTGGTATTCAAAAAAGATATAACTATAGAATTTAAAAATCGTGACCGTTATGGCAGAAGTATAGGGATTGCCTTTGTGGAAGGCGTAAATGTGAACGAAAAAATGATTGCTGAAGGAATGGCGTGGCACTTTAAAAAGTATGATACGAACTCACAATGGTCAGCACTGGAAATAAAAGCTAAGGAAGAAAAAAAAGGATTATGGTCACAGTCAAATCCTGTTGCCCCCTGGGAATGGAGAGTTCGTAAAAAGCGTCATGCTCTGTAAACTCCCAGGATTTGATGGCTACACTGAGGTTGATCATTACACATTTCTCATTATACATTACTCACTAATCACCACACATCTCTCCACTAACTACTCCCTCACCCTTCCCTATCTTTGCTTTTTAACGAAACAAGCACTATGAACCTCGAATTCAACCGCAACGAAGATGTACTGAAGCAATCATTGAGTGAGATGCGCCAGCGATTGGAAAAGATATATGAAGGCGGCGGTAAAAAAGCCATTGAACGGCAACGGGAGAAAAACAAACTCACCCCCCGTGAACGGATCGGTTACTTAATTGATAAAGACAAGCCCTTTATTGAAATTGGTGCTTTTGCCGGGTATGAGATGTATCCTGAACAGGGTGGTTGCCCCGCAGGTGGCACGGTGGCAGGCATTGGTTATGTAAGTGGCCGGCAATGTGTGATACTGGCCAACGACCAGACGGTAAAAGCTGGTGCCTGGTTCCCTATTACCGGTAAAAAGAATTTGCGGTTGCAGGAGATAGCGATGGAAAATCATTTACCAGTAATTTACCTGGTTGACAGTGCCGGTGTATTTCTTCCTATGCAGGATGAGATATTTCCAGACAAAGAACATTTTGGCCGCATCTTTCGCAATAATGCCCGTATGAGCGGTATGGGTATCACTCAAATAGCAGCAGTGATGGGGCCCTGCGTGGCAGGAGGTGCTTATTTACCCATCATGAGTGATGAGACTTTGATGGTGGAAGGCAATGGTTCTATTTATTTAGCCGGCCCTTATTTAGTAAAAGCTGCTATTGGAGAAGATATAGACAATGAAACACTCGGTGGTGCAGTGACGCATACTGAAATATCAGGCATTGCCGATTATAAGTTTCAAACCGAGCAGGAATGCATGGACCATATCAAGAAAATGTTTTCCATGCTGGGTGATAAACCGAAAGCCGGTTTTGACCGGGTAAAAGCAAAAGCGCCGAAGAAGAACCCGGAAGAATTGTATGGGCTCTTTCCTTTTGATGGCAAACCATATAATATGGTGGATGTGATAGAAAGAATAGTTGATGACAGTGAATTTGAGCAGTTCAAAGAAGATTATGGTAAATCCATAGTTTGCGGTTATGGCCGTATTGATGGCTGGGCCGTAGGCATAGTTGCGAATCAGCGATTGATCGTAAAGAATAAGAAAGGCGAGATGCAGATGGGCGGTGTGATCTATAATGACAGTGCCGATAAAGCAGCGAGGTTTATTCTGAATTGTAATCAGAAGAAAATACCATTGGTATTCCTGCAGGATGTGACCGGCTTTATGGTGGGCAGCCGGAGTGAACATGCGGGCATCATCAAAGACGGGGCGAAGATGGTAAATGCAGTAGCGAATTCAGTGGTACCAAAAATTACGATCATCATTGGTAACTCTTACGGGGCCGGTAACTATGCCATGTGTGGTAAAGCGTATGATCCCCGTTTTATTTATGCATGGCCCACAGCAAAGATCGCAGTGATGGGTGGTGATGCGGCAGCAAAAACTTTATTACAAATAGAAGTGGCTTCCCGTAAAGCTAAAGGTGAAACGCTAAATGCAGAAGTGGAACAAAAAATGTTCAGCGAAATAAAAAATCGGTATGAGAAACAAACCTCCCCTTATTATGCAGCAGCCCGGTTATGGGTAGATACTATAATTGACCCGGTGGATACTAGAAAGGTTATTTCGGAAGGAATTAATGCGGCCAATAATAATCCTGAAATGAATGATTTAAAGACCGGAGTATTCCAGGTTTAATTTTATGATGAATGCTGAATAGAAAACTATTAATTCAACATTTATCATTCAACATTCAGCATAATTAATGAATACAGTAACAATCTATACAGACGGTTCTGCAAGAGGCAATCCCGGTCCCGGTGGATATGGCGTGGTATTAATGAGCGGTCATCACCGCAAGGAATTGTCACAGGGATATAAACACACCACTAACAACAGGATGGAATTAATGGCGGTGATCGCCGGGTTGAAAGCATTGAAAAAAGAAGGAATGCAGGTCACTATTTATTCCGACAGTCAATATGTGGTGAAAGCCTGGGAAGAAGGCTGGCTGAAAAACTGGATAAAGACCAACTTCAAAGGCGGCAAGAAAAACCCGGACCTGTGGTGGGAGTTCTATGAACTCTCTCAAAAACATCATATCAAATTCAGATGGGTGAAGGGTCACGCCGATAACCCGTATAATAACCGTTGTGATGAATTAGCTACTGAAGCGGCAGATGGGCACCATCATAAATTGCTGCATGATGAGGGATATGAAGGAACTGCCAGTTAAATTCTTACTCCAACAATGCTCCAAAAATGAAAGAACCTGTTTCTTTTTCTTTAATTAGAAGAGCTGAATACTCCGCTAATAAAAAACCCAGCAGCAAATACTGATGGGTTCATATTATTTTTATTAAAATCTTATGCTAACGTAAGTACCGCTTTCTTCTTCGTCAGGTAATTATACGCCACCAGGATCACCGGCAGGAACACTAAAGTCGCTATCAAGGAATTTCTGTAGAACGGAAGTCCGGCTTCATAGCAAACCATCAAACCGCTGAAACTTTTTGCATACACTGCTTCAGTAGAAGCCGCCCACACCATAAAATTAGAGACCAAAAAGAATACCGTAGGAGCAGCGAGGGCTCCGGCCATCAGGCTGCTGAAACTTCTGCCTTTTAATACCCAGCCGATCAGTGTGGCTGCTAATAAGACAGCATAATTCTTCCACTGACCTCCATAAAATCCTGCATAAGGAAACAGGTCCTGGCTATATAAAAACTGGATCACAGCATCACTGATGAATAAAGCCAGCAATGGCAGGATAAATGACAAATCTTTTTGTTTCATGATAAATCCGGCAAATAAAGCAATTGCGATAACCGGAGAGAAACCGGACCACCCGATATCAGGTCCGAAGAAATATTTACAGGCCGTTGCTAATGCTACCAGTATTAATGTAAAAACAATTAACCGTCCGTTGCTCTTCATAACATTTTATTATAAGTTCTTGAAATACGGAGCAAAATTAGCAGAATTGCCCCAATTAGACGGGCTATTTATTAACGATTGTGGAAAGCCCCGGAAGCCCTGAAAACAGTGGATTTGGCGGCTGCTGCCAGGTAAACGACCTGTTCCGGGAATACTACAGCTGCAGGATCACCCTTCTGCAATTTAATAGTCTCCTTGTCATCGTCCAGTTCCACCACTCCTTCCGTGAGTAACAGTATTTCTACACCAGCAGGTTGAAAAGAAATGGTATCCCCTTTTTCCAGTTCAAAAACACTTAACTGAAAATCCGGGGCCGGAGTTTTATATGTTTTTTCCTCTTTGTTCCTCTCTCCGGGAAGTATGGTTGGGAAAGTGGCCTCACATTTTACATGCTTCAATAATTCTTTTACATCAATATTCTTGGTGGTAAGCCCGCCACGGAGCACATTGTCAGAGTTCGCCATAATCTCCACATTTTGCCCTTCCAGGTAGGCATGCGGTACACCGGCAGGCTGGTAGATACCCTCTCCCTTTTTCAGGTGAATAAGATTAAAAAAATAAATAGAGAAAATACCCCGGTCAATATTGCCATCATTAGAAAAAGTTTGTGCGGCCCTGGCTGCCCAAAAATCTTCGTCTGTTTTATCCGGCTTTTTATCTTTATAAATTGCAGATATATTGTCAATCAAAGGCTGCAATATCCTGTTCACCTCTTCCTGCGGCATTTCCATTACGAATTTATAGAGCCCTGCATAACCGGTTTGATTAAAGACAGGAAGCAACTCTCTTAATTCAACCACATTCAATAAAGTATTACCTAATTCTTCTGGTGGTTTAAAACCATGGAGCAACCAGAAATCGCTGAGGGCCACCATCAATTCCGGTTTATGATTGTCGTCTTTATAATTACGCTTTGGTGAATCCAGCGGAATAGCTTCTGTATTTTCCCGGGCAAATTCAATTGCTGCTGCTTCTTTGGAAGGATGCACCTGTATGGACAACATATTTTTTACATCCAGCACTTTCAAAAGAAAAGAAAGCTTTTCAACAAGAGCAGAGAGTGCGGTGGGTTCAACACCACCGGTTTCCACCAGCGCACTGCCCAAGGGATGTATACCCATCCAGTATTCAGCAAATGGCTGATGATACTTATTCTCTATATTAAGTAAGGCAGGAATAAAGGAGTATCCACCCCAATCATAATGTTTAACTACCCCTTTCAACCTATAAATGCCCGGCATAAATAATTTTCTTTTTTATCTTGTCGTAAAGATAGTACATGGCCTCACATAATGAACTGGGAAAAGAAGGAGAAGAGATGGCAGCAAGATGGCTGACAGAAAAAGGGTATACTATACTGCACCGCAACTGGAGGCATTCTTATCATGAACTGGATATTGTAGCCAGCAAAGGAAAGTTCTTACATTTCGTGGAAGTAAAAGCAAGAAAGGCATCACCATTCGGTAACCCGGAAGATAGTGTCACCAAAAAGAAATTCAAGAACCTGCAAAGAGCAGCCGATGAATATCTTTTTCTTCATCCCGGTCATTCATGGATACAATATGATATTCTTTCAATCACCATCCATCATAGTGGGGAAGCGGAGTATTTTTTAATTGAAGATGTGTTTCTTTAATGTGAACGAAATTCAGCTTGTCTGTAACCTGGTTTAAAATACCAAACCTGAACGCTGTTCTAGTCTACACCTATCATCATCTTTTCAACCAGCCGGTACGTTGCCGGGCAATATTCTACATTCTGCTTATGAATATGTACAAAGTCTTTGAACTTTTTAGATAAATGCGGAAAGCCTGCACAATCAGCAGGCCTGATCTCATAAATACTGCACTTATTATCTTTCAGATTCAGGAACTGGCAGGGTTCTGTTTTATTGAGCCAGTCACGGTCACCACCCTTTTCTTTACGCAGCCATTTTTTCTGGAATGCATCCACAGTCATATTGAAATGAGCCGATATTCTTTTTAAATCCTGTTTGGTAAATGTCGGCGTCATCGTCTTACAACAATTAGCACAGGAAAGACAGTCAGTTTCTGCCCAAACTTCTTTTTCCAGCCCTGCAATTTTTTTATCCAGTCCCCGGGGGGCCTGCTTGTCCAATTTCGAAAGGAAACGGCGCATACCCGTTTTCTGATAACGGGCTTTTTGTTTGAACGAACGCAGATTAATGGGTTGCATATTACTCATAAGCCCGAAGATAATGATTAGGCAGTTTCAGTTCACTCCTCAAAAGAATTTTTACATCAGAGTTTTGCAATGGTTATTTTTGCAGTCTGTTAAACCAATTATTATGCAAAAACTTCTACTAGCTGCCGCTACCTTACTGATGCTTTCTTTTGTTTCCTGCAAATCATCCACCACCACACCGAAAACATTTTGTGATACAGTTTGCCTGACTGATACGATAAAATTTACCGGCACCCACGAGAAAACGCCAACTGTATTCATCACCGCGAAGAATTGTTTACCTGACAGCATAATCTGGAGTTATAAAGGCATGGCAGCCGACCGTAAAACAGGTTTTACTTACTTAATGGGTACTACCGTTAACATTAATAAAAATTTTATCCGGTGTTTTTTCAAAGACAACGAATATGCCTGGTTACTGTTTAATGATTGCATGACCGGCCGTGGTTTCCAGATCAAATTACCGTACGATAAGAATGCCAACTTCAGCCTGAAGAGCAGCGGCATCAATAGTCTTGATCCTAAATTTTCCATTGCTGAAAACCTGGTAGTCAATACTGACCGGGGAAATATCTATGTGGAAGACATGAGCAGCGGCAAAAAAGCAATGATGACCTTTGGGGAACCACTGCCCATCGACTACGATGCATTGCACGACCATATTGACTCTGTCAACGTTACTAACTCAAGGATATGGGTAAAAATCCTTATTGGTAAAAATTGGGTGGAGAAAGAGAAGAATATTGTGCTGGAATAAAATTGTTAATTAGTTAATTGGGAGTTGGTTAATCAGGAAGAATCTGCTCTAAAAAGGTTTCCCTAATTAACTATAAAAAAATAAACCAATTAACCTCCATGTGGGAGCCCTACAAAAAAGGATTCAAAGCTTACTTGCAATTAGAAAAATCATTGTCGGATAATTCCGTACAGGCTTACCTCCGGGATATTGAACACCTCACACAATTTTTACTGGATAAGAACAAACTCGTTAATCCGGCAGACCTGGCACTGAAAGACCTGCAGCAGTTCATGAAATGGATCACTGAACTGGGTATGACGGCCTCCTCACAGGCAAGGATCATTTCCGGTATCAAAGCCTTTTATAAATACTGTTCATTAGAAAATATTTCCCGGGCAGACCCCACCACCCTGCTGGAAGCCCCCAAACTGAAACGAAAATTACCGGATGTACTGAGCTTTGAAGAAATTGAAAGCATTATTGCACAGGTAGATCTGAGCAAACCAGAAGGGGGACGTAATAAAGCCATATTGGAAACAATGTACAGTTGCGGATTGCGGGTCAGTGAAGTAGTGAATTTAAAGATCTCTCAATTATACCTTGACCTTGGATTTATCCGGGTTACCGGTAAGGGCGATAAAGAAAGGCTGATACCCATTGGCAGCAGCGCCATCAAATATATTACTGTATATAAAAATAATATCCGGGTACACAGTGTGCCAAAGAAAGGCCATGAGGATTTTTTATTTTTAAACAACCGGGGCAGCCAATTATCAAGGGTAATGATCTTCTACATCATTAAAGATCTTACGTTAAAAGCCGGGATCAAAAAAACGGTATCACCACATACATTCAGACATTCTTTCGCTACACACCTGGTTGAGGGCGGCGCAGATCTGAGAGCAGTACAGGAAATGCTGGGCCATGAAAGCATCACCACCACAGAGATTTATACTCACCTTGATCGGGAGTTCTTACGAAAAACACTGGAACAGTTTCATCCGGGATTCAGAGGTTAGTATGTAATTCCAGCCCTGAGCCGGAATCTTTTTCTAATAATAAACATATCATCCCGATAATTACCAGAACGAAGTGATGGTACCCTGATTGCTCAACCTTTCCGGGAATGCATACGAAAAAAGCCGGATCAGTTTCATACGGAGTTCAGAACTTAGAATCTCATTCCGGCCCTGAGCCTGAATCTTTTTCTAAAATAAACATACCATCCCTATAATTATCAGAACTAAGTGATGGTATCCTGATTGCTCAACTTTACCAGAAATTCTTAAAAAGAAAGCTGGATCAGTTTCATCCGGAGTTCAGAACTTAGAAAGTCATTCCGGCCCTGAGCCGGAATCTTTTTCTAAAATAAACATACCATCCCGATAGTTATCAAACCGAAGTGACGGTACCCTGATTGCTCAACTTTACCGGGAATGCTTACAAAGAAAGCCGGATCAGTTTCATCCGGAGTTCAGAACTTAGAATGTCATTCCGGCCCTGAGCCGGAATCTTTTTCTAAAATAAACATACCATCCCGATAGTTATCAAACCGAAGTGATGGTACCCTGATTGCTCAACTTTATCGGGAATGTATACGAAAAAAGCCGGATCAGTTTCATACGGTTTTCAGAACTTAGAAAGTCATTCCGGCCCTGAGCCGGAATCTTTTTCTAATAATAAACTTATCATCACGATAGTTTTGAGCAGGAGATGATATTTAATTATTTTATAATTATTTTTTCTGTACACTTCCTTCCTGTTTTCTTACTGATGAATGACAGGAAATAATTCCCGGCTGCAACAGCTGGAAAATCAATATTCAGCAGTCTTGCTTCCGCATCAATCCATATTTCCTGCTGATGAACAGACTGACCCGCCTGATTGAATAGTTGCAGTGAATAATACCCTTCTCCGGTTTGTTTCCATTCTATGGAAATATTTGAGCCAGCCGGAACAGGATTGGGATACACTTTAAAGAATTTAGCAGCGGTGTCTTTATATATTTGTGTCAACAAGGGAATTGTTTTCTTTATTTTCTTTGTTCTTTTTACCGAAACCATCCCGGCTACTACTACCACTTCCCCACCCGTTATAAGCAACCTTTTCACTACAATTGACAGGTCCTTATTTTGCCCGACTCTTATTTCTGTTGTTTCAAGCCCGGCTCCTGAAACGATTATCACATCATCAGTTTTAGCCATAAGTCTGAACCGGCCATACCTATCAGCTGCTACACCCGTCCTTGTACCTTTGATTCTTACGGTTACACCGGGTAGCTTCATTCCTGTTTCATCCATTACTACGCCAACAACCTGGCTGTTATTCTCAACAGGCTTACTTGTCACTTCACCTTTTACTGCAGTAATAAGTGTATCACCGGTAACAGGCTTGATGCAGGTGGGCAGTACCATTCCCAATGTCCGCATTTCAGTGGTTATTCTCACTTTCGATGTATCTCTCCCATCTGGTGCAGCGGACTTGCCCATCACTTTCTGTGCGGAAACCTTTGAAACGAAAAGTGCCGGCAATGCGATCTGGAAAAAATATTTTAACCAGGGTATTCTTTTCTTCGGTATCTCCATTTCTCTATCCAGCTGGTCGTTCATAAAACGTCCGCATACCGAACCGGTGGATGGTTTTTTAAAGAACTGTGCTATCTCCCGGTCACTCATAGAAGTGAAATCCATTACCTGCTTCTGGCAGGAACCGCAAAATTTTCCTTTTTCCACAGGTGTCATAGCGTCCCAGTTTTCGTGGCAGGGAGTTGGTACGGTAAGCTGTATTTTCTTGCTCATAATAGTGTTTTACTGGATAATTACTTTTTCAGATGCAAGAATCTTCCCGTTTGCATAAGCCAGGTGAATAATATATACTCCTGCTGCCCATCGGGTATCGGTAGCCAATTGAAAACGGCCGGAACCTTTTAACACCTGAACTGATTTATCCAGCAACACTCTGCCATCCAATGCCAACATTTTTACAGTAAGCCTTTCCTCCTTACTGTTTTCGATTTCAATATTTATTACCCCGCCTTTTCGAACCGGGTTGGGAAAGATTTTGAACCCCTGTTTTTTTATCTTTTTATTTATTGAATCTCCTTTAATCCTTATTCTTGCTATACAACAACTACCATAACATCTGATCGTATGTCCAAAATATGTAATAACTACTTCATCACACACTTTCTCTTTCCTGGATAATAATATCTCACTATACAAACCGGTATGTTTATTTATGTAATCGACGCATATGTTTTTGTATCCTACAGCAGAAATTTTTATTTCATATTGAACAGCCGGCTTCAATTTATCAGCAACCACTATCCCGCTATCATTGGCTGCATACATCAGTATATCTTTCTTATCGGCAGAAATAAAGGAAACAGTTGCCCCGGCAATCTTACTGCCATCAAGAAAATCCTTAAAAACAAAGGTTCTGCAATTCCCATTCTTTGTGGTCACATATATCGCCCCATATACACCTTCCGGACCATATAAGGCTGTTGCCACTGCACTTTTTAGAACATCAACACTTTTAATTGCACCAGGATTAATCGCTTGCAAAATAGAAAGCTCCTGCACAACGCCATCTATGATAAGCAGTGGGGCCTCGTTCGGAAAATGTGTTCTGCCGCACCTGAGTGTTATCCTTGCACCTCCGGCATCTTTATTCACAGTTTGTACATTCAGACCGGTTACTTTACCGGTTAATCCTTTTTGTAAATTAATACTACTATCAATCGTAGTTGTAGTGAGATTATTTGACGTAATAACTTTTGCCGTAGTAATAGCCTGTGACAGGCAAACAGTAGTAATACATAAATTAAGGAGTGTACATATTTTTCTCATAAGCTTAGTTTTTAGGTCGCACATCGGCAGGCTCAGTGCAACAGGTTTAATAAAAAGGGGCCGGTAGAAACCAGCCCCGAATCACCAACCGGCTGTTAAATGATTAGCTATTTATTTTTATTTATTGACAGGCATTGGCTCGCCATCTTCTGTATCAGCATCATCTTTGGGCGCTGCCTTTCCTTTTGCCAGCATTTGGGCACTCTCCACCAGCCTGATAAATTCAGAACGGTAGCCTTCTTCATCATAGCCTTTGGCTTTACGGGCCAGGCTAATTACATCATTATAGGAAGCATTAGATTTAAACTCAGAGTTACGGAGCAGCATACCAAACTGTGCGACTGATGCTGCAAAGCGGAAATTGTCGGATGTTCTGGCAATGGGGATTTGTTTATCATTAACCGGGTGTACAATCAGTTTGCTAACATCCCCATCAGGAGCTTTATAGCGAAACTTTACCGTTAATATTTCATCCGTATTAGACGACTTACTCAGCCGTTCAGTATTCTGCTGGTATTTCAGGGAATCCACATTTTTAAGGAAACTGCTGTTCACTCCCACCGGGATCACTTCATACAACGCAGTAACAGTATGTCCGCTGCCGAGTTCACCGGCATCTTTTTTATCATCATTAAAATCTTCTTTGGCCAGCATCCTGTTTTCATAACCGATCAGGCGGTATCCCTGAACTTTGGCAGGATTAAATTCGATCTGCAACTTCACATCTTTGGCAATAGTAAAAAGTGTACCGCCAAATTCATTCACCAATACTTTCTTTGCTTCGGTGATTCCATCTATGTACGCATGGTTCCCATTACCCTTATCAGCCAGCTTTTGCATCTTAGCATCCTGGTAATTACCCATTCCATAACCTAACACCGTTAAAAACACACCACTTTTTCTTTCAGCTTCGATCAACCTTTCCATTGCATCATCACTGCTTTCTCCAACATTGAAGTCACCATCCGTACAAAGTATCACCCGGTTGTTACCTCCTTTTACAAAATATTCTTTTGCTGTTTTATAAGCCAGTTTGATACCAGCACCTCCGGCAGTAGACCCGCCTGATTCCAGCTTGTCTATCGCCTCTTTTATTTCACTCTTATTCTCTCCAGTGGTTGGCGGTAATACCAACCCTGCAGCGCCTGCATATACTACAATCGCAACTTTATCCTCTTCCCTCAATTGGTCCACCAGCATTTTCATAGAAGCCTTCACCAATGGAAGCTTGTTCTGTGAACTCATAGAACCCGAAACATCGATCAGGAAAACCAGGTTGGAAGCAGGCAAATTTTCTGTAGAGATCTTTTTGCCCTGCAAACCAATTAAAACAAGCTTATGGTTTTTATTCCACGGCGCCTCCGCTATTTCAGTATTAATGGAAAAAGGCTCGTTGTTTTCCGGTTGCGGATATTCATATGTAAAATAGTTGACCATCTCTTCAATACGTACTGCACCTGCCGGGGGTAACTGACCATTATTCAAAAAACGGCGAATATTACTGTATGAAGCGGCATCCACATCAATAGAAAAAGTAGACAATGGGTTATCAGCCACTTTTAAAAATTTATTTTCTGTTATATTATCATAGCCTTCCCGTTCAAAGTCCTCTACTGGTTTATCATTTGTATAGTACCCCTGTTCTCCCTGTATATAAATACCAGCAACTTTACCCTGTAATGGCTGATCGTAGCCTCTTGAACCATACAGCTGTGATGGATGAACCGTTGCCACACTTCCTGTCATTTCTTTTTTCTGGGCCCTGCCATATCCCACAACAACAACTTCACTCATTGTATTTGTTGCCATGGTTAATGAAACATTAATAATAGATCGGCCTTTTACTTTTACTTCCTGTGTTTGCATTCCTACGGCTGAAAACACAAGCACATCATTCGCCTTTGTCACTACAATCCTGTACGTACCATCGGTTTTGGAACTGGTTCCTGATTTTGTACCCTTGACAAAAACAGAAGCACCGGCAACAGGACTGCCTTTATCATCTGTTATTGATCCGGTAACAGTTATGACAGTGATTGGCCGGAATGCCAGCAGGATCAAAATGACCGGCACTATGAGAAGGAGTATTCGTTTCATAAAAAAGTATTTACATACCCTGATGCGGGTATTTTTAGAATTGCATAAGGGGCTATAAAAATTTTATTCGCTAATTTTAAGCCGTTGACTTTTATCAGGAACATATCTCACTCCTCCCTAACCGATAAAGAGCTGGTGGCTCTGTATAAAGAGTCGGGCGACATGGCCATACTGGGCGAACTCTACCAGCGGTACATGGAACTGGTCTATGGTGTTTGCCTTAAGTATTTTAAAGAACCGGAACGGTCCAAAGACAGCGTGATGCTGATCTTTGAGGAACTGGTAACCAAATTGAAGAAGCATGAAGTGGAAAATTTCAGGGCCTGGCTGCACCAGGTGGCCAAAAATCACTGCCTGATGCAGCTACGGACACCAAAAAACATGAAAACCGTTGAGTTTAAGGTGGAACTTGTGCAATCGGAGGAAAATGTGCATCTGAATGGTGTGCTGGAAAAAGAGGAAAATTTCAGGAAACTGGAATACTGCCTCGGCACCCTGACAAGCGAGCAGAAAGAGTCCATTAAACTGTTCTACCTGGAAGGCAAATCGTATAATGAAATAGTGGATATCACTGGTATTGAATGGAACCAGGTACGGAGCCTGATACAGAATGGCAGACGAAATCTGAAGATATGTATGGACAAAGCTGAGTCAGGAATCGGGAACAGGGAGTAAGAAGTATGAACGAAAAAAATAAGAACTTTGTAATGCCGTATGGCAAACGACAATAACATAAAAAAATTTACCGCTATTGATATTGAAAAATATCATAAAGGCCTGCTTTCCCCAAAAGAAATGCATGACCTGGAAAAAGCAGCACTGGAAGATCCTTTCCTGGCCGATGCACTGGAAGGGTATGCGGTGACTGGCGTAAATGCAGAAGCAGATATTGCAGAACTGAAAAAAAGATTGGCTGAAAAAACAGGACAAGCCAAAGTGATCCCGTTGAGTGGCGGGAATAAAAATAATATTCCCTGGTTAAGAGCAGCAGCGATGGTAGTGCTGTTGGCCGGCGCTGCTGTGTTAGCTTATGTTTTTGTATTTGATAAAAAATCCGATGAAATAGCCAAAGCAGACCCTGCTAAAACTGAACAGGTAAAAAAAGCGGATTCAGTTGTGATGCCGGCAACTGTTGATAAAACTGCCGCTGCACCTGTCGCCACTAATACAGGTGAGCAAACCCAGCCAACTGCAGCTACTAAAAATGATACAAAGATTCCGGCTCATACTACCGGGGAAACAAGCAATGATATTGCCTCCGCATCCGGAAAAGCCTCTACTGACCTGAACAAACCTACTGGGGAAGAACCGGCAATTGTTCCCGGCGAAAATGTGGTTCGGACAGAAAGCATGAAGGAAAAAAAATCGGAAGCTGAGGAGGAAGTGAAAGCAAGGACTGCGGCGGTGGCTAAAAAAGATACCGATAAAAATTTGGCAGCTATTAGTGCAACACAGGAAAACAATGAACAAAAAGTAAACAGGGCGGTAACCATGAACCGCCAGGCTGCAGATCAGTACCGCAATACAAATATTTTCCGTGGCCGTGTTACAGATGCCTCTAATACCGGTGTGCCTTTTGCCAATGTTACCAATGTAGAAGATAATGTAGGCACTTATGCTGATGCAAAAGGTTATTTCAATTTAACTTCCCCGGATACATTATTAAATGTACAGGTACGATCAATAGGTTTTGAAAATAGTAATATACAGCTGCGCAATAATGTTCCCACTAACCAGGTAGTGATGCAGGATGACCGAAGAAGTTTGTCTGAAGTAGTGATCAGTAATCAAAAGCCCAATGCCGCAGCCCGTTCACAAAATAATAATGTTAAGCTGGAAGAACCCGAACCTGCTGATGGATGGGACAATTATGATGCATACCTGGCCAACAACCTGAACATGCCCGAAGATTTTAAATCGAAAGAAAGCAATACCGCAATGGTACAGGTTTCTTTTGAAGTGGACAGGAATGGTGAACCTATTAATATCAGGGTCGAAAAATCCCTCTGCAAAAAGTGTGATAAAGAAGCAATCCGCCTCATTAAAGAAGGTCCGAAGTGGAAGCGCAATGCCAAAAACGGAAGGACCACCGTTACCATTCCGTTCAACCAGCTGTTTCACTAACAGCTAAAACTGTCCTCCCGGTATTCAATTCATACGCTTACCTTCGCATTTCAAAAATTGCATAAAATGAAAAAGTTATTGTTCACCTCTATCGCGGCTGTAAGCTTATTGATGGCTGAAGCCCAGTTAAAAACACCGGCGCCAAGTACCACCCAAACCATTAAACAGGATTTTGGTCTTGGCACTATTGAACTTTCTTATTCCCGCCCGGGTATGAAAGGAAGAAAAATATTTGGGGACCTCGTACCATTTGGCAATGTATGGCGTACAGGAGCTAATAATGCCACCCTTATCACATTCAGTGATGCTGTAACTATCGGTGACAAAAAAGTACCTGCCGGAAAATATGGACTGTTAAGTATCCCTGATAAAAACAACTGGATATTGATCATCACCAAACAATTGGATGTAACCAGCCCGGCTGCTTACAAACAGGAAAGCGATGTGGCAAGAGTGGAAGTGAAAACCATGAAAATGGGTGAAAAAGTAGAAACTTTTACCATGCAATTCGCCGATGTAAAACCAACTAGCTGTGAACTGCACATCATGTGGGAAAATACGGCAGTAGCGCTGCCCATTACAACTGATGTAGATGGAAAAGTAATGGCGCAGATAGATAACCTGATGAATAAGGATAACCGTCCTTATTTCAATGCTGCTATGTATTATATGGATAATGGCAAAGATCTGAACCAGGCACTTACATGGTTTGACAAAGCTGTAGAACTTAATCCATCAGCTTTCTGGATTCATCACCAGAGAGCAAATTGCCTGGCCAAGCTGGGCAAAAAAGCAGAAGCAAAAGCCGCTGCAGAAAAATCAAAAGAACTGGCTGCTGCAGCCAAGAATGGCGACTATGTAACGCTGAACGAAAAATTATTAGCAGAGTTGAATAAATAATTGCTTTGCAATATTCTTATTCCCCGGAGAGCCCTGCTTATACAGCAGGGCTTTCTTTTTGTTTGTATATTCTTTCAAGCAATAAAGCAAAGAAAATAACCCCAAAAGCCCCAATAGGATTCAGCCAGAGAAAGCCCATTTTAAAAACACCCGTCTTCGTCAAAATGAAAACTGTCAGTACCAGTAATTCTGCGAGCAGTGCTGCCCAAAAAACAACACTACCATTGGTAATTCTTTTGATAAAAAAGGCAACGAGAAATACGCCCAGAATAACGCCATAAAAAAGTGAACCCAACACATTGACGGCTTCTATCAGGCTATTACCAATATTGTAGGTAAACATAGCAACGACAATACAAAACACACCCCATGCCAGGGTGTACCATTTAGACAACCTGTATTCGGTCTCGCCAGTTTCATCTTTTTTTGTAAATCGCCGGTGAAAGTCAACCATAGTGGAAGAGGAAAGTGAGTTGATAGCCGCAGCAATACTTCCCCAGGAAGCAAGAAAAATGATGGCTATTAACAGGCCTACCAATCCAACAGGCAAATGATCTACCACAAACCGGAGAAAGATGTAGTTGGTATCGTTACCATCACCACCCACCTGTTTGCTGTTCAACCATGCTTTTACTTTTCCCCGCAGGCTGTCTGCACTCTTTTGCAGGCTGCGCAAACTTGCTAATGATGATTCTTCTGCTAGCTTATCGTCATTATCTGTGGCTGTTGAGTAAGCAATCACCATTTGATGCTTCTTTTCCGTAATGGCCTCATACTGTTGCTGCACCAGCATAAAGGAATCCTTGTAGGCAGATTGCTCCAGTTTCTTTACCTGCACCTCGTTAAAAAATATAGGCGCAGTATTGAATTGATAAAAAGTAAATACCAATGCACCAATCAATAAGATAGCAAACTGCATGGGCACTTTTACCAGGCCATTCATCAACAAACCAAGCCGGCTTTCCCGTAATGATTTTGCAGTAAGATACCGGCCCACCTGGCTCTGGTCAGTACCAAAATAAGATAGTGCCAGGAAAAAACCGCCGATCAGACCACTGAGTAAATTATACTGATCACTCCAGTTGAACTTGCCATTCTCAAATCCGGTTGTGATCACATTCAGCTTTCCCAATTTACCACTTACCTGTAATGCATCTGCAAAACTCACATTAGCCGGCAACATATTCACTACCATATACCCGGCCAGGAACATTCCTGTGAAAATAATAAGCAGCTGCAGTTGTTGTGTATAGGCCACCGCTTTGGCTCCGCCACTCATCGTATAAATAATAAGCAACCCGCCCATCAGTATATTGGTATAATAGATGTTCCAGCCGAATAAAGAGGAAAGTATGATAGAAGGTGCAAATACACTGATACCGGTTGACAGGCCTCTTTGCAAAAGAAATAAAAATGATGTCAGTGTTCTTGTTTTTCCATCAAACCGGTTTTCCAGGTATTCATACGCTGTAAACACTTTTAGCTTACTGAAAATGGGGACGAAAAAGATACAGATAACGATCATGGCGAGTGGCAGGCCAAAATAATATTGCACAAACCTCATCCCATCGGTGTAAGCCTGTCCCGGTGCAGATAAAAAAGTAATCGCACTTGCCTGTGTACCCATGATACTCAATAATACCAGGCCCCAGGGCATACTCCGGTTGCTGAGAAAATAACCTTCAAGATTACGGGAAGTGCGGCTTTTATACAGGCCATAAGAAATGATGGCCAGCAGGGTAACAATAAGTACTATCCAATCGAGCTGGCTCATGCAAATCGTTTTGTGAACAAATAGAACAATACAATAAGCAATACCAGGAAAAGGATGACGAACAAATACCAGCCTTTCCAGCTTTTAAATAATGGCGCCTTATCGTTATCCGGTGTTTGCATCTGGTTATTTCCGGGTGGTTCGCAACCAACCCGTAAAGACAATTAATGAACCTAAAATAAGTCCTATTATTATACCTATCCTCACTTTCTTTATCAGGATGCCAATTACCAATCCGATTATTATTGCAAAGATGAAAGCCATCTCTCCTCTTCTTACAGAAGGTTTAGAATTAGTTGCCATCAAAATCCTTTTTTCTTATTCAGTGCAATTATATTGGCCAGCAGCCTGTATGCACCGGGAACACCGGCAGGCAGTTCCCTGAAAAATACGATACCGGTATAGGTAAACCAACCTTTCCCATATTTCGCCACGAGCAAACTTCCATCATCAGACTTTTCTCCCGGATCAGCCATACCAATCAGTTTCTCAAATTTTCCTGATGTATCTGTTGCATGATATATACTTCTTTCCTGTATCCACCCTTTAAAATCATCACCGGAGATCTTATTAGGAAAATTGAAAACGGGATGTTCCGGTTTTAACAAGGTAACAGCTGCATTCTCATCTGTAACCCTTGTACGGGTAATATTAAAATTATAAGGCCCTATTTTAGCTCGTACCGGGCCGATCTGGTTACTGGTATTATACTGAACGATCAGGTTTCCTCCTTCATTCACATACTTCATCAGCTTTTCATAATGCTTGTTCATCCAATCATGAGTGTTGTAAGCCCTTACACCCGTAATGATCGCATCATATTGTCCCAGGTTATTTCTTGAAAGTTCTTTATCTGTCAGCAGTATCACTTCATAGCCCATTTGCTCAAGCGACTCCGGGACCTTGTCTCCGGCACCAACGATATAACCAATCCTTTTGTTATACGTTTTTAAGTCAATATATTTTACTGCAACAACTGCTTTATGGAAGTAATTAATAAAAGGAATATGATCATACCTGATCTCATGCCTGTCATCAGCTATATGATTCCCTTCGACTGATGAAACAGCAAAACGTATATTCTCATTCTTTTTTTCTGCCTCGCCGGTATAATCAACTTCTGTAAGCTGATTTTTTGTATTGATACTGATCGTATTGTTTTTGATGAATACATTCTTCAAGGCTTTTCCAGTAGTATCTGAAATGGCCTGCATCGTACCGGAGAAACCTTTCTTCATGCCTCTTACTGTGACAGACCCTTTCAGGTTTATTTTATCGCCAGTTACAATTTTCATATCCTCCACGGGAGTGATAATGACGGGCGGGATAACTACCAGTGGCTGGTACAACTCTCCTTTTACCGGGTCGGTGAATTTATACCGGACTGTTCGCATAAAAGTGAACCGTTCTCCAAATATTTTTACCTGGATAAAAGCAGCATAAGCCGGATCAACATCCGGCTGACCAATAGACAACTGATCTGTCACATTAAAATATCCTTCTGCCATTTTATTCACCAGCCAGTAAGGCTGGGTAACAGGTTTAGTGGACGGAACAAATAAAGTCTTTGAAAAATTAATGTTCTTATTTTTCTCCAATGTTCTTAAAAAAGCAGAATCAAAATTATCAACCTGTACTTTTTGAAGCACCGCCTCTGTTCCCAGGCGATTATTGAAAGAAAAATTCAACCGGATAGAGTCAGTCTGCACGGCAAACTGTTCCGTAGTAGTAACATCTAAAAACAAACCACTGCATTGTGCAATCAGCTGGTATACTTCACCCGCCTTTTGTGTTTTCCAGTAACTATCAGGAAGATTATTAATTGCGGTATATAATTTAACCAGGCCCTCCACCGATCTTTCAGGATGCAGGAGATCAAATGTTGAAGTTAGGCTGTCAATCATTTTTCCAATTGCCTCAGCACCTGCAACTCTTTTCCATGACAGCTCCACTCCTTCCATTAAATCATTTACCGGTTGGTCCCCTTGTGTGGCCTTAAAGAATTCCATTGATTCACCCCTGGAAGCCGGTACCCCAAAGCCCTGGCTTTTATGCTGGCTGCGGCTTTCAGCAGCGATCTCTCCATAGCTTTTTCCCAATAATGGATTATACCCACCTACATCAATCTTAAACTGATCATCTCTTGTTGTATTGGTCCCGCCAAAGTTGAACGTATTCCATAATACCCTTTTGGCCTTCCATACCGAAACAAATTTTAATTGCTCGGGAAAACGACCGGGATCTGCAGCAGCCTCATATGCTTCGTTCGCCAGGATTCCGGACGCCGTGTGATGTCCATGTCCGCCTTCACCAGTAGTAGGAAAGCGGTTAATAATAACATCCGGCTGAAACTTTCGTATCACCCATACCACATCACTCAATATTTTTTCCTTGTCCCATTTGTTAAATGTTTCCTTTGGTGTTTTGGAATAACCAAAATCATAAGCCCTGGTAAAAAACTGTTCTCCTCCATCAATTCTCCTGGCAGCTAACAGCTCCTGGGTTCTGATCATCCCCAACTCGATACCCTGTTCTTCACCGATAAGGTTTTGCCCACCATCACCCCTTGTCATCGATAAGTAGCCGGTGCGGTATAATTTGTCCTTGGATAAATAAGCAATCAATCTTGTGTTCTCATCATCCGGATGTGCCGCTACATATAATACCGACCCAAGTACATTGAGCTTGCGGAGTGCCTGGTACATATCAGCGGAAGACCAGCTTTGCGGAGATTGCGCCAATAGCCGGGCTGTAAATAAAAGAGGGAAAGCGAACACTGTCACAATTTTTCTTTTCATTACATTGGTTTAATAAGCGAATATAGTGTTTGTTCAAAAAGAAGCTGAACCTTCCATATAAAAGAAGAGGCTGCCTCAAAAGCCTCAATCAGTGTCATATTGAGCATTGTCGAAATATAACAATGATTGGCAAACAAATTTGTACGCATTTCGATAAACTCAATGTGACAAATTTGTTTGCTTTTGAGAAAGCCTCTTCTTTCTGTCAATTATTTTATTATTGACCCACTAAAAAAACGGCATTGCAAAACATCAGCTTTCCGTTTTCCCAAAAGTTGCGGAACAGAAGATTATCGGTCAGATAGCTGATACTGCCGCCTCCCATTTGCTGCACTCCAAATAACAAACCATCCTTCAACCGGGGTTGCAATCCTGCTCCAACAAAACCTGCTACCTGGTTTTCCTTTTTGATCACCCCAACATTCCAGCCACCCTCTTTCATGAACTCATAAATATTATCATCCATCTTTAAGGTGTAATAATAATCAGAGTACCCAAAAACCAATGGATGCGAGTTGTCCAACTTCACTTTCCAGATTGACCCGGGTGTGAACCCGGAAATGGCATCTCTTTCACGGGCCTGGTACTCTTTTAATGCATCATAGTTTTCAGTTTTTTCTTTTTTATCTGCTTCCTCCGGTTTCTTTTGCCTGATACCCATTTCTGCTTTCGCCAACTGTGCTACTGCACTCTCCAGTGCCACCACTCTTCCCCCCTTATTGATCCAGGATTTAAATGCTTCCAGCTCTTCTTTGTTAGTTAAGAACCGGTAATTACCATCCGGCATGATCAATACATCTATATCATTCCAGTTGACACGGCTGATATCATTACTATTTATAAGTGTAACCGGGTAATCCAGCTGCCGGTCAAAGAAATGCCAGATTTCACCGGCAGCATTACTGCCAATCCCTTCACCTGTCATTAATACCACTCTTGGTGCTTTCAGCGGATGAACCATATCGCTTCCGAAATCAAAACCTTTATCTACGAAACCGCTTGACACCGGGTACAACTGTACACCATCAGCGTTTGCTGTTTCCCTCACTATATTCCAGAGATCCTTTCCGAATTTTTTATTCGCTGTTTTTAATACGATAACAGCACCACGGTCAAATTTATTTCCGTTTACCTCAAATGCCTGTTCTGCAAAACGAAGCAGTATTCCTTTCTGCAATAAATGACCAACGGTCTTTGCTGCTTTTACACCACTCCATGGAATTACATACCCATATTCTGTTTCGGCATTATTTACTTTAGTTTGGACAGTATAACTTCCTGCCCCTGCAATTTTATCTTTTGATACAAATGCATTTACACCATACACATAGGGTAAGGACCAGGCAGTGATATCATAGGTAGCAGAATCAGACAGTTTAGATTTTGGTTCAAACAAAACTTTTACCATGGCCGAACGGGGCTGCAATACAGATACTACAATATCATTGGCACCTGCTGTAAATGTTTCTTCCTTACCGGTTATATAATTAATTCCTTTGGATGTCGCACCATTTCCGGCTGTATACTGAATGCCATTTTTATCTAACAGTTCAACCAGTTTCTCAATCCTTTCCTGTTGCCGGGCATCATATTTTACTACAAACGTTTTATGTTCTCCCATGCCGGCACTAACAGCATCATTGAAAAATTTCCGGAATTCCTTTACGAGTTTATTCGCATGGAGAGATGAAATCTCCACTGTACTGAGTGAGGTGGTAAAATGATGTTGAGCCCTGTCTACCAGGGTAAGGGTGTCATCATCCTCATTAATAATACCAAGTCCGGCACCGATACCACCTTGTTCATAGGTCATACCAATACTGCCATTATAAGTTGGATAGGTATCGCCGTAGGAAGGATATAACAGGTCAAATCTTTCTTTGGTAAAATACAACCAGCCATTGGCATCAAAATATTTTGCATGATTTTTTCCAATAGTGGTTTGAAACTCCCGTTGCCACGGTGTAATTACTTCATGAAAAGGTTCGGCAGCCGGGGCAAAATAATAGGGCTCATTGATTCCCTGCTCATGATAATCCACATGCACCTGCGGCATCCATTGGTTATAGATTTTAATACGATGCTGGCTTTCCAGCTGTGTTTGCCAGGCCCAGTCACGGTTCAGGTCAAAATTATAGTGATTGGTCCTTCCTCCCGGCCAGGGCTCCCGGTGTTCTCTTGCCAGGCGCTGCGGGTTAAAGGTTTTACCCACTACGGAGTTGAACCAATTGATGTAACGGTCCCGGCCATCCGGGTTCAGGCAAGGATCAATGATCACAACGGTATTCTTTAACCATTCCTTTGTTTTTAGTTGTGCAGGGTTTACCAGTTCATAGATAGTGAGCATGGATGCCTCAGAAGAGGATGTCTCATTGCCGTGGACATTATAACTTAACCATACAATTGCCGGTGCATTTTCTTCCATAGCAGCCATCTTGTCTTTTGAAAGATTAGCCAGCCTGAGATTGTTCATCCGTATCTGCTCCAGGTTCTTAATATTATCTGCAGAAGAAATAAAAGTCAGTAACAAAGGCCTGCCTTCATTGGTTTCCCCGTATTGCTGCAATTTGACCATGGCAGAAGCATTTGCTGCGACATGATTAAAATAATTGACGATCTTAAAATGCGGGGTGTAACGGGTGCCTACTTTGTATCCCAGGAATTCTTCCGGGGATTTTAGCTGTGCATTGGAAACCAGTAAAAATAATAAAGCAATAAAAGAGAACAGCGCCTTACGGAACATAGTTGAATTTTTAGTGCAGCAAGTTAACAAAGGCAGCTTTAATTACCGCAAATTTTGATTGAAGTTAAATGCACCGGTTTATGTAGCTTTATTTACTTTAAAATCTGCCACATGCAAAAAAAAATTACTGCGTTTTTATTCCTGTTGTTGATATTGGCGGCCTGCAAGCCTGCACAAAAGAATACAGCGGCTCCTGCCATCAATGCCTATAATTATTCCGGTGTAAAAAAAGTAGTGGCTGAAAACGGGGCTGTAGTATCAGCTCATCCACTCGCCAGTAAAGTGGGTGTGGAGATCTTGAAAATGGGCGGTAATGCCGTAGATGCAGCTATTGCTACACAACTGGCACTCGCTGTTGTATATCCCAATGCCGGTAACCTGGGTGGCGGAGGTTTTATGGTGGCAAGATTGAGCAACGGAGAAACAGTGGCATTGGATTACCGGGAAAAAGCACCGGGACAGGCTCACCGGGATATGTATGTGGAAACTGATGGAAAAGCCAATACTGATAAAAGCCAGTTGGGGCATCTTTCATCCGGCGTACCCGGAACAGTATCCGGCCTTTTCGCATCGCATAAATATGGTAAACTGGCATTTGAAAAACTGATACAACCCGCTATTGAATTAGCAGAAAAAGGATTTACTATTTCTGCATCAGAAGCCAGGTCACTTAACTACTTACAGAACGACCTAAAAAAATACAATACAGTAACACCGGTATTTGTAAAAAATACGCCGTGGAAACAGGGCGATACCCTGCTGCAAACCGATCTTGCCAATACGTTAAAAAGAATGCAGCAAAAAGGCGCTGCGGGTTTTTATGAAGGTGAAACCGCCAGGCTGATCGTAGAAGAAATGAAAAGGGGTAATGGTATCATTAGTTTAGAAGACTTAAAAAACTACCAGGCAAAGTTCAGAACACCTCACTCCTTTCTATACAAAGGATACAAAATAGTAAGCATGCCCATGCCCAGCAGTGGCGGAGTGCTGATACACCAGATGATGAAAATGATCGAAGAGAGAAATATTGCTGCCATGGGTTTTCATTCCCTGCAGGCGGTTCAGTTAATGACCGAAGTGGAAAGAAGAGCTTTTGCAGACCGGGGTGAATACATGGGCGATGCAGATCATTACAAAGTGCCGGTGGATATGCTTACCAACGAAGTGTATTTGCAGGAAAGAATGAAAAACTATGATCCGGCAAAAGCAACGCCAAGTGTAATGGTACAACCCGGCACTGTGTTAAGAACAGAAAGTGAAGAAACTACGCACCTGAGTGTGATTGATAAAGAAGGGAATGCAGTAGCAGTAACCACCACTCTCAATAATTCATATGGCAGCCGGACTGTAGTGGGCGGTGCCGGTTTTTTTATGAATGACGAGATGGATGATTTCAGTATCAAACCCGGTGTGCCCAATATGTATGGTGCTATTGGCGGCGAAGCCAATGCGATCAAACCCGGTAAAAGAATGCTCAGCTCCATGACACCTACACTGGTATTAAAAGATGATAAGCCTTATATCGTGGTAGGTACTCCCGGTGGCACAACCATTCCCACGCAGATCTTTCAGACACTGGTCAATATTCTTGAATTCAATATGAGTGCGGAAGAGGCAGTATACAAACCAAAATTTCACCACCAGTGGCTGCCGGATGAGATCATGATTGAAAAAGGATTTCCGCTGGCTGTAAAGGAAGCACTGCAAAAAATGGGTTATAGTTTCAGCAAAGAACGAAGTGGTATCGGGCGAACAGAAATAATAATGGTATTGCCCAATGGTAAATTTGAGGCCGTTGCTGATAACCGGGGGGATGATGCGGCGGAAGGATGGTGAGTGTAGAGTTTGAGGTTTGAGGTTTGAGGTTTGAAGTTTGAGGTTTGAAGTTTGAAGTTTGAAGTTAATTTAATATGTTATGAGTACTGGAAAAGAATTTTTGCAAACAGCGATCCGTCGCCTGAAGTATTATAAAGACCTCGGCGATAAAACATTTGAACAGCTGAATGAATGGGATTTTCATTACCAGCCGAATGATGAATCGAACAGTATTGCTGTCATCATACAGCATATGGCGGGCAATATGCTGAGCCGCTGGACCAATTTCTTAACAGAGGATGGTGAAAAAGAATGGCGGCAGCGGGATGATGAATTTGAAGTGCATACATACAATAAACAGCAGTTGCTGGAATTATGGGAAAAAGGATGGGCTTGTTTCTTTACTGCTGTTGAAGCATTGAAAAAGAAAGACCTGAAAAAAACCGTAACGATCCGGAAAGAACCACTAACAGTTATTGATGCCATCAACCGGCAACTGGCACACTATCCTTATCATGTGGGCCAGATCATCTTCCTGGCCAAGATCATTAAAAATAAAAGCTGGAAGAACCTGTCGATACCAAAGGGAGATTCACAGCTATACAACAGTACTACGGATGTGAAAGACCCGGCGAAGAAATATTAATTCTTTTCCGCTGATCTGCGTTAGCTCCGGGAAAACGTACTGTCAGGTTGAGCTTGCCGAAACCGGCTTCAGAATCGCCTTCGACAAGCTCAGGCTGACATCTTCGACAAGCTCAGGCTGACATCTTCGACTATCCCGATAGCTATCGGGACAGGCTGACAAGACTTTTCAAACGGAGACACTACCGAAAACCCCTCTCACTTGCATTCCCCGGATTTAATAGTTATTTTAGCCGCCCTATCCAGCCGTTGCCGTTGCGGACAGCGGTGCAATCCTTACCGAAAAGCTTATAACAAACTGATTTTGAAAAGTAAAATTCAAAAATGAAACGTATTGTATCCGCCCTTACCCTTTTGCTGAGTTTAACTGCTGCCAGCCAGAACCAGGTAGCCATCTTTGCCGGGCCACAGGCCAGCACGGCTAATTATTCTATTCTGAATCAGAAGCAGGATACCAAAATGAAATATGGTTTTAATGCCGGTGTGGCGATGAAAGTTCCTTTTGATGGCTTCCTGTATTTTGCCCCTGCTGCCTACTATAGTATGAAGGGATATGATGTTACCTACAACTTGTATAATTCATTGCCGGATATAAATGCAACAGACAACAGCACCCGGTTTCACAGTTTCGAAATTGCTGCGTTGTTACAATTTGACCTGAGCCCCAAACCCAATCATATTTTTATTAAAGCAGGTCCTTCGCTTGACTTTATGTTATCAGCTAAAGAAAAATTCAATTTGATTTCCGGGGGCAGTGTGAGCCGGACCATGAAATTCGGGCCGGGTGAGTATGGCCGCTACTCTGCCAACCTGCTGGCACAACTCGGTTATGAAACAGCCAATGGCTTTCTCATCTTTGCCCAGTTTACCCATAGCCCCGCCAACCTGAGCAACCGTGACGGCGGCCCTTCTATCAAGCACAAAGTATTTGGACTTTCTGTTGGCAAGTACTTTAACAACAAAAAGATTGTGATAGATACAAGGAACAGGGAATAATATTATTGTTGCTGGCATAACTACTGATTGATTTTCAATAGAATTCTATACCAGCTACTACGTGTACTTATATGTTGCCAGCAAGCCTATCGGACATACCCTAATGCTTTGCAGAGCTTGACAAGAAATTTTAAATTCACATAAAATATTTTACCCTTTTGCTACATTTGACAGTATGACCAACAACTCACAGATAACTGCAGAACCAAATAACATTCTACAGACACAACAGCAAATCAGAGAAACAATTAGTAAAAGGAAAGCTTTGACAGATAGCATAGCTATTCTTCAAACCAGCCTTACAACATTAGAGAATACATATTTCAAAAAGCAATCAGGCTTTTTAAACAAACTGTTTACAAAAAAAGAAACCGTTGACAACATAGGCATTGAAATAGAAGAAACAAGAGCGGAACTTAATAAACAACAAGACCTACTGAACCAATTAACCGTAAACATTGACAGCTTACATACGGACATAGATGAAACCCAGTATAAAAATTTAATCACCCTATTTGAACAAGTTAGCAGAAGTAATAAAATCTGGAATGTTGTATCAGTTAAACAAAATACTGAAACAAAATCTTCCGCAAGTAATCATGTTGACAGAAAAGAAGTTAACTTTTCAACGACCAATATTGATGTTATTAATTCAAAATTTAAAGCTCTCTATTTAAAAAACTTAAACGGCCCAGACCTATTTCTTTATCCAAGTTTTTTATTGCAGTTTACAAACAGTGGCGACATATTATTAACCGACATAAAAGAACTGTCGTTTAACTTTAGACAACAACGATTCATTGAGCCGAAAATTTCAATTCCTTCTGATTCAAAAATTATAGATAGCGTTTGGGAAAGAGTGAACAAAGACGGCAGCCCAGACATGCGGTTCAAAGGAAACTTTCAGACACCTGTTGTAAGATATGGACTTTTTGAGTTTTCAAACTCAAATGGAATAGACACAGTATATCACATTAGCAACTATGAAATTTCTGAAAATTTTGCCAACAATTTTCAAAAAATAGTAAAATCCAGTTCTGCTTCAACTGCTTATTCATATAATCCAAGCGTAACTACTGAGAATTACGAATTTACTGAGCAGTATTATAATCTTCTTGTGGACTTTGCATCAGAATTGAAAAGCATAACTAAAAAACTTTCAAGGGATACAATACTAATAGAAAAATTACAGAACATCTTAGACGAGATGCCAACATTTATTTCGTATTGTGTTACTTATGACCTTTGTCAAGTTGCAAAGGCATTAAATGATGGTAATTATGATAATGACGAATTAGAAACAAGCGGATTGATTTTAGCTACGAACCAAATATTTGGCAATAGCGAAGCTAATTTTTTAGAATCTGAATATGAAACTGTAGCACTTTCTCATTCTAAAGGTTTATACAAAGGTGTTGCTGATGTCATTATCGGCATCGGTAACAACGACAACCCTTTAAAAATTGACATTTCACATTTAGAAAACAATGAAGTTTCATCACGAACAAAACTTCAAGGTAAATTTGCATTACCACAGGCATTAAAAGTAGTTGACCATCCTTTCTTTGACGAATATGTTGCAATGCTTTATCGGTTTGCAAATATTATTGCAAAAGCTGACAATCATATTAGCAAGGATGAAGAAAGAAGGTTAAAGGAAATTTACCAAGTAACGCATAATCCAATACCTGAACAAGTAAACAAGTCTTTAATAGTTTCAAATTCAAATGAATCTATAGAAGACATTATGAAGGAATTAGACTCTTTAATCGGGTTAGACGGCGTTAAACAAGAGATTAAAACTCTAATCAACTTTATTAAAGTTCAAAAAGCAAGAGAAGCATCCGGCTTAAAATCTTCCAGTATTTCATATCATATCGTCTTTACAGGAAACCCAGGAACGGGCAAAACGACAGTTGCAAGAATTGTCGCAAAAATTTACAAAGCCTTAGGCATTTTAACACAAGGGCAGCTTGTAGAAACTGACCGTTCAGGATTGATTGCTGAATATGTTGGACAGACCGCAATTAAAGTAAACAAGACAGTAGATTCTGCTATTAATGGCGTTTTATTTATTGACGAAGCATATTCAATTGCAGGTGAAACCCAAAATGATTTTGGCAAAGAAGCTATTGCAACACTTATAAAAAGAATGGAGGACGACAGAGATAAATTAATTGTAGTGGTTGCTGGTTACACAAATGAAATGAATACGTTCATTGAAACAAACCCGGGTTTCAAATCTCGTTTTAATCGTTACGTTGAGTTTGTTGATTATTCGCCGCAAGAATTATTTGACATTTTCCAATCCCAATGTTTAAGGTTGGACTACAAATTGACAGACGATGCAAAATTAAAACTCAAAACGGTTTTTGACGAAGCATATAGCGACAGAGATAAATCATTCGGTAATGGTAGATTTGTAAGAAACATTTTTGAAAAATCTTTAGAAAGACAAGCAAATAGAATTGCAAGCGTTGCTTCGTTAGACAAAGAAACGTTGACAACAATTACTGGTGACGACATCCCGTAACGAAGGCCAGCAGGCAACATTGGGTTTGCCAAAATGGGGGCAGACGGAAGCCGTGTTTCAACTTTTTGTTTTTCAATTTGGCTTCATATCCAGCAGGACGTTATTAATTTAGCTATGTGCAAATCATCAACTTTTATTTATAAATTTAGCTTCAGTTAGCCGGGCGGACGGAATTCTATTTCCCCCACTTCGGCAAGCCCTGCTCGTTATGCGTCACCCTAAATGAGCTCTCCATTTAAATTGGGGCATGACAAAACCCAAATATTCAAACTCACTACTAATACAAAGCATCTATTCAAAACGTATTAAAAAACACAAAAAGAAATTTACTAATATTCTTAGTATGGAAGAAGATTAAATATTACATTTGCAAATGAAAAAAATTAGAAAGATGAGTCAAAAACTAAAAATAAATAAACTGTTAGAAGCATTGAACGAAGGTGTTTTTGAAAAAGAAGTCGCAATACGACTTTCATTACTAACTTCTATTGCAGGAGAAAGTATCTTTTTTTTAGGATTGCCTGGAGTTGCAAAAAGCTTAATTGCAAGGAGATTAAAATTTGCTTTTAAAGATGCCAAATCTTTTGAATACTTAATGAATCGGTTCAGTACGCCAGATGAAGTTTTTGGGCCAATTTCAGTTACTGAATTGCAGCATGACAATTATAAAAGAATTGTAGAAAATTATTTACCTGATGCTGAAATTGTATTCCTTGATGAAATTTGGAAGGCTGGGCCAGCAATTCAAAATACTTTGCTAACTGTTCTAAATGAAAAAGTATTTCGTAATGGGAAGGAAGAAATCAAAGTAAAGTTAAAAGGACTAATTTCTGCAAGTAATGAACTACCATCAGAAACTGATGGGCATGGTGACAGTGTTGATGCTCTATGGGATAGGTTTCTAATCAGGTTAGTTATTTCAGGTGTGGAAGATGAAGGGAACTTCAATAGTATGATAAGTGATGATTTAAAGCCGACAGTTGATAATGTGAAACCTGAATTGAAAATTACCGATGAGGAATATCAAAAGTGGAATACGGAAATAGATGCAGTGAAAATTCCAAGCGAAGTGTTTCAAGTAATTGATGTAATTCGAAAGAAAATTCAAGAAGTAAATGACGGGTTAGCAGATGGCAAAAAAGAGCTTTATGTGTCTGATAGAAGATGGCGAAAAATTGTCAGGATACTCCGAACATCTGCCTTCCTCAATGATAGAAAAGAGGTTGATTTGATGGATTGCTTCTTAATCAAAGACTGTATTTGGGCTGACGAGAATGAAATTCAAAAAGTTGAAGATATTGTTGCCGATTCAATTCGTAGTTATGGGTATAGTTTAACAGTTGATATCCAAGGAACAAAAGATGAAATAATAAAACTAAAAGCTGACGTAAAGAAAGAGACTGAATACCAAAGACCATACGAAGCTACAGTTAACAAAGTTTACAATAAAGATTTTTATAAACTTATTGGTTTTACATCCTACCCACAATATAGCTGGATAAAAATTAGCGACTTCAAGAAAATTACAACAGATAAACAATCATTACCTTTTCATGATGTAAAAGGCACCCACCACACAAACTATTCAACCTATAAAGCTGGAACAGATATATTAGTCGCAGACAGTAGTTGGTCAACTTGTTCAGTGGAAACCGAAAAAGTTGTCAAAAAAGAAATAAAAACTAAAAAACCTGATATTCGTTTGATTAAGGCATTTGACACAGAGGTTGGACAAATAATCAATGAGCTTGATAAGCAGGTTTCAATAATTGAAAAGCATAGAAATGAAAAATTAAATCATCTTAAAACTAATCTTTTTGTATCAAAAGAACTATCTGAAATAGTTGAGGAAAATCTTAATAATGCTATTGCAGAATTGCAGGACTTAAAATTAGATGTAGAAAAAATAAAGTTTTACTACAATGGGCTGGAGTGATAAAATAAGAAGAGCTTTCAATGTTATTCTTGATGCATCTTTTGAGCTAAGACAAATCTTAGGAGAGAAAGATAAAATTAAGGTTGATAAAGGTATGCGTAGTAGATTTGAAAGAGAAATAGAAAAAATAGGTGAAAATATCGCAAGGACAAATATTAGGCACCCGCTTCTTAAGATTTTTAAAGACATCAGAAATGATATCTCACATAACAATACAGTTAACCACGATTTCATAATAGATACAGTAGACAAGAAACTCGATGAGCTACAAACCTTTTCAGAAGAATATATAAGCACACACTTCTCAGCAAACGAGGCACTAAAGTCATTTGAAAAATTTGGGAACTTTGGAAACGCAACAGACAGGGTAAAATTGATTGATGCTTTATTCTCTAAACTTACAGAAAGTGATAAGGAGAACTGGACAAAGTTTCCTTCGAATTCTTCTTTAGAAATGTTAACCACTCCAATCGAAGAAATTATTAGTCATAATGAGCTCCTAAAACTAACTAATGCAAATCATATAATAGCAACTCAAATTACTGAAGACATCGCAAATTGGGCTAGGGAGACTCATAAATTGCTTCAAGTTCAAAATCCTTTTGGTGAAGAAGAAAAAGTTTTAAACCAAACAAAAAAAATTTCTTCGAAAGACTTTTTCGGGAAGTATGAAAATATCGTAGAGTATTTAAAGCCTATTTATTCGAATGGAGAAATAGATTTTAATTTTTTTGATAAAAAATTGAAAAAATTAGATAAGCGTCTAGATTTAGACCGAATAATAAAAGGGGAGCTTAAAGAAGTTTCAAAAGGAAAAATTGATTTGAAAGATGGGCTAGACAAATTCATAGAAAGCAAAGAATTTTATGAGTTCGAAAAGCATCTCCCTTTTAATAAAACTAATTATAAGCAATTTGCGGAGGCGAAAGCAAAAGAAATTCTGTTTGATGCACAATTCCTTCATAACAACTTTCTTAAGGATTGGGAGACTAAACTTTTTGACAAAAAACATAAGTATGAATTAGAGATTATTGATAAAGCCAGACAATTATTTATGGAAAATCTTTATCAAAAGATTTCCGAGTTTAATAAATTAAAAGAACTTTTGGAGCCATTTACAAAGGATTTAGGCAGATTATGGGATTTGTCTGAAGGCATCTGGAAAAATTCAGGCTTTGAGTTATTAAAAAAATATGCCGATGTTTTAGAAAATGATAGAGCCATCAAAGAACTTGCTGCAATGCTAGGCAGATATAGAAAGTCAGAAAAAGAATTTGAAGAGGTAGAAATTGAAAAAGTTGTGCTAAAACCCAAATATAAACCCCGACATGCAAGTAAAGGTGAAGTAATTGGTATAAGAGAAAGCGATGATATTAGTAGTATGTTACCAATTGAAGCTGCCACACTTCTTAATCCTTTAACAAGACCTATTTTTCTAAAAAAATTTGCGGAAAAGAAATTAACCACTTATGATTTCAAAAATCAATTTGCAGCTACTGAAAAAATAACTATTAGGCAAATAGAAGTACAAGATAAAGAAGATGGTAAAGGACCTATAATTATATGTGTTGACACTAGTGGTTCAATGAAAGGCATTCCTGAACAAGTTGCAAAGACAATTTGTTTTGCTTTAACAAAAATCGCTTTGAGGGAAAAACGTAAGTGTTTTCTTATTTCTTTCTCTACGAAAATCCAGACTATAGAACTTACTGACCTTCAAACCTCTTTAGATAAGCTAATTACATTTCTTGAGATGTCTTTTAATGGCGGGACAGATGCAAACCCAGCTTTGCAGAAATCTTTAGAAATGCTTGATTCAAATGATTATAATAAAGCGGATGTACTCATGGTTTCTGACTTTGTTATGGATGCATTGACAAAAGAGATTGTTGAGCAGATTGACAAAGCGAAGTTAAAAAATACAAAGTTTCATAGTTTGACAATTTCAAGTACTGCCAATTTACAGGTTATAAAACAGTTTAACCACAATTGGAACTATAATACTAAAGGAGATAATCAAAACGAAGTTTTAGTTCGCCAACTTAGTGAACTTAAGTAGTTTTATCTTAAACAATTAACTTAACCCCAAGAAAATAGCTTTGACAATAGTGTTTGTGTAAGTGTGGCAGAAGCTGGATATTAAAGAACCTTTTAAGCACCCTGAAAAGCAATAATTATTACAAACAGGCAAAATCCAGAATTCCTATAATTCTGCTTAAATACTGAACGTGGCTAAATCTCTCACTTCAACGTAAACCCTTCCAAAAACTTCGTATTAAAATCGCCGCTGCGGAACCGTTCATCCTGCATCAGTTGCAGGTGAAAAGGAATGGTGGTCTTCACTCCTTCTATCACATATTCACTTAAGGCCCGGTACATGGTCTGTATGGCTTCCTGTCTTGTTTGTGCTACGGTGATCAGTTTCCCGATCATAGAATCGTAGTAAGGCGGAATAACATAACCGGCATACACATGACTGTCTACCCGAACACCATGGCCACCCGGCTGGTGCAAAGTGGTGATCCGGCCCGGTGAAGGACGGAAATCATTATAAGGATCTTCGGCATTGATGCGGCATTCAATAGAATGCATCTGCGGTATATAATCTTTACCGGAGATACGGTGACCGGCCGCAATGAGTATCTGTTCTTTTATGAGATCAAAATTGATCACTTCTTCTGTTACACAATGCTCCACCTGTATCCGGGTGTTCATTTCCATGAAGTAAAAATTGCGGTGCTTGTCTACCAGGAATTCAACGGTGCCCACACTCTCATAGTTAATAGCAGATGCCGCTTTCTTGGCCGCCTCTCCCATTCTGTAACGCAGTTCATCCGTCATAAACGGAGAGGGTGATTCTTCTACCAGCTTTTGATGACGGCGCTGTATGGAGCAATCTCTTTCGCTGAGATGACAAACTGTTCCATATTGGTCACCGGCAACCTGTATTTCGATATGGCGGGGTTCTTCTACAAATTTTTCCATGTAGATGCCATCATTCTTAAAAGAAGCGGCTGCTTCTGCTTTGGCCGTATCATAGGCTTTTTCCAGTTCGCTTTCTTCCCATACAATACGCATACCCTTGCCACCACCACCGGCAGTTGCTTTTAAGATAACAGGGTATCCCATATCCCTGGCAATGCCTTTCGCTTCATCCACACTTTGTAATAATCCCTGTCCGCCGGGTACCACCGGCACACCGGCTTTGATCATCGTTTCTTTGGCAGTGATCTTATCTCCCATCGAATTGATCATATCAGGCGTAGGGCCGATAAACTTGATACCATGATCATTACAGATCTGTGCAAACCTGGCATTTTCGGCCAGGAAACCATACCCCGGGTGAATGGCATCTGCATTGGTAATTTCAGCAGCGGCCATCAGGTGCGGAATATTAAGGTAAGAATCGCTGCTCTGCGGTCGGCCGATACAAACAGCTTCATCAGCAAATTTTACGTGGAGGCTGTCCCTGTCGGCAGTGGAATACACAGCCACTGTTTTAATTCCCATTTCACGGGCGGTACGAAGAACCCGCAAGGCAATCTCACCACGATTTGCTATCAGTATTTTTTTGAACATCTGGTTAATTTAATAATTTGAAAATAGCTCAATTGCTCAATGCCTTATTTTACATCTGCTGCTTTGGTACTTTTTGCTGTAAAAAGAATTTTTCCTAATACCTTATTTATTTCTTCCAATTTTAAAATAAGAGGTTTACAATCAGGATAATTTTTTGCATAATCACATAACCAAAGCCAGTACTGTGATTCCTCTGCCTCTTTTGCTGCAATTTTCATTTTATGGATAAAATCAGCTTTACTTTCACCGTTTTGCGCTTCCATGGCATTTGCCCCGATTGAAGTTCCGGACTTTAATAATTGCCTTGCAATGACAAATCTTTTTTGCGCCTCCAGCAGTTCGCAATACTCGATTACCATCAATGAAAAATCAAATGACAATCTTAGAATCGGATTTTTATCAAATACTTCCTTCTTCATATAGCCCATATTTGGTTTATAAAACAGAGGAGTCTGAATTGAGGTATTGAGCAATTATGAAATTGGCTAATTATTCCGTTTATTAAGCAGGATCTACGAGGAACAACGGCTGATCATATTCCACCGGCGATGCATCATCCACCAGCACTTTTACGATCTTTCCTTTTATTTCACTTTCAATTTCATTGAAGAGCTTCATGGCTTCAATAATACAAACCACGGTTCCGGTGGCCACTTCTGAACCTACATCTACCAGGTTGGGTTTATCAGGTGATGATTTGCGATAGAAAGTGCCGATCATCGGACTTCTAATAGTAAGTAAATTGGAAGCAGGTACTTCAGTTGCTTTTGATTTTTCTGCCGGGGCCGTTGCCTGGCTGCTTACAGCAGGTTGCGGTGCGGCTATTTGCATTGGTGCAGCATGAACTGGTGCCGAAGAAACAACCTGTGTTACATGATCTTCTTTTTGTTTGATCGTAACACGGAAATCCTTTTGCTCAATTGTTACCTCACCAATATTCGATTTGTTGACCATTTTGATCAACTCCTGAATTTGCTTAAAGTCCATGTGTTTCAATTTAGTAGATGTTTTGGTTTTAGAAAGCCTTACCCTGTTGGAAAGGGAGGCTAAGGTAAGGAAATCACATTGAGAAAAGGCATGATTTTTTGCTGTTTTTGGGCAAAAATGGGTCGAAATGATACAAAAATGGCCTGAAACTGTGCATTTCCGGCCATTTTCTATCTAAAATCATTTGCTTATTCTTTTACTCTTTCCACATAATCACCCGTCTTGGTGTTGATGCGGATGAGCTCACCTTCATTCACAAACAAGGGAACATTCACCGTGGCACCTGTTTCTACAGTGGCCTGTTTCAATGTGCGGGTTGCAGTATCACCTCTCAGACCCGGTTCGGTATAAGTAATCTTTACAACAATTTTATCGGGTAACTCCACACTCATGGGCAGCTCTGTTTCTGTATTGAAGAGTACACTTACTTCCTGGCCGTCCTTCAGAAACTGGGGTGCATCCACCATATTTTCCTGCAAGGCTACCTGCTCAAAAGTCTCTGTATCCATGAAATTATAACCGGTATCATCCTTATACAGGAACTGGTAACTTTTTCTTTCTACCCGAACTGGATATATATTATCACCTGAGTTCCATGTTTTTTCAATACTGCGGTTATTATCAACCCCTTTTAATTTTGCCCACACTTTAGCGGCGGCACGGGCTGTTTTATTTTCTCCAAATTCTACCACGGTGTATAAACTGCCATCCAGTTTAACGATAAGCCCCCTGCTGATATCTGCTGTTGTTGCCATTTGTATTTCTTTTTGAGGCGGCAAAGATAAGGGAGGGCCGTCTCTCAACAAAAGGAAGCTTACAGAAGCCTTTATTGAAGTAGTGGCCATTCATTCCGGCCCCATTGTTTTATATTCGCAATAGGCCAAAGAGAATTATGAGATTTCGACTGCACCAGCTATTCCTTTTTATTCTTTGTTCTTTCTTCAGTTATATTTCTGAGGCCCAGTTGATTATTACACCTCACCCCAATATACAGGCATTGGCACAACGGTTGGTTGGCGATGGCGTTACGATCAGCAATGTAAGTTTTACCGGTAATAGCCAGATGGCCTCCTTTTTTCTAAACCGGGCCGGCCGTACGAATATTGGTATTGACAGTGGTATTGTTTTAACCAGTGGAAGGGCTAAAACAGTGGGCACCCAGTTTGGTGTGGATGGCAATGGAATCGCTGTAGCTTCAGCAGTTGATGCTGATAATGGATGGAACCTGCCTGGTGATCCTGACCTTGCCAATGCAATAGGACAGCCTGTAACAGAACTGAAAGATGCCTGTATCCTTGAATTTGATTTTGTTCCCCTTGGAGACAGTGTCCGGTTCAACTATGTTTTTAGTTCGGAAGAATACACTCCTTCTTTTGTTTGTGATTTCAATGATGCATTTGCCTTTTTTATTTCCGGGCCGGGTATTATGGGTTTGAAGAATATTGCCCTGGTACCCAATACAAGTATACCGGTTTCCATTTTTAATGTAAACAATGTACCGGGGGGCACTTGTCCTAATAATATTTCTTATTATAAAGACAACCAGACAAATACTTTCTTCACCCATGACGGGCATACCGTTGTACTAACCGCAAGAGAACAGGTACAACCTTGTGAAACGTATCATCTCAAACTGGTTATTTCCGATGTGGGAGATGATCTGTTTGATACGGGTGTTTTCCTGCAGGCAAGAAGCCTTACATCTAACACATTTGGCATTACCAACCTGACTCAAATTGATCCAGGTGGCGGAGAAAGTTACCTGGTAGAAGGATGTGCAGTAGGTGCTTTTAATATAACAAGACCCCGAAAAGATCCTTTTCCGTTAAATATTACTTTATCGTATGGAGGTTCCGCCATCAACTCTATTGATGTGCAAACATTGCCTTCAAGTGTTATTATTCCTGCCAATGACAGTTTTGTTACCGTCAATGTCATTCCTTTGATAGATGGTTTACCAGAAGGTATTGAGCAATTAAAAGTATTTGCCCTGGCAGGTTGTGCAGCAGGTACCCCTACGGATAGCACCATGATTCAACTTAGGGATTATGACATACTTACCCTTGTACCGGATACGGCGGTAATTTGTAAAGGCAGTTCAATTCAATTGATTGCCTCTGCCGGTTACAGCACTTATCAATGGTTACCGGATCCTACATTAAGCAGCATAACTATCCGTAACCCGGTAGCCACCCCTGTCAGTGATAACACTACCTATGTGTGCACAGCCACTGAAGGTACCTGCAATGCGATGGACTCTGTTCTCGTTCGCTGGAAATATGCGCAACTGTTTTCCAAAACGGATGTTAATTGCCGTAATGCTTCCACCGGTACAATCCGGGTATCTACAGGTGGTGAATGGCAGGCGCCGGTTCAATTCTCCATAGACGGAATCAACTGGCAGGTCGACAGCAATTTTATCAACCTGCCGGCCAGCACCTATACTGTAAAAGTCCGCGATGCGGGCTGCACTGACAGCATAGTTGTTACAATTGCCCAGGCATTCCCGGATCTTGTTATCAATAATACAAGTATTACAGCAGCAGGTTGCTCCGGCGCCGCAGACGGGCAGGTCAGTTTAACGGCCAGTGGTGGTAATGCGCCTTATTCATACTCATTGGATGGTACTAATTTCCAGGCAAATAACAGCTTCAACCTTGGCACGGGAAATTTCACATTAACTGTTAAAGACATCAATAACTGCATCGCTTCACAGCCGGTTGTTATCCCGTTAAATAATACGGTCACAGTAAATGCAGGTACAGATACTGCTATTTGTGAGGGTACGGTTTACCTGGTTCCAGCCACGTCCAATGCAACTGCATTTGCGTGGTCACCCGCCGCCACCTTGCAAAATGCAAACAGCTTAACTCCACTCGCATCACCTGTCACTGCAACCATGTACTATGTAACGGCCACAGATGGCATTTGCACAAAAACAGATTCAATATTTATAAATGTATGGCCTGCACCTTTACCGGATGCCGGTGATGATGTGGCAGTTTGTTTTGGTAAAGTTTTTGAGCTGAACGGGAATGGTGGTGTTACTTATCAATGGTCGCCGGCAACCTATTTTACCACTGCTGCCAATATACCATCTCCCTCAGTAAAAGCCACAAATACCATTTCTTATTTCCTGCAGGTAAAAGATAGCAGGGGTTGCAACTCACTTGTACCAGACGAAGTAATAGTAACGGTAACCCCGGCCGTTCAGCTCTTCGCCGGTAATGATACGATTGCTGCCACCAACCAACCCATACAGCTTGCTGCTATTGAATTAAGCAATTCGGGAGTAACACAATACAACTGGTCACCTGCTACTTTCCTCAATAATCCTTCAGTTGCCAACCCGGTTGCCATTCTTCCGTTTGATATGCGGTATACCGTTACTGGTATCACTCCCGAGGGTTGTGAAGGCAGGGATGAACTTTATATCAAAGTATATAAAGGCCCGGAGATCTATGTACCCTCCGGTTTTACCCCGGATGATAACGGATTAAATGATATCCTTCGTGCCATCCCTGTCGGCATCCGGGAGTTTCGTTATTTCCGGATATTCAACCGTTGGGGCCAATTAGTATTCCAGACACAGGACCCTGCCAAAGGATGGGATGGAAAAATTAACGGGGTAAAACAACCTACCGGCACATTTGTATGGATGGCTGAAGCTATTGACTATACAGGCAACCGCCTCAACAGGAAAGGTGTGGTTACTATCATCCGCTAACAAAGGACTGAACAGCACTTAACTTTATGGCATGAAAAAAATCATGTTCCTCTTCCTGAATCTTCTTTTCATTCAATCTGCCATTGCACAATCAGACAGTTTACAACCACCCTATAAAAGATTTCCAACCTATCCCCCGGTGAAACTATTGCTCCCCGACAGTATCAGTTTTTATACAAAAGCAGACCTGCCTAAAAAAGCAGCGATCATGCTGATGCTTTTCAACCCGGAATGTGAACATTGCAAACAGGAGACTGAAGATTTGATTTCAAAAATTGACAGGTTTAAGAATATCCAGGTAGTAATGGCCACCAATACAACTTTTAGCAGGATGCTGGCTTTCCGGGAAACATACCAGCTTGCGAAGTATAAAAATATTATTGTAGCACAGGACACCCATTACTTCCTGCCAACCTTTTATATGATCCGCAACCTGCCTTTCCTTGCATTTTATAACCGGAAGAAAGGACTTATTTCTGTTTTTGAAGGTACCCTGCCGATGGAAAAAGTTTTGCAGGAGTTTGAAAAATAAACAGCGTCATCACCTAAAAAACAAGGTGGTTCCTCTACCTTTGCGGCGAAAATATTTTCTCCATTTATAAATTTTTATTCATGAAAGTAACTGTTGTAGGCGCTGGTGCAGTAGGTGCAACCTGTGCTGATAATATTGCCCGTAAAGAACTTTGCACTGAACTGGTTTTACTTGATATCAAGGAAGGAATTGCAGAAGGTAAGGCACAGGACATGATGCAGACAGCCACCTTATTGGGTTTTGACACCAAGATCACCGGTAGTACCAATGATTATTCAAAAACAGCCAACAGTGATGTAGTGGTTATTACTTCTGGCTTGCCCCGCAAACCCGGCATGACCCGTGAGGAACTGATCGGTGTGAATGCGGGTATTGTAAAAGGTGTTTGTGAGAACATATTAAAGCATTCTCCCAACGCCATCATCATTGTGATCAGTAACCCGATGGATACGATGACTTATTTAGCATTGCAATCTACCGGCTTACCCAAGAACAGGATTATCGGAATGGGCGGCACACTCGACAGCAGCCGTTTTAAATACCAGTTGAGCCAGCATTTAGGTTGCAGCCCTGCAGACCTTAATGCCGTGGTAGTTGGCGGACATGGTGACACAACTATGATCCCGCTGATACGCCTGGCTACCTGGAACAGTGTTCCTGTCACTAATTTCTTAAGTGCAGAACAACAAGAGAAAATTGTAAAAGACACCATGGTAGGTGGTGCCACTTTAACAGCGTTGATCGGTACATCGGCCTGGTATGCTCCCGGTGCAGCCGGAGCAGCATTGGTAGAATCCATTGTAAGAGATGAGAAAAAATTATTTACTTGTTGCGTAGCGTTAGATGGTGAATATGGACAAAAAGATATTTGTCTCGGCGTTCCCGTTACTATCGGCAAGAACGGCTGGGAAAAGATCGTTGACTTTAAACTGAACGAAGCCGAACAAGCTGCTTTCAATAAAAGTGCAGATGCAGTGAGGAGTATGAATGAGGTGTTGAAGACATTGTAATAGATATATTCAATCTTTGAAAAACGGCATGGCTCATACATCCATGCCGTTTTTTTAATAAGTACATCTGCAGTCATTAATCTACAAGTACGCCTCTTTTCATTTGTGCAGACCTGTTAGGCACACCGCCTCCACAAGGGCCTACCGCTGCTTCAAACGTATTACCTCCCTGTGCAGAACCAATAAATCCGGGGCTTAATATCAATTCTGTACCTGCCTTGTAATAAACATTTGCTCCACTCCCAAAATGAAATGCAGTAGAGCTGATAGTCTGTGACGCCTGGAAATAGTAAGGCATATAAATGGACGTATTACTTGTGTTCAGGTTAATATTTGTAGGGCAACTGCTGTATAACGAGGTCTCCCAAATACCACGTCCGTAGGTACCAGCTCTTAACAACCCTGTTGGGTGTATTTCCAAATCTGTTATTTCCACCACCGGCAATCCGTTGCTGAAAGGTATCCAATCACCAAGGTTATTATCCCTGTAAAACACACCTATATCGGTACCGATGTAAATGGCATCGATGGATGTACCATTCGGATCATATACAATACAGTTTACCGGTACATTGGGAAGTGATCCGGTTATATCAATCCAACTGCCACCATTATCTCCCCCGTTACCTGAATACAACACTTTATTGGTTGCATTGTAACCGCCAAAGGTCAGCCACATTCTGCTTCCGTTGTTGGGAGCAAAGGCAAGATCAGTTACCGGTCTTCCGCTATGGTTAGCATTATACACATCACTCCAGTTGGAGCCCATATCGGTACTTGTTTTGACCAGGTTTTGCTGATTACCCCCATAAGAATTGTCACCAACATAAATCCTGTTGGCATTACCCCTTGCTGTTTTAACAAAAGTTCGGCCTGACCAACCAATTCTTGTAAACCCATATACACCGGCACTGATCCTCGTAGCCAGTACAGCGGGTTGGTAACCCATAACAAATTGGGTAGACCCTCCCGTAATTTCTGAAACAGGCGTTACCCAGGCGGAATTAACCGGAAGCCCCAGGATAGAGGAAAGACTTGAATCATCACACACCACTTCAAACGAAGAACCTGCATCTGTTGAATAATAAAACTTTCCGTTCTGCACACTGGCTACATACCTGTTTGCATTATCAGGGTCAATGTAACAATCCATTCCATCCGCTCCCAGTATCTGTGAAAAAGTGCCACCTCCTCCTGTACTTCTTTTATTGGTACCATTATCCTGTGTGCCGCCAATTATTACATTCTCGGCGCCGAGGCCACTGTTGGGATTAATAGAGATTTTATAGTACTGGGTCAACTGCAGGTTATTATTAACGTGAGTCCAGTTGTTCCCATTATCCGTACTTCGGTAAACACCACCATCACCACACATATACAAAATACCACTATTCAAAGGGTGATAAGTAAGATCATGAATATCGGGATGATAATAACTAAATGCACTTGCGTTATCATCCTGCCAGGAAAAACTGCTGCCGCCATTAGTGGAAGTCCATAACCGGATGCCACCACAAGCCACCTGGTTAATATTCGTGGGACTAACCGCTATCGCAAGATCATAACCTTCCTGGTCTTTACTATCTGAACCTGTTGAACTACCCCCTAAAATATTTGGAGTATTAGTTCTGAGTGTAAATGTTTCGCCTGCATCAACAGACCGGAAAACACCATGAAACTCTCCGGTGGCAGTAGCCGGCCCTGTCAGTAAATACACATAAGAACTATTAGCAGGACTAACTGCCAATGCCGACCTGTTGGCGGAGCTGTTTCCATTAGCGTCATTCTCCCGGTCAATGGCATGTGTGGCAGTAAATGTTTGCCCGCTATTGGTGGATTTAAATACCCTTATACTGTCTGAAGCAGTAGCCGAAGCATATACTATAGAAGAATTGGATGGATGAAACTCCATATCATAAACCACCTGGCTGTTATTTGACTGTGTCCATGTATTGCCTCCATCCGTGGTTCTGAATATCCCATCGTTTGTTGCTACCAATAATATTTGAGGGTTGGCGGGATGCATCATTAATTTATACCCAAGATAATTGCCCGTTGCCGTTTCACCCCACTTAAGTCCTGTTTGATGCCAGGTGAATCCTCCGTCATAAGATTTTAAAACACCTGTTGATGTTTTTCCATAGGCAAATTGTCCCCTGGCACCGCTGAAAGCTGCATCCGCATCACCCGTTAAAATATAAATGATATTGGGATTAGTGTAATCCACGGCCACTCCGCTGAGCGACATATTCGGGATACCTTCACTATATGAAAACCAGTTAGCACCAGCATCTGAACTGATCCACAAACCACCTGTTGCACCTGCAACATATAATACATTTGGATTGGTGGGATGAAATGCAATCCTGTTTGCCCGGCCAATTCCCTTATCTGCCGAGTTTACAAAACCGGGACCCAGTGCTGACCAACTGCCGGTAGTAACATTGGTTAATCCCGCAGACCAAGCGCTGCTCAGGGACATACGCCGAACAGCCTGCTGGTTCAACTGATGGTTATCTACCAACTGCCCGTTCCCGCCAAGGCGGGTGGAATAATACCACTCCCAACGTTTGAATTGTTTATAACCAGGCTTGTCCTTACCAACCCTGTTATAATATTCGTTCTGCTCCCGGCTGATCTCGTAAAAATTTCTGCCTGTTCCAGTTTGTGAATAAAGCAGGCTGGTGCTCATGAGTAGTATGCTTAAAAAAAGACAAGCTCTTTTCATAAATTATTTACTTAAAATAAAATGACCACTACCTGGATTCCTTTTTCAGGTTATCGATTTGTTGCTGTAAACTGATGATGTAGAGAGTAAGCTCTTCAATCTTTTCCATCATTCTTTTTTGCATATCACCCACTTCCATACCATTGCTTTCTATTTCTTTAGCAGAAGGGATATTAGGCAAATGTTTATTCTGCCTAATAAACTTCGATAATTCACCAATGGTCATCAGCTTATGCTTATCATCAAACACATAATCCGGCCAGGCCGTACTTAATTTTACTTTTACTTCTTCACATATCATTTTCCCGTCTACTCTGAGCTTATAACCTGGTGCATCTGTTTGAGAACCGATATTAACATTGCCACTTTCATCCACGAAAACCCGGTCACCTCCATTGGTGCGGATGACAAACTTGCCGACTGTATTTCCACTATTAGTACCAATACGAATATTATCTCCGGAGAGTTGTATAAACCCTTTATTGACATCACTGTTCTGCAACTGGATGGTAGGATTTACAGTGTTCAGGGTCGCATCACCATCAATCATTGTGTTGCCATTTACATGTAATTTTTCTGCCGGGAACGTTTCACCGATACCTACATTCCCGCCATTTTGTAATATCACCCGTTCTACACCCGACTCCAGAAATAACAAACGACCTGTTCCACTGGAGTACTGCATATTCCAGAGTTTTGAATCAGTGGTACTTTTTATCTGGATATAACCATCTTCGGCAATAAAATTTCCTACAGTCCTCGCATTTCCGTTAACATCCAGTTTATAAGAAGGGCTTGTGAACCCGACACCCACATCTCCGTTCGGTTCAATAGTCATCCTGTTCACACTTTGTGTTTTAAAATACATTTTCCCCAAATCATTTAATGCAAGAGTGCCGATACTGAGATCATTATTAACACCACTTAATGCTACACTGGCCCTCGCAGAATTGGAAACCCGGAGAAAAACTGTAGCGGAAGCATCATTGATACTTATATCACCGCCTGTAACTAATAGATTTCCCGCTACACTAAATTTTGATGAAGGTGTATTGGTTCCAATACCCACATTCCTGCTGTTGGTATTATATATGTTATCACCCGATACCGCCCAGGGAGAAACACCACCTGAGCTTTGCTGTACCCATACCGTACCATTAAAAAGCCAGAGACTGTTCGTGGTCGTTTCATATACCATTAATCCTATTGCAGGAGATGCAATGGCTGCCCGCTGCGCAGCCGTCATCCGGGGTATCAGTAACCCCTTGTTGGTACTGACTATATCCAATTGTGCGGATGCATTGGGAGTAGTAGTACCAATGCCTACAGTTTGGGCTGTTGTTAAATAACACTGTACTATGATCAGTACGCAGATAATTGCTTTTTTCATTACTTATAATTATACTTTATGATAAAGAATCTAACTCTATTAATAACTGCAGCAGCTTCCCTTTTTGAATATCACTTCCCAAAAATTGCACAGCCTGCGGTACGATAAATATTTTTTCAGGGAGCTGTTGTTTGTTTTCAATTTCCAGTAGCATATTGGGCAGGTAAATAAATTGCAGCCACTCACTGAAATCGTCACCGGCACCCGTCTTTCTTTTCCCAAACTCTTTGACCCATTCCGGTAACCTGTTTTTCCACGTACCTGTTTTCCGCATCTCTTCCCGCACTTCATTTATTTTTTCTGCTATCAATATGGTTTCAGTCATGTGGGGGCTTTCAGGAGGTAAATCTATTCGGGGTAACTTGTCTGTCCATCACCTAAAAAGCCAGCGGGGCAAACCAATTATCGAATGGCATAGCCAGGCTTCATAATTAGGCAACGGTAGTTATAATGAGTGAATGGCAAAACAATCGGGAAAAGGATGTATATTTTTACTTCATAAATGGTACTCACCCGGTACATATTGATCGTTTGGCTTTCTGCTGTATTGCCGGCTACCGGTTTTACGCAATCATCGCAATACAGGTTAGAAACATTTGGCACCCGTGACGGACTCTTGTCATCCAAAGTATATGCACTGGCGCAAAGCAGCGACAGGATGCTCTGGATCGGTACAGAGTTAGGGGTAAGTGTGTATGACGGGTATAGTTTTACCAATTACCAGTATACATCAGGGAATGAATCAATCGGCCGGATCCTTTGCCTCACCCAGGATAAATTAAATGGTATGTGGTTGGGCGGCGATAAAGGACTATTTTATTTCAAAGGAGATAGCATAATAAAGGTAGAGCTGCAAAATAAAACCTTATTGGCAGTAGAAGCTTTACTTACAGATGCAACAGGTAATGTGTGGGCAGGTGACCTGAATGCTTTGTATAAAATAACTGCATCCCAGGTTGAAAAATTGAATAAAACTAATTTAACCACTCTCTCACTATCACCCTTTGCTTCTTTCAACGAAAGAGTTTTTAGCCTTGCCACAGACAACAGGCAAAATATATATTGGGGCTCTTATGACGGCGTTTTTAAAATTACTGCTGACAAAAACACTTACGAACAAATATGGACCAACCCAAATCCCCTCCAGCCTGTTCTTTCTGTAGCGGCGATTTCGCCGGATAGTATTTTCTGGAACTGCCTGGATGGGCATCCTATGCAACTGATTAATGGGAAAACAGGCAGCCATTTCACCGAGGACTTTATAGGCAGAATGGTTTTTACAAACAGGCAAAAGCCTTTTGCGCTAACAACCAATGGTGTCGGCCGAATACAAGAAGGCCTCGTACATCCCATTATTTCATTCGTAAATATTACCAATAATGGAGTGGCGGCATTGATAGATGCAGAGGAAAATATCTGGGTAGGTTCCTGGGAAGGCTTACAAAAATTCAGAAAAAACCCTTTCCGGCAATACCCTTTACTACAGACTGATCAAAAAGAAACCTTTTCTTTCCTGGAGCTGAAGAAGGGTGAACTGTTATTTGGCAGTAACCGTGGAATTGTATTTACCAGGAAACAAGATTCCATTGTTACCAATAAAACAATGCCGGCATTATTCCCCCTTGCAGAAGTGATGTGTATGTATGAGGATGCGGAAGGTGGATTATGGGCAGGCAGCGGTTACCAGGGTATCAGCCGGTTTAAAAATAAAAAGCTGACCAATTGGAGCAATACCGGGTTCTTAAAAGATAATAATTGCGAAGCACTCTATCCTGCAGCGGATGGAAAACTATATGCCTGCACTGAAAATGGTGTTACCCTTATTGATCCGATGGCGGCAGAACCTATGACAGCGCATTATCCGTTTCAAAAAAAATTTACAAGACGACCCGAATTATTTGGTTGTTTTCAAACCGGTAGTTCCGGGTACTGGTTTTATGGAAGCCAGGGATTGTATTCCCTCCGCAATGGAAACCTGGTGGATGATTCGATCATAAACATGCCGGTAAAAAGTCTGTACATCAATAAGATCATCAGCGATACTAAGGGGAATATATGGGTAGCTACGCAGGGCAAAGGTTTGCTGCAATGCAGGTACCAGGGCGAAAAACTTGTTTTACAAAAACAATACAATAGCCACAACGGTCTTCCTTCCGATAATGCACTATCTGTACTGGCAGATAAAAATGATAATATCTGGTGGGGTGATTATATGAGTTTTTCAGTATTGATCAACCCGGGTGCTGATGAACAACTCATCACTTATAATGAGAAAGACGGGCTGCTTTCTTCCTACTATCAAACACTGAAACTGGAACAACAAAAGAATGGTACTATCTGGGGACTTACATCGATGGGCCTGGTTTCATTTCATCCCGATAGCATCAGCCGCAATGATCTTCCTCCTGTTCTTCTCATTAATACTATTGCTGTAAGCGGATCTACCGGAAATTTTTTCAACATAAAGTCGCCTGTACTTTCATATGATCACAATTCAATACAATTTCATTATACGGCTATTTGCCTGACTGATCCTTCCAAAATACGGTATGCCTATCGTTTAAAGGAGCTGGACAGTAACTGGGTATATACCAATAACCGGAATGTTGATTTTAATTTTTTACAAGCCGGCACTTACACCTTTGAACTAAAAGCCTGTAATAATAATAATGTGTGGACCAGCCAGCCCCTGCAATATGTATTTATTATTCGTCCGCCCTTCTGGCAAACATGGTGGTTCGGGGTAATACTATTATCAATGATAACGGCTGTCATCTTTTCTATTTTCAAATTACGGATGCGAAGTTTTAAAACCAAAGCAGCGATCCGGCAACAGATGGCAGAGCTGGAAGCCAAAGCCATCCGGGCTCAGATGAACCCTCATTTTATATTTAACAGCCTGAATGCGATACAGGAACTGATCATCACAGAAAACTATACAGCTGCTTACCAATACCTGTCAAAATTTTCCAAATTACTCCGGCTGGTATTGAATAATTCGGAGAAGAACCTGATCCCCCTGAGAAATGAAATTGAAATGAACCAGCTTTACTTAGAACTGGAATCACTCCGGTTTAAGCAGTCCTTTCATTATACTATCCGGGTGGATGAAAAAATAGACGCCGACACTGTATTATTCCCTTCGCTGCTGTTGCAACCGTTTATTGAAAATGCCATCTGGCATGGGCTGATGCATAAAGAAGGAGATAAAAAACTGGCAGTTTCATTTATAGAAGAGAATAACCGGTTACGTTGTTTTGTAGAAGACAATGGTGTGGGCCGGATAAAAGCTGCTGAAATAAAAGCCCGGAAACTGGGAGCCCATCATTTTGATTCAAAAGGAACCCAGCTTGCACTGCAACGAATTGAGGCATTACAACAAACAGGTTTTACAGGTGCTGAAATAAAAACAGAAGACATCTTTGACGGGGAAGGAAACAATTCCGGTACAAAAGTGGAAATAAATATACCCTTACCTAAAAAAACTACAACCCCATGATACGAATTCTGATTGTAGATGATGAACCGTCTGCCAGGAATATCCTGCAAATGCTGATAGAAAAATATATTGCTGGTAACAAGGAAATCAAAACCTGTGCTTCACCGGAAGAAGCCCTGGAAACGATTCCTGTTTTCAAACCTACTTTATTGATGCTCGATATTGAGATGCCCCATATGAATGGCTTTGACCTGCTGAACCGGATCGGTCATTGGGATTTTGACGTCATCTTTACTACAGCCTATGATAAATATGCCATAAAAGCTATCCGCTTCAGTGCACTGGATTATTTATTAAAGCCGGTAGACATTGTAGACCTGCAAAATGCTGTAAACCGTCACATCGTAAAAAAAGAATATCCCCCGCAACAGGAAAAGCTGGTAACAAATCTCATCAATAATCTGCAGCAAAAAGATGCCTCCTCCTTTAAACTGGCCCTGAGCACTATGGAAGGTGTTTTCTTTTTTGAGCCTGCTGCTATTATCCGTTGCGAAGGTGAAAACAATTATACCCGTTTCTTTTTCCCTGACAGAAGACCATTGCTGGTATCAAAAACCATCAAAGAATATGAAGAGATACTTGGTGAATACGGTTTCCTGAGAGCGCATAAATCACACCTTGTCAATAAAACATTTGTCAGGCATTTAGACAAAGAAGGTTTGCTATGGCTGACAGATGGCAGTAATATAGTTGTATCCCGCCGCAAGAAAGAAGAGGTAATGAAAGAATTAATGAATAAACCGAAATCTTAAAATATCCTGATTTTACTTCTTGTGAATTGAGCCGGCAACTCTTTCAATTCATTAATATAAAATTAAACCCATACGCTATTATCCCTTAGGTAATCCAACGATTTCAATATCCCGTTTCTTTAAATAATTGAAGGTCGTTGTTACGATTAGTTCGCTGATAATATTCCATTCATCTATCTCATTTATTCAATAACGCCTTCCAACTGACCGTCTATAAAGAGTACCATCCTTGTCCCAGGTTGTCGTTCTGTTTTTGATAAGGACACTGCGTTTATACCTTTCTTCAGCATACGGTTCAGCAACAGTACTTCTTTGGGTTTGGCATCCGCATCCATTAAAAAAAGACTGGCCTTCCCGTCAAAAGGCATATCCAGCGAATAAGTAATTTCATCTCCTTCTTCTTTTTTTGCTAACCTGTTGCTGTTAGAACGGGCAGCCTGCCAACCGGATATATCGCTGTTACGCATTGTCGGTATTCCGCCGGAAGCGCAATTACCTATCCATGCCCGGAAGCTTTCACCGGTACTGGCATTGGCAAGAAAGCCTTCTGTCAATGACACATAATCCTGTGCCCGGAGGAAAATTTCTGTGCCTGCTCCACCAATCAATGTATTGTCGCTATTAATAACAAGTGCTTCATAAAATTTTACTCCCTGCAGGCTACCAACAAAATTAATGGATGGCGGGCAATCCCCATGTGTATCTGACCTCCAGATACCACGGCCAAAAGTAGATGCATAGATCCTGCCATTTCTTATGTGCAATTCAGTGACGGGTACCCGTGGCAAAAAATTGTAAAACGGCTGCCAGTCGGGCATTAGTGCACCTTTGAAAAAAACACCTGCATCCGTACCGATATAGGCATCCAGGTTTGCATCAATCGTAATACAATTGACGGGTACATTAGGTATCGTACCTGATAAATTGACCCAGGTATCGCCCCCGTTATTGCTGTAATAAACCTTTTCACCATCGGTAAAGCCACCCATGGTAACCCATAACCGAAGTGAATTACCCGGATCAACACCGATACCGGTGATCTTGGTGATAGTTTCCGGAAAACCAGTATTTTCCTGGAGCTCTACCCAGGTGTCTCCCTGGTCATCACTGCGGAATAGTTTCTTTCCGGCTTGCGTACCACCATCATTCCAACTATCTCCACCAGCAGCATAAACCCGGTTGCTGTTACTTGGGCAGGTTACCATTGCCCATCGTCCATTGGCTCCTATATTAGTCCAGCCAGCTCCTGAATTAGTGGTACGATAGACGGGGTCGCTGCTCGTAAAAACAATATTATTACTGGAATAGGACATGGCAACTGTTTTATACCAGTCTTGCGTCATGCCGGGCATTTCAGTCCAGTCTGTCAAAGTAGCATTGGAACGGAATAATTTTTTATTGACCGATAAATAAACCTGGCTGGTAGAGCCATTGTAAAAACGCACATCATAACCATCGCCCTTGATTGTATGCTGGAAAGTAGCGGTAGCTCCGTTGCGGTAGTGCCCTCCATTATCCTGCGCCCCGCCAAAAATATAATTCTCATCTGTATCAGACACATCAAAATGATAATACTGTGTATTGCTCATTCCTGTGTACTTGGCCACATAAGTTACTCCGTCATCGGTGCTTTTATAAACACCACCATCCGAACCTACATAAAGTGAATGATCCAGTGGATTATATGCCAGCTCATGTATATCATCATGTGCATAGTCTGTTTGAGTGGCATCACCCCGTTGATTAGAGAGTGAAAAAGTAGAAGCTCCATCGGTACTACGGTATATTTCTAATTCACCTGTAATAACAATATTCACATTATCTGAAGCCACAGCAATATTGTGCATATAGGGGGCAGAGTCTACCGTAATAGTGCTGGAATTGCTTCTTCTTGTAAAACTCGTACCGCTATTCGTACTTCTGAAAACGCCTACATTAGCCCCACCATTATTTGCAAATACATATACATAATTAGCATTTGCGGGTGTAACAGCGATTGCTGTACGCTGCCCATATAATGAAAAATCAAAATTTGCATTACTGTTTTCAAATGTGACTCCTCCATCCGTTGATATGTAAAAGACACCTCCCGTACATGCATACACTGTTGTACTACTGCCCGGTTTCCATTCTATATCATAATACCGGTTGCTGTTTGGAGAAACCAATGTCCAGGTATTGCCACCATTAGCAGTCCGGAATAACCCCTGGCTGGTTGCAGCAATTAATACATTTGCATTAGTGGGGCTTTGCACCAGCTTGTAGCCCACATAGAAACCAGTCAACCCAAGATCACCGGTACGTTGCCAGGTCGCTCCGCCATCGGTAGATTTCAATACCCCAATAGAAGGACGGATATAATCAAATCCCTGTACGAACCAATTATCACCAGCATTACTATCCCCATCCCCTGTCAATACATAAATATCATTGGCATCAGCCCAGCTTACCACTAATCCGGAAACGCCGAGAGAGGGCATAAATGAATTTAAGTTAAACCAACTGTTACCCCCGGTATTACTTTTAAAGACTCCCCCGGCGGGAGTGCCGGCGAAAATGATATTGGGGTCTGTCGGATGAAAAGCAATACGGTCTACCCGGCCAATGCCGGTATGTAAATTCGCAGTACTGGTGGAAACATTGGTAGGCCCTACAAGACTCCAACTGCCATATGCTGTAGCTTCAATGCGCTGCGCTGCCCTGTTTGCCTCATATTGTTGAACAGCACTGAATGTTTTTCTGGTATATTCAGCAATATCACCATTCGCCTCTTGTCTGCCTTCGAGATACCAAAGATGACGAGCCAGGGCTTTTTCCTGTTTCTCAAAATAAGTTCTCTCCTTTGAGCCCGCCGGAAAACGAGATTGGTTACTGGTCACATACTGCATCATTTCACGGGCATAATCAGTAAACTTTTTATTCCCCTGGAGTCGTTGTGCCACTTCTGCCGGAATTTTTACCTGCCCCGTAGCCTGTAGCCCTGCCAGTAACAGGAATAGTATGCAAATTTTTTTCATCTTGCTTTTTTTATGAAGAAGAAGCGTTATTTATTCTCTACTATTTTACGCAGTGTTTCTACTTCCTGCTTCAACTGCTGGTTCTCTTTGTTCAGCTGGATCACATAGAGAGTGAGCTCTTCAACTTTTTCCATTATTCTTTTCTGCATGTCTCCCAGGTGAAGGCCTTCTTCTGCCACTTGTTTGGCAGAAGGTATGCCGGGTAAATGTTTTTTAGCAGCAATGAATTGTTCAACTTCCTTTAAAGGTTTCAATTTGTATTTATTATCAAATACATAATCCGGCCAGTTGGCATCCATTTGCACTCTCACTTCTTCAGACATGATCTTTCCATTTACGGATAAAATATAACCGGTGGCTGGTGTGGTACTGCTGGTACCAATCACCATTCCCGTTGTTACATGGAATTTGGCTTTGGGTACAGAAGTACCGACACCCACATTTCCGCTACTGTCTAAGAAGAGAGAGCCACTATTAAAAAGACTTGTTTCACCCGGGATACCCTTAGTTTGAGAACTACTGAAGGAAAGTACTCCGAGGTTAGGATTATACTGAATATTAGCTCCATAACCGTTGCCTAAAAAACGATAGGAATTGTTATAATATAAATTAAACCCTAGTGTGGGAAATGCATTTGAAGGAACAGACTGACTGATGCCCGGCAGATCAACCCCATTACGAACTGTAAGTAAAGCAGAATTAGAAGGACCATTTATTTCCAGCTGTGCTAAAGAAGGACTACTGTTACCTATCCCCACTTTTCCATCAGCGGCAATGGTCATACGGGCATCGGCTGTAGTGATACTATTATTATTTCCAAGACTATTCGTCAAAAAGTGAAGTTTGCCTACCCCAAAACTTCCAGTTTTCTCAAAAAATATTCCACCTTTATAGCGGGCATTGGCACCTGCATTCACCCCATCCAGGCGAAAGCGTATACCGCTGAGTGTACCGGTGGGAGCCATAAGTGTGGCATTATGCACATTGATAAAGGCGCCGCTGCTACCGTCGGCTATATTAAACGTGTCCACCACATGTAGTTTTGATTCCGGAGCCGGGGTACCGATACCTACATTTTGTGCAATGGTACAAATGGTGGCAGACAGTATTACCAGCAGCAGCAAGAGGATCTTTTTCATATACATAGTTTATAATTTCTGATGATTGATCTTGATAAAAATAAAGAACTTATATGTAATTGCAATACCCTAATGATGTGATGCTCCAGGGCTAGCTCCCATAAAACATTGTTGCGTAACCTTGGATGGTGAATCCGGCCAAAACATAAAGAGGCTCTGCTATTATCGGAAATAATTTACCACCGCATGGATTTAAAACCCTGACAGTGATTCTCATTTTTATTTATCTAATCTCTTATCCTGAAAAACTTCAACATTCAAAACCCTACCAATGAACAATGACCAATCCGCTGCCACCGAGACTTCTTAGTATTAAACCACCCCCACCTCCGGCACCGGGGCTGGCGCCATTTCCTCCGGGCTTATTTGCTATGCTGGGGATCAGTTCTCCTGTGCCGTAGAAATGAAGATTTACTCCTGCTCCGCCTTTCTGATTCGGATAGGAACTCCCTCCCCTACCGGTTTGCAAAACCCTGCGGTATAAGGTAGAAGAAGATTGCATAAAAGTATGAGCGGTCTTTTCACCCGCTTCTCCACTTACATGCAGCAGCAAACCCGGCACCTGTGTAAATGTTGAATTGTTGACAATGATGCTGGTGTAATTTTGGGTTACTTCATAAGTAACGGCATTATTTACCACACGGGTATTACCGCCCTGGAAACGATTCTGATTACCACCATTTCCAACATTAAGTGAAAGCTCCTGCCCGGGGGTAACATCCAGCAGCAACGAGGCATAATCCCCGGCATCCCCACCTGCTGGGTCAGACATATCTGATGCAACAGCACTAGATAATATTTGGCCAGCATCGCCGGCTGCCCACATTTCCACCCACACCTGGGTGATGTTTGCAGGTACTGTCCACGTAGCATTGGTCTGGCTATTAGCGGAATTTACATCGCCCCGGAAAGCTATGGCCCTGGGAAACCTGGCACTTAATGCCCCGCCCATTCCCTGCCAATTTGTTCCATTAAAAAAATTGGGTTGTTGTGTAGTAGTATTATACAGCAGCAATCCTTCCGCAGCATTACTCACCGCACCGGCCGGGTTTGCCACCCTCGGCAACAGCAGTCCTTTATCTGTTGCTTTAATATCCAGCGCTGCGCTGGCATGCGGCTGACTCCCGTCATTATTAATAGCTACATTTTGTGCATATAGTAAAACAGTTGAAAACAAAAGAAAGGAAAACAAAATCAGCCTTTTCATAATTATCGTTTTTGAATAGATGTAAAATTCATTGCTGTAACCATAAATAACAATACCGCAATGGTGTGATGGAAAAATAATACTTAACAAATTTGAGGCGGGACCTTACCGCTGCAGCTTTCAACGATAAACTTTTTTCCGACTTTTCTTTTTAGTTTGCTTTAGTTGTTCAACATCTTTTTTCAAGAGGCTTATTTGTTCTTGCTGTGTTTGTATCTGTTGCTGCTGCGTTTTAATGGCTTCAAGCAGGTAAGGTACCATGCCATTATAGTTCACCGCTAATTCACCTTCTGTGTTGGTAGTGACCAGTTCGGGCATCTCTTGCTGTACTTCCTGTGCCAGCAGCCCGCTTTGAAGGCCGGGTATATTTCCTTCGTCTTTCCAGTAATAGTTGTAGCCGTTAAGGCGGTTGATTTTGTCCAGCGCCTGGTCTAGTTTATGAATGTTCTTTTTGAGTCTTGCATCACTTGACTGGCTGAGTGCACCCTGCATCCAGCCATTGCCGTTTTTGTAAATAATGAAAGCACTTGAACGGGCTGCATCGGAAGTGCCGTCGCCAATTACAAATGCTCGGTCTGTACTTACCCAACTGTTGGCACTTGATGCAGGTGCATCATTGAACCTTCCTATAGCTAAAGACGCATAGGAATTTGCATGCGTTTCTGCACCCATTGCAGTGGCATACCTGCCCGACGCAACAGTATAGTATCCTGATGCCATTGCAGTGACACCGGATGCAAGGGCACCATCTCCTATGGCCGTAGCAGATTCCCCTGATGCGACTGTATAATATCCCATTGATGTAGCCGCTGTACCGGATGCCGTTGTACGTTCTCCCATAGCAGTTGCTGCACTGCCGGTTGCCCATGATGCTCTGCCCATGGCAGTCGAATATACATCGGTTGCCTGTGTTTGGTATCCCATGGCGGTGGCATATTGCCCTGATGCCTTTGTTTGACTCCCCATAGCAGTGGCACTTCCATTAGTTGCTTCAGTTCTATCTCCCAATGCAATAGCAACCTGCCCAGATGCTGTATTATTGCGACCCATTGCTACAGAATACCATCCGATGCTGGCGTTTGAAATTTTGCCTACCCTGAATGCAGCCAAATTGGGACTATAGGTCATGGCTTTTTGAGTAATGTTTGCAATATCAAGAAAAGTGAGCTTAGGGAATTTCCGGGTAAATAAGATGGAAAAACCTGATCCTACGGAAGCATCAGCATTGCTTTTGAATGAGCAGTATCCAACATTAGAGGAGAAAGTCAGGCTGAGATTGGTTGCCGTATAACCATTGCCTACTGCCAGCAATACCTCACCAGGCGAAGCATAACTATTATCATATATAATGAGGGAGTCGCCGGTACCAAGGTTTACTGATTCAATCACTGCTTCCATGTAGCTGTCAATAGTGCCATTTAAATTTATAAGCGTATTTCCGGTAAGGTTGGGTAAGTAGTTCCCTGCCATACCACCGTGATCGTAGAGGCGGGCTACACTGTCGGTGTCCGGGATTTGTACAGTGTTTCCATTAATCATACTGTACGTTTGCCCTGCAGTGGGTGAGCTACTGCTGAAGGAATATAAAGATCTTGCACTAAAGCTACCATCTACCTGCAGCTTGCTGAGCGGCCGTTCGGTACCTATGCCAACATTCTGTGCATGTGTGAGCACCAATGAAAAAAAGAAAATTATAAAGACAGGTATTTTATATCTCATCAGGAAATTTTTAAAGAAAATTTAATTTTCTAAAGATGCAATCAGTTTACACCCTAAACAATACCCTGATGATGTGATACAAGCCACAATTAAATAACAACAGAATAACTAAGTAACGGAAAATCTATACCAGCTTTTCACTGATCGCTTTACTTACGGCTTCTATTTGCGACCGTACATGCAGCTTATCGTAAATGCGTTTGATATGCGTACGTACAGTATCCAGGCTGATGCACAGATCAACAGCGATCATTTTAAAACTATTACCCCTGGAGAGCAATTGCAATATTTCTTTCTCCCGGTTGGTAAGCTGGTAATCATTATCTGCAATGGGAATCCCTTTTTGCATATTGGAGATCACCATCCGGGCAATGGAAGGGTTCATCGGGGCACCCCCCGTCCAGCACCTCCCGTATAGATTGAATCAGCTTGTCTGAAACATATTTCTTGAGCAGGTAGCCATTGGCACCTGCATACATGGCTTCAAATACATGGGTGTTGTCATCAAAAACCGTGTGAATTACAATCTGAACAATAGCATCAGTCGTCCTATCTTTTTCACAGCTTCAATGCTTTGATACCCGGCATATCAATATCACCTCGGTTTCCATTCTTTTCCTTGCTGACATTTGCAATCATAATCAATTAACACAAAGAACATATAAGCTGAATTAATTTCATCCATATCATATTCAATAATTAGCGTTGTCCAATTAATTACATGCTCCTACCATATTAGTTGTGGCGCAACTACCAATCTTTGCTTCAAAATAAGAACCTGCAGATGCCGTAAATCCGGGAGATAAAGTAACGCTACCGCCTGCCTGGAATAATCCATTTGAACCATTTTGAAACGTGAACCCTATGCCTGCAAACGTTGTAATGGTTCCGGATGCCATATATGCCCGTATACCGTTATTACTTATTGTTGTTGCAAGGATCAAAGCAATGTCTGTTGATGTACAAGCCGTAGAACCTGAGGCTGTCCAGCTATCACCATCAGAAAGGTAATGTTTTGATATTGTATTGATGACAGGGATCCTGTGATCTGCGTCTGACATAAATCCACCGGAAGTAGATATCTGCACATTTGCCGTATCATTGGGATGCCTGACCTCAAAATGAAGATGGGGGCCAGTGGCTTGGCCAATATCACATTCATAGCCCAAAAAAGTACCGGCACAAACCTGGTCTCCCACCGATAACCCAGCATCAATGGTAGTACTTTGGTATTTCATATGGGAATATTTTGTCCACTCTCCATTTGCATGTTCTATCCAGACATAATTATTATACTGCGTACAATTAGAACTACAGTCTGGCCCATGTACATTGTTATTATCAACGATACGCCTGATGATGCCTTCGGCCGCAGCAACGATTGGGTAGGCGACGCCACAACTTCCACCAAATCCAGAGCCCTTCAAGTCATACCTTCCCAACGGATCATGTGTGTAATGGTCATTATTAACAGTAACGGTTATCCCGTTAGAATAAGGGACCCTGTATACATTTCGTGACAACTCAAATTGTGGCTGGCCCGCAAGTTGTAAAGCAGAAAAAGACAAAACAGCCAGGAAAGAATTTATCCGCAGCATAAAAATATTTTATTGGTCAGATATTTTCTTTTTAATTTCCTTCAGTTGCTCTTCCAATTGTAATACATACAATGTCAGTTCCTCTATTTTTTCCATCATCTTTTTTTGCATATCCCCCACTTCCAGTCCATTCTTTTCTACCTCCGCTGCCGGGGGGATATTGGGCAAATGATTATTCTCTGCGATGAATTTTCTTAACTCATCGAAACTCTTTAACTGGTAATCCTTTTTAAAGACATAATCGGGCCAGTTGCCGGATAACTGCACTTTCAATTCTTCGCTTATCATTTTTCCATTCACAGCAAAAAGGTACCCTGCCGGTGCTGCCACATTCCCGATACGGACTGATCCCCCGTCATTCTGCAAGGTAAGTGGGGCTATTACACCGTTGTTACGGGCCATGATCTCGTTGTTATCAAGAATAATATTAGAGCTTGTGCCTGAACCAAGCATAATATACCCGTTAGATGTATTACTCATCCCGGCATCCTGCCCGCTGGAAATATGAAGCCTTGTTAATGGCGCAGAATTATTGATGCCAAGGCCGTCGCTGTTAAGGACTGCATAACTACCCCTGGACCAAATAGAATAATCTCCGCTTCCGCTAAAACCGATATATCCCATCGTTGTGGGGGTTGTGAGGTTTTTATAAAATTGAATATAACTAAGGTTATCAGTTCCGCCGTATAAATTAAATATTGCACCGGTAGTGTTATTGGTTGATTCCAGCCTCATTCCGCCTTTTATATGCAACCGGCTTAGCGGGGCTGTCACTCCAACGCCTACATCACCAGCTTCATCAATAGTAACCCTGTCAAGTGAATTGGTCCGAAGGAAAATTTTACCCGTTGGATTTGTTGCCGGCCAGGTACCTACCCGCATATTCACACCCTCTGCCCCAATAAACCCCTGCAACGTATTGTTATTTACAAATGATAACCAGGGATAGTTGGTATCTTCCAGGCGGAGCTTCCCCCCTGTTACATGTAGCCTGTCACCTGGTGTTGTATTACCGATACCAACATTCTGCGCCGTTACATCAAAAAAAAGGGCACCAGGCAATACAAACAAGAACAACAAAGAAATCTTTTTCATAAAAACAGTTTTGTTTTCAGTATAAAGTTGGGGACAGAAATTTAGCTGCACAATACCGCAATGATGTGATACCAGCCAACAATTAAATGACAACAGAATAACTAAGTAACGGAGAATTTATACCAGCTTTTCACTGATCGCTTTACTTACGGCTTCTATTTGTGACCGTACATGCAGTTTGTCGTAAATGCGTTTGATATGAGTGCGGACAGTATCCAGGCTGATGCACAGATCAGCAGCGATCATTTTAAAACTATTACCCTTGGAGAGCAATTGCAATATTTCTTTCTCCCTATTGGTAAGCTGGTAATCATTATCTGCAATGGGAATCCCTTTTTGCATATTGGAGATCACCATCCGGGCAATGGAAGGGCTCATCGGGGCACCCCCATCCAGCACTTCCCGTATAGAGTGAATCAGCTTGTCTGAAACATATTTCTTGAGCAGGTAGCCATTGGCACCTGCATACATGGCTTCAAATACATGGGTGTTATCATCAAATACGGTGAGCATGATGATCTGAACAGCAGGATCGATCGTCCGGATTTTTTTTACCGCTTCAATCCCATTGATCCCCGGCATATCAATATCCATCAATATCACTTCGGGTTTCCATTCTTTTACCTGTTGTATAACAGTGGTACAATCCGGGAAACTGGCCACCACATTATAATCACCAGTCAATGCCAGCAGGTTAACCAGGCTTTCCCGGAGATTGCTGTTGTCTTCAAATATGATGATGTTGACTGGCATATATCCCAGGTTTGAATGTGCAGTAATCCTGCAACATAATGCAGATTTTTCATTTATTATATACCCTAATCATGTGACCTGTTTTTCAAGTAACACAGTTGTACCTGCGCCTAAAATAGAAGTGATCCTCAGTTCTGCCTGCATTGCTGCGGCCCGGCTTTGCATATTCTTCAATCCATTACCTGCATAAGCGGATGCCGTATCAAATCCCTTTCCATTATCTGTAACAGTTAATCGCAATCGTTGATCATGCTGCTGCAGTGTTATGTTTATCTCTGTGGCCGCACTGTATTTAACTGCATTATTGATCGCTTCCTTAAAGATCATATACAGGTCTTTCCGCTGCTCCAGGTTCAGCAGGGATTGGTCCAAAGATCCTTCCGTGTCAAAGTAATAATTGATCCGGGCAGGCTCCAGCATTTCTGCTGCAAATTCTTTCATGCGGATCAGTACTTTCTCGAGGCTGTCATTTGCCGGGTTGATGGCCCAGACAATATCGCTCATACTTTCCATCATCTTACCGGAGTTATCTTTTATTTTCTGCAGGTAGGATCGAAGTTCTTCACTCACCTGCCCGGATTCCATTCCTACCTTGCTCAGGATATTTATACTGGTGAGTGTAGATCCCATTTCATCATGCAGGTCCCGTGCAATCTTTGTACGTAATCTTTCTTCTGTCAGGTATTTGGATATCCGCTCTGCACTGATAGCTGCAATTTTTAGCAGCATCCGCAGGTGATACTTTTTAAAATAATTTTTCCGATGGTGTTCAGAATCGATAATGGCATACACTTTTCCGTCAATCATCACCGGTACAGTAATTTCTGACAGCCTCCTCTCATCATCCACAATATACCGGGTATCCCTCTTTGTATTTCTTATAAGTTCTGGTATACTGGTTTTCGCTACGGTACCAACGATCCCATCTCCGATTGGGATCTCAAGCAGGTTGACAATATCCCTGCCTTGATAAGGGTTCTTGGGACCCGCTGCAGCTCTTTGTATCATTACTTCCCGGTACTCATCCCTCTGGTAAATGACACAATCCTCGAAACCAAATATCCTGATACAATTATTGGCCATATCCCAAAATATATCATCCACTGTGGACTGCCCATATAAAGAAGTGGCAAAACTATTCAACTGTTCTTCTTCTTTCAGTTTCTGTTGTAGTGAATGAATGATTCCAACTACTGCCGCCAGTACTGCCAGGATACAAAGTACCAAAAACCAACCTGTTTGCCAGAAAGCAGGAGATACGGAAACTGGTATCTCTTTTAGTTCTCCGGCTATTCTGCCAAACCTGTCAACAGCCCTTGCCTGGAAAGTATAAGTACCGGCCGGCAGGTTCTGGTAAGAGATCCTGAAATTATTATCAGTCCGAATCCAACCGGTATCATGCCCTTTTAACCTATACTCATAAAGTATTTCATCTGACCCTCCAAAGTACAGGCCTGCAAACTGGAGTTGCAGTGACCGGGTACCAGAAGGGATCCTTAAAGCTGACCCGGTATGTAACGGTTTTAAATTCTGCTGTGCTCCTTCCACAACCACTTCAGTTAGTATCAGCGGAAACGTAATAGTGTTTTGCTCCGGGTAAGGATAATAAAACAAGACCCCTCCCGCAGCTGCAAGAACTAACTCCTTCCTGGCTTTATCATAAAAAATATCATGCGGGATATTGACATCCGAACCATAGGAAGAAAAAGTAAAGGTCCTTTCATTGGTAAAATTGGAAAGAGGTCTTCCGGCGGTATCCATCACAGAGATACCATTTCCGGATAATAACCACAGGTTATTCTTCTGATCAGCCGCAAGGGATATAAAATTATTGGACTCCAGCCCCGTTCGCATATCAAATTTTGTAAAGGCCTTCGTATAAGACTGCCCCCTGTTATACCTGAACACTCCGCCTGTATGCGTAGCTAACCAGATGGTGCCGTTTTGATCGGCAGTGATATCATTGATGAGATTTAGTGAAGCATAGTCCCTGGTTTGTTCTGTCTCATAATAGGAAACCATTTTTTTTGCAACCAGGTCATACTTATAAAGATTTGCTCCCATGGTTCCAATCCATACTTCTTTATTTATACTATCCGAATAGAGACAAGTACCAAGCCTATTGAGATATTTACCCAGTGAATCAGGTATATCAATGCATTTTTTAGCTGCGGTATTATAATAATAGATACCCGCCTGAAATCCGGCAAACCAGAGATTACCTTCTGCATCCTGAATTACATCCCGGAAACCTGCCACCTCTCCCTTATTTGGTAACGGGAATAAACTGAAAGATCCGCCCTTGCGGTCGTACAGATATACATTCCGTTCTGTAAGTAACCAAAGCCTGTTCCCTGCATCTTTCTTTACAGTAAAACAAGCTGGTAAAGCTGCTCCCGATTGGTCCTTTGTTATTCGTTCAATCTGTCCGGTTTTACGACTAATGATAAAAACACTGGCCGGGTTAGCAGAACAAACAAAATATTTATCCTCTTCCGCATCAAAATATACACCGGTCAAGTAATTTATTCCTTCTTTTCCGGAGGAAAGGACCAGGGGTAAAAAATAGGAATACAAATGAGAATAATCAATACTGGTAATACCATTGGGAGTAGCTATCCAACGGATTCCTGTTTCATCAGTCATTATGGAAGTCACTCCTCCCGGTAATAAAGCACCCGGAAATGGAAGAGTTGGTGATGAAAGAATGGCTTTATTTTTAACAGGATCAATTTTCAGTAATCCTTTTTCAGAAGCCATCCAGCTTTCTGTTTGAGACAGGCTCTTAAATTCAATGGATGGATATGCTTCAACCTCCTGTTTCAATTCAACATAATCCTTTGTTTGTTCATCATAACTGAATACCTGGCCATTCTGAACAGAAAGAAATACCCGGCGGGAACCCGGATCATATTTTATGTCATACACATCTGCATAATACTTCCCACCCAGGAATGTAAATTCCCCGGTTTCAGTTTGGAGGCTTACGAGGCCTTTGCTTGTACCCAGTAAAAACTCCTGCTCTCCTTTGGCAACAAACTTTTGAATGGAGTTATAATTACCTGCGTTGGCAAATTGCAGTTTTTCCCTGGCAAAACCCGGCCAGTCATAGTAGGTAAATTTTTTATTCTTTGTATCATAACTGGTAAATTCAAATACATCAGAGGCGATCCATAATAGCCCTTTATTATCAAACCATATATCCCAGATTAGTAAATTAGGAATTTCATTTTTTGTTTTCCTGGCTCCCGGCAATAATACATTCCATGAATTATCAGCCGGATCATAACAATTTAATCCGCCCATAGTAGCTACCCATATTCTTCCTTCACTGTCACCGGCAATATCATTGATCACTTCATTAGAAATAGAATTTTCTTTAGCGGGTCTGAATATTTTAAAAGAATGACCGTCATACCTGTTCAACCCGTTTTTGGTTCCTACCCACAAAAAGCCGGAACGATCCTTATAAAAACAGGTGACCCGGTTATCAGAGAGGCCATCCGTTATGGTGAGGTTCCGGCCTTTATAATGAAGTTGTGCTAATACTGCTGTTCCTGCAAAACAGAGCAGCAACAGGAATATAGTTCGTATTGAGAATAAATAGTTCAGTGCGGTAATGTATTTAACGTTCTAAAATACAGTTTTTATTTCTTGCCTGAAATACCATTATGGTGGATAAGCTTTCCCTCAACTACAAACAGCGAAGTCATTTTGGTAATCTCCTTTAATGAAACGGTATTGATCTTATCTTTTCAAGTATGAATTTCCCGGAATTAGTACTAAAAAACTATTGCCCCCTTTTGAAACTCCTGATACTACTGTGCCAATTTCCAGGCTTTTCACTACCCAGTCTTCATGTGTATCTTCCGTCATCCCCTGTTGTCGTTTACACGCAGCCATATGTAATCTTTCCCTATAAAATTTGATTCATAAGGGAAACTCACACAGTTCATAGTCATTTACCCTGAAGCAGCTAAGCCCCTGTCGTTTTCCCTGTGTGCTGGCATGCCGGGACAATATGCTCATACTGCTACAGAACAGTATCAATTTTTCATCCGTGACTGATAGTGAAATTTTCACGAATTTCGTATTTAAACCTGTGTATTTATTTCATGTATGCTATTGTTGATATAGAAACTACCGGAAGTTATGCCGCTGCCAACGGTATCACCGAAATCTCTATTCATATATTTGATGGTACAACCGTTGTAGAAAAGTTTGAGTCTCTTATCAATCCCGGACAGCCAATTCCATACTATATCCAGGCTATGACAGGCATCAATGATAAAATGGTAGCCGGTGCTCCAAGGTTTGAACAAGTGGCAGAAAAAATTTACAACCTGCTTCAGGATAAGATATTCATTGCACATAATGTAAACTTTGATTACTCATTTATAAAAGCTCATTTAAGAGAATCAGGATTTGAACTGAACACCAAAAAGCTTTGTACCGTACGATTGAGCAGAAAAATTTTCCCAGGCTTTCCGTCTTACAGTTTAGGTAAACTTTGCCAGTCTTTGGGGATACCAATCTATGACCGGCATCGTGCCGGAGGCGATACTGCCGCAACCGTAAAAATCTTTCAGTTATTATTGCAAAATGACAAAGAACAGCATATTCAAATAAGCCTGCAGCGTAATTCAAAAGAATCCGTGTTGCCGCCTAATGTACCAAAGGAACATTTTGATCAGCTGCCTTTTACACCCGGTGTTTATTACTTTCATAATGAGAAAGGAAAAGTTGTCTATGTTGGCAAAGCAAATAATATCCGTTACCGGGTAAACAGTCATTTCAGCAATAATTCCCAAAGCCGGCAAAAACAAAATTTCCTGCAACATGTTCATGCAATCAGCTATCAACGCTGCGGCACTGAACTGATGGCCTGTATACTTGAATCAACAGAAATAAAAAAAAGGTGGCCTGTATTCAATTCTTCACAGAAGAGATGGGAAGATGTATATGGCATCTATTTGTATGAAGACCAGAATGGCTACCTGCGGCTGGTCATTGACAAGAACAGGAAACGGTTAAACCCTGTATATACCTTTCATTATTTAGTGGATGGTCATGCCATCATCAGGAAACTGATTAAAGAGTTTAAGCTTTGTCCAAAGCTATGCTTCCTTCAAAAAGACGCCGGCAAATGTGAAGGCATCCAGGAAGGTTCTTGCGCCGGTGCCTGTGAACAATTGGAATCACCTGCTTCATATAATAGCCGTATTGAAAAAGCCTGTGCATCACTTCGCTATCAACCTTCCTTTGCCATCGTTGATAAGGGATTAAATGGAGAGGACCAGTCCTGTATTTTAGTGCTGGAAGGAAATTTTTATGGTATGGGTTATATTCCTCCGGATGTACCCATAAGTGATATTGAATTAGTAAAAGATCATCTCACTACTTACAGGGAGAATAATTTTATCCGTAATCTTGTGAATGGATATGCTGCCCGTTTCCCGGATAAAGTGGTAATGCTGGAAACAATCTCCTCTCAATCTTTCCATTGAAAATTTTCACTAAGAGGCATCTGCGAAAACACATCAACTGCCTCCTGTGGTGGTAAAGTAAGTTTCCTTTTTTCTGTATCGAGCCAGGCACCGTCAATAGTAAGGATTGCAGCTACGGTGTCCGAATCTTTTATAATAGTATGCCGGATGGTCCACCTGGAATAGTCTCTTTTTGAATGAACCAGTTCGATCGTTATCATTACAGGTTCTCCCATCCGTATTTCCCGTCGGAAAACACATTCTTCCCGGAATATGATGGGACCGAATTGAAGCTTTTGCATCAACTCAGCAGTAAGACCATATTTCTCCAAAAATATGACACGGCTCATGGCACCCCAATCGTAATATACCGAATGCCGGAGGTGAAAATTCGGATCCATATCAGACCAACGAACCTGTACTGGTATTGAAAAAGACTCCATTTTTTACTTTATTTAACAGTTAAAATTAAATGATTGAAGGTATCGGATTTCCCTTTTCAACCTGTATTTTTGACAACTTAACAGATATATAATATGAAAAAATTGATCCTATCCGTTTTCGTTCTGATTACAACTATCTCCCTGTGTGCCCAACCCGGTCAAACGAAGCCTGCAACTAAACCTGCAGTGCCCAAACCTGCTTTACCGGTTTTAAAAACCATGAATGACTCAGCAAGTTATGCTGTGGGTGTAAGTGTGGCCAATTTTTATAAACAACAAGGCGTTAAAAAGCTTAATACAGTACTGGTTTCCCGTGCTATCAATGATATCCTGGGAAATAAAAAACCATTAATTGATGATGCTGCAGCAAATACAGTAATGAATAACTATATGACAATGCTGCAGGCAGAAAAATCAAAATCCGTAATCGAAGCTGGTGAAAAATTTTTAGCCCAAAACAAACTCCGGCCAGAAGTAAAAACAACTGCCAGTGGGCTGCAATACGAAGTACTTACTGAAGGATCAGGTGAAAAACCAACAGCCGCAGATAGTGTAACCTGCCACTACAGGGGAACTTTCCTGGATGGTAAGGGCTTTGACAATTCGTATGATCGTGGTCAACCTATCACTTTTGCATTGGGTGGTGTTATTCCCGGATGGACAGAAGGATTGCAACTGATGAGTGTGGGTTCCAAGTATAAATTTTACATTCCGTATAAACTTGGTTACGGAGCATTTGATTATATGACCATCCCGGGTGGCTCCATGCTGACATTTGAAGTGGAATTACTTGAAGTAAGAAAGAAAGTGCAATAATTAATTTCCCAATCTGATCTTTATCGTCCTACTACATAAAATCTCACCAGGATAACCTGGTGAGATTTTTTAATTAATCCTGTGCACAATCATTGACAGACCAGGCTATCTTATATTAGCATGCCTGATCTAAAATTCAGAATGACATCTTCTCTCCCATACTGAATTGGATGATACAGGTTATTACAAATACATACGTAATACAGCCGGCTACCAGGAGAATTGTGAATATCCTTCCGGCCTTGTATAATGGTATTGTTTCATCATAACCAACTGTGGTGATAGCCATGGCCGCCAGGTCGTTCGCATCAATTAAGGAAGCCTCTCGAATAATATATACTCCAATATACCTGTGACAACTATAATAGGAAGAATGATAAAGGGCTGTAATAACTTGCAGAGAAACTTTTCAAGCAGGTTATTTGTCATAACAGTATAACAGGAGAAGTTAGAAAAGTAGGAGCAAAAAAAAGGGGGACAGCCAAAAAGCCATCCCCGTAGGATTTAATTAAAAACCCTGAGCATTTAGCGTTTGTTCACAACGATCTTCTGCACAGACTGCTCACCGGTTTCTGCTGCAACAATTCGTAAACTGTACATACCGGGCTGCAGGTTATCAATCTGAATATTATTATTCGAGATACTTCTCAATTGCCTGATGATCCTGCCGCTCATATCCATCACGGTTACATCCCTTACGATGTTGGTTTCTTCGAAAACGATCGTAACCCTGCCATCATTGGTAGGATTAGGGTAAACAATGGTTTTACCTAACTGGCCTTCGCCACGAACTGCACGGATTTCACTTAATCTTGACTTGTTATCTATATCCACCTGCTTGATGCGGTACTGAGTGATACCCTTTGCATTATTGGGATCAATATACTGGTACGTCAAAAGGTCGCTGCTGTTACCATTAGGTGCCTGTGATGGTACAAATGTAATTTGCTCCCAACCTGCATTACCGATATTACGTTCTACTGCAAAACCATTTGAACTCTGCTCGGTCATAGTTTCCCATTTCAGCATTACATTAGCACGGTTGCGGGTAGCAGTAAAGGATTTGAAATTAACGGGTAGAGGCAAACATCCATTTGCGATAGCGAAAACCTTATCAAAACAACCTCTCTTTGTTTTATAAACGAGAATAACATTTTCTGTTTGATTAATTGTAAAGGTTTTCTGTGGGTCAGACACTAACGCATCAAATTGTGAAAACTTAAATACATCAGCACCGTCTAACTGACCGGGTGTACCATAATCATAGTATAACTGAACTTCAACAGGGAAGTCATCGGCTTCAGTAGCATCGCCGGAAACGGCAGTAATATTATACGTTACGGTAGAAACCCCGGGGGCAGTGTTACATTGCAGTAACTGAGCTGTTGTCAACGATCCGGTAAGACCAGAGGCTGAACCGTTTGAAACTCCCGGAGTATGGTGCACACTGTTGGATGTTTTTGCCCAGGCACCACATTTGCCATCACTTGTACGGGCATAACCATTATCGGAACCAGGTTGTGGCCCTACAGATTCCATTGCGCCCAAGCTGTTAAAATTGATCGTAAAATCAGAACATGGATGAAAAGCTTTATTGACAACTACTGGCAAATTTCCGGGTAATGGTGCAGCAGTAGAACCTGATAACAATGAACCACTACCACCTATGAAACCATTATTAAAAACACCATTCACAAAAACCAAAACAATATAATCCTCACCCCCTCCACCAGCCATGAAATTATTCAAATTTGCTGGTATGCTTGCTGTTACATCCGTGTATCCTGTCCCATTAACCTGCCATTTTGTTAAAGACCCTCCTGTGCTTCCATTTCTGAAATTCGGGTCATTCCAGTTAAAATTTGGCACTACCCCCGGGAGCTGCATTATTTTGTGTTGTAAAAGGACTGGCAGCAGCAGCAACAAAGAAATTTTTGGGACCAATTGTCAGGTCTGGTAAGTCCATAACATACCAACCTCGGTCAGTACCACCGTTATCGTAATACGTTACAATCGTAAAACAATCTACATTCTGACCGCCGATACCGGTACTGCTGTTATACAATTCAAAAAATTCTGAATTTGTTCCACCTGGAGTGGTGTAAATCTCATTAAGTACTGTCTGGGCTCTTCCCAAGAGTACAAGGCTGAATAAGCCCATAGTAAGTAAAATCTTTTTCATGCTTCAGGTTTTAAATTAAAAAATAATTAGTTGCTTTCACAACGATATATGACGAATCAGTACATCCACAATTGATTGTGGTGATTCAATGGAATGGACCTTGAAGCATTCAAATGGAGATAGGATCTATACAAGTAGTTCAGAAAGATTCTGGATGTGGTTTGTTTCTAAGGGAGAATGGAATATAGCAACCTGACTGGATTGCTGAACAGCAAAATTAACCATTGAATCTAACTATTGCAAGCATTAAATAGATTTTCTTCCGTCTATTTTTTTCACCCACTCCATAGCTTTCTCAAACTGTTGATTTTCAGTAAGATCTGTATTATCAAGTATCAAAGCGTCTTTAGCTTTTCTGAGTGGACTCACTTCCCGATGAGAATCAATATAATCCCTCATTTCGAGGTTATTTTTCACTTCTTCGATAGTAATATTGGGGTTCTTTTCATACAACTCTTTAAATCTTCGTTCCACCCTGACCGCATTATCTGCTGTCATAAATATTTTCAGTTCAGCTTTCGGAAAAACTACGGTACCAATATCCCGGCCATCCATTACAATTCCTTTTTTTGTTCCCATTTTCTGCTGTTCTGCCACTGCAAATTCTCTGACTTCTTTAATAGCAGCCACATCACTTACTTTCTCTGCAATAAAAAGATCACGGATCAAATATTCAACATTCTCACCATTCAAATACATTTCGCTTTGCTGGCTTACCGGGTTATAAACAAATTCCAGCTTAATACTCTTTAATGCTGCTTTTGTTTCTTTTTTATCCTCAATGTCAATATTGTTGCGCAGGAAATAAAGCGTAATGGCCCGGTACATGGCACCACTATCGACATAGATATAACCCAGCTCTTTTGCGAGCCTTTTTGCCAGGGTGCTTTTACCACAACTTGACCAGCCATCAATTGTTATAATGATCTTCTTAGCCATATAACCAGAATAACAAAATTAAAAAAGGAGTACCGTAGATTGGTACTCCTTTACAACTTTATTCAAAATAAATTATGCCGTCGACTTTTCTTCTGCTTTGTTTTTGAAAGTAAAAGACAGTTTTGTGTTGTCAGCATCCACATCAGCAATCAAAATATCACCTGCTTTGACATTCATATTAAGGATTTCTTCTGCCAGCGGGTCTTCCAGGTATTTCTGGATAGCCCTGTGCAGAGGCCTTGCACCAAACTGTGAGTCATATCCTTTATCGGCGAGGAATGTCTTAGCTGGTTCTGTCAACTCAAGGCTGAAGCCAAGATTGGCCAACCTCTTCATGACCCCTTTCATCAGGATGTCGATAATATTAAATATATTCTCTTTGGTCAGGCTGTTAAATATCACCACATCGTCAATACGGTTCAGGAACTCTGGAGAGAAAGTTTTCTTCAGCGCTTTCTCAATCACAGCCTTATTTGCCTCGTCTTCATTTTCTACTCTTGCTGCAGTAGCAAAACCCACACCGGCTCCAAAATCTTTCAACTGGCGGACACCGATATTGGATGTCATAATGATCAGTGTATTCTTGAAATCTACTTTTCTGCCTAATCCATCTGTCAGTTGTCCATCATCGAGCACCTGGAGTAATATATTATAAATATCAGGGTGTGCTTTTTCAATTTCATCCAGCAGAATAACACTGTACGGCTTGCGACGCACTCTTTCTGTCAATTGTCCGCCTTCTTCATACCCCACATAACCCGGAGGTGCCCCAATCAAACGGCTAACAGTAAATTTCTCCATGTATTCACTCATGTCGATCCGGATCAGGGAATCTTCGGAATCAAACATTTGTCTTGATAAGGAACGGGCCAATTCTGTTTTACCAACGCCGGTGGGACCCAGGAAAATGAATGTGCCAATAGGTTTTTTGGGATCTTTTAATCCCACCCGGTTACGCTGGATGGCTTTAACCACTTTTGAAATAGCTTCATCCTGGCCAATCACCATCCCTCTCATATCATCAGCCATCTTACGCAGTTTGTCAGTTTCTGCCTGTACCATTCTTTTTACAGGTATCCCTGTCATCATACTCACCACTTCTGCGATATCTTCTTCTCCGATAGGGAAACGCTTATGTTTGCTCTCTTCTTCCCATTCTCCCTTAGCCTTTTCCAGGTCTTCCTGCAAACGTTTTTCAGTATCCCGGAGTGAAGCCGCTTCTTCAAACTTCTGGCTTTTCACCACCTTATTTTTTTCGTTCTTTACATCTTCAATCTTCTTTTCCAGGTCAACAATATTTTCAGGGACATTGATATTTTTCAAATGCACCCTTGCACCTACTTCATCCAAAACGTCAATAGCCTTATCAGGAAGTAACCTGTCTGTAACATACCTGTCGCTGAGTTTTACACAAGCATCAATGGCTTCCTGGTCATAATTCACATTGTGATAATCCTCATATTTCGATTTGATATTGTTCAGTATTTGTATGGTATCGTCTACACTCGGAGGCTCAACCATTACCTTTTGGAAACGACGGTCCAGTGCGCCATCTTTTTCAATATACATCCTGTATTCATCCAGTGTAGATGCACCAATGCATTGGAGTTCTCCCCTTGCTAATGCGGGTTTGAATATATTACTGGCATCCAATGAACCACTGGCTCCACCAGCACCAACAATCGTATGCAACTCATCAATAAATAAAATAACATCCCGGTTCTTTTCCAGTTCGTTCATGATGGCTTTCATCCTTTCTTCAAACTGGCCACGATATTTTGTACCTGCTACCAGTGCAGCGAGGTCGAGTGAGATCACTCTTTTATCAAACAATACTCTTGAAACCTTACGCTGAACGATCCTAAGCGCCAGGCCTTCCACAATGGCTGTTTTACCCACACCCGGTTCACCAATTAAAATGGGGTTGTTCTTTTTACGACGGGAAAGTATCTGCGAAACTCTTTCAATCTCAGATTCACGACCAACAATAGGATCCAATGCTCCGAGTTCAGCCATTTTGGTTATATCACGGCCAAAGTTGTCAAGTACAGGAGTCTTGCTTTTTGTGGCACCCTGTTGCTTTGCACCGCCTTTGGGGGATGAATATTTTTTTTCTTCATCAAAATCGTCATCATTCTCGTCCTGGAATTCGGCACGGGGATCGTTAGATTTTACGATGCCCAGCTCTTGCCTGAAAAGATCGTAGTCCACGTCAAATTGATTTAAGATTTGTGTAGCAATATTTTCTTTGTTCTTCAGAATGGAAAGCATCAGGTGCTCTGTTTCCACCGTGGCACTTTTCAATGCCTTTGCCTCCAATACCGTAACTCTTATTACTTTTTCTGCCTGTTTGGTCAGTGGCAGGCTGTTGATATTGGCGATATTTTTCCCTGTCTTATCTTTTACGGCCAGTTCAATTTCTTTCCGTAATTCATAGAGGTCCACATTGAAGCTCTTCAGAATACGTACGGCAGTATTATCTCCTTCGCGGATTAGACCCAGCAAAAGATGCTCAGTGCCGATAAAATCGTTGCCAAGCCTCAATGCCTCTTCCCGGCTGAATGAGATTATTTCCTTAACCTGTGCTGAAAAATTATTATCCATTTTAGATAATTGGTTGTTATACAATATTAACGAATAAATTTGGTTCTTGTTCTCCTGTACTTATAAACGGAATGTTGATAATTTAAGTTGTAGGAAAACCCCGACTTTTTCACTTTGCAGGTCCGCAGCCGGACAAACGCAATAATAAAAAAAGTAATAACTAATGAATGTCAAAACTGATACCAAAGAGAAATTTCATGCCATCACAGTTTCAGACCCGATTCTATCTGCTACTATGACAGATGGCATTGGAGAATGTTTACTTCCTTACCTGCAAAATGACGTTAAAAACCTGGTATTGATATTAAAAAACGTAACATCCATCGATACGGTTGCCGCTGAAAAGCTCGTTTACATACAACAGAAATTCTACGAGAACAGCGCTTCTTTTGTGATTTGTGAACTTCAAAACCAAGTAGAGGATTTTCTTGACAAAAATGAACTGTTAGAAATGATGAACGTAACCCCAACTGAAAGTGAGGCCTGGGACATTGTTCAAATGGAAGAAATAGAGAGAGATTTGATGGATGGGGAAAATTTCTGAACCAGAAAATATGTTTGCCGGATTATATGCAGCTAATTAGTTAAAGCTCCGGTCTTTAGTACAACCAAACACATCAAAAACCGCTGTTATCTTCATGTTTGCAGTCACCATTCTTGGCAATAATTCGGCAGTTCCGGCATTTGACCGTCATCCTACCAGCCAGGTGGTGACACTGGATGGCACTAATTACCTCGTTGATTGCGGTGAAGGAACCCAGATACAGCTGATAAATTATAAGATCCGCCGGAGTAAGATCTCCCATATTTTTATTTCACACCTGCATGGCGACCATTATTTCGGACTCATCGGCTTGATCAATTCCCTCAGTCTGCTGAGCCGGCAACAGGAACTTCATATTTTTGGCCCATCCCCATTAAAAGAGATTATTGAACTGCAGCTAAAAGTTGCAGATACCCATGTTTGCTACCCTCTTTATATACATCCGATAACTGAAGCTGCCACTCTTATCGATACGGACAGACTATCTGTAAAATGTTTTCGTACCAATCACCGTATTGAATGTTATGGGTTTTCCTTTACCGAGAAAAAGCAGCTCCGGAGGCTTAACCCCGATAAAGCAAAAGAGTACGAGATCCCCGCTTCATTCTATGAGCGGTTGACCAATGGGGAAGATTATACCAGAAAAGACGGAACACTGATAAAAAATGAAACGGTAACAACTCCCGGCGATCCTGGCAGAAAATATGCTTTTTGTGCCGATACAAAATATGACGAATCACTCATTCCGCATGTGCAAGGTTTTGACATGATCTATCATGAAACCACCTATCTTGATAACCTACGGGAAAGGGCAGAACTGCGTTTTCATTCCACAACCAAACAAGCTGCATTGATTGCCAAAAAAGCCGGTGTCAGGAAATTATTGATCGGTCACTTTAGCAGTAAATATGATACACTGGAAGAATTTGAGGCAGAAGCGAGAGAAGTATTCCCGAATACTGATCTGGCTTTAGAGGGGGTAGCATATACCGTCTGATTTCATACAGAGGCAGATGACTTCATTTTATTTAAAGTCTATTTAAGTAACCACTCATAAAACAACGGAAACTCCTTTCTCCATGTTGCCTCATTGTGCTTTCCCTCATCCCGAATCACTGTTGATATTTTCGATCTGGAAACCGAAGTAAGTGCCTCAAATGCTTTCAACATATAGGGAACCATCGTTTCACCTTCCTGTTTACCGGCATAGAAATAGAGTTTACCTTTCACTTTCCTGCCCTTTGATTGTATATCATCATAAATTTTGGGAGCTACCCAAAATGCAGGTGAGAAAATTCCTGCTCCTCCAAATACCCTGGGGTATTTCAGAACAGCATATAAAGAGATCAATCCCCCCATTGAACTGCCTGCAATAAACCTGCTCTTACGGCATTTTTTTGTCCGATATTTTTTTTCAATATATGGCTTTAATGTTTTGACAAGGAAGTCAACATAAAAACCTCCCTCACCCTTACCAAACCTTTCCGAATCATACGGGTTATATTCATTCATTCGCTTATTTAAACCATTGTCGATAGCCACTACAATTGATTCCTTCAGTTTCACAGAATCTAAAAATTCATCTACTCCCCATTCTCCTGCATAAGCGGTAGCGCTGTCAAAAACATTCTGGCCATCATGCATGTACAATACAGGATATTTTTTCTTAGAGGTGGAATAACCTGCGGGCAAATAAATCCATATTTTTCTTGAGCGTTGAAGTTGGGGAATTCCAAAAGCTGTATCTATAATGATGACATTGCCGGAGGCACTGCTTTTTATTGCTGGTTTTGTTTCATTTTGAGCAAATGAATAAAAACCGGTCAGCAATAAAAGATTTAAAATGCATATTCTTAATAACATACAGTAAAAATATTTACCCTACATCCTTCATCAGCTCCTTTATCTTAGTATGATGTTTTTCGCTAACCTTCCATACCGGCAACCGAAATGTATTCTGACATAGTCCCATTTCCGATAAATAAGCTTTAACACCACTGGGGCTTCCTTCGGCAAACATAGAAGTGATAATATCAATATATTTATAATGCAACTTTTGAGCTTCTGCAAATTTTCCTGCCAGGCAGAAACGAACCATATCTGAATACTCTCTTGGATAAGCATTAGCAACAACAGAGATCAGGCCTTCGGCACCTGCAGCTATCATATGCAATGTAATGGGATCATCCCCGCTGATGACCATGAAATCATCTGGTTTATTTCTGATGATCTGGTTGATCAGATCAAAATTTCCGCTGGCTTCTTTGGTCGCAAATATATTTTTGCATTCACGGGCTATACGGATCTGTGTATCGGCTGTAACACTTTGCCCGGTACGGCCAGGCACATTATACATAATGATGGGTAATGGTGTTGCCGCATCCAATGCTTTATAATGCTGAAAAATTCCTTCCTGGTTGGGTTTATTATAGTAAGGACTCACTGAAAGTATTGCATCATATCCTGAAAGATCAAATTCTTTCAATCCTTTGATTACTTCATGGGTATCATTTCCGCCAATGCCAGCCACAAGAGGTAAACGTCCGGCCACTTCATTCTTCACAAAAGAAAATACCTGTTGCTTTTCTTCACCATGCACTGTGGCACTTTCGCCAGTAGTGCCTAATACCACCAGGTACTCAGTTTTTCCTTCTATCCAGAACTGAATGAGTTTTTTAAAGCTATCCCAATCAATTGTTCCGTCTGCATGAAAGGGAGTTACAATAGCAATGCCTGTACCGGTAAATTTTTTCCTGAGTGACATTTAATGAATAAAAAATTAATTGTGATGAATGAATAAATATTGATACCCAAAATCTTCAACAGCAATCCTAACGATGAAGTGAGTGATACAAAAAAAGTTTATAGCAATCCCTAAGCTGGCACAATATACCTGATCCCGTTTTATGACTAAAGACACCGGCTATTTATACTTCTTCCCAGAATCCCATCTTGCCAAACTTCTCAATGCGGTTATTCACCCTTTGTTCAACTGGGATCTGTTTCAATTCTTTCAATACCGGTACCAGGTAATTTTTCAGGATTTGAGCCGCCTCATCATAGTCCCAGTGTGCACCACCAGGAGGCTCCGGGATAATACCATCTATCAAACCGAAGCCCAGCATTTTATCGGCTGTTAACCGTAACTGTTCTGCGGCCACTTCTTTTTTATCCCAACTGCGCCATAAAATTGAAGAACAACTTTCAGGACTGATAACCGTGTACCATGTATTCTCCATCATAAAAACTTTATCGCCTGCACCAATACCCAGCGCCCCTCCACTGGCCCCTTCCCCAATTATTACACAAATGACTGGTACTTTAAGTCGTATCATTTCATAAATATTCCGGGCAATAGCTTCACCCTGTCCTCTCTCTTCCGCTTCCAGACCAGGATAAGCACCGGGAGTGTCTATCAGGGTAATAACCGGCTTATTAAATTTTTCAGCCAGCCTCATCAGCCGCAAGGCTTTTCTGTATCCTTCAGGATTGGCCATACCAAAATTCCGGAGTTGCCGCATTTTAGTATTTATCCCTTTTTGCTGACCAATTATCATTACTGTTTCCCCGTCCAATGAAGCAAAACCACCGACCATTGCTTTATCATCCTTCACGTTACGATCCCCATACAACTCTACAAAATTGCTGGTCATTTTAGTAATATACTTCAGCGTATAAGGCCTGTCGGGATGACGGCTTAATTGTACCCGTTGCCAGCTGGTCAGGCTTTGAGTGATCTCCTTTCTTTTCTCAAGAACACTGTTTTCAAGCTTATGAATTACTTCACTGTAATCCACCTTACTTTTTTCAGCTTTTTGTTTCAGATCTTCTATTTCTTCTAAAAGGTCCTTAATTGGCTTTTCAAAGTCAATAAACTGTCGGTTTCTGTCTGAAGGCATAGGCTATTTATGAAGTGGCTAAATTAAGGATTAAATGATAATATGGGCATGATGCCAAAATGTTGAATTACAGGTGGATAATTAGCAGAAAAACTTTTGGCCGAAAAAGATTGCAGGCCTATCTTTGCCGTCCCTAAAAACGCAGTGTAAAATCTGGATGAAATTGTCATCCTGAGGAGCATAGCGAGGAAGGAGGATCGGTAGTTCAGTTGGTTAGAATGCCGCCCTGTCACGGCGGAGGTCGCGGGTTCGAGTCCCGTCCGGTCCGCAAATAGAAAGGTTAGCTTGTTGTTAAACTTTCAAAAATCAAAACTAAAAACTGCCCGGTGAGAGATCACGGGCATTTTTTATTGATCAGGGTTAAGGCTTGTCTTGCAATAATAAAATCGCTACGGCGTCTAAAGGTTAACGGTTAATGGTTAAAAAATAGTAGCTATGAAAGACAGGTTCAAAGGATTTTATCTTTATCTCTCTTCGCTTGTAATTGCTCTCCTGCATTTACCTTTTGTATTTGCAAAATCTGCTTCGGGTAGCAGCCGGATGTCTTTTCATCCCGGTGATTCTGCAATAAGAAATACTTCAGACTCTATGTATTTCGCTCCCGAAACAAGGTCGCTTTATGACAGCCTGCATTTAAGTCTTTTGGGTCTTAGCAAAGATGCTTTTGACTATGCAAAAAGGGGATTTGACAAACTCATTGAAGAAGGAAAACTCCTTAATAATTCAATCATTTCCATTGTTGACTTCAGCCAACCAAGCAATAAGAAAAGATTATTTGTTATTGACTTGAAAAACTACAAAGTCTTATTCAATACCTTGGTCGCACACGGAAGAAATACAGGCCGTGAACTGGCCACTTCCTTTTCCAACCAAAGCTCTTCTTATAAGAGCAGTCCTGGTTTTTATGTTACCAGGGAAACTTACCAGGGCAAACATGGTCTTTCACTGAAACTCGAGGGCATAGAAAGCGGTATTAATGACAAGGCTTATCAGAGGGGGATTGTAGTGCATGGGGCTGAATATGTTTCTGATGCCATTGCAAATGCGCAGGGTTTCATTGGCCGTAGCCAGGGCTGCCCGGCAGTTCCGGTACATACATCCACACCCATCATAAACACAATCAAAAACGGTACTTGTTATTTCATTTATCATCCATCTTACATTGATCAGTCCGAAGTTTTGAATTAAAGCAATTTGTTCATAACTATCAGCTTTCTGCACCAGTCAAGCTTTATCTTTGCTGATTAATAAATTGTTATGCTCAAGATTGGTGTTTTTGGTGTCGGTCATTTAGGAAAATTTCATCTCAATAACTGGAAAGAGATTGCCGGTGCGGAACTGGTTGGCTTTTATGACCCCCATGATGAAACAGCAAAAGAAGTTTCCGAAAAATATCAACTGCCCCGTTTCTTAGATGCAGATGCGTTAATAGATGCCTGCGATGCTATTGATGTCGTTGCTCCTACTAACTATCATTTTGAATGGTGTGAAAAGGCCATCAAAAAAGGGAAACACGTATTTGTTGAAAAACCACTGGCTAATACTATGGAGGAAGCCCGGCAACTGGTAAAATTGGCTGCTGAATCAGGTATTAAATTCCAGGTTGGACATGTAGAAAGATTCAATCCGGCTTTTCTCGCCATAAAAGACATGGAATTAAATCCCATGTTCATCGAAGTGCACCGTCTCGCCCAGTTCAATCCAAGAGGAACAGAAGTGAGTGTGATACTGGACCTGATGATACATGATATAGATATTATTTTAAGTATAGTAAAAAGTGATGTGAAGAGTATTTCGGCCAGTGGTGTAGGTGTACTGACAGAAACCCCTGATATTGCCAACGTACGGATCGAATTTCATAATGGCTGTGTGGCAAATCTCACCAGCAGCCGCATTTCAATGAAAAAAATGAGAAAGATCAGGTTATTTCAAAAAGACTCTTACATTGGAATTGACTTCCTGAATAAGAAAACCGAAATAATAAAACTTAAAGGGCCAGGTGATACCAACGTTTTTGCTTTTGATATAGAAACCCCAACTGGCAAAAAAACTATAGCAATGGCTAACCCGGTTGTTCCCGAAGTGAATGCAATAAAAATGGAACTGGAGGAATTTAAAAATGCCATCCTTAACAATACTAAAACCATTGTATCAGAAATGGATGGGCTCATGGCCATGGATGTAGCCCACCAGATACTTGAAAAAATTGGTAATAATAATATCTCGCATTAATGCAATCCGGCAAACAAATATCCCTTGCCTGGTATGTAGCTGTTGATTTTGTGATGGCAGCCCTGACATGGCTTTGCTTTTATTTCTGGAGAAGCTGGATGCTGAATGATGCTGGTGCTTATCCCATCAGTTATACATCATGGTTATATATTTTACTAATCGTGCCTGCCGGATGGCTGGTGCTCTATACCATTGCCGGGACCTATAACTACCTTTATAAGAAATCAAGATTAGCAGAATTTACACTGACATTTGTTTGCAGTCTCATTGGAGTTATCGTTTTATTTATAGTATTTGTATTAAATGATTTCGATCCGAATAATGGATACGCCTATTTTTACCTGGCTTTTGCCACCTTACTTTCTATACATTTTTTACTTACTTTTTCAGGCAGATGGATTATACTGAATGCTATTAAAAGACAATTGCTCAGGGGAAAAGTATTTTTCAACACATTAATGGTAGGTAGCCAGGAAAATGCAATTCGTATTTTCAAAGAAACAGAAAATAACCTGCATGATGGCGGTTATCGTTATGCAGGTTTTATAACACCTGACAATAACGGAAGAAATGGCATTCATAAATTACTGCCTAAATTGGGCACCGTACATGAATTAGAAAAAATAATAGATCAAACTAATATCCGGTTGGTTGTGCTGGCATTGGAAAAAACTGAACAACCACTATTGGAAAATATCATAAACAGGCTTAGTGAAAAAGATGTAGAAGTAAAAATCCAACCCGACACATTAGATATTCTTTCCGGTTCCGTAAAGACAAGCAATGTGATGGGTGCCGCATTAATTGATTTACAAACGGGGTTGATGCCGCAATGGCAACAGAACTTCAAACGTCTTATTGATGTCACTTCAGCTCTCTTTGGGCTTGTATTACTTTCACCTTTCATGGTATACATTGCATTAAGGGTAAAATTTTCTTCAAAAGGACCGGTCTTCTATTCCCAGGAAAGGATTGGTTACAAGGGCAAGCCTTTTACAATGTATAAATTTCGTTCCATGATTAATGAGGCAGAAAAAGACGGACCGGCGCTTTCTTCTGAAAATGATTCCCGCATTACCAAATGGGGGAAGGTAATGCGTAAATGGCGGCTGGATGAGTTACCACAACTCTGGAATATACTGTTGGGTGAAATGAGCCTGGTAGGGCCAAGGCCGGAGCGCCGTTTTTATATTGATCAGATTATTGCCCGCAATCCCTATTATAAATACCTGCTGAAAGTAAAACCCGGATTGACCAGTTGGGGTATGATACAATTTGGCTATGCTGAAAATACAGACGAGATGATCGAAAGAAGTAAATTTGACCTTCTTTACATAGAAAATATTTCACTGGTACTGGATTTTAAAATCATGATCCATACAATACGAATTATCTTAAAAGGAAAAGGTAAATAATCAGCTTGTATCAATCAGATTCAATTCTCTAACAGTTCTGCAGTTCGGGTTTTTAAACTATTTTTGAGAAAACTCCATCCTTTGAGAAAATTGCTCATATTCCTGTTCACTCTTACTAGCTCACGGCAGGTTGCTCTTTCCCAATACTGGCAACAACAAGTTAATTATAGCATCGATGTTTCCCTGGATGATAAAGGGCATACGTTGAACGGCTTTGAAAAAATTGAATACATCAATAATTCGCCGGACACAATTAAATACATCTGGTTTCATCTCTGGCCAAATGCCTATAAGAATGATAAGACAGCATTCAGTGACCATTTGCTGGAAAATGGAAGTACCAGGTTTTATTTCTCAGATAAAGAAGATAAAGGCTATATCAATAAACTTGATTTTAAAGTAAACAATATTACAGCACAGGTAGAAGATCACCCCCAGCATATTGATATTGTAAAAGTGCTTTTACCAGCTCCTCTCTCACCTGGACAAAAAACAATTATCACCACTCCATTTCACGTAAAACTTCCTTACAATTTTTCGAGAGGAGGACATGATGGCCAAAGCTACCAGGCTACACAGTGGTATCCCAAACCGGCAGTATATGATAAAAATGGCTGGCACCCGATGCCATATCTTGACCAGGGAGAATTTTACAGCGAGTTTGGGAATTTTGAAGTAAACATCACTGTTCCGAAAAATTATGTCGTTGCAGCAACCGGGGAGCTGCAACATGCAGCTGAAACAGAATGGCTGAAATCGAGAGCTGCTTTTACCTGGGAGCCTGTTAAACAAAAAACAAAAACTACAGGTGGCCAGGTTAAAACGAGTTATCAACTATTCCCTGAAACAGAAAAGGAAATTAAAATATTAACCTACAAACAAAATAATATTCATGACTTTGCCTGGTTTGCCGACAAGCGATTTATTGTAAACTATGATACCTGTAAGCTGGCTTCCGGTAAAGTAATCGATGTTTTTACTTATTACACTACTCCGCAAAAGGAAGTATGGAAAAGCAGTTTGCTGTATGCAAAAGATGCAATTCAGCATTATTCATCACTGGTTGGTGAGTACCCTTACAATGTAGTGAGTGTGGTGCAGGGTCCTGCAAGTTTTGGCGGAGGTATGGAATATCCAACGATTACTGTATTGTCGCCGGAAAAAAGCAGCCGCTCCTTAAATTTTACAATTGCACATGAGATCGGGCATAATTGGTTCTACGGTATTCTTGGCACCAATGAAAGAAAATATGCATGGATGGATGAAGGAATGAATTCATTCTATGAAAGTAAATACCAGCAACGGCAAAATGATCATTTTGGACAACGCACAGAACAAAGCTTACTGGAAACGTTTATTGTTGAGAAAAAAGATCAGCCCATTGGAACATCATCAGAAGATTTTAATGAACCCAATTACGGATTGATTGCTTATTACAAAGCGTCGAAATGGATGACCTTACTGGAAAAACAATTGGGGACGGCAGTCTTCAATAAAGCCATGCAGGAGTATTACCGTCAATGGCAATTCAAACATCCTCAACCAGAAGATTTTAAAAAAATACTGGAGGATATTAGTGGCAAGAACCTGGATACAACATTTGCATTGCTGCGGCAAAGGGGTAATCTGCCGGGATCGGAGAAAAAGGGGATCGGATTCCAGGGGCCAATCGGAGCAGTTTCAGGAGTTAATAGTAATAAAAAATCTGCCATTACGCTCCTTCCCATTTTAGGTTCGAACAGTTATAACAAATTGATGGCAGGTGCTCTGCTAACTAATCTTCGGCTACCTCCTAGCCGTTTTCAATTCCTTATAGTACCGATGTATGGTTTTGCGTCAAAGAATTTTAATGGCATCGGGTTTATCAACTATAGCTTTTATCCCAATAAAGTTTTCAGGAAAATTGATATAGGAATTAGTGGCTCTACTTTTACCGTTGACCGTTTCACAGATATTGATAATAATAAAACATTTCTTGGCTTCAGTAAAATAGTACCGGGAATAAGATTAACACTCAACAAAAAAGATCCCAGAAGCAGTCTCAACCGTTATGTACAGTTTAAATCATTCCTGATAAATGAAGATGGGCTTCGTTTCTATCGTGACACGGTTATTTCGGGGCCTGATACAAGTATTCTCAATAAATACAAAACTACCAGTGAAAACAGAACAGTAAATCAGGTTCAATTTGTGATAGAAAACAACAGGGCTCTTTATCCTTATCGCGGTGAACTAAAAATTGAACAGGGTAAAGACTTTATACGTACTGCCTTCGCCGGAAAATATTTCTTTAATTATGCCAAAGAAGGAGGGCTGAATGTTCGCCTGTTTGCCGGCAAATTCTTTTATAGCACCTCCAAAACAATTACAAAACAATTTGCTACTGACCGGTATCATTTGAATATGACTGGCGCCAATGGCTATGAGGATTACACATACAGTGATTATTTTATCGGCAGAAACAAATTTGAAGGGCCACCCAGTCAGCAGATCATGGAAAGAGACGGAGCTTTTAAAGTAAGAACTGACCTGCTGGCTGAAAAAGTCGGCAAAACAGATGATTGGCTGATTGCCGCTAATTTCAGTACCACCATCCCTTCTTCTATCAATCCATTAAGTTTGTTACCGGTCAAAATACCACTGAATTTGTTTTTTGATATTGGCACTTATGCTGAAACCTGGAAGCAAGGGGCTGAAACAGATCGTTTTGTTTTTGACGCAGGTATCCATATACCCTTATTGAAAGAAACGGTAAACATTTATGTCCCATTGATCTATAGTAATATTTACAAAGACTATATTCAGTCAACGATAGAGAAAAAAGGAAGGTTTTGGAAAAAGATCTCTTTTTCCATCGATATCTCCAATTTCAGCTTCCGGAAATTTGACCGTAATCTTGATTTCTGATGAGTGCCCCGCTCAAAATACAATACCTGACCCATTACCAGATTGACAAGGCCAAATGGGATGATTGTATTGGCAAGGCTGATAATGGTTTAATTTATGCATATTCCTTCTATCTTGACCAGATGTCAAAAAACTGGGATGCATTGGTACTAAACGACTATGCAGCAGTGATGCCCCTGACATGGAACAGGAAGTATGGCATCAATTATCTGTACCAACCGTTTCTTACTGCACAATTAGGAGTATTTGGCAATAAGATTACTGAAGAACAAGTTGGTACTTTTATTCAATCTATACCGTCTTCATTCCGGTTCATTGACATCGCATTAAATAGTGGGAACATATCAGGAGTGCCCACAGGATTCTCCATTCACAGAAGTAATTATGTTCTTGATTTAAATAATTCCTACGCTGAGCTTTACAAGGGCTACCGGGAAAATATAAAAAGAAACATTAAAAAAGCTAACCAGTTAGGCTGCCGGGTCGAAAGAGATTTTGATGCGGGAAAAGTAATTGAACTGGCTTTACAGCAAATGGAAGGTTATGGCAAAGAGTCGGCATATAATGTTGACCGCTTCCGTAAACTGTATACATATCTTCATGAAAAAAAAATGGCAACAACATACGGGATTTCATTAAATGAAGAATTACTGGCCTCCTGTGTATTTTTTTTCTCCCATAAACGGGCCTATTATATACTCGTAGGTAATCATCCAAACGGGAAAACAATTGGCGCTTCGCATGCATTGATTGATGCCTTTATAAAAGATCATGCCGGTGAATATATGTCACTGGACTTCGAAGGATCTGATATCCGCAATCTTGCTTTCTTCTATGCCAGCTTTGGTGCGAAACAAGAGGTTTATCCTGCATTAAAGATTAACAGACTGCCATTTTATTTAAAATGGTTAAAGAATTGACATTATAAATCAGCTTCTTGCTGTCGCCCTCTCTCTTCTATAATTTTTTCGGCAAACAATAAATCAATTGGCCGGGTTATCTTAATATTATTCTCTTCACCATCAATCAATGATACTTTCATGCCGTAGGCTTCTACCACTGTTGCTTCATCCGTGAATTTATCTTTATAATCAATCTGGAAAGCTGGTAACAATATTTTACTATGAAAAGTCTGTGGGGTCTGTATTAACATCACTTTATTTCTGTCAAACGCTTCATTCCCTTTCTCATTAACCAACCGGATACTGTCTTTTGAAACAATTGCAGGTATGGCTGTTCCTGTTTCCAGGGCCTGTTGATAACATTGTTGGATCAACTCTTTAGATAAAAGGCACCTTACTCCGTCATGTACGAAAATGACCGATTCCTGTTCTACCATAGCTAACCCATTCTTAACAGATTGAAAACGGGTATCACCACCGGCAGTGATTCTTATCCTTTCTTTATCGAAATAAGCGTCAATTATTTCCTGGCCCATATTTGTATATTCAACTGGTAATACAAGGATGATTTGCAAATCATCATATGCTTCCAGGAATGCCTTCAATGTATAATATAGTACTGGCTTATCTTTTAGCAGTATAAACTGCTTGGGCAGAGAGCTTCCCATTCTTGTTCCTGAACCTCCGGCAACTATTATAGCATATTTCTGCATAGGACAAATGTAAATGGAAACAACTAATAATTATTTGTATACAGCAATCTCATTTCTTCCATCGCTGCATTTCATTCCCCTGTACATTCCTTCACTATTAAAGACCATTGCTGCATTCCCTTTTGCATCCACTCCTATCATTCCACCTTCACCATCAATTTTCAACAACTTATCATGTACCACTAAATGCATGGCATCATTTAATGACAGTCCTTTATATTCCATAAGGCAGCTTACATCGTAGGCTGTTACTGACCGGATAAAAGGCTCACCATGCCCGGTGCAACTGATCGCACAAGTTTTATTATTGGCATAAGTGCCAGCCCCTATTATAGGACTATCACCAACCCTGCCATATTGTTTATTCGTCATACCTCCTGTACTTGTGGCAGCTGCAATATTCCCATGTTTATCCAGGGCCACAGCCCCAACCGTTCCGAATTTTTTCTCCTTGCTTGGTACATTATGATCAAGTGCCGCTTCATCAGTCCCCTGTAACTCTTTCCACTGATCATAGCGGAATTGTGAAAAGAAGTAACTATCTGGTTCCGTTTTTATGCCATGCCGCAACGCAAAATCATAAGCACCTTTTCCATTCAGCATTACATGTTGGCTTTTTGTCATCACCACATAAGCCAGGTCTACCGGGTTTTTAATACTGCGGACTGCTGATACTGCACCCGCCATTAATGTTTTACCCTCCATTATGGAAGCGTCCATTTCCTGGCTGCCATCTTTTGCAAAAACAGATCCCCTTCCGGCATTGAAAAGGATACAATCTTCCAGTGACATCACAGCCGCTTTTACCGCATCCAATGAAGTACCATTCTTTTCCAGCAACGTATATCCTGCATGCAACGCCTGTTCCAACCCTTCTTTATAGGCTTTTTCCAGTTCTGGTGTCATTGCTGAACGCAGAATGGTACCTGCGCCACCATGAATAACTATTGTAAATTTCGACATACGGGTAAATGGGTATTAATAAACGAACGAAATTAGGTATTTTGTAATCGAAAAATTTTCATTTGATGTTTAAAAGAAATATATCTGGCTCAGACCTGCTTTTAATAATTGCCAACCTGATTCCGGTTTTCGGTGTATGGTTTTTGGGATGGAGCCCCACAGAAGCATTTATCGTGTATGCAATGGAAACGATGATTGTAGGAATCCTCACTATCCTTAAAATGCTGATCGCTACTATTGCAAAAGGCAAAGATGAATGGCATGCTAATGGGAAAACAACCCTGAAAAGCGGTTTCTTCTTTATTTTCTTCTTTATTATACATTTTGGAATATTTGCCATGGTCCAAACAACCATCTTTTCCCAGGCCGCACAAATTACACCACCAAACAGTGGTATGATGCATTTCTTCTTTAAATGGTACACCTATATTAATGAAGATATTGCCTGGATGCTAGGTGCTTTTATCATCAGCTATATTGCCAAAAGTTTCATCCCATTTTTGCTGAATGGCGATTACAAAACAATGCCAATAATGGCCATAATGTTCCAGCCGTATGGTAGAATCTTTATTCAGCAGTTTACCGTCATCCTTGGCAGTATGTTTCTTAGTCTTGGTTTAGGCAAAATATTTATACTCGTTTTTGCACTGGCAAAAATTGCATTTGAATTATTAATTGATTATGACAAATTGATGGGTAAAGCCATGAATGACTTAAAAAAAAGCTCAGCAAAGAAGTAGCTCACATTCTTTCAGTAGTTTTTCTTTATTAATTGCGACAGTTCCAACCTCTTCACAAACTAGACCGCCGGCAATATTTGCTACTTCGGCCATCAATTGTACATTTTTGGTAGCAGCATAAACCAAGGAAGCCACTGCAATCACTGTGTCACCTGCCCCTGACACATCAGCGATATTACGGATATGAGATGAGATGATATGCCCTATTTCATCCTGCTGGTAGAAAACTCCCTTTTCGGAGAGGGTGATAAAAGAAATACGGTGATTCAACACCCGGCATAGTTCAGTATGAATATTTTTTAATACTGACTCATTGATATTGTCAACAAGTAGATTTAATCCCTCTTTTACTTCCTTAAGGTTGGGTTTAAAAATATCAACGCCAGTATAAGAGAAGAAATTTTTCCGCTTTGGATCTACTGCTGTAATAATTCCTGACTGTTTACACCACTGAATAATCTGTTTAATAGTATATTCCGAAAGGACTCCTTTATTGTAATCCTCAAATATAATGACAGTTGGCTGCTCAGTGTTAATATAAGCCTCCACCTTTTCCAGCAATAATTTTTCATCAATAACATCCAGGTCATTTGTCACTTCAGCATCAAGCCTCATCATTTGCTGGTTTCGGCTGATAATACGGGTCTTGTTGGTAGTGATCCTGCGGGCACTTGGAACTAAATAGGAAGTATCAATTTTATTATCCTCCAGGAGTTGCTTTAATATTACGGAGTCTGAATCATCTCCTGTTACCGATAAAATGGAAACCTGTGCATCCAAGGAACGGCAATTCAGGGCAACATTTCCGGCTCCGCCAATTCTGTATTCCTTTTTCTGTAACGTGACGACGGGTACCGGCGCTTCCGGCGATATGCGTTCAACCTTTCCCCACATATAAGTATCCAGCATCACATCACCAATCACTCCAACTTTAACAGCAGGAAAAGAAGTAAAGAGTTTCTTAAAATCTTCCATAACTCAAAATACGGCAATATTTCTTTTGTACAGAAATGGTATAAAATAAAAATGCCCCGGTAAGCAGGGCATTAAAATATAATTTTATTAGTTCTTTTTCGTCTTGTACAGTTCATTTAGCCCCTTAACCACATCAGCTGTAATATTATAAGCAGTGTCCTTATAATAAAACAATCCCTGTTCATAAGAAACAATATAAGAATAATCTTTTGTCCTGTTATACTCTTTCAGGAAAGTTTCTATTTTGGATTTAATCTCATTTTGCCTTCGCATAACAAAATCACTATAATCGGAATCCAGGGCTTGTTTGCGGCTTTTCATCTGATCATCCAGGTTTTTCATATCCCTGCTTGCTGCTTCTGATTGCTCTTCCGTCATACTTCCTGATGTGGCCTGCTGTTGATAAGAATTGAATTTTTGCTGTAAGTTTTTTGAGAGCCGGTCCATCTCAGCATTTATGGCTTCTTCCCGTTTGATCATTTCAGCTTTCAGGTCCTTAACCATATCAAAGTTTGCTGCCAGGGAGTCCATCTCAAAATAGGCAATACGAAAGCTGTTCGAAGAGGAAGAGGTCGCCTTGCCATTATCTTTTCCTACAGTGCCGGTAATTTTCTTACCAGAAAAGTGTGAAACGAGAAGATAACCAGATGCCAGGGTCAACACCACATTCCATATAAACAAACCATTTTTCATCAAATTCATTTTTACAAAATAACTACGAATAGGCGGGCAAATATAAGGATTCAGTTTACTTTATGAAACCCTTAACAGGCCAGTCCGGGATTAAAAAAGGAGTAAGAAAATCTTACTCCTGTATTACATACATTTCAGTCAGAAACTGTTATCAATTATTCTTCTTCATCAAAAGCCATCGCCTCACGGGTAGTCTGTAATAACTCATACTCCTCTTTACTGCCTACAATCATATTCTCAAATTCCCTCAGGCCGGTACCTGCAGGTATCGGGTGACCGGTAATTACATTCTCTTTCAATCCGAGCATATCATCGGTTTTACCGTTGATCGCTGCAGAAGACAACACTTTCGTTGTTTCCTGGAAGGATGCAGCAGATATCCAGCTTGGCACACCCAACGATGCTTTAGTAATACCCAGCAAAGTAGGAGATGAAGTAGCTGGTTTAGCATCACGATACTCAACCAGTTTTTTGTCGTTACGGCGAAGAATGGAGTTTTCCTCCCTTACTTCACGGAGACTAACAATCTGACCTGCACGGAGTTTCGTACTATCTCCCACTTCAGTTACAACTTTCTTATCGTAGATGTAGTCATTCTCTTCCACAAATTCAAACTTATCAGTCAGATCATCCTCCAGGAATCTTGTATCTCCCGGATCAACAATATTCACCTTACGCATCATCTGGCGAACAATAACTTCAATGTGCTTATCATTAATCTTCACACCCTGTAAACGATAAACCTCCTGAATTTCATTCACCACATACTCCTGTACAGCAAATGGACCTTTTATTGAAAGAATATCGAACGGCGCAATTTGTCCGTCACTCAGTGAAGCACCTGCTTTTACAAAGTCCCCATCCTGGGCAAGAATTTGCCTTGTCAACGGTACAAGATATTTCTTCTGCACACCGTCTTTTGCTTCGATGATAATTTCACGGTTACCACGTTTGATAGCACCCATCATTACCACACCATCAATTTCAGAAACTACAGCAGGGTTGCTTGGGTTCCTTGCCTCAAATAATTCAGTAACACGGGGCAGACCTCCGGTAATATCCCGCAACTTACCGAGGATACGAGGAATCTTAACTATCACCTGACCCGCCTTCACATCATCTCCTTCTTCCATAATGATATGACTTCCGGTTGGCAGGTTATATGATTTCTTGTCTTTACCTTCTACCAGGATTGATGGTATCTTGGTTTTATCTCTTGTCTCAATTACCACTTTCTCACGGTGTCCTGTTTGTTCATCCGCTTCCTCCCGGTATGTAACACCATCAATAACATTCTCAAATTTCACGGTTCCGTTAATTTCAGCCATGATTACGTTATTGAACGGATCCCACGTACAAACAACATCACCTTTATTTACCTTCTGGCCATCTTTTACATTTAATGTAGCCCCGTAAGGAATGTTATTGGTTATAAGCAAGCGGTCATTCTTTGTATCGATAATACGAACTTCACCCGTACGTCCGATTACCACCTGGGTTTTTTCACCCTCATTATTCTCAATAACAACAGTACGAAGACCATCAAACTGAATAGTTCCGTCAAACTTGGCAGCCAAAGTTGATTCTACAGAAGCAGAACCGGCCACACCACCTACGTGGAATGTACGGAGTGTCAACTGTGTTCCGGGCTCACCAATTGATTGAGCTGCAATAATACCAACTGCATCACCTTTCTGTGCAATATTACCGGAGGCAAGGTTCTTACCATAACACTTCACACAAACACCTCTCTTACTTTCACAGGTAAGTACTGAACGGATCTCAACTGTTTCGATACCTGCTTCTTCAATTTTTTTAGCAATATCAATAGTGATTTCCTCAGTAGCAGAAACAATTAACTGGTCGCTTATTGGATCGTACACATCATGTAATGATGTACGACCGGCGATCCTGTCACTCAACGGTTCTATAATATCCTCATTATCTTTTAATGCAGAAGTAGCGATTCCACGTAACGTTCCGCAATCTTCTTCAGTGATAACAACATCCTGTGAAACGTCAACCAAACGACGTGTCAGGTAACCGGCATCTGCAGTTTTCAGGGCCGTATCTGCGAGACCTTTACGGGCACCGTGGGTAGAGATAAAGTAATCCAATACGTTCAATCCACCTTTAAAGTTGGAGAGAATCGGATTTTCAATAATCTCACTTCCTGTAGAACCGGATTTTCTTGGTTTGGCCATCAATCCCCTGATACCAGCCAGCTGTTTGATCTGCTGTTTAGAACCCCTTGCACCAGAATCAAGCATCATGTACACAGAGTTGAATCCTTGCCTGTCATTCGCTAATTCACGGATCAATGTCTCCGTAATTCTTGTGTCGACACGGCTCCAGATATCAACTATCTGATTATAACGTTCGTTGTTAGTAATAAGACCCATATTATAGCTATCCCACACTTCATCTACTTCACCTTTTGCACTCTCCAGCAATTCCTGCTTGGTATCGGGTATGATCAGGTCATTAATACTAAATGACAAACCACCCTGGAAGGCTGTACGGAATCCGAGTGTTTTAATATCATCAAGGAACTTCGCTGTTTTTGGAACGTTGGTAATCTTTATAATATCACCAATGATTTCACGAAGATTCTTTTTTGTCAACAGGGCATTTACAAAACCTACCTCAGCAGGTACATGCTGATTGAACAACACACGACCAACTGTAGTTTCTATTAATTTATGTTCCAGCAATCCATCAGCGTTGCGGATGTTTGCTTTTACTTTGATCCAGGCATGAAGGTCAACAACCCCTTCGTTATAGGCAATGATCACCTCTTCATTCGAATAAAATACTTTCCCTTCTCCACGAACAATTTCAGTTGCTGTTGTTTTCTTACCCTTTGTGATATAATACAGACCCAATACCATGTCCTGAGAAGGAAGGGTGATTGGTGTACCATTCTGTGGATTAAGAATATTGTGCGAAGCCAGCATCAATAATTGAGCCTCCAGCACAGCAGCATGGCTCAACGGCACATGCACCGCCATTTGGTCACCATCAAAGTCGGCGTTGAATGCGGTTGTTACCAGCGGATGCAACTGTATTGCTTTACCTTCAATTAATTTTGGCTGGAAAGCCTGGATTGACAAACGGTGCAGCGTTGGGGCACGGTTCAGCATTACCGGGTGTCCCTTCAATATATTTTCAAGTATATCCCAAACAACAGCTTCCTTCTTATCAACAAGTTTTCTTGCAGATTTTACAGTTTTAACGATACCTCTTTCAATTAACTTTCTGATGATAAATGGCTTGAATAATTCAGCTGCCATATCTTTTGGTAACCCACACTCATGCAATTTCAATTCAGGACCTACCACGATAACAGAACGACCAGAATAGTCAACCCTTTTACCCAACAGGTTCTGACGGAAACGACCTTGCTTCCCTTTTAAAACATCACTGAGTGATTTTAATGCCCGTCCGCCTTCAGCTTTTACAGCATTTGACTTACGGCTGTTGTCGAACAATGAGTCAACAGCTTCCTGTAACATCCTCTTTTCGTTACGCAGGATTACTTCAGGTGCTTTGATCTCCAATAATCTCTTCAAACGGTTATTGCGGATAATAACCCTACGATATAAATCATTCAGATCTGATGAAGCAAAACGACCACCATCCAGCGGCACTAAAGGACGCAATTCTGGCGGGATTACAGGAATGTATTGCATTACCATCCACTCAGGACGGTTAGATATCCTTGTATTAGCATCACGGAACGCTTCCACCACACTCAGACGCTTCAATGCATCAGCTTTACGTTGCTGTGAAGTTTCAGTAGCAGCAGCGTTACGCAGATCGAAAGATAACTGGTCAAGATCAATTCTTGCCAGCATATCATGCACTGCTTCTGCTCCCATTTTAGCGATGAACTTATTAGGATCATCATCAGGCAGGTACTGATTATCTTTTGGTAATGTATCCAGTATATCCAAATACTCTTCTTCCGTCAACAGATCACCGGGGTTTTGTCCTTTGTCAGCACGAATACCGGATTGGATCACCACAAAACGCTCATAATAAACGATAGTCTCCAATTTCTTAGAACTAACACCTAACAGATAACCAATTTTATTTGGCAAAGATTTGAAATACCAGATGTGAACAACCGGAACCACAAGCTTAATGTGCCCCATTCTTTCACGACGCACTTTTTTCTCAGTTACTTCCACACCGCAACGATCACAAACGATGCCTTTATAACGGATACGTTTGTACTTACCACAAGCACACTCATAATCTTTTACCGGTCCGAATATTCTTTCGCAGAACAAGCCATCTCTTTCAGGTTTGTATGTACGATAGTTGATCGTTTCGGGCTTTAAAATTTCACCATAACTTCTTTCCAGGATAGTATCCGGTGAGGCAAGACCAATTGTGATCTTTGAAAAAGCCGCTTTGGGACGATTTTCTTTTCTGATAGCCATAATCGTATTGACGATTTTAGATTTTAGATTTCTGATTTAGTTCATCTACCATAATTCACCTTTGCAAACTATGGTCATTCTCCGGCTGACCCTTTATTCAAACTTCAGGTCAAGTCCTAATCCTCTCAGTTCATGCACCAATACATTGAATGATTCAGGAACACCGGCTCTTGGCACATTTTCACCTTTCACAATGGCTTCATATGTTTTTGCACGGCCGATAATATCATCTGATTTCAATGTCAGCAATTCCTGAAGAATATTAGATGCGCCATAGGCTTCCAGTGCCCACACTTCCATCTCACCAAACCTTTGACCACCAAATTGAGCCTTACCACCCAGCGGCTGCTGCGTAATCAAGCTGTATGGTCCGATAGAACGGGCATGCATTTTATCATCCACCATATGGTGAAGTTTAATCACATAGATAATACCCACAGTGGCTTTCTGGTGGAATCTTTCACCCGTCTCACCATCATACAGGTAAGTGTGACCATACATTGGAATGTCAGCCTGCTTGCAGTATTCAGCGATCTCTTCAACAGTAGCACCATCAAAGATCGGGGTTGAGAATTTCAAACCTAACTTCTCACCTGTCCATCCAAGAATGGTCTCATATATCTGACCAAGATTCATACGACTAGGTACACCCAACGGATTCAAAACGATGTCAACTGGTGTTCCATCTTCAAGGAACGGCATATCTTCATGACGAACGATCTTCGCAACAATACCTTTATTACCATGGCGGCCGGCCATTTTATCACCTACTTTCAACTTACGTTTTACAGCCAGATAAACTTTAGCCAGTTTTAATACACCTGCAGGTAATTCATCACCAATACTGATATTGAATTTCTCTCTCTTATAACGTCCCAACTCTTCGTTGAACTTGATATTATAATTGTGAAGAAGTGTATTAATTTGATCATCGATTTTTTTATCACCAGTCCATCCCAAGGGGTTAATGTTGGCATAATCAAGACCGCGAAGATTCTTTTCAGTAAACTTGGCTCCTTTGCCAATCTGTATTTCACCAAAATTATTACCTACACCTGCGGAAACATGATCTTTTAACAGCATACCAAGTTTTTCCAGCAGCACTTCCATGAGATCAGTTTCATTTTTCTCATGCATCTTCTCCAATTTCTCAATGGCTGCTTTCTCTCTTACTTTGGCGTTCTTATCTTTTTTAGCCCGCTGGAATAATTTCTTGCCGATAACCACACCTTCCACTCCGTTCGGAGCTTTTAGTGAAGCATCTTTGGCATCTCCGGCTTTATCACCGAAAATAGCACGCAATAATTTTTCTTCCGGAGTTGGATCACTTTCACCTTTCGGTGTAATCTTTCCAATTAAAATATCACCCTCTTTAACCTGTGCACCAATTCGTATGATACCGTTCTCATCCAGATCCTTTGTAGCTTCTTCAGATACGTTAGGAATATCAGGTGTCAGTTCTTCTTCACCCAGTTTAGTATCACGAACTTCCAGTTCATATTCAGAAATGTGAACAGAAGTAAACAAATCTTCCTTTACTACTCTTTCGCTGATAACGATGGCATCCTCGAAATTGTAACCTTTCCATGGCATGAATGCCACTTTAAGATTTTTACCCAGTGCCAACTCACCATTCTGAGTTGCATATCCTTCAGTTAAAAAATCACCCTTTTTTACTTTCTGACCTTTCTTAACCGCTGGTCTCAGGTTGATGCAGGTTTCCTGGTTGGTCTTGATAAATTTCGTTAACCTGTAAACTCTGAGATCATCTTCGAAACTTACCAATTTTTCAGCCTCATCCCTGTCATAGCGAACATGGATTTCATTAGCATCTACAAACTCTACCACCCCATTTCCATCTGCATGTATCTGAATCCTTGCATCTCTCGCTGCTTTACCTTCCAATCCTGTGCCGACGATAGGCACATCAGGACGCAACAGTGGTACTGCCTGGCGTTGCATGTTCGAACCCATCAGCGCACGGTTAGCATCATCATGTTCAAGGAATGGAATCAGCGAAGCACTCAATCCAACAATCTGGTTTGGCGCAACGTCCATGAATTCCACATCATTTTTATCAAGAATCGGAAAATCTCCGGTCTCACGGCTTACGATTTTCTCTTCTTTGAAATTACCCTTCTCATCAAGAGGTGTATTCGCCTGTGCAATTTTAGCCAGGTCTTCTTCCTCGGCACTCAGGAAACTTAATTCCTTCATGTTCACTTTCCCCTCGTGTACTTTACGATAAGGCGTTTCAATGAAGCCCATATCATTGATCTTGGCATGCACACAAAGTGTAGAGATCAAACCAATGTTTGGACCTTCCGGAGTTTCAATCGTACACAAACGTCCATAGTGAGAATAGTGTACGTCACGAACCTCAAAACCAGCTCTTTCACGACTCAAACCACCTGGCCCGAGTGCGGAGATACGACGCTTATGCGTTATTTCTGATAATGGGTTTGTCTGGTCAAGAAATTGGGATAACTGCGATGTTCCAAAGAACGAATTGATCACAGAAGATAATGTTCTTGCATTAATAAGGTCAACGGGTGTAAACACTTCGTTATCCCTTACATTCATTCTTTCGCGGATAGTTCTGGCCATACGGGCAAGTCCTACCCCGAACTGAGCATATAATTGTTCACCTACTGTACGTACACGACGATTGCTCAGGTGATCGATATCATCTATTTCGGCTTTACCATTAGTAAGACGAACAAGATATTTGATTATGAGAATGATATCTTCTCTGGTAAGTGTTTTCTTCTCAAGCGGCAAGTCTACATTCAGCTTGCGGTTAATTTTATAACGACCCACTTCGCCCAGGTCGTAACGTTTATCACTGAAGAATAATTTATCAATAATACCGCGGGCTGTCTCGTTATCCGGGGCATCTGCTCCACGTAATTGACGATAGATGAATTGAACAGCCTCCAGCTCACTGTTAGAAGTATCCTTATTCAGTGTGTTGTAGATGATCGCATAATCACCGCCAACATCTTCACGTTGAATAAACACACTGGCCACTTCCATTTCAGAAATGGTCTCAATTGCTTCCTCATCCAGTACCGTATCCCTCTCCATTACGATTTCGTTTCTTTCAATAGAAACAACTTCACCGGTATCCTCATCCACAAAATCTTCGACCCATGTTCTCAATACCCGGGCTGCTAGACGTTTACCAACATATTTACTTAAGGTCTTTTTATCAGTCTTTACTTCATCTGCCATACCAAACAGTTCCAGTATGTCCTTATCTGTTTCGTAGCCGATAGAACGTAACAACGTAGTGACAGGGAATTTTTTCTTACGATCGATGTATGCATACATCACATTGTTGATATCTGTAGCAAACTCCATCCAGGCACCCTTGAAAGGAATAACCCTTGCAGAGTAAATCTTCGTTCCGTTCGGGTGAACGGATTGACCGAAGAATACACCGGGGGAACGGTGCAATTGGGAAACAACTACCCTTTCCGCTCCGTTGATCACAAACGTACCACGGGGAGTCATATACGGTATATTACCCAGGAATACGTCCTGAACAATCGTCTGGAAATCGACGTGTTCCTCATCATTACAGCTCAAACGAAGTTTGGCTTTCAGAGGTACAGCGTAAGTCAATCCACGTTCCATACACTCTTCGATTGTATAACGGGGTGGATCGATGAAATAATCCAGGAACTCCAATACGAAAATATTTCGGGTATCCGTAATCGGAAAATTGTCTTTAAACACACGGAACAAACCTTCGATGTTTCGCTTGTCCGGAGTAGTTTCTAACTGGAAGAATTCCTTGAACGATTGAATCTGTACTTCAAGAAGATCGGGAGTTTCAGCCAGGTGCTTAATCTTACCGAAATCCACTCTTGAGTTCATTTTTGTTGAAGACATATGCGTAAAACCGGTTTTTACAACGTTGAGGACACACAAATCATATTCAAGCTCTCATTTTAGAAAAAATGAAAGTCAGTGAAATTCAATTACTTACACATGATTTGGGATGTCAAAATATGTTTGGCCAAAATAAAGGATTGCAAAGGTAGGGATTTATAGTTCTTAGCCAAGAAAAATTTGCTCACAATAACCCGGCCAGAAATACCACTAAGTGGCCATTTTTTCTGACAGGAAACTGCGGTATTTTGACCCGAAATAAGGCCATGAAATGGAAAGAATTTACTGATGATTATCTCAATTTCAGCCGAAAAGACAGGATAGGAATAACTGTCATTTTAGGCGTTATTCTAAGTGCCTTTTTCCTTCCAAATGCGTTTTCAAAAGGAAAGTCCCTTCCTAAAGAAAACAGTTCTGATACTAGCTGGATTACTTCCATGCTGAAACTGGAACAAAAAGAAACAGAAGCACAGGACGAACCCGGGAAATTTGCCGATGATAACAGTAGCCATTACCAATACGACCGTTCAACCAGCGACTATTACGGAAAAACAAAAGTTAACCTATTTTACTTCGATCCTAATACACTTTCACCAGAAGGTTGGCAAAGATTAGGGTTGAGAGACAAAACAATAAAAACTATTCAAAACTACCTGAGCAAAGGCGGACGTTTTAAAAACCAGGAAGATCTACAAAAAATTTATGGCTTATTTCCAGATGAATATAAACGAATAGCTCCCTACATCAGGATAGAAACCGATTTACAATCAAAGAATACGCAGGATTATGCTCGTAACGAGGCTCCAAAAGAAAGCTATCCTTCAAAAAAGTACACACCTCCCTATTACACAATTATTGATATTAATGAGACTGATACAACTGCGCTGATAGCTTTACCCGGAATCGGCAGTAAACTGGCAGCAAGAATTGTAAACTTCAGAGATAAGTTAGGGGGGTTCTATTCTGTTTCTCAAGTTGGCGAAACCTTTGGATTGCCCGATTCTACTTTTCAAAAAATAAAGCAATACCTGAAAGTGGAAAATACCACTATAAGAAAAATTAATATCAACACTGCAACACTTGATGAATTAAAGGCGCACCCATATATCAAATGGGGCATTGCCAATCCCATTGTAGCATACCGAAAAGAGCATGGGCCGTTTTCAAGAGTAGAGGATATAAAAAAAGTGATGGCGGTTACGGATGAGCTATATAATAAAATTTCACCTTACCTTGTAATTCAATAAAAAACCCTCCGCAAGGCGAAGGGTTTTAAAAATTATTCAGTAAAGAAATTAAGCGATCTCAACATCAGCGCCAGCTTCTTTCAGCTTAGCTGCGATATCTTCTGCTTCTGCCTTAGATACACCTTCTTTGATGTTCTTGGGAGCACCGTCCACGAGGTCTTTTGCTTCTTTCAAACCTAAACCGGTTAAGTCTTTTACGATCTTAACTACGTTCAGTTTAGATGCACCACCACTCTTTAATACTACGTTGAATGCAGTTTTCTCTTCAGCTGCTGCTGCACCTTCGCCACCACCTGCTGCAACGACAACAGCTGCTGCTGCTGGTTCGATACCGTATTCTGATTTTAAAAAGTCAGCCAGTTCCTGAACTTCTTTTACTGTTAAGGCTACAAGGCCTTCTGCTAATGCTTTTACGTCTGCCATTTTGTTTGAATTTTTACCGTCTTCATTTCCGTTATGCGGGATCCGACGGCGGTTTTAAAAAAATTGTTTTATAGTACAGCTTCGAATTTTTAGCTATGAGTTTCGATACTTAGGCTCGCAACTCATACCAGATAGCTCGTAGCTTATTACTCAAATTATTCTGCTGCTGCCACTTCAGCACTGCCCGCTTTCTGCTCGTGATGGTGCAATAAAGCAGCCAGAACTCTTTTCGCAGGAGACTGCAACAAACCAATAACTTCACCAATAAGCTCATTCTTAGTCTTAATCTGTGTGAGAGCTTTCAGTTGATTATCACCCATGTATACATCGCCATTGATAAAAGCGGCTTTTAATACCGGCTTTTCACCATTGCTTTCTTTGCGGAAAGAACTGATGATGAGAGCTGGTTCTTTTGGGTTTTCAGAAAACATAAGAGCTGTTACTTTATGCAGGGAATCATACATGCCTGCATATTTTTCACTGTCTAATGATTCTAATGCTTTTTTAATGAGAGTGTTCTTAGCAACTTTCATTTCCACCTGCTTGCTAAAACATGCACGGCGTAATTTGCCCACCTGTGCTACAGTCAGGGATTCTGTATCTGCAACATAGAAGTTATTGTATTGAGAGAATTTGCCTTTCAGCAATTCAATCACTTCATTTTTTTGATCTTTTGTCATGATAAAAAGTTTATAATCACTTTATGGATTAGTGAACAAATGCTTTTGTGTCAACAGCGATACCAGGACTCATTGTACTGGCCATGCTGATACCCCTCAGGTAAGTACCCTTTGAGGAAGATGGCTTAGCCTTGATGATTGCATTGAGCAATTCCTGGCTGTTTTCGGCAATCTTTTCAGGAGCAAAACTTACACGGCCGATGGAAGCATGGATAATACCCACTTTATCAACTTTGAAAGCGATCTTACCACCCTTTACATCATTGATTGCGTTGGCTACATCATTGGTAACTGTACCAGTTTTGGGATTTGGCATCAGGTTACGGGGACCTAACACTTTACCCAATTTACCAATCTTAGGCATTACTGAAGGTGTAGCGATGATCACATCTACATCAACCCAACCGCCCTCAATCTTTGTAACAAACTCGTCCAGGCCAACATAGTCAGCACCAGCAGCTTTTGCTTCAGCCTCTTTATCAGGAGTACAGAGCACCAATACTTTCTTTGTTTTACCAGTACCATGTGGCAAGGTAACTGTACCACGGATAGCCTGGTCTGCTTTTTTGGGGTCAACACCCAAACGGATGTGCAGATCTACAGAAGCATCGAATTTGCAAGTAGTGATACTTTTCACCAATGTAGATGCTTCTTTTAATGAATATGCTTTGTTTGCGTCAACTTTTGTATCAGCAACTTTTCTTTTTTTACTAATGAATGCCATTGTAATTCGTTTTTGGATTCAAGAATTAATTTTCCCACGGAGCTTTACCTTCTACATTCAAGCCCATGCTACGAGCAGTACCGGCTACCATTTTCATGGCACTTTCTACGGTAAAACAGTTCAGGTCGGGCATCTTGTCTTCAGCAATAGCCTTTACCTGTTCCCAGTTTACTTTTCCGACTTTTGCACGGTTACTCTCTTTGGAACCCTTTTGAATCTTAGCGGCTTCCATCAGCTGAATTGCTGCAGGAGGAGTTTTTAGAACAAAATCAAAACTCTTGTCACTATAAACTGTGATTAATACGGGAATTACTTTTCCCATTTTGTCCTGTGTTCTTGCATTGAACTGTTTGCAGAATTCCATGATATTGATACCCTTGGAACCCAGCGCAGGACCGATTGGAGGTGCAGGGTTGGCCTGGCCACCCTTACACTGTAGCTTTACAAAGCCACTGATTTCTTTTGCCATTTTCTTTGATTTATTGGTTCAAGCGACCATTCGTTTTGACTACTCGGTCTCCCAAATTCCTCATTCCCAGTTACCTGGGGTTTCTAAAGAACTAATTGGGGCTGCAAAGGTAGGGGTAAATCCTTTATGGGCAAAGGTTTTAGGGATATTTTTTTACTCCTAAACCCTATAGAGTATTAAAAATTAACAACAAGGGGTTAATAACTCTATAAAAACTTAATCTGCCAAAAAAAGCCACCCGTAAGGGTGGCTTAGCTAAATAGCATGTAAAAACTTTATTAGTTTATTTTTTCAACCTGCATATAATTCAGTTCTACTGGTGTAGATCGTCCAAATATTTTAACTGTTACTTTCAATTTTTTCTTTTCATCATTCACTTCTTCAATAACACTTTTAAAATCATCAATTTGTTTCCCCTGATCTCAATAGCGTCACCTGAAATGAAACTATAGTATGCAGCAGATCATTTTGATTTTAATAATTAACCTGTTGTATAATGATCATTCATCCCGGCTAAGACAAAAATTCCATGTGCTCCAAATCCCTCTCTCGCCTGGAGCAAGATCATAAAGAACTGGTTTAAGCTACAAGAACAGGCAAACAGACTACAAACAAAGATGTGATGATTTTTAACCCTGTATACTTTATTTCTACTGTTTTGTAAACCTGGCTGTTGCAATGACAACAAGAACCGGGTTGCTATTGGCAAGTACCGTAGCCTGCCCGGCCTGCAGCAGTTGTATATTATCCTGTGGTGAAGTAGCCGGGTTATTATATCCAAATACATCTCCCTCCTCCGTTCCGGCATCATATACATACAGGTTTATGGTTGTATCAGCTATCCAATTGTTGTTTCTGTAAAGGTTTAGTCCGCTTGCACCGATGAACCAGTCCGGGGTTGGTCCCAGCATAGAAGCAAAACGTACCCTGGAAAATTCAGTATTGCAGTTGAAGTTGATCTTGCTGCTGCCGGTTACAGGTGGGGCAACAAACAACAATAATGAAAATGCCTTTTTTGCCGCTACCATCGAATCGATCTCTGCAAGGATCGGAGCCCCACCTCCCGTTTCCGCTAGTACCTCAGTTCCATAACTGGCCTTTGTGTTTTCCTTCCAAAGGGAACCGTCACCATTATGCACCATACCAATAAAAGTGGTGAAATGCGCCCTGCAGGTACTGTAAATGTCGGTGCAGCCCACTGGCCTGTAACAGTAAGGGTGTCCCTGGCACTTTCATCAACCCTGTCATCCACATTATCTTTTTTACAGGAAGAATTAATAACACTTAAAACAGCGATTAAAAGGACTATGTATTTCATAGAATTAATTTAATAAGAAAAGCCGTAAAATTTAATCTAATAACGTAAAAGCCACCCAAGAGGATGGCTTTTGTAAATAAATATTTAGAAAATATCAGCTTATTTCAGGCAAAAGCTGAGTATCCCTCTTCGGAGTTCCGGGCGATATTAATTGTAAGAGTTCTGCCACTGGAAACACAACATTTAGACTCTACCCAAGGTTTCAGTCTGGGATTTATTCAAGTTACTCTTCTGCTTTTCAGGTCTTCAAGAGAGACGCTAGAGAGTATATTTCTGTCTGGGATTTATTCAAGTTACTCTTCTGCTGTCTAAAAATGATGTAAAAGTTCTTTGTGATGTTTCAGTCTGGGATTTATTCAAGTTACTCTTCTACTCTCTATGAAGGAGATGATTCTCTGCTATTAATTGTTTCAGTCTGGGATTTATTCAAGTTACTCTTCTGCCTATACGAAGCAATCCCTGCAAAAGATGCACAAGGAGTTTCAGTCTGGGATTTATTCAAGTTACTTTTCTGCTGGGAATTATCAAAAATCCTTATGAACAATTAAAGTTTCAGTCTGGGATTTATTCAAGTTACTCTTCTGCCTACGTAACCAACGCAGAGTATGGTTGCTGGATGTTTCAGTCTGGAATTTATTCAAGTTACTCTTCTGCAAGACCTAATGGTCTCCCAGGAAACCTTATTGCGTTTCAGTCTGGGATTTATTCAAGTTACTCTTCTACCAACGGAGGCGGAAACGAACAGCCCACAATATCCGTTTCAGTCTGGGATTTATTCAAGTTACTCTTCTGCCTGTGGCCTTCCAATATCCACGTAGATACCCGGTCGTTTCAGTCTGGGATTTATTCAAGTTACTCTTCTACTACTGGACAGATAATGGTACGGCTGCGGCAGGATTGTTTCAGTCTGGGATTTATTCAAGTTACTCTTCTGCATCAAGTGCCACCCCAACGATCAACACTGATAAGTTTCAGTCTGGGATTTATTCAAGTTACTCTTCTACCAAATTCCTTCACTTCAAAATTTTTTGACCAAAACGTTTCAGTCTGGGATTTATTCAAGTTACTCTTCTGCAGTGACAGGTACACAACCAGGGGAACGGTAAAGCAGTTTCAGTCTGGGATTTATTCAAGTTACTCTTCTACGTTTTGGATTTTGGTCGGTGCGATTGGGGCTTAGTCTCAGTCTGGGATTTATTCAAGTTACTCTTCTGCGATGGGATTGCATTTGAGAATGTCCAGCATGTGTTTCAGTCTGGGATTTATTCAAGTTACTCTTCTACCTTAGGTTCAGGCGGTACTGACCCCATCAATTAGTTTCAGTCTGGGATTTATTCAAGTTACTCTTCTGCAAGAAACAACCTGGAAGTAAGCCCCATGGATACCGTTTCAGTCTGGGATTTATTCAAGTTACTCTTCTGCCCATTTCTTTTAACGGAGACACAACCTTTATAACGTTTCAGTCTGGGATTTATTCAAGTTACTCTTCTGCGCATTTTGTGAAACCTTCAGAGTTTTATCAGATTAGTTTCAGTCTGGGATTTATTCAAGTTACTCTTCTGCTATAGCAACCGGGTACGTAAACGAAGAGGAGGTAGTTTCAGTCTGGGATGTATTCAAGTTACTCTTCTGCAAAAGGCTTTTTAGCCAAGAGCATAAAGAAACAAGTTTCAGTCTGGGATTTATTCAAGTTACTCTTCTGCAGATGACAACGGGAGTGACAAAGACACGGTTGTGTTTCAGTCTGGGATTTATTCAAGTTACTCTTCTGCATAATAGTGCAGACGGTGTTTATGCTTCCATGTCGTTTCAGTCTGGGATTTATTCAAGTTACTCTTCTGCTTTTGAAAGAAGCCGAAAACAATGGTCACCAGCCGTTTCAGTCTGGGATTTATTCATGTTACTCTTATGCCAAAATCCTTTCTGTTCATTTTGCTATTGCTGAAAAGAATTTTTTTATCAATATGTCAAAGAACTCAGCCAGCTTTTTTGCTGCGCTGCGTTTGCCAGCCATAGCCCAGTTTTGTTTGCCGGCCCAGCGCTATGCCATTGGGCAGCAGCAAGTTGCAGGCATAGGTAAGTGTAAAGGCCAGCACTTTGTATTCTTTTATCTTCACCCATCGGGTGGCCCATACCCAACCGCTGCTTAGTTTCAGCTTTTCCTTGTCCAGCTTAAAGCCTGCAGCCTTGCAGTACATGGCAATATTGTTTACAATAAGCTCTTGTAACCGTTCCATCCTTTTGGCAGCATCGGGCAATGCCTGCCAGTCTTTAAAATTGCCGGGCTTAAAGGCCACAAAATAATTGAGCTCATACTGTTCTTTATGCTTTCCCCTGCACCAGGCTATATTATAGGTTACTGTTTTTGTTTCGCCGGGTTTTACATGAAATTGTTTGCCCCGGTACTGAAAGCCACGAAACATTTCTGTCATCATCAGTTCCTGCAGTATTACCGAACCTTGCTGCATCCCCCATAGTAATAAATGCCCGTTGCGGCTGCGCAGCTGCACTAGCGGGTAGTTCTGTTCCTCGTACTCCGGGTTGTCTTCGCTTTTATGGTTATGTATCCATGTGTGCAGCGGACATTTTTTTTCTTTTGCCAGCCATAATCCCAGCGCTTCTTTCACAGCTTCCAGTTCTTCATGCTCCACGGGTATGGTGGTTTGCAGGGTGGTGATTTGTATGGTGTGGGGTTTGGGGGGCATGGACTATTTTCTCTTTTTTACTTCAATACTATGCAAAAGTGAATAAGCATTTAATAAATCTTCTTGCAGGCTTGAGGGTTCGGGTGGCTTTAAATACTCTTTGAACTTCAGCTGACCATATCCCACATTGGTTTTAGCGCCTGCACCATTATATTCAAGTATATTTTTAAACAATTCCATAATATCCAACTTGCTTAATCCAAGGCCTGGCATATCCTGCAAGAAAAACTGAAAGCTAAACTTCACAGCAGACCGAATCTTCAGAAAGTTAAGCGGTACCGGGTTTTGCAAAGGATCAGGGTGCGGGGCAATGGTATCTGTTTCAAAAATTTTATTTCCTTTGGCGCCAGATATATAGGCATTATAAAAAATAAACCGATCGTAAATACCTATGTTTTCATTATCTCCGGTCCCCTTGGTTTTATCCAGGTCCACGCCTTCAAATATTGCCAGTTCAAGCCAGTGTACTTTTTTTATTTTCTCTACTAATTCAAGCCTGCTCCACCCTGCCAGTTCAGCAATAAATTCAATCTTGCTTTTCTGAATGTCAGTAATATCTTTTTCTTTTGGTAATTCATTTAGTTTCCGTCCCAGTTGGGGAAACATGCTCCGCAATACTCCTTTTACACTGCTTCCGGGAATGCAGGGAAGCCCTGTTGTATGGTCAAAATAAAAGCCCATTTTAAATTCGGCTTCATTGTCGCTCTGGTGTGTGTAGCCGGTACCTATAAGCAACCCAGGATAGGTAGTGGTAAATGCTATTTCCGTCAGCCATGTATTTTCATCTTTATTCAGACGCAGGCATTGATAGTCTCCGGTCTGCAGGGTAAAGTTTTGCAGCTTTCTGTTGGCATTCTCAATAACAGGTTTATTCCTTTCTTTAAGTTGTTTAAAATCGTTTTTGTCTTCCGGTTTTTCCAGCCTGAACTGAACCCTGGTGTTTCCTGTCCCGGTTTCATGCTGGTAATATTCTTTGTAAAAAAACTCCCTTGCGTTCATATCAGTTGCTTTTAACCTGTTTAAAATTCCGGAGGCTGAGTTTTATGGCCACCACAGCATCCATAATTAACGGTTTCATGGCTGCTCTTTCCTGCGGGCTTTTTTCCAGCAAAAAATTCAACAGCCCATTTTTTTCATCAGTAATCGGTAATCCCTCTTTGCTGCGCAGCACGGCGCTGATGATGCTCAGTATCTCATACCGGTGCGGCTTACCGCTATCCTTGTCTTTATGTATATCCGTATAAAAAGACACGGCGGGCAGCAGGCTACTGGCGATGATGGCAGGCCCTAATGATGCCGCATACCCATCGTACTCTTCTGCTACTTTATTGCCCCTGCCAATACCTTCCCGGATGATCCTCAACGCATCCGGTAAATAGTTTTCTATTCTTGCTTTCATTAACCTTGATTTAATTTGGTGAATTTGCAGAGACCATAACCTACAGTAGCATTGGCCCCGACCTGGATTAAGGATGTGGTGATCTCCGTATTAAAATCCTCAAATAAGCTATTGTCTTTTTCTTCGTAAATAATACCTGTTATAAAAACAGTTTTATGCGGCACCACTCTTTCATACCAGAGGTTCTGGCTGATGCCGTTCTCAAGGTGGTTACGGGCTATAACAGGCAGGTCTGCAGCCGCTTCATTAAAGGCGGCTGAGTTGTTTATAGAATCTTTCACTCTCCAGTCTGTTTTCATTTCGTACCCAAGCAGTTTATATTTATCAGCATACAGCCTGCTGATAGTATCACCACAATGTACCAGCTTATAATAAGGACTGTCTGTTTGTGGCGATGGCAATGCCACTAGGTCAGCAGCAAGAAAACTGAAACTGCCAGCTCGTTGCTCCTTCTGTTTATCCCTGTCTTCGCTACAACCAAAAACTTCATCCACATGTTTCCACTTCCGGTAGTTCAGGAATTCCCTTAGTGCTCCCTTCAGGCTGCTGGCATAAATAGTTGGCAGGCCCGATGCGGTATCTCTCTGTATTTCCTTATCTACAATTTCATAATTACTGTCGCCACTGCCTGCGTGCAGATTGGTAATGGCTTCAATGGTGTAAATAGCTGTTGGCATATTTTTACATTAAAAATTTTTTATAAACTGGTTGTATCCTATTTTGGCAAAGCCAGGATGATTAATCATTTCCAATATTATTCCTTTTTTGTTCTCATCAATAAATAAAACCGAGCCTTGTTTCAGAATGTAAGTGGTTACTGCTGGCTTATACAATTGTTTATCGTCACCTGCTATACTGCCAAGCCTCGAAAAATTAGTAACCGATTTTGGTGTAATAATGCTACGGAATGGCTTTGCCTGCAAAACAGCATAGCTAACGGCATCCTCCAGCTCTCTTAAATCACTTACATAAGTATCTGTCAGCAGCATAATGCATGGCTCTGATTCAGGCAGATATTCATTGAATTTACTGGTCACTTCTGCCTGTATTCTATTCCACCCGGTAAATTCACCGTCAGCATACGAAATACCAAACATCCTTTTCTCTCCTCCAAAAGGCAGTAACCCGGGGAGGTTATTGACATCAACCTGATCATCAACTGCCGCCTGAAAAGCAATAGCTGCATTTGTAAGGCGGTAAAATTGCTGTTTGTAGAAAGCACCTTCATCTGTTTCCCTGTTATTGGTTTTTCCTTTATCAATACCAATATGTATTTCTGAACTGAATAATTGGCTGTCATTTTCCTGTTTCCCGGTATTAATATTCAACCATTTATTGGCTAGTTCCTGCTTTGGATTATACTTATTTGCTGCAAAAAGTTTGCCTCACTTTCCCGTTGTTATATATGGCAGCTGTATCAGATACTTTGAACGAGATTGGCGTCGTAATTCCTTCTTTTGTTTCCTGGACCGGCAGCGGGCATTTGTACAATATCTCATCCTTGTCATTAAGCAAGTAAAGAGGTGTAATTGATTGAATAAGTCCAAAATCCTGTTCAGATACACCAGGGATAAAGCTGCTGCCAATATCATAACCTGCGCATAAGAAAGCATGCCGCAACAAGCCGATGAGGCCAGTTTGTTGCGGCAACGGGTTACTTTTCACGGAAAAGTTCTTTACCCCTTTGGCGCCGAATTCAAATGTTTCATTAGTGCCAAAGAAATAGTAATCAAGCGGCTTTATGGTAATTTGTATTGTTTTACTCATGAGCTGGCTGGTTTAAAAACTGAAACATTCGCAGGCAGGCAAAAAGTGTTTCAAATGTGTCGTCGGCATTAACGGCCTCTTTGTATAAGATCTGTGTAAACTCTCTTACTATGCGCAGGTAATTGTCATTTTCTGTCTTTGCGGAAATTTCCTTATGGATTTTTTCATTCAAATGATTTTCAAAAAAATTATCAAGGCAGTCATTAGTAATTGCATCTTTGTATAAAACCTGCACAGTCCGGAACTTATGAATGGTAGATGTTAAGAAATTAGTGTCCTTAAAATCATCACAATTGTCAAGTATGTTCTTAATGAAGTATTCCATGCCAGGACCTTTTGAAATCACTGTACCGAAAAGCTGTCCGCTATGTTTTTGAACTTCAAATGCCAGCCGATTTTTATGCCCTGTACTTTTATTTCTATTAAGAGCATCATGGGCAGCAGTCATAGCCTCAGCCATCGGGTATTTATAATAACTGATGCCAATACCATAACTTAATGATGTAAGATTTTCTTTTAACCCACTCAGGTTGTTGAGTGCTGTATCGGGAAATAGAGTATCAAGTGCTTTAAGCAAACCAAATAAATTTTTTCCGGTACGATTGCTGGTTTCAATATTATTATTAGTGAGGGGAAGTGCAAATAATAAATCATCGCCGCCGATGAAAACAGGTATACCACCATAAGCAACTATATGCTCAGCGGCATCTCCAAAAAATTTGGCCATAAGGGATGAAAAATCTTTGATTTTTTTTTCATCATTCCCAATAGACCTGAGGCATTTTCCTACATTGTCTCCATCAGCATAAACAAAGGCAATGTATTTATGCCTGAGTCTGAAATGTTCATAGTTATCTTCAATAGCCAGCATCAGTTGTGATTCAAGTTCCTGGTCTTCCTTTATTCTTTCGTACCGGGGCTTCCTTGTTTGTATATAACTGCAGACCTTTTGACTCACTGGTTCTGTAACCAGCTCAAAATAACTCTGATTCCCTGGCCTGAATTTCAAATCCCTGGTACAGAGTTCTATAACAGAAGGAAGACGTTTATAATCCGGCCTTGTACAATCATAATGAATAAAAATATCCCCTCCTCCCAGCTTCAGGTTCTTGTGCCCGTCTTCATACAATTCCTGGATATTATCGTCTAACTCCTGAATAAAAGCCACATTATTGGAAGATACCTTTTCGTACAATTCTGCTGTATCGAGCAATTTGTTCAGTTCCTGAATAGCATTAGTTTCATTATCATCAACGATTATAGATATTGCATGAAAGCAGGCATATTTTTTTATCAATTCCGCCTTTATACCTGTTATATCCTGCACTTTCTTACAGGCATTATTAAAAACATCCAGCATCTGTTCCGGTTGCCCCTGCCCGGCTTTCCAAAAAGCCCTGTCGGGATATATACCGGCCCCATGTACATGCACTTCCCCGTCAGCAGGGATTGGCGATAGCAGCATGCCAATATTTTGTTTTTCTGCCTCTGCCAATATCTCCCTCATCAATACAGAAAAGAAATAACTGGAAGACCACAGATCCCTGGTACTTCTGGCCTGCAGAATTGTTTTATAAATGGGCCCGATGGTAATGGCGAGGTATGGAGTCATTTTAGTAATTAATATTTTTCCTTAATTCTCGGAATATTCCAAGGATTTGCTTTGCTTTTCTGGTTTCTCTATGTGGTATAGCAATTAGTGTCTTAATATCTGCCCTAGTAAGACTCCATTCAAAAAAATCATCAATATCAAACTCTTCAGCAACTTTCAAGGGAAATTCGCTACTCCCCTTACTTATAATAAATTCAGAGCCTAAAAAATCCTTGGGTATGTAATCAAAGTCTAAGTATACTCTCGATTGGCCGTTCAAAACAATGGGCTTATAAAAAAGAGGCGACTTCATTCTGTCAATCTCTTTCGATTTCTTAGTAATCGTATCGTTATACGGAATTCTCCAATTCTCTAATGATGATAAGCCCAGCAAGTCCCTCAAAATATTATATTTTCTCCCTTTGTAAAATAATGGCCATTTGTCAGCTTCATTAGTATCCGAGAAATCCATTTCCCTTTTGCTAATCTGTTCTTCAAGAATATTGCTATAGAATTGCTCCTTAATTCGCCTTTTTTCCCAAGCAATACCTTTCTGTTTAAAATACTCCCACATCAAAGGCTTCATGTAAAATAAATTAACTTGGCCTGGGCCAATGTCGTTAATACCACTTCTAAAGACCTTATGTATCATCTCAATGTCTTTAAATAGAGGCTTATATTTATCAGAGATTTTATGATACTGTTTATTGTCCGGTTGTGTCAGAAAATAAGAATATAATCCTGGTGTTTGGAATTTTTCATCTCCCTCATCAATAAAAAATGAACCAAATCCCTTGCTTTGCCTATTACCAAAATTGTTTCTGGCTAAAAAATTCGGAATTTCTTTAATTAATTCGTCCCTCAAATTTCTGTGATTCGTTTTGCAAGTCAGCTCAATCACTTCTGTACTAAATGAAAACATCTTCGGGTTACTAATATTTTCAACACCCATATTTCCGAAAAAGCAAGGAAATCTATCTGGAATTGGCTCATTTATTATAGAATTCTGGTTAGCGTAAACTGTAAGCTTATAGTCAAATGCATTGTATCCTTTTTCATATTTAGCCTTCAGGCTTTTTTCTGTTTCTTTCGTATACCCTATAAAATAAGTTTTGGCTTTCTCAAAATCGTTTTGAAAAACCATTTCAAGGAGATAGCGGTCAAGCTTAGGCTTTACCTCAGTAGCTCTCAAAGTAGCGCCTTCCTGGTTAGGCTGAAAATGAATAAGAGGAGTATGCTGCTTTAGTTTAAATTTCAATATATTTTGTAAACTCATTTTGTCTGATTTAATTTAAACGCTGCCTTATATACCTTTCATCTCCTTAACTAATTCATGGGTAACCCTTTTCATTTCCTGTTCATCTATACTTCGAAATTTTTTGTAAATCCTATCAAAAACCAACGGGCTGTTGATTCTATTTTCATAAATTTCATCCTGAATACTTCTTATTGTATTATCAAGCGAAGACATATCAAAAGTTTTGCTCTTTAGCCGAGAGAATATGTCTTCAAAAAAACCATGAAGCCTTTCCAGCCTTTTATATGCATCACCATGTTCCGAATTTTCTTTCTGTAAAAAGACAAAAAAGGGAATTAATGCACTAAGTATGAGGATGATTTCATATAGTTTTATATCTCTGATGATGCCAATTATGATAATTATAAGAGGTATCAATATTAGCGTACCGGTAAGCAGGTTACTATATCTTTTTCTTAGCTTTATATCCCACCAGCAATTTAGACGTTGGCAAATCAGAGAAGCAATTGGCAAGTTATCCAATGCCCCGATTTCCGTTGGATACCAATCCTTAAGTTTCTCAATCCTGCTCTGGTCTTTGGCATGGTTGTGATAATACTTTAAAATCTCTTCAGTTAAAATTCCATCAGCCAGTTTTAATGAAGACTTTTTAATTTTTAAAACTGAGCAATCAAATTGTTCCTGAATTTTTGCAGCCTTGGCCTTCTTTTTATCTATGGAGGAATTAAATGCAATTTCATCTATTACAAGAAGTAAAATCCCATAAAGGGCTCCATAAACTGCCATATCCGGGTATACCAGTGTGAGAGCAGCTATTATAACCGGGAGAATCACACTAAAACAAAACTGCCAGGCATAAATTATTTTGGCTGAGCCGTAAAGTTCTCTTTGTGCAGCCAGCAATTTCAAATTTTCTTCTTTGTTTTGTAGTTGAATAATGTTATTCATCCATTAATTTATTATTTATTGCCGAATCAATATGATTAAACGTATCTAGAATTACAGGTTTTGTTAACCCCCTATTAATTTTTAGGTCACTATCTATTACTTAATTCTGCCGGCATCAGCTATTACCGGCATTTGCAGCTAATCAGAAACGAAGACAGGAAGTTATTCAGGAGCTTGGATAAGTTACAGGTATATCTAAATTAAGCTATGGAGGTATTATCTGCAAAAAAATAATGTGGTGGTCTGCAAGCCTTCCCCTTCCCCTTCCCCATCCCCGGCCCGGCAGCGGATCAACAATACCCAGGTGGTGCTTTTCAATTCCTGGTCCGCTATCCGGGCAATAATAAGAGTTTAGCCTTATTTTTCGGTTACCCATTCATTTTGTCCCATTGCATTACAGCCGGGCATAAAACAAAAAAGCCATCCGCTTTGCTGCGAATGGCTTATCAATATAAAATGATTCTTAGCTTATTTTTTCCACCTGCATATAATTCAGTTCTACCGGTGTAGAACGTCCAAATATCTTAACTGTTACTTTCAATTTTTTCTTTTCATCATTCACTTCCTCTATCACACCATTAAAATCATTAAAAGGACCTTCAATGATTTTGATCGTTTCTCCAACAATAAATGGTTCACTCATACTTACTCCGCCAGCTTCGGCCATTTCATCCATTTTACCCAGCATCTTATTTACTTCTGCTTTACGAAGGGCAATAGGATTTTCCTTTCCTAAAAAATGAATTACGCTGTTGGTATTTTTGATAACATCCCTCAGATCATCACTTAATTTTCCTTCCGTAATCTCAATCATCACATAGCCCGGATAATAATTTCGTTCTCTCATCACCTTTTTACCACTGGCTACTTTGTACACTTTCTCTACTGGCAGGAATACCTGTTTAACAATTTCACTCCAGCCACCACGGGAAATCTCTTTGTCAAGATACTCCTTAACTTTTTTTTCTTTTCCACTTACAACACGCAGCACATACCATTTGGTTTCCTGCTGTTGTGTATCTGTGTTTGTAGTTGCTTCCATTAGAATAGTTGTTTGTAGATAAACTTCAATCCATTACCTGCCACAAAATCCATTGCAAGCACTATAAAGGTGAAAACGATAGTTGCAGCCAATACAATCATTGTTGATTGCTGAAGTTGTGGCCAGGTAGGCCAGGTCACTTTATCGGCCAGCTCTTTATAGCTTTCTTTGAAATAGGTAGTAATCTTGTTCATAAAAATCAATTTGCACGGGCAGAGAGATTCGAACTCCCATCAACGGTTTTGGAGACCGCTATTCTGCCATTGAACTATGCCCGTAAGAATCAAAAGTCACCGGTCGTTCGGAAAATCCTATCGACCAATGACTTTTGAAGTATCAAAGATAAAAGATTATTTTAAAATCTCAGTAACCTGTCCGGCTCCTACTGTACGGCCACCTTCACGAATCGCAAACTTCAAACCTTTTTCCATCGCAATTGGCTGGATCAGTTTTACAGTAAGTGATGTGTTATCGCCAGGCATAACCATTTCAGTACCAGCATTCAACTCTACTTCTCCGGTTACGTCTGTAGTACGGAAATAGAACTGAGGACGGTATTTCTGGAAGAATGGAGTATGACGTCCGCCTTCTTCCTTGCTCAGAACATAAACCTCTGCTTTGAATTCAGTGTGAGGAGTTATTGAACCTGGTTTTACGATTACCATACCACGACGGATTTGAGTTTTCTCAATACCACGAAGCAACAAACCAGCATTATCTCCTGCTTCACCTTCGTCCAGTAATTTGCGGAACATTTCCACACCAGTTACAACTGAAGTCAGCGGTTCTGCAATCAAACCAACTATTTCAACTGGCTCACCAACTTTAATACGACCTCTCTCGATACGACCTGTTGCAACTGTACCACGACCGGTGATGGAGAATACGTCTTCTACGGACATCAGGAAAGGTTGATCAACCGGGCGAGGAGGCAACGGAATGTATGTGTCAACAGCTTCCATCAACTCTTCTACTTGTTTTACAGCTTCTGCTTCACCTTCGAGGGCTTTAATAGCAGAACCTTTGATGATTGGCGTATTAGCACCATCAAAACCATAGAATGTAAGGAGGTCACGGATTTCCATTTCCACCAACTCTAACAGCTCAGGATCATCAACCAGGTCAACTTTATTCATAAATACCACAATCTTAGGAACACCTACCTGGCGGGCCAGCAGAATGTGTTCTTTTGTTTGAGGCATAGGACCATCTGTAGCAGCCACAACTAAAATAGCGCCGTCCATCTGGGCAGCACCTGTAATCATGTTCTTTACATAGTCAGCGTGACCGGGACAGTCTACGTGAGCATAGTGACGGTTTGCCGTCTGGTACTCAACGTGAGCCGTGTTAATAGTGATACCCCTTTCTTTTTCTTCAGGAGCAGCGTCGATTTCATCATATTTTTTTGCCGTTGCCATACCTTTTGAAGCAAGAATGGTTGTAATAGCGGCGGTCAAAGTGGTTTTGCCGTGGTCAATATGACCAATGGTACCAACGTTAACGTGGGGTTTGTCCCTCTTAAAGGTCTCTTTTGACATTGTTATCTGTTTTAAAGTTGTGTTTTACAATTATTGTTTTTTATTATGAAGCTTTAAGTATTACTACTCTTAGCTTTCATTACGTTGACTCCCAACTCCCATCCCGAAAATCAGCAGGTTATTTTCCGTTAACCTCCTAAAATTTGAGCCGTTAAAGGGAATTGAACCCTTGACCTCTTCCTTACCAAGGAAGTGCTCTACCACTGAGCTACAACGGCTGGTCTTATCAGATCCGCCTCCGCTGAGCTATGGCGGTTTTGAGCGGGAGACCGGGCTCGAACCGGCCACCTGAAGCTTGGAAGGCTACCGCTCTACCAAATGAGCTACTCCCGCTGATGCTATTTCAAACAAAGAACTTTCCAATCTTGGTTATAACTAAGATTGATAAAGTGGGCAAGGATGGATTCGAACCACCGAACTCCGAAGAGGACAGATTTACAGTCTGTTGCCGTTGGCCACTTGGCTACTTGCCCGCCTTGAGCCACCTGCCAGAATCGAACTGGCGACCTACTGATTACAAATCAGTTGCTCTACCAGCTGAGCTAAGGTGGCAATTTTAATTTCGCCGTAGCTGGATAATGCGGCAAAACAGGCAATAAAGAACTACCCCCAATTTTTGGGAAGGCAAAGGTAAGGGAATTTAGATATTGCAAAAATTTTAGAAGAGATTTTTCTGCTGAAAATCAAGAAATAAAAAAGACCTCCGAAGAGGTCTTGAATTTTTTAAGCGGCTTGTTTTTCTTTTTTTCGTTTTATCTGGCTTACGAGTGAGTCGAAAGCACTTTCAAAAGATTCTTCAAATGATTTACTGGTTGCTTTTACAAAAAAATTGTGACGTGGCACATGCACTCTGATTTCTGCAATCTTGTCTTTAATCGAATGCGCCACATTGTCGAGTTTCAAAAAAACATTTACTTCGATGATGCGATCGCTAAACACCGTCAGCTTTTCAAGTTTTCGGTTTACATACTCTTTTAACTTGCTGTCAGCGTTGAAATGAACAGTTTGAATTTTTACATTCATGGTCATCGTTTTTAAACTGTGAAACAATAAATAAAGAACTTTTCTGGAAAAACATTTCTAAGGGTTCGGTCCTTTTATCATGATCAAGTTACAACAAAAGAAGATTTGCACCAAGTAAAAAAATCATAATTTTTTATACTCAAACGAGAGATTTCTAAGCTTTCGGATGGGCCTTTTTATGAATATCTTTCAACTTTGCAATGGTATTGTGTGTATACACCTGTGTTGAAGCCAGGCTGCTATGCCCCAGTAGCTCTTTCACAGCATTCAAATCAGCTCCGTTATTCATCAAATGAGTGGCAAAAGTGTGGCGGAGCACATGGGGGCTTTTTTTATCAAGTGTACTGGCTTGTCCGAGAACCTGGTTCACCAGAAGCCAGGCATACCTTGGATATAGCTTTTTGCCCTTTTCCGTTATTAATAAATAATCTTCATTTACCACAAAGTCCTTTCTTTTTAGTTGCTGATATTCCCCGATTGCTACAATCACTTCTTTACTGACAGGAATTATCCTTTCCTTATTTCCCTTTCCCAATACTTTTATTTGTCCCCTGCTGATATCAATTTGTTTTTCTTTCAGGTTTATGAGTTCACTCAATCGCATACCTGTAGCATAAAAAATAGTAATCAGCATTTTTGCATTAAGACTTTTCCAATCTTCAGCAGCCTGAGTTAATGCTACAACAAGTTTTTTAGTATCCTCCTCCTTCATAAAAACAGGCAACCGCTTACTAGTTTTAGGGCTGATCACATTGTTCATAGGAGAATTTTCAATTTCTCCCGTTTTCAACAGGTATTTGAAAAAAGATTTGAGGCTGGATATTTTACGGTTTACTGATTTGGAGGTAAGCCCTTTCTCTTTCAGGCCGGCGAGCCAGCTTCGGATAAAACCTGAGCCAATTGCCTTCACATCAACCACGTCAAACTGCGATTCCAGGTACTCCAAAAAATCAATGAGGTCAGTAGTGTATGAGGTGAGTGTATGGGGAGAGTATCTTCTCTCAAACTTGAGGTAATCAAGAAAGGATTGTATACGCTGATGGGCTGGTACAGGCATAAAAAAAGACAGCTACAAAGCTATTAAACTTTGCAGCTATCTTATAATATAATGTTACCGGGCGGCTATGATCAGCTTTCGATCTTTCCGCTGGCTAAATTCTGCTTGTAAATTGCTTTCAGGACTTCACCACGACGCTTCACAGAGGGTTTGGTAAAACTCTGGCGTTCCCGAAGCTGAAGGAGTACTTTTGACTTCTCAAACTTCTTTTTATACTTTTTTAACGCCTTGTCAATGTTTTCGCAATCTTTTGAGTCTATTATCAGCATAACTTATATACCTCCTTCGGTATTTTTTTAGGATGGCAAAGATAGGCGGTTATTCTGAAAAAAGAAAATGAAAAAAGAAATGATTTAACTTGCTGCCATGTTTACTGGCATAATAGAAAGTACAGGGATCGTTAAGGAGGTCATTTCCAATGGTTCCAACCGAACTTTTTGGATCGAATCCCCTATTTCGAACCAACTAAAAATCGACCAAAGTATGAGCCATAGTGGCGCATGCCTGACTGTGGAGGAAATTAATAACCACAGGCACCGGATAACCGCCATTGATGAAACAATTCAGAAAACGAACCTGGGACAATGGCACGAGGGCTCTCTTGTTAACCTCGAACGTTGCCTTCAGCTAAATGACCGTATTGATGGTCACCTCGTACAAGGTCATATAGATGCGACCGGGACTTGTATCAGCAAGCTGGAAAAAGATGGCAGCTGGGAGTATGGCTTTGAATTTTCTAAAAAATTTGCAGCCCTGGTTATTGAAAAGGGGTCAATATGCCTGAATGGGATAAGTCTTACTGTTTTCAATGTAAAAAAGAAAAGCTTCAACGTCGCTATCATACCCTACACTTTTGAACATACCAATATCAGGAATATAAATATTGGTGACCAGGTAAACCTTGAATTTGATATGATTGGAAAGTATCTGCTCAGAAGATTATCTTTGAAAGACTAATTACTAACCTATTTCATACCTGATGAACCCCGAAAATCCTAACAGGCAATATTACCCTGCCCTGGATGGCCTTAGGGGACTTGCTATCTTACTGGTGGTGGTTTACCATAATTTCGGCTTTATTGACTACTTCTTCTTCGGCTGGCTGGGTGTAGACCTGTTTTTTGTGCTTTCGGGTTTTTTAATTACCGATATTCTGCTGAAAACGGTTCAGAGAAAAGACTTTCTCAAAAACTTCTATATTAGGCGGGCATTACGGATTTTCCCGTTGTATTATTTCTGTCTCGTACTTTTCCTCTTTGTCGCACCGGTACTAAGCAATCATTTTACTGTTAAATATTATACAGACAACCAGGTCTTTCTTTGGACTTACCTACAAAACTGGTTATTCATTTTCAAAGAAGCAGGGCAAACAACCGGCCTGCATCACTTATGGTCCCTGGCTGTAGAAGAACAATTCTATCTTATCTGGCCGCTGGTAATACTTGCTTTTAAGAAACCAAAAGTCCTCTTTGCATTCATTACAATTATTTTATTACTGGTTATCGCATTCCGTCTATGGATATGGATATACGATGTAACCAATCTTGCTTATTTCAATCTTTATACGTTTAGCCGTATTGATGGATTATGTATAGGATGCTTAGTAGCTTTGCTGCAAAAAATTGATAAGAATTTTCTAAAAAAATATACTTTTTTTATTGTCCTGTTTTTTGCGATTGCCAATTTAGTTTTCTTTTTCATTAACCGCAGCTCAAATTTCTCTTTCCCCTACCTTGCGTTAATTGGTTACACAACTTTTGCTATGATGTTCGGATTATTAGTGAATGAAGCTGTAACAAAGGAAACCAAAATCATTAATGTTTTATTTACAATAACCCCTCTCCGTTTTTTGGGAAAAATATCTTACGGCTTATATATTTTCCATTGGCCGTTATACCTTATACTAAGCCCCTATTTGTCTGATCTATTACCTGAGCTTGGAGACGATTCCTATACGAATATTTTGTCATCAATAATTATTACACTTACCGGAATTTTTATCAGCTGGTTAAGTTATCATTATTTTGAAAAAAGATTTTTAGACTTAAAAAACAAATTTATTTAGCGTTTGAAACTTAGAGATGGACTTAAAAGAATACATACAAGTTATGAGCGCTGACTTTCAACGGCATCCATGGGAGCTAACACGACTCCGGATTCTTCGCTTCTTTATTACTAATTCGCATTCCAAAACCAGCATCCTGGATATCGGAAGCGGAGATGGTTTTCTTGCAACCGGGATATCAAAATATTTTCCGTCATCATCCATAATTGCAGTGGACATCAACTATGAAGACGATGTTCTGTCGGCATTCAATAATAACAAACCACAGAACCTGTCATTCCAAAAGAATCTCACAGGTTTTCCAGAACAGAAAGAGATTGATATAATCATACTCATGGACGTACTTGAACATATAGAGTATCCCGAAACAGCATTAAATGAATTGCTTTCTTTACCCGGAATAACCCCAAAAACAAGGTTGATAATCACTGTACCAGCATTTCAGGGATTATTTTCGGCTCATGATATAAATCTTGGTCATTTCAGACGTTATAACCTGAAACAATTAAACGACTTATTAAAAACTCAGCCCATTCAAGCGATAGATTCCGGGTATTTTTTCAACTCCCTGATCATATTCAGATTTTTTCAGCGCCTTTTTGAAAACAAAAATAATTCTTCATCAAAAAGTATTCATAACTGGAAAGGCGGCCGTTTAACTACAAACATAATTGCCAGTCTCTTTTGGCTTGAATTTAAAATTACTTGGTATCTTGCCAGCATCGGGTTAAAGATACCCGGTCTCACTTGTTATTGTATATGTCAACCCTCTCCATTATAGTCCCTTGTCATAACGAAGAAAAGAGGCTGGATATCGGAAAATTTCTTGACTTTCTCGGCCAAACCGGAAACACAAGGATAATTTTTGTCAATGATGGCAGTACAGACAATACCAACTCCGTTTTGCAAAAGATCAAAGATGGAAAACCGGAAAGAATCAGTATCATAAACCTGGTAGAAAGAAAGGGAAAAGCCGAAGCGGTAAGAACTGGTTTGCTCGAGAGCATTGGTCAAAATAATTTTTCCTATCATGGCTTTATTGATGCTGACCTGTCAGTAAGTTTGAATGAAATGTACAGACTCTTCATCATTTTAGCCGGCTCCAATAAAAAGTTCATTATTGGAAGCAGGATTAAAAAAATTGGCGCTATTATTACGAGGAACGAATGGAGACATTTTTATAGCAGGGTTATTGCAACACTCGTAGGATACATTATTAAACTTGATGTGTACGATACCCAATGCAGCGCAAAAATTTTTAATACTGCTATGATCAACCCGGTTTTCACTGATAACTTTAGGACAAAATGGCTTTTTGACGTGGAAATTATCTGTCGCATTCATAAACAGGAAGGCTCATTAGAATCTGCAGGTCTTGAAGAACCACTACTGCAATGGACTGAAATGAAGGGCTCCAAACTTCGCTGGTTTAACTTTTTTCAAATCGTAAATGAAGTATTTGTTCTTAAAAAATACTACCGTAGCAAAAGTTGAGTATGCTGAAAAATAAAAGGACCCAGGATTATATTTTTATTTTATTGCTGGCCATCATTGCCTATTGGCCGGTCTCCTTCATGATTTTCAGTGTAAAGAATGATGCTATTAATTACTTCATGGCGCTTCGCTATAATACAAGTGAAGCGATCCAGAACGGAATTTTCCCGCTATGGTCACCATACATTAACATGGGCTACCCGGTTCATGGTGATATGCAGGCAGGTGTCTGGAATCCCATTGTATTGTTACTAAGCATTTTCAGGAAGTACGATATCTACTGGCTTCAGGTGGAAACCATAATTACAATTATTATTTCAGGCCTGAGCATGTATCATCTTTTACGGCATTTTAAACTTGACAGAGCAGTTGTTCTTTCTCTTTCAGCAGCCTACATGCTTAGCGGCTATATTACCGATGCCGGGCAGTTTTTAAACTGGCTCTATGCTGCTTCATTTCTTCCTCTTGTGTTTCTTTTTGCACTGCGTGCTTTCGAAACATTCAAAGCGAAAGACAGTTTTCTGCTAGGTTTATCCTCCGCCCTGATGCTTCTTTGTGCATACCCGGCTGATTTTATATTAGTTTCTTATTTTATAGCCGCCCTTATACTATTTCTTTTCTTTAACCATAAAAAAAATAACAGGCTTAAAACATCAGCCAGTTTATTTACAAAGCAAATTGTAATTGCGGGAATAAGTTTCCTGGTCCTCAGCTTGCCAGCTTTGTTATCATACCTGCCTTTCCTATCTTCTATTAACCGGGGGAATGGAGTTTCACTGGACGATGCTCTTTCAAATTCACTATCACCTGTTAACCTTATCTCATTTATAACCCCCTGGCCGACACAACGAATTACAATTTACCAAAATACAGACCCATTAATAAGAAACTGCTACATAGGCATTATTTCATTAATCTTTTTTATCTTTTATTTATTCTATTATAAAGAAAAAACGCAACTTCAGAAATTTCTTATCGGTGCATTTATTTTCTTTTTTGTATTCAGCCTTGGCAAGTTAGGAATCATTCGTGTTGCCAGCTATTACCTGTTACCCTTTATGGATAGTTTCCGTCACCCTGCTAATGCCAAATTATTTTTCATATTCGCAGGACAGTTACTTTCGGGATTTGCATTAAACAGGTACCTGGCAGAACCAGAAACTTTCCGGTTCAAACTAATACGCATAACAAATTCACTTTTGTTAATGAGTCTAATTTTACTCGTAATTGGCATGCTAAATAGTGATATCGGGACCAACCTGTTGAAATGGCTATCCGACCCTTCCCTTCCAGATAGAGATATAATTAAAAACGGATTTACCAGTATCTCTTTTTCAGATTTTTTATTGCTAAACTCTCTTTTACTTATACTAACTCTGGCAATCACTAGAAAACTTGTAAATAGGAATTTATTAAAAAAATATCTTGCTCTTATTATCTGTGCAGAGATGGCAGCAGTGGCCCAATTGATGCTGCCATTGACTTATGTTAGGATGTCACCGCCATCTGTGGCACAATCTATACTAAATGCCCAGCCTGCGGGTTATCCAGTCCCTGATTTAGAAAGTACGATTGAAGAGTATTCTATTCACGGAATGAAGTATTTTGATGAAATAGGGTGTTTGAACCCTTATAATAAAAAACCCGGACGATCCGATTATGTGATCACTCCTGCAAATCTTTCCACGCAGGAATCCTTTTGGGACTATTCAGCTTTTAAAAATAAAATTATCAAATATCCATTATTCTATTTTGCAGATACTATTTACAAATTAAAAGATACAGCTATTTTTATATCATCTTCCTCTTCTCAGAAAGCTGCAATAGCCAATTTACCATTCGAGCCTGGCAACAATACATCGTTGTCAAATAACAATATTTCAGTTTTACGATTTTTACCCGGAACTGTTGAACTTAATACAAAAAGCAACAATGCTGAATTCCTTGTATTTCTCCAAAACGATTACAAGAACTGGGAAGCCAGTATTAATGGTAAAAAAGTGCCAATATACCGTACAAACCTGTCTTTCATGGGCCTATATTTACCTGCCGGAAACAATCAGATTAAATTTAGATACAATGCAGATTATATAAAATTTTCAGCAATAGCACCAATTCTTTTCTTAATTCTTGGCTTATTTTATTTTAACCGCAAAGAAAAAAATGAACAGAAGAATAACTAATACCATAAGGGCGATAATGGATGACGGGCTGCCTGCATTTATCCGTGACAGCCGATGGTTCATGTATCCTTTTTTCTGGTACTGGTTCAAAGGAAAGAATATTAATACTTACATGAATTTTAAAAAAATTGCATGGCAATTAACTGATAAAGAATTCAACAAAATATACCGGGAATTGAACTGCAGAGCCACTGACCGGCCTTCAGACCTTACTAATAAATGTATTAACCTGATGCTAGATAACCTGTCAACCAACAGCAGTAATTTACTGGATGTTGGTTGTGGAAGAGGATTCTGGTTATCCATACTGGCAGAAAAGACAAACTATTCATTGACAGGATGTGACGTTTTTGAATCTTCCCCCATAAAAAACATAACTTATAAACAAGGTAATATTGAGCAACTTCCGTTTGAAGACAAATCATTCGACATTGTAACCTGTCATCATACAATTGAACATATAAGAAGTATCGAAAAAGCAGTAGCAGAATTAAAAAGGGTTGCCAGAAAACAACTAATAATCGTGACACCTAAACAACGTTATTTTTATTATACGCTGGACCTTCATTTGCATTTTTTCCCGGAAAAAGAATATTTAATACACCAATTCGGTTATAAAGACGCAACATGTATTAATTGTGCTGGTGACTGGTGCCTTGTCATAAACCTCTGAGTTTACTTAATTTTCGTATTCTTTAATGCAGATTGAACCGATTTATCCATAAGCCGTTCTGCATAAGGTCTTGACACTTCATTAAGCTTTTCAATGGCGGCCTGTATTTCATCTTTTGTTCCCGTATCCATTACTTCGCGAAGAGCCTTAATTGCATGTTCTGTTTCATTTTGCTCTGCTAGTGTTAAGAATCCAGGATTTTTTAAAATGAACTGCGAAGTAACTTCCAGTAATTGTTGCCCTTCTGTTTGTGCTTCTACTAATGCCCTGGTCATCATATCTTCTTTAGCATGAGTAATTGAATCCATTAATAACCGTTCCACCTCAGTATCGGTAAGGCCATACTGTGGCTTAACTTCAATACTTTGTTCAACCCCGCTACGTATTTCTTTTGCTTTTACCACTAATATACCATCTGCATTCACCAAAAAGGAAACCTCAACTTTGGGAAGACCTGCAGGCATTCCCGGAATACCAGTCAGATTAAACTCAGCGAGTTTCCTGTTATCTTTTACAAGATCTCGTTCCCCCTGGTAAACAGAAATCCTCATACTACCCTGTCCATCTTTCTGGGTTGTGTATTGTCTTCCTGCTTTTGAAGGGATTTTAGAATTACGGGGAATCAGCACATCCATCAGGCCACCCATAGTTTCTATACCCAGTGACAAAGGAGTAATATCAAGCAACAGAAAATCTTTGTTGTTACCAGCCAAAATATCGGCCTGTACGGCAGCACCTAATGCCACTACTTCATCCGGGTCCAATGAATCATGCACCTGTTTATTAAAAAATCTGCTTACGCTTTCTTTAACGAGCGGTACCCTTGTAGAGCCACCCACCATAACCACTTCATCTATTTCCCGTATCGACAATTCTGCATCCTGCAAGGCATTTCTACAGGAATCAATTGTTCTTTGAACAAGTGGCCTAATCATATCTTCAAAACGGGCTTTTGTCAATTTGACTTCCTGCTCTGCCACTGATCCAATAAACTCATCTGATGTACTAAGAACTTTTTTAGCCTCTTCTGCCACTAACCGTAATTCCTGGGCAAGAGCTTTATGGTTTGCTAATTCATCCTCGGTAATACCTAATTCTTTGCACCAATGGATGAGTATCTGCCTGTCAAAATCATCTCCTCCCAGATAAGTATCCCCATTGGTAGAAAGCACTTCGAAAATTCCACCGGTAATCCGTAGCACAGATATATCAAAAGTTCCGCCACCAAGGTCATATACTGCAATTGTCTTCGTTTCCTCCTTTTTCAACCCCATGCCATAAGCAAGGCTTGCAGCAGTCGGTTCATTAATGATCCGTAAAACATCAAGACCAGCCAATTTCCCGGCATCCCTTGTAGCCTGTCTTTGCGCATCGTTAAAATAAGCAGGCACTGTTATAACAGCCTTCGTGACAGGTGTCTTTAAAATATGCTCAGCTCTTGTTTTCAGCTCTTTCAATATATAAGAAGATAGCTCAACTGGTGAATAAAATTTATCGCCGACCATTATTTTTACTAACCCTTCGGTATTATCATCAATTATCTTATAGCTGAAAAAAGACGACTGATTTTGAACATCCCTGTAGGATTTTCCCATTAATCGCTTAATAGAAAAAATAGTATTATGGGGTTCCTTAAGCAAATATTTTCTAGCATCATCCCCGACAGTGATTTGTCCCGAAGTATCAAAATGAATAATAGAAGGAACAAGGGATAACCCGTCAAATTCTTTCAGGGCAACCGGTTGTTTTGTATCTGGATGGATTATTGCTACCAGGCTATTAGTGGTCCCCAGGTCGATACCCACAATCATTTCCTGTTTTTGCAGACTTCCTGTTGCTATATTGATTCCAATCTTTGCCATAATTCTCAGAAATATACAAAAGTAACGTTTAGACTATTCTTTAGTTTACGATTAAAGAAAAAGGGTCGTCCCGGATGGGACAACCCTTTCCTTACCAATAAAAACGTTTTATCGCATCAGGTACATCTTACCGTATCCTTTATTAAAATATTTATCTGTATTGTCATTTTGAGCCTTGTATTTATCCAGTGATTTGCCATTCAAATTGGTAACCACTCTGTACAGGTAAATTCCATTGGCCAGCTTTTGGCCATACTGGTCAGTACCATCCCATTTAAATTCAGTGATATTTCTGCCAATCCTTAGGGGGCCCAATTCATCCTTGGTGATCTCTCTTACAATTTTACCTGTCACCGTCATAATCTCAATTTTAATATTCTGCGGAATCTCATTACCCGTAATGGTAAAGACAAACGCTGTAGAAGTGGTAAACGGATTAGGATAATTGAGCATATTTGAAATCATAGGTTTATTAATAACCTCGAACAGGACCCTATACTCAATTGCACCGGCTTCGTTATTACTTTTATCCTTACCAGTAATAATCATTTCATATTCACCATCTTGCTGGAAATATGGCTTGAAGTTGATAGTTGCGGTATTATCCGGGTTTGGAGCCTGGCCAGCCGGGTTAAACTGCAACGTATCATTATTGAAGTAAAATCTCCTTAATGTACCATTCGGAAACCTTACCTGCAATGTCAGCAGGGAAGTGTCATCAAGAATCATCCATTTTGCTTCATCTTTCAGCTTTACCAGGATATCCGGTTTAGAGGAAACGATATCCCGGTTTAAAATATGGATACCATCGAATGTTACATCCAATAACGGGTTCAGACTATCTGGTTTAACATATAAACTTCGATAAGCGAAGTTGTTGAAATGATATTGCTCCAATTGATCATTATCCGGATTAGCTTCAATATAAACAGTATTGGGACCTGGTATTGCACCTGTATTTACAAGCGACCCAATTTGTAATGTATCGTTTACAGGCAATGGCCTCCTGCGGGGCATGGGAATAATATGCGGAACATTATTCCTGTCAGTAATCACCATTTTTACTTTAAGACTGTCAAACGCCACCTCGCTTACATTCTTAAATCCTACTTTAAAGTTATAAGGCTCGCCTACTTCAAGTGTATCCTTCACAACAAGATGCAGGTTTGGCGCAATGGCTCCTTCCGGAACCGGAACGTATGTGATTCTCCAATACCGTAATTGGTAAGGTGTAAAATTTACATTGTCTTCCGATCTCAACCTCAATTTAACATATGGATATTGAACCGGATCTATCGATGATACATCGAAATTCTGTTGTGCAGTGGTCAAATTACTGAAAATGATCTGCTCTGTCCCATCCTGCCTCACTCCTATTACATCTACTGTAGCTGTATCGCCTGCAGGCTCACTGTTACCTCTCCATTTTAATTGCTTCCATGACCTGGCAGGTCCAAAGAGAGGAGAAGTAATATAGCCAACTGTATCCTTGGTAGGACAATCAACTGAAAATGTTGGATTATCAAATGCTCCATCTCCCACTAGCCATCTCGGCACAAAGCCCGGATCATTCTTTTTATATACAAACCCCCAGGGCCTGACCCTGTAAAAAGAGTCGATACCTGAAAAGCCGGCATTCTTTAAATAGTGATACAAAGAATTTCCGGTACCATAAATATTTTCATCAGCAGCCCAATCATTTGCATAGGCAATAGGAAAGTTAGGTGCTCCCCCGAAAGTATTAGAATCCAGGGTAAAATTTCGAACGACGACATAATGTCCATCAGGAATTGAATCCTTCATAAAATCCATCATTCTTTTCCTTAATTCAGTAGTGGTATACCTGTATTCAAAATTAAATGGCACAAGAACTCCTGAAAAATTCATTGGAGAATGACTTCCAAACCTTCCATCTCCTAAATCTGAAGGAAAACTTGTAGCTGGCCTTATAACAGTATTTTGCCACGGCCTAAAACTAACAGGGTCAAAAACATTAAATACCAATGATTGAAACCAACAAGTAAGCCTGATGGCTGTCACTCCATTGATTGAAACAGAAAGTGCTGCCTGCTGGGTCGCTCCACTTGTTACATATGTACCCATTCGCAGGAATAAGTTTTGATAAACATTATCAAACTTATACGAACGATCTGAAGAATCAAGGCGCATTCTTTCATAGTCAGACTTTGTATGTTGATAAAAGTCAGACTGATTATACCCAAGGTCACTACTATTAGGACCAGTACTATTCAAATACACAAAAGAAGACTTATTCCATGAAGGCTGGCCACTGGTAGGAACTGGTGCCACCCTCCAGTGATAAACAGTGCTGTCTGTAAAGGCAACTCCCGGAGTAAACTCCAATAATCCGCCAGTAGAACTTATAGTACGGGTGATTTTGGCTGGAGAATTGAAGAATTCAGTAGTATCCATTTCCATGGTATACTGTTTTATCCCACTGAAAGGATTGGCAGTTGAAGCTACCAGTTTAATATCCTGCTTATTTATAATGGCATATGTGTACGGATAAACAGGCCTTGCCTCATCCTCATAAATGAACACATCTTTTGTAATGCAGTTATTTGTTTCATATAACTCATCCACCACATTATCAGCATCAATACAAATTGATATTTTATTCAACCCCTTATCCCGTGTAGGTACGATTTCGATAGCATATAAAATAGAGTCGATGAAACGGATACCGGGTATGGTATCTCTGCGGATTACTTCCGTAGTCAGGTTAGGGTATGTTCTTTTAACTTCTACAACAATATTTTTGTTTATAGCCTTGCCCAGGTTCATGAACTTCGCATCCACCTTGAAATGTGTTTCTGCTACTGAAATAAAAGAGGGGTTAACTTTTACCAACTGCTCTTCAATGGCATAATCCGGTTTCGGAGTTGATGCATCAAACTTTAAAGCCGGATCCCCGTGCAGTGTGGTTTGCTCGCAATGAAACCTGGCATAATAATCGTTTTGCGTAGTCAGATTGTAAACCTGTGTAATTGATTCTATCAGTATTTCACCCAATGTCTTCCCGTAATGAGATACAGAAGTAGCTGTCATCGTACGGGTATTGAAAATATCCAGGTAGTGTACAATACCGAAATGGGTACTGGCTATAAATGCAATGGAGCCCCGCTGGTTGGCTAAAACAAATTTTTCAGATAAGGTTTCTTTGGTTATGAAGCGAAGTGTATTAAAATTAAAGAAATTACCAGCATTACATCCCATAACAATCGTAACCGGATATTTACCCGGATTATTATATTGATCGGGATTATCTAGATTAAATTCAAGAGTTGTGGCAGAAGAGTGTCCAAAATAAGTCATTAACCCTATTCCTTCCTGAAATAATTGATACAGCTTTTCACTGCTCGCCTGTTCCACAGGTGCAGAAGAAACCTTACTAAATGTGTGTACATCCGCCCCGAACAACGTATCAGAAATAATTGATTTATACCTGTTCATATCAGCTGTGAGTATCGCACCAAGACTTCCATCTGCTGCCCCAATTACATGTGCAACATTTTTCATCCATGCTTTATCGGCAATGAGGAGATGAAAAAGCCTGTTGTTGTTCATATTGAATAACTTTTGCAAGATAAACTGCCACTTCATCTGCATTTATAGCTGAAATACGTCCTACCGGAACCCTGGGTATTCCATCAAGCCCGGGTTCAGCTACCAGCATATTGTCAGATGCAGGGTAACCAAATGTTGGAATGAAAGATAATCTTTCTACATCCGGATTACTTTCATATGCCCTGTACTGAACATAATTTAATCCCTTCCCAAGAAGAAGCACATTCTTAACTGGTGAGCTATAAGTAGCCCGGGTCCAACGTATAAAATTTCTTAATGCAAGAGGATTTTTCTTTATTCCATACCCAAATTGATCAAATAATTCATCTACCAGGTAAATCTTTGCGTTATGACTACCCCCAGCTGCAGAGCTACGGTAATTCTTATAGTCCTCAACAGGATTTGATCCTCCGGACCCGTTCATCAAAGCAGGATGAGAGATAATAAGATAGTTTCCCTGGTTTGAAGCAGCAGCATAGTTAACAAAATTTCGTTGCTGCAATAATGTAACAGCGGTAACGGGAAATGAGGAATGCTGGCTTACCAGCAACAATTTCCTGTTAACAGACGACGGTTCCAACGCTATTTTAACTAAAGAAGGAGTTGTTACATCACCAACGTATCTTTTACCGTTAGTCAGATCATATAAAACCGGGCCTATGCTTCCATGGTTAAATCCACTAATTTCAAGGTAGTTGCCTGCTGTATTGGCAGGTAGTTCAAAGGAAAAATTATTAGCACCTCCAAAATCAAACTGGCGGGCATATACCAATTCCGTTTGAGCGATAGACATTCTGTCGTTAGGAAGAGTACAAAGATTCTTAACCTCAACATTGGCAGCACCACCCCCTATTAAAGAAGCAGAAAATACAGCCTGTACTTTTTTATAATCAAAAAAGTCCATTGTCTGCGTAGACAGTACGGTTCCATTTATTTTTATTTCAAATTGCCTTGGGTTTAAGGCATTACCAGTAGCATTGACTTTAATTAATGGAGAAGGAGCACCAGCGCCAGTATAAGGATAAAGATTTGAAAGATTTTCAGGCCTTGTAACGCCAGTTCCAAGATCATTGGATGTCCACCCCTCGCCCTGGTCATAAGAAGATGAATAAACATATTCGCCGACAACAGCAGCATACCCGGGATTTAGTTTTTCCCTGTAGTATTTACCGGCAGTATGAATAAAAAATGGTTCAGCAGGTAAAGCAGATGGTAACGTATTATTGGTGGGAACCAGACGTAAATTATTTCCACCTGGATTTATAGCAAGAAAGAAAGAAACAGTATCAGTCTCCAAACTCCATTTATCATTTAGCTGAAAATCCGGGTTTCTGTAAAGTGGATTATCAGGCTTACCATCATTCATTTCACCCCAAAATTCGATATAATCAGAAACCCCCATTGGTCCTGTTTGAACAGTTGTATAAACAGGTATTTGTTGGCCGTTTCTCCACAATTGAAAATGCTCGGCAGGTGTGTTTCCAATACCCAGCGTTGCAAGAGTAGGCTGACTGATCCTGTAAAGTCCGGTAGCTCCGATTTTAAATTTATAATAAGTGAGATTATAATTAATCCATTCATTATTATAATCCTGCGATTGGGCCAGCAGGCCGGTGCATAACAATAACGGGAGTAAAAATTTTTTCATGAATCTAGATTTATCAGGTACAGACAGATTAATTAGTTTTTGTTTTTATTACTAACCAGGTTCAGTCTCAAAGAAAAAACATGTGTGAACAAAGGATTTGACTGGTTTGCAAGATTTGAAAATGCATAATCAACAGCTACGTTCTGAATACGGAATCCTGCTCCTGCACTTGGCTGGTATATCCATACTTTCTTCTGGTTTAAAGTATCGCCATCGGAAAGGGCTTTTTGAAAGTTATTAATTCCACCCCGCAGAAAAAACACATTGTTCACATTCAATTCCAAGCCGAGTTTAGGATCCGCACTTACCGGATCAGCACTTATAAGTGTATTACGCTGACCATCAAAAGTCAGGTCGATATTTGCTTCTGCCAACAAACTTGATTTCTGCCCTAGTTTGAATTCACGGCCAATTCCCAGCACAAGCCGGGGAGCTGTTAATTCAGTTGATTTGACCGGAATCTCATTATTCGTCAGGTACAATACTTCTTTTTCTCTTTCTGTAAAGGTGAATGACCATGCATTAAAAGTGCTGGTGATATCACGACCTGCAACACCAAACCGCCATTTTCCGGAATGGATTTGCAATCCTGCGTCCAAACCAAAGCCCCAGGCCTTCGCAAATTTTCCAACACTTCTGTGAATCACTTTGGCATTCACTCCAAAGTTTACTTTCTTTCTTTCTGTTTCCTTTATTTTTTGCGCAAAAGAGAAAATGAAAGCATAGTCGGCTGAGGAAAAAGACTGAATATTATTGTAATTGATAGAGCCATCGGGTTCTACTAAAAACAATGTGTTCATAATATCGTCCACTGCAAAACGAAGTCCGGTAATTCCGATAGTCCTTTTATTATTTGCAGTAGGAAAAGCAATACTGGCATAATCGTACTTGCCGATTCCCGCAAAATATTCTGCATGCATTAAATTGATCTGCGGATGATCTTTTATGCTGACAAGACCGGCAGGGTTCCAGTAACCAGAAGTTCCATCGCTAACAGAAGCTACTTGTGCACTTCCCATTGCTAGTCCTCTTGCACCGGCACCGATATTCAGGAATTCGTTAGAGTATTTACGAAATTGAGCGTTACTGGTAAGGAATAGAAAAAACGCAATTAGGGTTAGGTATAAGCGGTTCGTTTTCATTCATTGAATTTTCAAATAAGCAATGGAATAAGAGTTGTCTTCAGTATATACGGATTGTTCGTAAAATTAGTCTTTAGGCCTGTAAAATCATAGGTTTGTTGAACCAAAAGGCTAAGCATTGAAAACGAGTAAATTAGAAAAATATTGTATCGTCAGACCAACAAAGCCAAACTGCCTTACTTTTGCAGGGTAAAGGCTGATTTCATTGCCTATAAATTGTAAATCATTGACTTAGAATTATGAACCTTATTGAAGAATTAAGATGGAGAGGTATGATACAGGATATTATGCCAGGGACGGAAGAACATTTAAACAAAGAAATGACTACAGGCTATATAGGATTTGATCCTACCGCCGACAGCCTGCACATTGGTAGCCTTGTACCCATATTATTACTGGTACATTTTCAAAAAGCCGGGCATAAACCCATTGCCCTTGTTGGAGGTGCTACCGGAATGGTGGGTGACCCAAGCGGTAAAAGCGAAGAAAGAAATTTGCTGAGTGAAGAGGCTTTACAAAAAAACGTGGCTGGTGTCAAAGCTCAACTGGAAAAATTCCTTGATTTTAATCCATCCCTGCAGAATGCTGCTGAGATGGCGAATAATTATGACTGGTTTAAATCCATTTCATTTATTGACTTCCTGAGAGATGCCGGTAAACATATTACTGTCAATTATATGATGGCGAAAGACAGTGTAAAAAAAAGGATTGAAGGTGAGACCGGTATCAGTTATACAGAATTCGCCTACCAGTTAATGCAGGGTTATGATTTTTATTGGCTATATCAACATAAAAATTGCAAACTGCAAATGGGTGGCAGTGACCAGTGGGGCAATATGACAACAGGAACTGAACTGATCCGCCGAAAATGCGGAGGTGAAGCATTTGTTTTTACCAACCCATTAATTACAAAAGCGGATGGCGGTAAGTTTGGCAAAACTGAAAGTGGAAATGTATGGCTAGATGCAAACAGAACTTCCCCTTTCCAATTTTACCAGTTTTGGTTGAATGCCAGTGATACAGATGCTGAGAAATGGATTAAAATATTCACCTTCTTATCAAAGGATGCCATTGAAATACTGGTTCATGAGCACAAGATGAATCCGGCAGCGAGAGTATTGCAAAAAACGCTGGCGCAGGAAATAACCAGTTTTGTACATGGAAAAGACGAATACGAAAAAGCAATTGAAACAACACATAAACTTTTTGCAAATCAAAATGCTCCGGCAGAAAGCCTCAGTGCAGAAGACCTGGAAAATCTGGAAGGTGTGGTAAAAAGCAATTTTTCAAAAGAAAAAATTACGGCAGGCATAGACATTGTTTCTTTCCTGGCAGAAACAGCCATTTTTGACAGTAAGGGAAATGCAAGAAAAAATGTACAAGGCGGAGGTGTAAGTATCAACAGAAAGAAAGTAGAAGCCGCTGATTTTAAAATTGATCCTTCACTGCTATTACATGATAAGTATATACTTGTGCAAAAGGGGAAAAAGAATTATTACCTGGTTAAGGTTATTTAATTTCTTTTATGGCCTTCCACATCGCATCAGCCACTAATTGATTTCCTTTGGCATTCAGATGCACCCGGTCGTAAGTAAGGATGTCCTTTTCCTTATTCTCAGGGTTATTAGTGTTGTTATAATCAAGAAATTTTTGCCGCAGATCCACTAATGGAAGATCATTCTTCTTTGCAATATCCCTGATGATATTACTGTACCGGTTCAGGTCACCATCCAACGGGTTACTCATATCGGTTTTCTCCCCAACCACTGCTGGAGTGCAAAGAATTGCTTTAATATTTCTTTCCTTCAATTTTCTAAGAATGGCATTATAAAATTTCTCAAACTTATCGGGGTCGGTACCAGTCCCAAGCAGTGTTTTATGCCATACATCATTCACACCAACATATATAACTACAATATCCGGATTCTTGCCTAGCACATCTTCCTCCAGCCGTAAATACAAATCGTAAACCTTATTGGCACTTATCCCGGACCCTATCAGCTCGTACTGATCATCTTTTTTCACGGCTTTGAGCATACTATCCATTCGTACTATGTAACCAACATACTTATCCTTTTTTACACCCAGCTCAGTAATAGAATCCCCAAAGAAGATGACTTTGGTTTTCTTTTGGGGAGTAAATGCCATACTAACCACAACCAGGATAACAAGTGATAATAACTTTTTCATAGTAAAATATTAGTACCGCAATATAAAACAAAAGCACCCTGAAAAATCAGGATGCTTTTACAAACGAAACAGTTGTATCCCATTATTTTTTCACTTCTTCTTTAGAAGCAGACAAATGCCGGGCAAAAAAGCTTTCCATTGCTTTATAAAAATCGATTGAATTTTTTTCATTGGCAAACCCATGCCCTTCATCATCTTTGACCATGTACTCCACTTCAATACCTCTTTTTTTCAGTGCTTCTACCATCTGGTCACTTTCCGCTTTGTTGACACGGGGATCATTTGCCCCCTGCGCAATGAACAAAGGTGCTTTTATCTTATCAGCATGAAAAGCAGGAGAAACTTCTGCCAGCAATGCGCTGTCTTTTACGGGATCACCTACCAACTCATAAAACATGGCCTTATAGGGCTCCCAGTATGGCGGAATTGTTTTCATAAAGGTGAACATATTGGAAACGCCAACATAATCAACAGCACAACAATACAGATCAGGCGAAAAAGCTACACCGGCCAATGTTGCATAACCGCCATAGCTACCTCCATAAATAGCAACCCGTTTCGGGTCAGCTATACCTTCGGTTATCAACCATTGTACCCCATCTGTAATATCATCCTGCATTTTTTTGCCCCATTCTTTAGCTCCCTTCAGCCAAAATTCTTTCCCATACCCGGTAGAACCACGAAAATTCATCTGCAAAACAGCATAGCCGCGGTTTGCCAGGAATTGTGTCTCTCCGTTATATCCCCAACTATCCCTGGCCCAGGGACCTCCATGCGGATTAATTACTACAGGAAGATTTTTTGCTTCTATTCCTTTAGGCAAAGTAAGGTAACCATGAATAGTAAGGCCATCCCTAGATTTATATTCAACTGGTTTTACTGAAGCCATATTTTCCTCCTTCAACCAGGGAAAAGCATCGGACAGAAATTTGGTTTCACCACTTTTCTTATCATAGAAATAATATTTAGCGGCCAGTTTATCATTACCAGTCCACACAACAAACTTGTCTTCTGCATCATTACTGCCATATAGCCCAACTTCATACCCTTCAAATTTCGCTTTCATCTTGTTATATTCAGTTTCTGCCTCTTTATCAAGAAATTTTTGTTCTCTTTTCCATGAGGTGAAGTCAGCAGACTCCAATACTTTTCTTTTTGGCGACCAGGAAAGTCCGTCCACATCATAATCAGGATTACTGTAAATTTCTTTTACCTCTTTCCGGGCAGCTAGGTCATACTCCAGGATGGTAGTTTTATCTCTTCCAATATTGGAAGCCACGTAAAGATTCTTATTATCAAAAGTAAATAGCTGGATACCAAAATTGTCTTTATATGTTGTTGTCAGTAGTGAATCAAAAGGATCATCTTCTGTGGCACGGTGATAGTAAGTAGTATTTACACCATCTGTTTTGGTGGCAATCCTTATCAACCCTGTATGATCTGTAAACCAGCCGTCATAATTCTTATCATTCTGAAAAAGTACTTTCATTTCACCCGTCTCAATATTGATGCTGTACGGATCAAAAAAGCGGGGGTCTCTTTTATTCATCTGAATCATCACTTCTTTTTCTTTACCCGGCACATACCTGAGATCATTTAAAATGGAGGTACGGACTTTTGCAAAAGGTGTAAGTGGCTTCAGATTCTTTCCATCTAATCCCACTGAAAAAAGTTGAAAGTTCTCATCACCACCAATATCCTGGAGGTATAATATCCTGTTACCTTTCCATTGATAGTCAAAAATATTCCGGACCGAATCAGAAGTAACAGGAATGGCTACACTGTCTGCAATCTTTCTTACAAATACGTTAGTATGTCCCTTGTATGGCGACAGGTAAGAAATATACTCACCATCGGGAGAAATACGCCAGCCAAAGTTCTCGGGATTTTTAAAGAAATTTTCTACCGGAATAACAGGTGGTTTCTCTTCCTTTACTGTTTTTGATTTGCAGGCTGCAAAAACTAATATAAACAAAGCCGCAACTGCCAGTAAACGTTGTTGAAAAAGTTTCATGAGAGTTTGTTTAAAGTTATAAAATGGCCGGGCAGGGATAGTGTATTACAAAAGGCCGGAAGAATGGATGGTGAAGGTAGATTCTTTTCAAACAAAAAGGCGTTCCTGTAACCGGAATTCTCTCAACTTACTGCTAAGAGAATTAGTGTTATTCCACATCCACCTGTTTTTTAATTACTGAGCCGTCACTGGCCTCGGGCAGGTATCTGCGTTCCTTTATCAGGTAACCGTTCCCTTTTTCGCAGAAATGGACTTTGAGGTTTTCAATGCTAATAGGGTTCCCGTCTGGTATATCCGCGATATTGGAATGAAGTATATCATGACCGTCGATGATAACCACCAACCCACTACCGATGGCTTCCATTTTATTTCCTTCTGTAATAAGCATCCCGGTATCTTCTCCTAAACCCACACCAATACACCCCGGGTTAGCAGCTACTGCCTGTACCAATCTGCCAAAACGTCCCCTTTTTTCAAAATGAGAATCAATAATAATATTGTTCATAAAACCCAAACCGGTAGTAATTTTTACTTCGCCCTTTAAATGGGCCCTGGTAGCATTACCCTCATAGATCATTGTATTACTCATTGCCATTGCTCCGGCTGAGGTACCTGCAATTAAAAAATTCTCTTCTTCCTTGTATCTTTTTTTCAGAATAGTAAGAAACTCAGTTCCGCCATCTGTAGCACTAAGCCGAAGCTGGTTACCCCCGCTAAACATAACTGCATCACAGTGACGGATCCGATCCACATATTCCTCGTTCATGGCATCCTGCCTAGTACGGATATGTAAAAGGCCTATATTGGTACACCCGATTTTACCAAAAGCATTCAGATAATTTTCTCCTACTTCATAGGGAATCATTGAAGCAGTGGTAATTACTTCAATCCTGGCATTGAGACCACCAGCTTCTTCTACTACCCGGCGAAGAATGCCGAGTTCAAAAAAATTAAGATTATTTCGATGAAAGCCGTCTGCTTCCAATTCAGTGCCTTTGTGTTCAGCTCCACCTATGGCTATCAGTTTTCCCTTCGGATTACTCATTCATTGGGGTTTGATTATCAACAAATGTAATAGAAAAATAATATACCTGTCAACAGGAAAGGCTGGCTTGTGGATATGTGGAAAATATTAACTACTCCGACTTCTTAAGCCTGCTGGTAAAAAAATAAACCCCAACGCCACATAATGCAATCAAACTTCCCCACAATGCAAACCAACCGGTAGAAACAAACAGGAATATCCAAATAACAATGGAGAGGATAACTGGTAAAGGGAACAGCATCATTTTAAAAGGAAGATCTTTTTCCCCAAATCGCTTCCGCAACATTACGACCCCTACTGCCTGACCAATAAACTGTATGACAATCCGCATAGCTAAAATGGAACTGATCACTTCCGCAAGTTTGAACAACAGGCTGAATATAAAACCCAGTGTACACAGCACAATTAGCGAGATGTAGGGGAAATTCTTTGTCGGGTGCAGTTTGGCGAAAGGTTTGAAGAAATTTCCATCTACTGCCGCGGCATACGGCACCCTTGAGTATCCCAGCACAACTGCAAAAAGGGAGGAGAATGCAATACAAAGAATCAATATTGTAACAAGAACACCTGCCTTAGTTCCATACAACTGCTGCATAAAAGAACTCACCAGGTATTTATCATCTGCCTTAACCAATTCCCATGGCATCACCCCCATCACACTTATATTCATTAATAGATACAAAGTGGCAATACCAAAAACTGAAATAAAAATACTTCGCGGAATATTTTTACCCGGATTCTTTATCTCTCCACCGAGATGACAAACATTATAATACCCCAGATAAGCATACACTGTTTTTACTGAAGCTTGTCCCACTGCTGCCCAGAAAGCATAGGTAAAAAATGACTCCTTACCTGTCGGGATGAGTTTAACCGGGTGTTGTTGATTCAATAATCCACTGATAATGATCCATATGATTGTGAGCACAACGATAGTTCCCATTACCACGGAAATCTTTCCAATAGTTTCAATCTTGCGGTAAAGCAATATAAAGACCAGCATCACCAATCCACCAGAAACAATTTTCTGTTGCCAAATATCCAACGGAACAATATAAGTCAGGTATTGCGCAAATCCTATGGAAGCAGATGCAACCACCAGTGGTGCTTGTATAGATGTTTGCCAGACAAATAAAAAACTCATCAGCTTCCCTCCTCTTTCTCCAAATGCTATACGGTGAAAATTGTAAGTACCCCCGGCTAAAGGATATTTTGCACCCAGTTCACTCCATATCATAGCATCCATAAAAGCTGTGAATGCCCCAAATATCCATGCCCAAATAAACAATCCATTATTGAACTGTGCCACTACGAAAGGCATTACCACAAATGGACCGATGCCTACCATATCTATCATATTGATAGAGGTGGCCTGAAGCAGATTTATTTTTCGGTTAGTAAGCGGTATGGACAAGAAAGTAAATGGTTTATGGTTCGTGGCTTATTTAACTCTTTGCAAACGCACTAATTCCCTCTATCAATACATCTAAATTCTTAGTGGTTGTATAAACATTCGGCGTTACCCTCACCCCTACAATATTTTCCCAGGTAATGGCTACAGTGTGAACTTTGTATTTATCCAGCAGGAATGAATCCAGTTCATTGGGTTTCTTTCCTTCTATACCCACATTACCAATTGCGCAGCCCCATTTCGGATGGAGGGATGTATTCAGTTTTACTTTTGGTATATTTTTTACTTTTTCCATCCAGTAGTTCTTCAGATAGTGCAACCGTTTTTCTTTCCGTTCAATGCCGATCATTTCATGAAATTCTATGGCCTTACCAATGGCCTGTTCAATATAAAAAGGACGGGTGCCTAATGCCTCAAATTTCCTGATATCATCTTTTAGCGGTTTATCAACGGCAAACATGGGATAAATATCTTTTATCTTTTCTTTCCTGACATATAAAAGACCACTGCCAATTGGTGCATATAACCACTTGTGCAAACTGGCAGCAAAATAATCTGCATCCAGGTCAGGGATCTTAAAATCGAAATGGGCGAAACTGTGTGCACCATCTACCACCACTTCAATTCCTCGTTTATGGGCTTCCTGTGCAATTTTTTTTACGGGTAATATCTGGCCATTCCAGTTTATGACATGGGTAATATGAACCACTTTTGTTTTATCCGTAAATGCGTTTACATACTGCTGCACCAAATAATTTTCATCTTCGCTTGGTAGTTCAAGACTTATCCATTTTATTTTAATCCCATCCCGAATTTCCCTTTGCTTGTAAGCATTCACCATATTGGGATAATCCTGTTTAGCAGCTACTACTTCGTCCCCTTCTCTTAATTGTAATCCGAAAATGACTGTCTCCAATCCTTCGGATGAATTCCTGTTGATAGCGATTTCTTCCGGGGAACAGCCGCCCAGCTTTGCCAGGTTTTTTCTCAATGGCTCCCTCCCCTGGTCGAGTATCCGCCACATGTAATAGCTGGGTGCTTCATTACAGAGGTCATAATATCTCTTCATCGCTTCCTGCACAGTTTTAGGAGCAGGGGAAACACCGCCGTTATTCAAATTAATTAATGAAGGCGAAACGGTAAATGCTTGCTGTATATAATACCAAAAATCTTCTTCTGCTGCTAAATCTTCCGGGGAAATTCCTTCTGCATTGCGCAGGACATTTTCCAAATTCCTGCTCCATACAGGTTGTCCCAATGAAGAAAGAAATGCAGTGGCAGAAAACATACCAGCTTTTTGCAGAAAGCCTCGACGGTTGGTTGCTGACATAATAATCAATTTAAGTTCCTAAATGTACTGAAAAGGTTCCCGCAAATACACAGTTACATCCGAAACTGCCCCACAGAAATACTGTAGCTGCTTAGTGCGACGCAAGGAACGATGATAGCAGTACAACTGTTGGCTACATAAGCAAAAAAAACTATCTTCCAACCTGTCCCGGTTATAACGGGATCTTAAATTAAAAAACACATGCAGATACTGGAGATTAAAGTGCTTAAAGGCCCAAACTACTGGAGTGTCCGCCGGACCAAACTCATACAAATGAAACTGGACCTGGAGGAAAAAGAGAATATGCCTACAAATAAGATTCCGGGCTTCAGGGAGAGGCTGGAAAAATTGCTGCCTTCTTTATACGAACACCGCTGCAGCGTTGGTAAACCAGGTGGTTTTTTTGAACGGGTGGATGAAGGCACCTGGATGGGACATGTAGTAGAGCATATTGCTTTGGAAATTCAGACACTGGCAGGAATGGATACCGGCTTTGGAAGAACCAGAACTCCGGAAGGAGAAAAAGAAGGTATTTATTATGTAGTATTTAGCTATATGGAAGAAGATGCAGGTGTATATGCTGCTAAAGCTGCGGTTCGCATTGCCCAGGCATTGATCAGTGGAGTGGATTATGATTTGACTGAAGATATTCAGCAAATGCGGGTGATAAGAGAAAATACAAGACTTGGCCCTTCCACCGGTTGTATTGTAGATGAAGCTGCTAAAAGAGGGATTCCCTATATACGGTTGAATAAAGCAAGTTTAGTTCAGTTGGGATACGGGGTAAATCAAAAAAGAATCAGGGCCACGATTGCATCAACTACTTCCAATATTGCCGTTGATATTGCCTGTGATAAGGAAGAAACTAAAATGCTGCTGGAAGCTGCTGAAATTCCGGTACCAAGAGGAACAGTTGTCAGAACCGAGGAAGGACTTGACCAGGCAATAGAAAAATTTGGTTACCCATTGGTGATCAAGCCTATTGATGGGAATCATGGAAAAGGTAACACCACCAATATTACAAACCGGACTCAGGCTATTAAAGCATTTGATGCAGCCAAAGCATACAGCCGGAGTGTTATTGTGGAACGTTTTATCACCGGTTATGATTTCCGGTGCCTGGTGATTAATTATAAATTCATTTGCGCAGCATTGAGAACGCCGGCATCTGTAGTAGGCGATGGTATTCATGATATCCGGTATTTGATTGAGGAGGTGAATAAAGACCCGCGTCGTGGGTATGGACATGAAAAAGTGCTGACACAAATAACCGTTGACCAGTTTACTCAAAAAATGCTGGATGATACAGGGTTTACATTGGAAACCGTTCCCCAAAAGGGTGAAAGAGTTTTATTGAAACCAACTGCTAATTTATCAACTGGCGGAACATCCACTGATATAACCGACGAAGTACACCCGGCTAATATTTTCATGTTTGAACGAATTGCCAGGATCATCGGGCTTGACATTTGCGGTATTGATGTGATGGCTATGGATTTGAAAACTCCAGTTGCTGAAAATGGCGGAGCAATACTAGAAGTAAATGCAGCACCAGGATTCCGTATGCATATTGAACCGGCAGAAGGACTGCCCAGAAATGTGGCAGAACCGGTAGTGGATATGTTATTCCCAAAAGGAAGTGCAGGCAGAATTCCAATTATTGCTATTACCGGCACTAATGGAAAAACAACTACCACAAGACTTACCGCACATATTGCCAAGAGTGCAGGAAAGAAAGTTGGATATACCACTTCCGATGGTGTCTATATCCAAAATCAGCTGATGATGAAAGGTGATTGCACAGGGCCGGTTTCATCAACATTTGTATTAAAAGATCCGACAGTTGATTTTGCGGTATTAGAATGTGCCCGGGGCGGTATTTTAAAAGCTGGCCTGGCATTCCAGCATTGCGACGTGGCCGTGGTCACCAATGTGGCTGCTGACCATATTGGCCTTGGTGGAATAGAGTCGGTGGAGCAGATGGCAAAAGTAAAAGCGGTAGTACCGGAAACCGTTTTTCCGCATGGATATGCTGTGCTGAATGCGGATGATGACCTGGTGTACAAAATGAAGAAGGATTTGAAATGTAATATCGCCCTGTTCAGTATGGATGAGAATAATCCAAGAATAAAGGAACATTGTGCCAATCATGGATTAGCCTGTGTATATGAAAATGGGTATGTAACTATCATGAAAGGTAACTGGAAGATAAGGGTGCTGGCTGCAAGGGACATTCCACTGACCTATGAAGCAAAAGCTGTCCATAATATCAATAACTGTTTACCTGCAGTGCTGGCTGCCTATTTATACCGCGACATTACCATAGATGATATTCGCATTGGATTGCAAACATTCATTCCCAGCGAAAGCCTGACACCGGGCCGTTTGAATTTCTTCCATTTCAAACATTTTACAATGCTGGCTGATTTTGCCCACAATCCGCATGGACTGAGACTGCTTTGTGATTTTGTGAGTAAACTGGATTATCCCACTAAAATCGGTGTCATCAGCGGCACTGGCGACCGGAGGGATGAAGATATCCGGGAATTAGGTGAAATATCAGCAAGTCATTTTGATGAAATCATTATCCGTTGCGACAAAAACCTGCGGGGAAGAACAGCGGATGAAATTATTGACCTGTTAAAAGAAGGTATCAATAAGGTCAATCCTGACATTCCTGTGTTGACAATTCCTAATGAGGACAAGGCACTGGACTATATTTATGAAAATGCGAAACCGGGTGCACTGTACACGATCATGTGCGATGTAGTGGCCAGGGCATTGGATAAGATAAAAGAATTGAAGGTAAGGGAGGAGAAAGAGGGTCAAAAAACTGCTCAAACTGCATAATTTCTTTCAAAAACCATTTGGGAGAAAAGGCATATAGCCCTATTTTTGCACTCCCAATTGAAAGATTGGAACAGGATTGACCCATGGTGTAATGGTAACACTACTGATTTTGGTTCAGTCATTTATGGTTCGAATCCATATGGGTCAACGAAACCCCGCTAAACGGCGGGGTTTTTCATTTTAACCGGGATAAACAGGTTTCCAGGCTTGTCTTCCAATCCTTAATCCGTACACTGAATGCAGACTGAATCTTTGTCTTATCCAGTACCGAATAAGCCGGTCTTTTAGCAGGAGTGGGATATTGAGAAGTTGGGATCGGGTTTACTTTACAAACGTTACCCGACAATGCTTTTATTGCGACCGCAAATTCATACCAGCTGATTTTTCCCTCATTGCTGTAATGATAAATACCCGGATGCCATTGCCCCGACGAAATGATCTGTAAAATCGCTTCCGCCAGGTCGGCCGCATAAGTGGGTGAACCAAACTGATCGCTAACGACATTCAATTCTTCTCTTTCATTCATCAATTTCAGCATAGTTTTTACAAAATTCTTCCCAAACTCTGAATACACCCATGATGTCCGGATAATAATGGAATCAGGATTGAATCGCAGTGCCTCTTTCTCTCCTTCCAATTTTGATGCCCCGTAAACTGATTGGGGATTGGTCAGTGAATCTTCTTTGTAAGGGACGGTGGCTGTGCCATCAAAAACATAATCAGTAGAAATATGTATGAACTTAGTTTGATATTCTTTACAGACTGCAGCCAGTACCCCTACGGATTCCCCATTTACCTGGAATGCCAGCTCTTTTTCTGATTCTGCCCTGTCAACAGCAGTATATGCTGCACAATTAATTAAAAATTGCGGCTGATAGCCTTTAAAAAAATTACGTACCAATTCATAATGATGAATCGGCAGATCTTCTCTTGACAGGAAAATAAAATTGAATTGCGGAAAAGAGTTTTCCAGCCGCTTTAACTCTTTTCCCAACTGACCATTAGAACCTGTGATGAGTATTTTATGTTTTGATTTCATCAGCCATTAAATACAAAGCTATTATTACATGCTGCCAACACAGGGAGTACTTTATCTTTATCTGAAATGATTGCATCTGCTGCAGGTATCCTCCAGTCAATATTCAGCGCCGGGTCATTGTACACAATTCCACCTTCACTTTCTTTATTGTAAAAGCCGTCACATTTATACAATACTTCAGCGCTCTTACTCAGCACGGAAAAACCATGAGCAAAGCCTTTTGGAACTAATAATTGCTTTTTATTTTTCGCAGACAGTACTATACTGAATACTCTACTATAGGTTGGCGAACCCTTTCGAAGGTCTACAACAACATCCAGAATTTTACCCCGCAGTACTCTTACTAATTTTGTCTGATCATTTGGAGGAAGCTGATAATGCAGACCCCGAATTACACCGTAAGCTGACGAAGACTGGTTATCCTGAACCCAACGGGTGCAGATTCCCTGTTGCTGAAAAATATTTTCATTGTATGATTCAAAGAAGTAACCACGGCTATCTTCAAATACGACAGGTTCAAAGACAAATAATCCTGAAAATTCTGTTTTAATAAATGGCATATTACAAACTCCAGTATGTTCGGTTAGTAATTTTATTACGAAAAATTCCTTTGAGATCTGCAATCATACCATGGGTCTTGGTTATTCCCGCAAAGAAATTTTCATCCAGATCTTTGTACTCTCTATGTGGCACAGGGATAATTACAGCGTCGTAATCGCTGGCTATCTCTTTCACCAGACCAAATCCGTATTCATGCTTTAATTCATCTGAATCAGCATAGGGATCCTGTACCTCCACATTCACATAAAATTCTTTCAATGCGTTCACCACATCACTCACTTTGGAATTTCGGATATCACTTACATCCTCCTTAAAAGTAGCACCCATGATCAGCACTTTGGATGATTTAACATCGCCGTTATTTTTAATAATATGCTGTATTACTTTCTTAGCTACATACTTACCCATATTATCATTGATATTACGACCTGCCAAAATTACTTCAGAATGATAACCGAGTTCCTTTGCTTTATATGTCAGGTAATAGGGATCCACACCAATACAATGACCTCCTACCAGGCCGGGCTGAAATTTCAGAAAATTCCATTTTGTTCCGGCTGCTTCCAGTACTTCATAGGTATTTATATTCATCTTGTCAAAAATGACAGATAACTCATTCATCAATGCAATGTTCAGATCCCGTTGTGTATTCTCAATGATCTTGGCAGCTTCTGCTACTTTGATAGAAGACGCTCTGTGTACGCCTGCTTTAACCACCAATTCATACGTTTTTGCTACTTCTTCCAGTGATTCGGCATCACAACCGGAAACAACTTTTACGATTGTTGCCAATGTATGATTTTTATCTCCCGGGTTAATACGTTCGGGTGAATAGCCTGATTTAAAGTCAACAACGTTTTTTAATCCTGATAACTTTTCGATAATAGGCAGGCAATCTTCTTCTGTACATCCGGGATAAACAGTTGATTCAAACACTACATAATCACCTTTCTTAATCACTTTGCCTACCGTTTCGGATGCTTTTTGAACGGGTGTCAGATCTGGCACTTTATGCTCATCTACCGGTGTAGGAACAGCAACTATGAAAAATTTTGCTTCCCGCAATACATCCAGTGAATCTGTAAATGTTATATCGCAATCTTCAAAAGCCTCCTTTTCCAATTCATTACTCGGATCTATACCATTTTTCATCATTTCTATCCGCTTTGCACTGATGTCAAAGCCGATAACAGATATCTTCCGGGCAAATTCCAAAGCAATAGGGAGTCCCACATAGCCTAATCCGATAACAGCCAACTTAGCTTTTTTGTCAATTAGTTCCTGGTACATTTTTCGTTAAGGTTTAAAAAAATAAGTAAAGAATGCTTAAATTATTTATTGATATAGTTCAGCACATTTGATGCAATAAAATCTAATTGCTCCTCATCAAGCTCAGTGTGCATGGGTAATGAAATTACCCTTTCAGTGAGCCAGTCAGTTACTGGCATTTCCTGGGAAGCTGTATTAAACTGTTCAAACATTTTCTGCTTGTGCCCGGGCACCGGGTAATAGATCATTGAAGGCACATGCTGTTCAGACAGGTACAGGTTCAATCCATCACGGTCAACCCCATCTAAAATCAAAGTATACTGGTGAAAAGCATGATCAGAATAAACAGCCCTGTAAGGAGTTGTTATTTTAGCATGACCGGCAAAAGCCTTATCATAAAAGTCAGCAGCTTTTTTTCTTGCAGTAATGTACTCATCCAGGTGTTTCAGCTTGATATCAAGAATAGCAGCCTGGATTGTATCGAGCCTGCTGTTGCATCCTACCACATCATGATAATATCTTTTACTTTGACCATGATTAGCAATCATTTTCAATTTTACCGCTAACTCATCATCATTAGTAAAAATGGCACCGCCATCCCCAAAAGCCCCAAGATTTTTGGATGGATAGAATGAGGTACACCCAATATGACCGATAGCACCCGTTTTTTTAGTTATACCATCTGAAAATGTATAATTACAGCCAATAGCCTGGGCATTATCCTCGATCACAAACAGGTTATGCTTTTTTGCAATGGCCAATATTTCCTCCATCGGTGCGGCATGGCCATAAAGATGTACCGGAACAATAGCTTTTGTTTTTGGAGTGATCGCTTTCTCTATAGCTGCAGGTTCAATACAGAAAGTTTTTGCATCTACTTCTACAAATACTGGTTTCAGCTGTAGCAATGCTATCACCTCAGTAGTAGCGATATATGTAAAAGAGGGAGTAATTACTTCATCACCCGGCTGTAAGCCTAAAGCCATCATAGCAATCTGTAATGCATCTGTACCGTTAGCACAAGGTATTGTATGTTTTACACCTATATAAGACGACAGGCCATCAGCGAAATCCTGAACAGGCTTACCATTGATGAAAGCAGAACTTTCCATCACATCTAAAACAGCTTTATCTACTTCCGCCTTAATCTTATGATACTGAGTCCGGGTATCTACCATCTGAATTTGTCGCATAGAACCAATTATTTCTAGTAAAGTGCCGCAAAAATAGTAAAATACAGGTAGTTTGCCCGAATGCTTTTACATTTGTTACCAATTCAATTCCAGCGTTTTGGCCGTTATTTTCTATACTATTTTTCTTTGGCTGTTTAAAGGCAGCACCCATATTGCTTCTTTGTTCAATCCCAAAGCTGCAAAATGGGTGACAGGCAGAAAAAATATATTTAAACGGCTTAAAGAGGCTATTCCTCAAAATGAAAAGACTATATGGATGCATTGCGCCTCCCTTGGTGAATTTGAACAGGGTAGGCCTTTGCTGGAAAAATTAAGACTTCAATACCCGGATTATAAACTTCTTTTGACTTTCTTCTCCCCTTCTGGCTATGAAGTACAGAAAAATTATCCCGGCGCCGATTGGATTTTCTATTTACCTATGGATGGGCCAAAAAATGCCAAACGCTTCCTGGAAATCGTCCACCCCTCATTAGTGATTTTTGTGAAATATGAATTCTGGTATTACTATCTCAAAAAGATAAAATACAGGAATATTCCTTTACTGCTGGTATCTGCTTTATTCAGAAAAGATATGTCTTTCTTTAAATGGTATGGAGGGCTCCAGCGAAAAATGCTTTCCCGTTTTAATCATCTTTTTGTACAAACACCGGAATCAAAAAAACTGGTAGACGAAATTGGCTTGCGGGATATATGTACTGTTTCCGGGGACACCCGGTTTGACCGGGTAATTGAAATTGCATCAGCGTTTGAACCCATTCCGGCTATCGGCGATTTTATTGGAAACAGCAGGGCCATCGTAGCAGGCAGCACCTGGCCTGAAGATGAAGAAGTATTACAAAAAGTATTTTCAGCGATCAACGACCCTTCCCTCAAACTTATTATTGCCCCGCATGAGATCAATGAAAAACACCTGGATGATATATGCATACTTTTCCCGGCCGCTGTCAGATTCTCGTCACTAACAAAACCTGGCCAGGAAATCTCCAATATTCTTATTATCGATAACATCGGAATGCTTTCAAGATTATACAAATATGCCTGCTTCACCTATGTTGGAGGCGGGCTTTCCAAAAATGGAGTACATAATGTACTGGAAGCAGCTGTTTATAACAAAATCGTATTCTTTGGACCGTATTATTACAAGTATACAGAAGCAGTCGGTCTTGTAAAATCAGGAGGTGGGCTATCTTTCACCGATGAAAAAAGAGACGGCACAATGCTACGATTGTTAATAGAAGCTTTATTAAATGAAGAGGATGAATTCAAATTCAGAAGTAATGCGGCCGGAGAATTTGTACAATCACATAAAGGTGCAACCAAAAGGATTTTGCATTTTATTCAGGAGAACCGTCTTTTAACCAACTGATCGAAATGCTGTACAGCAGTGCTGGCACCATCCCATCCCAGTTTTAACTTCAGTTCCCGGCTGATCCAGTATTCAGCCTCAGCATGTATATGAAAGTTATTGATGGTTTTTATGCTCCGCTCATACATATTCTCATCACCCCGAAAAAGTTCATGAATGAACAAAAAGCGATCATTAATTCCTATGGCTTTGCGAAGGTCTTTCACAGGTGTTTCTTTTAACACTTCCATCAACTCTGTTTTACCATGTTTCAATTTATCATTAAGCGACTCTGCCGGCCCGTTTGTATCATTCACTTCCCTGTCTTTTAACTGGTGTGAAAAGGTTGGTATTTCTGACATGGGGTCAAACACCATGTCTAACTGGCCGTTTTTCTGTACTAATGAAACAGACCCATCATCCACCAAAACGGTTTCTTTTGTTTCCCGGGTCTCTTTTGCTTCCACCACAATTTGTTTTTCCACAGGTTTTGGGGCATATTTCTCATACTGGGGCAATCCGACCGTTGAAGTTGCCATATTGGCTGCAGCCGGAAGTACCACAGCGACTTTGGCCGTACCCAGACCCATGAAACCGGGGGACTTAAGTTTCGTCAATTCAAATTGAAGCAACTGGACTGTTCCAAGCAACAAGGCCGGATCTGCTTTCTGTTCAAATTGTTCTTTTAATTTATTGATCAGGATTTCTATTCGTTCCATTCATTTATATTTGACGCCAGCAAAAATTGAGACCCATTAAAGTTACAAACAGTTTGCCAATATAATCAATCACCATAAAGTCACACAAAATCTTAACAATGTTTATTGAACCGAATACCAGTGGTGAGCGGCGTGGAAGTATAGAAGTGATCTGCGGCTCTATGTTCAGTGGCAAAACAGAAGAGCTTATCCGTCGCCTGAAAAGAGTAAAGATTGCCAACCAGAAAGTGGAGATCTTCAAACCGGCAATTGATGTACGGTATGATGAAGTAAAAATTGTATCGCATGATACCAATGCTATTCAATCCACCCCAATTGATAATTCACAAAAAATATTGTTGATGGCCGGAGATGTTGATGTTATTGGTATTGATGAAGCACAGTTTTTTGATGAGGAAATCGCCAATGTCTGCGATGAGCTGGCTTTTCGCGGTATCAGGGTCATTGTTGCGGGGCTGGACATGGATTATCTCGGTAAGCCCTTCGGACAAATGCCTTATATAATGGCAAAAGCCGATTATGTAACAAAACTGCATGCTATCTGTATGAAATGCGGAAGTATTGCCAATTATTCTTACCGAAAGATCCCCAACGAAGACCAGGTTATGCTGGGCGCTACGGATGTGTATGAACCCCGTTGCAGAAAATGTTATCATGAAAAATAAGGCTGTCTCAAGAATGTATGCCAGCCTGAACATACCGGGAACTATCGCAATGATTGCCATAATCCCGGTATCCCGATTGCGATCGGATCAAAATGACAATCAAACCGGGATTTGAAATAGCCTCTTTTTAAACCATTTTTAAGTTTACTGCCTTGCTTTCCCTTTTATTTTTGTTTTCCCATTAATATCTATTGCTATTCCTCCTGCTTTTGCAGTCATATTCATAACAAGGTCGGCTGTAACAACCAATCCTGTCCGACTATCAACGACAAGGATACCGTTTTGTTCCCCTTCCAGTTCAGCACCTTCTTCGGCGGACCCGATTTTAGTTTTCTCTTCCAGTGTTACCATATCACCCTCTATATCTGTTACCGTATAAGTTGAGTTCATCTTTCCTGTCAGCTGACCAGCCATATTTGTACTTTTTTCCCAGCTATCCCCCACTTTCACTTCTTTATTAGGAAAAATGTATAAAACCCTTTCAAACTGCTCCCTGATATTCTTGTCGTTAAACTGTTGATCAAATTGCTTTTTCATTTTTTCACTTTCCTCTTTTCCTCCCTTATCATCAATATCCATCGAGGAAACAATTGATTCTGCCATTTCTTTAAACCCTTTTAACTTCCAGTATCTTCCCTTCTGCATCTACCTTCATTGTAAATTCTTGCCCTTTAATTGCAGCAAATAACATACTCACTTTACTCATAGGGTTCATATCCTCTTCACCTGTGGCTGGTAAAGGCTTGTCAGTATCCACGTCTAACTGCATACCCATCACATCCATATTAATTTTGAACCTGTCATATTTAGTTTGTAATGTCTTTACAGTGCCGTCATCTTCCTGTACATCCATAGAATAATAAGTGCTGATGTCTAATTTTGTGGGGCTGCCCATTATCTCCTGGTTCATATTAATATTCATCTCGTAGTCGTAGCCTTTACCTTTCTCAAAATTAAATTTCAGCATCCTGGAGGTAGTGGCAGACCGGGTAGACTGGCAGGAACTGAAGCAAAAGATGAAGCTGAAGGCAACTGCAGTCACAAGTAGTAGTGAAAATTTCACTTTATTCATTGCTTTTTTTTGGCAAAATAGAACATTAAAATAAGAGAGAAGCTACCTGTAAGCACTATTTTTGCCGGCAAAACTACATTTATCAGTTCCCTGCATCATATAATTACTCTCTTTAAAAAAGACCTGTTGCTGGAAGTAAGACAGCAATACAGTTTTTATGGAATACTGTTATATATAGGTGCGACCATTTTCGTTTTATTTATGGCCATTGAAGAACCGGAAAGTAAAGTATGGAATGGTCTGTTCTGGGTAATTCAACTCTTTATATGCATTAACGCCGTTGCTAAAAGCTTTCTACAGGAAAGCAAAGGCAGGATGCTATATTTTTATTCTATCGCCAGTCCAACGGCTTTCGTTTTATCTAAACTGCTTTTCAATTCTCTTTTGATGCTGGTGATGAGTGTACTGAGCCTTCTATTATTCACCCTTTTTCTTGGCAACCCGATGCTCAAAGCGGGTCAGTTTGTAGGGCTTGTTCTATTGGGTGGCTGGAGCCTCAGTCTTGTTTTCAGTTTTTTGGCAGCTATTGCCGCCAAAGCGCAGCAAAACGCAGCGATCATGGCAGTACTTGGTTTTCCAATTATTATCCCCCAACTTATTTTGTTAATGCGGCTTTCTAATGCTGCTTTCGCCCCACTGCTCACCATTCCGGTAAGCACTGTCCTGTTATTGGTCGCTTTGGATGCAATGATAATATTACTGGCAGTAATTCTATTCCCCTTTTTATGGAAAGATTAAAATGCCCTGTGTTTTTCACACATATTAGCGGAAAAGAATTTTTACGAACGTTTAGTTGCATCACCTTAATTTTGCCTCACTTTACCCGGCCATGAATCTTCTTTGGCTATTCTGATGACTGACACTAATAACTATATGTATAAGTCCTGGTGGAAGATTGCAAGTATTGCATTGCTTATCTATACGTTTATTGCCGGCTTTTTATGGGAGGTGCCCCGTTTGCCGTTGCTGCAGGAAACAATCCGCAATCTTTATTTCCATGTATGTATGTGGTTCGCCATGATGATACTTTTTACAGTATCTGTAGTTAATGCCATCCGTTACCTGAGAACTTTTAACCTTAAATATGATATTTATGCCCGCCATTTTGCCGTGGTGGCAATCGTTTTTGGCCTGTTAGGTTACTTAACCGGGGCGATTTGGGCCTCTTATACCTGGGCCGATCCAAATAAACCTGCTATCAATTCTTTCAGTACTATAGCAAGGGACCCGAAATTGATAGGTGCAGCTATTGCATTGTTAGTGTATTTCGCTTACCTGATACTGAGGGATTCAATTCAGGACATGGATAAAAGAGCCAGAATCAGCGCTGTTTATAACATATTCGCTTATGCCATTTTGTTTCCGGCTATCTGGATTTTACCTAGAATTTTACCCAGCCTTCACCCGGGTAATGAAGACAACCCTGCCCTGGATGTTAAAAATGATATAAGCGGTTCCATGAGAATTGTTTTTTACCCGGCAGTTATCGGCTGGACACTTCTGGGAGTATGGATAACCACATTGAAAATCCGTTTCACATTACTGAAAGAAAAAAAGATGATGCCATGAGAAATAGCAGAAAAATAATTATGATGCTGGCAACAGTTTTGACATTCCTTCCCATTTTTGCGCAGGATAAAAAAACAGAAATGGCTGATCTTATGCGGGAGAATGGTCGTATTTACGTGGTAGTAGCGGTAGTACTCACTATACTTATAGGACTTATATTGTATGTGGTAAGACTGGATAAAAAAATAAGCAGGCTGGAAAAGGAAAATTGATTTACTAGTGAAACTTGATGGATAAAACACTTCAAGTTTCTTACCTACAATAACGATTGCAAAAATTTAAAAAAGAAATCATGTCAGACAATTACAGTTTTTTTGGCGCTATCGAAAAAAGTTTTGATAAAGCGGCCAAATTTACAAAATGGGATACAGGTATCCTTGACCAGATCAGGCAATGTAATGCAGTATTCCAGATGCGCTTTCCCCTGAAAAGAGATGATGGGACGATTGAAGTAATTGAAGCCTACCGTGTACAGCACTCTCATCACAAAACTCCCTGTAAAGGAGGTATTCGTTTTGCAGCAGAAGTAAACCAGGATGAAGTAATGGCACTTGCTGCGCTGATGACTTATAAATGTGCTATCGTTAACGTTCCATTTGGTGGCGGTAAAGGAGGTATTAAAATCAACCCTAAAAAGTATTCTACTTTTGAACTGGAAAAAATCACCCGCAGGTATACATCAGAACTGATCAAGAAAAAATTTATAGGTCCTGGAACAGATGTTCCGGCTCCTGACTATGGAACCGGCGAAAGGGAAATGTCATGGATACTTGATACTTATACAGCTATGCACCCCGGTGAAATAGATGCTGCTGGTTGCGTTACTGGAAAACCTATTACACAGGGCGGAGTTCGTGGACGTCGTGAAGCAACAGGACTTGGAGTTTTCTTTGGTGTTCGTGAAGTATGCAATATGCCGGACATAATGGGGAAACTTGGACTTTCTGTTGGTGTAGAAGGGAAGAATGTAGTGGTACAGGGTCTAGGCAATGTGGGATATCACTCTGCAAAATTCTTCCAGGATGCCGGAGCAAAAATTATTGCACTGGCAGAGTATGAAGGGGCTATCTGGAACAAAGATGGCCTGGATGTAGATGCCGTATTCAATCACCGCAAGACCACTGGTTCCATTTTAAACTTTCCTGGTGCGACTAATTTCAAAGAATCAAGTGAAGCATTGGAGATGGAATGCGATATATTGATTCCTGCAGCTTTGGAGAATGTAATTGATGGTGATAATGCACCGAGAATCAAAGCTAAATTAATCGGAGAAGCAGCCAATGGCCCGCTAACACCAGAGGCAGATGAAATATTTTCCGCAAAAGGCATTGTTGTAATACCGGATATGTACCTGAATGCAGGAGGTGTTACTGTTTCATATTTCGAGTGGCTGAAAAACCTGAGTCATGTTCGTTATGGCCGGTTAGAAAAACGCTTTACAGAAAATATGAATAGCCATATTTTGGGGCAAATAGAAGAGCTCAGCGGCAAGAAAGTAAAGGAAAATGCACGGGAAATGATTATGCATGGACCGGATGAAGTAGACCTTGTTTACAGTGGACTGGAAGAAACCATGATTAATGCAACCCATGAGATAATGAATTTATGGAAAGACAATCCTGATATACCCGATATGAGGACAGCGGCTTATGTTGTGGCTATCAATAAAGTTGCTACCAGCTACGCTGAACTGGGAATTTTCCCATAAAAGACCTCAAACCAATTGCTTATTTTACAATCCCGTTTGCAAAAAGCAGACGGGATTTTTTTATTCTCCTGTTACTCTACACATTTAAAACCCTCAAGAATGACGGCTTACTCGGAAAAGAGAAAAATAAAAGAAATGAAAGTCTGATCAGTACAAGAAGGATTATGCTGTAAAATTATACCCAACAGATAAGGGAATGTAGTACCCGGAAAATAGGTCTACTTTTCAAACTCTGTAACAATAACTACCCAAAAATGAAATTCCTATCTTCGCTTTTCAATAATCAAAAAATTCATGAAAAAATTCTTTTTGACACTGCTTGGTTTTGCAGTTATATCTGCTCAGGCACAAACCGCAGATGAAATAATACAAAAACATACAGCAGCCATGGGCGGCTTGGATGCATTTAATTCAGTAACGTCTGTTAAAATAACCGGTATTGTTACTGCACAGGGTATGGACCTGCCGGTAACTACCCAAATTATTAATGGGAAAGCCATGCGTACTGATGTGGAAGTAATGGGACAATCCATCACTAATGTGTATTATAATGGCACCGGATGGAAAATAAACCCTTTTGCCGGCGCAGAAACAGCAACTGAAGTTACCGGTACTGAACTGATCGATTTTAAAGGACAAGCCAGTCTTGTCAGCAACCTGATGGACTATAAAAACAGGGGTCACCTGGTAGAATTACTGGCACCCGAAGAAATGGATGGCATAACCGTTCAAAAACTGAAACTCACCAGCAAGGAAGATGGCCGGATAACTACCTATTACATTAACGCTGCAACTTCCCTGGTGCATAAATCTGTTACGAAACGGGAAATGCAGGGACAGGAATTTGATTTTGAAACTTACTATTCCGATTATAAAGAATTTGGCGGTATTAAGTTTGCGATGTCAAGAAGCCAGAAAGTAGAAGGCCAGGTAGTACAGGAAATGAATATGGAAAAAGTAGAACTGAATGCTGCAATTGACGAATCTATTTTTAAGATGTAAGATATAAAAATATAAACTATATAAAATCCTTCCGTATCCCGGAGGGATTTTTAGTTTTATACAGGGAGCTCATTTATCAAAATTAGTTCGTCGTCTTTCTTCTGCCAGGCATACACTAAATTACCATTTGTAATCACCATGAACTCGACAGGTACACTTATATTATAACGAAGTACCTGCTCCAATACCATTTCATCCAGCTTTATTTCCATGGCCTTGCATTCCACCATCATCCATGGTTGATACTCCTTATTATAAACAAGAATATCAAATCGCTTTTTCAACTCACCCAAAAGAATCTCCTTTTCGACAGCTATTAAAGCAGCGGGATATTTTTTTACCTGTAACAGGTATTGAAGAAAATTCTGCCGCACCCATTCTTCCGGCGTCAGTACCAGCCATTTTTTACGAAGCGGATCAAATATAAACTCCTTACCATTCTCCTTTTTTATCCGGAATGCCGGCTCAGGATAACTGATATTGATCATGCTTCAAAAGTAATTGATTAAATTCGCCTTTATGAAGACAAAAGAAGAAATCGTACACAACTGGCTACCCCGTTACACCGGTGAAAAGCTGGAAAATTTTGGCGAGTACATACTATTGACCAACTTCGGAAACTATGTTCACATGTTTGCCGAATGGAATAATGTGCCAGTCATTGGAGAGGATAAACCTATGCAATGTGCAACAGCCAACAATATCAGTATCATCAACTTCGGCATGGGAAGTCCCACCGCTGCAACGATAATGGATCTGCTAACTGCCATCAACCCAAAAGCAGTATTATTCCTTGGAAAATGCGGTGGCCTGAAAAAAAGAAATAAACTTGGCGACCTGATTTTACCCATTGCTGCAATCAGGGGCGAGGGTACTTCAAATGATTATTTTCCTGCAGAAGTTCCGGCACTGCCTGCTTTCGCCCTGCAGAAAGCAGTATCAACTACTATCCGTGAATACGCTGTTGATTACTGGACAGGCACTGTGTACACTACCAACCGCAGGGTATGGGAACATGATGAACCCTTTAAAGAATACCTGCAAAAAGTAAGGGCATATGCCATTGATATGGAAACAGCTACCATTTTTATAGTTGGTTTCTACAATAAAATACCAACCGGGGCGCTGTTGCTTGTAAGTGACCAACCCATGATCCCCGAAGGTGTGAAGACTGAAGAAAGCGATAAAAAAGTTACAGCAAGTTTTGTAGAAAATCACCTTAAGATCGGGATCGATTCCCTGAAACAACTGATCAATGACGGACTAACAGTAAGACATTTGAAATTTTAAACCGGTAAATATGAAACTCTTTTTCCTTCTGACTACAGTTTTCCTGATATCTGTTTCAGCTGAGAACTGCACTAAAGAAAGTACAAAAAAAACGTATAAAGGACGTTTGGAGATTGCAGGGATCTGCATGAACTATACAATCAGTGTACTCGAAGGGAATATTGATACTTCACTGATTGTCGCAGATTGGACTGATGATGTAACCGGGAAAACCTATCAAAATGTTTTCAAGCTGGGCTCACCATGTACTTTTCCTGCAACTATCAAACAAGGGGATGAGTTTTATTTTGTTATTGACAGCTCACAGGCTCAAAATTGTGCAGTATGCCTGGCTTACTATCCCACTCCAAAAAAAACACTGCCTATAAAAATTGTTACACCATAATGCATCCGCTGTTAAGTATAAAAAATCTTTCAGTCGATTTTATAGCAGAATCAGGTTTTACCCATGCATTAAAAAATATAAGCATCAATGTAAACCGTGGTGAAATAGTAGCATTGGTCGGCGAATCCGGTTCCGGCAAATCTGTTACTTCTCTTTCTATATTACAATTACTTCCATCCCCTCCGGCAAAATATTCTACCGGAGAAATTATATTTTCTGAAAATGGTATTGATGCAACTGACCTTTTAAAAAGAAACCGGTACGAGATGCAGGATATACGTGGCAATAAGATCGCCATGATATTCCAGGAACCGATGACTTCATTAAACCCGGTGCTTACCTGCGGTGACCAGGTAATGGAAGCTATCCTGCTGCACAAACAGGTTTCGAAAGAAAATGCAAAATTACAAACCATCGCCTGGTTTGAAAAAGTGAAACTGCCCGACCCCGAATCTATTTTTAAACGCTACCCGCATCAACTAAGCGGCGGTCAAAAGCAGCGGGTAATGATTGCGATGGCAATGTCATGCGAACCTTCCTTATTGATCTGCGATGAACCAACTACGGCACTGGACGTAACGGTGCAAAAAACAATTCTGCAACTGATAAAGGAACTGCAGCAACAATCAAATATAGGTGTCATATTCATTACCCATGACCTTGGAGTGGTGGCTGAAGTAGCAGACAGAGCCGTGGTAATGTATAAAGGAGAAATAGTGGAACAGCATACAGTAAAAGAGATTTTTACCAATCCAAAACATCCGTATACACAAGCCTTGCTGGCCTGCCGGCCGGTGAACCATGAGCGGGGTAAAAGACTTCCCGTAGTCAGTGATTTTTTGCAGCCTGCAGATAGCATCGCACAACCCTTAGCCAGCATATCAAAATCGAAAAATAATTCGAGTTCCCTAAGGTCATCACCGGAGGCCCTTCTTACTGTAGAAAACTTATCTGTCTGGTTTCCCACAAAAAAAACATGGCTGGGCAAACCAGTTTCTTTTACCAAAGCGGTCGACAACGTAAGTTTTGAAGTTTATAAAAGTGAAACGCTTGGATTAGTTGGTGAAAGTGGCTGTGGCAAAACAACATTGGGAAGGGCATTATTACGATTGATAGAGCCCACCACCGGAAAAATTATGTATGATAATCTCGATCTGACCTCTAAAAAAAGAGACGAGTTACAAAACTTAAGAAAGGACATCCAGATAATCTTCCAGGACCCCTACTCCTCGCTGAATCCACGTTTAACTATTGGTTCTGCAATTGCCGAACCCATGAAAGTCCATCATATTCTTACCAATGAAAAACAACGAAAGGAAAAAGTAACCGAGTTACTGGAAAAAGTAAACCTGAAAGCAGAACATTTCTCCCGGTATCCACATGAATTCAGCGGTGGTCAGCGGCAGCGAATAGTAATTGCAAGAGCACTGGCACTCAATCCATCTTTTATTATATGTGATGAATCAGTTTCTGCACTGGACGTAAGTGTGCAGGCCCAGGTTCTGAATTTAATAAATGATCTGAAAAAAGAGTTTGGCTTCACTGTCATATTCATATCGCATGACTTGTCTGTTGTCCGTTATATCAGCGACCGGATAATGGTTATGAACAAAGGGAAGATTGAGGAAACCGGCCTTGCCGATGAGATTTACTTCAATCCCCAATCTGCTTATACCCAAAAGCTGATCGAATCAATCCCTAAAGGCCTGATAGCCTGAAACAGTTACCGCTTAATCAATATGCTGTGAAAGCATCGTTCCATTTTTTTCACCTTCATAAAACTCTTTGGCACTTTTTCTTCTTGAATAAAGCATTTTTTTAAGTTCCTTTTTAAGCTGATCCGCTAACATCCCATTTGTATCGGCTTTAGTATCGGTGAAACCGGTAAAATTGTACCTGTTATACCCGGTATAATTGAATACTTCATAAGAATATTTGGGAAGCCTGACTTTTATCGTATCCTCAAACAGAAACTCATGCGTATTTTCAGAGACCAGTCCTACTGTTGCCAGCTTCCAGGTCAGATCATCCTTTTTCGCTTTGTATTTAAAAAAATAAACAAAGCCTTTCTTTCCTTTGTATTCAGTTTTCAGCCTGTCTATGTACACCAGCGAATCAGGTTTGCCATAAGATTTTTCAGCCAGTAAAGCACTTTTACCAAGGTCTGTATGATTATTATACAATGGCGGAAATTTATCCAGCTTCTTCATTCGCTTCAAATCATTGTACAGCGTATACCGGTAATCATCAAGGCTGCCAAAATATTTTAAAAGTGTATCCGGAAAAGAAAGATTATGCTTCAGCATTTGCATCAGTGTATTATACTTCAATTGTTTATCATTAGACGCCAGCATTTGCCCGATCAATGGCCTTACAACGGGATTAGTTTCCCAGGATGGTATCAATAAAGCAGCATAAAGGCTCAGGTCTTCATTTCCCTTGTCTTTCTCACTTTCCTCATCATAGTAATAGGATGGCTTTCTCTCTTCCTTACTTTCCTCGGCCATCTTTATCGCTTTTTTCTTTTCAGCAATGGATTGCTTTTTAAGTTCCTGCCTCGCCTCCAGTAAGAATTTACTGAAATACATTTCATAATCTGCAGGCTTTACAATATTACTGTCTGCCATTTCACCAAGTATTTTCATAACTGCACTTTTATAGTCATCAAGGTTTAACAGGGGAAGCAAATCCGGCAGAATAGTTTTTGTCAGCGCTAAAGAATCAGATAATTCATCCAGGAACTTGCCGTCGTCATAACTATAATCGACATCACCCATCGCAGAAATAGTTGGTGGCGTATAGGGATAAAAATCAGTCGTACTGAAATCCAATACAGGTGGCTCCGTACTGATAATATCCCGAAATACCTGGTAGGCATGCAGGGTTTTATGCTGCAGCAGGTTTTCAAGAACAGGATATTGAAGCTCTATGGTATCATCCAGGGCATAATACAGCTCTTTCAGGTAATTAGCAGCTGCGGCTGTCTTAATATTACCCAGTTTATTGATCAGCGATTTTTTAGTGTCAAGGTATTTTTTCTCCTTCCAGTTAAACCATGAAATCGCTTTTTTCAAAAGTGGCAGATCTGATGAATCCAGGTAGATATCACCAATATGTTTTATAGCCCTTTTTTGCAAGACACTATCTTTACTCATAAGATCTTCAAAAAAAAGACCTGATTTTTTTACAAAAGGATTAGTCCCTTTTAATGTATCAACCGGTGTAAATGTTTCATAAAATATTTTTACAAAATCACCGGGCGGAGTCAGTGTATCAGCCTGGGTGGTAAGTGAAAAATTAATACCATTTTTGTAATAAGTCTTTGTCCAGATGGTACGGCTGCTGCCTGAATCTGTGAGAATAGCTTCCCAGACTTTCATTTTACCGGGTAATTCAGTTGTCTTAAACAGTTTTACAATCCAGCTAGAATCGCCCCGGTAGGAGACAAACTTATCCCTGTGCACCAGGGAACTGTCTTTACTGTAGTAGTAACGGGGGGAGCGGTAAAAAGAAATATATATTTTTTCCCCTGTTGTATCATTAGCCACAATTTTATTCCTGAAAGCGCCACTTTCCAGTAATAAATCCTCTGACTCCGGATCCTCATAATCCCCTTCTCCACCCATCCACTGGTAGCGGGGGATGTCTAACTTTATTTTTTTCTCTTCTGGGAATACGGGGGTAATTACACTAAAATAGAGGGTGGTATCCGTTTCTTTTTTTGCCGCCTGGTAAATAAAAGGTTTTATCTCAAACGAATTAAGAAAATTATTCATTTCCGGCAATTCCTGTCTTCCATGTGCTATCAGTGTATAATAATGCGGACCCTGAATAATAAAGCGAACAGCATAAATGGATCCTTGCTTGTCCCTGAACTTTGCTTCCAGCGCCGGATAACCTTTATAAGTTGTTTGAACCCTGGATAGTTGTGAATCAATAAATTCAGATGCCATAAAACTCTCTTCCATAAGGCCAAGGTCGAAAGTATCTTCTTCAGCAAAATTGTAATTGTGAATATCACTTCGTATCACCCGGTAATGAGTTGCGGTGGTCTTGTCCTCTGCGTCAAAAATCCAGCTGCCATCATTTCCTGTATAGGGCACATATGGAAAATCAACAGTAAACCCTCCGTAGCCCGGAGAATATTTCTTTCCAGCCCGCAGAGGCCTCCAAATCATTCTTATATTCCTTCAGTTGAATACTTCCAAAAAAACGCTTTGCTTCATCACCTAGTTTTACATAGTCCCCATTCCCGCTTATTTTAAAGAATAGTACTTCGAACGGGGTTACGAAAATATTATACCGCTGCAGATCACCCCGCCGGGTGCGGTTGGTAATATCAAATCCTTTATAGCCGTTTTTTGTAAAAGGGATCTTAGCAATTATTTTGCCCGGTACATTCTCATACAACAGGCTATCCACTTTCTTCAGAACATCATCAACAGTATGATTCCACATCCAGGCATTTGTCATTATTCTGGTAACCATATAATAACTGCCATTGGCCATATCTGCATATTGCTTTTGATCCAATGCTGCATCCTCACCAAACTTGTAGAACTTGCCTGGTATATCCACTTTAAAAAAACCATCCTCTGCTGTTTCAGTATGAAAAGAGACTGGCACCCGAATCTTATCAACCATGTCTTTTTCCCTGCTGGCTCTTTCACCCATTTTTATAGGACGCAGTTTATATCCCTTGGCACGCAACATTTCTATTACTCCACGCTGCCCGGGCAAATGAGCAGCCCCCACCCCAACAAATAATACAGACCCGGACTTAAGAATTGAATCAATGGAATTTGCCTGTATCTCATTTCGCTTGTATAAAAATTTTTCATCGAAAGCCGCAGAGAAACTATTGAATGTATTAATGGAATCTAACAGGTCAAGGTCACCTTTACGATAAGCCTCCTGGAGTCTGTCCGCAGCATATTCTTCATCCACATCGCCATAACTTCTGTCTTTCTTGTTTTTATCTTTGGCAGCATCTTTATAGGCCTCGGCCATCAGCCGCATACTTTGGCCATAATCTTCCACACCAGTTACTTTTTTCCCCCACTTCTTGCCGCATTGGTAGATGTACATATCCAGGTAGGTATCTTCTTCAAAATCACTTGATTCGTTCCCGTAGGAGCGGTAAAGTAAATTATTGATCGTGGATGGATTGCTGAAAAGTGCCCTTTCAATCTTTGAATCATATTTATAGAACTTTAATGTATTGATGCCCAGGTAATCCTCCGGCATGCTGGTATACTCCCCATATCCGGCACTTGCACCATAATATCCTTCTTCGCCCAGGTCGTATTTACTCATATCCTCTTGCCATGTTTCCGGGTTGGTTTCCAGCGCCACTACCTGTGCTTTTCTGATTGCGATATAAAAAGAATCCGGCAGGTTAAAAGCAAGTTTGCTGCTTACATGCATGGTACCAATGAGGTAAGAAGGCTTTTTACCGCCATTGCCGGTTATCTCCCACAGCAGACTGGGATATTTTTTTTCCTTAATGTTTGCCTGCGCCTGTACTAAAACAAAAGAAAAAGTTGCTACAAAGAATATAAGAAATCGTTTCATAAAGGCTGGTATCCCGACAGCTGCGGGCGACTTTTGTAAAAAAACAAAAGTAAGATGCCGGGTAGCAATAAAACCATAAAATTATTTTAGGAACCAATGGCTTGGACAAATAACGAGGAGTGAATTTTCCTAAAAACTAACATACTTTGCACATATCACTGCCTTTAAAAAAATATACGGTTTTTAGCCGATAAAATCTTACTTTTGCCCGCTTTAAAAGCAGTCGTTTTGACCAAACCCGGCGCCGTAAGGCCGGCTAGGATCATCTCTCCGGCGTTTGCCCGGTTTGCGTCATGAGACTTTTTTGTTATAAACCCAAACACTCATGAAGCTTTCACAATTCCGATTCGACCTTCCGTTAAACCTTATTGCACAAAATCCGACCAAAAGACGTGAAGATGCCCGAATGATGGTGGTCCATCGTCATACCGGGGAAATTGAAAACAAGCACTTCCGTGATATTATTGACTATTTTGATGACAAGGATTGTTTTGTGGTGAATAATACCAAGGTATTTCCTGCCCGTATGTACGGACGTAAAGAAAAAACCGGCGCCAAGATCGAAGTGTTCCTGCTCCGCGAACTCAACAAACCAAACCGTCTCTGGGATGTGATCGTTGATCCCGCAAGAAAGATCCGTGTTGGCAACAAGTTATATTTCGGCGAACAGGAAGACCTGGTAGCTGAAGTAATTGATAATACTACCAGCCGTGGACGTACCATTCGTTTTTTATGGGATGGCACTGAAGAAGAATTCAGGGCTGTGCTGGAAAGATTAGGTGAAACCCCTTTGCCTAAATACATCAAAAGAAAACCAGACGAAGAAGATAAAGAACGTTACCAGACAGTTTATGCCAAACATGAAGGCGCTGTTGCTGCACCTACAGCCGGTTTGCATTTTAGCCGTGAACTGATCAAAAGATTAGAGATCAAAGGTATCCGTTTTGCAGAAGTAACCCTGCATACAGGACTGGGCACATTCCGCCCAATTGAGGTGGAAGACCTGAGTAAGCATAAGATGGATGCTGAATATTATAATATTGATGAAACAGCCTGTAAGGTGGTCAACCGTGCAAAAGAATATGGCCATCGTGTTTGCTCTGTTGGTACTACTACCATGCGGGCACTGGAGTCTTCTTTTACGGCACAAAAACTATTAAAGCCGTCAGAAGGATGGACGAATATGTTTATTCATCCGCCTTACGATTTCAGCATCGCCGATTCATTGGTTACTAATTTTCATTTACCAAAAACAAGCCTGCTGATCATGACCTGTGCGTTTGCGGGTTATGAACTGGCAATGGAAGCCTATAAAAAGGCGATCAAAGACAAATACAGGTTCTTTAGTTATGGTGATGCCCTGCTGATAATATAACTTAAGAATTAATTAAATTAAAAATGCCCTGGATAGCCGGGGCATTTTTAATTTATGATAGATTATACTATTTAAACTTCAGGTTCATTGATATAATATCTGAGTTAAGGCCATTGGTCCTTGTATAATGTCCATACCTCAGTTCAAGCATATTTAGCCGCTGAATGCCAAATACACCCTTCGGCGGTACTATCCGGAAACCTGCTCCATAAAAATTACTACTGAACTTTGATAAATCATAGTTACTGGTATAATACTGGTCGGCAGCAGTATGCACTTTATACCCACCAAAAAAATCAATAGCAGATTGAGTATAATAACGGTAAAAGGGAGTTACAGATAAAAAGGGGTTGATTTTTATTGGTGTTTCCAGGTCAACAGTATGGGCACTCAATCCCCAATCATCATGGTAATAACGGTAAAAACTCCGGAGAATAACCTTATCACTAAGAAAATAATTTGCCCGAAATCCAATTGGTATTTTCAACCGGGTATCTGGTAAATTTTCAATAACAGGCAATATTGCTCCATTAAAATATACCCGGTGAAAAGGAAGGCCGAGATAACCCTGCTGATAGATAAGATCAGCAATGAACATGATTTGCAACTGTTGGTTAATTACCTGGGAATATGAAAAAGAACCGCTAAAAGAATTTCTTGCTTTAGACGGATAATCCTTTCTGCTCTCTTCTTCACCATTCCCCCCGCCTCCCCCTCCGCCAGGTCTCAATTCAATCGGAGTGATGTAGGCGAGGTTATCAATATAGGCTTGTAGTTTCGCAGAAAACTCACCACTTCTGTTCTTTGTTTTTTGTGCAAAACTTATATTGGCTCCAAAAGACATATAATCAAATTCAGAAGAGGCTGAAATGCCAGCGCCTAAAGTGCTGCCTTTTTTCTCATTTTCCATAGACCATGCCAGAGAAGGGAAAATTCTTGTATCGGCATGAGAAGCTGAAGAAACTGTAAAGGGATCAATTTTATCTGAAGAAGCAGAAGTATAATGGTCAATCCCAACTTCCAGATCAAAACTATGTTTCCTGTCTTTCTTATCCCACTTTGTAAACTTTACATCAATGGTATTTGAAATATCAGTAAGCTTTTGCGTTCCAATTCCACCGGTCACTGCTGCATTGTTACCATCCTGGGCATAATAGCTGGAAACCAGGTTGGCTTCTTCAAAAGTAAGTTTACGGCTTTTATATCCGACTGAGTCCTTGGGTACTGATTGTGCAAATGAGGCAAAGAAAGTAAGGAATATGCCCGCAACGGATAAGCAGATTTTTCTCATATAAATGATTTTAAAAAGGATTAATTACAACCACAGCCACCCCCTGTTTTACCACCATTAGCACCAGAAGCACCTTCCCGGTACGTTTGAAAACTGCTTTCCGTTTTTTGAATTTTCCTGCTGCCCAATACCATTTCTGCATCATTCAACTTATTTTTCTGGTACTCTTTTACAGAAGTGCAAGATCCTAATACCGCCACTACTGTAATAATGGTAATTGCCATTAAAGTAACTGGTTGATTCCTTTTTGCTTTAGTCATTTGAGGGTTATATTTTTTGATGTATAAATTTTATTACTATCATCGATGATAATACAGCTTACTCCTTTTATCTGGTTTATCATATCAAGTCCTACTTTAATCCCCATAATCATAACAGGTGTAGCCATAGCATCTGCAATCTCAGCATTAGGACTGATTATTGTTACACTCTTTATACCATTTACCGGAAGCCCAGTTTTCGGATCAATGGTATGGGAATATTTTTTTCCCCCAATCATCACATACTTTTCATAATTCCCCGAAGTAGCAACTGCCATATCTGTAATACTTAAATAAGAAAATGGATGACGGGCTGCATCCGGATCAGCAATTCCAATTGTCCATTCTTTACCATTTGGCTGGTATCCCCAAACGGTAAGGTCACCTGCGGCATTTACAATACCACTTTTCATTCCTCGTTGTTGCAGAATAAATTTTGCCCTTTCAGCAGCATACCCTTTACCAATACCGCCAAATCCAATTCGCATACCCTTCTCCTTTAAAAAGACAGTAGATTTTTTCTCCTCCACTATTACATTCTTGTAATTAATGAGCCGAACCATTTTCCTGGCCAGGTCAGCGTCGGGCAATGAAGTCATATTCTTATCAAAATTCCACAACTTCTTATCGACAGATCCGTAAGTAATATCAAATGCTCCCTGGGTAATATCAGAGATCTTTTTTGACCGCTGAATAATATCAACCATTTCTCTATCCACCTTTACAGGTTTTACACCAGCGTACCGGTTAATAAGATTTGTCTGACTGTTTTCATCAAAAGTGGTCAATAATTTTTCAATCCTCCTGATCTCAACAATGGCTTCATCAATCCTGGCCAAAGCTTCATTTTCATTTTCAGACACCACAGTGATCTCAAACCGGTTACCCATCAGTTTAAGAATTTTCTTATGAATAACTGATGATATGGAGACAGCACTACCTATGGGCATCCACATATGTTTTTAATTGCCCCGTAAATTGTTCTGCTGTTAAATTGGGATAACCTTCCCATGCCCTGATCACTTTCCCTTCTTCATCCACTAATACTGTGTATGGAAAACTACCTTGAGGATTATATTTATCTGCCAGCTCCTCATTCATTTTTTGTTGTTCTTTTCGTAACTGGTTTTTCTTAAGTCGGGGAAAGTCAGCATTAACAAGGATTAAATTGCTGTCAGCAAAAATTTTAAATGAACTGCTCTCAAACACCTCCTTATGGAGCCTGATACAGGGAACACACCAGTCGGAGCCTGAAAAATTGAGCAGGATGAGCTTGTGTTCCTGCTTTGCCTTTTGTAAGGCAGTGCCAAAATCAAGCTCCCAACCAGTAAAAGAAACAATGAAAAAAAATGATAGCACTGCTGTGTAATAACGCATATTTATTCTTGAATGACTAAAATTAACATTAGTCAGTCAGGAAAAAAGTGAAATAAGTCACTTTAACAGACTTATACCATCCCAATCCGGGCAACTTATGTGAATGTTACTCTAATCCAAACATGCCTTTGTTCAGCTGTTGCAATATTTGTGTTTTGTATTCAGCGGCTATCAATAAGGAAATATTATGAGGGCTGCCACCATAGCTGACCATACGAACAGGAATGTTCATGATAGAGCCAAACAGTTTCTTCACCATATCCTCAGTTTGTGCGATCTCATTACCAACCACTGAAATAATAGTTTGGTTCTTATCTAATTCCACCGTTCCAAAAGGCTCCAGTTCTTTTAGTATTGACTTCAGGTTTGTGTCATTGTCAATTGTCAATGATACAGCCACTTCTGATGTAGTGATCATATCAATTGGTGTCCGGTATTTCTCAAATACTTCAAATATCTTTCTTAAAAAACCATAAGCCAGTAACATGCGGCTGCTTTTGATTCGGATAGCAATAATATTATCCTTCGCGGCTACTGCCTTAACTCCCACACTTCCTGCTTCCTCTGTGATCAAAGTGCCTTTTGCTTCAGGCTGCATGGTATTCAGCAATCTTACGGGAATTTTATAGGTCTGTGCAGGCCAGATAGAAGCCGGGTGCAGGATCTTCGCCCCGAAATAAGCCAGCTCTGCTGCCTCATCAAAACTCATCTGTTCCACAGGTACGGTTTTCTTTACGACCCTCGGATCATTATTGTGCATACCGTCTATATCTGTCCATATCTCACAAACAGAGGCATTGATAGCAGCGGCGATCAATGATGCAGAATAATCACTGCCTCCCCGTTTCAGGTTATCCACCTCACCTCTTGCATTGCGGCAGATATAGCCTTGTGTAACAAATATCTTTTTGTCTTTATGCTGCTGTACTAATTGAGTCAGTTTTACTTTAATACTTCCTATCTGTGGTTCATCATAACTATCAATCGTCATAAATTCCAGTGCTGGCAGCAACAAATGGCTGATGCCCTGCTCTTCGAGGTATACACAGAAAAGTTTAGTGGACAATAATTCACCCTGTGCTAAAATATCTTTACTCAACGCTTCACTGAAAGATATTTTCAGGATAATATTCAGGAATTCAAAATGCTCTGCGATGATCGCTTTCGCTTTTGCCAGTGACTCTTCTTTCTTCACCAGTTCTGTAATGAACGCCTGGTAATGCGCTTCCAGTTTATCGATGCACTGTTTTGCACCGCCCCGATCGCCTTTAGAAATATGCTCACCAATTTCTACCAATGCATTGGTAGTTCCAGACAAAGCAGACAGTACTACAATAACCGGCTCTGTCTCTTTTGTAACCAGTCCTGCTATGTGATGCATTCTTTCCGGTTTGCCCACACTGGTACCTCCAAACTTCATTACTTTCATGTTTGTCCCCCCTCCCGAGATTTTAATTGATTAATTAACAGCCTTAGCAAGCAAGGCCGCAAAGATAAGATTCGGCAGCAAAGTATTATTAGATTAAAGGACAGGCAGTCCAAATTTTTCCGCCAACGATTGCAGGTCATCCACAACAGGCGTTAGTAATGGAATACCATCCCTGCTTCTTATTGCTTCATACTCTCTTTCCGGGTCACCGGGTACCAAAACCTTCTCTTCACCAGGAATTGTTTTGCAGGAACGAAAACCCTGTATCCAATGGTCCATATCTTTTTTAAACTCATCTGCCGGGCGAAAAGCATCAATCCGCATGGCCCCTAAAAAATGCCCGATCCCTTTTCCGGGTTGCTGTGCTGGCATTGGTACATACGCCGGGAATGGCGGTACCCAGGGCGCATAGTTGGCGCCACTGAGTAATGCTGAAAAAATATCAACAATTGCACCGAGTGCATACCCTTTATGGGAACCATGTTCCCTGTCGCCTCCCAATGGTAATAAGGCACCGCCTTTTTTTAAAATATGCGGATCATGTGATTCATTGCCCTCTTTATCCTGTACCCAGCCGGTTGGAGTTTCCAGATTTTTTCGTTGCAATATTTCCAGCTTACCGTTTGCTGCAGTAGTAGTAGCCAGGTCGGCAACAAAAGCTGGTTCCTTACCGGCAGGTGCTGCCACACAAATAGGGTTTGTACCCAGCATCTTGTCAATAGAAAAAGTAGGCGCCACTAGGGGACTGGCATTGGTCATGGCAATTCCTAGCATATCATATTGTAAAGCCATCATAGCATGATAACCGGCAATTCCAAAATGGTTGCTATTCTGCACACTTACCCAACCGGTGCCCACCTTCTTTGCTTTTTCAATAGCGATCTGCATGGCAAACGGAGCTACTACTAAACCCAATCCGCTGTCTCCATCCACTACTGCAGTAGAAGGTGTTTCATGAATAATTTTTATATCGGGAGTAGCATTGACTCTCTTTACTTCCCACAATCTTACATAACCACTCAACCGGGCTATACCATGTGAATCGATCCCCCGAAGATCGGCGGCTAATAAAGTTGTTGTTGCAGTATGAGCATGTTCTGGTGAACAACCGATCTTTTGAAAAACTGAATTGGTAAAATCGAAAAGTTGCTGGTAGGAAAATAGTTGATCTGGCATGTGGCAAAGATAGGTTGTCAGGCTGAGCTTGTCGAAGCCTGACAGGCTATCTATCAATCACCCTTCGATACTTCGTCTAACTCCGTACTCAGGGTGACACTAACTTCATCTTAACCGGATCCCAGTTAATTACTTTCTTCTGAAAATAACTTTCATTGCAAGCCAAACAGGGAGCGGCGGCACGGAAACCGAATGCGGCATCTTCCACAACGGGTTTACTGTTTCTTACCGATTCAAAGAAATTGATGAGATGATCCAACCGGTCATCATACCCATCAGGCGCCATAAACTTAATGGGAGAAGCATCCACCTGCAACCTGGCAGCTTCCGGATACTTTTGTTTATACATCTTCATGATCTCCTTTTGCATGACCTCAGGATAAGTATCTAGTGCATCCCAACCACCAATATTCGGATGCGTTGAAAATTTATTCCGGTAAATAGTAAAATCATTCCAGCCAAAATCAATGACACCTTCCGTACCATAAAATTTTACTTTGCCACTTTCAACCTTTTCTGCGCCGCTGGCAAGATTTACTTTCAGCAATACCTGGAAAGCCGGATGTTCGGTAGTGGCTTTGTATTCCATCACACCCGTCATCACATCAGGTACATTGCGGCCATCTTTCCAGTAACTCAGATCACCGGTGGCAAATATTCTCGACGGACCTTTTGAATCGGTGAGGAAATGAATGCCGGATAATAAATGAACAAACAGGTCGCCTGCCACCCCGGTTCCGTATTCTTTATAGTTGCGCCACCAGAAAAATCGTTTGGCATCAAACGGAGTATTGGGATCAGCTTTCAAATATTTTTTCCAGGCAATAGTATCCATTGAGGCATCCAATGGCATAGTATATTGCCAGGCACCTAATGCTGTATGCCTGTCAAAAGAGGCTTCAATACAATTCAACTGGCCAATTTCCCCGGCTTTATAATGTCGTTTTGCTTCTGCATACGCAATACTGCTTACCCGCTGACTGCCTACCTGCAACACCACTCCTGTTTGCTGTTGCACATTGATCAGTTCCCAACCCTGGTTGAGCTGGTGCACCACCGGCTTTTCACAATACACGGCTTTTCGTTTCCGCATGGCATCAATAGAAATCTTATCATGCCACTGATCACTGGTGCAAACGATGACCGCATCAATATCACTTCGGTTCAATACTTCCTGGTATGACTGTGTAACAAACAAATCAGTTCCATATAACTCTTTCGCTCTTTCCAGCCGGCCTTTATAGAGATCACAAACAGCTTTTAGTTTTACTCCCGGTACCTGGAGTATGGTTTTAGCATTGCGACTACCCATAATTCCAAACCCAATGATCCCTACATTGATATCATCAAACGAAGAATACTTTCTTTCATACGGAATGATTCGCTTCTCCAGTTCTTCTTCGCTGATAGTGGCATAAGAATACACCGGAGCCATAAATGAAACGGCTCCAAGTTGTTTTAAAAATTTTCTTCTGGACGACATGGCGTTTATTAATTTCTTTTGCAGAACTACCTATTTCAAAGTTTACCCAGTTGCCCGAGATAATACAACACATTCTGTTGCATTTCACTCATGTTCTTAACAGGATTTACTTCATATTCAATAGAGACCACTCCTTTGAATTTTTGCCGTTTGAGTTCCTTCATCACGGCAGGAATATCGCATACACCCTGTCCCAACAAAGTATCTTCCGCCGCCGTATTATTAAACTCTTTGATATCCTTCAGGTGAAGTCCCCAGATTCTTCCCTCCACTTTTTTCATAGCATCTGGAATATTGACTCCGTTCCTTGCCCAATGACCTATATCCGGCCAGGCACCTATATGTTGCCTGCCGTTCATCGCTGCTACCGTAGAATCCGGATGCCAGTAATGACTGGATGGTTTGGGGTGACAATGCAAAGCCACTTTCACTTTATACTTTCCGGCCAGCCTGTTGAATTCATCAAGGTCCTGCCATTCAGGTTCGGCTGTGATAAAAGATATGCCCATATATTTGGCAAACTCAAAGAATTTTTCCAGGTTATCCTTGTTGTAATAGTCTTTGTCAATCACTCCCAAAGCCACTACTTTAATACCCCTGTATTCCAAAAACTGTTTTAATTTATCTCTTGAATCTTTATCAAGGGTATAACTAAAGGCACCTTGTATATCACCACCCACTTTCTGACCGGGATACACTTCCAGGAATTTCACGCCAAGGCTGTCCGCTTTCTCCACAGATTGCAAAAAGGAATACTTATGAAAAGTCCAGGTCTGTATAGAAAGTTTCCAGTTGTTTTTATTTCCGTATTGCGAAAACACATAGTGATGTACCAATAAAAACAAAACCCCAATAAAATATTTTTTCATCGTTATAATTTACCTGTTATTGTAATTAGCTTGCCCCCGATTGAAAAAGGATCCAGTAAAGAATCAAGCAGTGCAGCCAGTTCATATCTTTTTATCAGCCGGTTCGGTTGATATTCTTTCAACCCGATATTATTCCAGATTGTATTAAAATCGCCGGTATTGAAAATATCACCAATAACAGAGGGATATTTTGCATAACTGCGGTTGATAATTCTATGGAGCCGTTCCAGTATGTGGAATGCAGTGGAAATCGTCAATAATGAATCCCCGATCAATGAAGCTGCATGCACTGCTTCATAAGCCGGCAGATAGTCTTTGATATTTGCCTCTAATTCTCTGATGATAATAGTGCTATCGGGGTAAAAGAACATCTTGTTTGCCCAACCTTCAGGCTTGCCCGTACCCCTTAAGATTCCAGTAACACCTATCTTTTGCAGTTGCTCCCAGTAAGGATGACCTGGTTTTACATCTGTAAATGGAAGCAGGTAAGCTTTTGCCTTTAGCAATCCATCCTGAACAGCTCTTACTGTAACTCTTCTTATCCCGGTTTTATCTTTATGATGTCGTAGAACAGCCTTTGCCGCCAGCACTCCTGCCGCCTGCCCGGTCAATAACACCACCGGCTGTAACCTCGTCGTTCCATTTACAATATTGGTGACTGAAATTCCTTTCTCGCAAACGATCAGCCCATCAATGTTTTCCGGTATCAATACTCCCATTGGAATACTATACGCTGGTATTGGCGGAAATTCTATTTCCGGCACTTTACCGGGATATCTTGCATGGTGATGATCTACGGGATAGTCACCAACTGATATTCCTGTTCTGTATAATGTATGATCATACGGATTTTTAATATGATTGATATTCATCCGCACCAATCCTCTCACTCTTCGCCCTTCCCGGTTATACGGGATCAAGGCCATGCCGCCATCCAGTTCATCATCAGCCAGTCCGATATTTTTCATTCCCAGTTTTGTTTGCATAAAGTAAATAAAGCCCAGCGTATGCTGTTTTGCGCTGTCATACTTCCTACTTCTGACCTCCGGCTTTTCTTCCACTACATTCAAATAAATATCATTGCCAAACGGTGGCCAGTTTAGCATATACTTATCCTGTTTCGCTCCGGGACTTCTCGGCAACTTACCATAATTCAGCATTTTTAGCTTATCCCCATTCCAAGGCTTGTCATTGCAAGGTGCATCGGTACAAGTACAATAAAATTTTTTGGCGTCATACCCCTCTGGCTTTGCAATGGTTTTATCAGCACCGGGACCATAATCTTTTAATACTGCCGCCCAGGTGAGGTCCTGTATGATATCATTTTTTTCTCTTGCTTCTTTCTCCCCACTCACTGCAGGGTCATCCATACCCAAATCATAAGCTGCACCGGCTTGTGCAAACACATCACCCAGTTCTGTTCCATCAATCACCACACTGGCTTTTATCTTCAGAGCTGCTGTATTATCCTTATTACGCAGTGTGGCCCCGGTTACTTTGTTTCCGGTTTTTTGTACCGATTCAAATTCGTAACCGAAATAAACTTTCAGATTTTTTTCTTTCACTGCCCATGCTTTGAAAATACTGTCGCCCACTTTGGGTTCAAAGTTGGTATTGCTTACCCAGCCTGTGTTCAGTCTTTTTCTTCCATAATGCTGATACAAAGCCTGCCTCAATTCTTCCCACATGCCACTGGGTAACTGGTCATTTCCATCGGTGCAACTTACTCCTGCAGCCGTCAGCATTCCCCCCAGCATGTTTGTAGGTTCTACCAATATCGTTTTCGCTCCTGATCTTGCAGATTGAATAGCCGCTGCTGTTCCGCCCACACCACCTCCGATCACCAATACCTCCGTGCTTGTTGTTTTCACCTGGCGTTGGGCAAAAGCAAAAACTGGAATAAGAAAAATAATACTGAATGCGGTCTGCTTCATATTGTCAAGATACAGGAATCAGGTAAGAAAATAAAAGAGGGTGACGCAAAAAAAAACAAATTTGTCACATTGAGTTTATCGAAATGCGAACAAATTTGTTTCCCAATCATTGCCCTATTTCGGCTTTGCTCAATATGACAATGATTGGGGCTTTGAGTCAGCCTCTTATAAAGTAGCTGTTGAATACTTTTAGAATGGAAGATCATCCACCGGTTCAGTAATATCACTGGGCGAAGTAACGGGGCTGCCGGAAGATACTGATGAAGTGTTAGGCTGGTAAGATGACGGGCCACCACTGCTGTCTGCTTTTCCTCCCAATAATTGTACTTCCCTTACCCGAAGTGAAAGCGAAGAACCCGGGGTGCCGTCATTGCGCTGGAAAGACCTTGCTTCCGGCTGACCTTCTGCATAAACCTGGGTACCTTTTGTAAGATACTGGGCCACTGCTGTCCGGTCTGTCCAGTACGCACAATCCACCCACACTGTTTTTTCCTGTAAAGAACCCTGGCTGTCCTTGTATTTTTCTGAGTGGGCAACAGAAAAATTAATAACATTTTTTCCATTGACTGTGTTCACCACACAATCTTTACCAAGGCGTCCGATAACTTGCATTTTAATCATAGTGCTCAATTTTTAAAGTGACGTAATTAATTAAGGGAGCTAAAATAAGATTAATTAACATCGGAAAATAACATCACCCGGACCAATCAAAAAATGTGAATAAATTCTACTCTGCTGACCGGCCACTTGCCGCATCAATGATCCTTCCAAAAAATATGGCATTCATAAACAATTTGCTGCCACCCAGCCAGAAAGCCCGGAAGTTGGGATTGTCAGCAATATTGATAACACGGCCACTGCCCACCGTATTTACAATTACAGCGGCTGAATTTTTAATTACATCTGCATTCTCCCTGCTTACCCATCCGCTTTGCAATGGCTTGCTACCATAATGAAATGGAGAAGCATACGGATTCCTGCTTTTCTCCATAAATACTTTATTCCCCTTGAACAGGCTCACTGTCTTTTGTGTGTACCCGTATGACAATGGATGCGTAAGATCAACATCTGCTCCAAAGATGGCACCCCTGACCTGTTGTGATCCTTCTACCTGCTCCCGGTCAACATAAGTCAGTTTTTGTGTACTGTCCACTGCAGCCTTTGCTCTTTTGAATTTCACATCGGCAATACCATTCTGTGCAGCCCAGCTTACAGCTTCTTCAGTCAGTATTAATGTACCGCCACCCTGCACCCAGGATTTCAGTTTTTCTTTATTGAGCTCATTGTAATTACCTCCCACCATGATCAGTGTATTATACTTACTAAGATCAACCCGGTTGAAAATGGAAGGCTCCAGGTGTGTGGCGGGCATATTCATCCGCTGATCCAGCAAATGCCATACCTCGCCGGCATCGAGTGCATTTACACCGGGACCGGTGATCATGGCAATGGAAGGTTTTGTAATGGTAACAAATTTGCTGCTGCCCAGGTCGCTCCCGCTATTTACATTGCCTGAAGGAACAGCAACTGTTTTCAACCGGTATTTTTCTGTTAGGGCACTCAATTTTGCAAACACTGTTTCACTGTTATCTTGCTGTAGTTTTACCGGTACAAGGATGGTTCCGTAATTAAACTTCTTTACCACACCGTCTACCAATATTTCAAAATGATTAGTTGCCACTTTTGCCAGGATACCCGCATTCAATAATTCATATAATGCAGCGGGTGCATAGAGTTCATCCCATTGTATAAGATAGGCATACTCCGTTTTGCCACCTGCTACAGCCTGTTTTGACATTCTTAAAGCATCCACTTTTTCACCCGTTACAAAAGGTGCTGTAGTGATCTCTTTATAAGGCAGGCCGAAAGCCAATGGCATGGTCCAGGAAGTAATATCATAGAAAAGGCTATCCTTATATTCAAAATTTTTGTCAAAAATGGCTCTTATCAAACTATGCTGTGGCTGGTTCAATGAAACCATATAAGCACTTGTTTTATCAAACTCCGCATCTTTCCAGTTATCAGGTAATGCAGTTATTTCTACCTGGTGGCGCTTCAGCATTTCAGCAAAATGAAATGTCTTTGCCAGGTCGTTCTTATCACCAAACACATATCCTTTTACCGGGTAAGCAGCAGCACGGCTGGCAGCCTGCTTGTAAAAATCTCTTTGGTATTCCAAAAATTCTTTGCGCAGGGTCTTTGCTCCCTCCAATGTTGAGAGGGCTGTTACAAACTGGTTTTTAATGGTAGCCGGGAAGCTGAGCAAGCCATTCGCTGTTTCCTGCAAATGCCCTCTGGAGGAAGCCTGTTCAAATAAAATTCCTATTGCCCCATTGATATCAGGATAAGTGGATCCTTTGCCATAATAAAAATCATCGTAGTTCTCTTTGGTGAAATAAAGAGAACCGATGCGGTCTAAATATTGTGCATGAAATTTTCCAAGTTTTGCAGTCAGCTCCTGGTTCTTTTCAGGAGTCAATGGGTTTACCCGTGACGGAACACCCGGTTGAAAAAAGAAAGTGGCATTACTTCCCTGCTCATGATGATCCGTTAAAATATTGGGTTTCCAGAGATGAAACCATTTTAACCGGTTCTGGCTTTCTACATGCACAGCCGGCAACCAGTCACGGTTCAGGTCGAACCAATAATGATTGAACCGGCCACCGGGCCACACTTCATTAAACTCCCTGGAGTTTGGATCACTCACTAAATTTTTACTCTTATGTTGGTTGGCCCAGGTGGAAAAACGTTGCAACCCATCGGGGTTAAAAGAAGGATCAACTAAAATCACCACCTTATCCAATAATTCATCTATTTGTTTTCCCTGTGCAGCTGCCAGGTAATAAGCAGTCAATAAACTGGCATTGGCACCACTGGGTTCATTGCCGTGAATAGAATGGCCGATCCATACAACAATGGGCATATCAGCTATACTCGCAGATGCAGATTTTGCAGGATCGCTTAACTGCAAATGCTGCTGCCGTATATTTTCTAAATTATCATGATTCTTTTTAGAAGTGATGATCAATAAGACCTGTGGCCTGCCCTCATAAGTAAAGCCCATTGTTTCCAGTTTCACTCGTTCGGGTGCTGCTGCGGCAATGGCTTTCATATAATTGACCAGCCTGTCGTGGGTAACATGCCACTCTCCTACTTCGTGGTAAATAATGTCTTTGGGTTTGGGAATGGAAGCATTATACGAAACACTCTCGGGCAAATAATAACTAAGTTGCTGTGCGTACAAGCAACTGCTTACTACAAAAAAACTAACCAGGAATAACCATTTTTTCATACAGGTGATTTTAGAGAGGGGGAAATTACGGAATCAGGGATAAAATCAATGGACAATATCAAAAAGGCAACAGGTACGAGTCCGTGTAAATAATAAGCTCTTTTCGAACCAGGCCTTTCTTTAAGGTAAGGTAGCTGATCCGCTTTCCGGAGACCGGTAAACGGTAGGCTAGCCGCCCCTGCCAAATGATAGTTTTTAGTTTTACAGGTGCTGCTGCGTTCTCCAGCAACCAGGCATTTCTTACATCCTCCAGGCCAATTTGATACTTCGGATGAACATATTTAATAAGAACCGGTATGCGCATAATAAATTGTTTCTGGCATAAATTTATGTTGATTATCAATTAAAAACTATGCCAGCAGTGGCGTATATTTATGTGTTATGTGTCATCAATAAATTGTCTTATGAAAAGACTAATTGCTATTTCTATAGTCCTTCACATATCAAATGTCTGCTTTGCTCAGATCAATCGAATTCCCATACCGATCTATAATTCTGCCAAATACAAGTTTATCGGACGACTCGGAGAAGAAATGGGAGACACCTTAACTGTCCGCGGGTTTATCGTTGAAGGATATTACAAAAGCAATGAACGAGGGCCTAACTTGGTGGTACAGATGATCAGGGATTCATCCATCCAAGAACTTTTACAAATTCCTCTTTCACCCTTTTTTTGGAATTTGGCACCAAACTTCTTCCTAAGATTGAAAATAACTCTACTTATAGCTTACGTGTTTATGAAACAGGCGGTTATGTTGGCAAGCCACAGCCTGCAATGCAGGAATGGGGAAATATATTTCAATCTAGTGGGTTTGGTTTCAGTAATAGGTTGGTTGTAGTCTCAGGAAAAAAAATTGAACCTATAGAATGGTCACCTATTTATTTTCTGGGACGTAATGCTCTGTTATCAGGAACCGCAATAAATGAAAACGACACAGCAGTGATCCAAACATCAAAATGGAAATTGAAATTGATTGGTTCACCGAAATGGACGAATTCTGAAATGGGAAAGCTTGCCGAAGTATACGGACTAATCCGGGAAACAAAAACAGAAGGTGTTTACGATGTAGAAAATTGTCAGCACAGGTTAGTGAGTCTTAAAGACCAGCTTGGCAAAACCGTAAAACTCCGTGGAACAGCATGGAGCATGAATGGATATTGGGGTTCAATTATCGTGGCACAGATATGTATGTCGAAAAATGGATGAATTACCTGGCTGGAAAACAGAAGATCATCATGGTCGTCCAATAGAAATCACAGGTATATTGGATCAGAGGGAATTGCCAAGAATAGACCAAATCACATTAAAGACCAATCGTGATTCACAATTGTATTATATAGTACGTAAGGCTAGCTGGATCTCAATAGAAGAGTTGTTAACGCCAGAAGTATATCATTAAAAGACGACACATAACATTGGATTTTCTGATATGCTGGCTGACGAATATTTTTTGATTCGTCCTGATTTGCTGATACAAGCAGCCGTTCGGGTTGAACGAATAAAGCCCGAAAAAGTTCTTAACTTGATCAACAAAAAAAGCCAGTTGCAGCCCCGGGCGGACGAATATGAATTCCCCACCATCGGCAATACCTGGCCCTTGGCTGCAAGCATTTTGCGACACTTAAACAAAGATTGAGATGAAACTAAAAACGCTAATTATAGCTTATATCTCCTGCACTCTTTTTTTTGTATTGACTTCGTGTAACACGACAAAAATGCACAAACTTCACCAACAAAAGTTTACATTCCAGCAGACAAACCTCTTTATGAGACAATCATAAAAAAGGACAGTATTTTGTTTGAAGCTTTCAATACAAGAGACATAACAGCACTTAAATCTTATTTTACAGACAATCTTGAAGTTTACCAAGACAATACGGGATTAAGAAATTATGAGGAGACAGTTCAAGCATTCACAGAACTTTTCAAAATAGATTATGTATTGACAAGAAAACCAATTCTTGAAAGTATTGAAGTTTATCCTGTTAGAAATTTTGGGGCAATTGAGACTGGACAACACACATTTTGCCATACAGAAAATGGAAAGTTAGAATGTGCAACTTTTAAATTTGTTCATATATGGGAAAATAAAAATGGACAATGGAAAGTTGGTATACCTTATTACTTATGACCATAAAATGTAGTATGCCATCAGCAAACATAGGATGGGTATTAGCAAAAGCCGGGGCTGGACATTGTAACATCAACTATGTGCAAGCATAAGCTGCGGTTCGGGCCCGACGTACAATTTTCATCTTTAGTTCTAACTTCAACCGCATATTATCAACTCAGCATTTGTACGGGCTGGACGAGCAATGAATTCCCTGCCTTCGCAAATACTCGAACGTTGTGCGTCACTTTAGGAGCTGACAAGCCATCTGGTTTACAATAAATTAAATTAATCTAAAAGACAACTAAATGTATAAGCTTTATTTTGTGTACAAGTCCACATTACTGTTTCTGCTCTGGTTTTCACTTTTCAATAACAAATGGACAGAACTTCAGGGGTCTGAAACAATTGACTTGCAAAAAGCAAGAATAATAATCGACAGTCTTGACAAACAATTCGCACAGCACTTTTATAATGGAGACTCTATTTCATTATATAACATGTATGCTAAAGGTGCCAGTTTAGGAAATAAAAGGGGCAATGAAATTCTTTTATCCTGGGGACAGCAGATTAGAAATTCAATTAAGAATGACACTCGAACCATAATATATACCACAACTTCTCTTTCTACTGACTCAGAATTTCTCGTTGAGTTAGGCATATATGAATTTAGGGACAGCAAAGGCAATCTAAAACATAAGGAAAATATCTTGTTGTGTAGAAACAAGAGGATGGCAAGTGGAAACTATATCGCGACATGGGTTTGTAAAAATCTTTATTATACTCATATATATTTAAATCAAGAAAAGCGAACGCTTAACATGAACTGTGTAAAAAACCAAGCAAAAAGCTAACTTTTTTTAAGGTTTAGCTAAACAATAATTTGGCTGATACAAGCAGCCGTTCGGGTTCGACGAATAAAGCCCGGCAAAAGTTCTTAACTTGATCAACAAAAAAAAGCCAGGCAGCAGTTCCGGGCGGACGAATATAAATCCCCCACCATCGCCAATACCTGTACGTAAGCTGCAATTTTAATGACAATCCGTTTTTCAATATTACTTTTACTGACACTTGCTTTTACTTGCTCATTTGGACAAAGTAATTCAGACACGTTGTTTGTTTTTGTTGGACAGAAACTTTCCATAAAAAAGTTACCACGACCAGCAGACCCACCAAGACAAATGATTATCTCTTACGAAAATTATCAAGCAAAATTTAAAATTGTTCAAAACGTTTTTGGTGACTATTCAGACAAGACAATTGTTTTCAATACAAACGACCATTATGGAGTCCCAGCTTTTTCGAAATCAAAATATGCCTTACTTTTTGTCTATAAACACAACGGAAAATATCACCACATAAGATATCAATACTTTGACGTTTATAAAACGACAAGTGGACGTTGGGCAAGTTGCGGAGACCCATTCTACTTTGACGAAAAATTTAAGGATAGTGTAAAGACATCAATTCCTGTCGTAAAACTTGAATTTCCTAAACCGGTGACATTTAAAATCAATCCGACAAGGGATAGTGCAACAGTTAGAGAAGTATTTCCAGAACCATACTTTAAAGTTAAAGGTCTAAAAGCGACTGGATTAATGGGTAGTTATGTTGAAGATTTATTTATAATAAAAAAAGAAGGATTCTCAGACAACTTGGTTATTTCAAATGACATAAAACTGCAGCTTACAAAGGTTTGGCGTTATGTCGGCGGACTGAAACACAATCCTCAACTGTAGAACAGCTGGCATCTGTAGTTTCAGCTTGACGGATATCGCCGAACCATTCCAAGGCAATACCGTCAGTTCCCAATAAAACTTGACAATATTCCCGTAGCAGAATACAAGCTGACATTCAAGAACAATTTTAAGCAGTTAGTTATAAATAAAATTAGGTTGACAGACCAAGAAACTAATTCAATCATTTTGTGTCCTGATAAATTGTTGAACTATCCGCAGAACACATTATCAAAGCTTCAAGACCAAGACACTATAGCAATAAACTTCCATTCACAAGGTTGTTTTCATACGACAGTTTCCAAAATATTAATCATTAAGCAAGGCGACAAATATTTGGCAAGACTTTACGATGTTAATTGGGGTTATGTTCCCAAAAAGAAAAGAACGAAAATGGTTAATCGTGGTGATAGCCTCGTAAAAAGTGTTACAATGACAATACAAAACATTCAAGACTTCAACAGATTTGAAAACGAAATAAATTTTGTAAATGATGGTGGTTGCACGACAACAAACTGGTATGATATTAAAGGCAAGTATCTAAATATAAAAGCAACGGACGGCAGTTGCAGTTGGAGCGGTTTTTATTATTTGCGTAAATCATTTTTTGGCGACAAAGAATAACAGCAGGCAACATTGGGTTTTATGCAAGTTGGGCTTGATCAGCAAACATCAACGAATTGCAAAGCCAGGCTGTGGTTCGGGCTGGACAAACAACTTTCAACTTTAGTTCTTAAATTCAACTTTATATTTTTAATCAGCAGCGGTTCCGGGCAGACGGAATTCTGTTGGGCTTTTAGTTCTTATCTTGTACTTTTATATCTTTATTGAGCAGCAGTTCCGGGCAGGACGAGCAATGAATTCCACACCTGCAGCAATACCTGTTCGTTAGCGGCAACTCCACCCTACAATATTCAATCGATACAGCAAGCAATGAATCCATTTGACGACAATCAAAAAAGCAAGCAAATACAACGGCACTTTTTAGGTGTATATGTTTTGCCAGTTGTATTTGGATTAGCAATCTGCGGGCTTATATATTTATTGACAACAAAGTACAGGCTTGACAAAAACGACAGACTATTTGGTTATGTCATAGGCGTTGTAGCTGGTATAGTTTTACATTTTAGAAACCGTTTTAAATGGCTTCCACTTCCCGGCGGTTCTTTCATTCATAAAAAGTGAACTTACTGACGAAACAAATGATTTAAAGCTTGATAAACAATCTTACATTATTGAACCAACAGACTATGTAGCATCGTTCTATTATTCAGTAATAAGTAAAATCATCCTTTTGGTTTGTGGGCTAACAATGATTGGCGCAGGCATCTATATCTTCTCAAAGTCGAGCATTATTTTTCCTTTATTAATAGTAGTTGGTGGTATTTTTTTGTTTTACTCTGGCTATAAAGAAATAATTGACACTTCGCCAAAACTTAAGCTTGCTAAAGAAGGTTTATGGACAAAAGAATTAGGTTTCAAACCTTGGTCATCAATATACAAAACAGGGATAAAAGAAGAAAAGGGTTCACGGTCATCACAACTCTATCTTGAAATTTATCTTAAGGGTAATGTCATTAATTATCCAAACCAGCGGCTACAATTAAATGACATTAAGGATAGAGACAAGATTAAACCTATGATTGACGAACTTTGCAACAAATGAGCTGCCACTAACATTGGGTTTTATGCAACTTGGGCATGACCAGCAAACATCAGCCAATTGCAAATCCAAGCTGTGGTTCAGGCTGGACAAACAATTTTCAACTTTAGTTCTTAAATTCAATTTTATATTTTTAATCAGCAGCGGTTGTCGGCGGACGGAATACTAATACCCAACCTGCATAAAGCCCTGCCCGTACGTCATACAATTGGACATCCTTTAACATAGAAAATAAAAAATCGACAAATATGAAACCAATGAAGACTTTCTCTCTCTCTCTTTTATTAATGGCTATAATCAACACTGTTTCGGGACAAACCCTAAAAGAAGTAAAAACTGCAAACGACGTTTTAGAGAATGCCATAACTGCGTTAGGTGGCAAAGATTATCTATTAAGCATAAAAACTTTGTATACTGATATAAGCACAGAAATGGAGGGCAGACAAGTTCATTGGATTACAAAAGAAATGCTTCCTAACAAGGGGGCTTTTCAAATTGTCTATAATGATAGAATTGTCTTCCAAAAATTGGTATGATGGAAAAACGGGCTACGAAATAGTAAATGGCGAAAAAAGAAAATCTGACCCAGAAGAATTTAAAGCTAAGAAATACAAAAAAAATATTTTCAATGAATTAGATTTCATTGATGCTTCATTGTGGACACTTGAATTAGTTGGAGAGGAAAAAGTAAATGACGAAAATTGTTATAAAATTAAAGCAACTTTAATTAATGGAGAAGTTAGGAATTTATTTTTCAGTAAAAGTTCTTTTTATATGCTTAGAGAAGACAAAATATCAAATTCTGAGAAAGACAGTTTCAGTTCAACCTACTTTTCAGACTACCAAAAATTCGGAGGGCTTACCTTTTATACGTTTATGAAATTTGGTGACGGGGATAAACCTCAAGTCGGTAAAATTGTAAATTTGTTAGTTAACGAAAAAATCAGCGAAAAGGACTTTAAGTAAAGTACGAACGCACAACATTGGGTTTGCTGCAAGTCTGGCAGGACGTTGTATCAATGGACATTTTATCGCTATCAACATCAGCTGGGCAGGACAAGCATCACTGGGCTTTTATTTGTTACCTTGTACTTTTATATTTTTAATCAGCAGCGGTTCCGGGCGGACAAGCAATGAATTCCAGCCCTGCAGCAAGCCCTGCCGTTGGCGGTCAGCCTACCAGCGACCGTGCAAAGATTAAACAGTTGACAAAAATGAACAGAAAACTAATTCTATATTGCAACAAGTTTAGACGGCTATATTGCAAAACCAAATGACAACCTTGATTTTCTCTCAATTGTAGAACAAGAAGGACAAGATTATGGGTACGGAGATTTCGTAAAAACCGTTGACGCAGTAATTGTTGGACGTAAAACTTACGACACAGTTATTTCCATGGGCTTTGACTTTCCTCACACAGACAAAGATGCTTACATAATAACAAGAACACCACGACCAAGTATAGGGTCTGTAAAATTTTATACTGGCGACATTAAATCACTTGTTGTTAGACTTAAATCTGAAAACGGAAAAAATATTTTTGTGACAGTGGAGCAGAAATAGTAAACGAACTTTTTAAAAGACAACCTTATTGACGAATTGATTATTTCTGTAATTCCAATTTAGTTGGCAACGGGACAAAACTTTTTAAAGACGGTCGACCAGAACAAAAATTAGAACTTATTTCAGCAAAACATTTTGAGAAAGGACTAACACAACTTCATTACAAATGTTTGGACAATTAACAGAGACATATTGCAGGACAAAAGCCCGAACCGCAAACATTGGGTTTGCTACTGTGCTGGCAGTCGAATAAATCCTCATCCTTTAGTTCGCTATCGGCTTTTGTTCCAGCAGACGTTTTTCAATTTGGCTTTTAGTTGTTAACTTCAACTTCATATTTTTAATTGGGCTTTAGTTCCGGGCTGGACGAACATAAATTCCAGCACAGCAGCAAGCCCTGCCCGTTATTGGCTTTTCTCCGTTTAATCTATAATGATACTTGTTCCTGTATTTTTATAAACAAACTTATGAGACAATTTTTAGCTTTACTACTCTTATTTACTGCAAGCATAACCTTTGGACAATCTTCTAAAATAGAAGTTCTTACTGTTGGAACCTTTCATTTTGCTTTTCATAACAGGGATGTAAAAAAAGGTTGATAAGAAAGATCAAATAGACGTCTTAGACAAAAGTACCAACTTGAAATTGAGGACATTGTTAAAGAACTTGCAGCGTTCAACCCTACTATAATTGCGATTGAAAAAGACCCTGTACTTCAACACAGGTTTGATTCGCTTTTTGATAGCTATGTAAAAGGGGCATACATTTTAAGCAGAGACGAAGGAGAACAGATAGGTTTCAGAATAGCCAAAAATTAGTGATAAAAAGATACATTGTGTAAATGATTGGGGAAGAATTATAGCTATATAGACAGTCTTCTCGATAATGATTCAATAGCATCAAAAAATTTATTAATTACTTTTATAATCACCCTGACACTGCTAAAATATATTATTCACCAGATGTATTTAAAAGCAAAGGAATTAAGACTCAACTACGTATATTAAACGATGAAAAGAATCAGCAAAAAGATTTAGGCAACTACCTGGTTGGTGTATTTAAATATCAAACAGCCGCTGACGATTTCTTTGGGACAGATTTCACTACAGGTTGGTGGTTCAATAGAAACTTACGCATCTTCCGGAATATTCAAAAAATAAACGCTACAAACACTGACAGGATATTAATTATTTATGGAGCAGGACATATGAATTTACTTAATATCTTTTTCCAATATACTCCGGAGTATAAATTACGTAAAGTAAACGACTATTTAAAATAAAACAGTCTCTAACAATTGCATTGGCAATATGGCGGGGGCAGCTTTTTGTTTTCGCTAATCAGCTTTGGTTCTGGCAGACGAATAATGCCGGGCAGTAGAATAACTAATGAGCTTTTGTATCTTTAATCAGCAGCGGCACCGGGAGGACGGAACACAGAATACCGCCGCATCGCCAATGCCTTAACGTTGGTGGCATAAAAGAAAAAAAAACTACTTTCAAAACCATCGATATAAGAGCAATACAGTCAGGTTTTATTTAACAGGATGAAGAATAAGAAAAGTATTTACATAATTGTCTCAATCTCCCTATTTGTCGGACTATTACATTTCGTAATCGGACCTGACTATCAGGGGATTTTCAGGCATTTTATTCGTGGCTATTTAATTGACATTCTTCTACCAATGAATCTATACTTATTGCTACAAATATCCCTAAGAAAGAACATACCAGTTAATAATGCCCGAATCACAGGTGCACTATTCACCTTTGCTTTTGGAACAATAGTAGAAATATTACAATTTTATGAAATCGAATTTCTTGGCAGGACTTATGACCCCTGGGATATATTAATGTATGGAATTGGAATAGGAATAGGTATTGTAATTGATTTGACAATAATTGACAAATTCGAAAAGCAACGACAGAAAAATAAATAATTACGCAACACAACATTACATAGGGGCTTGCCACTAGTAGGACTGAAAATTGAAGCAATCAGCAGCGATAATTCTGCTGTGCTTTGGTTTGGGGCCGGACGAACAAAGCCCTCCCGATAGCTATCGGGATTAGTTCTTACTATTTAACTTATCAAAAGCCTGGCAGCAGTTACGGCGGACGAATATAAAATTCCCACCATCGGCAATACCTGTCCGTTGTGCGTCATATTAGAAAACCCTGAAATGAACAAAATAATAAAAATGATTTGCCTAATTCTCTTATTAACCCTTAACTTTTTTTGCGTTGAAAATAATTCAACAGAATTGAAAACTAACAACCCTGATTTGGGAACAACTTTAAAAAACGACACCTTAAAATTTACTTCCGGAATTAGCTCAATCTTTCAAGACAGCAAAGGAAATTATTGGTTTGAAAGTCTTCAGGAAGGAGTTGCTGTTTATAATGGCAACACATTCAATTATTTCAACAGTAATGACGGACTAACTGACAACCAAATCCATTCAATTCAAGAAGACAAAGAAGGCGTTATATGGTTTAATACTCAAAACGGAGTGAGCAGTTATGATGGAACAAGGATAAAGAATCACACTGATGCAGATACAAAAACATCACAAAACAATTTCCAAATTCAACGTAAAGAACCTATACAAGGTCAATGGCAGAAATCAGATAAGGACCTTTGGTTTGAAGCTGGAATTAAAGAAGGAGTTTATAGATTTGATGGACAAAAATTAAATTATTTAGCATTCCCTCCCCATAAAATTCTTAACCCTAATGATAATTTATTTGCTGTAACCGATATTTCAAAAGGCAAAAATAATATGATTTGGTTTGGAACTTATGCAGGTGTCTTTGGGTATAATGGAAGCGATTTTACAATCATTAATGATGAAACATTAGGATTTGATAGAAAAATTGAACCATTGCATATACGAAGTATTTTGGAGGATTCAAAAGGCAGGCTTTGGATTGGGAATAATGGGATTGGTGTATTACTAAAAGATGGTGATTCAATAATTAATTTTTCAAATAAGAATAACTTGATTCATCCCAATAGTTCAAGAAAAGGAGATAAATCACCTCAAGGTACATTGGAACACATTTTTACAATCGCTGAAGATAACAAAGGAAATATTTGGTTTGGAGACAGAGATGCTGGAATCTGGAAATATGATGGAAAAGCTATGAAAAATTACACAAAGAAAGATGGGCTCACTAGTGATTTTGCCCTCTCAATTTACGAAGATAAAAATGAGAAATTATGGTTTGGGATGGCAGATGGAAGCATATATATATTTAACGGAAAGACATTTGAAAAGCAATTTTGAAAAATACGAACGCGCAACAGAAGTTTTAAAATGGCGGGTTTAGTGCTAAATTCAAAGGCAGTTCTTCGATTGAACTTTTTTGCATAACTGTACTTTTGTGCTTCGATTTCCGCCACTTCCCAAGTTGCAAAACGTTAGGTGCTTGAAAAACTATCTCTACTGTTTTAAATAAAATGAAACTATTTATTTCAATATTAATTGTTGCCTTTGCTGGGATTATTTTCGTCATTATTACAAATTCCCCAAGGAAACACTCAAAAACCGGGTTTCCGGGCCAACCCATACCAACACCATTTAATTTTAAGACTGATAAGGCGGAAATGCTTAGTATAAAGGCATTCAAACTCAATAAACAAAAAGAGTATGATAGGGCTATTTTGCTATATCGAGAGGCAATCGAGATAGAGCCGGATAATCCAAAGTTATTTTTTGACTTATCTGACTGTTATTTCGAGATCAACAACCTTGAGCAGGCGATTTTAATTTTAGATACAGCAATTTTACTTGATAGTAATTATGCGCCTTTCTATAATAATAGAGGACTATATTATTGTAACCTTAATAAAAATAAAAAAGGAATGATTGATTTAAAAAAAGCGCTTCAACTTGATTCAAGTAGTTATACTATATATCTCAATCTTGCTCTTGCTTATTACTTTGATAACAACTTGGTAGAAGCCTGTGACGCATTTAAAAATTCAAAGAAATTAGGTCTTAATCTGAAGCAAATAACTGATCAAGTTAAATTGATGAAATTAGACAAGATCTGCAATTGAATACTGTGCCTAACATGAACTGTGTAAAAAACCAAGCAAAAAGCTAACTTTTTTTAAGGTTTAGCTAAACAATAATTTGGCTGATACAAGCAGTAGTTCGGGTTCGACGAATAAAGCCAAGCAAAGATCTCAATTTGACTAACAAAACAAAGCCAGGCAGCAGTTCCGGGCTGGATTTTAAAATCCACCTCCTGTAGCAATACCTGACCGTAACCGACAATTTTGCTGATTGACAATAAACATTCCATCTTTTGAGTAAAATATTTAAAAATGCGGTTTTTATTCTTTCTCCTTTTACATTCTTATATATTGTTTCTGGTCAACATTCAGCAACAACCACTTTTAAGAGAGCAGTTTAATTGTTGTTGCAAAGAATCCAAAAAAAAGGGATTTCACCATGATTATATTTTGTTTATCCCAAAAGGAACACCGGTAAAGAAAAAAATATTCCTGCTTGTGGAGCCCAATAATACAGGTAAAATAACAGACAGCATAGAAGTTCATAAAAAATATGCGATTGACCTGGCCTCTGTGAGTTCTGTTGGAAATAATATTTCTACAGAGTTAAAAATACCGTTGCTTGTTCCGGTTTTTCCGAGACCAGCATCGCAGCCTTTACTGTATACGCATGCCCTGGACAGGGATGTGATGATACAAAGAAAACCAGCATTAAAAAGACTGGATTTACAATTATTGGAAATGATAAGTGATGCCCAAAATGTTTTAGCAGCAATGGATATCCAGGTTGATCCTAAATTTTTCATGAATGGTTTTTCGGCTTCTGCTACGTTCACCAATCGTTTTTCTTTCATTCATCCTGACAAGATAAAAGCATTAGCCATAGGTGGATTTAATGGAGAACTTATGTTTCCCCAAAACGAGATCAACAGCATTAAACTCAACTACCCGCTTGGAACGAATGATTTTACTAAACTATTCGGGTTCAATTTTGATCTGCTTGCATACAGACAAATTCCACAATTCATTTATATGGGCAAGTTAGACGACAATGATGCCGTTCAGTTTGACGATGCGTACAGCAAAAAGAACGTAAAATAATTAATGAGAATATCGGAAGCACGGTGCAGGAAAGATACCTGGCCTGTCAAAAGACTTATTTGAATAAAAATGTTACTGCCACCTTCAAAACCTATGAAAATGTAGGGCATTGGACTACATCTGCTGTAAATTTAGAAGTCATTAAATTCTTCCTTGCTATTATGCGTGAAGAATAGAAATACTATCGCTAACAAAGTATTTGAATAAACAGGGCCGGGCAAAGTAACACCAGCTTTTACGCATCATCTGCGGTTCCGGCCCGATGTACAATTCTCAGCCCCTGCAAATGCCTGAATGTTAGCAGTACAAAAAAACTTCCTTATTCAAACACCAACATAGTAAGTTGCCAAATCGTAGGATTAGCAGCAGAGCCCAGGTCGGCAGCAGTTGAAGAGCCGTTCATAATCAAAAACCGGCAACCCGTATTACTTATATCTGTCGGCACTAAGCCAATACTGCTCAGGTTTGAACTGCCGGCTCCAGCCTGAACAATTGGGCCAACAAAAATTCCGGCGAGAGTAGCCCCACCCAAATTAAAGGCAAGTGCTGCACCAATCAAATCGGAGTTGGCAGCAATGCCACCAGCATAGCCAACTGTAAGCCTTACAATGCGCCATTGCCCGGCACCACTACCCCTTACAATACCTCTTCCACCCACTGTAAGACTTCCATCAATACTGGTATTGTTACCAATTGTTAATGCATTGTTGGGATTCACGATGCCGTCAAAACGTACATCATCTGTGAACCGCACATTCCCTGCCGCATACAAGGAATAAGTGCTGGACGGCAGTATATTGATACCGATATTACTATTCTGAAAATATCCATCCCCATTAACATGCAATCGGTAATTAGGATCAGTTCCAACACCTATATTACCGGATGTATACATATTGCCGTTCACATGAAGCCGCTGAAGAGGTAAACTGGTGCCAATCCCAACATTTCCAATTGAATCAATGAGCATACGTCTTAACCCAGCTGCATAAAAGCTAATTCCACTCCGGGCTGCACTGCCATTTACAGTACTTCTTCCCATGCCTACCAGTCCATCGCTGCCAAAAGCAGGGCACCTGAGCCCAGGGTGCCATTGTTAGAGTTAGACTGATCAATCATAACAGCACTGTCAACAGACAGGCGAGCAAGCGGATTGACCGTGCCAACCCCAACCCGCTGAGTATAGCCATCATAACAGGCTATTAAAATGATTCCGAAAATAATTAGCTTTCTTACCATAGTTGATTTTTAAAAAGTTGTTTCGCCGGACGCAAATATTGCACCCAGGCTTAAATAGTTAAAATAGTTCATCAAAAGGAGCTGAGATTTATTTGCAAAGGATACGCAGATCAGAGGAATCCGGGTAAATCATAAAGAGCTATTTCCTGGTAAACAAGATGCTAGCTCAATTAAACGTATACTCAAAATAAAATTTTTTTCCGGAAACCTTGAAAATTTTTTCGGAGACAGTTTCAACCCTGTAAAATTTGACTAACGGAAATCTCCCATCCGATAATTTTTACTTATTAGCGGCCGCCTTTATATAAGTACCTGCCTTAATCATGGCTCAACCCAACACGGATGATCAATAGTATATATTTTCAACTTTTGTAAACCTGATTCGTGAAAACTGGAACCCGGGCAGTGGCCTGACAAAGTTTCTATTTCCTTCATAACTTAAAAGCCCTGCCCCTGGTAGACAAGCCTTTTATAATTTTTTCCACATTAGTTCCGGTAAGATATTTTTCAAATACCGGTCGGACATAATGGGGCAAACTATATACATCACTAATAAATTCCTAATTTCAATTATGAAAAATTTAGTACACTGCCTGTTGACATTTTTTATAAGTACCCTTGTCGTTGCCCAGGAAACAGATGGGTATTACCTTAACAAAACAGGTGATACCATACGTGGCAAAGTACAGGTTCCCCTGAAACCTAAACTGAAAATTGGAGCCTCTTCACAAAGCGACCCGGATCCCCTTAGAGAAGATGTACCCAACGAATCAAAAGAAATTGACTATAGTAAACTGACTTTCGACTTTAAGTTTTCGGAAGACGGCACTAAGTTTAAAAGATAGACCGGCTGAAAGTAAAGGGATTTGGCTTTGTGTATAATGATCATCACTATGACTTTGTAACCTGGGATGTTGCCGCCAACAAGCAACTCTACCGAGTACCGGCCACCGGTGATGTAGTGCCGGACGGCGGTTATTTTATTCTACGCAGTGTGGAAGGAGCACGGCCTATCTGCTCCTTATTCCAGGAAATTGAAATGTCGAAAAGGAATTCCGGGCGCAAAGAGTATGATGGAAATGCCACCAAGAGAGACATTATTTTCAAACATCCCACCAGGGGATTCCTCTACATCTCCAATCAATACCCGCTGATGATGAAACTGCCCGATGCTTTACAATATTTAGAACTGGAAGAGGCGTTTATAAAGACACTGAACAAAAAAGATAATTTGTTTGATATTGTAAAGAAATACAATGCCTGGAAATTAAAAAATTAATTGAGTTGCCAATGCACTGGTTCGCAAAGACACAAACCGGGGAGTTATATTTATAATACAACCGACATTAACTCTTCTTCTACTACAACTCTAAGCTTACCCAAAAGTCCGCCATTCGGGATTAGAGAAATTCTCTTATTTAAATTGCAAAATAATCATGACAAACAGCCTTGACATAGAAATTCCGCAACTAAATTTTGATAAGGATGGAGAGTTGATCATAACAGCATCACCAACTTCTTCCAAACATGACTTTGACTTTTATGAAGGCAAATGGAAACTGGATAATAAAAAACTAAAAGACCGGTTAAACAACTGTACCGAATGGACAACATTTGAATCTACCCAGGAAATGTACCGGGTATTAAATGGGGTTGGCAATATTGACAATTACCTGGCCACATTTAACGGTGTGCCATTTGAGGGCATGTCGGTAAGACTTTTCAACCCGGCAACAAGATTATGGAGCATTTACTGGGCTGACTCTACTGAAGGGATATTACAACCACCGGTGGTAGGTTCATTTGAAAATAATAAGGGCCATTTTTTTACAAAAGACATTTTTAAGGAAAAGAAAATAATAGTTGTATTTCGCTGGGACCTTAGCGACAAAGAAAACCCGGTTTGGAGCCAGGCATTTTCAGCTGACAATGGAAAAACCTGGGAATGGAACTGGTATATGTATTTCAGCAGAATAAGATAAATCTGTATACAGTCTGACAAAGGAAAGAACAACCATAACACCTAATATAATCTCCGTAAAAAGCTGGCCGGCGTCTTCCCTATTTTACCCTTTTCCGTAAACCCCCTCCCGTTTGTCCTTCGTATATTTGCCCCTTGAATTTTAGCGACTATGAGTAAGAAAGGAAAAGTGCTGGTGGCCATGAGCGGCGGTATCGACAGTACCGTTACAGCCCTGATGCTCAATGCCGAAGGCTACGAAGTGGTCGGCATCACCATGAAAACATGGGACTATATGGCCAGCGGTGGCAGCAAAAAAGAAACAGGCTGTTGTAATCTTGATTCCTTCAACGATGCGAGGCAGGCAGCGGTGGAGCATGGCTTTGCACATTATATACTCGACATACGGGAAGAATTTGGTGATTTTGTGATCGAGAATTTTGTAGAAGAATACCTGGCCGGCAGAACACCCAATCCCTGTGTACTTTGTAATACACATATCAAATGGCGGGCTTTATTAAAAGAGCCGATGCCCTTGGCTGTGAGTTTATTGCTACCGGTCACTATGCTAAAATCCGTCAGCATGATAACGGACGGTTTGTTGTCAGCAAAGCCATTGATGACACCAAAGACCAGAGTTATGTATTATGGGGATTGCAACAAGACCTGCTGAGCAGAACATTGCTTCCACTGGGACCATACCGTAAAACAGAGATCCGCCAGATGGCGCATGATTTTGGTTATCCAGAACTGGCAAAAAGAATGAAAGCTATGAGATCTGTTTTGTGCCGGACAATGACTACCGCGGCTTCCTGAAAAGAAGAGTGGATGGGCTGGAAGAAAGAGTGGCCGGCGGCAACTTCATTGATAAAAATGGTAAGATTCTGGGGCAGCATAAAGGCTATCCTTTTTATACGATCGGGCAACGAAAAGGGCTCGACATAGCAATGGGAAGACCCGTTTTCGTTACAAAAATTGATCCTGATAATAACACGGTGATGCTGGGCGATGAAGAGGACCTGGAGCAAAATGAAATGATAGTGGGTAAGCTGAATTTAATAAAATATGACAGCATCACCCCTGGCATGGAAGCTGTGACAAAGATCCGTTACAAAGACAAGGGTGCTCTTTCCAACATCTATCCTGACACTTCGGCTCAGCTCAGTAGTGCCATGAAAGTCCGATTTTATGAACATGTAAAAGGCATTGCACCGGGTCAAAGTGCCGTTTTTTATGAAGGGGATGATGTGATTGGCGGGGGAATCATTCAGCGGGGCGAACTCGTTTAAAATCAGGCAATAAAGCGAAATAAAATACGTTCTAAACCGGGGAGTTATGTTTCCCGTTTTTTGTTTGTAGTTTTAACCGTTTATTTTGTATCCGTGAACAAAGAAAAACCACTTATGAGAATTTTTTCACCCGTTCGCCTTGGTCTGTTAGCTATTCTTTCCGCTGCTCTTTTCCTGTAATGAAAAAGAAGATTTTACTACGGAAGCGTTAGCAGATTATATCCCTTAACTGCAAAGAAATATATCACTTACCGGCTCGACTAAATGGTATTCACCAAGTTTGGCCGGAATACAGAGATTCGTAAATACCAGGTAAAACATGTAATAGACACCCTTATCACCGACAACCTGGGCCGGCCCAGTTACAGGGTTTATCGTTACCTGAGTGACTCAACAGGTACGCAGCCCTGGCAACCTTCCGGTACCTACTTCATCACTCCCCTGTCTGACCAGGTAGAATTGATTGAAGACAATCTTCGTTTTATCAAAATGCATTTACCGATTCGCAACGGCTTTAGCTGGAAAGGAAACCGGTTTCTTCCGTCAGATCCTTATGGTACTATCTACAACTTCAGCAATGATGACAGTATGGAAGCCTGGGATTTCTATTTCGACGGGGAACCATCTTCATTCACCTACAGGGGAATTAATTACACCGATGTGCATAGTATAGAGCAGGTGGATGAAGCGTTCAATGTACCTATTACCAGTCCAACGGCTTATGCTGCAAAATCAAGATCAGTAGAAAAATATGCTAAAAATATAGGACTTGTATACCGTGAATATGAGCTGTGGGAATACCAGCCAAACCCCGGCGGAGCCGGCGGGCCTTATAAAACAGGCTTTGGTATCACCATGTGGATGGTAGATCATAATTAGTTATTGGTATTCTCTAAATTTGTGGTTGGAAAAAAATACCGGTATTCCATGAAAAAAATTTTACTCCTGTTTATAGTTGCGGTTACTTTCATTGTTGAATCGCAGGCACAATTTACCCGGTACATTGTAAAACTTAAAGACAAAGGCAACAATACGTTTTCCCTTGCCAACCCTTCCGGTTATTTATCACAAAGGTCGATTGAAAGAAGAACCCGTTATGGAATAGCAATTGACAGCACAGACCTGCCGGTTACACCTTCGTATGTTACCCAGATCAGAAATGTACCCAACGTTACTATTTTAAATGTATCCAAATGGCTGAATGCTGTCTCCATTCAAACCTCCGATGCAAATGCGATTACAGCGATCACTGCTTTACCATTTGTAAAAAGTGTTGGCGGACTGGCCGCAAGAAGTACAGGCGATGAACCCGGACCCACCAGGAATAAATTTGTAACGGAAGAAGCGATCACTCCCTTACCCGTACAGACCCAACGAACCGAACAGCTTACCGGTGATTTTTTCAATTATGGAACCGGTTCTTTTAATGAGATTCACCTGCACAATGGTGAGTTCTTACATAATATTGGATTAAGAGGCCAGGGCATGCAAATCGCTATGCTTGATGGTGGTTTTTTCAACTACAATTCATTACGGGCTTTTGACAGTGCCAATACCAACAGCCAGGTATTAAGTACCTGGGATTTTGTATCCCGCAATGCGACAGTTACGGACGATCATCCCCATGGCATGCAATGCTTCTCAACCATTGCGGCCAATATTCCGGGACAATTTGTAGGTAAAGCGCCCAAAGCAAGTTTTCATTTATTCCGTACAGAAGATGTAGCATCAGAATACCCGATCGAAGAACATAATTGGGTATGTGGTGCGGAGAGAGCGGATAGTGCCGGCTCAGATATTATTTCTTCTTCCCTGGGATATTATGATTTTGATAATGCTGTTTTCAATTATACCTACAGCAATATGGATGGCAATACCACTATGGCCGTGATTGGTGCTGACCTGGCTGCAAAAAAAGGATTGATGGTATTTAATTCTGCAGGGAATGAAGGGGGCAATGCCTGGCGTTTCCTCGTCACTCCATCCGATGGTGATAGTGTAGTGGCCGTAGGAGCAGTGAATTCTTCCGGAATAGTTGGAAGCTTCTCCAGTTATGGACCTTCCGGCGACGGACAGATAAAGCCCGATATGGCTTCTGTTGGTGTAGCTGCAATGGTTCAAACAAGCAGCAATACTATTGGAACAAGCAATGGTACATCCTTTGCCTGTCCCAATATGGCAGGATTGGCAACTTGTCTCTGGCAGGGTTTTCCTGAATATAATAATATGAAGATCATCCAGGCATTGAAACAGGCCAGTAATAAATTCAGCACACCGGATGACAGGATTGGTTATGGTATTCCCAACCTGAAAATGGCGTTTACAAACCTGCTGACAGAATATGCCACATCAGCTGCATCAGCAAACGCCTGTACTATTACTGTAACCTGGAACAGCAAAGACGTAGCAAACATGAAGTACGAGATCGAAAGAAAAGTGCCGGGTGAATCTGTATACACAAAAAGTGGGAGATGTTAACGCACAGTCGGGTACCATACTCGCTAATAAAAGTTATTCCTTCAACAATACATTGGTTGGAGTAAATCCGGGTACTGTTTCGTACCGTATTCGCCAGGTAGTTGACACTGCTGCTGTTACATTTACTGCAGTTTATATTGATACAGCTGATGTAACTATCACAGCCGGTTGTTTTGCTGTCGGAACCAGCAATCAGTTGGTAATGGTGCAGCCAAACCCGGTAAGTGGCAGTACTGTTACGCTGGTTGTGGAAACACCTTATGCCATTCCAACTATGACAGTTATGATGTATGATGCAAAAGGCAGCCTCGTAATGCAAACCAAAGATGCAAAAGGGACCGGTAAAAAACTGATCGATCTTTCTGTAAGCAAACTTTCAGCAGGTAAATACTATATCACTGTTTATGACAATCAGAAATTTTTAGGCACTGCAGAGCTGATCAGGTTATAAAGGTTTTTGTAAAAGAGAGGCAAACAAAGTGTCGGCCTTTTTATCATAACCGGTCAATGATTTTTTTTGAACTTCTGCCAGGCCGTAGTTTTCTTTTAAATATTCCACCACCAACTCATTTTCCTTTTTAAATACCGAACAGGTAATATAGAGAAGAAAGCCTCCGGGTCTCAGAGAGGGAATGATAGCTGAAGTGATTTTCTTTTGCAGGAGACTGTATTCATCAATCTTTTGTGCATCGAAAAAATAAAGTTGCTCTGGTGTGCGACTCCAGGTGCCACTGCCACTGCAGGGAACATCAGCAATGACCAGATCATACTGCTGCCTTGCAGGTAGAGAACCGGTTACGGTAAGATCAGCCACAAAACTTTTGCACTGTTTAATACCAGCTTCAGCAAATCGTTGTTTCAGGTTGTGAAGTATATTTTCCCGTATATCTGATACGGTGAGATCAATATCCCCAAGCACATCTTTGGTCATAATAGACTTACCACCACTGGCAGCACAGCAGTCCCAAACCCGGGAAACATTTTCTTTCTTAACCTGTGCCAGCAACTCTCCCACTTGTTGAGAACTGTAATCCTGTATGACAGCTTCTTTATTCAATTTGATTATCGTATCCACTTTTGAAGAGTTCGCTACTGCAATACAACTCTCATTGATAGACTCAAACACAATTTCCTTTTCCCGGAGTTTGGTCATTACTCTCTCTTTATTACCGGGCCGCAAACGAAGAAAGAGGTCTGGCTGAATGAAGAAAGCTGCACAAAATTTATCATAGTCAATCCCTTCACTTAATTCATCCTCCCAGGGGAAAACATCACTGACAGAAAAAGAAGAGTCCGGCAATTGAATTTTTTAGAAACTGGTAATGCTGCATGCGGATCTAAGTTTGGCCTCAAATGCTGAAGCAGCTCATTGGATGTTGATGAACATAAAAACAAGCCGGTAATAACTCTTTCCTCAACCGGCATTTCTGCTAGTGCTTTACCCAACCTGAAATAACAGTAACATAAATGGCTTATACTTTTCCTGTCTTTGGAGCCATATTTTTTATTGGTTGAAAAATGCCTTTTCAGGAAGAGAGAAAAAGGCTCATCCCCTTTGTATTTACTAACAAGCTGGACAGCACTGTTCAGGCATGAATAATATCGGCTCACCCTGCAAAATAAGGCAAGCAAACCGGCTTCCGCAAATGAATTGATAAAAGCAGAGTTATTGATAATGATAGGCAGAAACAGTAAGTTCTCCGGGAGGTGTTCGGATAGAAAAAGCTGAATCAGGCTTGCCCGCAGTATTATACCTGTAAATTATATCGAGGTTAAAATTGGCGGTTGGGTCTGCAGTATTGGTAAATACAGTCTTTAAACTATTATTAGCATTGAACAGACCTGTTCTCGATAATAAAACAGCCTCGTGGGACAATATCAGCGGGTTGCTTTTATTATCATAAGTGTAGGTTTGAGACGAAACAGGTAACATAGGACCTCCGGGAGTAGTAGCGGCCATTTGATCCTGCCTGGTTATGTTTACTCCATCAGCAGAATAAGTATAATCATTTTTCAAACTTTGGATGGGAGGTAAAAAACCAGTTGCCAGGTAATGCACATCACTTACAATCTTACCACTTGCATCATAGGAGTAAACGGCACTATCGGTAACCGAAAAGCCAAACGCAGTCAGAGAAAAAACAGATGAAGTGTACCGGGATGTTGAAGTATTATAATTATACCGGGTAACCACACTATCAATACCTGCACTTACCAATGCTGCTGCCTTTTGCACAGTTGTAAGAATAACACCAGCAGCATTCCGGTTTATTATCAATTCATTGTCAAGTGTAAGTCCTCCGGAAATACCAGTTGTCTTTTCCCTGATCAATCTGTTCTGGGAATTGTAAAAATAACTGACCTCAGAGGAGTCTGTACCTGTTTTTGAATTGATTCTTGAAAGCAGGTTATTGCCACCCGTACCACCCAGTCCCCAATCAATTTCTTTCTGACAAGACATATAAACTAAAGAAAGCAGTATAACTACTAAGGCTAAAAATCTTTTCATGTATTCGCAAAAATTTTCTTGTTTATAATTCAAGCAATGTTTTAACCGGGTCCTTTCCAATCAGTAATTGCTCCGGGTTCTCCAATAATTCTTTCACTCTCACCAGGAAACTTACAGATTCACGGCCATCAACAATACGATGATCATAACTCAATGCGAGGTACATCATAGGTCTTATCACAACCTGCCCGTTTACCGCCATTGGTCTTTCCTGTATTTTATGCATACCAAGAATAGCACTTTGTGGAATATTGATAATGGGTGTACTCATTAACGAACCAAAAACACCGCCATTGGTGATAGTGAAAGTTCCACCCGTCAATTCCTCCGTTGTTAATTTACTGTCTCTTGCTTTGCCAGCCAGTTCCACTACCGTCTTCTCGATATCGGCCATACTCATGCTTTCTACATTTCGCATTACCGGTACGGTCAGTCCTCTTGGCGTGCTAACGGCAATACTGATATCAGCATAATCATGATACACTAACTGATCTCCGTCTATATAAGCATTTACCGATGGCCATTCTGCCAGAGCCACTGCACAGGCTTTGGCAAAGAAGCTCATGAAGCCTAGTCCTACCCCATGTATCTCCTTAAACTTGTCTTTATACTTCGTTCTTATTTCCATGATAGTGCCCATATCCACTTCATTAAAAGTGGTGAGCATCGCTGTTGTATTTTTGGCTTCTACCAATCGGCGTGAAATAGTTTTGCGCAGGTTACTCATCTTCTCGACACGAACATTCCTGCTGAACAATTCAGCCCCGGTAAAGGCTTTCTTACCGGGATTTGATAAAGCAGCTAACACATCATCTTTCATGATCTTGCCCTGGTAGCCGCTTGCTGTTACAGATTTAGGATCTACTTTTTTATCTGCAATGATGGCTGAAGCAACAGGAGAGGCTTTGATATCATTGGAAATTGAGCTGACAGGAGCAGTTGAGGTTGCAGGTTTTGCAGCCTCCGTTTTGGGAACACTGGCATTTTCTGCTTTCTGAGCTGCGGCAGGTTTTGCTGCTGTTTCATCAATACTCGCCAGCAGGTCACCAATCTTAATAGTATCGCCTTCGTTTACGGAACCGAGTTTCAACACACCTGCCTGCTCCGCATTTACTTCAAAAGTAGCTTTCTCGCTTTCCAGTTCGGCGATCACTTCATCTCTTCCACATAGTCGCCATCTTTCTTATTCCATTTCAATAAAGTGACTTCGCTGATAGACTCTCCTACCGTTGGTACTTTTATTTCAATCATAATATTCTATTAATTCAATTTAAATACTAAAAGCTGTTTCAATTATTTCAGCCTGCTCCTGCAAATGAACTTTATTATAACCCGTTGCTGTAGAAGCAGAGGGTTGTCTGCCTATTACACCATAGTTAATACCCGTTAAATTCATTTTAAGGAATGAAGCAGCTCCCATATTCATGGGCTCTTCCTGCACCCAGAACCAGGTTGCCTTACTATATTTCCGTTGTAATACATCAAGCTGTTTGTAGGGCAAAGGATATATCTGTTCCAGCCTGATTATCGCAACATCATTTCTGTTTTCTTTCTGCTGGCGTTCAGCCATATCAAAATATATCTTGCCACTGCAGAATAACACTTTTTTCACTTTAGCTGTATCTGCCTGTGCATCGTCAATCACTTCTTTAAAACCGCCACTGGTAAATTCCTCGATTCTTGAATAAGAACCAGCATGACGAAGATTTGCTTTGGGAGAAAAATTGATCAGCGGTTTACGGAAAGGCCATGCCAGTTGACGTCTTAAAGCATGAAAGAAATTAGCAGCAGTAGTTATATTTGTTACCACCATATTTAATTCTGCACATAATTGTAAAAACCGTTCCAGCCTCGCACTACTATGCTCCGGCCCCTGTCCTTCATAGCCATGTGGCAGTAACATCGTAACACCATTCATCCTGTTCCATTTTTGTTCCCCGGCTGCGATGAACTGGTCAATCATTGTTTGAGCACCATTGGCAAAATCGCCAAACTGAGCTTCCCACAAAACCAATGCACTCGGATTGGCCAATGCGTAGCCATATTCAAAACCCAGCACACCATATTCACTCAGCAAAGAATTGTAAATCCTGAACTTACCTGTTGCTCCGGGTACATGAGACAACCTGCTGTATGGCTTATCTGTATTTTCATCTCTCAGTACTGCATGACGGTGCGAAAAAGTTCCCCTTCTCACATCCTGTCCGCTCATTCTTACATCTTTTCCTTCCAGTAATAAGCTGCCATAGGCAAGTAATTCACCGGTAGCCCAATCAACTTTTCGTTCTGTTTCAAATAATTTTATTTTGTCCTGAAGGATCTTCTCAACTTTTCGTAGTGGCTTGAAATCTGCAGGCCATATCATCATGGCGTCAAAAACTTTCCGAAAGTCTGTTTCTGTAATACTTGTAACTGGTGATGCATCGAAATCTTCCGGAGTCGCCCTGCGAAGCTTTTTCCACTCCAGCTCAGGGGGCTGATAATGATAGGGCAATGGATTCTGTTTCACTTCATCCAGTCGCTCCTGCAGATCAGCCCAAAACTTTTTTTCCATTTCTTTGGCCAATTGCTGTGCATCTGGCTCACCATTCTCCAAAAGATATTTAATATACACTTCTCTTGGATTGGGATGCTTATCAATTAAAGCATACAAATGAGGTTGTGTGAATTTAGGATCATCGCCTTCATTGTGACCATGACGGCGGTAACACACCATATCAATAAAAAAATCACTGTTAAATTCCTGGCGGAAACGGGTTGCAATTTCCGCACATTTGATCACCGCTTCAGGATCGTCTCCGTTTACATGAAATACCGGTGCCTGGATAGCAGCTGCTAATGAAGTACAATAATCAGAACTTCTTGCATCATCAAAATCAGTGGTGAACCCAATCTGGTTGTTGATAACAAAATGAATGGTCCCACCGGTGTAATATCCTTTCAGGTAGCTCATCTGTAACACTTCATACACAACTCCCTGACCGGCTACTGAAGCATCACCATGTATCAGAATTGGAAGTATTCTGTCAAACTCACTGTGATACATTACATCTGCTTTAGCCCGGGAAAAACCTACCACTACCGGGTTAACAGCCTCCAGGTGTGACGGATTAGGCATCAGCTTAAGATGAATGGTTTTGTCATTCATCGTTTTCACTTCACTGCCATATCCCATGTGATATTTCACATCGCCACTACCCATGGTTTGATCCATCTTGGCAGTTCCTTCAAACTCACTGAATATCTGTTCATATGTTTTTCCCATGATGTTGGCCAGGATATTTAACCTGCCCCTGTGTGCCATACCAATTACTACTTCATGTACATCATTATCGGCGGCTGTATTTATGATCGCATCGAGTGCTGCAATTGTAGTTTCACCCCCTTCGAGTGAAAACCTTTTCTGACCAACATACTTGGTATGAAGAAATTTTTCAAACATCACCCCCTGGTTAAGTTTTTCTAAGGCTCTTCTTTTCTTATCCAGTGGTAAAGGTTCCAGCATCCTCTTCTCAATCTCGTTGGTCAGCCAGTCGATCTTTTTCTGATCGCTGATATATTTAAACTCAGCCCCCACACTTGATGCATAGCATTTTTCAAGATGAGTTAATATATTTCTTAATGAGGTTGTGCCTAGTCCGATAAGCTGGCCTGCATGAAATTCTTTATCCAGATCAGCCTCAGTAAATCCATAAAACGCAAGGTCGATATTGGCACCCCTGTCCTTTCGTTGACGGATAGGATTTGTTTTTGCAATCAAATGACCTTTATTCCTATACCCCACTATTAAACGGTATGCCTTTATCTCCCGCATCCAATCTACCTCGGCACTTATTACTTTTCCGGTTGCAACGGGCATTTCTTTTCCATTACCCACCCCCATCATGCTACTATTGCCAATAGCAAAATCAAACCCCTCAAAGAACTTTCTAAATTCGGGGTCAACACTGGTTGGGTCATTTACAAAATCACGGTAAAGGTTTTCAATAAACTCCGGGTGAGAATTAGTGATATAGGAAAAATCCTTCATGAAAAGAGGTATTAAAATACAAGTGAAAAATGGGGTACAAATATCGCTGAAAAAAAGGAAATCCCTGCCTCATGATGAGGGATTTAGAAAGCCCTGAAGCACAATGGGATATTCTTTGCAATAGTCCTTTTTGTCTGCAGGCTCATTAAAAAAGCAGGAGGATTAGAGCACTTGCAATTATTATGATCATTTAGGAATAAAACCTCCGGAAATTTGGTTAATAGGTGCCCCAACCCTACCTTTGCAATCCTTAAAATTGATATAGATGGCTAATCACAGTGCAAAAAAGAAGGATGCCCGCCAGGCAGCTAAACGTCGTGACAGGAACAAATACTATGGCAAAACGACCCGTAATGCTATCCGTGACCTGAAAGCGGCCCCTGTAAAGGAAATGGGTGAAAAATTTCCTCTTGTTGAAAGCATGATTGACAAACTGGCAAAACGTGGTGTTATTCACAAGAATAAAGCCGCTAACCTGAAAAGTAAACTCGCAAAAAAAGTTAATTCAGCTAAATAAGCTGTACTAATATCTCTTTTGAAAGGCATCTCAGTTTGGGATGCCTTTTTATTTTTAGTAGCTTCCTGCGAAATAGTATTTTTAAGCAACAACCCACGATAGTATGCGACACTTCTTTTTGATATTTTTTCTCCTTGTTTCCTTTATTGCCGGGGCTCAAAAGCTAACCACCAGATTTGAACAATCCAACAGTACCCAAACTCCTGACTATTTTGAAATAATTGATTGGTGGAAAAAACTGGATTTACAATCAGGCAAAATAAAAATGCTGACAATGGGGATTACAGATGCGGGGTATCCATTACATCTGGTCGTTGTCTCAAATAATGGGGATTACAATTTCAGCAATATCCGGAAAAATAATAAAAGGATCATACTGATCAACAATGGTATTCACCCCGGCGAACCCGATGGCATTGATGCCAGCATGTTACTGGCAAGAGACATTGTTGCCGGTAAATACAAAATACCTGATAATATAGTATTGGCCATTATCCCGGTCTATAATATTGGTGGTTGTTTAAACCGAAGCGCAAACTACAGGGTCGATCAAAATGGTCCTGAAGAATTTGGTTTTCGTGGTAATTCACAAAATCTTGATCTGAACCGGGATTTTATTAAATGTGATTCGAGAGATGCCAGGGCTTTCACTGAAATATTTCATCTAACAGACCCTGACGTTTTTGTAGATAACCATGTAAGCAATGGCGCCGATTACCAGCATGTTATGACATTGCTTACTACACAGAATAGCAAACTGGGCGGCACGATGGGAGAATATATAAGCAAAGAATTTGAGCCGGCTTTATACTCGTTAATGAAAACAAAGGGATTTGATCTTATCCCTTACGTCAATTCTTTTGGTGATACACCAGAGAACGGATGGCCGGAATACTGGGATAGCCCCAGGTATGCCAGCGGCTATGCTGCCTTATGGCATACATTCTCTTTTGTTCCGGAAAGCCATATGTTGAAACCTTACGATCAACGGGTGAAAGCCACTTATGCCCTGATGCAATCGTTTATTGAATTCACCAAAAAGAATAGTGAACAGATAAAAAGTATACGTAATCAAACAAAAAAAGATATTGAAACTGCAAATGAGTTTCCTGTTAGTTGGTCATTAGACCGTTCACTATTTAAGGAAGTAATGTACAAAGGATACGAAGCTGGACGAAAACCCAGTGAGATTTCTGGCTTGCCCAGATTGTTTTACGACCGGAATAAACCATTTGAAAAAAAGGTAAAAATCTACAACCACTTTGCACCCAAAACAATAATAAAAAAACCAAAAGCATATGTAATTCCTCAGGGATGGTGGAAAGTGATTGAGCTCCTGAAATTAAACAAAGTGCAGATGAGTCAGCTTAAAAAGGATACAATCATTGAAGCAGAAGTTTATAGAATAGAGGATTACAAAACTACTCCCCGCCAGTATGAAATGCACCATTTAAACAGTGATGTAAAAATCACAACTTCAATGCAAACAATCCGGTTTCTTAAAGGCGACTGGTATATACCAATGAACCAGGCTGCTAATAGGTTTTTAATGGAAACTTTGGAACCACAAGCTGAAGACTCCTATTTCGCCTGGAATTATTTTGATGCCATTCTTGGTCAGAAAGAAGGATATTCAGCCTATGTTTTTGAAGATATAGCAGCCGATTATCTGAAAAACAATACTGAATTAAAAGTAAAATTGGAACAAAGAAAGCAATCGGATACTGCATTCGCCGGCAATGCAAGGGCACAACTTAATTTTGTATACCAAAACTCTTCCTGGTATGAGCCGGCTCATATGCGTTATCCGGTTTATAGAATTTTAAAATAGTTATTCGTTGATAAAATTCTTATCTGATAAAGTTTTATCAGCTCTGTCAATTTTTTTAAACAATATTCTTCCAAGCACAAGACTGATAAGGAGTACAGCAATGCTGAGATAGCCTAACCAGTCAAATCGTTGAATTTTACCGGTTTTATCTTTTAAAACAATAACACCCGCAGCCATGGAAGCAATAAAGGTTCCCAGTTGCTGCATACTGCCATTAAAACTCATAAAACTGCCTCTTTGTTCAGTCTTTACAACCTCACTAACCATTGCTTGTGCAGTAACTGCCCTACCAGTAGCCAGTATAAACCATACGGCAAAAAATGCCAGTACAATGGAAAAATGAACATCTGGCATATTGGTAATTACCAATACCATGAATAGAGACAAGAAAACAGAGATTGAAAATACAGGCAGTTTACCCTTCTTGTCTGAAAAACGTCCCAGGAATATTGCCGCTGCAAAAGAAGAAATACCACCTACCAGGTAAACCATAGGCGTCAGATCCTTTGAAAACCCTTTATTAAATTCCAGGTAAGGATTCAGGAACGGTATAATCAGAAAATGTCCCATCATTAACAGCCCTGAAAATAGTAATGCTTGCTGCTGTGCTGGGCTTTCAAAAACCTTACCTAACACCCTCCAGGTGGATTCTCTATTCCCAACCGATTTTAAATGAGCTGACATACCGGGAATAAATTTGTAAATCAGTGGTATCAAAACAATTCCTATTCCTCCAACAAGCAGGAATGGGACATGCCAGTTAAAATTGAAAAGATTAGTTAGGTACAATGAAAATGGAACACCTAATGTTGAAGCAACAGCAAAAGCACTCATTACAGCTCCCATTGCTGTACCTCTTCTTTCATATACAAAAAGATCGGCTATGATTGACAACACCTGTGCTCCAATAATACCACCAAATAAACCAGCCAATATTCTTGATCCCAGGAGTAGACCATAAGTAGGAGCTATGCCACATGCCAATGTTCCAATTATAAAACCGGCATAAGAAACAAGTAATACTTTTTTCCTGTCAAATCTGTCCACAATAAAAGCTGCTGTGAAGCCGGATACAGCTGCGCTTATAGAATATGCCCCTACCAGTAAGCTGAACTGCCAGGGAGAAATATGGAAGTATGGCATTAAATAATTACCCAATGGCATCATAATCATAAAATCGAGAATATGGGTAAAATTCAATCCGGCCAGAAGAAATAGTATAATTCTTTCTTTTTGATTCATTGATTCGTCAGAAATGCTTTAGTAAAAATGAGGGATAGAGATATGTTGACAAAGATTACTTTAATTTATATAACAAAAAAGCCTCCCAGAATAAACTGAAAGGCTTTTAAATGAATATGGCAGCTACCTACTCTCCCGCATTGTGGTGCAGTACCATCGGCCATGAGGGACTTAACTTCTCTGTTCGGTATGGGAAGAGGTGAACACCCTCGGCAAAACCACCATAAGATCTTAAATAAAATTACATATTGGAAAATGTTAGAGAGTATCTACTTCCTTTTCACCAATAAAGGCTATAAAGAAAGAAAAAAAATTAAAGCGTACGGGCAATTAGTACTACTCGGCTTTGATGTTACCACCTTTACACCTGTAGCCTATCAACGTCATAGTCTCTGACGGCCCTTAAAAGTAAACTCATCTTGAGGAAGGTTTCACGCTTAGATGCTTTCAGCGTTTATCCTGTCCGTACATAGCTACTCAGCATTGCACCTGGCGGCACAACTGATACACCAGCGGTACGTACGACCCGGTCCTCTCGTACTAAGGTCATGTCCTCTCAATTTACTTGCGCCCACCACAGATAGGGACCGAACTGTCTTGCGACGTTCTGAACCCAGTTCACGTGCCACTTTAATCGGCGAACAGCCGAACCCTTGGGACCTTCTCCAGCCCCAGGATGTGACGAACCGACATCGAGGTGCCAAACCTCCCCGTCGATATGAGCTCTTGGGGGAGATCAGCCTGTTATCCCCGGAGTACCTTTTATCCTTTGAGCGACGGCCCTTCCATACAGAACCGCCGGATCACTTTAGCCGACTTTCGTCCCTGCTCGGCTTGTGTGCCTCACAGTCAAGCACCCTTATACTAATGCGCTCTTCGTACGATTACCAACCGTACTGAGGGTACCTTTGCAAGCCTCCGTTACTCTTTAGGAGGCGACCACCCCAGTCAAACTACCCACCATGCACTGTTTCCCGCAAGGGATTAGATCCTAAATCAAAGAAGGTTGGTATTTCAACGACCGCTCCACCCTACCTGGCGGCAAGGCTTCAAAGCGTCCCAACTATTCTACACATCCGTAATTCAAAATCAATGCAAAGCTATAGTGAAGGTTCACGGGGTCTTTCCGTCCCGTGGCGGGTAACCGGCATCTTCACCGATACTACAATTTCACCGGGCTCGTGGAGGAGACAGTGTTCAACTCATTAGACCATTCGTGCAGGTCGGAACTTACCCGACAAGGAATTTCGCTACCTTAGGACCGTTATAGTTACGGCCGCCGTTTACTGGGGCTTCAGTCAGAAGCTTTGGCTTGCGCCGAACATCCTTCCTTAACCTTCCAGCACCGGGCAGGTATCAGGCTCTATACGTCATCTTTCGATTTTGCAGGGCCCTGTGTTTTTGTTAAACAGTTGGTTGAACCAATTTACTGAGACCATCCGAAGATGGTACGCTTTATCCCGAAGTTACAGCGTCAATTTGCCTAGTTCCTTCTCCACGGCTCACCCGAGCGCCTTAGAATATTCATCCCGTCTACCTGTGTCGGTTTGCGGTACCGGCTGCTATGCTCGCTTTTCTTGGAAGAACTTTCATCGTTACGCTTCACCCGAAGGATCCACTCAGCTATTCCGTCAGCTTATACGACTAGCATTCTCCGTCACTTTTAATGCATAGCAGGCGCAGGAATATTAACCTGCTTTCCATCATCTACCCCTTTCGGGTTTGACTAAGGACCGGGCTAACCCTGATCCGATTAACGTTGATCAGGAACCCTTAGACTTTCGGCGATAAGGTTTTTCACCTTATTTATCGTTACTTATGCCTACATTTTCTTTTCAAACCGCTCCAGCATACGTCGCCGTACACCTTCGATGCAGTTTCAATGCTCCCCTACCGATATCCGCTTAGTGGCAATCATAGAGCTTCGGTTAGTAGTTTGATGCCCGATTATTTTCCGTGCAAGACCTCTCGACCAGTGAGCTGTTACGCACTCTTTAAATGAATTGCTGCTTCCAAGCAAACATCCTGGCTGTTATAGAAGTCTCACCTCGTTTGATCAACTTAACTACTTATTAGGGACCTTAGCTGCTATTCTGGGTTATTTCCCTCTCGGCCACGGATCTTAGCACCCGCAGCCTCACTCCCGGAGATATCTGTTAGCATTCGGAGTTTGTCAGGGTTTGGTAGGCGATGAAGCCCCCTAGCCCAATCAGTAGCTCTACCTCTAACAGACTTCATAATCCGAGGCTGTTCCTAAAAACATTTCGGGGAGAACGAGCTATCTCTCAGTTTGATTGGCCTTTCACCCCTATCCACAGGTCATCCCAGAACTTTTCAACGTTAACGGGTTCGGTCCTCCAGTTAGTTTTACCTAACCTTCAACCTGCCCATGGATAGATCACAAAGTTTCGCGTCTGCCCCCACTGACTAAACGCCCTATTTGGACTCGCTTTCGCTACGGCTCCGTTAATTACGAACTTAACCTCGCCAGTGAGGAGCAACTCGTAGGCTCATTATGCAAAAGGCACGCCGTCACTCATTGCTGAGCTCCGACCGCTTGTAGGCGCACGGTTTCAGGTACTATTTCACTCCCTTGTTTAGGGTGCTTTTCACCTTTCCCTTACGGTACTGGTTCACTATCGGTGTCTGAGGAGTATTTAGCCTTACCAGATGGTGCTGGCAGATTCAGGCAGGATTCCTCCGGTCCCGCCTTACTCAGGATACCACTCGTCCTCATCAATTTTCGTTTACGGGGCTATCACCCTCTATGGCTCAACTTTCCAGATGATTTTACTTGATGATGATTTCTAAATGTGGTCCTACAACCCTCAAGCGGCACGCCGCTCAAGTTTAGGCTATTCCCTTTTCGCTCGCCACTACTCAGGGAATCACTATTGTTTTCTTTTCCTCCCGGTACTTAGATGTTTCAGTTCTCGGGGTTGGCTCTCCTTGCGGAGTACTATACCTTCAGTATAGTGGGTTGACCCATTCGGAAATCCAGGGATATAATGCTTGTGTGCAGCTCCCCCTGGCTTATCGCAGCTTACCACGTCCTTCGTCGCCTCTCAGACCCAAGGCATCCACCATGCGCCCTTAGTTGCTTTAAAAAAATTAGAAACTAGAATTTGTTATTCTTGTAGTTGTTACCCGACCACATTTCTTCAGACCAACCATAAAATGGTGTGATATTTCAAAATTGTGATCGATATTGTTAGATACTCATCTAACATTTTATTTTCCAATATGTCAAAGAGCTTATCACCTATAGAAGGTGAATAGCTGATGTGTTGGACTTGAACCAAAGGATTCGCCTGTACGAATCACATCATCAAATTTTTAAAGAACTATACTCAGTTTGTGGAGGATATCGGAGTCGAACCGATGACCCTCTGCGTGCAAGGCAGATGCTCTAGCCAACTGAGCTAACCCCCCAGGTTAAATTAGTAGACCCGAGCAGATTTGAACTGCTGACCCCTACATTATCAGTGTAGTGCTCTAACCAGGCTGAGCTACGGATCTGTATTTGTAGCCCCCGTGTTATCGGGTTACTTTTTAAAAGAACTAACAATGAAAGTTTTGGGAAACAATAGCAAGTAAGTATTTGCTCTAAAAAGGAGGTATTCCAGCCGCACCTTCCGATACGGCTACCTTGTTACGACTTAGCCCCAGTCACTAGTTTTACCCTAGGCGGCTCCTTGCGGTTACCGACTTTAGGTACACCCAGCTTCCATGGCTTGACGGGCGGTGTGTGCAAGGTCCGGGAACGTATTCACCGTATCATTGCTGATATACGATTACTAGCGATTCCAGCTTCATGGAGTCGAGTTGCAGACTCCAATCTGAACTGAGAAGTGGTTTTTGGGATTAGCTTCACATCGCTGTGTTGCAGCCCTTTGTCCACTCCATTGTAGCACGTGTGTAGCCCTGGGCATAAAGGCCATGATGACTTGACATCATCCCCTCCTTCCTCACGTCTTACGACGGCAGTTTCACTAGAGTTCCCAGCGTTACCTGATGGCAACTAGTGATGGGGGTTGCGCTCGTTGCGGGACTTAACCCAACACCTCACGGCACGAGCTGACGACAGCCATGCAGCACCTTACAAACCGTGTATTGCTACAAAGTGAGCTTTCACCCACGGTCAAACCGCATTCTAGCCCAGGTAAGGTTCCTCGCGTATCATCGAATTAAACCACATGCTCCACCGCTTGTGCGGACCCCCGCCAATTCCTTTGAGTTTCAACCTTGCGGTCGTACTTCCCAGGTGGGATACTTAATGCTTTCGCTCAGACACACACTGTGTATCGCGTATGTCGAGTATCCATAGTTTAGGGCGTGGACTACCAGGGTATCTAATCCTGTTTGATCCCCACGCTTTCGTGCCTCAGTGTCAATATTCGTGTAGCCAGCTGCCTTCGCAATTGGTGTTCTATGTCATATCTAAGCATTTCACCGCTACATGACATATTCCGCTGACCTCCACGGTATTCAAGACTGATAGTATCAATGGCAGTTCCCAAGTTAAGCTCGGGGATTTCACCACTGACTTACCAACCCACCTACGCACCCTTTAAACCCAGTGAATCCGGATAACGCTTGCACCCTCCGTATTACCGCGGCTGCTGGCACGGAGTTAGCCGGTGCTTATTCATATGGTACCGTCAGACGAGTTAGAAAACCCTTTTTTCGTCCCATATAAAAGAAGTTTACAATCCAGAGGACCTTCATCCTCCACGCGGCATGGCTGGTTCAGACTTTCGTCCATTGACCAATATTCCTTACTGCTGCCTCCCGTAGGAGTCGGGCCCGTGTCTCAGTGCCCGTGTGACTGGTCGTGCTCTCACACCAGTTACTGATCGCAGACTTGGTGGGCCGTTACCCCGCCAACTATCTAATCAGCCGCACAGCCATCTTCAAGTGATAAATCTTTAATATCAAAGTGATGCCACTCCAATATACTATGGGGTATTAATCCAAATTTCTCTGGGCTATTCCCCGCTCGAAGGAAGGTTCTGTACGTGTTCCGCACCCGTTTGCCGGTCGCCAGCATCTGTATTGCTACAGACCTGCTGCCCCTCGACTTGCATGTATTAAGCCTGCCGCTAGCGTTCATCCTGAGCCAGGATCAAACTCTCCATTGTAAATGATGTTTGATACTGACATTTTAAAATTCTCAAGAGAAAATTAACGTGTCAAATCGAAATGTATTTCGCTTGACTTACCTATAATTTTATTCCGATGGCTATCGGAATAAAGTGCTATTGTTTCCCAACTTTCAAAGATCTTTTGTCCCTCGCTTTGCTCGGGATGACAACCAGTTTTATCCGGTTACCATTCCCCGTTTTTTGAACGGGAGTGCAAAGGTAAGGGCCATTTTATTTCTACCAAATTTTTCTTCAATTATTTTTCAAGAAAATCAGAATCTTTTGGCGTGAAAATCAATTTGTTTTGTGAAGAACTAACCTCATTTTTTTTGAGGCGGACGGCAAAGGTAAGACATTGTAAATTACCAGCAAACTTTTAGGCTCAGTTTTGTTCACATTTGCCTCACATTTGTTTTCACATTTCTTCAGAGAACTACCCGTTTTATCCGAACGGGCGGCAAAGATAAGGGTGTGACATTTACTATCCAACTCTAATTGAAATTAATTATGCTAAAGCATGAGGAAATGCAGTGCTGTTCTAGGTTTCAGTGCAATATTTTTTTTATCAAGATCCCGCCCTGAATATTTAAACTGAATGTCCGGCTTGTTTTTAAATCCATAGTCTTGGTTAATTAATATAAAAAGCCCTACAAATGCGGGGACAAGCCAGAAACCGAATAAACTCAAGTTAAGTTTAGATTAGTATCAAAAAACGACAAACGGAACTTATTTTTCGTGCTCAAATTTTGAATTAATTGCAAGATAATCAGGTGGATAGACAACAGAAATCAAAAACAGACCATGAGCAGGAACAGCGAAACTAGCTTTGGTGCAGTCCTTAGACTCAATTATTGCCCTGAATTCCTCAAGTGACAACTTACCCCTACCCACCTTTAGCATTGTTGCTGTAAGAGCTCTAACCATTCCTCTCAGGAATCGATTTGCCTTTACATGATAAACAAGATTATTATTCTCTGACAACCATTCACTTTCCTGAATTAAGCAATTAAATGTTTTAACCTGAGTATTTCGCTTTGAAAAAGAAGTAAAATCGTGATACTCCTTCACAATTGCTGCCGCTCGCTGCATCTTATCAAAATCCAGTTTGTAAGGGAAGAAGAATGCCCTGTCTTTTAAAAAGGGGTCTTTGTGCTGATAAATGTAATAATTATAACTCCTCCCAATAGCATCGAAACGGCAATGAGCATCGGAAGCCACTTCCTGAAAACTTTTTACAACAATATCTGAGGGTAGTATGGCATTCATCTTATATATGAAATGCGGATTTATTTTCCCTTCATAATCAAAATGAAAAAAATTTTGCAATGCATGCACACCGGCATCGGTCCTGGAGGAGCCCGTCATTACTAGTCTATGTTTTTGGAGAATCTTAAAAGCCTTCTCAACTTCTGCCTGTACTGTGTTTGCATTATCCTGAAGCTGAAAACCACTGTAATCAGTGCCTTTGTAAGAAAGCTCTAAAAAATAACGGGGCATATTTAGCAGTCAGATTTCAAATAGTTGTACAAAAGAAATGCTGGTTATTATCTTATTATTGCTTTGAAACGATTTATAAAATATTCGTCCTTTAATTCTGATTGGAGAGTGACAAAGCTGGCTTTATCAGAAACATGCTTATAGGCTGCATCAAAGAAATTGTATTTACCCTCATCATTTAAAAAAAGTGTACTTAAATTTTTTAATTGCGCTGTAGTAAAGCACTTTATTTTAAAATACTTTTTTGCTTCAGCCACCATCTCTTCATCACCTTCTGCTGCGGCCATTGCTTTTCGTAGTTTGAAAAAATCGTTTTCGTCTGCTGTGGCAGGGCAGTTAACTAATGCTACAGGCTTTTCGACTGGTGTTTCAGCTGCAACAGGCTTTTCTTCCATCTTAGGTTGTGGCTCAACTGGTTTCTCTTCCTGTTTTTTTGGAGCTTCTGTTACAATATCAAGGAATTTTTTTTCTTCTTTTGGTTCTGCCATTTCCACACCAACTATTAGCCTGGGATTAGGAATAAGAAGGCGAATCGTATCTCTCGTTCCATTCTCATAATTATCAATGAAAACAAGACCAAAACCTTCAGTTGTTGAACTCTCTGATCTTTTTGTAACTACTGATCTTGTATATTCTTCCTCCAAACTTTCCTTTGGCGTTTCGCTGACAAGTACTGGTTGTTCAGAAACAATCTCTGGGTCCTCCTTTTTAATGGCCAATTCAACAACTGGCTCCACGGGTTTTGAAACAGGAACTTCTTCAATCACCACCTTTCCTTCTTCCTTGTTTACCTCTCTGGAATCAATTATTTCTGCAGATTTTGTGATAGCAGGCTCTTTGATTGCCGTTTTAGGGTCTTCTTTCTTTTCAGCTTTTATTGTAACAACGTCTGCAGTTTTAATAACAGCTGGTTCCCTGATCTCCTTTTTTGTTTCTTGCTTTTTTATAACTTCAACAGCTACTGATTCTGTTTTAGGAGCAGGCTTTTCTTCCGGTTTTTGCTGAACCTGTTTTTCTTTTAACGAAGGATCGTCAGAAGCTTTGGAAAGAATTTCAGTAAAAGCAGAAACATCTTTATTATCTGTTTTTACTTTATCAGCAACTTTAGCAATACCTGTCGCAGACATTTGTACTGCCAATGTTTGTAAATCAAATAGTCCCCATCCTTTATCTCCAAACTCTTTCAGCAGAAAGCCATGATCCTTCCTGTTTACAGCAACTGTAAATACCTGTTCAGGCCATTTATTTTGAGGGAACCCCACCTTGAAACTATAACTGGTATCCCTTAGTTTAGCAAGAATCAGATAACCAGAAGCGGAAGAACTATAAATTTTATCGTCCATTTTTACAAAAAAAGGCTGTTCAGGTTCTGATTGCAGGTAAACAAAATATACTTTCTGGGCTGAAGTTGTTAGTGAAGTGGCCGCAAAGAGAAAAACCAAAAGAAGTATATTCATTTTTCCGGAATTGGGTTGTATAGCAAATTTAACTTAAATCCCCTGACATAATTCAGCATGGTGACAACAACTTGTTAAATACCGTAACCTTTCATCCCAATTATATCACTAAACAATGCCTATTATTATAAATTTGCGGCACACAAATCAATTATATGAAGAAAGTATTGTTCACATTGTTATTAATCCTCCCGGGATTTGTATTGCTTGCACAGACCAAACCGTCTGCTGATACTGCCTGGAAAAAAGAATACAGGGAAACTGCCACTAAAATCAATAACCTGGTACATACCAAACTGGATGTAAAACCTGATTTTAGTAAATCGTACCTGTATGGTAAAGCGTGGCTTACCTTAAAACCCCATTTTTATAGCACTGATTCACTGACCCTTGATGCGAAGGGAATGGAATTTAAAAAAATTGCCCTTTTGAAAGGCAACCAGCAGGTACCCCTGAAATATGAATATGATGACTGGGAGTTGCGTATTAAATTAGATAAAAGCTATAAAGCCGGTGAAAGTTATACCATATATATTGACTACATCGCCAAGCCTGACGAATTTGAAGAAAAGTATGCCAAAGGTGCAATGCTTGGAATAAAAGGTATGTATTTTATCAATCCCAAAGGTGAAGAAAAAGACAAGCCCACACAAATATGGACACAAGGAGAAACAGAATCCAGTTCGGCCTGGTTTCCTACTATTGACAAAACCAATCAAAAGACCACCCAGGAATTAACCGTAACTGTTGACAACAAATATGTAACCCTCAGTAACGGCAAACTCGTATCACAAAAGAAAAATAAAGATGGCACCAGCAGTGACTATTGGAAAATGGACCTGCCGCATGCGCCCTACCTTTTCTTTTTAGGTGTGGGTGAATATGCTGTTATTAAAGATAGCTGGAGAGGCAAAGAAGTAAATTACTATGTTGAAAAGGAATACGCTTCTGTAGCCAAAAAAGATATTTGGCAATACCCCGGAAATGATGACTTTCTTTTCCAAAATTACCGGCGTTGATTACCCATGGATAAAGTATTCACAAATAACAGGCCGTGATTATGTAGCCGGAGCGATGGAAAATACAACTGCCACCATTCACCAGGAAAGTGCACAGCAGGATGCAAGAGAATTAGTGGATGGAAATAATTGGGAAGGGACCATTGCACATGAGCTTTTTCACCAATGGTTCGGTGATTATGTAACTACAGAAAGCTGGAGCAACCTGACAGTGAACGAATCGTTTGCTGACTACAGCCAGACACTTTGGGATGAATATAAATATGGAAAAGATGCCGGTGATGCAGAAAATTTCAACGGCATGCAGGGGTACCTGATGAGTGGAAGTGAGAATAAACAACTTGTACGTTTTCATTACAAAGACAAAGAAGATATGTTTGATGCGGTGAGTTACCAGAAAGGTGGCCGCATTTTACATATGTTGAGAAACTATGTAGGCGACAGTGCTTTTTTCAAATCACTGAATAATTATCTAACAACAAATAAATTCAAATCTGCCGAAGCCCATCAGCTGCGCCTGGCATTTGAAGACGTAACCGGCCGTGACCTGAACTGGTTCTTTAACCAATGGTATTTTAACAGTGGTCATCCCAGTGTAGATATAGATTATCAATACGACGATGCTGCCGGAAAAGTGAATGTCATTATAAAACAAACACAGAAGAGCGGAAAGATATTCTCCTTACCGCTGGCAATTGATGTATATGATGGGGCAAATAAAAAACGCTATAATGTTTGGGTTAAAAATGGGGTAGATACATTTACTATCAGTTATGCAAAAAGGCCTGACCTGGTAAACGTGGACGGAGATAAAGTGATGCTCTGGGTAAAGAAAGATAACAAGACGCTTGATAATTATATTCACCAGTATACACATGCCGGCAACTATCTTGACAGAAGAGAAGCTATTGACTTTGCGTCAAAAAAACTGGATGATCCCAAGGCTGTGGAATTAATTAAAACAGCCTTGACAGATAAATATCACGGCCTGAGAAATTTTGCTATCAGTAAGGCAGATCTAAAGAAAGAAACAGTGAAAACAGGATTTGAATCTGTATTACTTAACCTGGCCAAAAGCGACAAATATGCCACAGTGAGAGCCAGCGCTATCCAAAAATTGGGCGATTATAAAAAAGCGGAGTATGCCGACCTGTTTAAAAAAGCGGTTACCGATTCTTCCTATACAGTTGCCGGAAATGCACTGGCTGCTTTAATTAAAGTTGATCCTGCCACATCATCAGCATTGGTAAAACAACTGGCTGAAAAACCTTCAAAAGGTATTTTGCAAGAAGTGGTGATGAGTGAAATATTAAAGTCCGGGGATGAGTCAATGGCAGAAAAGATCATTGGTGATTTTGCAAAAATGCCTTTAAGCCAGGGTAAATTCCAGGCATTGAATGGCCTGGCTACCTATTTATCAGCTATTAAAAATGCTGAAAAGATTAAATGGGGTGTAGACGAGATTGTAAAATTCAGGGATGCTATTCCTGAAAACTTCAAGAATCAAACAGATCCGTTTATTAATGGTATGGTATTAAAAGGTATTCTCGCTGATAAAACCAAAAAAGCAAAAGAAAATGCTGCTGATACTGCATTGCAGGAATTGGTTGAATATATAAAAGCAAAACTGCCGGAGGCAGATAAGAAGGGATTTTAGTAGCTATAATCCTGTAAAATAAAAAGCCATCCTTTCAATAGGATGGCTTTTTGTATTTTATCGAGTTTCTTCTTACCAACTACCACTAGAACCGCCGCCGCCAAAGCTACCACCGCCAAAGCCTCCAAAACCACCTCCACTGCTTCCTCCTCCGCCCGACCATCCGCCACCACCTGACCAACCACTACCACGGCCTGTCCAGCCACCAAATCCACCGCGGGAAACATAAGTGCCGCCGCCTGCCGCCCCAGAACCAAAAATGACCAGCAAGAGAATGATGATAAAAATTACTGTCCAGGTACTCAGACCTTTATTCTTCTTGCTACCATAATTTGCCGGAGCTTTATACCTGCCTTCTGCAGCTGCTATTAAATCATCGACGCCTTCATCCAAACCCCTGTAATAATTATCTTCCTTAAAGCGGGGAGTAATGGTATTATCAATGATACTTTTTGATGTTAAATCGGTAATGGCTCCCTCTAACCCATATCCAACCTGAATGGTCATCTTCCTGTCTGCTTTGGCAACAAGTATTACAATACCATTATTAAAATCCTTGTTACCCACTCCCCACTTTCTGCCCAGTTCAATGGCTGCATCCTCGATGGAATAACTATCGGTAGATTCTACAATAACAACAGCAATCTGGTTAGAAGTTGAGTCATCGTATTTTACAAGTTTTCCTTCCAGTGCCTCAACCTGCTGAGAAGTAAGTGTCTTAGTATAATCATTGACAAGCTTAGGAGGGCTGGGAGGAGTAACAATAATTTTCTCCATTTGCGCAGCAGCAAATAAAGAAAAATGAAGGGTTAGTATTAATAAAAGTCTTTTCATGAAAATCAGCTGCCAAATACGATATGATCAGGCAATTCATTTTTATCGGTATCACTATCAAAGGGGAAATGAGTTGTCAGCGCCTCTCCTATCTGAATCACACATTCTGCTATACCTTTAGCATAATAGTCTTTGTTGAAGCTTTGTATCATTTCAGTAACTATCTGGTTCCAATAGTCCTGGCCTGTCTGTTTATAAATTCCTTCATCAGCAAATACAGCTAACTGATGGTCTTTAAGGGCCACATAGACCAATACAGCATTCCGTTGTTCTGTTTTTTCCATTTGTAAAGAAAAGAAGACTTCTGCCGCCCTGTCTATTGCATCTATAAAACGACAATGTCTTTCCACAAATACCCGGACTTCTCCACTGGTCCTTTTCTCCGCCTGGCGGATCGCTTTTACGATCAGCCGGTTGTCTTCTTCATTGAAGAGCGACTTATTCTTATTCCATGAAAAAAGTTTCAACAGATTGTAGTTAATAGTTAAAATTTAATTTCTACTGCTTTTTCAGTTCCGGTATCTGCGACAAAACCTTCTTTCTTTTTGAATCCAAAAATAACAGCCACCAGGTTTGATGGAAAGCCCCTTACCTTTTTATTATACGCTGCCACCGCTTCATTAAAATCATTGCGGGCCACTTTAATTCTTCTCTCTGTTCCTTCCAGTTGTGTTTGCAAACCAGCATAAGCAGTCGTACCTTTTAGTGCCGGATACTTTTCAATCTGAATGATCAATCGGTTAGCAGCAGCTGCCAATGTATCCTGCAATTGTTTTTGCTTTTGATAATTTTCACCTGATATTTCATTATCTGACAAACCATTTATCGCTTTGCTTCTTGCCTCTGTAATTTTCTCCAGGGTAGTTTGTTCAAAATCTGAAACCCCTTTCACTACATTCACCAGGTTTGGGATCAGATCAATCCTGCGCTGGTAAGTGTTTTGCACCTCTGACCATTGGAGTTTAACCTTCTCCTGTTTATTGACAAAAGCGTTATAAGAAGTGATTATCCAGATAGCAAGAACAAGCAGGATAGCACCGCCAACTATATAGCCGGAAAATTTCTTTTGCTGCATATCAGCTATTCTTAGAATTCTACTTTTGGAGCTTTCTCGGCACCTTCATCCGCCTTGAAACCTTCTTTTGCCTTGAACCCAAACATACCTGCCAGCAAGTTCACCGGGAATGATCTTACCTTGGTATTGTACGTATTGATAGCTTCATTAAAAGACTTTCTTGAATTGCGGACATCATTCTCAATTTCTTCCAATTGCCTCTGCAACTGCAGGAAGTTTTGGCTGGCTTTCAGATCAGGATAGTTTTCCACTACAGCCAGCAAGCGGCTCAATGCACCAGACATTTGTCCCTGTGCTTCCTGGAATTTTGCCATATTCTCCGGAGTTAACTGGTCAGCTGTTAGATTGATAGAGGTGGCTTTGGCACGGGCCTCCACTAATTTTGTCAATGTTTCCTGTTCAAAATTAGCGGCACCTTTTACTGTATTAACAAGATTACCGACGAGGTCAGATCTTTTCTGATATTCAGTGTTTACGTTGTTCCATGTTTTTTTAACTGTTTCATCCTGTTTGATGACGGCATTATACCCATTGCATCCCCATACGCCCAGTATGAGCAGCAAGCCAAGTACAACTAAGATGGTGAGATTACGGGTTCCTTTCATGTTAATGGGGTTTTGTTTAGATATTAAAAATAGGAATTTTGTTATTGCCATTCGCTGATTTTCGGCATACAGCAGCTGACAGCCGGTAAATGATCATCAAGAGCCGGACTGGTCACAAAAAAGCCCCTGATTTTAAACAGGGACATTTTTATATTTTTTACGGGTATTGCAACCCTTCTGTGTTTTAAGATTGCACGGCAGCAATCCCCGGAAGAACCTTGCCTTCAAAGTATTCAAGCATGGCACCACCGCCGGTAGACACATAGCTTACTTTATCTGCAAAACCAAATTGGTTAACGGCAGCTACAGAATCGCCGCCACCTACCAGGGAAAAGGCTCCGCTTTCTGTGGCTTCTGCGATAGCAACTGCCACAGCCCGGGTACCTTTCTGGAATTTTTCCATTTCAAAAACACCCATAGGGCCGTTCCATAAAATGGTTTTTGATTTTTTGATTACTTCTGTGAATATACCAGCTGCTTTGGGGCCAATGTCAAGTCCCATCCATCCATCGGGTATAGCATCACTGGGTGCAACGGCTGTATTTGCATTTGCATCAAATTTATCAGCAATAACAGAATCTTCCGGAAGATGTATACTTACATTTTTCTCTTTTGCCTTCTGCAGAATTTCAAGCGCTGTTGCAAGGCGGTCTTCTTCACATAAAGAGTTTCCTATTTTACCACCCCTTGCTTTCATGAAAGTATAGGCCATCCCTCCGCCAATGATAATATCAGTAGCTCTTTCCAGTAGATTTTCAATGATCAGTATCTTGTCACTAACTTTTGCGCCGCCTATTATTGCTACAAAAGGTTTCTCAGATTTATGCAATACTTTCTCAGCGCTGGCAACTTCGCCTTCCATTAATAATCCAAACATCCTTTTTTCTGCCGGGAAAAACTCAGCAATGATAGCCGTAGAGGCATGAGCCCGGTGCGCTGTACCAAAAGCATCATTTATCCACAGATCGCCCAGTTTCGATAATTTTTCTGCAAACACTTTATCTCCTTTTTCTTCTTCTTTATAAAAACGCAGGTTCTCGAGCAACAATACTTCGCCGGGACGAATCATTCCTGCAGTTAAATAAGCCTGTTCGCCAATACAATCATTGGCAAACAATACGGTTGTTCCGCCCAATAATTCACTCAGGTGTTGTATCAAATGTTTTAATGAATATTTTTCTGTGGGGCCATCTTTGGGTCTTCCCAGGTGACTCATCAGGATAACACTTCCACCATCATTCAATATTTTTTTAATCGTAGGAACAGCAGCCCTCATACGGTTGTCATCTGTTATTTCATACTTATCATTCAGTGGTACATTAAAGTCGACACGGATAAGTGCCTTCTGACCTTTAAAATCATGAGCAGCGAATTTTGACATAGTATTTTTTTTGAAATGAATGAATCAGGCTAATGCTGATGTGCTTTTTCAGCCTGCGTTTCCCGAAATAATATATGACCTGCAACCGTAGCCATCACTTCATCGGTAACGTCTTTACCCCCATTCAAATTGGTACGAATGCTCTCCAATGTATACTTTGGCCCAAAAGGAAGTCCCCACCATCCGAATAAAGCCGAGATCATTGTAAAAGGCAGCCCCTTTGATACTATTCTTTCCCCTTTCCTCACCAGGTAGACGCCGGAGGTACGCTTGAATGTTATAACCAAAAGCGATATTGTGAATGCGAAGTATACAAATTTTCCTCCTTTTTCAGCTTCTTGCTGCAAATCGTATGCAGAAAGCCCCTCAATATTCTTAATCTTCATAAAGCCGCTTAAAATACCGCAGCAAACTGATGACCAGTTTACTGCGGTAATAAAAAATTACTTACCGATCAACTTAGCAAAATAATTCACTGTTCTTACCAGCTGACTTACATAACTCATTTCATTATCGTACCAGCTTACTGTTTTTACCAGTTGTTTATCTCCTACCGTCATAACTTTTGTTTGTGTTGCATCAAACAGGGAACCAAAATGAATACCGATGATATCGCTGCTTACAATCTCATCTTCTGTGTAGCCAAATGATTCATTCGCTGCTTCTTTCATTGCCGCATTGATCTCCTGAATCGTAACAGGCTTATTTAAGATAGAAGTAAGTTCTGTCAAAGACCCGGTAATAGTAGGCACCCGTTGGGCACTACCATCCAGTTTGCCTTTTAATTCGGGTAATACCAAGCCAATAGCTTTTGCAGCACCGGTGGAGTTAGGTACAATATTGGCTGCTGCCGCCCTTGCCCTGCGTAAATCACCTTTCGCATGAGGCGCATCCAGTGTATTCTGGTCGTTGGTATACGCATGGATTGTTGTCATGATACCCGTAATAATGCCGTATTTATCATTCAATACTTTGGCCATTGGAGCCAGGCAATTGGTAGTACAGGAAGCACAGGAAATGATAGTTTCAGTGCCATCAAGTATACTGTGGTTAACATTAAAGACAACGGTTTTCAGATCGCCGGTTGCAGGAGCGGAGATCACCACTCTTTTTGCGCCAGCCTTCAGGTGTGCAGATGCTTTTTCTTTGTCGGTGAAGAACCCGGTGCATTCCAGCACCACATCCACATCATGGCTGGCCCAAGGAATCTGTGAAGGATCTTTTTGTGCATATATCTTTAATATATCACCGTTTACCACAATTGAATCTTCGGTAGATTTTACATCGGCATCGAAGCGACCCTGGGCGCTGTCATACTTGAGCAGATGGGCCAGTACTTTAGGGCTGGTAAGATCGTTGATGGCCACCACATCAATTCCTTCCATATTATATATCTGTCGGTAAGCAAGACGTCCGATACGTCCAAAGCCATTAATGGCAACTTTAACTGTGCTCATGGTAGGTTTAAAAGTTTAAGAGTTTAAAAAACTGAAATTTTAAGAGCTTAGCATCCAGCTTTTTTAAGAAAACTAAGCCGGTTTTGCATTTTTAATTTGCGGTGCGAAGGTACACTAATAGGGTGAAAAAGAAGGGTGATTTTGAGGGTTAAAAAGCCTGAACAGGATGTGGGAAAAACAAAGCGAAAAACATTTGGCAAAAAAGTTGTGCAAACCTATCTTTGCCGTCCCTTAAAACGGCCCGTTCGTCTAAGGGTTAGGACACCACCCTTTCACGGTGGTGATACGAGTTCGAATCTCGTACGGGCTACAAAAAAGAGGTTCAGATACTTAATCTGAACCTCTTTTTAATTTATTTCCGTTCACTTTATTGGTAACTATTTTTCGACCGGGATAAAAATGAACTCACTGAAGGCATCCACATTTCCAAAATCTGCCATAGCCGGAGATATCTTTAATGTCGCCGTTTCATTCATACTTGCTGTTTGTAGTACCCTGAAAATATCTGTCAGCGTAACAATTCCATTTGAACCTGCTCCCTTTGCTCTCAATACCTGCAATAGTAAATTGGCAAAAGGAGAATGACGACCCGCTTTACCATCAAAAGCTGGTTCTGAACCTACAGATGACAGAAATTTTCTTGTTCTCAGCGGTAACTTATCTTTTAAAAACTGTAATACGTTTTTATTTGAAAGAATTCCGGAAAGCCCTTCCCTTTTCTCTTTCTCAAATATTTTCTGATCAAACACCCCGCCATGACAAACATCCAATAAAACCAGTACCTGCCGGGCCGGTATATTGTTTAACATTTTCTGAAGTTTCTGATAAGGTATATAAGTGTTACGAACAGGATCATTATCCACTGATTTTGAATCGGAGCAGACAATAAAACCATCGTCAAGCAATTCATCATCAACATCACCATGGCCGGCAAAATAAATTACCAGTTGGTCATTGGGTTTTGCAATAAGATAATACTCACGGATGGCCTTATATATTGTATCCATAGGTTTATCTTCCAGTAATTGAACCTCAAATCCGTACGAATTGGCAAACTCATCAGCCACTGCCCTTGCATCTTTAATAGGGTTACTTAATTTTTTCCAGCCATTTCCCCTGTAATTATCAGTCCCCACCACCAAAGCGTATCGTTTACCTGTCAGGCCTGCCACTTCCTGTTGCATTTCCTTTGGCCTGACCTTCATCCCCCTTGTCTCAGCCCTTTCATCACCAAATATCTCATTGTACTGCTGGAGAAATTGCTTTTCAAAGAACACATCGAAGTAGCTGTATCCAAACGACCGGCATTCCACTTCCCTGTTTTTAAGGTTAAAAACAATCTCCCCGGACTTATGACCTTCAGTAAATAAATCATAGATATTTAATGTACTATCCAGGGAAGTTATGAAATAGTTAATAGGCCCTTTTCTAATTACTGAATCATTGCACCGGAAATCATCCCTCCCAAATCCATTTGGAACAATGATCACCCTGTTTTTATTGAGGATACCTGCTACAGTGGGAGAATTTTGCATTAACATCCTGATAAACTCTGTCTTGAAATTTTTTGTTGGCCCTGCTTCAGTAATAAATAACTGATTGATAGCCGGTATCACCTGGATATGCTCCTGCAGCACTTTCAGTGAAATTAGTTTATCGCTGACTTCTTCCTGGTAACGGTCTGTATAGGACACAAAGTCCTTAGCATAACCATTCACATCGTAAGGGAAGAAGTAAGTGAAATAATTGGAAGAATCAAAGGAAACAGGGTTACTAAAACCGCTAAAATTGAAAACAAAGAAATCATTAGGTGCAGCTTTTGCTGCAATATCTTTTAATGCATTCAGAATTGCTTCTTTTGTAGCATTTTTCCCTGTCAGAAGATACTCGTTATAATTGAAACCAGAATCCCGGTTACCAAATTTCTCCAGGTATTTTTTCTTAAAAAATGTGTTATAGGAGATAGCATCCGATTCGCAATTCGCAAAGGGACTGATTGCTTTTCCTTCATACCTGTTGATACCAATAGAAAGTATCCACGCAGCACCAACTGAAAACTTATTCCTGTCTGAAATAGTAAAAACTATCTCCTCCCGTAATAAACGACTTAACGACGGAACCTGCTTTCCTGTTTCTTTAAATTTCAGTGCATAATTAAAAACAAACTTATCTGTAACCTGCTGTGTTGAGTCATACGCAAAGACCCGAACTATATTATTACCCAAATTAAAGACCTTATCTGTCACACGGAATTTATTATCCATCTGCCAGGCACTGTCAATGTTTTCTTCACTTCCAAAAATGAGCCGATAGGCCCTCAATCCCCCTTTTGTTGAATCTATAAAACCTTTCAGGTTAATAATAGTATCCCCACGAAAAAAAGTATTTCTCCAATTGCTGCCGATCAACGCTCCTTTATATACAATGTATATTGCCACTGGATCATGTTTTTTTAAAACCTGCGGGTACTGGCTTTTTGCCAGTACATAGGTTGCGCCAACCACAATTCCCGGATTGCCCAAAGAAACAAGAGAAGAAAATAATCCAACCAGCATTAATACAACCGATCTGTTCTTCATTGCATCTAAAAATAATCGCATTAATATAATTTACTGAAAAGGTATAGCTATTAAGGGAGTTCACCAATACCCTGGTGCGGGTAGCGGCTTCTTTACCAAACTGTATTATCTTTAAATTGATTTATGAGTACTGGTAATAATTTATTACACAATATGAAAATAGAATTCTAAAAATAATGTTGAATCGGTTTATCATATTTTCATTTTGCACATTGCTTTTCCTGCAAGCCAATGCTCAACCCGATGAAAGAGGATTTAAAAAATCATCGGATACGACTGGCAAAAAAGGTGATACCTATGGTATTATTATCGGTATCAGTGATTATAAAGTGGTGCCGGACCTGCAGTTTGCTCATAAAGATGCCCAGGCTTTTGAAGAGTTCCTCCTTAGTGATGCCGGTGGCAAAGTACCAAGGGTCAACGTGGAAACCTTTCTTAATGAAAATGCCACCCGTAATAATGTGGCCGATGCCATTTCAATCATAGCCCGCAAAGCTAAATCCGGTGACAGGGTTTATTTCTTTTTTGCCGGTCATGGTGATATGGAAGACCTGACACAAATTGAAAATGGCCTGCTCCTGCTATATAATAGTCCCAATGGTAATTATTTCGGCATGAAAGACGATGTGCTGGAAATACTTGACCTAAAAAGATATTTATCTCCCCTTTCTGAAAAAGGTGTTGAAATGATATTTATTGTGGATGCCTGTCATTCCGGAAATTTAAATGGTGGAATTAAAGGGATAGAAAGGACTGCATCGGCATTAGCTTCGTCATGGGGTAAAGAATATAAGATCCTTTCCTGTCAGCCCAACCAGCTCTCCCTGGAAAGTACCGAATGGGGTGGCGGACGGGGTTTATTTTCGTTGCACCTGGAAGAAGGTATGAAAGGACTTGCCGACAGAAATAATGATAGCAAAGTGAGCTTCTCTGAACTGGAACGTTATATAAAGGACAATGTAGAAACCTACAGTGAAGAAAAACAAATCCCCCTGATAGTGGGGGATCTCAGCAAGCCATTTGTGAATGTAAACTCTTCGGTACTGACCGCCTTAAAAATTCAAAAGGCCAAAGACCGGCCGGCATTAGCCCGGGTAAATCCAAAGGGGATGGAAGAAAAGTATATCGATTCCCTGGAGCCTGAAGGCAAAAAGATATATCTCTCTTTTCAAAGAAACATGGCAGATAAAAAACTTATCTGGCCAAAAGATACAAATGCCCTGAAAGACTACAGGTTTTTTTCTCAACGCTATGCCGATAACCCGTTAACACCACTCATGCGCCGCAATCTCGCTGCAGCACTTAACCAGCGTTTTGACTCTATCGTTTCGCCTTTACTGAGAGGAGAAACCAGTTATTCTTCAAAAGATGTTTGTTATTATGCGGCCATGGAACTGGATAGCTGCATGCAATTGCTGGGTCAGCAACATTATATGTTTCCTAATCTGAAAGCAAGAAAATTGTTTATGGAAGCCATGTCCCTTACCTGGGCCTTGTCAGAATCGGAATATAATATCGGCCTGCAACCAGCGGTTGAAAAATCCCTTCAATTACTGGAAGAATCAGAAACGCTGGAACCCAATGCTGCGTACACCTTATATGCGCTGGGTACTCATTATTTCTTTGTGTATGACTATGAAAAAGCATTTGTAAAATTGCAGAAATACCTTGATCTGCGTCCGAATAACTTCTGGGCCAAATTTTCGCTTGGGCAGTTATACATGAAGCTAAAAGAATTTAACAAAGCAGCCATTATTTTCGAAGATCTCATCAAACTTCATCCTGCATATACAGAACTATACAGGCTGTTATCCGAAGCGTATTCTAATGACAATAAACCTGAAGCCGCCCGGCAATGCATCAGGCAGATTCTTGTAGCTGCCGGAGATACAGCCAATTATTATTTTTATACCGCAGTTTATTTTGCCAAATCCAATCAACCGGACAGTGCCATTTATTACTACCGGCTAACCCAAAATTTATACGGTGTTTGTACTGTTTGCGATAATAATATAGGCCACATGTATATGGTAAATAACAATACTGACTCGGCCCGCTATTATTTCAACAAGGTACTAGCGGCGGACAGTACCGTTCCTTTCTCTCATTTCAACATTGGAACTATCGAAACATTAGAGAAGAATTTTTATAAGGCCATTGACAGGTTTATATCAACAATCGATTACAGCACCGGAGGCAGGGAAGGTTATGTTACACGGATGGATCTGTATTTTAATAAAGAGTATACCGTTACAGATAGCAGCCTTTTCAGAGAATTTAGTACAAAGTCATATATTTTCAACATGCAGTATCTTTCCTGGCTATCTATACTTTACTGTTATTTACGGGATGAACAATTACTGGCCATGAAAGACAAGCAGGAAATGGTCTTTAACTGGCTGTTTAAATACAAAGAGTTTGATGTATGGACATGGTATCATCATACCTGCTGGAAGGCTCTTCTGCAAGAAAAAACTGTTGCGCTGGAGAGCCTGGAGAAATCACTGAAGCTGGGGTTTGGCAACTACTTCCAGCTTACCAGCGACAAAGATCTCGATTACATCAGGGACACACCGGAATTCAACGCACTACTGAAAAAATATTTTCCCGGGGAGAGGTCAAAAAAATAGCCTTTAAAATCTTTACCAAACTTATATATAAAGGTATCAAAGGATAGGCATCTTGATATTTTCATAAAGTAATATTTCTTCATTTATAGTTAGCATTCAGAATTTACCTTATGCAGGTTGTTAGTTAAAGTAAAAGAGACGATCTAAAAACTCAGCTTAATGCAGAAAAAGCCAACCATTATAAGCAAATTCCTGGTGCATTAAAAGAATAGAAAGGTTATTTTGGGTAATAAAACGATCATAGACATTCATTATCCTGATTCATATACAATGATTTCAGCATACAGTAATATACCCATAAGAAGGTATATGATCGTTGTCGTAAGAATATTAATATCGTATGTGCAAATACATGACAGGCTGTCCGGGTATACAATAAACAGTACTTATATTAATAGAAAAATTGATCTTTACTCAATTAAAATTATCTTCAACAGGCTGTTCAAAACAAAAATCTTTACTGCTATAATAAAGTATTAAAGCTTTTAATCTACCAGTTATGACGAAAAATATATTTACCCTTGCCTTTGTATCACTATTGACTGTTTCCGGCTTTTCGCAGGAGAAAAGGGCCTTGATAATTGCAATAGACAAATATGAACCACCTCCCAATACAAGGATAGCAGGTACTGCCCGGTCATTATTCAAAAACCTGGATGGCTGCGTGAATGACGGCAGGGCTATACAGTCAATTGTAGTTTCAAAATTTCAGTTTCCCGCCAATAAAGTAGATACTTTATTTAATGAAGCCGCCAACAGGAATGGAATTATTCAATCAATGAATGACTTGCTTGAAAAAAGCAATGCCAATGATTTTGCATTTATTTATTATGCCGGACACGGCAGCCAGGTGCCGAACAGTCTTGCCAGAGAAGAAGATAAGAAAGATGAGTCAATGGTTCCCAGTGATACATGGAAACCCGGCGTACAGGATATTCGTGACAAAGAGCTTGCTAAAGTTTATAACGCTTTCCTTGATAAAGGTGTAAAACTGACTGTTATTATGGATTGCTGCCATAGCGGATCTCTTTCCCGTGGCCCTAACACCCCCGGGCAGTTCAGGTTTATCGCTGATGCAAATTACGATGCAAAAGATGCGTCCCAACCCACACCCCCGGAAACAAGGCCGGAAGGTAATTTCCTGATTATTTCGGCCGCACAGGATAATGAATTTGCACAGGAACAAAGAGATGAAAATAATATTCCGCACGGTGCTTTTACCATTGCCCTGAGACAGGCACTTGAACAGCAGTCGGTAAATGCCTCCGTTATCAATTTATTTACCAGTATCCGTGCAATCCTGAAAAGTAATGGTAAAAAACAAGAGCCTGTTTTAGGAGGTAAGCCGGAAAGACAACAACAAACCTTGTTCGGCATCAATAAGGGCACACTCCCTGACAAATCATTGATTGCTGTTTCGGGTTTTGAATTTGAAAGAGTGTTCCTGCAAGGGGGCTTTGCACTGGGACTAAACAAAGAAAATGAATTGGTAAAATTCAAGGGTACGGATACACTGGTAAAACTGGAAATCGATTCTGTTTACGGTGTCAATAAATCCAGGGCAAGGATAGTAAAGGGAAACATCAAAGACTTAAAAGCCGGTGAGCTTCTGGAAGTAACAAACTGGGTTTCCTCATCAGCACCTCTGCTTAAAGTGTATATACCAGCTGGTAAAATGAATTACAGTGCTATCACCAGGCTTGCTGGAATCAACAGTGAACTGCGACAATCAAAAAAAATTAAATGGGTGAATGAACTGGAAAAAATTGATCCTTATACAACCTTGTATTTTGATGGGGAAAAATACAGGGTAAATATTGATGGTAAAGAGGTGGCCGCACCGGGATCTTTAAATACAGCTGCTATTCTTCAATTATGCAAACAGGACTCATCCTTTTATTTTGAATTACCCGTACCCGGAGAACTGACCGAAGCGATAAAGATGAGATTGCAATCTTCTAAAAATAAAAGTATCGTTGTTGTGAATAATATTGCCGATGCACAATATGTTTTATATGGCACTATAGATGAGAATGGCAAACCGGCTTATGGATTACGCCGTACACAGACCTCTGCACGGGATAGTCTTGAATCTATGCCGGTACAAACGAAGGGTTTTGTACTGGAGGATGGTAGTAACCAGGCTGCCATGTCTGTTTCTGAGAACCTGTATGAATATGCCATGCGTCTGTCCAAGATCCGGGGCTGGATACAATTAATAGGGCCAAAAGAAGGCGAAAGTAATTTCCCTTTTCACCTGGAGATGAAAAACAAAACCACAGGCAGCACCATTACCAATAACGAGTACAGGGTTGGTGAACAGGTAGCCTTTCACCTTGTTGCCAATGATGGATATACGGGGGCCAATAAAGTAAAAAGGTTCGTGTATGTTTTCATCATCGATAAAGACGGGAATATGACGTTAGCCTATCCGGATGCTGATGCTGGCAATGTGGGAAACCAATTCCCGAAATTTGAGAATTTTAACCTTGTTAAAGATGTTTTCCTGTTTGAGGGAACTGTTTCAGAACCTGTTGGAACAGATAATTACTTTCTGCTGGCATCTGATGAACCCATTACCAATTATGCAATGGTTTTTAACCAGGAAGGTGTAAGGTCCGCCGCCCGGGGTGATGGTAGTCCTTTAGGTGACTTGCTTAATATTGGTAATGAAGGTGGTACAAGAGGATTTAATAAGTCAGTATCTAACTGGAATCTTATTAAACTGTCAGTCAAATCCAGGTATTAAAAATTAAATACGGATAAGCAGGTATTATATATAGAGATTTAGTAACTTATAATATTATTATTAAGCATACTGGCTCATTAAGTTAATACCAATCAAGTTTTCAAAATTTAAAACTAAAAAGCATGAAAAAATTAATTCTTAGCATTATTGCTGCAGGATTTATGCTCCTCGCTTTTTCTGCCACCGCTTCTGCCCAGAAAAAAATCAATGTAAAAGTTGAGTCAAAAGCCGTTGATGCCAACAGGGGATCTAACCCAAAAATCAAAAGTGAAGCTCCTACTACTGATGTTGTAGAAGCCAAATCAAGAAGTACCTGCAGTGTTTATTTTGATAATTATTCAGGCCTTTATGTAAAAGTTTATGTGGATGGATATTACAGGGGTACATTATCACCCTATGGTTCATTCACTGTAAATGTTGCAGATGGTTATACTGAAATATATTGTATCTCTACAGGGGGTACAAGAGATTGGTCGGCATCGGGTAATTGCACCGGCCGGTATATCTACTCGCTATACTGATCTTTCAACGATTGACAGAAAAAAGCAGGCGGAGTCGCCTGCTTTTTTTTGTTACTTTGGCAATATGAATACGCAAGTTCCACTGGCAGAAAGAATACGTCCCCGAACACTGGATGAACTAATGGGCCAGGAACACCTGGTAGGGAAAGGAAGCATTTTACGAACTGCGATAGAAAATAATAAAGTGCATTCGATGATCTTCTGGGGTCCCCCTGGTACCGGCAAAACAACGATTGCCAATATCATTGCTCATACATTACAGGCTCCTTTTTATCAGCTTAGTGCCATCAGTGCCGGAGTAAAAGAAGTGAGAGAGATCATTGAACAGGCTAAAACAAAAACAGGCGCTGTATTATTCATTGACGAGATACACCGTTTCAATAAAGGGCAACAGGATGCGCTGTTGGGTGCAGTTGAAAAAGGAATCGTAACATTAATTGGTGCCACCACTGAGAATCCATCATTTGAAGTAAATAGTGCCTTGCTTAGCAGGTGCCAGGTTTATGTACTAAAAGCGCTGGATGAAAATGACCTCATCAAACTTTTGCAAACAGCTATTGAGAAAGACGAATATTTATCAAAAAAGAAAATTGAACTAAAAGAAACGGCTGCCTTATTAAACATTTCAGGTGGTGATGGAAGAAAATTGCTCAACCTGCTCGAAATTGTTTGCGATACTGCCGGAGAAAAAATTGTTATTACCGACAAATATGTAATGGAAGTGGCGCAAAAAAAAATTGCGTTGTATGATAAAAGCGGTGAACAACACTATGATATTATATCGGCTTTTATCAAATCAATCAGGGGCAGTGATCCCAACGCTGCCGTGTATTGGCTGGCAAGGATGACAGAGGGTGGTGAAGATGTTAAGTTCATTGCCCGCAGAATGCTGATACTGGCCAGCGAGGATATAGGTAATGCGAATCCCACAGCTTTGGTAATGGCAAATGCAGCATTTGATGCTGTTAATAAGATTGGCTACCCGGAAGCAAGGATTATTTTGTCGCAGTGTGCGATATACCTGGCAGCATCTCCGAAAAGCAATGCTTCTTATGCTGCAATAGAAGCGGCACTGGCAGCAGTCCGGAAAGAAGGTGATCTGCCAGTGCCGTTACACATACGCAATGCCCCCACCAAACTGATGAAAGATATAGGCTACGGGAAAAATTATGAATACTCCCATAGTTACAATAATAATTTTTCGCCACAGGAATATTTGCCGGGAAAAATAGCCGGAACAAAATTTTTTGACCCGGGTAAAAATGCAAGAGAAGAAGAATTAAGAAAAGTGCTCAAAAATCTCTGGAAAGACAAGTACAATTATTGATTCTTGAGCCTGGGGTCAAAAAGCAAAGGGAAAAATTGCCCCTCCATTTTCTCTCCTTTCTTTACCGGCGGCACTCCTTCCAATAATGGCTCATTTGAATCTGAAACAACACCATCAGCAAACACATTGATCACAAAAGCTCTTCTCGGCCTCGATGAAGTATTGGCACCGGATCCATGCAATGTAAGTGAATGATGAAAGATGGCTTCTCCCGCTTTTACTTCAGCGTATTGAGGATGTTCAAACTGCTCTTTCTGTTGTTTACTTAAATAGTCTTTGATACCCTGAAACTCGCCGGCAATTACCGGCTTGGGAAGTAATCCCCATTCATGACTACCGGGTATATATTGTAAACAACCATTTTCTTTTGTCGCATCATCCAACCCGCACCAGCAGGTAAGGTGTGCCACCGGTTTTGTCCGGGTCCAGTAAGAATAATCCTGGTGCCAGGCCACTACTCCGCCTTGCTTTGGAGGCTTCCAAAAGATCTGGTCATGCCAGAACCGTACAGGGACATTACCTAAAAGCTGACTTGCGGCAACCAAAAACCGGGGATTCCACAGCACATCATGCAATCCCTCCGTAATGCGCCAGGCCCCTAAAGCATGAAACAGGATTGTGGAGGGATCTTCAGATTCATTTGAATGAAATTCATAAAATAATTCATGCCCGGGATGATCAGGATTTGCAATTTCAGTCAGTTCCTTACGAATAATATCAAGCTGCCTTTCATCCAGCAATTTTATACCACTCAAAAAACCATTCTTTTTGAAAAAATCGACCTGTGCCTCACTTAGCTCATATTGTTTCCACCCGGCCGGAGATGTGGGCCAGCGGAATAAATCACTTGCAAGCTGATGCACATAACTGAGATCTCTTACTGTCATTGCCGGGTATTTGTTTAAAATTAATGAATTTGTCTTCAATTCTGTAAATAGAAACAGCCTGCACTATATTTGCCTCCCTGACAATTTTCATCCACTATGAACTGGACACTAAAGAAATTTGAAGACCTCACTTCAGTTGAACTGTATGCAATTATGCAATTAAGAAATGAAGTGTTTGTAGTAGAACAAAACTGTGTTTACCAGGATGCAGACAATAAAGATCCCGGTTCATATCATTTCATGGGATGGCGGGATAGTAAACTTATAGCCTACACCCGGCTTCTTCCTCCGGGCCTCGCTTATACAGAACCTTCTATTGGAAGAGTTGTAACTTCTCCTTCAGCAAGAGGCAGTGGTACCGGCAGAGAATTAATGAATAAATCGATTGAAAATATTTATGCCCTATTTGGAAAGTCTCCTGTTAAGATAGGCGCACAATTATACCTGAAAAAATTCTACTCTTCATTAGGCTTTCAGCAAAGCAGTGATATATATCTTGAAGATGGTATAGAACATATTGAAATGATCCTTCCTTAGTACATTTTCGTAGAATCACTAAGTAGAAAAACTTTTATACCCGTTATAATTAAAAAAATACGGTAATAAATACCTGCGGTAATTTTTTCTTTCTCTACTTTAGATTCGAAATCCAATAGTAGAAAAACCAGAAATCTGATACCAATGAGAACAAGTTTACTCAAAGTACGGCTGTCCGTACTAGTTTGTTTATTAACAATCTTTTCTTTTCAATCCCATTCACAATCTATTACTTCCAGCAATGGTAAAGTTGAGCTAGGACTTGGCATAGGCCCAATGTTTTTCCTCGGCGACCTTGGTGGCAGTGCCGGTGCGGGAAAAACATTTGTAAAAGACCTTGACTTCCCGCTTACCAAATTAAACAAAGGTTTATACCTGAACTATTATCCGGCTGAATGGATAGGATTCAGAGTAGCAGGAAATATGGGCTATGTAGAAGGAGACGATAAAGAGGCCCCGGCAAAAGGTGGCGCTGAAATGGACAGAAGAGAAAGAAACCTGAACTTCCGTTCAAAAATCAAAGAAGCTTACGCAGCAATTGAATTATACCCAACATTTTTCATGGAAAAATATGATGGCTTAGCCGGAAAGCTGCGTCCATATGTATTGGGTGGTGTGGGTATCTTCAATTTCAACCCTGAAACAAAAGATGTAGACGGTAGTTGGGTAAAAACGGCACCGCTCAGACTGGAAGGTCAGGGTTTTGCAGAATACCCGGACAGTAAGCCCTATAAGCTTACCCAGATGAATGCGCTGGTTGGTGTTGGTTTTAAATATTACGTTAAAGAAAACTCCTACATAGGCTTTGAGATCCTGCATAGAAAATTGTTTACAGATTATGTGGATGATGTTAGTAATGATTATTACATAGACCCGATCTACTTTGATCAGTATTTACCGGCAGCAGATGCAGTAAAAGCAAGAAGACTGTACTATCGAGGTACTTATAGTTTCCCGGCCACCAGGCCTTATGAGGAATTTGCGGAGAGAGGGGACCCTACAGAAAATGATGCATATTTTTCCGGCATTATTCGTTTTGGCTGGCGCCTGGGTGGCAACAGTGCAACAAAACATCTGAAATGTCCCGTGTTTTACTAAGTACAATTTAAACCACCTTATAACCGAACCACTATGAAAACAAATTTTACTCTAAACCCATTTATCACCCTGAGTTTACTGGCAGGTTTAATGCTGGCCCAAACCCAATCTGCATTTGCAATCGGGAAGCCATTTAAAAAGTACACTATTGCAAATAACAATGAGCCGGCAGAGGAAAAAGCCATTAAAAAAGAAAAAGCAAGAGTCAAAGCATTTTCTTCCCGTAATAACAGCTCCGTAAAAATTTACCCGGATATTATCAAAAGAGAAATGCATGTTGTTGCCAAAGAAAACGAAGGAAAAAATGTGGATTTTTTTGTATTCGACCTCCAGGGTACATTGATGCAAAATTATAAGCTAAAAGCTAAAGATCATTTCCGGATATCAGGTCTTACAAAAGGAACTTATGTGTACCGTGTTTTTTGTGGTGACGAAGAAACAGCGTCAGGTAAGTTTGAAATCCGTTAATATAAAAATATTGTAAACGTCGTCCGATAAGCGGCAGGGAGCTTAATAAAATCTGATACCTGGTTGATAAAACCTAATCCGTTCTCTATTGGTACTCTCATTTGTACTCAATTTTATTAATTACTCTCTGCCCTGCTTATGGGCTTTTCATCAAAGTTGAGTTCTTTTAATTGTCATAACTAAGAAAACCCGTACAGGCAGGGAAATTGCTAAAATCCGGTATCCGGGTGAAAAACTAAAACCCTACTGTAAATTTTTTCAATCACTTCCTGCCTATACCTACGGGTTAGAGACTGAATCCCCGGTCAACTACTTTCTTTCCTTCTTAAAATATCTGTTGTTATTAAACGGTTTATAAAAAAGCCGGCCCCGGTGTTTTGTTATAAGAAAACTATCTTATATTAGTTCACCATTAAACAAAAGGGAGACCTGAACCTTTCAAAACCGGGGGCGAATGCCGAAAAGCCAAATGAGTAGGCCCAAACCAAAATCAACCAAGCTATTATGGAAAATTTAAATCTTCACAAATCGAAACTGTATTCATTGATTATTGCAGGTGTTGCATTGATTGCATTGATACTACCATGGGTTTCAATTAAGTTCGGAGGCTTTGGAGGCGGCTCAGCAAACGGCTTGCGCAGTTGGGGGTTAGTGACACTTCTGGGAATTGGTGCTGTTGCAGCAGCCTGTTTTTTTCTGGGAGATAAGACAAAAGAGTTTGACGCAAATACTAAGAAAATAGCTCTGGCTGGATTTGGAGGAATTGCTGCCGGTGCATTGTTATTTTTTTTACGACTAAATTCTTACGGAGGTGGTTTTAGCAGCGCAGTCAGTGCCGGAATTGGTTTGTGGATTGCTCTTGCCGCTGGTGTCGGAGGTCTTTTACTCACACTTGGTATTGTTAAAATCCCAACTAAACCGAACGCATAATTTTAATAACTTCTTTATGATAATAATCCCGGCTTCTTCCCGGGATTATTAATTTTATAGCTCCAGCTTCAAAAATTCAGCTGTATAGCTTTCTTTATTCTTTACCAGTTCCTCGGGTGTTCCCTCAAATAATATTCTCCCTCCCCCATCACCACCTTCGGGGCCTATATCAATAATATGATCGGCCACTTTAATGACATCCATATTATGTTCTATGACCAGGACCGTATTGCCCCTGTCTACCAGCTTATTTAGTACGTCTAACAGGTGTTTTATATCTTCAAAATGCAATCCTGTTGTTGGTTCATCCAGTATGTAAAATGTCTTTCCGGTATCTCTTTTGGAAAGCTCTGTTGATAATTTTACCCGTTGCGCTTCTCCCCCGCTTAATGTTACTGCCGATTGCCCCAACGTGATGTATCCCAATCCCACTTCTTCCAACACTTTTATTTTCCGGTACAGGTAAGGAACATTCTGAAAAAACGCAACTGCTTCTTCCACTGTCATCTCCAGTACATCTGCAATGGATTTTCCTTTATAGCGTATCTCCAGTGTTTCCCTGTTGTATCTTTTACCATTACATTTTTCACAATGCACATATACATCAGGTAAGAAATTCATTTCAATCACCCGCATGCCTCCGCCTTCACACACGTCACAGCGGCCGTTTTTTACATTGAAAGAGAAACGGCCTGCATTATATCCACGAATTTTCGCTTCGGGTATAGAGGCAAATAAAGTTCTTATCTCCGTGAAGAATCCGCAGTAAGTAGCGGGATTGCTTCTGGGTGTCCGGCCAATCGGTGACTGATCGATCTCTATCACTTTGTCGATATGCTCCAATCCTTTCACCGATTTATATTCCAGCGGAGTCATCTTTGAACCGTATGCATGTTTGGAGAGAATCGGGTACAGGGTTTCATTAATCAAAGTTGATTTTCCACTGCCACTTACGCCGGTTACACAAATAAATTTTCCTAACGGAAACTTTGCCTCTACATTTTGAAGATTATTTCCCCTTGCTCCTTTTAGCTCAAGAAATTTTCCACTACCATTCCTTCTTTCCGCCGGCACGGCAATCCTTCTATGCCCATTCAAATAGCCGGAAGTTAGTGTATCTAATTTCAATAACTCCCCTGGTTCCCCCTGTGCTACAATTCTTCCTCCATGATAACCGGCATTTGGACCAATATCAATCAAATAATCAGCCGCCAGCATAATATCCTTATCATGTTCTACCACCAATACACTATTCCCGATATCACGTAGATTTTTTAATGCTTCTATCAATCGATGATTATCTCGTTGATGCAGCCCGATAGAAGGTTCGTCCAATATATAAGTAATACCCTGCAGTTGGGAACCAATTTGTGTAGCCAATCTTATCCGTTGCGATTCACCACCACTCAATGTTTTGGATGGCCGGTATAAAGTGAGATAGGTTAAACCAACATCCAATAAAAACTGCAGTCGCTCCCTTATTTCTTTTAAAACATCTTTGGCAATGGTCTTTCGCTTATTATCCAGCATCAACTCAATGCCATCAAACCATGCAGCCAGGTTATCCAGGTTCATATTACTGAGTTCAGCAATATTTCTACCATTTACTTTAAAAAAAAGGCTTTCTTTTTTTAACCTTGCACCGTTACAGGTTCCGCATGGCTTCATCGTCATGAACCGTTGCACCCATTCACGCAATACTTCCGTACTATGGGAAGAAGTGAACCACCTTTTCAACATAGGGATAATACCTTCATAGCTGCCGGTGTAAGTTTCCGGCACAGTATCATCATCCACATCAACTTCAAGAGAGGAATTGATGTCCTTATCGCCGTACAATAAAAGATCCAGTTGTGCCTTACCCAGGTCTTTAACCGGAATGTCTAACTTAATCTTATTCTTTTTTGCAAAATCCACCACCTGGTTAAATACGCCGGCACTTCTTTCTTCACCCAGGGGAGCAATACCTCCTTCCTTAACACTTTTAGAAGTGTCAGGCAGTACTTCAGCCATATCAATGGTATATACAGCACCGAGCCCCTTACAGGTGGGACAGGCACCATACGGAGAATTAAATGAAAAAGCATTGGGAGATGGCTCTTCATAGCTGATGCCGGAATCTTCGCACATCAGCAATTTGGAATACTGCACAAATTTTGAATCGTCTACCAGCAAAAACATCAGGTCTTTACCCAATTTCAAAGTTTGTTGCACACTCTGGCTTAACCTGGCTTTTAATTCATCCGTTACCTGCAACCTGTCCACCACCAGTTCGATATCATGAATAACATACCTGTCCACCTGCATTTTGGCAGTAATGTCTTTTACTTCTCCGTCCACTCTCACTTTCAGAAATCCTTTCTTTCGTACATCTTCAAATAATTCCCGGTAGTGACCCTTTCTTCCTCTTACCAAGGGCGCCAGGAGGGCTATTTTTTTCCCTTTAAACTTTTGAAAAATATTTTCTACTATCTCTTCCTCACTCCATTTCACCATCTTCTTTCCCGTATTATAAGAATAAGCTTCGCCGATCCTGGCGAATAATAAACGGAGAAAATCATATATCTCTGTAACAGTGCCGACGGTAGAGCGGGGATTCTTATTGGTGGTCTTTTGCTCTATAGAAATAACCGGTGACAGCCCGGTGATCTTATCTACATCCGGCCGTTCCATATCGCCAATAAACTGCCGGGCATAAGCTCCAAAAGTTTCCATGTACCTCCGCTGCCCTTCCGAATAAATGGTATCAAATGCCAGCGAAGACTTTCCACTGCCGCTGATACCTGTAATTACAACCAATTTATTCTTGGGAATGGAAATATCTATATTCTTAAGATTATGTACCCTTGCTCCAAAAACTTCAATTGACTCGTTATCCTGGATTGATATGCCTGTTCCGCTGTGATTATTCTTTGCCATACGATGGTGAACGAAGATAAGAACAACCTAAGAATCTAATTGTTGTTGACATTCCCCTTCAAAATTCAATTGAGTGATTAAAGTTTTACAAGTTATCCACAAAAAAGTAGTCTGGCACAGTATTTTGAAGTATTGCCCCGAGTACCAATTCAATAATCAAAAAATTTTCTTATGAAAAAAACCATTGTGTTAATGGGCGGAATCGCTTTGTCCTTACTTACAGTTTCTGTAAATGCGCAAGAAACCTGGGATGCCAAAAAAAATCCCACTGTTGATTCCATCTCAGCTTTATATCGTGACAAGATAGTAACTGCTCCTCCTGCACAAACAAGAGAAGAAATCTTCCCTGCTATTGGCAAATTCGAATCCGCCACCAATGCAGATGCTGCACTTATTACAATTGCTCCTGACGAACAGAATAAAGGCGTGGTTTGGATTGAAGGGTTACCACAGGGGAAAGTAAAAGCCATGTTGCGTAAATCACCTGCTACCTATAAAATTCCCGCTCAAAAAACAGAAGAAGGTAAAGATGTAGCTGAAGGCACATTGATCTTTGATAAAGAGACTAATACCCTGAGCATATGTATCGGCAAAATTTATAATACTACTGATCCCTCAGCAGCTTTTGCCGCAACAGTTGAAGAACCCGCCACCACTGCAAAGAATTCTAAAGTGAAAAAGCCAGTACAGCCTAAAGCATGGATATATACCGGCACCAAGCTTTTGAAGGAAACAGCCCGGAATTAAAAGCATTGATTGGACGGTTCATAACAGTAATGAAAGAGGTTGTCAAATGACAACCTCTTTCTTCTTAATTTAGCCGGTAAAAACCAGCATGTTCAACTTTTTTAAAAAGAAAGGACCCGCAATCAATGTGGTTGACAAAGTGGTAATCAATGAAACAGCCAAGCTTCATACACTGCTGAACCTTTGGAAAAATGATAAAAACATTGCTTTTATCTTCTGGTTCGACGAAAGCCTTCGCCAGGCCGAAACTTATTTCAGCACTCAAACCACAGAGCCCATCCCATTACTTACTGCAAGAGAAGCGGCATCTCCTCAACTGGGTGGAAGGACACCTGTTTTCGCTGAACACTACCCCTTGCGAAGCAGGGAAGAAGAACTATACCTGAAAATGAACCTGGAAAATGTACAGGTATTTTCATCACTGAAGGAACCGTTATTTCAGCAATTCGGGGCCGATAAAATAATCCAGGTAATGCAACAACTGGGCATGAAAGAAGATGAGGTAATTGAACACAGTATGATCACTAATTCCATAAGAAGAGCCCAGGAAAAAATTGAGAAAAAAGATATCATTGAACAATCCGCCCATTCACAAAAAGACTGGTTAGAAAAAAATTATAAACCCTGATCTCCTTTGCTGTATTGCTTTTTAGCCCATATCCAAACACCTGTTCGCAGAAATTTTTTACTGACTGATTTGGAAATCCGGAATTTCATCCTATATCTTTGTACCAGTTCTTTACAGATACTTATCAAGAAAGGCAGAGGGTAATGGCCCGATGAAGCCTTGACAACCTCCCCCGGTTATACGGGGAAAGGTGCCAATTCCACCCCGACGGAACATGTCGGGACAGATAAGTCAGATTAATAGCTTCTAATATTCTCAACAACATATTCAAAAGCTCATCTGATTTATCGGGTGAGCTTTTTTGTTGCTCTTCCCGGTAGCCTTTTTTGTAAGTGATGTAAAAATGTTTAACAATTTTCATCATGTTTAAAATCAAAAAAGATGAGTAACAATCTTCATTTCGAAACTTTACAACTGCACGCCGGCCAGCAAATTGATCCAACAACAAAGTCAAGAGCCGTTCCAATTTACCAGACAACTTCTTTTGGCTTTAATAATGCAGCACATGCAGCCAGTCTTTTTGGTCTGAAAGAATTCGGGAATATCTATACCCGCATCATGAACCCGACAACGGATGTATTTGAGCAACGCATTGCAGCCCTGGAAGGCGGTGTTGCTGCATTAGCAACAGGTTCAGGACAGGCCGCACAGTTCCTGGCATTGAATAATATTTTGCAGGCTGGTGACAATTTCATCACCACTTCCTATTTATATGGAGGCACCTACAACCAATTCAAAGTGGCTTTCAAACGCCTGGGCATTGAGGCAAGATTTGCAGATGGTGATGATGCAGAAAGTTTTGTAAAGCATATTGATAAAAACACAAAAGCATTTTATTTAGAAACAATCGGGAATCCACGTTTAAATATTCCTGATTTTAAAAAATTTGCTGACCTGGCAAAAGAATATGATTTGCCGCTGATAGTAGACAATACATTCGGTGCCGGCGGCTATTTATTTAAACCATTAGAGCATGGTGCCAATATAGTAGTGGAATCAGCAACGAAATGGATCGGTGGCCATGGTACTACTATTGGTGGAGTTATCGTTGATGGCGGAAATTACAATTGGGGTAATGGCAAGTTTCCCCAGTTCACTGAACCTTCAGAGGGTTACCATGGATTAAAATTCTGGGAAGTATTCGGAGAAGGAAATCCACTGGGACTACCCAATATCGCTTTTGCGATCCGTGCCAGAGTGGAGGGATTAAGGGATTTTGGGGCTTCACAAAGTCCGTTCAATTCTTTTCTGCTGATTCAAGGACTGGAAACATTGAGCCTCCGTGTACAACGTCATGTTGATAATGCATTGGCATTGGCACAATGGCTGGAGCAACATCCTGCCGTTGAGTTTGTCCAGTATCCCGGGCTCAAGAGCAGCCCCTATCATGAACTGGCTGAAAAATATCTCAGTAAAGGCTTTGGGGGTGTTCTTAATTTCGGCGTAAAGGGAACAAAAGAAAATGCCAGCAAATTTATAGATTCATTAAAGCTGGTTAGTCACCTGGCCAATGTAGGTGATGCGAAAACACTGGCTATTCATCCAGCCTCTACCACACATGAACAATTGAGTGCTGAAGAACAACTTACTTCAGGTGTATTGCCCAACCAGGTACGTATCAGCGTTGGCATTGAACATATAGAGGATATCAAGGCAGATTTTGAACAGGCATTCACCAAGTTATTTGCAAATGAATTAGTGGGCTGATATGACAACCATTTTCAACTATACAAATACTTTCACATTAGAGTCAGGTGAAACCCTTCCGGGCTTTCACCTGGCCTATACTACACATGGCAAACTAAATGCTTCAAAAGATAATGTGGTTTGGATATTTCATGCATTGACAGCCAACAGCAACCCGGTAGAATGGTGGCCGGGATTGGTTGGTGACGGAAAGTTTTTTGACCCGGCGAAGTATTTCATCATTTGTGTGAATAAACCCGGAAGTCCATATGGCAGCATATCGCCTTTGAGCAAGAATCCGGTCTCGAACCAGCCTTATTACGATAAATTTCCTGTTTTTACAATCAGGGATATGGTAAGATCATACCAGCAACTGAAAGAATATCTTGGTATTAAAAAAGTATTCGCAGGGCTGGGTGGCAGTACAGGCGGTATGCAATTGCTGGAATGGGCAATAGAAGAACCGGAATTATTTGAACACCTGATTCCTATTGCTACCAACGCCGTCTTATCACCCTGGGGCATTGCCTTCAATGCATCACAACGGATGGCTATCGAAGCAGACAGTACATGGCAGGATCATCACCAGGATGCAGGCCACAAGGGATTAGCTGCAGCCCGTTCTATTGCCCTGCTCTCCTACCGGCATTATAATGGTTATGCAATTACACAAAGAAGGGACAAAGCGTTTGTACCACTTAATGGAGACGTTAATTATGCAGCTGATAATTATCAGCGTTACCAGGGATTGAAACTGGTAAACCGGTTTAATGCCCTGTGTTATTACCGGCTTTCTCAAAGCATGGATAGTCACGATGTAGGCCGGAACAGGAACGGTGTAGAGGCTGCCTTAAAAACTATAAAAGCAAAAACACTTGTTATAGGCATTACATCTGATGTATTATATCCGATTTCCGAACAGGAATTTTTACAAAAGACAATTCCTGAAGCACAATTATTAAGTATTTACAGCGACTATGGCCATGATGGTTTTTTGCTGGAATATGAAAAAATAGAATCTGCCTTACAATCATTTATTGACGGAAAAAAGTCATCTCATTTAAAAATAGTGAATCAATAATATGGAAACACATAAACAACTTACAATCGGCCTGTTTGGTTTTGGTGTAGTAGGAGAAGGTCTTTACAAAGTTTTACAGCAAACACCCTCCCTTAATGCAGCTATAAAAAAAATCTGCATCAAAAACTATGGTAAAAAAAGAAATGCACCGGCCTCCCTCTTCACCACAGACAAAGACGAATTATTAAACGATCATGACATCAACGTTATCGTAGAAGTAATTGATGATGCAGATGCAGCATTCCATATCGTAACGACAGCATTGAAGAATGGGAAGAATGTGGTAAGTGCCAGTAAAAAAATGATTGCTGAACATTTACCCTTTTTATTGGAATTACAACAACAAACAGGGAGGTCATTCCTGTACGAATCTGCTGCCTGTGCCTCTATCCCGGTCATACGGAATCTGGAAGAGTATTATGACAATGACCTGTTACATTCCATTAAAGCTATAGTAAATGGCTCTACCAATTTTATACTGACAAAAATATTTGAAGAGGGGCTTGATTTCAAACAGGCTTTGGTGCTGGCCCAACAACTGGGATTTGCCGAAAGTAATCCCAAACTGGATGTGGAAGGCTATGATGCCGTCAACAAATGGACATTACTGCTTGCACATGCCTATGGCATTATTGAATCACCGGAAAATATTTTATTCAACGGAATTCAAAACATACATACTTCCGATGCCGTTGTTGCCAAAGCAAAAAACCAACAGATCAAACTGGTAGCCCAGGCACAAAAAATAAAAAATGGAAAGGTCTCCGCATTTGTTTTACCACAATTTGTAAAACAGAATGATCACTTAGCCTTTGTAAAAAATGAATATAATGGAGTGGTAATAGAAAGCGGATTTGCAGACAAACAATTCTTTTACGGAAAAGGGGCCGGCAGTTTCCCTACCGCATCCGCTGTGCTGAGTGATATAGCAGCATTACGGTACCAATATAAATATGAGTATAAGAAACTATACCATCATCAACCTCATGAATTGAGTAATGCTGTTTTCCTGCGGGTTTATGTAAGCTTTGACGATATTGCCTTTGTACCCCGTGAACGTTTTGAATGGATAGAAGAATGGCATGCACAGGAAGAGAGAAAATACCTTATTGGTGTTGTCTCTTTTGATGAATTGAAGGAAAATAACTGGTGGAAAGAAAACAATACTTCCCTGATCCTTACACCAGACCCTGTTATTGAGGATATTGAAATCAGAAAATTAAAGAAGAAGAGCCTGGAGCTGGCAGGTATACTCTAATTTTAAATTTGCTATCTGGTTAAAGAGGGTTTGTGAAAGCAAACTCTCTTTGTATTTGAAAATGTACCTTTGCCCAATATTTAACCAGCATGAAAGAATTATCAGTTGTCATCACCGTAATGAATGAAGAGGAGAATATTAAGCCCCTCCTGGAAGCAGTCCGTGCTGCACTCAGCGGTATAGAATATGAAGTAATACTGGTAGATGATGGTTCTGCTGACAAAACAAAACAACAGATACTGGAATATGCTGATGAAAGAACGATCTTAGTAGAGTTGCGAAAAAATTATGGCCAGAGTACAGCCATGACGGCCGGCATTGATTATTCCCGCGGAAAATATGTTGCTTTGCTTGACGGAGACCTGCAGAATGACCCCACTGATATTCCGGCGATGCTGGAACTATTGAAAAAAGAAGACTGGGATGTCGTTGCCGGTAACCGTAAAAACAGGAAAGACGGATTTGTTCTCCGCAAAATACCCAGCAAAATAGCCAATGCCCTTATACGCCACATGACAGGAGTATATATCAAGGATTATGGTTGTACGCTTAAAGTATTCAAAAGAGAGATCGCTGAAGACCTGGGCTTGTATGGCGAACTACATCGCTTTATTCCTGTGCTTGCAAAATTACAGGGTGCCAGAATAACCCAGGTAGATGTAAAACATCATGCCCGTATACATGGTAAAAGCAAATATGGTATTAACCGCACATTCAAAGTAATGAGCGACCTGGTACTTATGGTCTTCATGCGAAAATATATGCAGAAACCTATGCACCTTTTTGGTACCATGGGATTTATCAGTTTTGGATTGGGTGTCCTCATTAATATTTACCTGCTGGTATTAAAAATTATGGGACAGGATATCTGGGGAAAACCCCTGCTGATCCTGGGACTCATTCTTTTATTAGGCGGCATACAGTTTATTACAATTGGTATCATTGCAGATATCAATGTGAGGACCTATTTTGAATCGCAGAATAAAAAGACCTATAATGTCAGGAAGATTTATCATGCCAAAAGGGAGATAAGTCATACCTCGGATATTGCCTTGTAATTACTTTATAAGTAACGCTCTGTTTTCAGAAAACCAGTTATAGAATTTTTTAAGTCCCTCCTGTAGTGGGGTTTGAGGATTATAACCCAACAAAGCTTTTGCTTTTGAAATATCAGCAAAGGTTTTAGGCACATCACCTGGTTGCTCAGGATGTCTTTCAATAGTTGCTTTTTTACCCATCACTTCCTCTATTGCAGCAACTAACTCTTTAAGGGATACAGTATAGTTATTACCAAGGTTAATAATCTCAAAATCCGTTGCCGTATAGTTGATAGCGCCAATGATCCCTCTTACAGTATCATCCACAAAAGTGTAGTCCCTGCTCGTACTGCCATCGCCATAAACAGGTATAGGATCGCCTTTCAAAATGGCTTTGGTAAATTTATGAATGGCGAGGTCTGGCCGTTGACCTGGTCCGTAAACTGTAAAAAATCGCAGGGCGATAAACCGGATGCCAAACAATTTGCTATATACATGTCCCATCATTTCACCGGAAAGTTTTGTACTGGCATAGGGACTGATCGGCATCAGTTTTTCATCTTCTTTCCAGGGAAAGTGATCATTGATTCCATACACACTGCTGCTGGAGGCAAAAACAAATTGTTTGATTTTTTTTGCCTTTGCAAAATCAAGCATGTGCTGAAGACCAATAATATTCACCTGCTGATAGGCCATCGGGTTTTCTATACTGGGTCTCACCCCGGCTTTGGCAGCGATATGTACAATTGCATCGGCTGGTTCTGTAATCAACTCACACAATTCTTCCCCGGTTATTACTGCCAGGTCTTTTTGTATTAACCGGAAACCAGGGTTATTTTTAAAATCCCGGATATTGAATTGCTTAATTTCTGTTGAATAAAACGGATCAAAATTATCAATGCAGGTGATAGTGATTCCGGGATACTCCCGAAACAATGTACCGATGAGGTTGCTGCCAATAAAACCGGCTCCGCCTGTAACGATAATGTGCATTGCTATTTTCTAATATGCCTTAAAGTAAAAAATCCTGCCGCAGGGCAGGATTTTTAATTGTCGTCGGGAAGACAGGATTCGAACCTGCGACCCCCTGGTCCCAAACCAGGTGCGCTACCGGCCTGCGCTACTTCCCGGGCCTCCAATCCGTAAGTCGGAATTGGGGTGCAAATATAAAGGCTTCTGACCTATTTACCGTGGTTTTTTGAAAAGAATAATCAGGCCCCTTTTCCTGAACAAAACAGGCCCACCAAAGGCAGGCCTGTACTCTATTCTTTGGTAATTTTATCTGGGCAGGCTTAATGGTGTGGTTGTTGAAAAATACATCAATTTATCCATTTGCTTATTTGCAACATCATCCAGGTAAACAGCAAACACAACAATTACTTTTTTGCCATAGGTTTCAGGCACATAGTCGAATGGCAAAAACAATTCAAAATTTTTCTTTGTTTTGTTATAGCTGACTTTTGAATTGGGTAAAAGATTCATCTTTTTATAGGCTGCCACTGTTCCGCCCCAGTTATAATAAAGGCTACTGGTTTTTAGATAATAACCGTCTTCTGTTGCCAGCCTTGCCACAAAATAAACCTCTCCTAATTTCGGATTGGTCTTCAGATCAAATGAAGGTTCAATAACCAGCCCGTTGCGGGTAGTGTTTGATACAACATTGAGCTTGGCAAAGTTGGTAATATCCACTTTTGGTACTACCAGGCTGGAAACTTTTTGATTTTTTGGATATAATGCTGCAATCAACGTTTTGTCACCCTGTGAAAGCTCATAATTATCTTTCAGAGAATATCCATCTGTTGTTTGCCATGGTTCAATGGAGTAGTGCATGATCGACTTTGGATCATAGGTAGTTCCATTGGTATAAAACTGGTCAGCCACTTCAAATACGTTGAAGTCAACTTTAGCCCTGTCCCATCCCTGCGTTTGTAAGTAATAATTATAAACGGAGTCTGTTCTTTTCCAGTTAACTGCTCCCGGAAAACTTTGTTCATGCAATAATCCGATTGCATGGCCAAATTCATGTGTAACAACGCGGCGTAATTCTTTTTCATTCCAGCGATTGGGCTCTTCTTTCATTTCTGCAGCCAGTTGGTTCAGGTTATACGGAGGCTTGATACCCTTTCTTTGAAGTTTTGCGAGATAATAATCAATATCCGCAAAGAATAAAGTATCGAAATTCATAGTCTGCTCACTCTGCGATCTGAAATTAGCCTCGGTACCAACAGCAGAATTATGCCCGGAACCTTTACCCAGCTTAACCCTGATATTTGTATTGCGGGCGGTATCCGCTACAAATTGAAACTTGATATTGGCATATTTCTCCCACTCTTTTGCACTAAGTATTACTTTATCTCTCAGCATTTTACTACCACCAGGCATAAATTTCACCAAAAGAACAGCGCCATTTTCCCAGGTATGGTAATTATCACTTACTCCCCTTGGTTTAGTGGTATCCACTTCGGCAAACATTGCTTCAGCCAAAACGGTACTGCAACCCGGTTTAGGAAATTTTTGTGCAGATAGACTGCCTGCAATAAACAAAACAGTTGTTAAAATCAGGTACCTCTTCATATTGTTCATTTTAATTTATAATCGAATATACCACCCTTTTTGAATTTAGATAATACCCTTTGAACGGTATATTGCCAGGTAACAGGCATTTGTTACCCGGATTCCTGCATAAGAATTGATAACGGGAAATGAATAATCACCAGACATTCCGCGGGCAATTATCCGGGTACCCACCAATAACAAATCCCAGCAAAACCTCATGAGTCCCTTTACTGAAATTATTCAAACGGGATGTGGTATAATCATAGGAATACCCAATATGAAAAATATTAGAGACATTCAAACCCATCATGCCGGCATAGCCATCTTTATGCCTGTAACTTCCCCCGATCCATAACCTGTCGAGATACTGTAATTTAAGATTGCCCTCTACCTGTACAGGCAAAGGATCTACATATTTCACCATCAGGGAAGGTATTAGGTTAAAATTATCACCCAGCGAAAAGCGATACCCGGCAGTTCCAAAAAGATGGGGAACAGTTCTGCCTTCCTTAGGCCGGATATAACCATTGGAGAAGTCAATTTTTTGTGGCACTACCTGCTGTGCAGAAACGCCAATAAAATAATCAGCAGAATACAGGTACAAACCGGCCATCATATCCAGTCTTGTTTTGTTCAGTATACCAGAAGTAAACACAGCAGGATCCGCAGTAACATCACCAAAATCGAGTTTATCAGCATTGAGACTAATACGATTAAATCCAACTCCAAAACCGGCGGACAGGCTGGTACGGGCAGAAAGAGCCAGGTGATAAGCGTAAGTGCCATAAAGGGAAAAATTACTCAACGGCCCAGTAATATCATTGATCACCTGCAATCCGATACCATGATGGGGTTCCGGGGCTGTATATTCTTCCCAGTATCTCTTACCACGGGGATTCTCCCCTTTTAAATCAAATGAAGTAGCTGTTTTACGATAGTCTGATTTACCAATTGGTCCATGAACTGAAAGATAAGAGGTAATAGGTGCATCCTGGATACCCACCCACTGGTGTCGGTGGCTAACTTTCAAATCAGTATAATTCTCGATACCTGTCAATGCCGGGTTGACAATATACTGGTTAAGGATATATTGGGTGTAATGTGGTTTCTGCTGCGCTGAAACAGGCAATGTTGCCATACCACCCAACACCATCACTATCACAAGAAAAATATTTTTCTTCATTGCTGTTTCGCTTTCAGATCAGTAAACGGATTTTAAAAACGGGGCCTATTCCTGCTATAGTTGGTTTTTACTCGTTCTTTAATACTTTAAATTCAGTTCTCCTGTTTTTCTCTCTTCCTTCAGGATTGTCTTTACCATCAACTTCATTTGGAGCTATCGGCATTGCTTCACCATATCCTTTTGCAACTAATCTTTCAGCCGAAATACCTTTTTCCACCAGGTATTTCACCACACTTTGTGCTCTTGCTTCAGACAATTTCATATTATAAGTGTCAGAGCCTTTACTATCGGTATGTGCACCCAGTTCAATAGCCATATTTGGATATGTATTCAGCATTCTTACCACTTCATCCAATGCCGGGTATGATTCCGGTTTCAGGTCAGCTTTGTTGAAATCATAATATACATTCTCTATAACAAACTTCTCATCCACTTTTGGCGCTTCAGGCACCAGGCAAAGATCAGGATACCTCATACTTTCTTCTTCCAGGTCAGCCGGTGTACCAACATTGGCAGCATTGCTTATAAACCCTTTGGCTTCGGCTTGTACTTTCAACGGCTGGTGATCTTCCATAGTAAAGGAATATGTACCGTCAGCCCCCACTTCCTTTGTATAAATTGTTTTATTACTGGCCGGATCAACAATGGTTACAGTGGCACCACTCAATGGTTTGGAAGGATCGCAGGAAAGCACACGGCCGCTCAGTTGCCTGAGTGGTCTTATTTTCTGTAATGTAAATAGCTCGAGACAACACACTGCATCCCGGTCAGAGCTCAGCATCACATTTTCCAGTACATTTTTAGCAGATCCCCTGCTCACCATAGAAATATCATCTTTCACTGAATTGACAGGATAGCCCATATTCACCGGCTCAGTCCAGTTACCGATATTTCCCTTACTGCGAAAGAAATCATATCCTCCCATCCCTACTCTACCGTTTGAAGAAAAGATCAGCGAAGCAGATGCCTCATGATAAGCAGGAGCCTGCTCATCATAGCTGGTATTGATAGCAGCACCCATATTGACCGGAGTACCGGTTGCTCCATTCTCCAATGGTGCATACCATATATCATATCCCCCTTGTCCCCCTGTCCTGTTACTGGAGAATAAAAGATATTTGCCATCAGCTGTAACAAAAGGTTGCTGTGTATTAGCGCCTTTTGCATTGATTGATTCACCGAGTTTAACAGGTTCACTCCATCCATCATTGGTTTTACTGCTGGAATAGATAGCGGCTGATTTTTTATCACCGGAAATACCCCATTTGGTCAGGTACATGGTGTTGCCATCAGGCGTCACCGTTGCCACTCCCTGTTGCATCCCTTTTTCCTGGGGAATAGTAGCCGGGCTTATACTGGCAAGGGTCCCTGCATCGTAAACAGCCTGGTAAACACGATTAGTATATACCATGGTTTTGGCGGTAGTGTCCTGCGGCCTTGTTGAAGTAAATAACAATGTATTTGAATTCAGCCAGGCTGGTGCATAACTGGCGCCTTTTGCATTCAATTCTCCCCCTGCTTTATTAATGGTATAATACTTCAGGTCTTTTTTAACAAGCTCTGCCTGTATGAATTGCAGGTTCTTCAATTCTCTCTCTGCATTTTTCTTATACTCATCATTTGCCGGATATCCTGATAAGAATGTTCTAAAATTTTGTTCTGCCTCCGCATATTTTCCCAAAGCCCTCAGCTGTGCCGCATAATGATATTGCGCCAGCGGGAATTGCTTTTTATTCGCCACCATCACTTCTTTATATTGAGGCTCAGCCTTGGATGGATAGTTGAGCAAACGATAACATTCTGCCAGGTTATACATTGCCTGCTCCTTGTTGACGGCAGCCGCAGCTGTTTTCTTAGATGAATTCTGGGGAGTGTAGGGTTTAAACTCTTTGTCTTTGCCGGTCTTATCACCACCCATATATTTTTCATAGTATTCAGCAGCAGACGCATAGTCGCCTTTCTGAAAATAATCATCAGCAGCTTTCAGGTAATCATACACAAATTGTGCATGCAACGAAGCGAAAGAAAAAAGAACAGCCGTTAAAACAAATATTTTTTTCATACTAGTTGGTTGCAGTAATTAAAATTCGGTTTCAAATATTATAATCTCGGACAAACAAATTCCACCTCCGGTGTTTTGGTTGATTTCTTTCCAATGATAGACAGGGAAATCTCAAAACTATTGGATCCATTCACCAGCTTTCCAAGATCTGAAGAGTTAATATCATAACTGGCACCCAGCATCATATTCTTATAGGTAAATCCAAAGAACGGTGATATCGCATCTTCAAAACGATAGTTGGCGCCGATCAGCAGGTTAACATCTGAAGTAGCTTTGTATTGCCCGTATGCACCTGCCATTTTTTCCGTTGCGGTACCTTGTGATAAATAAAGAAAATTAGGTGTGATGCTGAACCTGTCAGATAAAGTGAACCGTATACCTGCATGTGCAGTATATCGCATCGGAAATTTTTCATCTCCGCTGGCACTGAACTTATCTTCCGGTTTGGTGAGATGTGATGCAGAGAAACCTGCATACAGGTTAGCTTTCTTACCGGGTTGCGCATCAAAATATAAAACACCAGCGCCCATATCAAATGCGGTGGCTGAAGTTCTGTTGAGTACATCAGACGATGGATTGCCGGGATTATATCCAAAAACAGGATTCCATTGGTCACCAAATGTCATCTTATTGCGGTCAAAACGACGTTGAATAATGCCGGCCTGCATACCAAATACCACACGGTGTTCTTCATTTTTGCCAAATCGAACACCTGTATAGGCAATGTTTCCATACGCAGTGGTATAACCATATCCTCCGTCTCCGGCAGTTTGTTTCAAGACACTTACACCCAGGTTGATCTTTTTTTCTGTTGTGAATTCAGCACTGGCGCCATACGTTGTAAACGGACTGGAAATATTGCCCCACTGGTTGCGGTATACACCAGAAACCCTGTACTGTCCGTCAAAAGTACCTGTCAACGCAGGATTAAGCCAGGACGGATACACATAGTACTGTGAGAAATGCGGATCAACCTGTGCATTTACTTTACTAACTGCAAGGCCAATTGACAGCATCAACAATGAAATTCGTAAGCTCTTTCGCATCACATTTAATTTTGGTTCATTAAAAATTTTACCTCTGTTCAGTTGCTATATTAACTACCGGATGATCGTTACCGATCCGCTCAGCGGCTTGAATCCATTTTGCAACTGAATGATATAATAATAAGTGCCCGCAGGCAGTTCTTTTCCTTTGTACGTTCCATTCCACGGATTACCATAGCCAGCAGAAAAATATACCTGCTGACCATAGCGATTAAATACTTCTACGGTACAACCCGGGTAGTCACCAAGGTTAGGTATCATCCACTGGTCATGTATATTATCTCCATTGGGTGAGAATACATTCGGCACTTTTACCTGCTTCAGAATTTTCACTGTCATCTGATCAGTAGCTGTACAACCAAAATCTCCTGTTGCTGTGAGTGTATATACCTGATCCTGGAGGGCTGTCAGTGTCGGGTTCAGTATTGAAGTACTGCTTAATCCAAACCCAGGAGACCAGTTGAAAACCAGGTTAGATGAATTTGCAGTGGCATTCAATTGCAATACAGTTCCCTGTGGCAGTACATAAGACTGGCCCGCATCAATTACCGGCTGCAGGTGTACCGTTACCGGCAATACAAAAGGTTCTGAAACACAACCCACTGCATTCGTTACTGTCAGCCTTACATTATACACTCCCGGCGTATTGAAACGTTTGGTAGGATTGCTTGCAGAAGATGTACCGCCGTCAGCAAAGTTCCATGCCCATGATTGTATGGTGCTGTTTGGTGCGGAACTGCCATCGGTGAACACATTATCTGCACCCTGGCAAAGCTCCTGTGGTGATACACTGAATGAAGCCAGTGGTTTATCAAAGAAACTATTCATTGGTTTAGTAACCTGCTGCACACATCCGAAAGCAGAAGTCGATACTAATGTTACATTGTAATTACCAGATGCGGCGTATACATGTGAAGGATTAGTGAGAGTTGATGTATTACCATCACCAAAATTCCATACATGTGTCAATGCAGAATTATCAGCTACCGCAGTAAGGTTAGTGAAAGCAGCAGTGCCACCCGGCATACAAATACCGGTAGGTACAGTAAAGTCTGCCACCGGCAACGGGCTTATCCGGATTGTTTGAGAAACAGGTTCACTAAAGCATCCCCTGTCACTCACTGTTACTAACTGCACATTGTACGTGTTAGCCGATGTATAGTTAACCGTAAATGGATTGCCATTGGTATAAGATGGAGTATTGCCATCCCCAAGATTCCAGTTCCAGGTAGTGATGGTTCCGGATGGAACAGCAGATGTATTCGTGAATGTAACTGCCTGTCCCAGGCAAGCGCCGTTATTACCACTGGCAGTAAAGGAGGCTGTTGGCCTCGGGTAAACTTCAATTGTATTATTCACCGTACCGGTACATCCGCCAGCAGTAGTAAAAGTATAGGTAATGGTATGTACACCCGGGCCTGCCACATTGGGGTCAAACAACCCGGCGGCATTTACTCCGGGACCAATGTATACACCGGTTCCTGTTACACCATTCGTTGCTGATGCTGATGCAATGGAAGATGGTGCTGCACCCGGGTTCTGGCATACATTTGTCAATGCCGGGAACGATAATGCCGGTGTTACCGCAAAAGTGGTTGTAATATTCGTATCCTTCACACATCCATTAGAGGAAGTTGCTTGTAAATTGATCGTATAGGTACCTTCCAAATAGTTATGTGTTGGATTTTGTGCTGTTGATGTATTTGGATTAGCTCCACCTGCATTGGGATCATTAAAATTCCACAACCATGTCATGGTTTGCACATCAGGTATGGTACTGGTATTGGTGAATTGTACTTGTCCTGTAGTAGGCAAGCAACCTGCAACAGGTAATGTAAAGCTGGTTCTCGGTCTTGCATGCACCTGAATGTTCTGTGTGGTTGTTTGTACACATCCACCGGTTGACGTGAAAGTATAAGTGATCGTATGTATTCCATACCCAGCTATAGCAGGATTAAACATACCTGCTGCATCAGTACCCGGACCACTATATACACCTGTACCCGCCACACCATTTGTAACGTTGGCGGTAGCCACGGAAACAGCTGCTGCATTTTCACATACTGCAGGTAATGCAGCATAAGAAAGTAATGGTGTTACAGCAAAACTGGTAGTGATATTTGTATCCTTCACACAGCCGTTAGCGGAAGTTGCCAGTAAATTGATCGTATAGGTTCCTTCCAAATAGTTATGTGCCGGATTTTGTGCTGTTGATGTGTTTGGATTTCCTGGTGTCGCATTCGGATCACCGAAATTCCACAACCATGTCATAGTTTGTGCATCAGGAATAGTACTGCTGTTGGTAAACTGTACCTGTCCGTTAGCTGGTAGACAACCACTGGCCGGGATTGTAAAGTTTGTTCTCGGTCTTGCATGCACCAGTATGGTTTGCGAAACAGAATCAATACAACCGGCACCGGAAGTAAGCTTGTACCAGATAGTATGTGTGCCATAGCCGGCGGCTGCTGGTGTGAACAGACCTGCTGCAGTAGTACCCGGCCCCTCGTAAATGCCTGTACCTGTTACACCATTTGTAACAGTTGCATTCGCAATAGAATAAGCTGGCGCATTTTCACAAACTGCATTCAGCAATGGATAAGTGAGAGCAGGTTTTAAATTAAAGGTGACTGTTTGTGTTGTATTCTCTGTACAGCCATTAGCAGTTGTCGCACTGAAATTGATCGTATAGGTTCCCTGCTGGTAATTATGTGTCGGGTTTTGCAGTACCGAAGTGTTCGGATTGCCGGGTGTTGCATTTGGATCACCAAAGTTCCAGGCATAGGTACTTATAGTTTGCCCGTCAGGGGTTGTAGCAGTACCGGTAAACTGTACCAATCCTGCCGGAGACAAACAACCGGCTGCATCATTGGTAAACGAGACTGCAGGTTTGGCATAAACGGTCACTACCCTGCTCACCGTATCACTTACACAACTGGCGCTGGAACGGGCCACATGTTTAATTGTATAAGTACCAAATGCGGGATAAGTGTAAGTTACAGATGGACCATTTGTAACAACCTGCGTAACACCATTACCAAAATCCCAGTACCATTCATTTACAGCTATTGCTGCGGATGATGTATCGGTAATAGTAAACTGGCTGCCTTCGCATAAATTAGCAGGAGTTACCATAAAATCACCCGGTGGTTTATCATAAATCGTAATACGTTTCATGGTATCACTGGCACAACCTTCATTGGAAACAACGGAAAGATTGATGTCATGTATACCTGGTGGTAATATCCTGATTACGTTTTGCCCTGTAGCAGTAGCAGGACCAGGAAATGTCCAGTTGTAATCACGAATAGTATAACCGTTACTGGTGGAAGCCACACCAGAAAAGTTAACAGGATCCAATGTACACCCGGTATGACTAAACGTAAAGTCAGCCAGTGGTTTAGGCTTCACAATAAATGATATAGTAAGATTCTCTCTGTTATAACAATTTTCGATACTTGGGTGATAACCATTTACAGGCAAATCAAATGTATCAGCGGCATTGAAAATATAAGTACCGGGTAAAGTATACTTATAATAAGTAATTCCGTTTACTACAACTGTACCGGAGGAAACCGGGGCATTATCAATAATGTCTGTATTAGGAATAATATTGGCGCCAAGCTGACTTAAAAACCAATCTAACCGGGTTGGCTGATAAGCCATTAACACAGAAAGTTTAATTGGTGTCCCGACACAAGTATAAGGGTGTTGAGGAACAGTCGGATCAGGTGTATTTTGTGTGTGACTAATTGCATTCAGATTATTTAGATAGGTACCGGCATTGTATGCATAACTTTCAGCACTTCCTAAACCATAAGTGATTGCTGTAAAAGCAGAATCGCTATACATCTGGCATTGAGCCTGTGCTGCCTGCCATCCTTTTACAACAATTGAATATCCCGGTAAATTCGGATGAGTATATGTATGATTAAATGTAGCCGACCCATCGATTCTAAGTGATGATACACCAGCCGTTGGAATAATTACTGTTACATAATTTGCATAAATTGATTGTCTTGTGTTTCTGTAAAAACCAACCCTTTTTATTGCTTGTTCGACAGGACTTAAAAAAACCATTTCAGGATCGCCCCATGTTCCGGAGTTGCATCCTGCAGCTCCAGACATAAATTGTGCAACCATTATGGGTTTATCAGATTCAATATAATCAGCAGTATTACTTGAAAACTGATAATAACTGTTATTAATAAGACCAGTTAGAATAATTCCGTTTCTTCTAACTACTGTTGTTGGATCTTTTACTGCAACTTTGTAGACACTTGTTTGAAATGTGCTGGCATTCAATATTACAGCTGTTGAAGGCCCGGAAGAAGTTGAAAATGGCGCAGTTAGATATCTTTTACCCCAAGCCTGGGTTGGAAAGCATTGTTGCATATCATTATCCCTGCCTGAGCTTGACCCACATGGCACTTGTTCTCCCTTTGTTCTGCTGCTCCCGGAAAAAACGGCAATTGGATAACAATCACCGGCAGCATTTGCAATCGATTTTACTGTAGAGCCAGTAAACTGGTTTCCATTACCACCTGCATCTGACTGACCAATAAATTGATATATCTGCCCTCTTTGGAGTGTAATATTAAAAGGTACACCGGCAGGTTTACCTAATCTGGTTGTAACAGATGGAGTAACTTGAATTACTGTGTTATCATGTTGAGCAATTGCATAAACCCAGGAAAAACCAGGACCGCCTGCATCTATTTGCTGGCTATTTATTGACATATAAGAATAACCCCATGATTCAACAGGCATCAGCATTGTAGCCCCTGAAGACACACTCCCAAAAATATGTGCATAGGCAACAATAGGCACATCACTCACGATATGAATAGACATGCCAAATAATCCCTCTCCTCCATTTCCACCGAAAGTTGGAGGAACATCGTATAAACGACAATCATTTGGTCCGGCTTTCGGCATTACTGCAGATGATATAACTGTATTTGCAGGTACCGCATAATTTAATGTTTGTACTGCTGTTCTGCCTTGTACTGTTACTACTACATTAGCAGCCTGCTCCGCACTGAAATACAAAATCATATCCTGTCCATTGGATTGACCAGGCTCCATGAACTGATGATGTCCATAACCAACCCAAAAATCTCTGCCTTTATTTGTAATGTTTTGACAATACCCTTCTAACCAGCCTGTCAATAACAGGCTGGCAGTGAAGAATAGTATTTGTGTTTTCCTTTTCATTTAATACGGTACGTTGATCTTGTATTTTATCTCACCAGGTTGATCGATCCTTTGCGCTGTATCCTTTCACCAGTGTTCAGGACAATATCACATACATAGATATATACTCCTGATGGTTGTGGTTTTCCTTTATGTGTACCATCCCATGCCACCGACTGGCTGTTTGATTCAAAAATCTTCTCACCCCACTGGTTGAACACTACAAACTTCATACTGCGGATCACATTACTATACACCCGCAGCACATCATTCAGCCCGTCATTATTTGGAGTAAAGCTGTTCGGAATATATACCTGGTCTGTTACTGTTTGCCCTGTAGCAGGCTGTGAGACTGCCGGTAAGCAACCACCCAGTGCCCTCACCAGGAGTGTAACTGAAGTTCCCAGAGGCAGACCTGTTATTGTATGCGTCAACCCCTGCGGACCAGATGATGGTGTTGACCATGTACCACCGGCATTAGTAGATACCTGGTAGCTGGCAGCACCTGTAACGGCTGTCCATCTGAATACTATTGTATTGGTGCTTACAGAATCTACAGTTACAACAGGTGCCGGTAATGTTGGCAATATAGCAGCAGTGGCCCTGTCACGGGTAGCACTGGCGCAACCCAGTCTTATCACTTCGAGGTATACATTCACAAAACCGGTAACATTATTCAAAACAAAAGTTGATCCTGTTCCCAGTAATGAACCACCGGTTGCGGCGCTATACCAATTGTAGGTATCACCCGTTACAGGGTTCTGCACCGTAAAGGTAGCACTGGCGTTATTACATACATACACCGTATCCTGTGTGATGGCACCTGTTGGTTTTGGATTCACCACAACCGGTTTGGTTGTATCACCGATGCAACCGTCATCAGCAATACCTCTCAGTGATACATTGTATGTTCCTGCTGTTGCATAAGTATGAACCGGGTTCTGACCGGCACCATTGTTACCGTCACCAAATGCCCATGTCCATTGATTGGTCGGTACCCCATTGCTTGTAGTTGTTGTAGCGTTGAATTGTACTGCATCACCCACACAACCGCTAAAATTGGTAGTGAAATTGGAAACTGGTGCTGCAATTACAGTTACAGGTAATGCGATCTCTACTGAACCACCGCAACCTTCAATACTTGGATGGAACACGGTGATTGGTACATTGTAAGTACCTACCTGGCTGAAAGTATACTGCTGGGCCAGTGTATAGATATAGAACTTCTTACCGTTCACCGTTACAGAGTCAGTAGGCACAGGGTTCAGCTGTGTTACATTGACATTTGGCGTTACATTATTCACCTGGCTCAGCTGCCATACCAGTTGTGTTGGTTTTACAGAGATCTGCAGGCTCAGGCGGAATGGTGTTCCCTTACAGGTATAAGTGTTAGTACCACTTGTATTAAACACATTATTGAACGATGGAACTGCGCTGAGATTTTTCACCAGTGTACCGGCATTATAACCATAGCTCTCCACGCTACCCAATCCATATGTAATTGCAGTAAATGCAGAGTCACAGGTAATATAATGCTGAGCTGCTGCTCCGGCAAAGTTTTGTCTTACACAAGTATAACCTGCCAGGTTAGGATGCGCAAACACATCTGTAAATGTAGTGCTGCCATCTATCTGCAAACTTGGCAATGCAGCTGTCGGTAATATAACATTCACATAATTAGAAGTGATCGAATTATTGTTGGTGTTATAGAACCTTGCTTTTTTGATACCCTGCTCTATCGGGCTTATATAGATCATTTCAGGATCACCATTACCAGTTGGTGCAGGCACACCTGAACAACCTGTTCCACTGGTAGACAGCATATACTGTGCTACCATAACCGGCTGGTCAGCCTCTATAAAGCTGGCTGTATTAGCACCGGTATTATTTCCAACGAAGAACTCATAATAATTACCTGGCACTACCAAAGTAGCAGGGTCAAGTATCACACCATTTCTCCTTACCACTGTAGCCGGATCTTTTACCATCACTCTCCAGCCATTGGAATTGTAATTGGTATTGGAAGCAGAATTGGCGGTGGCAAAAGTCAGGTACTTGGTTCCCCATGCGCTGGCCGGGAATACCTGTTGTATCATATTATCACCATTGGTTGTATTACAGATAGCAGTACGGCTGCTGCCGGAGAAGACTGCTATCGGGTAACATTTACCACTGGCATTTGGAATTGATTTGATTGTTGAACCGGAAAGATCAGTTCCCTGTCCACCGGTGGCTTGAGTACCCATTACGTTATACACTTCCCCTCTCTTCAGGTATACCTGGAACGGTACACCGGCTGGGCGACCACCTTTCGTTGTAACAGACGGAGTTATTTCAACCAATGTACTATCATGATCTGCAATCGCAAACATCCAGGAGTAAGAACCTGCACCACCAGTTGGATAGTACTGACGGGAGTTCAGTGATCTGTATTCATAACCATATACACCGGTTGGCAACAACATACCGGCGCCGGAATTGGCTCCGTCACTGATATGAGCATACGCAACAATAGGCACATCACTTTCAATACTGATACCTTTATTGAAGAGTCCTTCATCTGTTAATCTTGCATCCACCAGTCCTGATGTTGGCATAAAGTCACTCACTCTTACTGTATTCGCAGGGATAGCATAAGTACGTACCCAGTTCGTTCCGTTTACTTTCACGGTAACGTTGGCTGAATCTTCTGCACTCAGGTAAAGTGCCATGTCCTGTGAGTTGCTGCTGAATCCATAGTGGTGGCCATAACCTACCCAGAAGCGTTTACCCCTGTTAGAAGTATCCAGTGTAAAGACAGGAGGAACAGCCGGTGGAGGTGCTACGCCATCTGTCATACCTGTGAATTTATCAAGGAAGCTGAGATTGCTTTCTGTGATCACATTACCCAGGTCATCTACCACGCTACCGGATGCTACCAGCCAGGTACCTGCTGTATTAGTGCGGCCCAATTTTACAGTTGGTTCTGATGGTATATCCCTCATCCACGGATCTATATAGTATTGCTGGTTTGTAAAATTGGTTGGTGCACTTCCAGTTATGTCCACATCTGTATAATAATACATGGATTGCTGACCAGGTGCCAAACCCGGAGGAATGATACCTGAGTATCTTCTCACATCCACAGTTGTTGGAACAGTAGATGCAGGCGCCCATGTTATTTTTTGCACTGTATCTGTACCAAACATAAATACCTGCGTGGTACCTGCAGCAGGAGCAGCAGGTGTGGCAGGCAATACAGGCGGCTGTACAGTTGGCAGGAACTCATAAGCTCCCATATCAGGAACACCTGTAGTCAAAGTTGTAGGTCTTGCATTACCATTAATATCTGTTGCATTATCAGTTATCTGAACACCACGGCCATGCATAGCCCATACATCAGGGTTAGTAACATCAGGTTGTAATTCATTACCCGCAGCAAAGGCAGGAGTGTATACAATAGAATTATAATCCCAGTTCTGGCCATTCTTCCAATCCTGTAACGTAGCATAGTTTACTGTGTTCTGCCTGATCAATGTTGCACCAGCTGTATAGAACATATTAAAGTCGGTATAAATATTTGCTACATTCAAATAATTAGCCGCTATTCCATTGGCAGTATGCGAGAAGATATTGTTTCTAATATCTCCTACTCCGGCAGATGAAGTAGTATGACTTATATATGCTGCGATATTTGTAGTACCCGCAGCAGGAGATGCATTCTGCACAGAATTATTATAATATTTGATACCATTGCCACCTGTAGAATACAGACCGTAAGCTGTCGTAGCACTGGTGTTGATATTAATAACGTTATTCTTTGTATAGTTACCAATTGAAGAAGTCTGGTATAATCCATACAATGTTCCGGTTATACCTGTAAGTCCTGTTATTTTATTACCTGACACACTTCCGGTATGACCGGTGGCACCACATCCCGTAAGATAAATACCATATGTAGTTGAAGTGGTCCCGTTGATATCAACCTTATTATTATTTACCTGGTAAGCTGAATCAGCACTGGTCAGGTAAATACCATAAGTAGTGGTATTTCTTGGAGCAGCTACTGTAACGGTATTCTTGCTTACAGAGGTAAACCGTGTATTTGAATTATAAATACCATAATAATATGACCCAGTCACCGTATTACTATCTATAAAGTTGTAAGCACTTGGCGAAGTAGTGGTAGAACCAAAATAGATACCTGTCACACCACCATTCACTGTATTGCCTTTGATGGTATGATCACCACCGGCGAGATTAGCCGCATGAATACCCACCACTGTTGTACCAGTACCGGTAGCAGTTGGTGCATTAATGATATTATTTACCAAACTATCATTAGATGCTAAATTGGCTATATCCACTGCCCTTCCGTTCGTGGCATTGATTGCAGTGATCGTCATGTTCCGGTAAGTAATATAACTGGCGCTGTCTAACTGTAATACATAATTAGCTGCTGCATTGGTCGCATCATAAGTTAAAATAACAGAAGCAGGATTACCATTAGCACTCTGGAAAGTAACACGGCTTGTATTAGAAGCGCCGGTGATCCGATGCATTCTCACCTGCTCGGAATAAGTACCCGCTGCTACATTGAAAGTAACTGGCCCGGAAATACCACACTCCATTACTGACACTGCTTCTACAAATGAATTGAAGTTGCTGCCTCCCGGGTAATCGGTCGGTATGGTATTATTGATTGTATATACACCAGCCGGGAAAGGAGGATTCATATTTACCTGCACCGGCGTTGAGTTAGCCGACTGTGAACTACAGGTCACAACACAACGATACCAGAAAGTACCGCTGGCGAGAATTGTTGTATCCGGGAAAAGCTTTGGATTTCCCAGGTTAGTATACGGTCCTGCAGCAGCTGTGGCAAATTGCCATTGGTAACTTTGACCAGAGCCAATAGAGTTGCCACTTAAGTCAAGGTCAATCGGGGTACCCAAACAAATACCGGTATTCGGAACAGCTGTTGCTGAACCGGCTGTTGGGGGTGCTGTACAAACTGGTACTGCAAACTCCCATGCACCGATATCCGGTGTGGTGGCACTACGCACTGCATCACGGATATCTGAAGTAATTCCGGTTACAGGAGTTCCTTCGTTATCCAATGCAGGTGTTCTTGGTTCCAAGTTTCCGGCAGCGGCATCCGTATAATATGGATTAGCCGATACAGAATTGCCATCTTGCGTAGTAGCAGCCTGCCAGTTGGCCAATGTTGTCTGGTTAGAACCATTATAGCCAACATGTGAATTAACTGCATTCCTGAATACGCCATTATAATCAGATGTAAATGTAGTAGCGGCCGTGGCAAAATACATACAGAATTTATCTCCATTACCGCCTCTTGTCATACTAAATAAGTTATTCTTCAGATCAATACCTGCTGCTTCAGTTGTCTGGTAGAAGCAATAAGCATCACTGGTGGTAGTGGCAGAGGCATCACCAAGGTTCACAGTATTATAATAATAAAATACATTATCTGAACTGGTATTGTAGATACCATACTGGGTGCCATTACCATTCATATTGTAGATCGCATTATTGCTGACAATATTCTCCAGGCCCGCAATCGCATCTACGCCGGTAAAATAAATACCATAAGAAGTACTTGTCGCAGTAGGTGCGCCATCAAACAGGTTGTGTATCCTGTTCTTGGATAGTTTAACCCCGGTATTCAGTGATGTGACATAGATACCATAGGTAGTAGTGGAAGTTGTCCTGGCAGGCCGGAATATATTGTTCTTCTCAACCAGTGTATTAAAATTGCCTGATAAATAAATACCATAGGCATAAAAATCTTTAATGGTATTTCTCACCATCGCATTATTACCAACAGCTGAAGTGGTACTTCCCACTGAAGTGATACCATAATAGCCACCGGTGATCTCGTTATTCTCAAACAAGTTGTAATCCGACAGATTAGTACCGGTTGTTGTGGCAGTTGTACCCACACTGGAAACTATACCAGCAAAATTGGTAGACGTAGTAGTGGTGCTCATATTGATATCGCAATTGCGGATAATGTTGGAATCAGCACTATTCAGCAAATGGAATCCAAAACCATACTCTGTAGTAGCAGCGCCCTGCGGCACCACCGTTAAACTATCAAATACAAAATGATCAGTTCCGTTCAGTTTTATGACAGCTCTTTCATTCGTATTCGTTGAAAGATTAGTGATAGTTTCACCATTCCCGTTGAAAGTAACGGTATTGGCAGCAGAAGAGCCTTGTATCTGCCCGATGATCACTTGTTCATTATAAGGACCAGATCCGGTTACAACATTAAATACAATAGGACCGCCAATTCCGCAACGCAAAGCGAAAACAGCATCATTGAAACTCTGGAAGTTGGTACCGCCTGTTGGTAATGCACTATTGATAGTATAAGTTCCGGCAGGGAATAAAGCATTTACCACTACCTGTACAGGGGTAGAGAAAGTGGTTGATCCGCTACAGGTAACCGCACAACGGTAATATAAAGTAACCGTTGGGTTGACACTATAGGCCGGATTATTCTGCGAAGGCCCAATATTTGTCCATGGACCAGCCAGCGTTGTGGCTGTTTGCCATTGATAAGTTTGACCGGTTCCAAAAGTATTATTTACAAGACCCAGTGCAACCAGTTCATTTGGACAGATCGGTACACTGATACTTGCAGTGGCATCACCGGCATTTGGAGGCGCAGTACAACCGCCCACATCAAACTCCCAGGCACCAATATCAGGGGTGGTGGCACTTCTGGATACTCCCAAAATATCTGCAATGACTCCAACCGGAGCACCGAGGTCATTCATTCCGGCAGACGTTGGTTTCAGATTTCCTAAACCAAGGTTAGTATAGGCAGGATCTATATATGCTGAATTCGCATCCTGTGAAGAAGCCGTTTGCCAGTTGGCCAGAGTTGCCTGGCCGGTTGTTCCCCATGAACCATAAAAAACGTTAGCAGCCGGAGTAAAAAATACGTTGTTGTTATTCGAAACAATTGTGGAAGTGGTAGTATTAAAAAACAGACCATGCATCTGGCCGGTTCCTCCCCTGCGCAAAGTGATAAGGTTATTTTTAAATTCTATTCCTGCTGCCGCAGTTGTCTGATAAAAACCACGGGTTACTTCGGTGGTGGTACTCGCCACGTCATCCAGTGAAATAGTGTTATGGTAGTAGAATATATTATCTGAGCTGGCATTATAAATACCATAGATAGTACCATTACTCTTTATGTCATAGATAGCATTGTTGCTAACGATATTCTCCAGACCTGCGATAGCATCCACCCCGGTAAAATAAATACCGTAAACATCATTCGTACTGGCTGTATTCACATCCAGTAAACCATGAATATAATTTCCATTGACTCTTGCACTGGTGCTAAGTGAGGTGAAATAAATAGCATAAGAAGTTCCAGTACCAATATTGGCACGGGCCGGGCGACTAAAATCATTGCCCTCTATTAAAGAAGTGAAAGTGCCACTGGTATAAATACCATACAGGTAATAATCTTTAATGATATTCCGGATAAACTTATTGCGCTGGTTAGCCACCGTAGTGCTGCCCACATTGGTAATTCCGTAATAACCACCGGTAATGGTGTTCAACTCAAACAGGTTATCGTCACACTCAGCATTGCCGGTACCGGTGGCTGAGGTGGCGCTGGCACTGATGGAGATACCCACATGATTAGTAGAAGTCTGTGCATCAGTCACATTAATTATACATTTTCTTATAATGTTGGAATCGGCGTTGTTCAATAACTGAACAGCAAAACCGTATTCTGTAGTTGTGGTAGCTGTAGCATTAATAGTAAGGCTGTCAAAAATAAAATGATCTGCCCCGTTAAGCTTGATAACACCTCTTTCATTGGTGTTGGTCGAAGTGAATTGCAATACTCTGCCATTACCATTAAATGTTACCGTATTGATCACTGATGCTCCCGGAACCGGGTTAATAATAAGTTGTTCTGTATACGGACCCGAAGCAGGATCCACATTAAATACTACCGGCCCGCTTATACCACATGATATATAATTATATGCGGCATTAAAAGACTGGAAGTTAGTACCGCCTGTTGGTAATGCACTGTTGATAGTGAAAGTTCCTGAAACCGCCGCAGGAGTAACTACCTGCAGGCTTCCTGAATTGACTGTATTGGCTCCGCAAGTAACCGCACACCTGTAATAATTAGATGATGTCTGAGAAGTGGTATAAAAAGCACTTGTTGCTCCGGTGATATTGGTCCAGGTAGTATTATCTGGTGAAATTTGCCATTGATACGTCTGGCCCGTGCCTCCTGTGCCTCCTACAAGGTTCAGATTAAAGTTGGTATTCAAACAAACCGGGTTTTGACTTGCAGTAACGGTTCCGGTAACCGGTGGATCTGTACAAGGACCTGCAGGTGAGAAAGTAATTGCGCCTGTAAAATATCGAGGAGTAAGTGTAAGTGCTGTTCCAGATCCACCATAACCTACATTCTGTCCTGCAATTTGCACATCTCCCAATTTAAGATTCACGCCACCACCTGTAAAGGTATTGGGTGCTATAGCAGTACCTGTACCCGAGTATCTTGTGCTACCAGGTCCTGTATTACGTAATGCAAAGCGGTATTGGGTGCCGGCAGGTATGGTAAAGCCCAAACCGGGGAAGTTAAGCGGAGTGATACCGGAAGCTGCTACCGGTGTTGCTAATGAAGTTGCTGCCAATGTCCAGGGGGCGGCAGTTACATCTGTTGCTGTACCCGACAATGCACTGGCAGTATAATACAACTGCCATGTCGAATTATTTTCTGCAGTGGTACACCAATTTGAAATGGCTGTAAGTAATACCGGGAATCCGTTGGTATTTTCTATTACAAAACTCACCTGTGCAGGTGAACCCAGAGAATTCCCGCCATTATAAGGAGGGTTGGGTAATGTTGTAAGTGTTGTTTGCCCGTTCAGGCGACCTACAGAAAATAACAGCGCAAAAAACAAAAGGAGCATAGCGTTAAATCCTGAAGCGTAGTACTTTCTCATTTCAGCATGTTTGGTTTGTAGTAATAATATCAAAATTTCCTTTTACTACTGTAAAAGGGTTCAGTCAATACAAATTCATCAGCACTGCATTGAGCAGCAAAGGATAAGGGAAATCAGAAATGGTGTTTTTCAGGATAATGTCCTTCAAATGATCACTGAGGGAGGAGGTAATCGGTGCAGAACAACACAACAAATGCCCTGGGCAAATGAAGTTATTGTATGCTACTAATCGTGCAGTCTGTTATCTACTAAAAAAACGAAAGTTGAAAAAGTAATTACCTGTCTGATGTGAAAATTAACATTTACTGCGATTCAAATTTATCATTTAATATCATTAAATGCAAACATTGAGTATTAATAAAAATTATCAGTTTTTAAAGTTGAAAAATATCAAAATATGGGTATAAATTTTCTTCTCTAACCGAAAAAATCATTCTAATACTACATGAATTATCAAGATAAAATTGTATAGCGGCTTATAAAATGCAATAAGAAGAACCAGTGTTTCAATTATTTAATTTCCTTATGCATTATAACTGATATGTTTATAAAAAAAGCCCGGTTTCACCAGATTGAAACCGGGCTTTTGCGGAGAGGGAGGGATTCGAACCCTCGGTACAGATTTAAGTCCGTACAACGGTTTAGCAAACCGGCCCTTTCGGCCACTCAGGCACCTCTCCAACACATTTTATTCAAGGGGAAGCAAAAATAAAGATTAATTGCTTTCCCCACAATACAGTTTTTCTTTTCTGGCAATAAAAAACCCGACTTTTCGGCCGGGTGCTTTTGTTTCAATATCCTTGAAACCGTCCAGTAGTTATTTTACATAGCAGCCAGTTGCACTTTCTGCTGTAGTTCCAATACATTTTCTCTGAAAACACCATCTGTATCCATCAGGTCCTTCACCGTCTGGCAGGAATGGATAACAGTGGTATGGTCACGGCCCCCAAAATGTTCACCAATAGTCTTCAACGAGTTCTTGGTAAATGCCTTAGCCAGGTACATAGTGATCTGCCTTGCCTGTACGATCTCTCTTTTGCGGGTTTTCTGCAAAAGCTTATCATAGGGCACATCAAAGTACTCACATACCATTTTCTGAATGGTATCGATGGTAATTTCCTTGCTGGATGATTTTACAAAATTCCGTAACACTTTTTTCGCTAAGTCTAGGTCTATTTCCCTCCTGTTCAGCGAAGATTGTGCCAACAGTGAAATCAGGGCACCCTCCAGCTCTCTTACATTATTACTTATATTATATGCGATATACTTTACCACTTCTTTAGGCATTTCCAACCCGTCATTCTTCATTTTTTTCTCAAGGATCTCAATACGGGTATCGTATTCCGGCACCTGTAAATCAGCACTTAAGCCCCAGCGGAACCGGCTTAACAATCTTTCCTGTACCCCTTCCAGGTCTTTGGGTGATTTGTCAGAAGTAAGGACCAGCTGTTTATGCGATTGATGCAGGTGATTGAAAATAGCAAAGAAAGCATCCTGCGATTTTTCAGCTTTGGCAAAAAACTGGACATCATCAATAATTAAAACATCAATCAGCTGGTAGAAATGGATAAAGTCGTTTATCGCATTATTCCGGCTATGATCCATGAACTGGTTGATGAACTTTTCAGAACTTACATACAGCACTACTTTATTGGGGTGAAGCCTTTTTACTTCATTTCCGATTGCCTGGGCCAGGTGGGTCTTGCCTAAACCAACCCCTCCATATATAACCAACGGATTAAAGGAATTAGTGCCCGGCTTTTCAGCTACTGTTTTACCGGCACGGCGGGCTACCCGGTTACAATCACCTTCAATAAAAGATTCAAATGTGTAAATATGATTTAACTGCGGGTCGATCTGCATCTTTTTCAGACCCGGTATAACGAACGGATTCTTTACAGGATTATTTATGACTAAAGGAAAATCCATTTCGTTATTTGAAAAAGTTTTAAATCCCTGGCCGCTTACATCCATGGTAACAGGTTTATTCTTGCTGTTACCACTATCAACCATTATCCGGTATTCAAGATGGGCATCTTTGCCCAATTCTCTTTTTAATGTCTTCGCTAATAAATTTACGTAATGTTCTTCCAGATATTCGAAAAAAAATTGACTGGGAACCTGGATGACGAGAACATTATTTTTGAGCGATACAGGCTTGATAGGTTCGAACCAGGTCTTGTAATGCTGCCATTCAACAATATCCTTGATGATCTTTAAACAATTCGTCCAGATTTTATCAGCATTTTTCTCCATCAGTCAGTAAGCAGTTTATGTCGTGTTAACTATAGTTGTTCCTGAGTTTGTCCACTAAAAACCTTGGCACATTGTCAATAAAAAAAGTTGGACAGGGAGGCGAATATCACCATTTCTTTTCTAAAAAAAAATTTTTATCCCCCTGATTTTTGTGAAACAGAAATTGAATGACTTTTTGCTAATTTTTTGCCCGAAAATTTGGAAAATTCAAAATCAAGCCTACCTAAAATAATACCGGCGAAACCAACCTGGTTTACCACCACATCACTGCCCATTTTATTTTTGTATACCAACGGTTCATTTAAAAAAGTATGCGTATGCCCGCCAATAATCAGATCAATATTCTCTGATTGTTTTGCCAGCACTTCATCACTAACCATATCGTTTCCTTTATATTGATTACCGAGATGTGATAAACAAATAACCATATCACAGTATTTAAACTTCTTCAGTTCATATGCCACTTCATTTGCCTTTTGAACCGGGTCAAGATATTTAGTGGCCCCGAATAAATTATCAGGGATTAACCCCTTCCCTTCAATACCAACCCCAAACACACCTATCTTTAAATTTCCTTTTTTAAAAATTTTATACGGTTGAGTCTTATACTCCATCGGTGTTCCTGTAAAATCATAGTTGCACACCAGCATTGGAAAATTTGCATGACGGGTTAGTTGTGTTGCTAAATTTTCCATCCCCGCATCAAAATCATGGTTACCTATAGTACAGGCATCATAGCCTAAGGTTGACATCGCTCTTATTTCCGGTTCACCTTTATATATATTAAAATAGGGTGTACCCTGGAATATATCTCCGGCATCGAGCAATAATACATGTTCTTCCTCCTTCCTGATCTGGTTTATTAATCTTGCCCGGCCTGCTACGCCACCTAGTCCCTGGTTGCGGCCTCCATCCATTGGAAATGGCTCTAAACGACTGTGCGTATCGTTTGTGTGCAAAATGGTTAACTTCAACGGGCTGAAATATGCTGCCGCTTCCAGCATTGATGGACCCGCCATGATAGCCCCTGCGGACAATGCAGCCTGTCGTATGAACTTTTTTCTACTGAGCATTGGTTACCCTGTTTTCTATGGTGGCTGTAATGTTTTTACCCTGGCTTTTCAATTTGCTGATATAATCAAAAATAGCATCCCGCATCAGGTAGCCATTCGTTATTTGTGGAATAGGACGAAGCATGTCAGCGTTATCGCCTCCATTGGCGATAAAATCTGAATTAGCGATCGTATACACCCTGTCAGGATCTATCGGTTTGCCACCTATCATCACATTGACAGCTTTTTTATCTTTTATCTGCATGGTTAATCCGGCCATTGGCCAGCCTCCCCTGTCAGCTGTAAGATCAAGTAATTGCTGCAGCACACTGCCTTTCACTTTTTGAAGAATTAATAAATTATCAAAAGGCATTAACTCAAAAATTTTACCCCTTGTAACATTGCCTGCAGGTAATTGGGTCAACCGGATACCGCCAAAGTTTACAAAAGCAACATCTACTTCTGTGTTATACTTTTCCTTTGCCATGGTATAGAATGCATCCACCATAAAATTACCCAACGTACTTTCAGGCTGCTTTTTATCCAGACTCATTTCCGCAATGCCCACAACCCCGTTCATACTGTTGTTTACACTGTCACTATAGGGTTTCAAAAAAGTCAGTAGCGCTGAATCCTGTTGCTGCGTATTAGCAATCCGGTAAGATTTGTACTGAAGGGCTTGTCCCTGGTAGGTAGTATTACAGGAATTACCTGCAATAAGAATAAGTAGCAGAGCCGTTGGAAAAAATAACCTTGAATGCATAACTATTGATCTCGTTTGAAGGTATTACTATTTTGGTATCACAACAAGAAATCGTAAAATTTTATCCCGGAATTTTATTTGCATCTTTACATCAAATTTTTCAGGATAAAAACCTGACAGTATGCAAAAGACAATTTCACTCAAATTGCTGCCATCGGAAGCAGCCAATGACACCACTATTAAAAAATATATTGCAAAGGCTGAAGCAATAAAGGTACCTGCGATTAGTGGTTTTACTATACTAAAACAGTCCATTGACGCCAGGGGCAGGCAGCCCTGGATCAATCTTTCCCTGAAAGCCTATATCAATGAACCCTTTCAGCAAAGGGAAATGATAGCATTAGATTTCAAAGATGTAAAAAATGCTGAACGAACAGTCATTATAACAGGAGCCGGCCCGGCTGGCTTATTTGCTGCGCTACAGTTAATTGAATCAGGCATTAAACCTATCCTGCTTGAAAGAGGAAAAGACGTAAGAGCCCGGAGAAGAGACCTGGCTATATTAAATAAAGAAGGTAAGGTGAATCCTGAAAGTAATTATTGCTTTGGCGAAGGTGGTGCCGGTACATACAGCGATGGGAAACTTTATACCCGGAGCAGCAAGCGAGGAGACATCAACCGCATCCTTAACCTGTTTGTATATTTTGGGGCAGAAGAAAATATCTTATACGAATCTCATCCGCATATCGGCACGAACAAATTGCCGCATATCATCACAGCCATGCGGGAAAAAATAGTGGCTTGTGGCGGTGATTTTTTATTTGAAAAAAAAGTTGCAGATATTCTTATTAATGCGGATAAAATAACCGGTGTTAAAACATCAGATGGAAATGTTTTTGAAGCTGACGCTTTTATTCTTGCCACCGGCCACTCTGCAAGAGATATTTTTCAATTACTAAATTCCAAAAAATTATTGATCGAATCAAAACCATTTGCGTTAGGTGTAAGGGTTGAACATCCACAGGCATTGATTGACAGTGCTCAATACCATTGCCAGGTTCGTGGTGATTTTTTACCCCCTGCATCTTACAGTTGGGTACAACAGGTGGATGGCAAGGGAGTTTTCTCTTTTTGTATGTGTCCCGGTGGCATTATTGCACCGGCTGCCACCTCTCCCGGTGAACTGGTAGTAAATGGCTGGAGCCCTTCCAAACGGAATAATCCCTACGCAAACAGCGGCATTGTAGTGACCGTAGAAGAAAAAGACATACAGGTTTTTAAACAACATGGACCTTTGGCGGCCATGTTCTTCCAGCAATCTGTAGAACAGAGGGCTTTTGAGGCAGGAGGAGGAAAATTTGCAGCACCTGCTCAACGATTAGTTGATTTTACAGAAAATAAATTGTCTTCTTCCCTGCCAGGTTGTTCTTATTTACCCGGGATTCGTTCCTCATCGCTAACAGACGTTTTGCCACCGGTCATTCATAAAAGCCTGCAACAGGCGTTTAAAGATTATGGCAGGAAGATGAGGGGTTATTACACCAATGAAGCGGTAGTGGTGGCCACAGAATCCAGAACCTCCTCTCCAGTTCGCATACCAAGAGACGCAGTTACTTTGCAACACCCACAACTTAAAAATCTATACCCTTGTGGAGAAGGAGCCGGGTATGCAGGTGGAATTGTAAGTGCAGCTATGGATGGAGAAAAAGTAGCTAAACAAATAATAACAATACTTAAAGCAACCTGATGCACCCTTATAAATGCATTTCACGCTTCTATTTATGCCACTTACCGATTAAAACCCAGCATTTCGCAAGGACTACTAATTTTACACTTTAAACCAACTATATGCCTTCAATCCTGGAACTTCAAAATCTGAAAAAATATTTCGCTACCCAAAAAGCTGTTGATGATATCAGCCTCAATGTAGAAAGAGGACAGATATTCGGACTGCTGGGACCTAATGGCGCAGGTAAGACCACACTCATCCGGATGATCACCGGCATTTTCTATCCTGATGAAGGACAGATCATTTTTGATGGTAAAAAATTTGACCCTGTTAATGACGTTGGGCAGATTGGTTATATGCCGGAGGAAAGAGGACTGTACAAAAAAATGAAAATCGGCGAACAGGCTATGTACCTGGCACAATTGAAGGGATTAAGCCATAAGGATGCGATGGCCAAGATCAAAAAATGGTTCATCAAATTTGAAATGGAAAGCTGGTGGAACAAAAAAGTGGAAGACCTGTCAAAGGGGATGGGACAGAAACTCCAATTTGTTACCACTGTTCTGCATGAACCAAAGTTGATCATTCTGGACGAACCTTTCAGTGGCCTGGACCCGGTAAACAGCAACCTGATCAAAGACGAAATCTATAACCTGGCAAAAAGTGGTTCTACCATCATCTTTAGTACCCACAGAATGGAGCAGGTGGAAGAAATCTGCAATCACATTGTCCTGGTCAATAAAGGAAAGAAAATACTGGACGGAACCGTGAAGCAGGTAAAACAGGAGTTTAAAGAAAATCTTTTTAGTATAGGCACAGAACAAATGCTTTCTTCTCAAAACGGGAACGCCCCTTTCGAATTGGTGGGATCTGCTGATCATTCTCATGTAGTAAGGATAAAAGAAGGACAAACGCCGAATAATGTGTTGCAATACTTATTGCAGCAGGGCATAGCTATTCATTCATTCAATGAAATCCTTCCTTCCCTGAATGATATTTTTATCAAACTGGTGGAAGGAACCCCAACAGCCCGCCAGTTTCAAAAAGTGGAAGCATAATTAATTTACCATTTAACCAACTATCATGAATAAGATCTGGATTATCATAAAAAGAGAATACCTGACAAGGGTCAGAAAAAAAACATTTATCATTTCAACCCTGCTATTTCCCCTGCTGTACCTGGGTTTGATATTCGGGATGGGATTCATCGCAGAAAAAAGCAAGCAAAATCTCCATGTAGCGGTCATTGATTCGTCCGGGTACTTCTCCACTGATGCGATCAATAAACAAAACCTTGCTGATAACAGTTCTGTACTCACACTTGTAAAAAGCAATACAGACAAAATAATAGCAGACCATAATGCTGAAGGCTATGATGGGTATATTATTATACCGGCAATCAACTGGAAAGAAGGTTCGGACAGTCTTTTCTTTAAAGCGAACAAATCATATGGCAGCGGTTCTACTGCAGCAGTAGAAGCTAAACTTAACCGGATATGGAATGAAATTAAAAATGACAGCCTGCAGATAGATACAGAAAAACAAACAATACTGGTAAAAAGTAAACTCAGGGTTTCTGCCAGGAATATTAAAGACGAGAATGCCAATGTAAAAACGGCTGAAGGGATTGGCTATGTGGCGGGTTTTCTTATCTATTTTATACTGCTCATTTATGGTTCACAGGTAATGATGGGAGTAATGGAAGAAAAAACCAACAGGATCGCAGAGGTCATTGTATCCTCCGTAAAACCTTTCCAGATGATGCTGGGCAAGATTTTGGGTATCGGGCTGGTGGCGTTAACCCAGTTCTTTTTGTGGATTGCATTTGTTTTAATTGTCTATAATGTTGGTAAAGCTTCCGGCGCTGGTGGTGGTATGGCCACTGAAATGGTTGGCAGCATGCAAAAAATGTTTGCCAGTGTAAACGTACCATTGATCCTCTTTTGCTTTGGTTTCTACTTCCTTGCAGGCTTCTTTTTTTATGCATCCTTATACGGTGCTATTGGCAGTGCGGTGAACGAAGACATGCGGGAAGCACAATCATTGAGTTTCCCTATCACCATGCTTGTAATTATTTCTATTGCACTCATGACAGCTGCCATTTCTGACCCAACAGGGCCTATTGCTGTATGGGGAAGTATTATTCCTTTCAGCTCTCCCATTGTTATGATGGCGAGAATACCTTATGGGGTTCCCGGAACAGTTCCCGTTTGGCAACTGGCTCTTTCTATGGGCTTACTGATCCTGGGTTTTATTTTTACAGTTTGGTTTGCAGGAAAAATTTACCGTACCGGCATCCTGATGTACGGCAAAAAACCAAGTTGGAAAGAAATGATCCGCTGGGCTTTCAGAAAAAACTAAGCATCCCATAAACCTGATTAAAATCCATCCGCCGATCAGCGGATGGATTTTTTGTTAAAATTTTCTTTATATGTCCGGAAGAACAATATAATACGAAATCAATCGTATATTTGATACGAAATATTTCGTGATAATAATTAATTCTCATTCATTAAACTTTTCATTTATGAAACCAACAACCTTCACAACCGGGCGGGTAGCACTTGTTTTACTTACAATCGGTCTTACTATTGGTCTTGTATCATGGGACTATAAACAATCTCCCGGCCAATACCAGCAATCGGCAACTGATACTGTTCCTAAAAAATCAAAAGACAGGGAAAAGAAAGTCCGGGACCTGGATGATGTACTCACTGAACTGGACAATGCCGACCTGAAAGTTGACATGGAGAAGATCCAGAAAGAAATAGCTGAAGCAATGAAGAACATAGATGGCGAGAAAATCAGGCTGGACATAGAAAAAGCCATGAAAGATGTGGACTTCGATAAAATAAAGAAAGAAGTCGAAACATCATTGGCCAAAGTCGACTGGAATAACATTCAAACTGAACTGACAAATGCATTGAAAGATATTGATATGGCAAAGATCCAGCAGGAAGTGCAGGCATCACTTGCCAAAGTGGACTGGGATAAAATGAAAACTGAACTGGACAAAGTGAAAGATATTGATATGAAGAAACTGGAAGCCGAAATGAAGAAAGTAAAAGAAGAAATGAAAGACCTGGGGCCAAAAATGGAGAAAGAGTTACAAAAAGCAAAAGTGGAAATAGAAAAGGCAAAAGCTGAAATAAAAGAATATAAAGATTTTGTGAATGGCCTGGAAAGTGATGGACTGATCAACAAAAAAGAAGGCTACACCCTTAAACATAAGGACGGCGAACTCTTTATCAATGGAAAGAAGGCTTCAGAACAGACTTATAATAAATACCGCAACTTTCTTGATAAGCATAAAAAATTCAGTATCGAAAAAGATGATGATGACTTTGATATAGATATGGATTAATGGATCCTGTTTACCAAAACCAGCCATGAAAAGCAAGAGTCCCGCATTAGCGGGACTCTTTTAGTTGAATTGAAGTTTTCTTATAATCCACCCACATTAAACGGTGAAGGCATAATTTCAAAATCACTATGCTGAATCATTTCAATATTCATCTGGAAAGCTTCATCAGTCCTGATGACCACTTTGTCTTTAATGATTCTTTTGAAACCTGATTTTTCAAATACAAACTTATAAGTACCGGGTTTCAATTCATCAAATGAAAATCCCCCGTCAAAATCACTTAAAACAATTTTTTCTTTCCTGGATGATAAGTATGCTGTAACACTTACATCTTTCAAAGGTTTTTTAGTTTCAGCATGCACCACTATACCATTCAGCTCATCTTTTTTCCCATCGCCGGGACCATTAGTAGCATTGGCAGCCACAAAACCCAGTAGGCAAAATGCCAGCAGGATAGATTTTTGTTTCATTGTACTTTTTTGAATGGTTTTAAAATAACCCTTCAGCACTTTTCGTTTTTTGGTGGTTTGGACTAAAATTATAATTTTTTAACCGGATTTGACAAACCGTCCATAAAATCCTTCCACACATTTTTCACTATCTGATCAGCTGGTAAAATCTCATCCAGCAATGCACTTACCTGGCCAATCTCCAACTCTCCTTCCTGTAAATCACCTTCAAACATCCCCTTCTTTGCCCTAGCCCTTCCCAATATCGTACTCAACTCTTCTACCGTTGCCCCTCTTTGTTCTGCTTGTTGAACCTGCCTGAAAAAATCATTTTTCAACAACCGGACCGGGGTTAATTGTTTCAATGCCAGTTGTGTATCCCCCTCCGTTGAGTTGATCACCACATTCTTAAAATTGATATGAGACGAAGCCTCCTCGCAGGCTACAAAACGACTTCCCATCTGCACCCCTTCAGCCCCCAGCACCATAGCTGCCAGCATTTGTCTACCGGTAGCAATGCCGCCGGCAGCAATTACCGGGATCTTTACTGCATTCACCACCGCCGGAATCAAAACCAATGTTGTAGTTTCTTCTTTTCCATTGTGGCCCCCGGCTTCAAAACCCTCCGCCACCACGGCATCACATCCTGCATCCTCTGCTTTTTTGGCAAACTTTGAAGAACTGACCACATGTACCACTGTTATTCCTTTTTCTTTTAACAGGCTGGTCCATGTTTTGGGATTTCCGGCTGATGTAAAAACAATCTTTACCTCTTCTTCAATAATAATTTGGATATGCTTATCAATATCAGGATATAATAAGGGCAGATTGACCCCAAAAGAACGATTGGTAGCTGTTTTACATTTCTGAATATGTTCTTTTAATACTTCTGGATACATCGAACCGGCACCAATGATGCCAAGGCCTCCGGCATTACTTACTGCACTGGCAAGCCGCCAACCGCTGGCCCAGATCATACCGGCCTGAATAATGGGAATGTCGATGTTGAAGAGTTGGGTAATCCGATTGGAGAAACGAGTCATGGGTTAACTGTCATTAGTCAGGAGTAAAGATAACTAATGAATCCGGTCATCACTGCTGATCTGTTATTCTGGTCACCTGCCTTCTAAACTATCCCAGATCAATACTAGTATTATCCCCGATATTCAGTGACCGGGATTCCCCGTGAAGATTGGTATCGCTTCCGATAACAGAGTCGTCCAGCACAATATCAAAGAGATTGGAAAATGATCCTATAATGGAGTCTTTAACAATAGAATAATCTACTGTAGTATTTTCTCCAATGGTAACATTGGGCCCGATAATGGAATTTTTAATAGTACAACCCTCACCAATACTTACAGGAGGAACGATCACTGTATTCTCAAACTGTCCTGCATCAGTTTGCGGGGCAAATTTTTTAAGCAGTAAGGCGTTGGACTCCAAAAGTGTCTCCTTACGACCGCAGTCAAACCAGTTCTCTACTTTGAATGATTTGAATTTAGCCCCGGCCTTGATCATACAATCAAGTGCATCGGTCAGGCTGTATTCTCCATGGCTGCGGAGTCCCTGCCGGATATTATTTTCCAGGCATTGGAAAAGCTGTTCGCTTTCTTTTATTTTATAAATACCCACCATCGCCATATTCGATTTCGGTATCTGGGGTTTCTCCACGACATGTTCAATATAACAGTCCTCATTGATTTCCGCCACACCAAAATCACGGGGGTCATCCACTTTGCGAACACCAATCATGGAATCCGGACTGTTCACCACTTCCTTCACATCATATTCGCAGATCGTATCGCCCAACACAACAAAAACTTCGTCCTGGTTTACCAGATTCCTGGTAAGGCGTACAGCATGGCCAACACCCTGCCGGTCTGTTTGGTGTACATAATGAGCCACCAGGTCAGGATATTTGAGCTTTACATAATCTTCAATTTTTTCACCCAGGTACCCCACAATAAAAATAAACTCATCAATACCCGCTTCCTTTAACTGGTCAATAATAATGCTTAGTATCGTCTTTCCTGCAAGGGGAATGAGTGCTTTAGGTTGGGTATAACTATGCGGTCGCAATTTAGTGCCTGCTCCCGCTACTGGTATAATAGCTTTCATGTATGAGCCAAAAAGGTTTTTCCGAAGGTTAATCCGGGGTAACTAATCAAAAGCCAACGAAAGTAACACTTTTAGCGTAAACAAAATCCTGTACAGTTTGCCGCTGTTCATTCCTTCTACTCACTTAATTTTGCGGCATGCAAAAAGACACCCTTGTTTTCGAACTGATACGTAAAGAACTGGACCGCCAGCGCAATGGAATCGAACTGATCGCCTCTGAAAATTTTACTTCGCTGCAGGTAATGCAGGCAATGGGAACTGTGCCTACTAACAAATATGCCGAAGGCTATCCCGGCAAACGTTATTATGGCGGTTGTGAAGTGGTGGATGAAATTGAAAATCTCGCCATTGAAAGATTAAAAAAAGTATTTAATGCCAGTTGGGCCAATGTGCAACCACATAGTGGTGCATCCGCCAATGCTGCCGTTTTTTTGGCCGTGATGAAGCCAGGAGAAAAATTTATGGGCCTTGACCTTAGTATGGGTGGACACCTTACACACGGTAGCCCGGCTAATTTCAGTGGTAAAACATACCATGCTATTCATTATGGTGTAACCAAAGATGGTATTGTAGATTATGAACAACTGGAAGCAAAGGCCCGTGCTGAAAAACCCAAGATGATCATCTGCGGTGCTTCTGCTTACAGCCGCGATTGGGATTACAAACGAATCCGTGCAGTGGCTGATGAGGTTGGAGCTATCGTTTTTGCAGATATTGCTCATCCGGCTGGTCTTATCGCATCGGGTTTATTGAACGATCCGTTCGATCATTGCCATATTGTTTCCTCTACTACACATAAAACATTGCGTGGACCGAGGGGCGGTATTATCATGCTGCGCCATGATTTCGAAAATCCCTGGGGCATAAAAGATCCAAAAGGAAATTTAAGGACCATGAGCCAGTTGCTAGATCTCGCTGTTTTCCCTGGTTCTCAGGGTGGGCCGCTGGAGCATGTAATTGCTGCAAAAGCCGTGGCGTTTGGTGAAATCCTGACTGAAGATTTTAAGGCTTACGGTCAACAGGTAATCGCCAATGCACAAGCTATGGCGAAAGCATTTGTACACAGGGGTTACCAGCTCATCAGTAATGGAACAGACAATCATTTAATGCTGATTGACCTGCGCAATAAAAACCTGACCGGTAAAAAAGCACAGGAAACACTGGACAAAGCCCATATCACTCTCAATAAAAATGCTGTACCTTTTGATGATAAATCACCTTTTGTCACTTCTGGTATACGGGTGGGTGTGCCTGCTATCACCACCAGGGGTCTGAAAGAAGGACATATGGAAACAGTCGTTTCGTTAATAGACAAAGTATTGATGAATGCAGATAATGAAGAGGTTATAGGTGCAGTGAAAAGTGAAGTGAAGGCATTTATGCAGCAATTTCCATTATATCCGGAGTTGGGATAATGTTGTAGTTTCAATTATTGTTACGCTAAATAGTAAGTTATGATTCAACGTCAGCAAACACTCTGGTTGTTATTATCAACTGCAGCAGCCATTTTTAGTTTCATGTTTCCATTTGTGGTTGGCGATGAGATGCAGCAAAACAGTCCAAGCCCTGTCCGCACGGTGATAGATGCAGGCAGTAATTTTTTCCTGTTGTTGCTGACCGGGGGATCGTTAATCTTATCTACTGTAATTATTTTTCTTTTTAAAAACCGCAAACAGCAGATTTGGCTTTGCCTGCTGGGAATCCTGGTAGCAGGCCTGTTGATCCTTCTCTATGTAATGGAAATGAATAAACTCATCAAACCAATACCGGCTCTTACTTCAGTACTACCATTATTTATACTGATCGGTTATTTCATGGCATATCGTAACATACGCAAAGATGAAAAACTGGTAAAAAGCCTCGATAAACTTCGTTAATCCGAAGATTACAATTTTATAAATAGTAACGGCTGTCTCTAGGGACAGCCGTTACTATTATCAAACCACATTTACTTACCTGATAATAATTTTGGATTGCAGCATTGATTCATTTGCCGACAATTGTACATGGTACATTCCGGGAATAATTCCTGATGGCAGTTCAATGGTCCTCGATGCAGAACCTCCGGCAAACTGCCAGTTTGTTTGATAAACCTCCTGACCACTGTTATTAAATAATTTCAAGAGATAGTTCCCTCTTTGCTGATTTCGCAACTGTATTACAAACTGCCGGTTTACTACAGGATTAGGATATACCTGCAGCTTCATATCTGCAGTTGTATTTCGGATAATTTTTACAACAGGGCTATAAGAAACTTCACCATTTATTTCTACTGCCTTAATACGATAAAAAGAAATATCCGGGTACGGATTTTCATCACTTATAACATAATCTTCTCTTGTACCAGCATTACTACGGGCATTTAAACTTATAATACTTACAAATGAAATACCATTTGTGGATCTTTCCACCTCATACTGACCTACTCCTTCTTCTGAACTGTTGGTCCATTCAATTTTATTGATATTGCCAGCCGGGTAAGCTTTTACTAAAGAAAACTTTACCGTTAGCGGGTTTGTTCCGGCACTGGTGCTACCAATAGAAAATGGAGTAAATACAGATATATTATTACGGGTTACAGTACCTAAACTGCCTGATCCGGTTGTGCCACCGCTATTGCCATGGCTGTCCCAGCTGGAACCATTATATTGTGCCACTGTCAGCGTTGCTAAATCGTTTATGTATGCAGCCGTATTACAGGGACTCAATCCGCTCCATGACAACGAAACATTAACGGTGGGACTACCCGGTCCAATTTCATCCAGATTCCAGTATTCGCAAAAACTAATATGATTTAATCCTGGTGCCGTTATTGAAAATCTGTTTGGAGGAGTTGTACGCATATACTCTGCCAGGAATTCATCATTCACAGCTCCCGGTGCCGAAATACTGATTGGAGCATATACACCAGATTTTCCAACTGGAAAGGTGAAAGCGTCATCTCCGATCTTTCGCACCGGCCCATCTACATATCGAACCGGAGAATAACTGCCCGATGAGGATGTAGCATCGTCATTTATTGTAAGCAGATTTGTTATTGTTGTAATTAAATTACCGGAAGCCAGAATAAAGGATCTTGTGACAGTCATGGGCTGGCTAAGTGTTACGTTACCACTGGTATTATTTATAACAATATCTCTCGCAGTATTTGCGATGGGAGTAGTTATAAATGTTCCGGTTACCGCTCCCTTAAACTCATAATCAGCATTACTACGAAAAGTTCTTGTAGCAATTGCCGTGGAAACAGAACCAATCGTTTCATTATTCTGAAGGCCATCAGGATTAGCAGAAATAATAACTGCTCCGTCGTTAAGTATAAACGAATTGTTTACGCCGGCTGTTACCCCTGATGAACTAACTATCCTGTTTAAATCAATATTAAGGACAGCACCAGTATTAACAGTAAACTGGCCAGCCCATGCTGCAGTAGCAATACTGGACAAACTGATATCAGAGAGCATCTCAAGAGTACTACCATTATTCACAACATAGTTTACATAGGCAATGTTAGCAGGTGTTGCAGCAAAGTAAGTTTGTATACCGGATTTATTGAAAATGATGGTTCCATTCGATACCGAATTATCTGCAGATCCCGTTTGCATCAGGCCGGAATTACTAATTGTCAAATTACCGGACAAATGCAGCTCGGTAAAATTTGATGCATTTGAATCGCCGTAAGCAAAATCAAACAACCCGCCGCTTTGTATAAAATCACCAGCAACATTCATAATGATTTTATTCAGTGTGACCGGGCCACCGGTGGCAGCATGATAATCAAAAAATGTAGAAGAAGAACTTATCCCTGTCATATTGAAATCGCCAGCTACATTAACAGTTGCAGTTATATTATCACCATTAGTAATAGAAAGCCACGCATTATCATTAATTATAAAATCGCCGCCTATATCAAGTGTATAAGAACTGTTATTGGCAGTTGCCAGGAACAACCCATACAAGTTGGTATTTCCAACAGTAAGGTTTCCATTGACAGTTGTTAATTCCCCATTCAATAAAAATCCCGTTGTTTGCCCGGTGCAATCCCAGGAAAAATTTCCGAATGACTGATCTAAACCCGTTGGAGCCGCACCGGTAATTCCCGTTACAAAACAGGTCGAGGCTGCATTCCAGGCAGCTGTTGGTATTGTTCCTCCATTGCGGGAATGTTCATAAGTACTGCCTGCTGTAAAAACAAGTTTTGCCGGAGTAGCATTAACTATTGTACCATTATTGGAAACAAGACGCAGGGTTCCTGACACAGTTGTTATAACATTTGCTGCATTAGTATTGTAAGACCTGTTTATTGAAAATGAACCGCTGATATCTGCTCTGCAATTAGCAGATAAATTAATATTCTCAAGATTATTATTTTGTATCAGAGATGACCCGTTCTCAACAACCAGGTCATCCCCCGTTCCATTAGCAATAGTCAATGTTTGGTTACCACCAGCTCCAGACAGTGTGATATTTGAGTTGCCACCAATAGTCAACCTGCCGATTGTTTGAGTCGGAACATTTGTTATCGTTTTTGTTCCCCCGTTATTTATTAACAAAATGTCATTAGCAGCAGGTGAAAATCTTGAGGGGGTCCAATTTGTGGCTGTGGCCCAACTACCGCCACCAGCCACATTCCAGGTATAAGTGGCCTGTGAAAACGCAGGCAGATCAAGAAAAAGAAAGGCCAAAACTGTTACAAACAGAATTTTCATCAATTAAGGCTTTACAAATAGTTATTAGATTTTAATGAAAAACCATTAGGTTTTTCTAAGCAACTAAGGTAAATGACCTTACTATACTGTAATGGTTTTTGCTTACTTATGTTTAATAAATAGGGTGAATCTACTTAATTACTACTCGTACAAATACGATGCGTTCTGCTATTTCAATAGGTTACATATAACTCTATTTTAAAAGAAGTTCTACTAAGCTTTACTCAATACATGAAAAAAATCCTTTTAAAATCATTCTATACAGAAAAGGCTGCCTTAAAAAGGCAGCCTTAATAAATTGGTTATGCAATTTCTTATTGAACCATAAAAGTTTTACTCATCACCTTCATCGTGCCATTGTTTAACTGCATGGTGTACATTCCTGATCTTACACCTGCAGGTAATTGAAGGGTCTGGTTAACAGAGCCACCACTATGATTAAATCGTTGTGCATACACCTGCTGACCATTGGCATTAAATATATTCACTGAATAATTTCCTTTCGAAAGATCTGAAGACTGGAAAGACACCACAGCACTCCTTACAGGATTTGGATAGAGAGTGAAGCCTTTAATATTCTTGTCAAGGTTCACTTTTACCACATTACTGTAGCCGGACTTACCGTCCAGATCAATATTTTTAAGACGATAGAAATTTACACCGGGTAATGGATTCGCATCAAAGAAACTGTAGTTGCTTTCAATAACGAGGTTACGGGCTGCCACATCTCCTACTGGCATAAATGTCTGGCCATCTGCTGAACGTTCAACCTGGTAACGGCTCAGGTTATCCTCCTGGTAAGCAGTCCAGTCGATCTGGATACCCTGCTGCTTTTCAAAAGCCCTGATATTGCTGAGTTTAACAGGAAGCGGACTTCCGTTAATATTGGCACTGCCAAATGTAAAGTAACCAAATCCATTTGCCTCTACTGAAGTTCTGAGAAGTGTGCCAGTTGTAAATGGAGAAATACTTGTAACAGTTTGAGGACCACCCAAACTATTCTCCCATCTTGAATCAGCAGGATCTCTCCAGGCCACAATTAATCCCGTCAATGTAGTAATATAGGCTCCGCCACAAGGGCTGTATTCATTCCAGTATAAGGTAACATCTGCTGTAGCAGAAGCACCTGTTCTGTCTAGTCTCCAGTATTCACAGGCACTTACAGCATAAACACCAGTATTTAAATCCGGTTCCAGCAAAACAGAACTTGCCCTGATATACTCCGCTTCAAACGTGGTAGATGCAGATGGCGCCCCGATACTAATAGGGTGATAACGGTTTCCGCCAATTATAGTACCAACAGGAAAGTCAAATGCATCATTTCCATTTTTTACAATTGGACCATTTACAAAAGATGCATCGTTAGCACCTGTGGTTGCTGCATTGTCATTAAATGTGATTGAATTAGTGACTGATGAATTCACAATACCACTTGTAAAAGTTGCATCATCTGTAATTATAATACCCCCGGCAGCAATTGTTTTTGTGGCACCTCCTGAAAAAGTAATATCTGCGTATGTATCAGATTTAACTGTTTGTGTTCCGCTGGTGCCATTATAATTTACCAGGCCTCCATTAGCACCATTTGGGACAATATCTCCTCCGGAAGAAATACTGCCGCCCACATTCAATGTACCGGCCCCTGAAAAACGTATTGCGTTTCTTGCTGCCGTTCCGTTCATTGTAATATCACCGGTAACAGTAACAGTGCCAGTAGATATCGTAATTTCACAATCTCTATTATCATCATTAGTAGCTGCCATAATAATTGATGCACATGAGAGTGTACCTGAGCCAACTGAAATAATTTTATCATCATTATTCCCGGTACCAGCCCCTATTGTAATAGCTCCAGAAACATTCAGACTCAGTCCACTATTAAAGCTTAACTCACTATCATTACCTCCACCTTCAATAATAAGTGCACCAATACTATTTGATGGGCTAATATTTAAAGTAACATCATCACCATCCATAATTGTTACCGTACCTGCGCCTGCATTTTGGCCAGGATAGTCGGTGACATTTGTCCATGAACCGCCTATATATCTTTGCCATCTATTTGTAGAATTCCAGTTTCCATCACTCCTTGAACGATAATCTCCTTCGCTTTGTGCAAAAACATTAATGGTTGCAAACAACATTAAGTTTAATAAAAAATAAATCTTTCTCATGCTCAGTAATTTTAAAATATTTAATAAATATCAACAGGCTCTGCATGGAAAGGATTATTGCGGACTCTTCAGGAGGAGATTGGGAATAGGATTATATTAAACAGCAGCTGGCTGTTCGTTTAAAAAAATAGTGAATCTTAATAGATGAGGTCAGGTACGGAATTCGAAGGATGTGGATGGGAATTTTACTTAGTAAATGTAAAGGTATAATGCAGTTTCAGCTTTTGCAAGCTTATTTTATTTACTTTTTTTATACCATTAAAAAAAATCGTAGATCTACGAAAGGATTACAAATCAAAACTTATCCCGGATCAATAATTTGTCATTACAATTATAATAAATATTCAGCAGTGTGACTTTGTTTACATTTTTTCAGGTCGGCCGGTTTGCCGGCAAAAACCAACTCACCGCCTCCATCACCTGCTTCCGGGCCCAAGTCAATTACCCAGTCGGCACAACGAATCACATCTGTATTGTGTTCGATAACGATAATAGAATGGCCTTGTTCAATCAATGCATTGAATGATGCCAATAATTTATTGATATCATGAAAATGCAACCCGGTGGTTGGCTCATCAAAAATGAAAAGGATCTTATTATTAGCCCTGCCCTTACCCAGGAAAGAAGCCAGTTTTACCCGTTGTGCCTCACCACCCGATAATGTATCGGACGACTGGCCTAATTTTACATACCCTAATCCCACATCGCTTAATGGCTGAATAGCTTTTGCTAAATTTTTCTCTTCATAGAAAAAGTTGATTGCTTCATCCACACTCATTTCCAGTACATCAAAAATGTTTTTATCCCTATACTTCACTTCCAGCACTTCTTCTTTGAATCTTTTTCCCCCGCATGATTCACAGGTAAGGTGCACATCTGCCAGGAATTGCATTTCCACTACCTGTTCCCCTTCCCCTTTACAGGTATCGCACCGCCCGCCATCAACGTTGAATGAAAAATGTTTGGGCATAAATCCCCTCATCTTACTAAGTGGTTGGCTGGCAAACAGGTCCCTTATCTCATCATAAGCCTTGATATAGGTAACAGGATTACTTCTTGATGATTTGCCAATAGGATTCTGATCCACCATTTCTAACTGACCAATTCCGTCAATATCACCTGTAATTGCCTTGTGAAATCCCACCTTATCACCAAACTCTCCTTTGATCTTTCTTAATGCAGGGTATAAAATCTGTTTTACCAATGTTGTTTTTCCGCTACCGCTTACACCGCTTACCACACATAATACATTCAGCGGAAACTCTACCGTGATATTTTTAAGATTATTATGCCTGGCTCCCTCCACTTTTACAGAACGGTTCCATTTGCGAACAGTCTTTGGCGGATCAATGGTTAATTCTCCCTTCAGGTATTTACCCGTCAGGCTCATTGGATTGGAGATAATATCATCATAGTTTCCTTCGGCCACCACTTCACCACCCAAATGAGATGCAAATGGACCCATATCAATAATATGATCAGCCTCCCGCATCATCATTTCATCATGCTCTACTACTACCACTGTATTACCAAGGTCTCTCAGCTCTTTTAAAACCTTTATAAGATTAGCCGTATCTCTTGAGTGCAGCCCGATAGAAGGTTCATCTAAAATATATAATGAATTAGTGAGGTTACTGCCAAGACTTCTTGTCAGTTGTATACGTTGGCTTTCACCGCCACTTAACGAGTTAGCCAGGCGGCTGAGTGTTAAATAACCCAGGCCAACTTTTATTAAGGTATCCAGCCGGCCATGCAGCTCAATCAATATACGTTTTCCTACTTCCTTATCATGACTGCTTAATTTATTGGCCAGTATATCAAACCAAACTTTAAGATCTTTTACCGGCATTGTACTCAGTTCACCAATATGCCGGCCGTTTACTTTTACGTACAGTGCTTCCTTGCGAAGACGATAGCCGTTGCAATCAGGGCATTCTGTTCTGCCGCGATAGCGGCTTAACATTACCCGGTACTGAACTTTATACAACTGCGACTCCACATCTTTAAAGAAATCATTGATACCAATTCCATCCACACCTTCCCATAGTGTTTTATACTGTTTATGTGTTAAATCCGCAATTGGTTTATGAACCGGAAAATTTACTTTCCTGGCTACTTTGATGAATTGCTGACGCCACCAATCCATTTTTTCTCCTTTCCAGGGGGCTACTGCACCATCATACACACTCAATCTTCTGTCTGGTATTACCAGGTCGGGATCAATGCCCAGTACCTGCGAAAAACCCTCGCAGGTGGGACAGGCCCCAAAAGGGTTATTGAAAGAAAAAAGATTGGGAACAGGCTCTTCAAACTGAATGCCATCCAGTTCGAACCGGTTATTGAAGTTTAATACTTTCTTTCCGTTTACTTCAATATATACATCTCCTTCTCCCTCATAGAATGCTGTTCCGATAGAATCTGCCATTCTATGTTTATCATCTTCATCAAATTCCTTCACTACAATTCTATCAACAAGGATATGAGTAATTTTTTTTGCCTTCAGCTCTTTATCACTTGATTCAAGTAACTCTTCAATTCTAAAAATCTGTCCCTCATTCCCGGCTCCCGGCTCCCGGCAATAGACTCTTGAAAATCCCTTCTGTACCAGAATATTCAACTCTTCCTTTATATCCCGGTTCTTGTGTTGTTTAAATGTGGCCAGTATATAAACCTTATCCCCTTCTTTCAACTTTATAATAGCATCCAGCACATCTGTCACATCATCTTTCTTTACTTCTTTTCCGGAAACCGGAGAGATCGTTTTACCGATCCTGGCGAAAAGCAGCCGCAGGTAATCATAGATCTCCGTCATACTGCCCACTGTACTTCTTGGTGTCCGGGTGATCACTTTCTGTTCAATGGCAATAGCCGGGCAAAGCCCTTTTATATAATCCACATCCGGTTTATTCATCCGGTTCAGAAACTGGCGGGCATAGGCACTCAGGCTTTCGGCATACCGCCGTTGCCCCTCTGCATACAGCGTATCGATCGTCAGTGATGATTTGCCGGAACCAGAAACACCGGTAACAACAATCAGCTTGTTTCGGGGGATTTCCACCGTCACATTTTTCAGGTTATGCACTCTTGCACCCCTTATTTGGATATTTTCTGCGGAAATTACGGTCTTCGGTTTGGCGGGATTTTTCCCTATTATTGACTTTTCCATTATTATACTTGCAAATGTAAAGCCTTATCCCATGCGGGTTTAAGCCTAAATCATTAACATTTATTTAGCAGCATATACTACATATTGCTTTTACAAATGTTTGGCAATTTCGTGAAATGGTCTATTTTTAGTTTCCAATTATCCAAAAAATGAAAAACCCAAAACTCACACAGCCTATCGCACAAACTTCTACTCTTTATTTTTAACCGATTTTTTGAACCAATATCCATTTGAATAACTGTGCATGCAAATGCCTGTACAGTGCAACCTAAACCTGTAGAAGTTATGAAAGCTTTATTAAAAAAAACCGACCATGAACTCATCCACCTGTTCCAGGATGGAAATCTTGAAGCATTAGAAGCCCTGGTGCTCCGGCATAAGGATAAACTCTATACGTCTATCCTCTTCCTTGTAAAAGACAAATATTTAGCGGAAGACATTTTCCAGGATGCCTTTATCCGGATTATTGATACCATGCGTGGTGGCCGCTACACCGAAGAAGGAAAATTTCTTCCCTGGGCCATGCGGATAGCACATAACTTATGTGTTGACCATTTCAGAAAAGTAAAACGTACCCCCACTATTCGTAATGGTGAAGACAAAGATATTTTTGAAGTACTGAATTTTTCTGAAGACAGTGCTGAAACAGTAATGATGAAAAGGCAAAGTCATGACAGGGTTCGTGACATGCTGCAAAGTTTGCCGGAAGATCAAAGAGAAGTTATCATACTACGTCATTATGCAGATATGAGTTTTAAAGAAATCGCCGCAGCCACCAATTGCAGTATTAACACTGCCCTGGGAAGAATGCGTTACGGATTAATTAATTTGCGTAAGCTGATGACACAAAAACAAATTGCTTTATAAGCTCTTGTCATTCTGTATCTCCATCCGGAGTAAAACAGATTCTGATTAAACGGAATTTACGTTTGCTTGCCAAGCCGGAAGGCTGGTACAGAATGACACCAAATTGAAAAGCCTCCTGGTACAATTATGTAACAGGAGGCTTTTTTATTATTTAACCAGACGATACTGATTACTGTACCAGGATAGTTCTGGTTCCGATAGTGGCAAGATGGTTCACAAGGTAGGCGGTGTAAACACCTGGTGACAAAGTTGCCGGGATTGTAAATGCCTGGTTGATAAAGCCTGCCTGAATGTTCATATTCCGCTGAAATACCAGTTGCCCGTTACTGTTGAATAATAACAAGCCATAATAGCCCGGTGTGATATCAGTCATAGTTAACCTTACATCGGTTCCCCTTACAACCGGACTTGGATATAAGCTGAATCCCGGGTTAATTGACAATACTGTAAATGACTGTTGAAGGCCATAAGATATACCACCGTTATTAACTGCATAAGCCTTGTAATAATAAGTAGCACCCTGAACAAGACCTGATAATGATATAGTGAAATTTCCTCCGGTAAGATTAGAAGAAGCTACCTGTATACCTGTTCCATTAGTAAATCCGTTCACACCACTGTATTCAATACCATAAGTAGTTACATTAGAGCAACCATTATCGGAAATAGAGCCCGCCAGTACAGCAGACTGTGTTGTAAGACCGGTTGCTGCACCTGTAATTACGGTGGCCAGTGTATTAACTCCACTGCCGGAAGCAGCTACAGTAATAACCGGAGCACCTCCCCCACTTACGGGTATATTACCATTATAAGATTGTACTGCATTTGGTGTAAATTTCACAAAGACAGTTTTGCTTTGTGTACCCCCTGTCTGAGCAATAGCCAATGTAGTTACATAGGTGCCACCAGCAATTTCTGAAAATGTAAATCCTGCTAATGGACCAACTGATAATGCAACAGCTGTCAGGTTAGCACCATTAATAGTAAATGAATTGGGGCCGGCAGTAGTGGTTATACAGGCATTTCCAAATGGTGTTAATGCTGTTGCTGTCAATACCGGCGGTGGTGGTGCCGCTGTTATGAAAGATTGTTGCACTCCATAAGTAGTGCCCCCTGCGTTGGTAGCATAGGCCTTATAATAATATGTTGTACTCAGTATTAATCCACTTAAACCAGATGTAAAGTTGCCTCCGGAAATATTAGTCGACACAACTTGTATACCACTACCATTGGGGAATCCGTTAGTGGCACTATATTCAATACCATACACAGTCACTGAAGTACATCCAGCAGCAGCAATAGTACCAGCCAGTGAAGCAGTAGTGGTTGTGATAGCACTGGCGCCACCAGTACTAACAGAAGGGGCCGTATTAACACCGGCACCTGCTGCACTCACATTCACAGTTGCAGCTACGCCGCCGCCGGCTACAGGTATATCACCACTATACGATTGAACAGCAACAGGTGTAAATTTCACAAATACATCCTGCGAGTAGGTGCCACCGGGTTGGGTAAGACTAAGCGATGCAGTGTAAGTTCCTCCGGCTGTGGTGGAGAAAGTAAATCCAGCCAACGGACCAACAGTTACATCGGCTGTTGTAAGATTAGCACCCGATATGGTAAACGAATTTGGACCGGCTGTTACATTGATACAAACATTACCAAACGCAGTCAATGCAGTTGTATTTATTGTCGGATTGGGTGTGGCAGTTGTGAAAGATTGCTCAGTTCCATAACCGGTACCGCCAGCATTAGTAGCATAAGCTTTGTAATAAAAAGTCGTTCCTGAGGTCAGACCCGCAAGGGCTGAAGTATAGTTGCCACCGGAAATATTGGTAGAAGCAACCTGTATTCCCGATCCATTGGGGAATCCGCTTGTTGTACTGTATTCTATTCCATAAACAGTAACAGGAGTACAGCCAGTAGCCGTGATTGTACCGGCCAGTGTTGCTGAAACCTGTGTTATAGCTGTGGCAGAGCCGGTTGTCAGTGACGGAATAGTATTAATGCCGGCACCTGAAGCTGCCGTATTGATGGCTGTTGTTACTCCACCTCCGGCTACAGCAATATTTCCATTGTAAGACTGTACAGCAACAGGGTCAAATTTCACAAATACCTGTTGAGAAAAAGCTCCCCCCGGTTGTGTGATATTTAATGTCGTTGTATAAGTACCTCCTGCCGTTGTTGAATAAGTATATCCGGCTAAAGCAGCTACTGTAACATCCGCTGTAGTAAGATTTGAACCGGTAATTGTAAAGGAATTCGGTCCGGCAGATATGTTGATGCATACGTTACCAAAGGCAGGCAAGGCTGATACGGACAAAGATGGAACTGGTGCGCTACCACATAAAAGAACTGGAGATGCACTATTTCTAGGTACCGGAGCAACTATAACTTCAAAGTCAGCATTGTTATTATCGGTTTCTGTACAGCCATTTGTTTTCCTTACACACCCATTTGTATTGCTTGGAAGAGCAACGCCGTTATTAACAGTAACACCACCCTCTGCATTATTTGATGCGCCGTATGATACTAAATCGATAATATTTGCAGCGGGAAGGGTACAAGTAGTTGCAGTTGCGCCACAACCGAGTGCAGTTGAGTTATTAACTAATGCAACTTTACCTGATGCCGCTCCCATACTTAAGTTTGTAGATGACAAATCTGGTGTAACCGGTAGATTAGCTCCCCCAGTTCCTGCAGTTCCTAGCTGTATAAGCAAATATCCCCCAGAAGGAATGGTAGTACCGGCAGGAATGGCAAAAATCTGCGTGGCTGTATTTCCAAAATTTCCAGTAGCAGAGCCATACTGAAGTGAAAATCCACTTATATCTTGAACAACTGAGCTAATATTGTGCAATTCAACATAATCATTCTTATATGTGACCGTAGTGCTGCTACTTCCTCCTCCCGGATAAACCTGACTAATAACAACAGTAGTCGACTGAGAGAAAGATAGTAGCGAAAAAAGAATAAAGCAAGCCGTAAATATTTTTTTCATAATGATTGAGTTTATTTTCTTCAGCAGAGAAATCCTATTGGTCTTAAATTAAATTATTTCCATTTTTAATTCCATGAAAACTTCACATCATCAACACCTGTAGATGGTCTATTACCACCACCTGATGTACTTGTCAGTGTAACAATACGGATCCATACTGGCTGGTTAATATTATTCAGCAGGCTTCCAAAGTTTACAGTCACTGTATTATTTAAAAACGTACCATTTGTAGTAGTAATGAGTGCCGGGCTGGTAGTAACAGTAGAGAAGACAGCCGGATTTAAACCCGTTGCATAATCTACCCGCCAGGTAGTGGTACGGCCTGCTGTAATAGCATCTAATGATTGTAGTTTAAACTCCAGTTGCAGGTTAGTCTTACCAGTTGTATTAGCCAGTAAGAAAGCAAAGGCAGCACCAGGATCACCAAATGTTCCTGTTTGCCTGTAACCAAGAGCCCTGTTAGTTGCTGCCGCTTGTACAGTTGTTGATGCAGTGGACGTAAGGCCAGTGGCAGATGCAAAATTCTTAAACCCGGCAGAGGTCTGGTTCCAGGGAGTTCCATTGTTAAAATTCGCCTGGTAAACAAACCCTTCATTACCAATATAGGAATTTGAAGCACTTTCTTTTACATATACACCTGTTGGTAACCCTGCAGTACCAAGGTTATCGAAATTAAATGTCAGGGGTGAAGTTGCCAGGCTTATTTGCCCGTCTCCGCTGGCAGTTGGACAACGGGGATTAGTAAACCGTACATCAGTAGTATCCCTGATGGTCAGCTGCTTGGTAGAACCGAAATAGGAATACACAGCAATTATCTCCCCATTACCTTGTGCAACTGGTAAGGTAGCAAAATTGCAATAATTGCTGGTTCGCAATGTTATCCTGTTGGCAGTAAGATTTGAACAATCCTGTATGATCCTGTTTCCTGATTGTGCATCATCTGCATAATTCTTTGACCGATCATTTGAAGAAAATTCATATCCAACTAGCTTTATCAATGTACTTACATATTTATCCTGTAACGTAGTAGTGAGTTGTGACACAGTAACCAGTTTGGGAACAAGTGGTTGATTTAATGCCCCTTTAATAATATGCTTGTCCTGGAGATTATATGCAAGCAGCGTTACACCACCCTGGTTCATATAAGGAGTATCCACACCTCCGCCAAATTGCAGGGTACCGTTATACTGTCCAAGATAAAGACCCTTTAATTTCACATACACTTTACGGCCTACCGGGTAATTATTGTAATGATTATTACCTGCCAATCGTAATAATATACCGCCAGTAGAATCCTGAATAGCTATCTGCTGGTAATAGTTACCACTTTTATCATCGCAGGATACTACCCCTTCTATGATGGCGTCATCCGTTATTGCTACCGGCGCTCCGGATGTATAGCGGGTTTTCACATCCTTGATACTGATATTGGCCACAACATCCGGTTCTCCCATAACAGGAGGATCAGTATATTTTTTCTGGCAGGATACGATAAACAAGCCTGCAGTCAGCATAATTGCCGTCAGGCTCATCCATTTATTATTGCTCTTCATTTGCATAAAATTATTTTTCAAAAAATCTTAATTAATACTATTGTATATCAGCTGCAGTACGGATACCTATTTGTGTTGTTGTATTATAGATAGAAACATATCCTGTGACGGAAGTTCCGCTTGTGTTGACAGTGATGCCGGAAACTGTTCTTACAAACATGGACAATGTTCCGGTAGCATCAGTAACATTATAGGTAACCCCGGTTGAATTAGAAGATGCCTGTGTAATGGATGTTACATTGCTGATCTTTACCAGCGATGATGCCCATATATTTTTATTGGTAATAATCTCTGCAATAGTGGCTGTTCGCGGAGTGGCAGTTATTGCACCACTTACCTGCAGAACATTTGCCTGCGGTACACTCATTAACTCAAGATCACCATTATAGAGTAATAATTTCCCGCCCCCGGTTGCATTAATATCAAGTACTGTTCCGAGAGGATAAACGGGTGACCCAATGACTGTATACAAATAAATACCAGAACCACTTTCATCCTGCAACCTGTAACTTCCGGATGCCTCATTGGTATTATTGGAGATCACCACACCCCGGATACGTTTTGTACCTGTAGGAATGAGAAATTCACCGCTGCCGGGATACAATGCACGGAATTCTGCAAAGCTCATATAGTCACCGGGACCGAGCGGATCAGGTCCTGTAGGCCCCACCGGCTCTTTATCACAGGAAAAAAACAGCACACTCGTCACCATGAGGACAACCAGTGCAGAAAATGAAAGTTTTATTGTTTTGAATGACATAAAATTATTTTTTATCGCTGTTGATCAATTATTAAAACCGGAGTGTCATGCTGGCAAAAAAGTTCAGCCCATACGCATAATACAATCTGGGAGGAAATTTTCCCACACTCACCGGGTCAGCAGCAGACGTCTGTGCATCATAACGTAATTGCTCAAACCCACCTGTAACAATTTCTTTATTGTTGAGTATATTATTGACACCTAAATTGAAAACAAGAAAAGTTGGTTTTTTATTGACTTCAAAATCTTTTGGCATCTTCAGAGAGTACCCGCCAAAAAAATCAACAGTGTATTGTGCATCGAACTTTGTCTGGTTGAAAATTTCATTGTAGGCATCACTTTTGGGAACTACATATTGCAAAGCTTCCCAGGTACGACGCAGCGGGTTCATACTGAGATAGGATTGATCAAAGAAGTTTCCTGTCAGGCTGACGAACCAAAACTTAGGAGAACGATAGCTGGCGCCAAAACTGTACGCTTCCATCGGCGTGGAAGGCACTCTGAAGTTTTCAGCATAAATAACTTGTTTCCCTAAAATAGAAGCACTGTTGTCAACCGTGATGACCGCATTTTGTTTGCTGTCATAATAATAACGGCCAACAGCCGCCGCCGCATTCAGTGTGATGGTTGGCGTAACTTTCACCTCCAAACCAAACTCACCACCAAAATGGAGTTTATCGATACCATTGATAGCATAGTTCACAAAATTCTGATAAGTATCATGATAGAATGACATTACATCCATCCCATCCTGGAAACGGGTATAATAGCCACCCAGTCTAATTTTAAATTTCGGGGCATTCATAATATAGCCAGCTTCCACCGTCTGAATGGTTTCGCTTGTCACATTATCCTGTTGCGCATTTCTGGTTCGTGGAGAAATATATACGTTTTCAAAATAAGGTGCCCTTGTCTGGTAGGAGCCATTTGCGAAAATATAATTACGGCCATCGATTTTATAAGTGATCCCTGCTTTTCCTGCATAATTTGTAAACTCATTTTCTGTACCCTTCCCTTTAGAATTATCCGGGAAAAGGCCATTCTTCGTATTCCCGTCCCGGTGGAACTGCGTAAAAGAAACTGAACCAGCCAGGAAGAAATCAATTTTGCTGAATTTGAAAACTCCCTGCGCCCATCCGGAAGCTCTTGAAATATTGATATTGTAGTCGTAACCAAATTTATCTCCTTTATATAAAATGCGGTTGGGATTTTCAAGGTCAAACTGGTTGGCTGAATTGTCAACCGGGAAATCTCTTTCAGCAAACTGGTTCACATTCAGATAAAATTGTCCACCTAACAGATCATCCACTTTTTTGAAGTAATGGTTGTTTTGCTGCTGGTATGAAGCACCAGCAGTAAAATCGATATGTTCACCAAACTTTGTATTAATAACTGAGTTGGCATTAAATCGCTTCGTATTAATAATTCTTTCCTCAATGATATAACGGGAACGGGAACCACTCACTGTATTACCAGGTATACCGTTAGCGTTATTAACAGTAGCAAAGCTTGCCCTGTTTACATCATATAGTCGTTGCCAGTTGATCTGGCGGTAATTAATATCACTTTTCATCAGGTCATACAACATTTGTCCCTGAACAGGATCTGTCGAACTGGCCCATGTTGATGTGTAGCTGGGGAGATAACGATAGTAATCCGGCCTGGGGTCAGCTGCATTATACCAGTCCAGCGCTGTTACACTTCTGTCACCAAAAGAATAGCCAAGGGCAGTTGTCAGCGTGGTATTATTATTAATCCGGAAATCATGTGTCAGTATCGCAACCGGTTGATGCGTTTTGCCAACACTTGCATTACGTTTCTTACCATTCTGATATCCCCAGTTGGGGTTGTAGAAATTAGTACCTGCCAGATCCAGCATTTCCTGTACTGCAGCACCCTGGCGTCCATTTTCTGTGGGTGCCCCAAATGCAGTAAACGAAAGAAGGTGGTTTTGTCCGATACGTTTATCTATAGCTGCAAAATATCCCCAACCATTATAATACGTTCCCGGAACATATCCCTCGTCTGCCCAGCGGCGGCTGCCACTTATTGTGAAAGCCCAGCCTTTTTTGCTCAGGCCGGTTGAGTGGGTGATCATGATCCTGTTATTATAATTCCTGTTTGCAGCAGCATAACCAATACTTGTTTGTGCCCTTTGTCTGCTGGCACGGGAATCAATACTGGTATTTCCGCCAATATCACCAAAGGTGAAAGTATTATAACGAAGACCCCAGGATATATCCCTGTTACGCATAACATCATTTAGCCCTCCCCACAATCCAAACGGAGTAAATCCATTATCCAGGTTGTCCATTGGAATGCCATTCATAAAAGTGCTGAACAGATCATTATCATAACCACGAATGCGGAAACGAACAGCACTGAAATTAAAGGAAGCAGCAGAATAAAACGGATCTCTTCCGGCTGTAAGCAGGGATGAGATGTTTTGATTTCCACCATCCCCCATATCATTTTCATCTAATGACACGGTAGGCAAATTATCCAATACACCGTCTTTGAGTTCGTCAACAATTGATGTATCCTTTTTGGCGGTGGAATCTACCTGCGCCGAAGCTGCAATTCCGGCGCATAAAAGCAGCAGTAACAGTCTGGTTTTAAGCATGATTTATTTTTTAAGCAAGAGTGCAAAATTACTGATGATAGCCCCATAGTGCGAAAAAAAGATAGACACATAATATTTTATTAATAGTGTATGACTTTTTACATCTTGTCTGCGTCTTTTGTTTCAGTATGTTTGCCCTGCTTAATATATTGATTGATATATGAAAAAAATATTCGTATTTATACTGCTGCTGGCGGTTAATATTTCCCTTTTAGCCCAAAAAAAGGACTTTAAAGCTGCTGTCATTGCTTTTTACAACCTTGAAAATCTCTTTGATACGCTGGATAATACACTGATTAATGATGAAGAGTTTTTACCCAGCGGACCCCGTAATTATAATAGTGAAATTTATTTTGACAAGTTAAATAAGCTGGCGACAGTTATTTCACAGTTAGGAACAGAAATGACACCGGACGGGCCTGCTATATTAGGCGTTGCTGAAGTGGAAAATGACACGGTATTAAATGATTTGGTCAGGCATAAGTTGATCGAAAAAAGAAATTATAAAATTGTTCATTATGATTCAAGGGATTTTCGGGGCATTGACGTTGGACTCTTGTATAATCCCAAATATTTTATAGTAGAGGCAAGTGATAAACTATTTGTACAACTGCCGGGTGGTTCAAAAGACGCATATTTTACCCGTGATATTTTATGGGTAAAAGGCAAACTGGGAGGTGAGACCATTCATATTTATGTAAATCACTGGCCCAGCCGCAGTGGTGGTGAGCAACGAAGTGCCCCGGCAAGGAATGCAGCTGCACAGGTATGTAAAAATCATATGGATTCTATTGCTAAGCTGGAACCTAATCCTAAAGTGATTGTGATGGGCGACCTGAATGATGACCCAACGAATGAAAGTGTGGAAGGCATACTAAAAGCAAAAGGAAAAGAAAGAGATGTAAGGGCAGGCGGTATGTTTAATCCCTGGATGGATTTGTATAAAAAAGGTATTGGCACACTGGCTTACCAGGATGCATGGGGTCTTTTTGACCAGATATTAATTTCACATGCCTGGCTGAACAAGGATCAAACTGGTTTCTTTTTTTACCAGCAGCATATTTTCAATAAAGAATACCTGGTCGAAAACAAAGGGCGGTATAAAGGTTACCCGATGCGTACCTGGGATGGTAATACTTATCGTGGTGGCTATAGTGACCATTTCCCCACCTATCTTATTATGCTGAGAGAAGTAAAGAAGGAAAAGAAAGGATTTTAAAATTTTACACTCAAAATCAAGTATTTATCTCTTCTTTACGATTTGAAGGAGTTTAAAAACTTCTTCTAAAAGTTCGTTATACTTCTGGCGGTAAACCCTTATCTTTGCCGCCCCAAATCTGTGTTCGCAGATTCTTTGCCGGCATTTCCGGTACTGTCCAATGGGATAAATCGAATTTTTAAACTAAAAAAACAGGTAAATGAACAATTACGAATTGATGGTGATTTTTACCCCTGTTTTGAGCGATGATGAGTTCAAAGCTGAGCAAAAAAAATATGCAAAGCTGGTTACCGATGCTGGTGGCTCTATCGTAGCTGAAAACCCCTGGGGATTGAAATCACTTGCGTATCCGATTCAGAAAAAGACTACTGGTCTTTACTGGGTCATGGAGTACACTGCGCAATCCGACTTCAATGAGAAGCTGAAAATCCAGCTTCTGCGTGACGAGAGTGTTCTTCGTCACCTTTGCACTAAACTCGATAAATACGCCGTCGAGTATAATGCCAGAAAGAAAAGTGGTGTAAAATCGGGAACCGAAAAAACAGTGGAGGCTTAATATCATGGCAAAAAATGAAATTAAATACCTGACCGCCATTAAAAGCGACAAAAGAGAAAAGAAGTTCTGCCGCTTTAAAAAATATGGCATCCGTTACATCGACTATAAAGATGTAGAGTTCCTGAAAAAATTTCTGAACGAGCAGGGAAAATTATTACCCCGCCGCCTTTCCGGAAACAGCCTGAAATTCCAGCGCAAAGTTTCTGATGCGGTGAAAAAGGCCCGTCAGATGGCATTATTGCCTTACGTAACAGACCTTTTAAAATAACCTCACCCTAACCTGTTACCATTGGTAAGAGAGACAGTATCGCAAAACGAAACTGGGTTGGTGAACAAAAAGAGAACAATGGAAATTATTTTAATTCAAGATGTAGATAATCTTGGCGCTAAGAATGAAGTAGTAAAAGTAAAAAACGGGTATGCCCGTAATTATTTGCTGCCACGTCAACTTGCAGTAGAGAACAGCCCCAGCAATAAAAAACAACTGGAAGAAAGATTGAAACAGGTGCGTAAGAAAGAAGATAAAATGCTGGCTGAAATCAATAGCGTTATTGCTAAACTGAATGAAGCGCCATTAAAACTGGGTGCTAAGACGGGTACAAGTGGTAAAATTTTCGGAAGTATAACTTCTCTTCAGTTGAGCCGTGCTATTCGTGAACAAAAAGGGTATGAAATAGATCGTAAAAGAATCTCCATACCTGAAGATGTAAAGGAGATTGGCACTTATAAAGCCACTATTGACTTTGGTAATGGTAAATCTACTGAAGTTGAGTTTGAAGTAATAGCTGAATAAAAGAGCTGAATATTCTTAAAAAAGTCCTCCTTTTTGGGGGACTTTTTTATTGCCTGCCCTAATCTTGACTGCTCAAAATCAATAATTTAGCTTCAACTAGCTATTCCCAAAAGAATAATTTGGTAATATCTAAGGAAAAAATCCGTTATTTTGTCTTGCTTTTGGTGCTCTTTCAGTTTCACAAGTCCTGAACGATTCGAAAAACCGTAGAATGTTCATTGGGTACTGTTTACTGTTGACACTTTTATTTTTTTTAAAACCTCTCAAAATGAACATTTACGTAGGAAACCTCAGTTGGAACCTGAAAGATCAGGATTTATCTAACCTTTTCGCAACACATGGCGAAGTAGCATCTGCTAAAATTGTAACAGACAAATTCACTAACCGTAGCAAAGGCTTTGGTTTTGTTGAAATGCCCAACGATGACCAGGCGCAGGCAGCTATTGCTGCTTTGAATGGTACTGAAGTTGATGGTCGTAACATCGTTGTTAATGAAAGTCGTCCGAAACAAGAAGGCGGCGGCGGCGGTGGCTTCAAGAAAAGAAGCTTCGGCAGCGGCGGCGGCGGCGGTTACAAAGGCGGCAGCGGCGGCGGTGGCGGCTACAAAGGTAAGAGTGGCGGCGGCGGCGGCGGTTATAACCGTGATCGTGGTGGATACAATAACGATTATTAATAATAACGATATTGACGAAGCTTTAAAAGTCTGGTTCGAAAGAGCCGGACTTTTTTTATAACACTCATTACTCCGCTTTTTTAACTCCCCCGGCCCCACTTACTTGCTGGCTTATAACCGGATTACCTTTATACTTAACATCAGCAGCGCCTGATACCTTGACATCCAGTTTAACACTGGCAAACACCTGTGCATCGCCGGCACCTGATAATTTTACATTAACATTTTCCGCTAACAGCTCATAACATTTAATATCAGTGCTGCCAGAACCATCAACGGTAAAATCCTTTGTTTCACCTCTCAAAGTAATAGTGCCGGCTCCCGATAATTCTGCATCAACTCCGGGTGCTTTTAATTCCATCTTAATATCACTGGCACCGCTAAGGTCAATGGAAATCGTCTCATCACTGGTTATCTTATTCTCACCGAAAATATCACAGGCACCGGAAGCTTTAAAATGCCTGAAAGCATTGCCACTCACATATACTTTAATAGATCTTGAAGGTTTTAAGTTGATACCTTGCTTTTGATGAATCTCCAGGGTTCCACCATCATTTTCCACAATTACATATTCAAGCAGGTTCTCATCGGCTTCCACTTTTACAGAAGTGGCAGAGTCCTGGCGTACATATACATCAATCGAACCACTCACATGCACACTATTGAACTGACCAACTTGACGGGTTTCTGTTTTTACAGCCCCATTGCCACGTATTCTTTTACCAAATACTTCCCGGCAGGAACTGAATATGATGACACTAAACAGTGATAGAATAAGTAAGCGTTTCATGTTGTTTTGATTTATGATAATAAAAATACTACCCTTTAATGATACTCCAGCGAATATGACGTCCGGCACACTCACCGGGTTACATAAAATCAGCCGAAATCTGCCCGATTCACTACTTTCTCCACTCCCGAACCTCACACAGTTTTCTTTACCTTCGCAGCACCATGACGGAAAAGATACTCATCCTCGATTTTGGCTCACAATATACCCAGTTAATTGCCCGTGCTGTGAGGGAAGCCAATGTGTACTGTGAAATCATTCCTTATTACAAACCATTTGAATTTGAGCCTGGACTTAAGGGTATTATCCTTTCTGGCTCACCCTTTTCAGTAAATGAAGAAAATGCCCCGGATGTTGATGTCCAAAGCTTCATCACCAAAGTTCCTGTTCTGGGGGTTTGTTATGGTGCCCAACTGACTGCCAAACGATTTGGGGGGGTAGTGGCAAAAAGTAATAAAAGAGAATATGGCCGTGCCATATTGCAATGTAAAAAAGAAGATGTTTTACTGAAAGATGTATCCCCTCAAAGCCAGGTATGGATGAGCCACAGTGATACTATTAAACAATTACCTGTAGGATTTGAATTACTGGCAGATACAGAAAGCATTCCGGTGGCGGCTTTTAAAAAATCAGTAAAGGGTACTCCCGACTTTCCGCTCTATGGGGTACAATTTCACCCTGAAGTCTATCATTCTAAAGAAGGTAAAAAAATACTCGGCAACTTCCTGGTAAATATTTGTGGTTGCAGCCAGGATTGGACACCGGCACATTTTATTACGGACACAGTTGAAGCGCTTAAAAAACAAATAGGCGACAAAAAAGTTATCATGGCGTTGAGTGGAGGAGTTGACTCAACCGTTGCTGCAACATTAATTCACAGGGCGATCGGAGACAGGTTATTCGGAATATTTGTCGATAACGGTGTCTTACGCAAGAATGAATTCGAGTCTGTATTAAAAACCTATGCTCAACTGGGCCTTAATGTAAAAGGCATTAATGCCAGAGAACATTTCTATACCAAGCTTGCCGGAAAAACCGATCCGGAAGAAAAAAGAAAAATTATTGGAAGCATGTTTATCGATGTTTTCCAGGAAGAAGCAAAAAAAATTGAGGGGGTCGGCTTGCTCGGACAAGGAACTATTTATCCCGACGTGATTGAAAGTGTATCTGTTCACGGGCCATCGGTCACTATCAAATCCCACCACAACGTTGGAGGCCTGCCCGATCACTTACATCTTGAACTGGTAGAACCTCTTCGCTCTTTATTTAAAGATGAGGTAAGAAAAGTTGGCCGTGAACTGGGGATACCTGCTGAGATGATTGACCGGCACCCTTTTCCCGGCCCCGGTCTCGCCATCAGGATTTTGGGAGAAATAACAGAAGAAAAGGTACAGTTATTGCAGGATGCAGATCACTTGTATATTCAGGCACTAAAGGATAACAATTTGTATGCAACTGTTTGGCAGGCTGGTGCTATCTTACTGCCGGTAAAAAGTGTAGGGGTAATGGGTGATGAAAGAACTTATGAATTTACAGTAGCCCTGAGAGCTGTAACCAGTGTAGACGGCATGACTGCAGATTGGGCACATTTACCATATGAATTTTTAGCTAATATTTCCAACGAGATCATTAATAATGTAAGAGGAATTAACCGGGTGGTTTATGATATCAGCAGTAAACCACCAGCCACCATCGAATGGGAATAATGGCACAGGCTAAATATATATCTATGAGAATTTATTTTTTATCAGTATTTGCATGCATCGCCTTTTTTCAAAGTATGTATGCACAAGGTGACACGACCAAATACAAAATTGCCATTTTCGCACCACTTTATCTTGACTCTGCTTTTGATGCAGCTAATGAGTATCGCTATGCAAAAAATGTATTCCCGAAATTTATCAACCCGGGTCTCGAATTCTATGAAGGTGCACAACTTGCACTTGACTCACTGAATAAAGAACAGGCCCCCCTCGAAGTACATATATTCGATACCCGTTCCGGTAAAGAAACAATCGCCGAACAATTAGCCAAACCGGAATTAAAAAATATTGAACTGATCATAGCTTATTGCTCGGCAGCAGAAGTAAAGATCTTTGCTGACGCTGGTTTACAAAAAAATATACCTGTTATAAATGTTAATCTTCCCAATGACGGAGGTGTAACAGCTAATCCCTTTTTTGTTCTCCTGAATTCTACTCTTAAAACGCAGTGCGAAGGAATATACAGGCATATACAGAAATATTATTCATTGAATCCCCTCATTGTATTTCGCAAAAAAGGGCAACTGGAAGATCGAATAAAGACCTATTTCGATGACTTTGGCAAAAGCACTTTATCAACGCCATTAAAGCTAAAATATATTGATCTGACTGATAGTTTCACCGTTAATCAGTTGAAGCCTTACCTGGACACTATCAACCCCACCTTATGTATTGCCGGAAGCCTCGATGAGAATTTTGGGAAAAGGCTTACACAGCAACTGGCCTCATTGACAAAGCTGAAATATAAAGCTGTTGTAATGGGAATGCCTACCTGGGATGCGATCAAAGATTTTAATAAACCCGAGTATAAGGGGATTGAAATTATCTATAGTACCCCTTTTTACAATTCCCGGACTGATAAAGTCAGCCAAAGCATCATCGAACATTTCAATACTAAAATGTATGCCCGGCCAAGTGATATGGTGATGCGGGGATATGAAACGGTTTGGCGTTTTGCCAAACTACTCATTCAATATAAATCAGATTTTGCCTCCAACCTCACCAGGAAAGATTACAGTGTATTCAGGGAAATTGATATACAGCCCATTCTGAATAAACAAAGTATGACACTGGACTATTTTGAGAATAAAAAACTTTATTTTCTAAAATGGCTGGATGGAGTGATCAAAGCAGTTAACTAAAAACTGTATTTTCATATATCATTTTAAAAAGGGGAATTTCTCATTTCCCTGCCCCCTCCTGCAGACGTGCAACTTACAAAAGGTTATACTACCATTACAGATTGGCTTGAAGCAAAAGGATTCAAGCCTTTTTTATTTCAGGAGCAAACCTGGCAGCATATCATCACTGGTGAAAGCGGCCTTGTAAATGCCCCTACTGGTTGTGGTAAAACTTTTTCCGTTTTCCTTGGTTCGATCATTGATTTTATCAATCGTCATCCGGCTGACTATAAAAAAAAAGCTGGCAGCGGGTTACAGCTGCTTTGGATCACACCATTAAGGGCACTGGCCAAAGATTTAGGCAGAGCAATGCAAGAGGTTATTGAAGAGTTGGACATGTCCTGGGAAATTGGTATCCGGAATGGTGACACTTCAACTGCGGAAAGAACAAAACAAAAAAAAAGAATGCCGGAAGTGCTGATCATCACCCCGGAAAGTCTGCATTTATTACTGGCACAAAAAGGGTACCCGGATATATTTAAATCATTGAAAATAATTGCGGTTGACGAATGGCATGAACTGCTCGGAAGCAAAAGAGGTGTTCAGGTGGAATTGGCAATCAGTCGGATAATTGGGTGCAGAGATTCGGGTATTAGTATCTGGGGAATCAGTGCTACAATTGGAAATTTAGAAGAAGCAAAAGAAGTATTGCTTTCTGCGCTTAAGCAAAACGGTGTCATTGTAAAAGCAACTAATCAAAAACAAATTGATGTAGAATCCATAATACCGGATGAGATAGAAAAATATCCCTGGGCGGGTCACCTGGGTATTAAGCTGGCGCATAAGATCATTCCAATCATTCAGCAAAGCCGCACTACACTCATCTTTATCAATACAAGGGGCATGAGTGAAACATGGTACCAGACTCTGCTGGATGTCTGCCCGGATCTGGCCGGTTCCATTGCCCTGCATCATGGATCAATTGATATGGAACTACGGACATGGATTGAAGATAATCTTCATACCGGAAACCTGAAAGCTGTTGTTTGCACTGCTAGTCTCGACCTTGGCGTTGATTTTCGCCCTGTCGAAACAGTGATCCAGGTTGGTTCTCCTAAAGGAGTGGCAAGATTTTTACAACGGGCTGGCCGTAGTGGCCATAGTCCTGATGCTATAAGTAAAATCTATTTTCTTCCAACTCATTCACTTGAGCTGATGGAAGCGGCGGCATTAAAAAATGCAATGACCAACGGCATAATAGAAAGCCGTCAACCTATGCTGCTTTGTTATGATGTATTATTACAGTTCCTGAACACACTGGCTATCTCTGACGGATTTAAACCAGAAATTTTATATGAAGAAATAACTGCTACTTATTGTTACAGGGAGCTCTTAAAAGAGGAATGGGATAATATACTTCACTTTCTTACGGAAGGAGGCCTAGCCCTGCACCAGTATGATGATTATAAAAAAATTGAAGCAGCGGATGGTCTCTTTAAAATAAAAAGTCGCAAAGTGGCGATGCGGCATCGTCTTCATATTGGTACAATTGTAAGTGATGCCATGATGAAAGTAAAATTTATGACCGGTGGTTATGTAGGTGTGATAGAAGAATATTTTATCTCCAGGCTCGAACCCGGTGATGTATTCACTTTGGCCGGAAGAAATTTGGAATTTGTGCTGATAAAGGAAATGACCGCATTGGTAAGAAAATCAGCAAAAAAGAAATCTATCATTCCAAGCTGGACTGGCGGAAGAATGCCGCTGAGTGCCAACCTGGGAAAAAAACTGCGTGAAACGTTAGACCAGTCCGGGGACAAGAACCGGATGTCGGGAGTAAGGGAACTTGAAGTACTGGCCCCTCTCTTTGAATTACAGAAAAATCTTTCTCATGTACCAAAACAAAATGAGCTGCTGATTGAGAAGATAGAAACAAAAGATGGTTTTCATGTTTTTGTTTATCCGTTCGAAGGAAGATTAGTTCATGAAGCCATGGCGGCTATTCTGGCTTACCGGATCAGTCGTATCAGACCAATTACTTTCTCGTTTGCCATGAATGATTATGGTTTTGAACTGCTAAGTGATCAACCAATACCACTGGATGACACGAATGTGTATGCATTATTCTCGCCACAAAATTTACTGAATGATATTCAGCGAAGTGTTAATAGTACAGAAATGGCCAGGCGAAAATTCAGGGATGTCGCTGTCATCGGGGGTCTTATATTCCAGGGCATGCCGGGAGAAAAAAAGAAAGCCCGGCACCTGCAATCGTCAGCATCCTTATTGTTTAATGTATTCAGCGAGTATGATCCTGCTAACATTTTACTCCGGCAGGCATACCAGGAAGTATTGGACCAGCAGATGGAAGAAGCAAGACTAAGGGATATGCTGCAACGGATACAGCAATCCAACATCATCATTACACATCCGCAACAACTTACTCCTTTCTGTTTTCCAATTAAAGTAGATAGTATACGGGAAGACCTTTCTTCTGAAAAATTGGAAGACAGGGTTAAAAAGATGCAACAACAACTGGAAACGGGAGAATAGTTTTTACAGTAGATTTGTCGTTCCATTTTCAATGCAAAACCCTGTTCCCCATATTATCCGTAACAATACATTCTGGGTATCGCCGGAACGCTGTTTGCTATGGGAAGAAGAGAATACGCTGATCGTTGCTGACCTGCACCTGGGCAAGTCAGGCCATTTTAGAAAATCTGGTATTGGCATACCACAAAGTATTTATAAAGCTGATCTGCAACGATTGATGGCACAGCTTTACCTGTATAAAGTGGACAGGCTCATCATTGCCGGTGATCTTACACATAGTACAGCTAATAAAGAGCTTGATTTATTTTTAAAATGGCGAAAGGATTTTTCATTGTTACATATTGATTTAGTAAAAGGCAATCATGATATTTTGGCTGACAGCTGGTATGAAGAAGCAGCTATTAAAGTAAGCACCTGGAAGATGAAAACCGGGCCATTCATTTTCTTACATGATTTGAAAGCGGAAAAAGACTTAACGGAAGAGGAAAGAGGATTATACCGTTTTACGGGTCACTTACATCCAGCCATAAACGTCAAAGGGAAGGGAAAACAGTCGCTCAAGTTTCCCTGTTTTTATTTTACAAAAGAGTATTGTATACTGCCTGCATTCAGTCGTTTTACAGCAGGTTTTAAAGTAAATCCTGAAAAAAATGAAACGGTGTTCGCCATAGTGGAAGATGGCATCATGCAGCTACCCTAACGTTTCTTGCGAAGCTGGTTATAATCAAGAAAGTAAATAAAGCGTACAGTAAATTCATTACCGTGGCGAAGGTCGAATGTGTTTCCCAGGTTTTTCAGGTACGTATTCCTCCCCGTACCGATGTTAACCATTTCTTCTTCACCCAGCCAGTTTTTATATCCCAGTATTAAACGGCTGCCGAGACGAAAATCCCAGGTAAGAAAAGCATCGACATTGAATACATTGAAATTCTCATCCTGTCCGGGGATAAACAACCGGGATAATAAATATCCTTTAGCATCAACGTTATGAAAACTAATATAGTTCACCCTGTTCCAGTAATGCCTTGCCCGAAGTGTCAGATTAAGCCGGTAAGCAAAATTGTATATACCAGAAAGAACAGAAGTAAAGTCACGGTTATCACGGAAACCAACGATAGGTTCCCCGTTCACTTCCCGCCTGAAGGCATATCCCAGTTGGTTCTCTTCAAAGTGGGAATCAGTTTGCAGGTCCAGTGAAAACTTATCGCTGAAACGATAGCGCATACCAAGGCTGACACCGGTATAAACATTATCGTATTTTGGAGCTAGTGCATAAGTACTGCCAAAACGTACAAAAACCCTTTTACGGCTGTCCGTACTTCCTTCCACCTGGAAAATATAATTGGCAGGATAGCTAAGAGGACGACCATCAGTTCTTAATTCAAAATAATTTCTCTCCCATCCCGGAATCACATTGGAAGTGAGTGTAATATCCCAGAAATTTCTGAATATCCAGAATGCACTTGCGGTTACATCAAATTTGCTGTATGCATAAGGTTTATACAGGTATTGCAGTCTTGGCGCAATAGAATAACTGTAATTAATAAAGTTTTTAGTAGGGACAAACTTCCTGTAAGAGAGGCTCCCGCGGTAAGATATTTCATTCGCAGCTAACAATATCCCCAGATCATTGGGATCATAGTTTTTTGATTCCACATTACCCTGTACATAATATTGCCAGTTGCCGCTTACTTTACCATACTTCACCGTAGTATTGTATCCATCATAAGGATCAGTACCCCATATTTTGCTATAGCGGGCCGTTCCCTGAAAGGAATACATATTTTTTTTATCGTATAAAGCAAGATCCAATGCTGTTACATTAGCATCTCTTGCATCGCCATTACGCATTACATTGGTATTAGTAAAAGTGAGTGAAGAGCGGCCTTTGAATGCCTGGTCAAGTACAACAATACTATAATTTGCCAGGGGCTCGGTTTCAATTTTCGTCTCTTCTCTTGTTGTTTTATCCCGGATAATGGCATGAATCGGTGCAGTAACTGCATTAAAAATTCCAATACCCAATTTTTTCTTGGTTCGGCCGGAGAATTTGATTGCATTGTACAGCTGTGTCCGGGATGGATTTTTCACGATTTCAATGTTTGGGTCTGCATCAGCAATACCCAGTACATCATAATAGCCACCTGGCATTGCCCCTACCCTTCGTGAATAAAAAAGTTTAGCCTTATTAAATATCTCCGTCCCTTCTGTAAAGAATTGCCGGTTTTCCTGGAACTGTACTTCGTAGGGTGTAAGGTTATTCACTACGTTATCAGATATTACCTGCCCGAAATCAGGGATAAGTGTTGCATCCAGTGTAAAACTTTCGTTAATGCCATATTTAACATCCATTCCCCCATTTCTCAGCCATTCATTCAGATAAGTATTACCAACAGGAGAAGTTCTGTAACCAGTAGTAACATAAGGGGAAAAACTAAGCCTGAGGGGGGGAACGATATTTTGCAAATTGGTAAATCCACCAAACTGATTGACAAAGCCATTGACCTTCGGGTTGACCGGATTCCAAAAATTTGATTCATTATTCCGACGCATGAACCGGAGCAATTGAAGTCCCCAGTCCTGAACATCTTTTTTGGCGAAGCGGAGAGAGATATAAGGAATTCGCATTTCAACAATCCACCCATCCGATTGCATAGTCACCTTACTTTCCCATACAGCATCCCAGGTTTTATCACCATAACTGCCAAAATCACCGGAATAACTGGGGGTAAGCCTTGCATCTGTTTGCACATTTGCAGTAGTTACGAGGAACTGAAACCCGTTTTGCTTATCATTATAAGTATCAAAGAAGATAGAAAAATAATCAACATCCGTCTGTTGTTCCCCATCACGGGCTGTAAACTGTTTCCTGATCAAAGCAGGATCATCATATAGGTACGCCCCAACATAAATAGCAGTATTGTCATAAACAATCCTAACCTCCGTTTTTTGGGAGCAGGGCAATCCAAAAGTTGGTGAATTTTGGATAAAATCACCCAAAACCGGGGCATTGGCCCACACCCCGTCATCCAATACACCGTCAATTTTTGGCGCCTGGGTTACTTTTACCGCCGCTGTTGTTTTAACCTGCGAAAATGATTGAAAACAAAGGAGTAAAAAGGGTATGCAGATATAGTTTTTAAGCCTCATTCAGCTGGTTGCCATCTACAAATATAATAGACAAAATGCAAGGATAAAAGGCTGCCGCAGAAAAACGCAAAAAAAGCTATCCCTCTATAGTAAAATGACTAATTCATCCTCTTTTTCAATGAAGTTACCTGCTGTTGCAGATCGGACACAACATTGGCCAACTGGGCCATATCCCAGCGATTTTGGGTATTTGCCCTGGAAATAACAACCTGGGCTTGCCACATTTCCAGTACTTCCTCTGCATTTACCGTGTAGGGATGAAAGGAAGGATTATCACTGACAAGTGTCAATTTATTCTTTAAACGACCATTTTTCTGCACCCTTTTATAAACAATTCCTTCGTTGCGGGAAATAACAATACAAGCGGCATTATTCTTCACTTCATCCAGGTTGTCCACTTTCTCCCCAACTATTACCGAGCCACTGGGGGTTGGTAGCATAGAGTCGCCGATGATCTCAAATGCCCGGTAATTACCGCCTGTGAGCATTGGCAGGGTGAAGGTGTTCAACTCGTCAATGAACTCGGGATCAGCATAACCAGCTAAATAGCCTGCGGCAGCTTTAACCGGTACAAAAGGGATATCAGGCCTGCCACTGGCAAGTTTCATAGCCCTGCGTTTGGCGAGATAGTTACTTTTATTATCACTTAAATCCTTACGGAGTATATCATCCAGTGTCAGTTTAAAAATATCACATACCACTTCGAGCACATCAATCCTTGGTTCTGCCCTTTCTTCTTCATAAGCTCCCAGCAATGATCGTTTGATGCGGAGTTTGTTGGCAAATTCCTCCTGTGTCCAGCCACGCAGTTTGCGGAGGTATTTCAGATTTTGATTGGAAATAGCCATAACATCTAATTTATTTAGCTGCAAAATACTAATTATTTTAGATTTTCAAAATAGTTTATAACTGTCATTTTGGTTAAGCCGGAAAAAACAAAGATTTTTGCTATGTATGAAAAAGAAAGCCAGCCCCACTCCTAAGAAAAATTCTCCGGCAAAAAAGAAAGTTGCCAAACCATCAGTAAAAGAAAAACCTATTATTCTGATTACAAACGATGATGGTATAACTGCCCCGGGTATCAGAAACCTGGTAGAAGCCGTAAAAGACATTGGAAAAATTGTAGTGGTTGCCCCGGATAAGCCACAGTCGGGTATGGGACATGCCATTACTATTGGACAGCCCCTGCGTCTCCATAAACTGGAAGTTTTTGATGGAGTGGAATCATATGCCTGCACAGGTACCCCGGTAGATTGCGTAAAACTGGCTGTAGATAAAGTGCTTCACCGGAAACCTGATCTTTGCCTGAGTGGTATCAACCACGGTGCTAATCATAGTATTAATGTCATTTATTCCGGTACGATGTCAGCTGCCGTGGAAGCAGCGATAGAGAGCATCCCGTCTGCGGGTTTTTCATTACTTGATTATAGTATAGAAGCTGACTTTACAGGTGCCAAAAAATTTGCAAAGCTGATTGTTGAGAAAATGCTGACAACCAAACTTGACAAGCATACCGTTTTCAATGTCAATGTGCCTTCCATACATGTGGACCTGCTAAAAGGCATAAAGATCTGCCGGCAGGCATATGCCAAGTACGAAGAAGATTTTATTGAACGAAATGACCCTCATGGGCGGCATTATTACTGGCTGACCGGCGAATTTGTAAACTTTGATAAAGGGAAAGACACTGATGTGTGGGCATTAGCAAATAATTACGTAAGTGTAGTACCCGTGCAATTTGATCTGACGAATTACGTTTTAAAGGCCAAACTGGAAAAAAGCTGGAAATAATGATACTTACAAAAGACAACCTGAAGCTTGGCCTGGTACTTGGTTTAACGGGGCCTATTATTGGACTGGTAGCCATTTATTTTTTAAAATTTTCCTCTTTTACTTTTATAGAATTCCTGGACAATTTTATACATGAAAACAGGCTGATTACGTCAATTGGTTCACTCAGTCTGCTGGCAAATGCTGTTCTTTTTACGATCTATGTGAATACGCATCGGGATAATACGGCCAAAGGAATTTTTATTGTTACTCTTATTTACGGTATAGGCATTTTGGTGCTGAAAATTTTTAATTAATCCTTATTAAGAGCTGTCGATGAAATATTACATCATTGCAGGCGAAGCATCCGGGGATCTGCATGGCAGCAATCTTATTAAAGAACTGAAAAAGCATGATTCTTCTGCACAGATACGCTGCTGGGGTGGTGATAAAATGCAGGAACAAGGTGGGGAACTTGTAAAACATTACCGTGATCTTGCCTTTATGGGTTTTGCAGAAGTACTACTAAATCTCCGGACCATCTTCAGGAACCTTTCCTTTTGTAAAGAAGATATCCTGGAATACAAACCAGATGCAATCATTTTAATAGACTATCCTGGTTTTAATCTGCGTATTGCCAAATGGGCAAAAAAACAAAAGCATAGAGTTATCTACTATATATCCCCGCAAGTTTGGGCCTGGAAAGAGAACCGGGTAAAAATGATGAAAGATTGTATAGACAAAATGCTTGTCATATTGCCCTTTGAAAAAGAGTATTTCAAAAATAAGTGGAACTGGGAAGTAGAATATGTCGGTCATCCGTTAGTAGAAGTAATTGAAACCAGGTTATCGGTATCCGGAAACGAAAAATTTTCTGATAAACCGATTGTAGCATTGCTTCCGGGCAGTCGCAAACAAGAGATTTTGAAAAAGCTACCGGTAATGCTTGAAGTGAGTAAATCATTTCCCGCTTACCAGTTTATAGTTGCCAAAGCTCCCGGAACAGATGAAGCTTTTTACAATCAACTGGTGAAGGATTATTCCAATGTTTCCTATGTGACCAATAAAACGTATGACCTGTTGCTCCAGTCAAAAGCAGCCCTGGTTACATCAGGCACGGCTACCCTGGAAACAGCTTTATTTAATGTGCCGGAAGTTGTTTGCTATAAAGGCTCCTGGCTCTCTTACCAGATAGGCAGGAGACTGGTGAAAGTGAAATACATTTCATTGGTGAACCTGATTATGGACAAATTAGTGGTAAAGGAATTGATACAAGCTGATCTAACGGCAGAAAAACTCAAAACAGAACTGATCAGCCTGTTGCATAACGAAGACCGGATCAGGGAGATTAAGAAAGATTATATAGCGCTTAAACAAATGCTGCACAAAGATGGCAATGCTTCTGCAAAGGCTGCCGCCTCCATTTTACAATTTCTGTCAGGTAAGTAATTTGACTGCCAGAATAATAAGGCATAGTATAAAAACAAAAATGCTGATCCGGTTAATACCATGCATATACCCGATCCATTTATCCTTTGGACGGTTCGGGTCTTTTTTCTTCAGGAATAAGTATTCTGCCAGCTGGTTCCACACTCCCATAAAATAATTTCATTTTAAAGTATACAGATTTTTTAAAATTAAGTTTAAAAACAAATAAAAAAAATTGCAGAAAACCAAATAATGCCAACTTATTAAATCCCTTTTTTGTAGATTTCCGATTGCATTTTTCATTCATAACATATAGCTTTACACCAGTACCGCAAAACCAGGCCATGGCTTATATTAAATTACTGCGTCCAAAAGATTGGGCAAAAAATTTTTTTCTTTTCATTCCCCTGTTCTTTGCCGGAGAACTTTTCAATATGGAGAAAATAATTGCCATTTTATGGGGATTTCTTTCTTTCTCCTTCATCGCCAGCAGTATTTATATTATCAATGATTACCGCGACATTGAAGATGACCGCAAACACCCTGTTAAAAATAAAAGACCCCTGGCATCCGGTGCCGTTTCCAGGTCTGCAGCTATCATTATTTGTATAGTATTGATGTTGGGTGGATTTCTGATAGCCTGGTGGATTAGGGATAAGTTTTTATTCGTATTAGGTATTTATTTCCTTATTAACCTGGGCTATTCATTTGGCCTTAAATCAATTCCCATCCTGGATATAATTTTATTGGCCATTGGATTTGTCCTTAGGATTAAAGCCGGATCTGTAATTGCCGAAATCCCTTTGTCTGAATGGATTGTGATCATGGTATTTCTACTCTCCCTCTTTATGGCAATTGGCAAACGCCGGGATGATGTTTTGTTAAAAATAAGTTCAGGGGTAGATATGCGTAAATCTTCAAAAGGATATAACCTTGAGTTTCTAAATGTATTATTAGCGCTGGTCTCTGCTGTTATCATTGTTGCCTACTTTATGTACACAATGTCGGATGATGTAATTGAACGACTGGGTACCCACCGGCTTTATTACACCTGTCTCTTTGTAATTGCCGGTATTATGAGATACCTGCAAATCATTTATGTATCGGCAGACTCCGGCTCCCCTACCAAAATACTCTATAAAGACCGGTTTATCCAACTCACTTTACTATTGTGGATCGCCAGTTACATATCGATCATTTATATGAAAGACATAACTCTGTTCAAGTAATGAAAAAAGGAATTGCATTCTTTGATTTTGATGGTACTATCACCACCAAAGACACATTACTTGAGTTTATTAAATTCTGTAAAGGCAAAATACATTTCTATGCCGGTTTTTTATTACACAGTCATTACCTTGTTGCGTATAAAATAAAAGTCATCTCTAATCAGAAGGCTAAAGAAAAAATATTGACATACTTTTTCCAGAATATTTCCCTGCCTGAATTTCAAAATTATTGCGAGCAATTCGGCCAGCAGGTCTTACCAGGTCTGATTCGTCCGCAGGCACTCACGGAAATTGAAAAATTCCATAAAGCCGGGGTAACTGTAGTGATCGTTTCTGCATCTCCGGAAAACTGGATCATCGGATGGGCCCGATCCCTGAAACTCAGCCTTATTGCCACACAACTGGAGATAAATAATGAACAACTGACCGGAAAGATAAAAGGCACTAATTGTCACGGACAGGAAAAAGTAAGAAGGATTAAAGAAACATATGACCTTAGTACCTATGCAGAAATTTATGCTTATGGGGATACATCCGGAGACAAACCAATGCTGGCTCTTGCCCAATATGCTTATATGAGACCATTTCAATAATATAATTATCAAGTTGTAACGTATTTCTAATATTATTGTCCACATTATCACAAATACCATCAATGCCCGAAATACAACCCTCTATACATGAAAACGCAGCTGAACTACAACCAGGTACTGCCATCAGGGGGCGGGATATAGTGGTGGTAAGTATACAACCCTGGTATTATGAACTGGGTAGTAACTGTAAAAACATTGCCACTTATTTTTCCGGGGATAACCGGGTATTGTATATAAATTCTCCCATTACCCGGAAAACCTATCACTCCAAATATAAAAGTTCAGGTGTAGAAAAACATTGTGATATCATAAAGAAAGGGATACCGGAGGTCAGGCAGATAAAAGAAAATATGTGGGAGTATTATCCCATTTCGCTGATGGAATCCATCAACCGGATTCCTTTTACTGCCCTGTTCAGGCCGGCAAATTATATCAATAGCCGCCGGTTAGCCAATGACATTAAAAAAAGCAATTAAGATGATGGGATTTAAAGATGTGATCCTTTTTAATGATAACGACATTTATAAAGGATACCACCTGAAAGAATTATTGCACCCCTCATTATATGTTTATTACTGCAGGGATTTTTTGCAGGGATATAATTACTTTAAACCACATGCGGCCGTATTGGAACCCCTTCTTATCCAAAAAGCAGACATTGTTGTAACCAACTCCACTTACTATGCTGAATACTGCTCTGCTTTTAACAGAAACTCGCATTATATCGGGCAGGGGTGTAATATCGGGCTGTTTGACAGCACCAAAAACAGAGAAATCCCCAAAGACTTGAAACAAATCAGCTCACCCATTATCGGGTATGTAGGCGCCCTGGACTCCGCCCGCCTGGATGAAAATATTATTTCTGTTATTGCAACAGCTTACCCGGGCTGGAATGTGGTCTTAGTGGGTCCTGAAGATGACAACTTTACTAAAAGCAGTCTTCACCAGTTGTCCAATGTACATTTCTTAGGCAGACGGCCTATGCAGCAATTACCTGATTATGTGGCTGCATTCGATGTTTGCATCAATCCGCAGCTTGTCAATCCAATCACCCAGGGAAATTATCCATTAAAGATTGATGAATACCTGGCTATGGGTAAACCCGTAGTTGCGTCCAGAACCAGTGCCATGAAATTGTTTGAAGAATTTACTTACCTGGCCAATGAGCCGGCAGAATACCCAAAACTGATTATTGAAGCCCTCGCAGCAGCCAATTCCAACCGGGCTGAACGTATTGCTTTTGCCAGGAACCACACCTGGGAAAACAGTATGAATGAGTTATATAAAGTAATGGCTGAACATTTAACCACATTGAGATAATTGTTTGAAGCCCTTAATTCTCAACCTGCCAGGTGTATTCATTTGATTTTGGTTACCTACTTAATGGTTGTGTGTAGGATTAAAACGAGGCCATAAAAATTTTCTTACAGGTATTCCATCATAAGAAAGATTAAAAAAACGAGGCTTCATCTTATATAATATTATTTTTTTTACATATTTTATAATAGATTTGCATATATCCTCCGCTCCCATTCCACTATCCTTTATTAAACTCTCTTCAGTTAGATCTGCAGCATTATAAAAAAATGCCCGTGATCTGTTCATAATTTATTATGCTGAAGAGTGAGTTCAAGAACCTGAAATATTTTTTTTAGTTAACAATATAAAACCTCAAGTATGAAAACGATATTTACTTCTTTAAAATTATTACTACTCACCCTTATTTTTTCACAAATAGCAACAGCCCAGAATATCGGGGATTACCAAACTACTGCTTCTGGTGCCTGGAGTAGTTCTGCCTCATGGGCAAGATGGGATGGCTTAGGATGGAATACACCTGCTACGCCTCCAACATCTGCAGATGGGTTAGTAACAATTTTAACCGGTCATACAGTTTCCGTAGATGTAGCTGCAGCAACTGCAAGTCGATTAACAATTGCATCTGGCGCTAATCTACAATTACTTTTTACAGATGGGAGTGCTCATCCCCTCACAATAAGTGATGGTAACGGGTCCGGAGACGACCTCATTGTAAATGGCACACTTTTAATCCGCGGTTTTAGGTCTCTAAATGGTGCAACTGGCGCAACGGCACAAGTTAATGGAACAATGGATTTTTTGGCTGGAACCTTAAGATTAACTACCACTATATCTTCTGGAGGAATAATGAATGTGGCACCAGTAAGTGGTACTGATCAAACAAAATTTGTTATTAATGCTGATATTACAAATAATGGCACAATAAACTGGAGTACTGCTGCTGGTGCCGGTAGTATTCAATTGACAAATTCTTTAGTTACAAATAATGGAATAATAAATGAAAACTTTATTGGAAATGGCACCACTGGCATACATAATACAGGCGGTGGTAGTTCATTTATTAATAATGGAACTATTGATAAAAACACAGCATTTTTACTTCAATCAAACCCGGCTGTACCTTTTACTAATACCGGAATCATTAAGGGTATAGGTGAGCTTAGTTTAACAGGAACTATTTCAAACACAGGAACAATAACTCCTGGTAATTCTCCCGGCATTCTTACTCTGAATTCTAATTTGGTAACAGGACAAACACCTACCATTCGAATCGAAATTCTCGGACCGGGGGCTCCTAATGCTGGAACTAATTATGACCAACTTACATTCAATGCAGCTACGGTGGATGTTTCGGGTACCACTTTGATTGTAGAGGAGGATGATGTGAATGCTCAACCGGGTATATATACAATTATGAATAATACCGGTGGTAATTTTGTTGGCAATTTTGCGACTGTCGTCATTCCTCTTGGATATACCATTACATATAACCCTGCGGGCTCAGCAACAGTTGTTGTTACTAAACTTGGTTCTACTTTACCGGCTGTTTGGGGTGATTTCAATGCCCTTGCAAAAAATAATAACCGGGTAAACCTGAACTGGAGCACCCTGCAGGAAAATAATGTATCTCACTATACAGTAGAATATTCAGCTAATGGCCGTGATTATACCTCCATCGGTACTGTTGCTGCTGCCGGTAACACAACAAATGTTACCAATTATAGCTTTGTACATAACACTCCAGATGTACAAAAAACAAATTATTACAGGATCAGGCAATCAGACCTAGATGGTAAAACAGCTTACTCAGTTATCCGCCCGGTTCGTTTCAGCAAAGGTACTGTTGCACCTATCCTTGTAACACCTAACCCCGTAAGAGACCGGTTACAGCTTTCAGTGCAGGCAGAAAATATTCGCATCATGCTGGTGGATCTGAGTGGCAGAACACTGAAAAATATGAACCTGCAACCCGGCAATCATGAACTCAGCGTAACTGAGTTAGCACCCGGCATGTATCACCTGGTGATTTTCCAGGATGGCCTGCGTTTAGAAACTCAAAAGCTCATTAAACAATAATATTTCAGGCAATAAGCCTTTTATAAAAAGAAGAGGTAAGAGATAAAAAAATCCCGGCTTTAAAGCCGGGATTTTTTTATAAAGCAGCTGATAATAAGATGTATAATAACCAGGTTCGCTTTCTTTTGCTCAGGGAGTATCAACTGCTCGTAACCTTTAAAACAGTCAGTCTGATTACAAGATTCTGGCCATTCAACTGCAAAAACCAATTTAGTAAACAGGTAACTTTTTGTTCATTCCCTGTTTCTCCACAATAGTCCATTAGAATGATACAACTGAAAAGGTATATGCATTGCAGGTTATAATTCAACAGCAGCTTCATTGGGTATATATAAAAAATAAGACCCGGAATATCCGGGTCTTATTAAAGTGAATAATATATGATTGTTGTTCTATTTCTTAATAAACAACAAAGTCATAGAATTATTAATATCCAGGCCAATCGTTATAACGTATGAACCCTTTGCGAACCTGCTCACATCAACCTGTTCAACCATCACCTGCTGCGTTCGCATCACCTCTTTCTGGAATACGATCATACCCGCCATGTTAACAATTGTAATCTTTGTTTTATTGGCATTAGTTACAGCATCTATCCGGATATTGATAGTGGAAACTGCCGGGTTAGGGAATATTTTAGCAGTAGATATTGACTGTGGTTCTGCTTCAACTGTTATCCTCACTATATCCCTTGCAATGGCTCCCTGGTTATCAGTTACCGCTAATTCAAATTCATAAACTCCCTGTACAAGGTTAGTGAACTCAGTTTGTGCCTGGTTGGGTGCCACTATTGTATATTGTGATGGGCCGCTGATCTTTGTCCAGCGATAAGTCACAATAGTTCCATCGGGATCAGTTCCGTTTCCTGAGATCAAAACACTATTTACAGGTAATGTAATGATCCTATCAGCACCAGCATTCGCAGCCGGAGCCTGGTTTACAGGAGGTGGTGCAGCATTTACAGTTACTACCACTGTATCCCGGCCATTTGCCCCTTGATTATCAGTTACAGTCAGAACAAATTGATAGACTCCCTGTACAAGATTATTTACTATCGTTTGGGCAGCAGATGCAGACACAATATTGAATTGACCCGGACCAGCAATTTTTGTCCATTGGTAGGTAACTATCGTTCCATCAGGATCAGTTCCGCTACCATTCAAGTTTACAGTATTCGTTGGTAGGGTAATGTTTTGATCAATACCTGCATTCGCTGTCGGAGCCTGGTTAGCCGGTGGCGGCGGAGGAGGTGCAGCATTCACAGTCACTACCACTGTATCACGGCCGGTAGCCCCCTGGTTATCGGTTACTGTCAGAACAAACTGGTAAACTCCCTGTACCAAACTATTGACTGCTGTCTGTGCTGAAGAGGCAGATACTATATTGAACTGAGCTGGACCAGCGATCTTCGTCCACTGGTAAGAAGCGATCGTTCCATCAGGATCAGTTCCACTGCCACTTAAGTTTACGGTATTTGTGGGTAAAGTGATACTTTGATTAGCACCGGCATTTGCAGTCGGGGCCTGGTTTGCCGGTGGTGGCGGAGGAGGTGCTGCATTTACAGTCACTACAACTGTATCACGACCAGTAGCCCCCTGGTTATCGGTTACAGTCAGTACAAACTGATAGACTCCCTGCACAAGATTGTTAATCACTGTTTGAGGAAAAGCAGGTGAAACAACTACAAACTGAGCCGGCCCACTGATCTTAGACCAATCATAAGAAACGATCGTTCCATCAGGATCCGTACCACTACCATTCAGTGTTGTTGTATTCGTTGGTAATATTATTGTTTGATCAGGGCCTGCATTCGCTGTTGGAGCCTGGTTTGCCGGAGGCGCTGCATTCACAGTCACTACAACTGTATCACGGCCTATGCCACCCTGGTTATCGGTTACCCGTAATTCAAAACTATATACTCCCTGTAACAGGTTGTTCACAACAGTCTGTGCAGCCGTGGGTGCAACAATATTGAATTGAGCCGGACCGGTAATCTTTGTCCACTGGTATGATGCAATCGTTCCGTCTGGATCTGTTCCACTACCAGTAAAAGTCACTGAATTGGTGGGTAATGTAATGGTCTGGTTGGCACCGGCATTGGCAGATGGCAATTGATTAGGTGGCGGAGGTGCTGCATTCACAGTCACTACAACTGTATCACGGCCTATGCCACCCTGGTTATCGGTTACCCGTAATTCAAAACTATATACTCCCTGTACCAGGTTGTTCACAACAGTCTGTGCAGCTGTCGCTGAAACAATATTGAATTGAGCCGGACCGGTAATCTTTGTCCACTGGTATGATGCAATCGTTCCGTCTGGATCTGTTCCACTGCCAGTAAAAGTCACCAAATTGGTGGGTAATGTAATGGTCTGATCAGTACCTGCATGCGCTGTGGGTAGTTGATTAGGCCCGCTATTGCAATCATTTCCCCATGTCACAACATTAGCACCTTCTACATTGACAGTAACACTTCCACCTAAAGTATTAATATTTCCACATATAATATTACCATTAGCCTGAATTGTATTACTTTGATCGAATATACCTACACCAAAAGTTCTTTTTCTTCTTCCAAATTGGTTATTTCTTATGTTAAATCGAGTACTATCGTCATTATCCTGAAAAATTGTTTTTATAAAAGTAGAATACGGCCAGCTAAGGTTATTAGGGAAAGTAGGTTCATTACTGATTTTAATTTCATAGCGGTTTGTAACTGATAAATCATAAGCCCTTAAGTACCCACTTGAATCAATAGAATTGTTCCAGATTTTAATAGTTGTATCTGTATTACTTCCCCCCTCAGAGGCTATTCCATGAGTATATGTGTTTGATACGGTGTTATTATAAATATGAGCAGATGTATAAGCTCCCAGCACAATTGCATTTCCCTGCGCTTCATCACCATTCATCCCGGAATGTTTCACAGTATTGTTGTATATTTCATTCAATCCATGCGAAGAAGCACTAAGCTGTATGCCTCCCCGACCTGTACTGTCAATATAATTATTATATACTTTTACATGGCCTAACCGCATTGGATTATAATAAACAGTATCCCCGCTACATACTATCGGACGTGGAGAATACCCATATTGATTATTATCAGCCGCAGTATTACCAATATATAACCCCTGATTCCATGTCTGAGTGATATGATTATTGTGAATAGTTATACTATCCATTACATAATTTGGATAATTATATGTAGTATCACAATCAGGGTCATGTTTTATGCTCATACCCATTCCGGCATTACTTATCTTCACATATCCGATTTCAATATTCTTAGATTTTCCCAAAATATTTATACCAAATTTTCCATTTACTATTGTATCTACACCATAAGGACGGATAGAAATACCGTAGCTATGATTTGGATCGCCATTACCTAATACTTTTATGTAACTACAATTTTCTAATTTTAATTCATCGCCTCTAAGCTTTGCCTGACCATTTTTATTTGTTATAATAATGGGGCAATTTGCAGTACCATGCCTGTTAAACAGATACACATAAGAAAACGTATGTGAGCCATCAAGATATAGTGTATCTCCCGGCTGCAAGTTGTAAGTATTATAGTAACCTCTGTCTCCACCAGGAACAGGTGTAAAACTTGTACCGGTGCAAGCCCCGGGTGAAGTTGGGGCATTCACTGTTAAGGTTAAAGTATCTCGGCCTATTGCCCCTTGATTATCTGTTACCCTTAATTCAAAACTATAAATACCTTGAATCAGCGTATTGATTAAAGTTTGTGCTTGAGTTGGTGCCAAGATGGAATATTGAGCAGGGCCTGCAATCTTTGTCCATTGGTATGACACAACTGTTCCGTCAGGATCGGTACCACTACCATTCAATGATGCTGAATTGGTTGGTAATGTAATAATTTGATTAGCCCCTGCATTAGCAGTAGGTGCCTGATTAGCCGGCGGCGGCGGAGGAAGTGCAGCATTCACTGTCACTACCACAGTATCACGACCGGTTGCACCCTGGTTATCAGTTACGGTCAGGACAAAATGGTAAACACCTTGTACCAAATTATTAACTGCTGTCTGAGCCATGGAGGCAGTAACTATACTGAACTGTGCCGGACCAGCAATCTTTGTCCATTGGTATGACACAACCATTCCATCAGGATCGGTACCACTACCATTCAATGATGCTAAATTGGTTGGTAATGTAATGATTTGATCAGCCCCTGCATTAGCAGTGGGTGACTGATTAACTACTGTGCTATTTACAGTAATTGTTGTATAAGCACTTATAGATTGTTGATGGCTATCTGTTAAAGTGACCTGAAACATATTAACACCTTGAGTTAATGCTGAAACAGATGTATTTTGGTTTGCTGGAGTATTGATTAAAGAGGCAGAGTTGGTAAAACTATTTAGAATATCAGCCGCAATAACTTTATTAAATAGTTGAAGATGTCCCGAATTGTTCAGGTGTATCTGATCCCCATAAGAGTAAACAGGCATTGTCATAGTTGTTCCAGGCGTTGTTACCGGATCATAAAAGTTAATTGAATTATTGCCAAACCTGATTAATATACTATCCCTGATCTCCTTAAGAAATATTTGAGTAGTTGGTCCAAAATCTTCCCTTGGTTGCGTAGTTGTAATATAGCATTTAACACCCCTGGCAACACAGCTGTCAAAAATTGTTCTAAAGGCCATCATAATTTCGCCAATATTTAGAACATCGTACCCATTGGAAGGATAATTCACTATAACCACATCAACATTCCGATTCAAAATAGCGGTGATATTTCTTGATGGATCTGGAGCCTCCTGATTACCAAAGGGAATGTAAGAGCTTGGCATACCTTTGAATACACTGTGCCCACTCATCCCAAAATTTATTACTGAATCAACCAAGCCCTTGGCAACAAAAAAGTTCCGTAGCCTTCCAACATAACTACTATCTGTAGAACTAGCTCCGTTACCCTGACTTGTGGAAGAACCTATTATTCCAATTTTTTTCTTTACTTGACCGGGCACTTTAAACTTACTCCACTTAATTGTATTAAAGGAAGCTCCTGTCAAATTGTAGCTTGAAGCTAAATTGACGGAGTTGGTTGGTAATGTTATAGTTTGATCGGGGGTGATAGAAGAAATTACAGGTGACCCATATATGGGATCATTTACTGTTATCAAAACATCATCGGATGCAGTAGCCCCAATCTCATTCGTAACAGTTAACCTGAAAGTGTATGTGCCAGGAACTAAGCTGATTATATTCGTGGAAGCATTAGATGGGGATACAATTGTATAGGGTGAGGGACCAGAGATTTTGGCCCATGTGTAATATGCAATTGTGTGACCACTTCCGGCGGTACCCACTCCATTCAAAGTCACAGAATTAGAAGGTAATGTAATTACCTGATCATTACCGGCATTTGCTGTTGGAGTTGTAACAATTTCAAAAGTTCTTTGGGAAAGTAAAAACCACTCATAAATATTTAAACTATCCTGTGTAACACCACTTCCTCGCACTGTAGAACCGTTATTATTTGGTGCTACAGTAATTCCACCATTATTACATCCATTTTGACAATTTCCGGTTCTACCATAATAATTAACAACAGGCCTGAACGCAGGATCGTATGCACGCCCCCATGATGAGTGCCCAACTTGAGCTAAAACAGTTAATTTATTTGCTGGTGTTGGAAGAAACATGTTAGTACTATCATGATACCTTACATCAACATTTAGTAGATAATCTTGTTCGCCAGCTATGGTCCACATTCTTACCCCATACCTGGAACCAAATCTTAGTCCTGCCTCAACTTGTTCAGCAGTATACCCATTACTTGCGTTTGTGCCAGCACTACTTGCAGTAGACATTGCAGCAAATTTTTTAATAAAAGCACTATCCCTACTGCCAAAAGTTGAAAAAGTCCCCCCGCCTCCTGCCGACAATCCTGTTAGATAAATTCTGCTTGTATCAACCCTATATCGGCTTAAAATATTGGGAAGGATGAATTTTAACTCCGTATAACTATAACTCCATGAAGAAGCCTGGGGTGAAACCACAATAAAACTGTCCTGAATTCCGGTCAAAGGATTAACCGCAACAGCATTCCAACCATCCGCAATTCTTCCTGCAACAGCTCTGGGAGAAGCGGTATATAATCTTGAAAGATCTGCTTGTATCGTTCCCGTTTCCCCCGCACCATGTAAAGAAATAATTAATGGGTATCTGCGTGTAGTATTATTATAAGTTTGTGGCAACCAAGTTAAACCATAAGTTGGTACTCCACTACTGTTCCTTGGAAATTGATCAACATTCTGCCTGCCCATTACAGTTTGGGCTCCCATCTGCATCCCAAAACAGACACAAATGAAAAATAGTAAAATTTGTCTCATAGGTTTTTCAATATATTGGATTAATCAATAACTCTAATTGGATTTTAACTACCCAGAAAACACACATCTTAATTCAGAAAATATTTTTTAAATTAATTAGGCTGAAATTAAATGAGTTTTTCAAGTTGACAAACTGGAAATCAGGGCCCTTAAAAAACAAATTTCATACCAAATAAATTCTACCCTTGTTAAACTTAACATTCGGCTTTTACCAATCTTGATTCAAATTCTCTTCAAAGCAAATATTGGAAACCTCTTCGGGATAAAATTAATGAATCCCCTAAATAGCCCCTATTGTAAATCCGCTGAATTTTTAAACAAGTATTTAACACATGTAAATAGTATTTTTACTAACTACTTGTACTCTTTACAAGATAGCCAAAGCTTATTCTATTAAAATTTTATATAAAATTTCCATATTAAGGCACTAAAACGGGCTTCTAACCTGTTGATATTTTGTTCATAATTTATAGATGGCTGAACATATCATATTAATCCAAATCAAGCAGTACTTTAAATGGGAGGAATTTATTCATAAAACAGCTTTGATTAATGAAAGCCTTACTATTAATCACTCTCTGGAAAATTTTTGCTAAACTCACTAGTCTAGTGCAATTTTTTTAATCAAGAACCCTGTAAAATATTAATCTATTCATTTAAAATTAAAATGTCGAATGTTACATAGATCCTTTTCACCAAAATTGATTGTTTATAACTCTTTTATTGTAGGTTTATAGTTTTTTTGTGGCTTCAAAAAATAATATTCACTCATTGAAAAAATATTTTACATCATATTGGTTCCGTTCAGCATTTTATTCTTTTCTCCAACGCTTCTCAATAACCATTTTTGGATTAATTAGCTTGATGCTTTTATTGAGGTTTCTTACAGAAAGTCAATTAGGAACGTGGGCGCTTTTTCTTGCTGTAACAACAATATTTGAAACAACAAAAAGTGGATTGTTAAAAAATGCCCATATTAAGTACGTCAGCAGCAGTTTTGATGCTTCTGAAAAATCAGCCGTGGCATCTACTTCATTAATTATTAATGCAGTTATCAGTATACTGTTTTTAGCTTTTGTTCTTTTTTTTGGTAATTGGCTTGGAAATATGTTAAATGCGGGAAAAGAATTCACCAAATTACTTTACTGGTTCTTTCCTGGCATGATCAGTATGATCTTCTTTTCTCATTTCGAAGCGATTCAACAGTCACATTTTGACTTCAAAGGTGTATTTACAGGACATTTAGTCCGACAACTTACTTTTAGCCTATTCATTTTTTATCATTTCCTTTTTGATTCCGGCGTTGCATTACATTACTTGGCTCTTTATCAGTCCATAAGTATTATTTTAGGCACAACGACGATATTTATTTATAGTCGAAAATATTTATTATATCATTTCAATCCGACAAAAATTTGGGCAAAAAGAATAATAAACTTCGGAGGCTATATATTTGGGTCTGGCCTTATATCAAATATAGTTTCAAATCTTGATCAAATAATGACAGCTACATATTTGACACCTAAATCTGTAGCATATTATCACGCAGCAACAAGAATCAATGGATTTGTTGATTTACCTTCGTACGCAGCTTCAGAAATATTATTTCCAAAAATGTCACTTGCATCCGAAATAGAAGGAATAAATAAGGTCAGGTATCTCTACGAAAAAATGGTGTCCATTTTACTTTCAATTGTAATCCCCACTGCCATTTTTGTGATTATATTTCCAAAAATGGTATTAAATATTATTGCCGGCACACAATATTCAATTGCTGCACCAATATTGCAATTATACATGCTAAATAGTATCTTGGGAACTTTACAAAATCAGGCTGCAAATGTCTTAAACTCAATTGGTAAACCAGCTTTATGCTTTAAGTTAAACGTGGTATCTCTTACAGCAAAAATAATAATTACCTATATATGTCTTGTTTCATTTGGCTTTTACGGAGCTGCAATTGGAACACTAACTACAACAATAACAGCAGGTATTGTTTGGTATATTGTAATTAGGAGAGAAATTGGAGTTTCGATCCAACATATTTTAAAATACATACTTGACTTTTATAAAATAACATATACTAGAATTAAATTTTTAATATTTAAACAACCAAACAAACCAAATTAATTGACATGAAAATTGCTCATTTAATTTTAGCTCATAAAAATCCGGTCCAGCTTCAAAAGCTTATTACGGCGCTTTCGCATCCTTCATTTGATTTTTATATTCATGTTGATAAAAAAGTAGATATTACACTATTTAGTGATCTAACAAGTATTAAAAATACTTACATTATAAAAAAAAGGACAAATATCTATTGGGCTGGATATGGAACCATTCAGGCAACAATTAACGGCTTTGAAGAGATCTTACAAAATAAATATGACTACATAAATGTAATATCTGCTCAGGATTTTCCAATAAAATCATCTCAATATATTTATAATTATATAGCAGAACGTCAAGGAATTGAGTTTATATCTTGTGAATCGATTGAAAAGGAATGGACAGAAGCAGCTCATCGAATAAATAAATATCATTTAATTAACTGGCGAATTCCCGGAAAATATCGATTACAAGAAATTGTGAATCATATGTTTCCAAAAAGAAAATTCCCGTTAAACTATATTATCGTAGGAAGATCAAATTGGTTTACTATTACTGTTAATGCTTCATTATATATACTGGATTTCCTAAAAAAAAATCCAGCTGTAATAAAATATTTTAAATACTGTTGGGGTGCTGATGAGTTTATATTTGCAACTATACTTTACAACTCGGGATTTAAAGATAAAATACTAAATAACCTTGTGTATGTTGACTGGAAAGGCCAAACCAAAGGACACCCAAGAATACTTGGCTTGCAGGATTTCAATGAATTAAAACAATCTGATAAATTATTTGCAAGGACATTTGATATGCAAACGAACCCTTTAATTATAGATAAACTTTTAGAGTTTATTTCTAATCAAAATCAGCTGAAAAGCTAATCTGATAAACATATTATTCAGCTTCACAAATACTTAAAAATTAAGTACTATTTTTTTTAACCATATTATTACGTTATATACTGTCCAGGAAGCAAGTATAATCATAAAAGGTTCAACTGTGTATGTATATCTTGGTAATGAAAGCAACACTATATGTATAAAGGTTACAACAATAAATGGAAAAATAATTATTACTGCATTGTAATTTTTTCTGTTTCGCCACCATCCCAAAAAACCAAATGATAGTAGAAATAAATTACATAACCCAATTACCATTCTAAACAATAAACCTCTGTTACCATCAGAAGCAGAAGGGAAGAAACCCCATAATTCCCATAAATTAGCCACCCGGTTCTTAAAATACTGCCAGGGGTCAGATAGCATTGTATCTACGTATAAATTTATTGCTTGAGCTGTTGTCGTTATTTCGGGATGCTTGTCCTGATAAAGCCAGTCCACATACCCGCCAGAAGAGGTAATTGAAAACATTATGTTTACCCGGCTATGCCCTGCCAATGAAAAATAACCTGTTTTAAAATAACAGTAAGATCCTACAATAAGAACTGGAATTAGAAATCCTGACAATACTGAAATATAAATTCTTCGCGTACGGATAAATTCCGCGAAAATTAATAAAAGCAAAATTGGGATTATTTCAGTCCTAACAGCAGTAGCCACGCCAAAGAAAAGTCCAGAAAAAAACATTCGATTCCTTAAATAAAAAAAATAACCCCCAAGTAAAAGAAATGCGGAGAGGACCTCCGTCATTAACCATCTTACATAATTAATCTGTGTAGGGAAAACAGCTAGAAAAAATGCTGCAATAGCTGCAATAGCAACATTCTGAAAAACACATCTACTAATATGGTAAATGAAGTAAATTGAAATGGTAGACAAAATCACATTCATCCATAAAAGAAAAGAAAGTGCATTACTACCTGCCAAATATTTAAATAAAGCAATAATAAAAGGATAACCATTAGGAAAATAATTGGTATAGCCATTAGCCAATAATGTATTGGCCTGTTCAAAATATCCAACTGAATCAATATGGAAATGAGTTAAAGAGGTAAAAAATGCAGTATAGATTCGAAGTAGAAAACCAAAGACTATTATAACCAAAAGAATTACTCGGTCAAAGTTTTTCTCTGTCCCGAAAGATATTTTTTGATCTCGCAGAAATTGAAAGTTGTTTAATAGTTGGATCATTTCCAAAAATAATAATTAAGTCGGGAAAAAAGTAAATTTAATACAGGCAGAGAAGTAATCCAGATGAACATTCACATTTACAAACTAATAAATAATATTTTCAATTATCTTTATTTAAGAAAAGATTGTAATTAATTGAACCCTTTTCTGCATGTTGCTAATAATTGTTAATTACATAGTAAATTAATTAAGTGAAAACTATAAAATTTTTGTATAGAAATCAATAAAATTTAGTATTAGTATGCTTTTTTGGATATTTACATTTGTTTTCAGTTGCTTCATGTTGTTATACAATTATGTTGGCTATGCTATTATTGCTTATATTATTATTAAGATCAGAAAGAAAAAAGACAAAGACATAAACTCAAAAGACACCTTCACTCCAACAATAGCTTTTATCGTTGCTGCATTTAATGAAGAAGATTGCATTGAAGAAAAAATTAAAAATTCGATTGCGCAAGATTATCCGATTAATTTGATTGATTTTATTTTCATTGCAGATGGATCTACTGATAAAACAACTGAAATAATTAAGCAATACCCACAGATAAAGTTATTATTTCAACCGGAAAGAAAAGGAAAATCTGCTGCACTAAACCGAGCTGTACTATCTACAAATAACGATATTCTGATTTTCACAGACTCTAATACTATTCTAAACAGAGATGCCACTAAAAATATTATTCGCCATTATGCTGATCCGAAAATAGGTGGCGTAGCTGGTGAAAAAAAAGTTATTAGAAACTCAGAAACCGGTGATCAAACTGGTTTAAGTGAGGGCATATACTGGAAATATGAGTCTACCTTAAAAAAAATAGATTCCGAATTCTATTCTGTTGTTGGCGCGGCAGGTGAGATTTTTTCAGTACGAAAAAAACTATATGAAAATATTCCTGATTCTGTAATACTTGATGATTTTATAATCACGCTTAAAGTTGCCCATAAAGGTTTTCGTGTAATTTATGAGCCAGATGCTTTTGCAATTGAATTACCTTCCTTTTCATTAACAGACGAACGAAAGAGAAAAATCAGAATAGCTGCTGGTGGTTTTCAAGCCATTGGTATTCTACGAGCATTACTAGCATTCTGGAAACAACCAAAACTTTCCTTCTTGTATATTTCACATCGTGTATTAAGATGGACAATTAGTCCTATATGTCTATTCTTGGCATTTATATCCAATCTGATTTTAAGTCTTTCATTAGATGGTTATATATTTAAGATTTGCTTTTTCTTTCAGCTTACATTCTATACATTGGCTTTAATTGGAAGCATTAAAAAAATAAATACTAAATCTAAAATATTTAATATAGCATACTATTTTGTTTTTATGAACATTTGTGTTGTACTTGGATTTTTTAGATTCTTAAAGGGAAAACAACCAGTAACCTGGGAAAAAGCAAAACGAGCTCAGTCTACAATTAGAGAATAATTTTTTATAAAAAGTGTAAGCTCCCTCAAAAGTCGGTCATTTTAAGTTAGAGATATTTTCTAACTTAAAAGTGTCAATTATGAAAAAAAAAATTACGGAAGCCCAGATTGTTTCCATTCTACACCAACAGGAAGCTGGTAAGTCAGTTTAAGAAATTAGTCTTGAACACGGCATCAGCGATGCAACGTTTTACAACTGGAAAGTAAAGTATGGAGGTATGCAGGTCAGTATTAACAAATCTTAACTTGCAATATTTAACCTTCTTTCTTACTTTTACAAAGAAATGAATACTATATATTTAAATATGTTAATATTCGTATATAATTAATTTTCAATATTTTTTGAAGTTTTATTACACATATTCATAAATTATACTAATGGATTTTCTCTATTTATTGAGGATTTTGTTTAAAAGGAAATGGCTAATCATTGGCGCGGCAATAATTGCTGCAGGGATAGCATATTTTTTTACCCGAAATACTGAGAAAAAATATCGTTCTTATGCGCAGGTTTCTACCGGCTTTACTATTAGTGATCAAATAAAAGTTAATAACGAAAATTTTGACATTTATCAAGCAGAAACAAAATTCAATAATGCTATAATTACATTTGTTTCACCTTCTGTACTTAGCCTCTTGTCATATACACTTATTTTACATGATATTGAGAATCCGACACCATTCAGAGTCCTGAATGAAAAACAAAAAGAAAATCCAGTTTTCAAATCGGTTAATATAGAAGAGGCTAAAAGTATATTTCGTGACAAACTTGAAACTATGAGCCTTCTTACTTCTTATAAACCGAAAGAGAAAAAACTTTTAGAACTACTGAGTCTTTATGGATACGATCACAGGTCATTAAACAGAAATCTATCAGTTTACCGTTTACAACGAACCGACTATATCCAAATTGAATATGCTTCAGAAAATCCAGAACTATCAGCATATATTGTAAATAATCTTTTTCAACAATTTATCCGTTATTACAAAAATGTAAGAAGTAATACTTCACAAGAATCAATTGATACATTAAAAAGCCTTATGGAAAAGAAAAAGCAGGATCTTGATTTCAAAAATGCATTGCTAACTAACTCAGGCGGCTCTGTGGATATTGGCATACAAAATACAAGTACATTCGATCTTATATCCAGCTTTGAACAAAGCCTCGCACAAGAAAAAAACAATCAAACTAACCTATATTCATCTCTACGTAAAATAAATCAACGGATCGCCAATGCAAAGGGAGGTACACAGCCTGCAAATATAAACCCTGCCAATAATGAAGAATTGCTGATTCTAAGAAAAGCAATGCAGGATACCTACTCTGCCTATTTAAATAGTGGCTCTACTGATAAAACACTATTAAACAGGTATAATCAACTCAAGGCAGAATACCAAAGTAAACTTTCCAGTGTGAATCCCGTAAATAATATTCCCAGCACAGGCGAAACCTTAGCTGAACTTATTCTGAAAAAAAATGATATTGAAATAGATATTCAAACAAGCACTTCAAATATTTCGAGCTTGCAAGGAAAAATAAATTCCTTAAAAGGAAATGTATACAATGACGCAAGTCGCGGAGCGACTATTGAAACATTATCAAAAGATGTTGACCTTGCAAGTAAAGAATATCTTGCAGCAAAAGAGAAATATAATGATGCTATTGACATGAGCGCCTCATCAGTGAATAATTTCAGACAAATACTTTTAGGACAACCTGCAATTTCACCTGAAATATCAAAAAGGAAAATTATAGTGGGTATGGCTGGTATTTCAGCTTTGATTATTACTACTTTGATAATAATATTATTATCTTACCTCGACTCTTCAGTTAAAACACCAAATATATTTGCCAAAGTTGTAGACCTTAAATTGATCAGTATGGTCAATTTTATGAATTTAAAAAGTAAATCACTTGCTGAGATAGTGAGAAGCAAAGAGCAAACAAACAATCCACGAGACAAGAATAAGCATAACGTATTTCGTGAGTCAATAAGAAAACTCCGCTATGAGATTGAGAGTAGTGGAAAAAATATTTTCCTCTTTGCCAGTACCAAAAAAGGACAAGGAAAGACAACTTTAATACAAGCATTATCTTACAGCTTAAGCTTAAGTAAAAAAAAGATTTTAATTATAGATACAAATTTTTGTAATAACGATCTTACTATACAACTGGAGGCTGATCCAATTCTTGAAAAGATTATTCCATCTCAGGAAGGCAGCAAATCCATTTTAGAACAAATCAGATCCTTAGCAAAAAATATAGGAGATAATAATATTTTCGTTATCGGTTCAGAGGGCGGTGACTATACGCCTTCTGAAATTTTACCAAGGGAAAATATTTTACAACATTTACAAGAATTGACAAAAGAATTTGATTATATATTTCTTGAAGGCCCTCCGTTAAATGATTTTTCCGATACAAAAGAACTTTCCCAGTACGTTGACGGTGTTATAGGCGTGTTTTCCGCTATTGATATCATTAAACAAATTGACAAAGACTCCATAGCTTTTTTTAAAAGCATTAATGGAAAATATATTGGGTCTATCCTTAATATGGTTGATTTAAAAAATGTAAATGTTACTTAATCCCAAAAATTAATTATTTCACGTGTAACTTGAGATAAAGTTATTTACCAATTCTTTTACAATGACTGAAAAGAAAAAAAACTTGCATGAGAAATTAGTTGTAGCTTTTGTTGCAGTTGTATTTTTTTTAATTTTTCTCAAAATTATCTTTTTTTAAATTTTTTTGTGCCTAGAACTGAAACGATAAATCAAAAAACCAGTCTTACAAACCGAATCATGAGATTTGGGAAAAAAACAATTTTACATGAAAAATTAAATAATTGGCTAGGCTATACTTTAGTTTTTTCCTTAGCAATCTTTATAGGTTACCTTATGGCCTTTAAGCCTATTTTGGGTCTAGGCTTTACTGGGTTATCATTTGGGTTTGCGATTGTATTGGTTTGCATTCTCAATGCTGAAGCAGGACTTTACATAAACATGATATATTCGTTTCTCATAAGTCATTTCAACAGGCTATTATTTGATGATACACTTCAAGTAGGAGTTATCTCTGATATTTTAGTAGGAGCTACATTTCTTGGATTTTTGGTAAGGAATATTAATTTAAAAAATAGCTTTAGCCAATTTACCCAAACCTCAGTCGTTGTTCTCTTGCTATTAGTATATTCATATACTGCAATTGAAGTATTTAATCCAAACGGAAGTTCACTTACAGGCTGGTTCCCTGCATTTAGAAAAATTTTGGGTACATTATTACTACTTTTTATTTCATTTAATGTTTTAACAAATAAAGAAAGGATTATTAGATTTATTCGAGTTTTATTCTTTTTATGTTTAACAACAGCAATTTATGCATGTATACAACAATGGCATGGATTCTTTCAATTCGAGCTTAATTGGCTTCAGGCGGATGAAAAAAGGTTTAGAATGACCTATGTTAATGGTGGTGCCAGGAAAATGTCTTTCATGCCTGATGCATTGTCACTTTCAATCATCATGGCCATTTGCAGTGTTTTTTTTATTGGTATTGCAAGTAGCATAAAGAAGTATTCAGAAAAATTAATTGTATATTTCGGTGTCTTGTTAATGATTCTAGCTATGAGTTATTCGCTAACCCGAACAGCTAATGTAATGTTTGTAGGTGGATTAGCCCTGTTCATACTGATTACTTTAGACAAAAAAAAAACACGCATTATCGCAGCACTTGCAGTACTTTTCTTTATTTTAATTCTCTATGGCCCATATAACAACTCACAAATTGGCCAATTTCGGCAAACCTTTAAGGGTGGAACTAAGGATGCATCATACAAAGTAAGGGAAGATAATAGAAAGGCAATACAGCCTTATATATATTCACACCCCATGGGGGGGGGATTAAGTACAACTGGTGGTGAAGGGCTAATATATAATCCCGGACATCGACTTGCAGGATTTCCACCAGATAGTGGTTATTTAAAAAAAGCTCTTGAATTAGGGTGGATTGGACTTATCCTTTTTTTGTTTCTATATTTTACTGTTTTAAAAACAGGCATACATGGCTACTTTACTTCAAAAAATGAAGACATAAAAATTCTCTACGCATCCAGTACCGCAACTTGCTTTTCACTTTATATTGGAGATTTTTCCCAGGTAGCCATAGGGCAAATTACAGACATTGTAGTATATTACCCTTTAATAGCACTCTTACTCAGATTAAAAACTATTAACCAATAATTAAACACAATAAAATTATGAATAGGTTAATCCCAACTACCATTGAACACTTTGGTAAAAAGATTTTTTTTTACCATTTTCTTTTCTTTCTGATTTTTCTAGCAAACATTTCTGCACAAGCTCAATCATCTTCCTCTAACCAAAAAAAAGAAAATAATAATTACGGTAATCAAAGCCAACCAGATACTAGTGCTCTGATTGAAGAAAAACTAGTTGCTCTGGCATTAGGGGGTCCATTATACAAAGGATCAGAAAATCAAAATAAAATAAATGAATATCAATTAAAGGCTGCTAAAAATTCATGGGTTAATCTTTTAACTATTTCAGCAAATTATAATGATCAAACATTTGCATCCCAAAACCATGTAGGGAATCTTGTTTATCCAAAATATTTCTTTGGCCTAAATATCCCATTAGGAACATTATTGTCGAGAACAACAGTAAAATCAGCGAAAGAACAAATCGAAATTAGCAAACACAATCAAGAACAATTATCAAGGAATATTAGAGCAGAAATTCTCTCAAAATACAAGCGCTATAAAAACTATTTTGCTATTCTCAGCCTACAAAGTCAAACATTAGATGATGAAGAAACTGCATTTCTACAAGCAAAAGAGAAATTCAGGAATGGTGTCATCACAATTGAAGCCTATAATGTAGCCCAAAAAAAGTATAATGACGAACTTACTAAAAAGCTTGAAATCCAATTACAACAGGATTTACTCAAAATTGATATTGAGAGAATAATTGGTATTACTTTAGAAAGTGTCAAATAAGTTTTTTTAGCTAATTATGAGATATTAATGGCTTTAAATCTGCACTAATCTTTTTATTATTCATCCGGCTTATACCAATAAAACAGGAAGACATTACCTAAATGAATCTTTCACAACTCAGACTTAAAAAATGGCTAAGCAAAGCATTTAATCTCACACAGGTTAATCACAGCAGGTTAAAATGGGTTGATTATGTGAAAGGTATAGCTATTTTGCTGGTTGTTTACAGACATGTACTGATTGGATTGGAAAGAAGTGGCCTCGTCATACCATCCTATATGGTAAATGCCAATATGATATTTTATAGTTTCAGAATGCCCCTTTTCTTTATTCTTTCCGGAATGTTTATCAGTTCAAGTCTTTCAAAAAGGCCCCTGAATCGATTGCTTTATATAAAATTTGAAAGTTTACTTTATCCTTATTTTATCTGGGCTTTTCTGCAAATCAGTGTCCAGATATTATTTTCCTCATTTACAAATGCAGATAGAGGTCTTGCTGACTACGGATATATATTCTATCAACCACGAAATCTTGATCAATTTTGGTACCTGCCCGCCCTTTTTAATGTGACTTTTTTTTATTTACTGATAAAAACAAAACTTAGGCCTCCAGCTTCAGTCCAATTGCTGATCGGCATAACCCTCTATTTCCTTTCTTCCTATATTCATGATTTTAGTATGCTGTCCGACTGGATGGAATTCTATTTCTTCTTTGCATTAGGTGATGCTGTTTCCCAGTTCTTTTTTAAGGAAAAGACTCAAAATTTCTTCAAAAATCCAATAGTACTGATAATCGCTATACCAGTATTCCTGCTAACACAGCGTTATTATCTAAGTAATGAGGAAATCTACTACCTGAAAGAGTTTTCCGGAAAAGCTGAATTCATCATCATTTCGCTTATTGGATGTGCCAGTATGTTCTTTCTTGCCTTTCGTCTTGAAAGTTGGAATATTTTTTCCTTTTTACGGGTTATCGGCTTTCACTCACTTTTTATCTATGTTATGCATGTATTTGCTGCTGCCGCAATAAGAATTATACTTATGAAAGTATTTCACATTTTTGACCCGCTATTACTGACAATAGCTGGAATCGCTTTCAGCATAACAATTTCGATTGCGTTTTACAATCTTTTAATCAAAGACAACATTTTCTGGTTTTTATTTTCAATACGTAAAAATAAAATCACCCCAATAGCCAATAAATAAAAAAATGAATAAAAATAATCAATTGACAAATAGCGATTTACTCCGGTATCTAAAATCCCTTGATTTTAAATCTGGATTTATTGACCGGTTAAAAGTATATTACCGACCGCTGGTTTGCCCTTTTGTTGAATTAATTAATTATGTAAAAGAGGGTGAAAAGGTCGGAGATATTGGTTGTGGCTCCGGCCAGTTTTGCCTGCTGCTGGCCGAATTTGCAAAACCGTCATTAGTATACGGAATTGAAATAAATGAACGACTTGTAAATAATGCCAGGCAGCTATTCAACAAACATGCAAAGGTACCGTATGAATTCGAACAATTCGATGGAATAAACTTTCCTGATAAAATAGCAGAGCTTGATGTTATTTTTTTGAATGATGTCCTTCATCATGTTCCAAAACCTAACCAGGAAAAATTCATCAGTGATCTATGCAGTAAAATGAAAAGCGGGGCCAGGCTTATCGTAAAAGATATTAATGGTGGCAGCCTTTTAGTATATTGCAACAAAATGCATGATTTTGTTTTTGCCGGGGAAATCGGACATGAATTGCCTTATCAAACTACACAAAACTGGCTCCAAAAAAATCAGTTAACAATAAAAGAATTCAATAAAAAAAGGATGTATGTCTACCCACATTACACAATCATTGCAGAAAAGAAATAAAGGGAAAATTTTATTTTTTGCAATTTGTATTTCTTTACTTTCAGTATATCCAATTTATAAAAATTTTTATAATGGTGCTGCCGTAACCACTTATGAGCGTCATATTGCACTTGTAGAGGGCAGGTCTGAGTATTATAACCCCTGGCAATACAGAATGCTTTGCCCCCTGATTATTGAAGGTTTAATGTGGACTTATAATAATACAATCGACAGAGTTTACCCCATTGAAGAAAAGTTCAGCTTCCAGTTCAGGGAAACATCAGAACCCACTCCTGAAACCAAGGAGTTTCTCCGTATGATACAAACCAAAGGCGCTTTAAAGTACATGATTGTTTTTATTTTTTTCAGGTTTTGCCTTAATGTACTTGTTTTTCTTCTCGCTTACCGGTTATGGCGTTATTTTATAAGTAATAAGTGGTTAATCTTTTCAGGCCTGATACTGCTCTCACTCGCAATGGGAAATGCTGTAATTGCAAGTGACTTGACTTTTAATACTTACCTGGACAATATTTTTTATCTATTAACAGCCTGCCTGATCGTTTACAGAAAAAATCCATTGTTGCTGATACCACTCACAATTCTGGCGGCATTTAACAGGGAAACTGCTATGTTGATTCCTTTTCTGTATTTTATTTCACAAATTGATTTCAGTGGTTTTGCTATTACTCGTTTTAACATTTCTTCCGTAAAGCTTCCGAAGCCCCGTTTATGGGTATTAACAGCCGGACTTTATGCACTATTTTTTACAGTTTTTATAGCGTTACGCATGCATTATGGCTATGTCGAACAACAAATATGGAAAGTTCCCTCAGGGTTACCAATGGTTAAATTAAACTTGTTCAGTTCAGTTGGGGTAAAGTCATATTTTGAAATGATCGGGGTATTTAGTGTAATTCCCCTGATCATTTTGTATAAATTCAAATCATTCCCTTTAATATTACAGGTATGGTTTACAGGTATTGTACCGATCTGGTTTGCAGTACATATTTATTCCGTAGTCATTTATCAAACCCGGTTATTCCTGGTCCCGGTAATACTTATTTTTATACCCATGTTTCTCTGGTTAATTGAAAATGAATATGCGGGAAAAAAAGATATAGATGTCAATTCTCTTAAAAATGCTTAATTATTGAATCAACCGGATTTATTATCTCGGTTTTGAGGGTCTAATTCTTTTCCCGTGCAGGAATTCTCCTATTATCGTATACCTGACAAAATAATGATATGTAATCATAGTAATAGCAAAAGTTACAATAATCACCAGAGGCATTCTAAACCATCCGGGTATTACTGAATAGAGCATCAAAACCTGTAAAGTCACGACAATACTAATATGAATCAGGTAAACCCAATAGGATGCATCCGAGAAGTAGCGCCATAGCTTACTTTCCAGATTACAATGCTTAATAAATATACCGGTGAGCCCTGCAACCAGGCAGATAGTTTCCAATGCAACAAAAAAATATTGAAATGCAATATCTATGAATTCTGGTTCCAAAAAACGGAGAACTGACAATGCGGATCCGGCTATAAACAACCACCAGCCAAAACGGGTCAGGGAATTTACACTATTCATATTTATTTGCATAAGCCATCCCAAAGTGAAAAAGAAGCCATAATAAAGCAGGTATATGATATTCGGCTTAATACCTGTATAAACAGGTGGTGTAAACACTTTAAAACCGAATAATAACAGATACAAAACTAATACTGCAATGAAAATTTTCGTTAACGAAATTTTTCCAAATGATTTTTGGAGGATCAAAGAAAAATTAAAATCACTTTTTCTGACAAAAGCATAAATAATCACTGCAATTATATAAAAGAAAAGCAGGTAGTATAAAAACCATAAATGAAGTAAGCCATTCCAGTTGAGCATTTGCGAAACAGCATGTCGAAGGGATTGACCGATACTCAAATTCCCGTTATAAAAACCATTATAGAAATGAAAAGGAAACAGGCTGACCGGAACAATTACAATTACCCCGATTATGAATGGAATAAGTATTCTTTTAGTTCTTTGTATCCTGAAATACTTTATTCCCGACCTGGTAATTACCAGGCGGGCAAAGAAGCCAGCTACCAAAAAAAATAAAGGCATTCTGAAGACATGAATATATTGATAGAGCCAATCCAAAAATTCAGAATTAAAAGAATCATCATGTGGCCAGTTTGGCTCGGGTACAGACTTGTAGACGATAAGAGCATGCAAAACAACTCCCAGCCACATTGCTATAGCTCGCAGGGCATCAAATCCGTTAATTCTTCCCAAAAGCTTTTAAATTTAAGATTAGCAAACTTATCAATTTATCCTTTTGATTTTAACATCACATACATAAAGTCGTAAAAAAAAGAGGCTGCTTTTTGTAACAGCCTCTGTGAGAACTAAAATAGCAGTCTTTTATTTTACTTTTAACAATTTAATAGTTCTAGGCCTTTCGCGGGACAAACCAATAATTTGAACAAAATATAATCCCTCTGCCAATATTCCGTTACCCAACTCTATCCTAAACATATTTTCTCCTCGTAAAAGTTTTTTCAACTCCCTAGTATGAACAACTTTACCTGTAGCATCAAAAACCATTAATTGTACTTTATCGACTTCTTCCTCCAGAGATATTTTAAGAACAAAATCTGAAATAAAAGGATTCGGAAATGCAGTAATTATATTATCCAAACTGCTACTTACAGGTTTCTGCACATTCATTTTAGTCAACTTTAGAGTATTCTCACCTGGCTTTAAGTTACTGTTTGGCACAACCGGTACATTTTCAGATCCCTTTTGCATAATAGTAATTAAAGAACTACTTCCATTACTCTCAGATATAATACCCGCTACATATGAATCTATTACCAATGCACCAATATATGCAAAAGGTGATGCTCCGCCTGCTTTTATTTCAATCATAACAGAGCCATCCTCATCAGGAATAATATTACTAATCTGGACTGTGTTATTGATATTATTTGCAGCATTCAAAGAAACAGTTTTATTCCCAATTGAATATACACAAGTCCTATCCGGAGTTGAACCTCCTCCATCTCGGCTAGCAAAAAAGGTGAAATTATATGCATTTGCCAAGCTCAATCCATCTATCTTTAGTCTTGCTATAGAATTTGCATCTAACCACCAGGTGCTTCTTATTACATTATCAGGATAAACACCACTATTATTACCGGTATTCATACCAAGAGGGTTTACTCCATTAAACGCATTACCGATAACAGTCAGGTTAATACCTGTCGGGTTATTCATATTATTCTTAAGATTGGCATATACATCATTCTCTATTGGAGCTTCATTTGTATTATTCCAAGGCGAACCGGCAGGATTTTCCTGGTTAAAATTTACATAAACGGAGTATAATAATGTAGAAGCACCTGCAATATTACTGTATGCCGAATAAAATACAGGAATTTTCTTAGCTCTTACTTTATAATAATACAATGTTCCCGGTACTAATCCTACATCGAGAAATGATGTAACATTTGCAGAAGTAGTGGTTAGGAGTGAATATGGTCCATCATAAGTTACAGACTTATAAACTTCAAACCCGTCTTCATTATTCGATAAATCAGACCAGTTTAATTGAATACTTGTAGTCGACTTAGGAACAGCAGTAAGGTTTGCCGGTGCTAATGGGATTCCATTATCAATATATGATTGAATAATAAGTGCATTAATATATCCAAATGCTGATCCCGTTGCCTTTTGAGCAGTAAATTCTATTACTCCATTTATATCAGGAACAACTCCCTGAATTTGAACAACATTAGAAGAGTTATTTGCTGCATTTAATGTAACTGATTGCCCACTATAACTATACGTAGTATTCCTAACATCATTAACCCCCCCCCTACTTGCAAATAAAACAAGATTATATTTTGTTGTTCCGGTTGCCAAACCTGTAATTCTAATTCTTTTTGCTGTTGTGGCACTTGTGAAATAGGCAGTCTTCATTACATCATTTGGAAATATTCCACTGTTATTTGTTGCTGTTGCACCTACATCATTTGCCCCATCCCAACCATCAATTAATGAAATATTTATTCCAGATGAATTACCGCCATCATCCTGGATATTTGAAATAGCAGTACCTGCAATTGGAGCACTATTAAAATTGTTCCAAGGAGTACCAACTGGCAATACCTGGTTAAAGTTTACATAATAGGAAGTTATATCCTTATTGGAAACAATGATAGAGAATTGCCGGTTGGATGTGGCTCCCTTATTGTCAGTTGCTGTAACTGTTATCCCGGTAAAGGTTCCCATTGTATTACCCGGAGCAATATTGATTGTTCCTGTACCATTGCCGGTACCAGTAAATGTAGCAAATGATGGTAAACCTGTTACCTGTAAAGTTATTACATCACTTGGATCATCTAGCGCAACAATATTTACATCAATTATTTGCTGCGTCTTCATTTTTACATCAGCAATGGCACTTATAAGCGGACTAGCGTTAGGTGTAGTAACAGAAACCGTATCGCTTGAAGGGGAACTACCCTGGCTATTGGTTGCAATTACATAATAATAATAAGTAGTGTTCCCCAGGAAATTAAGATCATCATACTGTTGCAGGTTCGCATTATTTCCACCTGGATTCAACAATGTGAAGGAACCTGGTTGATTCGTAGAAGAGCGATATACTTCATAAGCCGCTTCATTATAAGCTGCGTCTATCCAGTTCAATTTGATAGCACCGCTTGCAAACTGACCTGTAAGATTTCTTGGTTTTGCCGGTGCAGTTCCATCGTCATACAAAATTTGTATAACCATGGCATTAAGATATCCATAAGAAGCACCTGCGGCTCTTTGCAGAGTCATTGGCAATGTTCCGTCCGGATTAGGCTGAACATTATTTACACTAACTGTATTTTGAGAATTACTGGCTGCATTAAGTGTAACACTACTACCACCAATTGTATAAATGGTATTCCTGTTATCATTCACACCACTGCGGCTACCGAAGAAAGTAAAATTATACTTATATGCAGGGTTCAATCCTTGCACAGTCATGGTCTGAGTGCTCGCATCTGTGAAATAAGCCGATCTCATTACATTATCAGGATAAACACCGGAATTATTCCCTGTATTTACACCATATGTATTGGTTGCATTTCCAAGATTCTGCCATGGACTGGTTATACGAATCCCTATTCCGGTATTAGCACCTGTTTCATCATTTAAATTGCCAAAAACATCATTTAAAGAAGGTGTCGGTTTGTTTGTATTATTCCAGGGCGAACCAGCAGTATAGGTTCCGTCGGTGAAATTGATGTATACCTTTTTATTTGGATTAACATCATTTACGCTGATCATAAAAGATGCAGTGTCAAAACCATTATTTTCATCCTGTACCCTTGCCATAACCCAATAAGGACCATTATCTGCATACCCTGGTGCAAGGTTGATCTGAACGGATCCACCGTTTATTACAGGAGTCGCAAATGAAGGGAGTCCGGTCAAAGTCCAGGTCAGATTCTCTCCAACATTCTGATCAACTGCAGTGAGATTCACCTGAGTTGTTTGTAATTCATTGACTGATACATTCGAGATAGCAGAAATCACCGGTACATAGTTGTCATTCACAACAAGACTGAAGGAGAGCGAACTGTTCCCCCCCTGTTGATCTGCAACAGTAACTTCTATATTGTTATAAGTTCCCTGGTCTCCGATTGCCGGATTAGTAAAGCTGATCACTCCTGTTCCATTTGAACCAGGCGTAAAGCTGGCAAATGAGGGGAGGTTATTCACCTGTAACGTAAGTGTTCCTGGGTCAATATCCGAGGCCGAAATATTCAGGTTCAACTGCGATCCATACCGCATATACTGATCGGCAATAGTTACAATAACCGGTAAATTATTAATTGTTATAGCACTATCCTCATTACTATACCCTGAAGGGCCTCCAACGTTCACAGCCCTGAGTTTATAGTAATGTATGGAATTGGCAAACAATCCTGAATCGATAAAGGATGTTGTATTAGCCGGCAATGTGGCGAATAATAGATAGTTCGCATTATTGTTACTAGATCTGTACAGCTCATAGGAAGTCTCATTGGCCACATCAGTCCAGCTGATATTTATTTTAGAGCTCGAAATACCACTAGCCAAAAGATTTCCCGGTATTTCCGGAACAGCAGGCAAGGGTAAAGTTGTGGCATAATTCTGTCCTAATTCCAGGTCATTCATCAACTTAGTCAGTTCTTCAACAGACAATGCCTTATCTACAATATAAAAATTATCAATCCTGCCATTCAATTGGCCAAACCCGGTATTCAATGCATTACCACCATTATCATCACCAATCATAGAACCATCCGTTGTCGTACCAACAGATGTAAATGGCAAAGCATTATTGGCAGCAACCTGAACACCGTTAACATATAGTGCCAATTCACTGGAATTATATACCAAAGCAATGTGATTCCAGCCTGTACTTGTGTAAGGTGTTGTAATGCTTCTTCTTGTATTATTACTGGCAATACCTGCATGAAGCACATTGGCATTGAGCCTCATTGATAATCCATCATCAGTGCCTCCAAAATCAAAAACTCCACTATTATTACTTGTATTATCAGCCCTTAACCAAAAAGCAACAGTTTTGCGGTTATATCCTCCACGCAAATAATCCCCGGTGCCGGTATTTACTGTTAAATCCTCATCGGTACCATTCAAATCAACTGAATGAGTTCCTTCTTGTCTATCTGTACTAAAAGTGGGTGTATTATTAGCATTTAAAGTTCTATTATTTCCACTGGCATCAGTGTAATTATTATTGAACTTCCAGTTTGCCTGTACCACATTTACATTTCCAACCAACGGCGATTCACCATATTGACCAATCGCCCTTATCTGGTAGTAATAGGTTGTATTGGGGCTTAAATTCAGATCGCTGTAAGATGTCGCATTTGCAGGAGCCAAACCTACGGTAGAAAATCCTGAATTAATGCTGGTGGAACGCCATATTTCAAAGCCTGTTTCATCAGTACTGTTATCAGCCCAGCTCAGATTAATTTGATTAAATGAAATGGCAGTAGCCAATAGTCCGGATGGTGCTGCAGGTGGACCTCCAAGCACAATTGGTGCATCCGCAAAAGCATTGTTTGGAATAAGATCGTAGTTGGTACCGCTTAATGGAGTTCTCCATCTAACAGTCATTGACTCTCCTCCACCCTGCTCATAAAAGGCGATAGCAATAGGATAAACGCCGGCGGTTAAAGACAAGGCAACTGATGTTCTATCCTGGGTACCATGCAAACCGTCATTATTTACAATTGGTGTACCACTAAAACTATATGGAGAAGTACTTCCGTTTAATGGTCCGAGCCATAATCTGCTACCATCATCTGAATTTGTTCTGAAATAATAAGTACCCGTAACAGGAATATTAATATTTCCCTCCCACAGGAATGCAAAATTATCATTTTGCGTTCTGGGTGTTAATGCAATATTTGGCATTACACCGGTTGAAACAGGTGTTAGTGTTGTAAAATTGGGCAGATTATTCCAGGTTCCGGTAAAAGTGTAATATTTATACGGCAGACCCATTAATAAAGCTTGCCCGGTAACCTGGTTACTAAAGGGAGATACATTTTCAGCAAAATCTCTTGCTTTGACTGAAAAATTATACGTTTGACTAAACTGCAGATTGTAAACAGTAAACTGAGTTTGTGTTGTAACATAAGCTTTTACTCCATTTACATATACGTCGTACTTGGTTACACCCACATCATCAGTGGCAGCGGTCCAGCTAAGTGATATTGAACTCCTGGTAGTGCCTGCAATAGCGAGATTAGTTGGTGCGGTCGGGGCTTGTGTATCGGCAGCTGTTGTGCCATTGGCTTCGTTGGAAGCTGCTGCAGCACCGGTATTGTTCACCGCTCTTACTTTATAAAAATATTTGGTATTGGCATTTAACCCTGTTGAGGTATAAGTTAATACATCAGCATTCAATATGGCCAATAAAGTATAAGGTCCGCCCGCCTGGCTGGCACGATATACCTCAAAATTCGTTTCGTTGTACTGTGGTGCCGGGTTATCACTCCAATCAAGACGCAAAGATGTTTTTGATAAAGTAGTAATAATAAGATTAATAGCAGGGTCCGGCTTATTGGGACCATTGGCATCAACAACTCCAAATAGAGTTGAGAATTCAGTGGAACAACCAAACTGTTCTGTTACTCTAACCTTATAACTACCCGGTGTAGTAGCATTCAGCGTATTTGTTGTACCAATCGTAGCACTACTGCCTTCTTTTTGCCATAAATAAGATGTATAGCCAGTTGGAACTTGTAAAGTAACTCCGTTATTGCCATCCAAAGCAGGAATAACTTTACTCATAAGACCTGCTATAGAGATTGTGGGCGGAACGGTCGGAGCTTTAATTTTAATTTCCACTGGTGTGCGGGACCAGTCAGACCAAAAGGTTCCCCGCCTCACCCTGGCGCTATAAACGCCAATTGCACTTGCACCAGTTACCTGTATGGTGTTTGTCGTTGCACCAGGAATCAAAACACCATCTTTCTTCCAGTCACATTGGTTAAAACCGGCTGCAAGACCTATTGTAACATTTATAGGATCACCCGGGCAAAATTCCGTTCTACCATAAAGTGTCCAGGGGTTAGAAGAATAAGCTCTTAAAGCAAATGGATAAAAATCAGGTTCAGTCCAAACCGTATTCCATGTACCATGTGCCAAATTAGGATATAAAGTATACTTAAAATTGCCACCTGCATTTAGAATTGCATCTCTTACAACTTCTGTTGTATATGGGTCAGGGGAAGGATCTAAGCCCCCTTGAAAAATCCATATAGGAGTATATTTTATTTTATTAATAGTAGTTGCATTATTATAGCAGATACAGCAGGATGACATAGGCAAAGCCCCAGCAATATAGGTTGGGTTTTCTATTAACATCTCCCAAGTTCCTGCTCCACCGGCAGATAGCCCATTATCTACAACTCGAAAAGGATCCAACTTATTATTAATTACCATGTAATCGATAATCTCTTTTATAACATCATAAGCCGGCGTGCCCCAATAACCATTTTGTGTTTGCATTACAAATACAAAGCCATCGTATGTACCATTATCAACTTTATCGCGGAATTGCTGCCCACCATGTAAAAGAGAAAATTCGTTATCATAGATTGTACCTCTTTCACCAAGTCCATGAAAGAATATCATCATAGGATATTTTTTCCCATCGTTAGCTGTATGATCATAAGTTTTAGGAAATTTCAAACGAAACGCAAAACCTTTATATATATAGGCTTTAAAGGAACTCGTATTCCAACTCAATCTATTTGTTTTTACCCATTTTCCAATTTGTCCCCAAGCTGGCTGGGTTGGAGGTGACGATGAATTGTATATAACTATTGGGTCGGATGGATCCATTACACTTTGGGCATTTGTAACTTGACTAAGAAATAATGCCAAAGCAATAAAGAAGGAACTAATAGTTCTGCTGTTAGTTTTCATAATCGAGGCTAGAGTTTATAAGGTTATAATGACTGCTTTTCTGATTAAACAATTGCTACTAAAACAGTTTTTTATAAGGATAAATGAACCTGGAATTCAGGAATGCTAATAAATAATAGCCGAAACCTTTTTAACAGAGGAAATTCAGAAGGATGATAGGAAATAAGGTGGTTATCTCAAGGGAGGACAGGAAGGAGTGATTACAATGAACTCATAATCACACACAAATTAAACTCATTTTTCTGACATTTTTATTTAAGTTGGCAAGTTTTTTTAAAGAAAAAAAAGAATTTTTTATATAAGCTGTATAGTATTGAATATTAATCACTTAATCAATGAGAAAAGCAGGCAATATAACAGGGAAATATTATTGAACTTTTCATGCCAGAAAATATACATTTTATGATTCCCTACCAATACATTTTGTGAGTATATAAACATGGTAAAAAAGGAAATTAGCTCCCCCTTGAAACAATATCCTTTCTTAAAAACTTTCGCATACTCATTAAAAATAATAACCCTTTTACCTGCTTATTCAAGGATATCAAAGGATTTTCGGCATTGAATCTGTGAATTACCCTGTTAGAAAACTCATTTTTTTGATTTTGAGTTCCAAACAAAAGATCTGTAGCACCGGTTGATTTCAACTGATCAAAAAATGATTGATCAAGTTCGCTATCTGAATGGGGAAAAGAAAATAAGTTTAACCGCTGTGAAAAATTTTTGGCCACAAATTCAACAGAACTTACTGTCTGAGTAATTCTCTCCTTCTCCGGTATTAATTTATAATAGGGATGATCCCAACTATGAGCTCCGATTGAAAAACCCTTATTACTTAATTCAAACACCTGTTGAGATGTGAGAAAAGGCCTTTCTTTTTCAAGGTATTCAGAAAATGATAAATTAAAGACCGGTGCCAGTTCTTCTAATACTCCCTTGCCGAGATTGGTGATACATTTTACCGAAGAGATTAAAGCTTCATGCGATTTAAACTTGTCCCCCATAATTTTCCCACATTCCCCAAGAACATTTTTATCACTTCCCTTTTTCAGTATCTCTTCAATTATAAGGCTGATTTTACACCTGTAGAATAACTCCCGGTTATCCAAAAAAGCAGGATTAATAAAAAAAATAGCCGGAACCCCTTTTGCAGAAAGAACCGGTGCAACAAAATCATAAACCTCCCTGAATCCATCATCAAAAGTCAAAAGAAATGAATTCTTTGGAAGGGGACTTCCGGTATTGATACAATTCACCAATTCTTCCACAGAAATGGGATTAAATTGTTTTAGCAAATAGTCAAGATCGTTGCCGAATTGCCGGATATTTTTGTAGGAGTAAAGATGTTTTACATGCAATACCTCCTTATCTGAAATTAAATGATGGTAAGGAAAAATAGTACCCGGAGAAGCTACTTGCTTCAGTAAGGGCAATGGCAAAAGAGCACTTGCCGCATAATATATTTTCTTAGACAGTTTCATTTTTCAGCAACTCATCAATATATATTACTTTAACATGTTCTGTTTTCAAAAATTCCTTTCCTGCTTTTTTTAATTTTAGCAGGGCACCTACCTGTCTTATTATAATTTTAGGAATATATAAAAGGGCTTTCCCCATTCCCTTTTGATGACTCTGCGTGAGAACAATCAGAATAAATGCTGATATAAACAACAGAAGAACACCAGCCCACACCAACGAAATAAGCGGATTGATGAACAAATTAATGAGCAAACAAACCAAGGCTGAACCCACTGTAATAAACAAAGGGGGACGCAAGGTATTGAAGCCAAAGAAAACTAGATTAAAATTGAACTTCTTTATCCCGGTAATAAAAAGTTTCCAATTATCCGGAAAATATTTAAAGTAAGTATAGATCCAGCGGGTGCGTTGTTTTTCAAGTGTTTTTCCATCATCTACTTTCTCATCATATACGATTGCTTCTTCCGCAAATGCCAATTGTGGTATTGAGCTCACAATATGTGCCTGCAGCTTTTTATCAAACCCACCCAGGGAGTCCGTATACATTACCTTCCGGTATAGTTTAGTTTCGATAGCAATGCCTAATCCCAATATACAGGATGACAGGCCTAACTCCATCCTTGCCTGCCGCTCAATGAATGTATTATAGATATGCCCGATAGAATCAAGTTTTGCATAAACTGTATCCGTATTTTTTGAAAGCATATGGGTTTGTACAGCAGTGAATCCCCGCTGAAAGTAATCATTCAGGTTGCTTAAATAATCCGGATGCACCAGGTTATCTGAGTCAAATACCACAATTACATCATGTTCTCTGACAAATTGATCAACAGCATACCTGATAGATTTTATTTTTGCATGCAATGCATTTTCGGGTTTAATAATTCTGACCCGTTCGTCATTAAACTTAAGTGTTGAAGTGTCGCAATCATCTGCTACAATATAAACAATGAACTCAGCATAAGATTGCTTACTGAAAGAGTCAACCAGTGGTGGAATAAATCTGATATCCTGGTGCGCAGTAACTATAGCTGCAAAATCAAAATTATGATTACTTACAACCGGGTATTTTTTTTTAGCAAATCCTTTTCCCCTTACCCGGATAAAATGCAATAGCAATAAAAAAAAAGGGATTAGCAGATAAATCGCCAGAATTCCCTGCAAAAGGACGAATATCACTATCAATATTTTATAGGTGATATCCATTGGCAATTTATTTATTCTTTTCCCAGACAGTTACAAAACCTCCAGTAAAATGGTAGGGTAGTTTTTCAGCAACTGCACAATCCAATTTTTGCAATCCTTTAATTCTTTTTGTAAAAAAAGAGAAAGGGAAAACATCCTCAATAAAATTTGTTTTCCCAAACCGGACAATTTTAAACCGGTTCAAAGTTGCGAGCTCTGTTAATTTTTTTTGAGTAAAAAACTGAATATGAGTCAGGTCATCAGCATCACTTTGCTTAGTTGTGCCTTTGTACCCAAATAGTACTTTCATTTTTTTAACAACCTTCCACATCCAGTTGTTTTTTCTCTGCAAAGCGATGACAGGCCTGGTCACAAATAATTCCCGTGGCCCTTTTCCGTTTGGTACAGTTACAATTAATATCCCATCCTCATATAACAACTGATGAAGAACTTTTAAAAGTTTTCCCGGATCATTTAAATGTTCCAATACTTCACTGCATATTACTGCATGGTACCTGCTGCCATCAGCAACAAGTTCCTCTGCACTTTTCACTTCAAACCTGACATGTGGAAACTTATTCAGCGACTTTGCCTTTTCAATTGTTTTCTCGCTAACATCAACACCTCTTACCCTAAACCCGTATTCACCCAGGCTTCTTGAAATAACGCCATTACCACAACCTACATCCAATACTTCAGCACCTTCAGGAAGCCTGGCTTTAAGCGTATCAGTAATAAAGTTCAATCTTTTTATATCAGCAATTCTTTCAAATTCCACAAGGATCAGTTTTTATTTTTTTCAATCTGTTTAGTATAAAGAGTTGTATATATTTTTTCTATCTCCCTTGTCATTACAGAAGCATTAAACCTGTCTTTAACCGTCTTTATTGCTTCCCTGCCAAATGAATCCCTGAGCGGTGCGTCCTGGCTAAGTAGTAGTAAAGACCGGGCCAGTTCATTTACCAGATCAATTGTTTTTATTAAGAACCCGTTCTTATTATGCTGTACTATTTCAACCGTACCATCCACTTCCGAAGCAATTACAGCTTTACCCATTGCCATGGCCTCTAATAACCCAATCGGTAACCCTTCCCACAAAGACGGCAGAACAAAAATATCAGCAGCCGCTAACAAATCCGGCACATCTTGCCTGAACGGTTGTAATGTTATTTTATTTTCTAACCGGCTTTCCCGGATAATTTTTTCTGCAGCCAGCCTTTCATCTCCTTCCCCCACCATTAACAAATGCATATCCGGGTTGGACTCTACTGCCTTTTGGAAAGCTTTGATCAAACTTATGGGTTGCTTGTGCGATGTAAATCTTGCAACAAATAATACCAGTATCTTATCCTTTGGAATATTTAATTCCTGTCTAATATCACGATATTGCCTGTTCGGGTCAAATTTCTGCTGATCAATTCCATTATTAACAACAACTGATTTAAAAGAACTGATAAATTTTTTTCCTGATTGCTGGTTAGAAGCAGAAACTGAAATATTCAGATCTGACTTGTTTGTAAGATATTTCTCCCCCATGATCCGGATATTCTTAACCAGCCAATTTTGATCCTGGTGAAATGACCATCCGTGAATAGTATAGATTACAGGAATACCCAACGAACGGGCAGCCCAAATAATATTTGAATTAGCCCTTGTACCATGCGCATGAATAATATCCACATTGTTACTTCTTATAAATTGCTTAACCTGTCCCCATTTACCAATGTTAAATGGTTTTTCAGTATGGATGATCTGCGCATTAACATCCATTTCCCGAAGTTTCCCAATCATAGGTCCATCCGTAAATGAAAGAACAATTGGTTCAAATTCTGAACGATTTAGGTTCTGAACGAGGCTCAATAAATGTGACTCGCCGCCACCTATCTGTCCCTGCCGGATACACTCCAAAACTTTAATTTTCCTTGTCATATTTAGTATACAAGTACAAATTAAACAGTAACGGATTTGCCGATTGCCCATCCATCAGGAAGCTTTTCAGTTATTTCTATCTGACCAAACTCCTGGCTTTGCCTGGCACCAACTTTTCTTGCCCAGGCTGCCATCCTGGCGATCCCTTCTGCCAGGTCGATTCCAGTGGGTTCACCAAATACTTTTTGAGCTTTTGAATGATCAGAATAGGCGTGCAAAACCTCGTTTCGTGCATTTAAATAATTTATATCAGGAGAAACACCAAATTCGTTACATACAACCTTAGCCAACTCATTCACCGCATACGGCTTATCGGCACCAACATTAAAAACCTGGTTATATGCTGCCGGTATTTCAACCGATTTAGCAATGGGAATGGCCACATCATCAATATAGCTGAAAGCCCTTGTTTGTGTCCCATCGCCGAAAATAGTCAGCTGTTTTCCCTGCATGATCTGGTTCATAAATATGCCAATCACATTCCTGTATTTGTCACCGATGTTCTGATTCTCACCATAGACATTGTGAGGACGGAAAACAACATAATTAAGCCCAAACATTTCATGGGCAGACCGGAGGTCCAGTTCCACTGCATATTTAGAAACACCATACGGGTCTTCAGGTTCTGGGGTCATATCTTCACTCATCGGCAACTGCCCTTTACCATAAACCGCAATGGAAGAAGTAAACACAAAGCATTTTACCTTATGCTTCACCGACTCATTAATAAGATTGATGCTTCCTACCAGGTTGGTATTATAATTAAAGCGACGAATAAAATGTGAGAGCCCTTCAGCAGCATATGCTGCGAGGTGATAAACATATTCAAACTTGTACTGGTTGAATAATTTTGTAACCAGTTCATGGTCAGTAACACTGCCCTGAACAAAACTTGCACCTTCCGGGATATGATCTTCAAATCCACCACTTAAATCATCAAGTACAACTACTTCAAAGCCCATTTCCATACAATGACGTACCACATGCGAGCCAATAAAACCTGCGCCGCCAGTTACCAGTACATTTTTTTTCATATTCTTACTTTTTAAATGAATTATAATTTTTCCATCCACTTGTCATACCACAGTTGAAATATAAGCACCTGCCATAATTTCTGATAATTAACTTTTTTCCCGGCCAGGTATTCATCCCGTAATCTGACAATAGGTTTATGATCAAACACCCCTGATTTCGAAAGACTTTCTTCGCTCAGATAATACCGCAGTTGCTCTTTCAAATCGTCCCGAAACCAAACCATTAATGGTGCAATAAACGGACGCTTGGGTCTTTCCATTAATTCTTTGGGGATATATTTATGAACTACTTCTTTTAATAACCACTTATTAACCCCATTTCGTATTTTAAAAGATGATGGTAGCCTGGATAAAAATTCAACGACCCTGTGATCAAGCATTGGCTCCCGTCCCTCTAAACTTACCGACATAGTGGCCCTGTCAACTTTTACCAGGTTATTATCTACAAGAAAAGTCTTGTAATCAACAGCCAGCAGCCTGTTTGTAACACCGTCATTCTTTACCAGTTTATCCCCATCATCAAAAGAAGTGTGATACCTCTCAAATGGCTTCCCAAGAAATGATTCCACATCACTTTCAGTGATATACTGGCTAATATATTTTACTGCCTGTACCGGATCATGCTTTCTCCAGATAAGTTTCATTTTCTCATACCGGGTGCTAAAATTATACTTCGTATTAAAATAAGGAATATAAGAAGGGTTGATCAATGACATAGCACCGCTCAGCATGGTCTGCAAAGCAACCGGCATGCTGGTGGTAAATTTTTCAGCCTGGTTAAATTTATTATACCCACCAAAGATTTCATCACCGCCATCTGCACTAAGGGCAACTTTTACCTGTTGACGGGCCAGCTTACTGACCAACACTGTAGGCACAGTGGAATTATCAGCAAAAGGCTCATCATAAATTTCAGGAAGCAACGGCAATACCTCCCCGGCCTCTTTGGCGGTGAGGTACCATTCCGTATGATCTGTGCCAAGATACGCAGCTATTTTTTTAGCCTCGGGAGCTTCATTGAACTCATTTTCATGAAACCCGATAGTAAACGTCTTGAGTTTCTCTGTTCGACCTGTTTGTAAAAGTGCGGCCACACTTGAACTATCATACCCCCCGCTTAAAAAAATTCCAACAGGTACATCTGCCACCATTCTGTACTCATAAGCACTTTTTAATAACTTATCTGTTTCGCTGATAGCATCTGCGTCTGATAAATCCAGTTTAGGTTTATTGTAATAATCGAAAACATCCCAATATTTTATTATCTCCTGGCTTCCAGACTTCAGGTCAACGGTCAGAATATGACCAGGAAGTAACTTTGCTGTGTTTTGAAATATACTATACTGCCCGGGTATATAACTATACTGCAGAAAAAGCGCCAGGCTATTGACATCAATTTTCTTTTCAAATCTCTCGTGTTTGTACAAGGCCTTTAACTCTGAACCAAAAAGCAATAAATCATCCTTACGGTAGTAGTACAACGGTTTTATACCGGCTCTGTCCCTGATTAAGAATATTTTTTCCTTGCTCTTATCATATAAAGCAATGGCAAACATGCCAATAAATTTCTGAAGCACATCCAGGCCCCAGCAATGATATCCTTTAAGAATTACTTCGGTATCTGACCAGGAATTAAACGAGTAGCCTTTGTCTTCAAGTTCTTTCCTGATTTCTTTAAAATTATATATCTCCCCGTTAAAATTCACTACCAGGTCGCCGAAATGCATGGGCTGATGGCCTAACGGAGAAAGATCAAGTATCGATAACCTGCGCTGGCCGAAACCAATAGTGAAATCTGTACTTTCGAATATTTCATAACCAGCATCGTCAGGACCCCGGTGATGCATAGCATCAGTCATCTCCCTGAGTGTTGACAGGGAAGTTCTCTTCTGAAAATCCAAAAATCCAGTAATACCGCACATACCTGATTAATTAAATGTGATTTTCTTATTGAAATGCCACATAATTCCTTTCCAGAATGATCGTAAATGTGCTGCTTGTCTTTTTACTATAAAAGTTGCAGTGTTTTTGGGCACTGTCAGGAAAGTAAAATATAAAAGAAAGATGAAATAACTGGCTTTTGACATATTCCGCCGCATAAACAATATCCTGTTCTTGGTATGGTAGAATGTTTTAAAAGGGCTTGCCTTCCCAGTTGTCATGGACTCTTTGTGATATATCAGTGAATTGGGCTGATAATATACCTTGTATCCTTTTCTTTTTATTTGTTCACACCAGTCAAACTCTTCATAATAGATAAAAAACTCCTCGGGCAATCCTCCCACTTCTTCAATTACTTTTCTGGGCACCATCATACCACCTCCATGGGCATAATTAGTTTCTTTGATTTCATTATACTGGCCTTCATCTTTTTCTTTACAACCAACCATAGCATTCCTGCCAGTAAAAATATTTACGGTGTTGTACCCGGCATATTCAAGGGTACCCTTATGAAAGAAATAATGAAACTTAGGGCTTACAATACCTGCATCAGGATATTTATTAAAAATCTCAAGAAGCCCTTCAATCAATCCCGGGGTAAATTCTGTATCATTATTTACAATAAAAAGGAAATCACCGGTAGCGACTTTAATTCCTACATTATTGCCCCCCGTAAATCCAAGATTTTTACCATTCAGAATCACTTTTACATCTGGCCTGATAGATTTAAAGACCCCGGTCGGGTCGTCCTTAGAGCCATTGTCTACAATAATAATCTCAAGATTATTATACGTGCAGTGTTCATTGATTGAACGAAGAAAATCACATGTGATATCTGTGGTATTCCATGTTAAGGTTACGATAGAAACCAACGGAAGATTATCCTTCTGCATTAGAAAGTTTTTTAGGGGTACAAAGATTCCAGTAAAGATACTATTTGATATGGGAAAATCCCAGCTTTAGACGTTTTATATCAGGCATCATTTTTCTGAAAAAGTGCTGCCGGGGTTCTTGCAATGATCTTGAAATCATACAATAAACTATAATGCCGGGCATAGGAAATATCCAGGCCTACCCTTTCTTCAGCAGACATATCCGGATTTTTCTTCTTTTTTATCTGCCAAAGTCCCGTAATCCCTGCGGGGGCCATAAATCTTTCTACAAAATCATTGGTAGTCAGGGTAGTAGCCTCATAAATCGGCAAAGGCCTGTTTCCGACCAAAGACATATCTCCCTTTAATACATTGTAAAGCTGTGGCAGTTCATCAAGACTTGTTTTTCTGAGAAACCTGCCAACCTTTGTTACACGGGGATCATTATAGATCTTTAAAAACTTAACCCCGTTTTCGCATTTCCCATAATGGTTTAGATAAGACAACTCCTCAATTTTCTTATCAGCGTCTATTTCCATTGTCCTGAACTTAAAGAATTGAAAAATCTTAAACCCTCTGCCTGCCCTGAGAGAAGTGTAAAAAACAGGACCTTTTGATTCCAGCTTGATAGCAATAGCAATCAGCACCAATACAGGTAAAGAGAAAAGTAATACGAAAAGTGAAATGGCTATATCAAAGCATCGCTTGCACACAAACCTTGGCATTCCAAATTGATTGGCAGAACCCTGAATGAAAACCGGGCTTACTTTTAAAGGCCTGGGTTGCTTTTTTATTTTTTTCAGGAATGAAATCCTTTTCGCATAGTTAACGCCCCAGCTATGAATATTAATTACATCATCAATGAGTTTGTTCTCCCTGAGGTAATCAATACCCCCAGCATCAAGTGAGTTCTCATTGTACAGCAATGGCGTGGTGGAAAAAAGTTTGTTTTGTTCCAGGTATTTACAAAAGTCTGCGTATTGGTTCTTATTGAGTGGTATATCTAAAACAATAGCATCAGGGGATTTTTCATTGTTTTCTATCAATGAATCAATAAACTGAATGGCTTCAGCTAAAGTTGATGTATATATTCCTTTTTTGAAATTATTAGAAAAATATTGAAGGTGGTCTGCGTTATTTCCTATATATAGGAATGTAAAGATATTTGTTGCAGGATTTGTAACAGAAATATCGTTGAAATTGATTTTTCGTTCTGCAAAAGTAGTTATAGGGTAAGTTTCAGTGTACATATACAGGAAAGGTTGGTGGTTTAATTAAAATCGGTCACTTAATTGCTGATAACTTCTACTGCCATCACTTTTTCAATTTTTCTCATTAACTCAGGCGGACTAAAAGGTTTTAAAAACAAATCTTTAACCTTGAATTCTGCCATTAAATCATTCATTTTCTTACTCCGGTCACTGGTCAGCACGATCACAGGCTTTTGATATAATCCGCCTGATGAAATATGCTCAATAAAATCCCAGTTTTCCTTTTCCACGAAATCAGTATCCACTATTACCAGGCCTATTTCATCATCTCTTCTTATTTCGTCCATGCCAGTGAACACATCAGGTACAGTCACAATATTGTAGCTATCGGAAATCACCGTCTGCAACAGATAGCTCATTGGCTTGTTACTATTAATACTTAAAATTGTCCTTTTCATAAATACAAGGGTTGTCGGATCAAATCAATTAATCAAATACAATTACTTGTAATCATAGAATTGGACAGGGACAAAAAAAGTCCCTTAAAAATCTTTGATTTTAGCTAAGGATCTTGAACGGGGTAGTTCTGTAGGAGAATTGGTACGGTTGTTCAGAGGAAAATTTGAAGCTTAAGTATTTCTACTAATAGAGCCGTAAAATTACTATCAGGCTACTAAAGTAGTCAAAAAAAACAAAACTCCAAAAAAACTTGCCTTTTTTTTGAAAACAAAAAAGGAAAATTACCTGTCATTAAGTTATGTAACTGTTGAATTTTATACATAAAGATTAATGAGTTATGAAGTTTTGATAGTAATTGTACGATTTAAATTGATACTATAGAGCTAAATCTGCTATAATCGGGTAATGATCTGAATAGGGTACTTCGGGCCTGAAGAATTGCTTCACTTTTATCCCCTTTCGGACAAATATATAATCAATCCGCAGGGTGGGAGAAATAAACCGGTAAGTGCGACCAAACCAGCTCCCTTTTTCTAAAAATGCATCTTTAAGATCTCCTTTTAACCTGAAATAAGCGTAGGAATTGGGAACATCGCCTAAATCACTGCAAAGGATAACCGGGTATGGGCTAAGTTTAATTTGGTCTTTTGCAATCCTGGCCTGCTCGTTCCGAAATTGATAACTCCTTTTCAGTTTACCAATAACACTACCGGAAGCCTTCACCGTTCCATCTGCTGAAAAATCATTCCTGTTAAAACCGGGTGATTCGAGGTGAGTATTAAAAACACGGACTATTCTATCGGCTATTTTGATATCTGCAAAACAGAGTCCTTCCGAGTGTACCTGTGCCCTGTTAATAAAGCTCTCTGCTTTAATGATGGGATATCTTGAAAATATTGCTAACCCGTATTGAAACTTTCCTTCAAAAATCTCAGATGTAGGAAAAAAATAATGGTACTCAAATCCTATTTTTTTTAAAGCGGGAATATTAGCCTCAAAATAAGCCGGGTCGTGGCATTCAAAAAATTCCTGCAAACAAAGAACATCTGCATTTTGCAGATTGATAAAGTCCATCATATGGTTTCGAAAACTCTGGCCACCTCTTTTTTCTTTATTCCTTTCATCCCAGCGGGAAACATTCCAGGAGATAACCCTCAATACCTTATCTTCTTTTATATCAATATCAGGCTTCTTAAAATTGTAAGCAAAAACTACAGATAACTGCTGCCAGCTTAAAACGATTGCAAATAATGAAAGCAAGGCCCATTTTGACCTTTTCAAACTCCAAATCAAAAGGAACAGGAAAACCGGTACAAATAGTATCGGGAAACCAAGACCAAGAAATGCTATAAACCAAAAACTCCCTGACTCCAGAAACGGAACCAGGCAAACAAGCAGGTAAAGAAACACCACAACGATGTTTATCCCAACCAGGTATTTTTTTACACTTTTTCCCATTGCAGTTACCATGTCTTTATTTATATACTAAATAATTTTAAAAAATAATGTTCCAAAAATGAATGATCGGGGTAATAAAAAAAGGATATTATAATTCTGTATACGAGCTAAAATAGAAAAACCTTCTGTTAAATACAGAAGGGTACTAAAATATAAAAAGAAAGTGGAGATGCAGTTACGTAAAATCCACCTCCAGTACCAGCAGCAAGAAGTAAGCCTGCTGCTGCATACCCAAAAAACGGGAGCCGAGGTACGTATCCCTCTACCCCCCTATGCTGTGGATATCATCAAAAAATATCATAAATCAGCTGGTCGTTTCGTGCTGCCACGCCTCTCTGGGACCAACCTCAATCTGCAGGTAAAAGAATTGATCAGGCGGGCCGGCTGGGACCATCCGCTTCCCCGTATACGGCACCGGCAAGGATGCCCTGTCGAAATAAAAACTGCTGCCGGCCAAACTTACCGGTTTTGCGATCATATAACGGCCCATACCATGCGGCGCACCACTATCACTACCCTGCTTATGCTCGGGGTCGATGAATCAGTTGTTCGCCGTATCTCAGGTCATGCTGCAGGAAGTAAGGAGTTTTACCGGTATGTCGTAGTCGTACAGGACTATCTGAACAGTAAAGTAAAAGCAGCACAACAAAAGTTAGTAAGCCCAGCAGCACTTTACGGGGAATCCTTATAAACAAGAGCCATTTTTGAACAAAAAAACGCATTTTTGACATGGTTTTCCGATACGTTAGTTCTTTGAAAACACAATACCGGTAAGGGATACATCCTCTTACATTATTATCCGTTCGGGTTAATAATGGCAGGAATCAGTAGTAAGGCATTGAATGATGTACCAGAGAATAAAAATAAATACAATGGTATTGAAAAAGAAGATGCTTTTGAAATTGGAATATACGATGCACAGTTAAGAGAGTTAGACGGACAAACGGGAAGATGGTGGCAGATAGACCCGAAGACCGAGAACATGGAAATGTGGTCACCATATGCTTCTAATTATGACAACCCGATTACTTACATGGATTTTTTAGGTGATGAGCCGGAAAGTGCTGACGGATGCTGTGGGGCGCTACTTAATCTTGTAGAAGATGTTTTGATTTCTGCAAGCGGTGTTTTAAATGGAGCTGTAAATACACTAAGTTTCGGGCTAATTTCCAGTGATCCTTTTGGAATGAGGGATAAGCTTGGCGGTGACAAATTAGACTTATATAATAATTCAGTTACGGTAGGAAAAGTTGGACCTTTATTCACTCTTGGTGGTGCTAGGGCGAAATCTCCTCCTATGGAATTAATTCCAGTTGTCGGAAAGGGGTCAACTCCAGTCTCTGTAAAAACCCAACCTGTATCTCCTCCTGTTGTTCCATTTGCTCAACAAAACTCATCAGGGAAAGGGGGCGGAAAAAATGCACAACATGCAAATCAAAAGGCAAGAGAAGCTGCTCAAAAGAAATACGAAGCGGCTAAAGAAAATTATAATACTTTAAAAAGTAAAGCGAATAAAACAAAAGAAGATAAGACCGCTGAAGCAAAAGCGAAAACAGAAATGATTCATCAAAAGAAAAAGATGGATGAAACTGGTGAAAATCATTCACAAAAAGCGAAAGGGAGTAATTAGAATATGGAATTATATACTTTTATAATGGAATATTTAGGGGGTACTTATATTAGTCAAGTTAAGGCTCAAGATGAGTATAATGCAATGCGTCAGTGGATTAGCAACTTAAATGTTCATGAGATAAAAGGCCTTACTATTAGAGATAAACAAAAAATAATAAAAAATGATTTTGAAGATGAAGAAGCTGTATTGATAAAAGGGATAAAAAATACTTGGCATTTTTCAATTAGGACAAAAAAGGGTATAGGATTTGTAAACTTTGTAATGACAAAAAAGAATTAGTAAAGCCAATCCCTTCTTCTTGGTTGCCCTTAGAATGATTAATAAATAAAATGAAAGATACACGGTAGCCCCGTTGTGTTTATTGTTCTTGAATCAGTAAGCAAATTATAAGTTATCAGAAAGTTGTCAGCAGTCTGAGACTACGACTCAAATATATTTTGCTAATTATACCTCTTACTGAATTGCATTTCAACCCATTTTTGTCTTTGTGAGGTTTAATGCCTAACCAGGGATATTTTTCGAGTAGTATTTCACAACAGTTTGTGTAACTTGTAATCTAGTTCTTTGAACCAGATATTACTATCCGTTCGGGTTAATAATGCAAGGGATATCAACTAAGGCTCTGGCGTTTGGCGGTGCTGAAAATAAAAGGAAGTGGAATGCAGGAAGTGAATTAGCGAAAAAAGAATTTAGTGATGGTAGTGGATTAGAGTTGTACGAAACTTTTTATAGAAGCCTTGACCCACAAATAGGAAGATTCAGGCAGATAGATCCCGAGATTGAAGCACAGGAAAATTATTCTCCTTATGAAAGTATGGGTAATAATCCCATTAGCAATGTTGACCCATTGGGTGATTTTAAGACTAGGTTTGGAGCTTGGTTACATAAGATTACACATAGTGGTGGGAAAGTTGCGAAAAATGAATATGGAGAATGGTATGTTTCTAAATTTAATGTCATTCAATCAAATGATGTGACAGAAGGAGTAGTTTTAAGCTCATATAAATATTATGGTAAAGGCAGGGATAAGTACTCAACAGCAAAGGAAAATCTCTTACGGGAAATAGATATTGAGAGTGATATACAAATTAATGGAGAGAAATCGAAGTATCAGATTTATGATTCACCAGAACAAGCAGGTAGAGCAGCATTGGGCTTAGGAATAGGTGTTGTTTTGCCTAATCCACTTTTAAAAAGCGGAACTACCGCAGTAAATACAAGTAAAACTTTTGCAGAGACCACAACCGCCGCTAAGGGGGTAAGCAGCCTTTCAATTCGTGCAGACATTGTACTAAGTGGTGGTCGAAGCGGGCAATTGGTAAAATCTTTAACAGGCCCAGCCAAGAGTGTAGTAAAGGGTGGTCAAGGTAGGATTTTTATTACTGATGATGCAGGTAAGGTAATTTGGGATGTTACAAAGGACAGAGCAAAATCAGTAATTCCAGGACAAGGTTTTGGACCCAAGGTCGTACCGACACAAGAACAGTTAAATCTACTAAAACAATTATGGGGGAATTAATTATGAGTAATATCTGGAAAACATCTGTAACCGAATTATTAGCGATATTTAAAGGAGCATTACTTGCAATAATCCCTTGGCTTGAAAAAGCAAAAATCAAATGGGAAGTAGGCGAAGCTTATGATGATTGGGATAATATAGCGGAATCCCTATATAAAAACATCGTCTGCTCTTCATTAGCTGGAGAAGTTGCTTTGGAATATGGAATCGCTAAATACAATTTTAAATATGTTGATTATGCGTCAATAAATTTTATTGAGGTTAGGAATATAGAAAATTCTGAAAGAAAATTTGCTTTTGTAGCCTTTCAAAGCGATTCTTCTCCTCTGGATAGTATTAAAGTAGCTGAACTCGACAAGTATGATAAAGTGGTTAGTTATACTAATTTAGAATTTGATGGTTTGGAATTTGTTTTCGTGAAAAATATTAATGGTAAAAAGGAAGTTATAGATAGCATAGAGG
>JADKAJ010000003.1 GCA_016719165.1 Chitinophagaceae bacterium | reverse complement strand
ATGTACGGCTACCCAGCATCACACCGTCGCACACCGGGTCCTCATCTACCACCAAGGGTAATGCCGGTACAGTTGTATCTGCTCGCCACATACCGAGGCGGCTTCCGCCATACAAGTGCTGCCCTTCCAGAGATATCCTCCGTTCCCTCTTTATTGCTGTACACCGCCATCACATTTCCCTGCGCATCCCGCATACCAGGTAATGCTGATCGGTATCATTGTTGTTTACCCGCTTCCCGGTCCTGTTTCCGGCTGCATCATAACCGTAACTCCACGCTCGCATTGTCCCCACTTTCCCCAATCCGGTTTATTTTTCCACACACCGTCCAGCGTATAGTGTCAATCTTTCTGCGCCATCCGTCCTCAGGTTGCCTATATAATCATACTTCGTAGTTACCGGCATCTGGTCATTCTATATCCTCAATTAGTAATTTCCCGCAGGTATCGAGTCGCTTATTGATTCAGCTTAAGTTACATAAGCTTTCCACGCTTGCTGTTTTTTTTTTTTTTCGCAATTATACTGGTATGTCAGGCTGTCCATATGCGAGTGCACTATGCCCTTTCTGGTACTTCAATATAGTTACCGTTAGCATCATAGCTGGTGCCTCCCGGTAAAGAGTTACTATGCTGCGGTAACCCACCGCTTGTGGTACCGGTGCGGTGCTTTCTCATTTCCACCGGCGATTTAATCTTCTCCTCATCTCATAGCTGTCCCGTGTCAGCCTGCCCCCACCAGCTTTGATACGTATAGCATAGTAAATGGAATATTTCGATTCAATACATCCATTACCTATTTGATCTAGGTGTTCGGGGCCCAATATGTTTCATTATCGAAGTTGAAACGCCTGCTGTTGCACCGCCTATAGGTGTATAATCATTACTGAAATACCTGAGCTTAAACCATACACATCCCGGCTTACACGGCCATAAGTAGTCTGCTGCCAGCCATCTCCCCCCATATCCTTCTGCTCCTGCAGTGAATCACTATTTTTGCCTTTGTTGGTCTTCCCAACACTATAAATGGCCATTGTTGTGGTTGTATGTTACTTTTCCGGAACCTTGCATGGGTTGAAGACAATGTTGTGCTTTTGGACAACTTTGTATATTTGCAGTGTGCCTGAAAATGACAAAAACAGAACCATCATTTTTTATAAGAACTATTTTGGAAGAGTTCTTTGTAAAGCAGCGTCAGAAGGTTAAGGATAAAATCATTTGGACATTTGAATTGATTGAAGACCTTCCACAAGTGCCGGAAACATATCTTAAGCATTTGGAAGGCAATAGACGGACTTTGTGAGATCCGGGTACAGCAAGGAAGCGACATTGTAAGAATATTTTGCTTCTTTGATAAAGGTAAACTGATTGTAGTAACAAGGGTTTTCAAAAGAAATTCAAAAGACACCGAGACAAGAAATGGAGAAAGCATTAAAATAAAGGAGTGAATATTATGCTGAAAAAAATAAAACATTCACTCTCGGACCAGTTCAAAGAAAACATTATGGCAAAAGAGGAAGTGCTAAAAGAGAGAATCTGGAAAAAGGTTATCAGGAGTTCAAACTGGGAGCATTGATTTATGAAGCCCGCTGAAAAAGGTGCGACAGCAGGAAGAGCTTGCAGAAAATGCGGCACAAACAGCCTATATCTCAAGAGTTGAGAATGACATCAAAGATGTTCGTATTTATCTCAACCTTGCAAAAATTATTGAAGTGGGTTTTAGGCGGACAGTTAAATCTTTCGATCAAACTTAATACGGCAAACAGAAAAACTACAACCAACAGCGAGGTTCGCTTTTTCTGCCCGGTGCGGTGTGACGGGAACGCTGGCCGCAAAACGCCAATCCCTATTTCTTATTTTTAACCCGGCTACGTAAAATCAGTTGTAGGTACTTTCTCTATCCTAAGCTGTCGCGCATGTTAATCAGTTGCCCCCTGTGATAAGTACTGGTGATTAAATACATGAACCAGCATCTGGTAGATATACATTTACCGGCTCCTTTTTGTTGTTAAATTGAAATACATGATCCAGTGACAATTCGAAGCATTGGAGACCCACCCCTCCCATAACTTTGACTGGCTCAGCAGACCATTGACAACATCCCGGGTGGAGCCCTTTGGATTATCGCTCGGGCGCAGAAACCTTTCATGCAATTTCATACGTTGCCACCAGATACTTTCGGCATCCCAGATATGCAGGAGGGTGGTATGGAGACTGTTAAAACTGCTGGCCATTTCTGCCTTCTGTTTCTCTTCAGGCAGAGACAGGATAGTGTCAGTAATTCGCTGGTTAGCCCAAACATTGTACGCAGCCAGTTGCTTCAGGAGTTCTTTCCATGCAGTAATTCAATAAAAATAAATTAGCTACTTTTGAATCAGTTCAAATTTCCTGATTCAAAAATCTATAATGGATAAAAGTTTTCCACTTACAGGATGGGGATCGCTGGCCGTACATGCCGGGCACAAACAGGATCCGAACTATGCACACCTGGTACCGATCTATGCCAGCAGTACCTATGTGTTTGATGATGCAGAGCAGGGTATGCGCCGCTTCAGCGGGAAAGAGGAAGGCTATATCTATAGCCGCTGGGGCAACCCGACTATAACAGAGGCCGAAGAAAAAATAGCTGCCCTGGAAACCTTTGGTTTGGGTTTGGAAGCAAAAGGTATTCTTCATGCATCAGGCATGGCTGCTATTACAACCCTTATGTTGTCTGCTTTAAAACCCGGTGATAAAATCATTACCCATTATTCTTTATATGGGGGAACCGAAGAACTGGTCTCCAAAATTCTGCCTGCCTTCGGCATTACGGCTATCATAGCAGACCTGAGAGATCTGCAAAAAGCGCAAGACATCATCAAAGCTGAAAAATCCATTAAGATGATGTACCTGGAAACTCCCGCTAATCCAACCATTCAATGTGTGGACCTGGATGAATTGAGTAAGCTGGCAAACAGCATAACCTTGTTGTAGCTTACAATACATTCGCCACCACCTTTATTTACAACAACCCTTTCAATACGGGGCTGATTTTATTGTTCACTCCACTACCAAATTTTTAAACGGACATGGCAATATTATAGGAGTGCATTTTGCTTGGCAGTGATATAGAACAAAATGAAACAAGGATCACTAAAATTTACCTGAACACTGGTGGCAACGCCAATGCATTTGATGCATTTTTACTGATACAGGGCATGAAGACGCTTGAAGTAAGCATGGAACGGCATTGGCCACGATGCAATGGAAGTTGCAAATTACTTAGAGAACCAATGATGCTGTTTCAAAGTAAATTACACCGGACTGACAAGTCACCCGGATCATTACACTGCAATGAAACAAATGCGGCACCCGGGAGCTATGCTGAGTTTTGAATTGAAATGCGATTACAGAGCGGTATTAATTTTAGCAATAATTTAAAATGTAAAATGAACAGTTTCATTAGGCACTTGAGATTACATTTCCTCCCACCCTGCTTCGATGACACACTACAGCGTACCGAAAGAAGAAAAAGAAAAGTATGGTATCACCGATGGCTTAATACGTATGAATGTAGGTATTGAGAACTTGCAGGACATTATCAGTGATCTTGACCAGGCTTTTACATACAGCATAATACCAGCTGTACTTAAATAGCATTCACAACTTAAACATAATATTTATGAAACAACTTCTTACTTTTCTGCTTTTGTTGGCCTGTAGTTTTCTTGCCCAAAAGAAAAATAAACCGGCAAACGATCCTTTTGCAGGACTGGATACTGCTTTTCAAAGGGTATTAAAAGACAGGAAGGCAGCAGGTTTTGCGGTAGCGGTTGTCAGTAAAGACAAAGTGTTATATGCAAAAGGATTCGGTTACCGTGATTATGAGAATAAACTACCTGTTACTCCGAATACTTTATTTGCAATTGGTTCCTGCACCAAAGCATTCACCTCATCGCTGATGGGGCTGCTTAATAAAGAAAACAAACTCGACTATGATAAACCGGCACGAGATTATTTACCGGCACTTCATTTCTTCAATGATAACCTGACTAATATGGTAACGGTGAGAGACATGATGTGCCATCGTACCGGCCTGCCCCGGCATGATTATTCCTGGTATTTGTTCAACAGTTCATCAAGAGACAGTTTACTGGAACGAATAAAATACCAGGAACCCACCGTTCCTGTCCGCCAGGCTTGGCAATACAATAATTTCATGTTCCTGGCACAGGGTATGATCGCTGAAAAACTGACAGGAAAATCATGGGAAACAAATATCAAAGAAAGAATATTCGAACCATTGGGTATGCTGTCTTCTAATCTTTCTATTCATGATCTGAAAAAAAATAATGAAGCCGCAGTAGGATACCGGGTATATAAAGACAGCCTTATCCGAAAAACTGATTATTATGACATCAATGCCATGGGGCCGGCCGGTAGCATCAACAGCAATGTTACAGATATGGCTAAGTGGGTTATGACCTGGCTCAACGAAGGAAAATTTAACGGTAAGGAAATTTTACCTGCCTCCTATGTGAAAGAGGCCATGACTTCACAAATGGTCATTAGTGGAGCACTTCCGGATAAAGAAATACCTGATGCTCATCTTGCCAACTATGGATTTGGCTGGATGATCTCCTCTTACAGGGGACATTACCGGGTAGAGCATGGTGGTAATATAGATGGATTCTCTGCCAGTACCTGCTTTTTCCCGTCTGACAGTATCGGTATCATTGTTCTGACCAATCAAAACGGATCAGCTTTAACAGGTATTGTAAGAAATATGATTGCAGACAGGCTACTTAATCTAAAAACAATCGACTGGAATGGCCGTACCAATGCTGCCCAGCAAAAAGCTAAAGTAGCTGAAAAAGAAGCTGAAAAAACGGTAACCAGCAACAAAAAAGAAGGCACCAAACCATCACAGGAAAGAAAAAATTACCTCGGCCTGTTCCATCACCCGGGATACGGAACATTTGAGATCATCAACAGAAAAGATTCAATGATCATGCTTACACAAAATGGTGATGCCTGGCTGCGTCATTACCACTATGATATTTTTGAAGTATTATCAATAGACAAAACAGAAGGTATCGATACCACCAGTAAGGATAACCTGAAAATACAATTCCAGATGAATGCAGCCGGCGAAATAACTTCTGTGCTAATTCCCCTGCAACCAGGTTTAAAAGATCTTGAATTTTCAAAAACCGAAAGCCAAAGAACTGACAAAGGAGGAATTAACAAAATATACCGGTGAATTCGAATTCGCTCCGGGCAATGCTGTCAAATTCTATTTAAAAGGAGAGAAAGTTCTGTATGCATTTATAGAAGGGCAACCAGAGTATGAATTAATGCCAGTTGATAAAAACAAATTCGCTTTAAAAATATTACAGGGCTATAGTGTCCAGTTTGAAGAAAATGAAAAAGGAGAAATTATTGCCGCCAGCTTCATTCAGCCAAACGGAACTTTTAAAGCTAAAAAGAAATAATAGTATGGGTATTCAAATCAGAAGGGCTGTAAAAGAAGATTGTCCCAGGTTACTGGAATTAGTAAAGGAGCTGGCTTTATATGAAAAAGCCCCCCAGGAAGTAACCGTAACTGAAGAACATTTTGAAGAAAGTGGGTTTGGCAACAATCCGGTGTGGTGGGCATTTGTTGCGGAAGAGAATGGGGTGATACAAGGGTTTGCGTTATATTATATCCGCTATTCAACCTGGAAAGGGCAGGCTATGTACCTCGAAGATATATTAGTAACTGAAGCTGCCCGGGGAAAAGGTATCGGTAAATTATTAATGGACCGGCTGATAATAGAAGCAATAGAAAAAGGATTTTCCCGGATTGTATGGCAAGTGCTGGAATGGAACGAACCTGCTATTAATTTTTACAAAAAATACAATGCTGACTTTGATGCGGAGTGGATCAATTGTTCGATCTATGTTTAATGATTGAACCATTTATTCTGGTGCGCCATGCTGATAATTTCTGCCTTTGACTGTACATGCAGTTTCTCATAAACATTTGCAATATGTTTCCGGACCGTTAATACACTTATATCAAGTGCTGAGGCAATCCGCTTGGCATCCCAGCCATTTACCATATGCCTGAGAATTTCCTCTTCCCGGGTAGTAATCATTTCAGGCAAGGGATTCTTCTTTGATAAAGAAGCATCGATTGATGACCTGCTCATTAATTGCAGCGCTTTCCTGGCTATTGCGGGACTCATCGGCGCACCTCCATATTCCAGTACATTCATTATTGCTTCCTGTAATACGCCGGCAGGCTCATGTTTTAAAAGGTAGCCGGAAGCGCCGGATTTAATGGCTTCAAAAATTTTTTCATCGTCATCAAAAACAGTAAGCACAATAAAATGTATCTGCGGATGCAGTGACTTTGCAAGGCGAATAGTTTCAATACCATCCATCTGTGGCATTTCGAGGTCCATAAATATCACCTGTGGTAATTTTGCGGCAGGCATCCCTTTCAGTTCCTCAAGACACTCATGCCCGTTGGGGGCAATAAAAGCAACCTGCATATCTCCAAGAACCTGTATCTTTTGCAGGAAAGTATTGCGGTTTACATTATTATCTTCGGCAAGGGCTATTATAAAACTCATAGATAGAAATAAAATTAATCCATTGAACGGGCGAAAAAATAATCAATTTGTAGTAGGTGAAATTTGCACAACGGTTCCGCCATCCTGACCATCCAGCCAGTTAATTTTCCATCCGGCTTCAATACTTCTGTTTTTCATATTTATTACACCGTTACCACTGCCCATTATCTTATTAAGTGCAGACATTCCTTTGCCATCATCTGATATTGTAATTTTCCATTGGGTATCACTTTCAAAATTTACCCTGATATTTTTTGCTGAACTATGCTTTAGCGAATTAATTATTGCTTCCTTAGTTATTTGGTAAAGATGAAATGCCTGTGCTGGCGGCAGCAATATATCTGTCGTGATTTGTTCAATCACATCCATATTTATTTTTGGATAACTGGAGCTAATTCGCTGAACAAAGGTCTTAACCCGGTCACTGATTGCTGTTAAAGAAAGATTATCCTTCTTTAATACCCAGATAGTATCATTTAATTGCGATACAATAGACTGGGAATTTATTTTAAGCTCCTGCAAAGCAGTTTCAGGGTTTTGATGCAGACTTATCTGGTCAACGTTGCTGGCAATTGCGGCCGCATAAGCACCCAGGTTATCATGCAAATCGGCTGCAATCCGCTTTCTTTCATTCTCTTCCGCCTTTGCAATAGCCTGTACCGATAAAAATTTTTCTTCTTTCAATAACAACTGATTTTTTAGTTCCTGCTTTTTGCGGTAATTGCTGAACAAAAGGTAGGAAATAATTATTCCAAGTACTAAAAACCCTGCCGAGCCAAAAAGCCAGTAATTCTTTTTAATTAATGCCAATTTTTGCTGTGCTATTATATTCGAATTTTTTTCTGTTTCATATTTTGTCTGCATCTCAGCAAGCGATTCTGCAGAATTCTTCTGATATACAGAATCTTTTAGCCTAATAATATTCTCCAGTGTCTCTGCATATTTAGTGACATTACCTGATACCTTATAGTTTTCCGCCAGGCTGCTAAAAAGAAAAAAAAGCTTTGTCTCAATCTTATACTTCCTGGCCAAGGCAATCCCTTCATTACAAATGGCAATCCCCTTTTCGGGCTGACCGTTATGGGCATAGTAAAGACCAAGCTGGCTCATGTCTGAAACAATGTAAAAAGGATCACCAATCATTTTTCTTATTTCCACTGCTTCTTTTAAGGGTACTTCAGCAATCAAACCCTGGCCCGATCTAACCAGTAACTGGGCCTTTATAGCCAGTGAGTTAGAAAGTGCAAATAGGTTTTCATGTTTTCTTGAATAATTGATGGCTTTGTTAATAAAATAAAAAGCCGAATCTTTCTTACCAATGCCATTATAATTAAGAGCCAGGTTGGCGAATAAAATGCCATATTTTTCTAATAGTAAAGTATCGGATGTCGTCCGTAATGCTTTCAGGTGCCATGATAGTGCTTCCATTGTTTGGCCCATTTCCAGATAAGCCCAACCAATTAATGTCTTACCCTTTATTTGTAGTAATACATCATTGCTCTTTTCAGCACCGCTAATGGTCTGGTAGCCCATATCTATAGCTTCTTTGTATTGATTTTTACGCATGAAACAGCGGCCCTTTTGATTAAAAAGGTTGGCTTGCAGAACAGGATCTGTAATCTTTTCTGAAGATAAAATTTCAAGACAGCTATTGGCAGCATCCAGGGAAGAATCAATAAGACCTTTTGTAGTAAGTGCCCCGGATTTATAATACATTGCCTGCACTTCATCATGCCGGTTATTGAGCTGGCCTGCTATTATTCTTGCTTTTTCTGCATAACTCATTAATGTATCGGGATGCAGTGTATAACCCAGCTCACACAATTCAAAAATAGCCTTTACTTTTTTTTCGTTTGAGACCGATTCCCACAGGTTTTTTTTCAGACTGTCAATAGTCCGGGTTTGGGCATTGATAATGACCGGTACCAGGAAAAAAATCAGGATAATATAATTATTGCTGCGACGCATCTTTTACCAATGTCTAAAATACGTAAATCCATTCCTTATAAGGACTTGTACTACAAATTAAGTATTTCCTACCGCTGCTTTTAATACAATTTTTATAGTGTAAAATTCTTTCCTGCGAAACCCCCTGGCATTTTTTGTTTTCCAACCCTATTAATTATGTAAGTACCAATGAAAAAGCACCAGAATGACTGATTTTAGCCACCCATTACAATGAATATTAAAAACTAACTGATGACCACCCGCATACTGATCGTTTTGATTTCAATACTTCTCAGCCAGGAATCTGTAATGGCTCAAAAAAACCGGGTTTCTAAGCAAATGATGACTGAACTGGAGCAAGCGCTGAAGGTTCCTGCCGGGGCAAATCCTCCTGTACATAGAGTTACAGCCGGTAACCAGTTGATTACATCAGGCTGTGATTCAATTTTCCTCACCAGGCAGTCTGAAATTGACAGTTTTAATATAGAGCACCCCGGCTGCAGCACAGTACGAAAAATTATTATAAATGGAGAAGGAGCCAGCCCGGCCATTACAAGATTAGACTCTCTGAAATACATAACAAACATTGCAGAAGAACTAACTATCATTAACACATCTGTTACCAGCTTATCTGTTTTACCCAACCTGGTACAAATAGGGACCCTTTTTCAATTGAACTATAACCCGTTATTAACAAGTATCGGACTGAACAATCTTACGCAGTTGGGAAAAGTCGTTTTCAGGGTCAATCCATCCCTGAACAGCATTGCAGGATTAAGTAACAATTTAGATACAATAGGCGGAGTATTGATTGATACTTCCGCATTGACTAGTTTAAGTGGACTATCGGGCATTGTTCATTTTGATGGTTATCTTGAAATCCGGAATACGCCAATAACAGATTTAAGCAGCTTGACCAGCCTGGTTTCTATTAATGGTTATCTGAGATTAGAATCAATCCCTACTCTTACCAGCATTGGGCTTAACGGTCTTGAATATGCCCAGGGATTTTTATTTTCCGGTCTTGATAACCTTACCACACTTGCAGGGCTTACCAACGATCTGACCACTACCAGCATTGGTACTTTCTGGCTTATCAATACAGGCATTACCAACTTTACAGGTTTTGAGGGCCTTACTTCCTGTGCTAATTTTTATATCTGGATCAATCCCAACCTGACATCATTACAGGGATTACAAAATTTAACAGGTGACATTTTTGGAGGGATTTCACTATGGGCAAATGATGCGTTGACTGATATAAGCGCCTTAGGTAATATCACTTCAATTAGTGATGGCGAACTCGATCTGCACGGGAACAACCTGCTGTCGGACCTGACAGGTCTCGGCAATATCATAACCATCGGAAAGCGATTCAGGGTGTATGAAAATCCGGTTATTACTTCCCTTGGATTTCTTAATACTACTCTTGATATTCAGGATATTGACAATGAGGGTGTGGAAATCAGGGATAATACCCAGTTATCATTATGCTCTTTTACTCCCCTTTGTAATTTTCTGAATGCTGGCGGCATTGCTGATATTCAGAATAATGCAGCCGGTTGCAATAGCATTCCTGAAATATTAGCCACTTGTAATACCTGCACAGGTGGCACATTAAAAACCTGGACAGGTTCCACGGATGCAAACTGGAATGAAGTCAGCAACTGGAGTCCCTCTGGCATTCCCGTAATTTGTGATACCGTTTATATACCCTCGGGGCTTTCATTTTATCCAATTGTAAATTCCAATATACTTATCCATGGGCTTTTAATGGAATCAGGCTCATCATTAGACCTTGACAACTTCAGTCTTATTAACAACGGTACAATAAATATTTTTGACGCTTCAATTTATTCCAATAATAACGGTAACTCTATTACATTCAGAAATGCAACTGATTTTTCTGTTGAGAATGCAACGATTTCAGCAACCAATATCAAAATAGAAGGTTATAAGGGACAACTTTATTTTATTGAAAATACATGTGCCGGCAACGTTACTATCAGTGATAGTGCCAGCAGGGTTGGTCCTAATATTATCTATGGCAATATTTTCAATGGAGACCTCATCCTTACCACAAATAGTCCAGATGCCAGTGCAGAAACATTTATTTCAGAACCGGATGCTGACGAAGTGACGGGCCATGTGACTTTTAATATCAATGCCCCGGTTTTATTCCGGGCCGGAGATGGCAGTTCATTAAGAATAGGACAGGATTTGAATCTTAATACTGATGTTGATGCGCAGTTTATAGCTTTAAACCAGGTAAATTTTATTGGCGGAGCAGAAAGTCACATCAGGCAACTTGGTACCACTGCGGTTACATTTCAGAATCTTTACACAAATAAAGATATATTCTCTCCACAGGCCTATATCATTCCTGAACAGGATATATTCATTGGTAATAATGTGGAGTTCTCAGTTGGAGTAATCAAAACAATACCTTCAAAACTGATCATCTTTAATGATAACGCAGGCATCAATCAAACCTCCAGTGCAAGTTGGGTTTGGGGTCCAGTTAAGAAGATCGGAAATGATCAATTCATGTTCCCGACGGGCGACAACCTGAAACAGGCTGTTATCAGAATGACAGCACCCTCACAACCAACAGATGCTTTTACAGCACAATACTTCCGTACGAATCCGACCGCAGCTGGTTATGATACGTCACTACATGTTTCCTCTCTTACCACTGTTTCCGGGAAAGAATACTGGATGCTGAACAGAGATAACGGAACCAGCAATGTAAGAGTGAATCTACAATACGACAGTACCCGCAGCCAGCCCGTTTCATCTCTTTACAGTTTGCGTGCAAGCCGTTGGAACGGCAGTCAATGGCTGAACGCAGGTGTTTCTTCATTCACCGGAAATCTTGCAGAAGCTTTTATTAATTCACTAGATACGTTATCTGCTTTCGGACCTATCACTTTAGGATATGTTTTACCTCCTGTTATACCCGTTATTACCCTTGGTAATACAGACAGTATTGCTTGTCGCAACGGTAGCATCAAGGTACGTTTTACGTTGGACACTCTTATGTTTTCCAACAATACTTTTACTGCCCAATTATCTGATTCAACAGGTAGTTTCAGCTCTCCCACAAATATCGGATCTAAGTTTAGCATGAACATCAGTGATTCAATAACAGCGTATATACCTTACAATACTCCTTTGTCAAACTTATACCGCATCAGAGTAATTGGTAATTCACCTCCGGACACAAGCGTCAATACCCTTCCATTATCAGTACTAACGATACCCGGTGGCGGATTCACAGTTATTGGCTCCAATCCCGGCTGTATAAACAGCGGTATTCACAAATACTATGTCAGCCAGAAAGAAGCTGGCGTAACTTATACCTGGTTATTAAGCGGTGGTGGCACATTTACTACCAACCAGGATACTGCCTATGTAACATGGATATCACCGGGTATTCATACTATCGCTGCATATACGGCTAATCAATGTGGTAGCGGGCCTTCAGCAAACCTTCAAATTACTGTCAGCCAGCCAGCCCCAACCTCAGCACCGGTGGTAACCAAAGTTGGTCGCTGGTTATATGCAACAACTCCTGACGCCAATCAATATGCAACTGGTTTCCATTGGTACCGGAATGACACACTGATCAGTGGTGCTGCTACTTCATCTTATTATGCTGCTCTTGCAGGTACTTATGTGGTGAAATATTTTAATCTCTGCGGTGACGGTCCTGCATCCAATTCATTTGTGTTTGCAGCGAATTCCATTCCGCAAACTATTAATTTTCCGGCTATACCAAATAAAACTTATGGCGATTCCGCTTTTACTGTCGTTGCAACAGCCACATCAGGGATCCCGGTATCCCTGGCACTGATCAGCGGTCCGGGGACTTTATCAGGAAGTACTTACACGATAACAACTACCGGTACAGCCACCATAAGGGCTATACAAGAAGGTGATGATATTTATGATACTGCTACCATCGTATTTCAGAATATAGTTATTAATAAAGCCTCTCAGACCATTAGCTTCCCTCCAATTGCTGACCAGGTGTTGGGGTCTGCTGCATTTGTTCTGAATGCAACTGCAAGTTCTGTCTTGCCTGTTAGCTATTCTTTACTATCAGGCCCTGCTGCACTGGCAGGAAACCAGTTGACCTTTACCGGGCTGGGTACTGTAAGTGTTACTGCTATTCAAAATGGTGATACAAATTACGTGGCCGCTACTTCTGTTAACCGGACATTTTGTGTAAGAGTTACTGAGCTTACCACTATTTCAGGACCTCAGTTTGTTTGCCCCGGTCAATCGGCTACATACCGGATTAATAAAGTAAATGGGTTGACATATAGTTGGCGCTTATCTGATGGTACAACTTATGCCCCCACTGCAGATACTGTAAATATTACCTGGGGCGGAGCAGGTGCATATACTTTAATTGTTTCTGCCGAAGGACCCTGTGGTGCAGCAACAGCCAATGACTCGTTAGTGGTTAATGTAATTACGGCTGTTACTCCGGGAGCTGTTGCTAACATGCTGCCGGCTGATGGTGCAACAGATCAAACACTGCCATTAAATCTTTCCTGGTTGCCCGGCAACAATGCATTGACATATGATTTATATATATGGGATTCAGCTACCGCACAACCATCCACTCCTTATGCAGCTAATATCACTACTGTATCTTATATCTTACCTCAAGGTGCTTTGGAATATTTTAAAGCGTATAAATGGAGAATTATTTCTAAAAATGCCTGCCTCCAAACCGACGGTCCCATTCAACATTTCAGGCTTAAGAAGTTACCCGATCTTTTTGTAAGCAATGTGCAGGCGCCTGCTTCCGCTTTTTCGGGGCAAAACATTACCATCAATTGGAGGGTCAGCAACGCCGGGCCGGGGAATACGGCCACCAACCAGGGCTGGACCGACGCCGTATTCCTTTCATTTGATACCATACCTAATTTTAGCATACCGCCAAATACTGCTCCTAATGCCTGGTCTCAGATTGAATTCCCTGTACGACCATTACTGATAGGCACCCGCAATAATATTACAGCCCTTGACAGTGGTCAGCATTATGACAATTCTATCAATTTCACTTTGCCGCTTAACTATAGCCAACCCTTATATGTTTATGTTATTACTAATTTCCCGGCTAATAGTTCATTACTACAAATGACTGTTCTGAATGATACAGCCAAAGCGCCGCAACCGGTCAATGTAACACTTTCACCCACTCCTGACCTGCGGGTAGATACTGTATTTACTCCTGCTTCTGTTTTCTCAGGAAGCACTATCAATGTAACATACAAAGTAAAAAACTATGGCGTATTTACACCAACCGGCAGCACCTGGACAGATAAACTTTATATTTCTCAAAGCCCCATTTTTAATATTAATAATGCAATCCCTCTAAAAGTCCCAAAGACAAACGGAACTTATTATCCCAATGCACCGGATGCCAATTTTTCAACTAACACACAATTACTGGCTGACAGCTCCTATACCAAATCAGTCGAGGTAGTAATTCCCAATTTTATTTCTGGGCAATGGTTTATTTATGTGCATGCGAATAATACCACCAGTTTATATGAAGGTGCTTTGGCCAACAATAATATCAATAATAAGCAACTGCAGGTATTCCTTACCCCGACCCCGCAACTCACCATTAATACTTTAACTGTACCGGTAACTTCAGCAAGCACAACACAACCACTCGGTGTGAATTGGAATATACTCAACACCGGGTTCAGTGATAACCTGGAGAAAAATAAGGGCCACTATTACAGGCTTACTGGTTCATGCCAAATAAATTGGCTTCAGCTGACAGACAGTGCTGGTTATGGTTCCAGCTATTGGATAGACCGGGTATACCTTAGTACCGACTCCAATGGCCTAAACGGAAACGAAATACTTATTGGAGAGAAAACACAAGGAGTATTTAACAGTGGAGTTGGCGCAGATTATGCACTTTATTTAAAATGTGTACAACCCGGGACCGATCCTGCAACTGAAAACATCAACACATTTAATGTAATAAAGCCCGGTTCCAATCACCCGGGGGAATTAAACTTCGCTATACCTGCTAACTTGCAGCCCGGGAACTACTATGTTTATGTCAGAGCCAATGCTGCACAAACGGTATTTGAATATCCCGGTACCCCGCAAATAAGACGAAGTACACTGCCAATTACTGTTCAACGACCGGATGCAACAGTATCAGTAAATATTCCTTCCACCGCCAATGCCGGACAGTCATTAACTATAAACTACAATGTGTTGAATAATGGACCCGGATCTGTATTCAATGCTGTTCGCTACGACAAAATCTATATCAGCAGTTCAGCAGTATTTGATGGTTCAGCTCAGCTTATCAGTACGCAGACATTCACAGAAAATTTACCTGCCGGTATAGCTGTACCGCATTCAATAAACTACACTATTCCACCCTCAGCTTCCGGGAACAGGTATTTCTATGTGCATACTAACTTCGACAGCACTTTCAGGGAAACCAGTTACAGTAATAACATCAGCGCACCGGCAGTCACCAATGTGCTGAATCCAACACCTGCCGACCTGGTTGTAACATCCGTTCCATTAGCTGATTCACTCTTCACTATTTACAACACGAAAATAAAATATACCGTAACCAATAATGGCCCCGGCAGTACTTATGGCAACTGGACAGACAGTATATTCATTAGTTGCAGTGCCACCTACAATCCGGCAACCAGTTATTTTGTTGCAAAAAGAGAGCATACTAAAATAGTAACATCCGGTGGCAGTTACACTGATTCGTTCAATGTAAGTATGCAATTCAGCTGGGAAATCAATACCTGCTTTCCTCAAACGCTTTCTTCCACAGCCTTTTTCTATGTAAAAACAAATGCCAATGGCAATGTGTATGAAGCAAGCAATAGTAATAACAACGTTTCAGGCTCTGGTGCAAAAGTGCTGGTAAACCCGCTGGTTGATCATATTGTGACAAGTGCATCCAGTCCGGATACCGTCACTGTGGCAAGGCCATTTACTACTAGTTGGGCAGTGAAGAATACAGGCTATAATCCCGGTCTCATCTATTATCAATACTTGCAGGACGCTGTTTACTTCTCACCCGATTCTATCGAAAACAATAACGATGTATTAGGCAGCCAGTTTCCCATTTATACAAGACTAGAACGCAACCTGAGTTATACAGAAACTCAAAACGCTATACCTCCTAATATTCCCACCGGTGATTATTATGTGTATATCAAAACAAATCACAGTAACCTGATTATTGCAGAGAAAGTAATCAATAACAACAGCAACTTTATCCGGGGTGTCAACGGTGCTGCCAAAAAAATACATGTCATACAGCCGCTGCTTCCGGACCTGACAGATACTATCATTACAGCACCTGCTTTAGCTGCTGCAGGCCAACCTATGACAGTAGTATACAAAGTGACCAATACCGGTGCGGGACCTACTTATCCCAATAACTGGGGCAACAAAATCTGGCTCTCCGGAGATTTTATACCAGGCAACAGTGGTGATATACAACTAGCAGCGAAAAATATATCTGCTGTATTACAACCGGGACAATGGATATATGATACGCAGAACTTTACACTCAATAGTAATACACTCCCGGGCAATTATATCCTGATAGCACAAACTGATGCATCCAATATCGTTTATGAAGTAAACGATACGAATAATCTTGCCTTTAGTTATATAACCGTGTATACTCCTCAGCCGGTGGATTTGACTGTAGAAAATATAATGAGACCTGACACTGTTATCCTTGGCTACAGTATTGATACGGCTAAATGGGTTATTGCCAACCTGTCGGCCAATACAGCAACAGGTGTTTCCTCAGACGGAATTTATCTTTCAAATAATACAATCCTTGATTCAACAGCTGTGCTAATAGGCATAAAGAATAAGACTATCAATATGCCACCCCTTGACAGGGATACTATCAGCATGCAACCAATAGTAAGCAGTTTAATTGAAGGACACTATAATGTGCTGGTAAAAACAGACCTGCTCAATAATATGAACGAAACTGACAAGAATAACAATACCGGGATAGCAGCAGGAAGTATTTATGTAAAAGCAAAAGAGTTAAAACTGAATAATACAGAAAATAACACCATACACAACACAGGCAGGTATTACAAATTAGTGATACCCGACTCGTTGAGCGGTTCCACCATTCTCGTTACGCTGAAGTCAAACGATTCGCTAACCATGAAGAACGAAATGTACATAGGCCTTGGCTATGTGCCATCTCCTGCCAGCTTTGATTACCGGTTTGGTACGGCTAACTATGGCAACCAGCAGATTGTGATGACATCGGTGACAGATTCGGTTTATTATATCGCTATACGTTGTACATCTCCCAACCCGGTGGTACAAAATATCACGCTGCAGGCAGTAAAACTTCCGTTTGCTATTCTCAATGTGCAGTCAAACTCGGGTGGTAATATCGGAAACGTAACGGTAAAACTCAGCGGCTCATTGTTTAACAATAATATGGTGGCAAGATTGAATAACGGAGGTACTGTTATTTATTCGTCCGTAGTTTACTTCATCAACAGCACTGCCGTATTTGCTACGTTCAATTTGCAGGGCAAACCATTGGGACTTTATGATATATCACTGATAAAAACTGATTCTTCAGTAGCAACATTACCGGGCGGGTTCACTATAAACACTGGTAATAATGGTGGCATCCTCACCGGAGGTGGCAACAACACCGGGCAAACTGGCAGCGGCAACCAGCCTGGTTGTGATCCCGGTACACCCGGGGGATTGAATTCGCTGCTTGTAACTGAAGTAACTGTTCCCGAAAAAGTATTTGTAGGCTGGCCCTTTGTAATCCAGATCAGCTACAGCAACCCAGCCAATTTTGATGTACCGGCACAAACAAGAACACTATATAATGATAAAGATGTACTGATGGCCATGACACAGGCAGGTCTGGCAAATGGTGCCAATTCATTGCACCTGGAATTAACAGAACCCGGTGGCCCGCCGGGCATCATCAGGGCAGGTGCCAGCGGAACGATAACAGTGTATGGGAAGACACCCCCGAATACACCGGGGCATACCTACATCAACTTCACTCTCAAGTAAAAGACAGGAAAATGAATCGTACACTTTCAAACCGGTATATGAAAAGTATAATCACTAATTATAAAATCCTGCTGGCCGCAATGCTGTTATTAACGGTTGAGCTATCAGCACAAAATATCAATATACCTAATAAAACCGGGCCGATGGGTTTACAGGTGAATACGTTGACGGGCAACCTCTACTTTACCCGCAATGACCTGTATATTCCGGCGAGGGAATTTTCGTTGAACATTACATTTCATTATAACAGCTTCAATTATCAACAAAATGAAGGTTATGGTAATGGCTGGAATTTTAATTACAATATCAAATACAGAAATGATACAGAGGGAGCAAAGGTCATCGTGTGGAGTGACGGAAGAGAGGATATTTACGCTTCAGCAGGTGGAGGTGCATACCTTACACCGAGAGGATTCTTCACTACACTAACCGAATACCAATCCGGCAAGTATCGTATTGCTGAATCAGACGGAACGCTACTCTTTTTTGATAATAGTACCCATAAGCGGGTTACCCGTATGGAAGAACCAAATGGTAACTTTATCAATTTCAGCTATACCGATACCTTACTCACTTCACTGGTGAATGGTGCCGGGCAAACTATCTCACTGGCTTATACCAACGGAAAACTGAGTACGGTTACTGATGCCATGACCGCCCCAACCCGCATTTATACTTATACATACGACGGAGCAGGTAACCTTACACAGGTTAAAGACCCGCTGAACAATTCCTATAAGTATGCTTACCTCGTTAATGGGCCGATGAAAGCTGTTACCGACAAGAACAATAATAAAGTAGACATAATTTACTTCAACAATTTTGCCATCAGCGAGTTGATAGGCTGTAACAAAAGAATCAGTTTTTCATTTGATACTGCCACCCTTACCACTATGGTTACAGATTACCTGGAAACCGGAAACAACCAGGTAACCAAATACGAATTCAAAAAACAGGAAGATAAAAAATGGCTAAGCGGTATCTCCGGAAACTGTTGCGGGTTCAATAGCAAATTCGAATTTGATGCTGCCGGCAACAAAATAAAGGACACAGATGCAAAAGGGAATATCACCACTTTTACCTATGACAATAGGGGAAATATGCTGACCATAACTAATGCCATGAATAATACTGTCACTTATACGTATACTACAGATTATAACAAAGTAGCCAGCTTTACCGATGAGAAAGGATTCACCACTTCAATGACCTACGATATCAAAGGCAATCTTATACAATTGGTGGAACCGGGCAATCATATTTATTCTGCAACCTATGCTGCTAACGGTGATATCATCAGCAGTACCGATCCCAAGGGTAATACCTTTACATATAGCTATGATACATATGGAAACCCAATAAACGTTACGGGACCAAACGGTTATACAGCGGCATTGGGATTTGATGCAAGAAGCAATTTACTTTCTTTCACCGATGCGAGGGGAAATACAAGTAACCTGGAATATGACATATTGGACAGGTTGAAAAAAATTATTGATCCCATCAATAATAATGTCCAGGTAAATTATGACAACGCAGGAAACCCTGTTTCCTTTATCAATGAAAACAATGAAACAAGCCTCGCTGCATATGACGCCAGTAACCGGCCGGTGGAAATAACTGATGCCAAAGGTGGTAAAACTTTTATCACTTACGATGCGATGGATAATTTGAAAAGCATCACTAATGCTGTAGGCAGTATTATAAAGTTTGACTATGACAACCGCAACCGGTTGAAAATGATTACCGATCCCGAAGGCAATATATTAATGGCAGATTATGACCTGAACGGAAATATGACTACTGTAAATATGCCTAACGGCCAAGTAATGAATTATAGTTATGACGCTTTAAACAGGATTACTTCCGTCAGCGACTTAAATAGCCCAATCCTGAACCTGACATATGATAAAAACAGCAATATCACCAGCTTCACTAACAGCGGTGGCGCCACGTATACAGCTGTGTACGACAGCCTCAACAGGATAAAAAAAGTAACAGACCCCCTGAACAATTCTTATACGCTCAGTCATGATAAAAATAACAATGTTATTGCTGTAATGGACCGCAATGGCTTTACTTCCACTTACACTTACGACAGTCTTGACCGTATTAAAACAATGACAGATAATAACGGGAATACAGTTACCACTACTTATGATGCACAGGGAAATATTATAGCCCTGACCGATCAGAATAACAATACTACCGGCTACACCTATGATAACCTGAACCGGGTCAGGCGGACAACTTACCCGGATGGCAGGTATATTGAAAATACTTACGACAATAAATCCAATATCGTTGCCAGGAGAATTACTGACGGCAGCACCATAAACTTTGTATACGACTCTCTGAACAGGGTTGTTTCAAAATCATTACCCGATGGCCATGTTTATACATATATATATGATGCGCTGGGCAGGCTGCTCACTGCTACCAATAATGCAGGAACTGTAACTTTCACCTACGATGCATTGAACAGGGTCAGTTCTGAGAACTTTGGAACCAGAGCTGTACACTATACGTATAATATTTCCGGAAGAACTCAAACAACCATCTACCCGGATAGTACCGTAGTCACAAAAAGTTATGATACCCGTAACCGGCTCAGCAGTATTGCAAAGAACAATACAGTATTGGTTAGTTACCAGTATAATAATGCGAACCAGGTCATCGCAAAAACAATGGCTAACGGAGTAACCACTTCCTATCAATATGATTTTGCTAACCGGCTGAGCAGCATCTCTACTGCAGGCGGTTCCATACAAAACAACTACTTTACCTATAATAACGAACAACAGAAAACTTCAATTAACCGGCTGAACGATCCGGCCAAATCGGAACAATTTACTTTCGATAACGGCCGCAGGCTAACCAATTATAAAAGAGGGGTTATCGGAGGAAGCCCTGTAATCGAGAATATATACAATTACGATGCGCTCGGAAATAGAACTGCTGCCAATCAGAATGGTATAAATACAACGTACACCGGCAATAACCTGAACCAGCTAACCAACAGTAATAATGGTACTCAAAATATCAATTTTACTTATGACAACAATGGCAATCTCACCTATGATGGGCAGTTTTTTAAATTCTATGATGCTGAAAAGAGATTGTTAAAAGATTCTTCCTCGCCTGTCAATATTATCACTTACCAGTATGATGCATTGAACAGGAGAACCCGTAAAAATATAAATGGCACTACCCGCAACTATACTTTTTCAGGCATCACTCCCATCGAAGAAAGAGATAATGCCGGTAACACTATACTGAATAAAACAATTTATGCAGGTTGGCTGAGACCGGTGGTGAATGAAAAGGACAACAACCAGTATTTCTATCATCAGAACGAACTGAACTCAATAGAAGCCATTACCAACCAGCAGGGAAGACTTATTGAAAAATATGATTACGATGTGTATGGCAAAATGAACATTTATGATTCGCTGAATAATCCTTTGCCGGGTTCAATTGCAGGTAACCGATTTGGCTTTACCGGCCAGGAATATGACAGCGCAACAGGCATGTACAAGTTTTTCTTTCGTGAATACAATCCTGAAACTGGCTTATTCAGCCAAAGGGATTTGATAGGCTATGCTGATGGAATGGGCATGTACCAGTATGTACATAATAACCCGGCGAATGGAGTTGATGTGCTGGGACTTGAGGATTGTCCGGAAAATAAGGAGCAAAACGATTTTAACAACAGTGTAAAATCTGTAGAATTCGTTGCAGGTTGGGAAAACTTCCTTTTTAGTGCTTATGAAGTATTACACAATGAAATCAACCAATACAATCAAAACAAAGCCTTGGAGGAGCTAAATCAGTTACAGAAAGAATGGGCATGGTATAAAGCAAAAAGCATGATGAAAGGAGGGAAAGAAGGTGCAAAGAATTTAAATAAAGCAAATAAAATTCTAGAACAAATGAAAAACGTAAAAGTGCCAGACGGTTCCAAAATTGCAAAAGTAGCGAATGGGCTGGATAAGGTCGGTAAGGGATTAAATGTTCTTGATCTCGTGATAAAAGGTCACAGTTTTGGAGAGGCTATCAATAATTATAATAATGGTACAATTGATGGAGCGGAATTAAGTCTTTCCGGTGGTAATTTAGCACAAAGTGCCCTTAATTTTACCGGGATTGGGTCGGCATATAGTTTCGCTGATTTTTTACAGCAACAGGCTACAGGTAAAAGTATGAATGAATGGTCTGCCGAATATGGACAAACTTTTGGCGAAAATGATGTAGATCAAAATATGGATGAAGAGCTTATGGAGTTTCACCGCAAAAACGGAACACTTAAAAAATTCCTGAAGTTCTATCATAAAACAAATAGTAAAGAAATCAGGAAAAGGCGGGCCGATTGCCCTCAGAATAATAACGGCGGTACCCAAAAACCTGCCGGACCCTCATATGATCCAAATTCCACTACCGAAGCCATCGCATCATGGGACCCTAACGAGATCATCGGGCCCGATGGTGCACCGGATAAAAGCTGGGTGAGCATAAACGACAGGCTACCCTATACAGTGACATATGAAAATGATATCTCTGCCAGTGCTCCTGCCAAATATGTAAAGGTTGTTGTGCCGGTACATGAAAAAATAGATGCGGCAACTTTCCAGTTGGGTAGTTTTGGTTTCAACAGTCTGACATTTACTGTACCTCCTGCCACTGCCTCCTATTATCAAAGACTGGATTGCAGAGATTCGCTGGGATTATTTGTGGATGTTATTGCAGGCTATGATGTGGTGAACAACCATGCTTTCTGGGAGTTCCAGTCAATTGACCCAGTTACCTTGCTTGCCCCGGCTGACCCCTTAAAAGGTTTTCTTTTATTGCAGGATAGCACAAACCAAACCTATGGACATGGATTTGTCAACTTTAGTATCAAACCGGTTACCACTGCACAAACACTGGACACAGTGCTGGCCAGCGCAGAAATTATTTTTGACAGCAACGAAATCATCCCTACTAATATCGAAAAAAATACAATTGATGCATTGCCGCCTGTCAGCAGTATTAACAACCTGCCGGCCAGTACAGTGAATACAGAAATTACGATAACCTATACCGGATCAGACGACATTAATGGCTCCGGGGTGAAAGGGTATTCTATCTTCGTATCAGATAATGGTGGCGCACCGGAATTATATATTTCTAATTTCCGTGGAGCCGACACCACTTTCATCGGGGTAGCTGAACATACCTATAAATTTCATGTAACCGCAACAGACAGTACCGGGAATATTGAATCATTAAGACTGGTGGACAGTATAATCGTCTTAAGCGGTGAACATATAATATGTCCAAACGGAAATGTGTCGTTCGATTCCAAACTTTCCGGCGCCGCTTATCAATGGCAGGTGGACACAGGGTCGGGCTTTGTTGATATTTCTGATGGGGGTGTATATAGCGGCACATCGACATCCATTCTAGCTATCACAAACGCTCCGTCATCTATGTATGGTTACCAGTACAGGTGCCTGGTTAATGGAAATATTTACAGCACTATATTCTTATTAAAATTTGGAATGACCTGGGAGGGCACTATCAGTAATGTATGGGAAAACCCAGCCAACTGGAGTTGCAACAGCCTGCCAGATGCAAATACCGATGTGATAGTGAATGGAGGAAAATCCAACTATCCACAGATAAATTCCAATGTAACTATTCGTACACTCAGGATGAACCACGGCTCCACCGGCAATGTTAATGCAGGCTTTACACTTACCATTTTAAAATAACCTCCCGGCTGCTATATTTTTAAGTATAGCAGCCGCTTAAAATACAATTATATGCAACTGTTTTTAATTCCAACAAACAAAGGTCTGAAATCAGTAAGGGCGGAAAATATCATCCGCATCCAGGCGATTAGCAATTACTGCAAGATCTATTTTGATAATGAATATCCGCTAACTGTGGCAAAATTGCTGTTATGGTTTGAAGGCAAACTTCCAGAGGATATTTTTTACCGCATTCACAGGGGGCATATTGTAAACAGGAATTTCATTTCAAGTATTTCCTGCAATAAGATACTGACATTGGTAAACGGCGAACAATTACAGATCAGTAAGAGAAAGAAAAATGTAGTAAAAAGAATGGTTGCCTGACGATGCAGATCAGTTCACTCCTTCTACCTGCATCTCTTTATTGATTTTTAATACTAATCCTTGTAATACTTTACCGGGACCGGCTTCGGTAAACCTGGTAGCACCATCTGCGATCATTGACTGCACACTTTGTGTCCATCTTACGGGGCCGGTCAGCTGGTGAATTAAATTCATTTTAATTTCTTCCGGCCGGATCACTGCTTTTGCTGCTACATTCTGATACACCGGGCAAACCGGTTGATAAAAATTGGCTTTTTCGATGGCTGCTATCAGTTCTTCTTCTGCATGCATCATTAATGGAGAATGGAAAGCACCACCTACAGGTAAAACAAGAGCCCTCTTAGCCCCGGCATTTTTCAACTGTTCACAGGCTATTTCAATTCCTTTTAAAGAACCACTGATGACTAATTGACCCGGACAATTATAATTGGCCGGTACTACCACTTCCTCAATTGCATTACAGATAGTTTCCACTTTTTCATCATCCAGTCCAAGAATAGCCGCCATTGTCCCGGGCTCCTTATCACAGGCATGCTGCATAGCCCTGGCACGGGCAGCTACCAGGTGCAGGCCATCTTCAAAGCTCAATACCCCATTGGCAACCAATGCAGAAAACTCACCTAATGAATGACCAGCCACCATATCCGGTTTGATAGTTTCAATACTTTTAAAAGCAATGATGGAATGTAAAAAAATAGCAGGTTGTGTTACGTTGGTTTGCTTTAGATCTTCATCAGTACCTTCAAACATGATATCTGAGATCCGGAAACCTAAAATCTCATTCGCCTGTTCAAATAATTTTTTGGCAAAGGCACTATTATCATAATGTTCTTTTCCCATACCCCGGAATTGCGAACCCTGGCCGGGAAAAATAAAAGCATGTTTCATGGTAACTGGTGGTTAATACAAACAAAAATGCCATAAAGGTTTCGATTAGAAAAATCTTTATGGCATTAAATTAAATTTCGTTGTCAATCAGCTCAGGTGAGCCGTTATCAGCTTCATAAATTCACTTCTTGTCGAGTTTTTCTGGAACTCGCCGTCAAATGCAGAAGTTGTTGTAACTGAGTTCTGTTTTTGCACACCCCGCATCATCATGCATAAATGTTGTGCCTCAATAACGACAGCGACTCCCAACGGGTTCAATGTTTCCTTAATGGCGTCTTTTATCTGGATGGTCAATCTTTCCTGTACCTGCATGCGCCGGGAAAATACATCAACAATTCTGGCTACTTTGCTAAGACCTGTAATCCAGCCATTAGGAATATAAGCCACATGTGCTTTTCCAAAAAAAGGCAACATATGATGCTCACACATACTATACACTTCAATATCCTTCACTACAATCATTTCGCTTACATCTTCATGAAATTTGGCAGAATTCAATATTGCATGTGCATCCAACTGGTACCCTTGCGTTAAATATTGCATGGCCTTTGCTACTCTCTCCGGAGTTTTCTGTAACCCTTCCCTTTCCGGGTCTTCCCCCAGTAAGGCGATAGCTTCCTTATAGCTTTTGATCAACCCGGTGGTTGTTTGCTCATCGTACTGTTCTGTTTTCTTATATGCCATATAAAAAAGTATTATTTTTTAAACCGGGTACTCCACAAAATTTCGGGGTGTTTCATACAAACGGATCTGCATATCCAGCTTTGTATCAATATGGGGACGCAATAATTCATATATAACAACGGCAATATTTTCTGCCGTAGGATTCAGGTGCTTGAATTCTTTGGTGTCAAGGTTCAGGTTTCGGTGATCAAACCGTTCTATTATTTCCCGTTGAATAATATCACTGAGTTCTTTCATATCCATTACATAACCCGTATTGGTATTAGGCTCTCCCACCACTTTCACGATCAATTCATAATTATGGCCCTGATAATTGGGCAGCGCACATTTACCGAATATTTTATTATTCCTTTCTTCATCCCACGAAGGGTTGAAAAGGCGATGTGCCGCATTAAAATGCTCCTTTCTGAAAACAGCTACCTTTTTGCTCATACTACAATTTATGGAAATAAATCAGCCTGACGGTAAAGGATAACAATAATAAAGTCATATTGTTCTATAAATTACTTTCTCCGTAATATTCTACATAAATTTTAGAGGTCTCCACCAGTTTCAGGCAATGCAGATGAACAGAAGCCGGAAGATGTGGCTCCAGTTCGTTCCAGATACCAATTACCAGGTTTTCAATAGAACAAAGCTTACCCCGCATAAAATCAACATCTATGTTCAAATTACGATGGTCAAGCTTTTCGATGATGCTATCCTGGACGATAGTGCCCAGCTTTTTGGCATCGAAAATAAATCCTGTATCCGGATCAGGCATGCCCTTAATAGTCACAAAAAGTTCAAAATTGTGGCCATGCCAGTTTTCATTGGCACATTTGCCAAACACTTCATCATTTTTTTCCTTTGACCAGCTGGGATTATACAGTTTATGGGCAGCGTTAAAATGCTCAATTCGTGTTAAGTAAACCATGCTTTACTTTTTAGTTCCTCACAGCATTGGGCGGAGGAAAAGTGAGGCGCAAAGGTAAGTGAATTAAGCTATCCCTGAAGCCGGAAGTAGAAGATAGTTTACCTACCTTGCAGTTCCGGATTTGGACAAATAACAGATCTCCCTTTATGCCGAACTGCCTTATAGTTGCTGCAACGCCACTGGAAATCGCTCCCTTTCTGACCTATTACAGAATAAAAAAAGAGTTGCCTGAACAATTGCATATTGATGTGTTGCTTACAGGTATTGGCCTCACTGCAACTACTTATTCCCTGACCAGGCAATTGGCAATAAAACGACCCGACCTTATCATACAGGCAGGGGTCGGAGGTTGTTTTGATAATACTATGCAACTGGGTTCAGTGGTAGCTGTTAAACAGGAAGCTATCGCTGATCAGAGTGTAATTGAATTGAATAAGTTAAAAACCATGTTCGATCTCGAACTGGTACCCCAGGATCAATACCCATTTAAAAAAGGATGGTTGATCAACAAGAGTGAGCTATTGAAAAAAGTTAAACTAAAAAAAGTAAAAGCTGTCTCGGTCAACGAAATCACCACCTCAAAACAAAAAGTAAAATTTTACAAACAAGCTTTTAACCCTGTTATTGAATCAATGGAAGGAGCTGCCTTACATTATGTCTGTTTAATGGAAAAAATTCCGTTTTTACAGATCAGGGGCATCAGCAATTATATAGCTGAAAGAAATAAGAAGAACTGGAATATGAAAGAGTCAATCAGTAACCTGAACAATGAACTAATCCGTTTGTTAAAAAATATATGAAACTCACTTTAGGATTTTCTCCCTGCCCCAATGATACATTCATTTTTGATGCACTCGTCAATAAAAAAATTGATACTGAGGGATTGGAGTTCGACGTAGTATTGCAGGATGTTGAAACGCTGAATCAATGGGCACTGGAAGGCAAGCTGGATGTTACCAAGCTTAGTTTCCCTGCTTTCTTTAAATCCTTAGAATATTATACACTGCTGAATGCAGGAAGTGCCCTTGGGAAAGGAGTCGGGCCAATATTAATTACAGACTCACAGCAGGAGATAACAAATGAGGAAATCAACCAGGCTTCCATTGCGCTACCTGGTGTTAATACGACAGCTAACCTGCTTTTCAGTTTTGCCTACCCGGAAGCTAAAGATAAAAGATTCATGCTCTTTTCAGCTATCGAAGAGGCTTTAGTTAATAAAGAAACCGACCTCGGCGTTATCATTCATGAAAACCGGTTTACCTACCAGCAGAAAGGTCTGCATAAAGTGAAAGATCTTGGTGAATATTGGGAGGAGAGGATGGAGCTGCCTCTTCCACTGGGTGGTATTGCTATCAATCAATGGGTAAAAAGATCACTGGCATTGAAAGTGAATGAACTGATCCGCAAAAGCCTCGATTTCGCATTTAAAAACCATCCGTTAATCCCGGATTATGTTAAACAACATTCGCAGGAAATGAGTGAAGATGTGATGCGGCAGCATATTGACTTGTATGTAAACAATTACAGTCTCGACCTTGGCGATGAAGGAAAACTGGCTATAGAAAGCTTATACCAGGTTTTTCTTGAACTAAATAACCAGGAAGCCGATGATGAAGATGTTTTATTTCTTTAAAACCAATGTGTAATCCGATGCTCCCGTCTTTCTCCCGTTAACGCTGAAAAATCACTATTCACAGTATAAATCCTAATTTTACAAATTAGTTCAGCGCCTGCTTTCATTTGTATAAGCCTTTTATCCTGCTAGTACCAGCATTGTATTCCTCTTAACAATTAAAGTCAGACATTAGCATTCGGTATTCCCACCCCTACGAAGATCTAAGAGACCTAAATAACTTATCATGAAAAAAAGCATTATTGCTTCTTTCACTGCTTTGCTGTCATTTTATTCTGCATCTGCCCAGAACGAGTCTGTAATTACCAATAAGCTTAAAGTCTTTATTGATTGCAATAATACTTATTGTGACATGAGTTTTATCCGGACTGAGATCAACCTGGTAGATTTCATGCTTGATCGTATTGCAGCGGATGTTCATATTTTAGTAACCGAACAAAATACAGGCAGTGGTGGAGATCAATACCAACTTATCTTCTTTGGTCAGCACCGTTTTAAAAACTACCGGGATACGCTTCAATTTAATACAGACCCAAACGCCACTGATTTTGAAGAGAGAGACCTGCTTATTAAATACATTAAACTTGGGCTGACACCATTTGTGGCAAAAACCGATGCTGCTAAAGATGTGGCTATTAGCTTTAAAAGAACAGAAACCGAAAAAGATAAAAAAGATACAGCCTCCGGCATCACAAAAGACCCGTGGAATTATTGGGTTTACAGAATTGGTACCGATGGTTACTTGAATGAAGATGCTGTTTACAAGAACAACCAGTTCAGCGGTAATTTATCAGCAAACCGAACAACGGAACAACTGAAACTATTCTTTAGTATCAGTGCAAGTAAAAACAAATCAACTTTTGAATACGAAGACAGCGGGGTGGTACAAAAAATAATTGTCAAAAATAAAAATTTCAATGCCTGGCATTATCTTATCAAGAGCATCAATAACCATTGGAGTTTGGGCTATGAGGCTAGTTACACAAAGAACAGTTTTTCCAATATTAAAGGACAGGGATTTTTCAGAGCCGCAGTTGAATATAATATTTTCCCCTATAAGGAAGTGAATAACCGATACTTTACAATCAGTTACAGCCTGACTGCACGCAACAACCATTATTACGACACTACTATTTATAATGAAATAAAGGAAACCCTATATGGTCACCGTGCAGATGCCACTATTTCATTCAACCAGAAATGGGGATCCACTTCTGTGGGCATTAACTATCATAATTTCTTCCATAACTGGAAATTATTCAACCTTGGTGCCAATGCCTCTACCAATATTCGAATTACTGGGGGACTGTCTTTCAATATATTTATTTCTGGCGCATTGACCAGGGACCAGATAAATCTTCCAAAAGGTGGCGCTACCGAACAGGAAATTTTAACAAGAAGGAGACAAATTGCTTCGGGGTATAGTATCTATACTGGTTTTGGACTCAATTACCGGTTTGGTTCCAAACTCAACAATTTTGTAAACCCGAGATTTGAAGGACCCAATAATTAAAAAAATGGATTACTTCTTCAGGGCTGCGGCATAAGTTTCAAGGCATCTTTTCCTGGCAACTTCATGTGCAACGATTGGTTGGGGATAAATAAGTTCCTCAAACTCAGGCACCCATTTCCTGACATACTTTAATTCAGGGTCAAATTTTTTTGTTTGCAGGTAGGGGTTAAAAACACGGAAATAAGGTGCAGCGTCACAACCACTGCCAGCAGCCCATTGCCAGCCACCATTATTTGCTGCCAGGTCAAAGTCCAGCAATTTTTTTGCAAAATAAGCCTCCCCCCAGCGCCAGTCAATCAACAAATGTTTGGTTAAAAATGATGCAACGATCATGCGAACACGATTATGCATGAAGCCTGTTTGATTCAGCTCCCGCATACCCGCATCGACAATCGGGTAACCTGTTATTCCATTGCACCAGGCATCAAACTCCTTTTCATTGTTCCGCCACCTGATTTTATCATACTCAGGTTTGAAAGCATGCCCAACTACCCTGGGAAAATGCCATAGAATCATATGATAAAAATCCCTCCAGATAAGTTCATTAAGGAAGGTTTCATTGAGAGCGCCTGCTTCATCTGCCAGTTCACGGATACTGATAGTACCAAAACGAAGGTGTACACTCAGCCTGGATGTACCTTGTACAGAGGGGATATCTCTTTGCTCTTTGTAATGCCGGATGACCTGGCCCATCCATTCCTTACCGGGAAAAGGCAGGCCCGCAGGAGCAAATCCCATCTCTTCCAATGAAATTATTTTTTTCCCGGGCTGTTTAAAAAAGTTAGCCAAATATTTTTTTACCGGGTAAGCCTTCAGGTGATACTCTTTCAAAGCCGCTTTCCATTTTCTCGAATAGGGAGTGAAAATAGTATATGGTTTGCCATCATCTTTCAGCACCTCATTCTTTTCAAATATCACCTGGTCTTTGTAAGTATGAAAAGAAACACCGTGTTCATTCAATAATTGAAGGATCTCCGAATCCCTTTGTTTTGCGTAGGGTTCATAATCATGGTTGGTAAAAACCTTTTTAATATTGTATTCCTTCAACAACTCCTTATAAATGTCAAATGGATTGCCGTAACGAATATCCAGGGATGAATCAATTTTAAGTAATTGTTGCTGTATATCCTGCAGGGCAAGATGAATAAACTCTACCCTCCGGTCATTTTTGTCTTCCAGTTCATCAAGGATGTTCCTGTCGAAGATAAAAACAGGAACTACTGGACTGCCGTCTTTTAAAGCATGATACAGTCCTGCATTATCGCGGAGGCGAAGATCTCTTCTGAACCAGAAAATAGTAACGTCAGGTTTCATATTTGAGGCAAACAAGCCTAAGCCGGAATTGTTTTGATAAATCGGTTATAGATTTCCACAGTCAGATTATTTGAATATACCTTTTCCCTGAATTGTTTTACCCAGCGAATACCGCTGATGGCATTGGTAAGAAATACCTCATCCGCCTCTTCAAGAGTTGAAACAGAAACAGGGTTTTCCTGAATGCTGTACCCGGCATCTTTCATTTTCTCCAACAAGTGTCTTCTCATCACACCGTTTACACAACCCTGATCCGGACCGGGAGTAATAACAACCCCTTCTTTTATTAAAAAGATGTTAGCGATTGTGCCATCAGCGATATTCCCGTCCGTATTAAGTACCAGGCAATCATTCAGTTTATTCGCTTTTGCATAGATCGCCGCCATCGTATAAGGAAGATAATTTGCCGATTTCAGGTGGGAAAAACTATCACAACTCTTTCGTGCCGCAGGAAAAACATCAATAACCAGCCCATTTTCATTTAAACGGTTCAGCGATTCATTCAATGGCCAGCATTCTATCAGGTATTGAGGAGTTCTTTCTTCGTCATACACTCCGCCATTGCCCCGGAAAACGGACAATCTTATTCTTGCAAGGTTCCCGCAATTGTTTTTTTCTGCCAGCAGTAACACTTCCTTACATAATTTCTCCCTGGTAAGCAGTTTCGGCATTTCAAACTGAAGTAGCTGGAGGCCGGCAAAGAGTCTTTCAAAATGATAGGTCTCCAGTAAAATGTTCTTGCTGGCTACTTTCATCGTTTCAAACAAGGCATCTCCATACCGGTAACCCCGGTTTGATGCCAGCAATACCGGATCTTCCGCCCGTAAAATTTTCCCATTTAAACAAATGAACATACCGTGAAAGTAAAATAAAAAAAGCCACCCTGTAAAACAGAATGGCTGAATATCGCTTGCCAGTAAAAATCTATGCTTGTTCCACCAGGCCGGCCTTTACCGCATACATCACTAAACCCGCCATTGATTTGGTACCGGTTTTAGTTTTCAGCTTATCACGGATGGCTTCCACAGTACGGGGGCTCAGGTCCACGATGTCCGCAATTTCTTTCGTACTTTTCTCATCGCACATCAGTTTCAGGATAGTAATTTCCTTCTCCGTTAACTGAACATCCTGTGGCATGGAAGATTCATTGGTGCGTTTAGTACGCAAACCACTTAGCAATGCTTTATTGGTTAAATCATTAAAATGAAAATCATTTTCGTAAACACCCCGGATCGCTTCGTAGATCAACTCAGCTCCAGATTCCTTGGTGATATAAGAATTAGCACCCATTTCCATCATCTTGGAAATAACAGAATGATCATTGAGGAATGACAACATGATCACTTTAATATCCGGGTACAGTTTTTTAATTTCTGGTAAAGCGGTAAGGCCATCCATGATGGGCATCTGTATATCCAGTAATACTACATCAGGCTGAATGTGGCGGAGCAGGTTAAGCAGTTGCATTCCATTTTCTGCCTCAGCCACCATTTGAATATCTTTTCTTGCCTGGAGTGCTGTTTTAATACCAGTGCGGAATAATGCATGATCGTCAGCAATGGCTACTTTAATTACAGAGTTAGTGTCGGGGTTTTTCATGATTTAGATAATTAGTAAAAAAATTATTGGATTAAGTATTTATTCAATGCTGCAAGTTGGAAAATTCCTGCAATATATACCATAGGGAAAGTACTTGATTTAAAATTTGTGGAAAGTACCGCCTTATTATCTATATAACGAAGGATTACTATCACATTCCTGAAAAACTACGACAGCACCAGTAAATACCGAATGTTTTAAATAGGGCAGTTATGCTCTTGTTAACATATCACTGTGGATATACTTTTGTCTCAGAAAGTTGATTGATACGGATGATCTGTTTTACTCTCATCCAATGTCCAGAACCGTCCAGAAAGTAATTTTCCAATTCCCTTGAAAAACCAACCCGATCTTAATCGGGAGACACTTCACCGACAATCAACTTTCTATTTTTTTGATCAATGGTCCCGTTTTATAAATCCAATACCTGCTGAAAAGTAAACTAAAACCAAAACACTGTTAAACCTGTCCTTATGAAGTTCAACGCCTAAAGATTTTTTCTTTTCATAACAGTAACATCAAGCCCCGGTCCTCATAACGCCGGGGTTTTTAGTTGACCATACCCAATCTTTAAGTTCTATCATTTATCGCCAAAGTCAATATTTCTATTATTCAGCCAAGACGGACACAATGATTCACCGTATTCAATGAATCTGACACTCTGTGTTCGCTGAGGCTTTATAGTTTGGTGATGGCTTTTAGTAATTCCCGGCAATAAGGTATGCCCTTGGTTCACCTACTGTAAATTTTTTTCTTCCGGGTATGCTATACACTTCCTTCAGGTGCAGCCCGGCCTGCTGAAGCAGGGCATCCATTTCATTGAGTGAGTAGATATAATCAATACCCTTTTTTGTTTCTTCCGTACCATCCGGGGCAATCATTATACTTTCTATTTCCATCCTGGTGGGTCGAAAGGAAAGTTTTGCTTCTGTAAGAAATTTATACTCCCCTATCTTACTCCAGCTGTTAGTAACCGGTTTATTAAATACTATTTCTGCAATCGACCAACTGTTTATCAGCAAATGTCCCCCGGGTTTAAGATGTGCAGCTATATTACTGAACAGTCTTATCGTATCTGCTGCATTAAAAAAATTCAGGCTGTTGCCCATACAAATGGCCAGATCAAAATCAGCATCTAAAGGATAAGTGATCACATCATGCTTTACAGCTTGCAATGGCAAATTATCCTTTTCTGCCACTTGCTTTATTTCATCAATATAATCTCCCAAATTATCAACAGCCGTTACCACTATCCCCTTTTTAGCCAAAGCAATGGCATGCCTGCCATATCCGCACATCAGGTCAAGCACTTTACTGCCTGGTTGCAGACCAAAATGAGGAACCATGAAATCAACTTCTTTCACAGTCAATTCATCCGGAATAAGGGTCTTCCATATTTCCTTATAATGACCATCAAAAAAAGTATCGTTGATATTACTCATGTGCAGATTAAATAAGCAGGGTTAGCGTATTAAAAATGCCGGGGTATCCCGGCAAAAATCCTATTCTAACAATTTATTGCGGGTGGCATACATTACCAGGCCGGCGATGGTCTTGGCCCCTACTTTCTGTTTCATGTTCTGGCGAATGGTTTCTATAGTGCGGGGGCTCAGAAATACTTCTTTGGATATCTCTTCAGTTGTTTTATCATCTGCTATCAGTTTTAATATGCGTAGTTCTTTTTCTGATAGCTTAACAGGATTGGGATAAAATTGCCGTACCGTCTTCTTATGCTGTAGTTTAAGCAGCACTGCTTTATTTACCAGTTCATTAAAATAAAAATCGTCATTCATGCAGGTGAGGATGGCCTGGTATATCTCTTCGGGGTCTGTTGTTTTGGTAAGGTAGGCATTGGCTCCCATTTCCATCATTTTGGTGATCATCTCCTGGTCATCATACATAGTCAGTACGATGATCTTGATGGACTCATATTCCTTACGGATAAGACTGATGGCATTGATACCATCCACATGTGGCATCCGGATGTCCATAAGGATCACATCAGGTTGCTTCAGCTGCAGTTTGTGCATCAGGTCCTTACCATCTTCTGCTTCCCAAAGAATTTTAAGGTAATCCTTCTCCCTCAGCGCCATGCGGATGCCATCACGGAATATTTTGTGGTCATCAGCAATCGCCACTTTGATTTGCTGGGTTGTAGTGGACATGAGATATTGGTTTATTAATTTATTTTAATGGGTAACGCTATTGAGTAAAAATACGTTAAATTTAGTATTATCCGCATTATGGAGAAATTTCTTTTGGGTATTTTACCTCACCCCGTCAATAATCAAATTAAAAGAATATGCCCGTCCACCCCTCTCCACATGGAGAGGGGGATGAAATAATGCTGAATCCGCAAAACTGACTTGAGGGGGTGAGGTAAATCAGTTTTTCAATGAGTAATTAAATGAAAACTGGTAGATAGGAAGGGAGTAATTTATTTCTGGCTTCTTTACATATTTGTAATAAAGCACTTTTATATTGACGAGGTTATTGATCTCTACTCCCCAGCCAAGGCTCCAGCCATGATAAACTCCGTTGGTTTCTATAGCGGGGATTATTTCTTTTAATTGCTTATCGCCTGTTTTGCAAAGGATATAGCGGCCTGCCAGCCAGAAAATACCTACGTTTTTACTGTTGTTCCTCTCCCAGGCGCCTGTTTGAAAATATAGGCCCGTGGAGCCGAAACTGTTTAAAAAATTGATGGGCTTGCCGGTGGACGGTTCTGAAACCGGACCTGTTTTATAACCCGTAAGAATGCGGATGCCCCCATGATACATAAACCCGGCACGGGTTAATTTTTCGGCTTTGCGGTTAAAGAAAATCACTCCATCTATTGACATATTAGCCAACCCGCTGAGCGGATTGATAAAACTACTGACCAGATGTTCGTTTGAACGCAGGCCCCCGGCTGCTTGCTGGTTTTGAAAATTATTGGAAGAAACCCCGCTATAAATAGAAAGCGGGATAGCAAACCTGCCCGGTTCGCCAATAAACAAACGGATAAACCGTGCAGAAGCATTTACCTGGCCGTTGTTTACAATGTCTATAAAACCGGAAGTAAGGATTTCGGGTTTGTATTCCCTGTAAGAGGCGCCTTTTACTGAGTTCTTTGCCGAAACAGTCAGGCCGGGTTGCTTAAGAATGCTGTCTTTTACCTGGAGAAAGGCACTTACAGGTATCAGCCAAAATAATATTGACAAAAAAATCTTCATAGCATAAATTGAATATGCTTTTGATTAGAACAAACATGAAAAAGCCGATACTTAACTGCAAGTGATTTCTTGTATGCTACTTTTTGTTGAGTCCAAACCGATAACAAATATTAGCAATAAGCCATTTATTATTGTTAGGCGTACTGAAAACCTGGTTATAAGATGGGAAAATATTAATATAATTATTCTTAGCTATTTTAAATGAATAGCCAATAGTAGCCCCTGCAACAAAACGGGTACGGCCACTGAATATACCATATCCATAAAAGGAAAAACCTGCATCGGCTCCTACAAAAAAACCAGAGTTCAAAAAATAAGTCTGATACCCCGCTTTTAAAAGTGTTGAGGAACTGGCATCCGTTACTGGTAAATTTTTTGCGCCAAAAGACAAATAGGAAAGATGCGCAGTAACTGATCCTAATTGGGCAGTTCCGAAATTAGCCTGCAAATTTCCACCAATTCCATTTTTGTAGTAATAGCTGAAATTCTTATTGGACACAGCAAAACCCATTGAAGGCCCGCCGCTGAGCCAAACAGAACCTTTTTGACACTTACCTGGCTTACTCATAAGCAATATCATCAGCACGGCAGTAAAATAATATTTCATATTTCTTATTTTAAAAGAGTAATGGGTATGCCAACACTTAAGCCAAATACAGTACCCCTGCTTCGCAATACCAGTTTTGGCACACCTACCTGTTTGGCAGGATCATTCCAATAACCATAGCGATAGTGAATATCGAAATGGGCCATGTCCTTCAACCCCTGGTTGTAAAATAAATTAACAGATAACTTTCTTTTTCCCCTCTTGTTAACAAAATCAAATCCACCAGTTCCTCTTACGAATAACCCGAAACCATCCCGATAATGAACCGCATCATAAGCCATATAAGTATATTGGTTTGATGCACCATCAGAAGAATTGGCATACAGGTTTCTGTAGTAACCCTTGCTTCTGTTAAAACTGACACCAACACCTGCTGAATAGTTAAACCTTATTTTAGAATCAAACAGGAACCCTTTTTCCTTTTTTCCTTCCTTTTGCAATGCATAGCTGAAAATAAAATGATCAATTGCTGTTCCAAAATTTATCCTGACATGCCCCAAAAGTTGCTCAGTATTGGGAGGCAGCATATATTTATTAACCAGTTTAAAATATTTTTCAAATGGCATCTGTTCCACCGAAAATTTGTGATTCACTTTTTTCCGGCGATAAATTATATCCACTCCCCAACTCAGGTTTATTCTGGCAACGCTTGGTTTAAACTCCTGGCTGTTGTGCCCGCCCGTATAGGATATACCTGAGAATGGAGCGGTTAAGTTAACAACACTATACAGCTTTTGGGTATTCCCATTTTGCTGAATAGAAATAAAGATCATTATATAAATAAGTTTCCTCATAGTCAGAAAAGAACCGGTATAACTCTTAACTGAACTGAGTTATACCGGTATTTTAATATAAATATCCTGATTTGATATTATAATGCTGTCTGAGAAAAGGGGTACTTACATTATCATACTGCCTGTTCATTTCATTATTATGTATAGCTCCATCCAGTTCAATAGCCAGCTTGGATTCATGACAGTAAAAATAAAGTACATAAGTATCGATTGCTTGTTGCCGCCTGAATTTTTTTGCCCATCAACTGGCGGTTTCGCAAATACAGCCAAAGTTTTTTCTCCGCTTCCGTTTCTGTACGGCGCAACTGCCGGGCATTTTCAAAAGTTGAGGCTTTGGCACCCTTATGCAGGTTTTCTGTGTATTCATCAGAACTACTCATATCCTAAAATAAAACATTTGTGAAACAGTCTGTTGAAGTTTACCACACTCCGTCTGCAATCAAGCCAAAAGATTATGCCCGTCCACCCCATCTCCACCTGGAGAGGGGGTGAAATAATGCCGAAACCCGATAACTGTTTCAAGGGGGTGAGGCATAATCGTAAATTTTCATTTCTCCTATCGTATAATTGCATTCCTGCCCGGAAACTATACGATTGAACTCGTAAAAACTGAAAGTTTAAAATCCCGGAGTATTGCTCTTGTGCACATCAGTATGTGGATATACTTTTGACTCAGTTGATTGACAAAAGATGGAGCCCCTATTTTTTCGTCCAATGTCCTTAGAAACCGTCCTGAATGTAATTTCCAAATCCCTTGAATGCCATAGCGAAGTCCAATGTCAATCAACTTCCTTTTTTTGAAATATGTGTGAGTTATTTTTGAATTGACCAGGTTCCCTTTTCCACTCGCCACTTACCCTTCCTTTCTTTATCCACACCTGTTAATAACCGTGAATTTACACGGTAAACTTACTATTTTTACAACCGTAAATTTACTAATTTTACTTAGTTATTTTACCCATTTTAATCAAGTATTATTCCGACAAAAAATCTCCTAAAGCCTTATCTATTAAGGGTTTTGGAAGGTAATAGGGGTAATCACCCGGTTTAAAAGCAATTGTATTAGGTCAGAAGGATTTCCATATTTGACTGTCAAATTAATTTGAGAAAAGGCTTAAAATGTTACTGTTATGAAAAGATTTGCAACTGAAGATGTAGGTATTTTAGTTTGGGAAGAGTAATAAGATTACTCCGTTCCAAAAAAATGAGTTAATCATTTTTAAAAAGTTTTTCTATTTTTGGACAAAATCCAAATTATAGAAGAGCTTTTTACATATATACTAGTATACTCTTACCTTCTTATACCATTGGGTTTTCTTTTAAGCAGATCAAAGAAATACTCTCTTTTCATTATTCTTGCTTTATACGGTTTAGTTTTTTTCTTCTACCTGAATTTCTATTACGACATCCCCAAGAATTATAGAAAAATTCAACAAACTGTTTATACCCTTTTGGAATATTCGGTTTTCGCAGCGGTCATCTGGTATAATATAAAAAATGTAAACCTTCGAAAAACAATTTTTAGTTTTTCACTTTTATTTTTAGTCTTTCAGGTAACCTACTTTTTTGTATCAAAACTTCAAAAAATCGACTCTGTTCCCATTGGAGTTGAAACTATCCTTATATTCCTATTTTCATTTTTTTATTTTCAGCAGTTTTTGAAATACAATATTTCAAAAAACATATATGAATATCCCAGTTTCTGGTTGATTGTAGGGATATTAATATATCTGGGTAGCGCCTTTTTCTTTAATATATTAGCAAATGATGTTACAGACCAGCAATTTGATAATTATTGGCATTTAACATACATTCCTGAAATCTTAAAAAATCTATTATTTGCAATGGTATTACTTGGATACCCTTCATATATTAATGAACAACCTAATTCCAAACTCAAAAAAACTGATATTCCAAACTTAGATATTATATAAATTCCACCCATTACTAACCTACCTATATGTTCTTACTGCAAGCCACCAACAGTTCCGGAGTTTCCTTTGTGCTTTTACTGGGCACTATGGGCATGCTGTTGCTTACTGTAGGCTTGATCATCTTTATTATTCTTCACCAGCGAAGGGTAAAACGCTTTAATGAAAAGATACAAACCATGGAGCAGGCCCAGCAAAGATTGTTGCTGAACGCCTCTATCAAACTCCAGGAAGAAGAACGTCAACGCCTGGCTGCCGACCTGCATGACGATGCCGGACCCCTGCTGGCCACGGCCCGACTTTACCTGAATGAGAACCTGGTGAACCAGGATAAAGCTACCCAGTTACAATCTATCTTCCAGGCAAGACAGATCATTGATGATACCATACAACTGGTGCGTAATATCAGCCACAGCCTGATGCCGCCCACCCTCAAAAATTTTGGATTAGAATCCGCCATCAATGACCTGTTCCAGAAAATCAGTGGCTCCGGTGCCATCAATGCCAGCAGCCGTTTTCATGAGTATAAAGAAAGGTTGAAAGAAGAAAAAGAGCTGATCATTTTCCGGGTAGTGCAGGAGCTTATCAATAATATTCTTAAACACAGTAACTCCAGTTTTATCCATCTCACCCAGAACGTTCATGCCGGCAAGTTTTACCTTCGCATCCATCACGACGGAAGAGGGCTGGTACAGGCTGATTTTGAAAAGCTGAATAAAAGTAATGTAGGACTCGGTCTGAAAAACATTACCAGCCGCCTGCGGGTAGTAGATGGCAATATCAATTTTGAAAAGGATATTTCACAAACTTATTACAAGGTGACCATCGAGTTGCCCAAAGATGAACCTTACGAATAAGAGATGCGCTAAGGTTTGTTCCTGATTATTTGCTAATTTTATCCCTTATCTGATACTATGGGAATCATCAAGGTAGCAATAGCTGACGATCATAAAATTTTTCGCAAGGGAGTTATCCTTTCGTTGCGTCCTTATTCCAATGTAAAATTTGTACAAGAGGCAGAGAACGGTGAGGATCTGCTCAACGGTTTAGCCGCTTCTGAACCCGATGTGGTACTGATGGATTTGCGTATGCCCGGCAAGGATGGCATAGAAGCTACCAAAACAATCAGCAAACAATATCCCCAGATAAAGGTCCTTATCCTGAGTATGTACGAAGATGAACGTTTTGTATATCACCTGATGGAGAATGGCGCCAATGGTTATTTATTAAAAAGTGCAGAGCCACAGGAGATCCGCAGGGCCATCATGGAAGTGTATGAGAAGGGTTATTACCTGAATAATTTTGTGAACCGGATACTGTTGAAAAAATCTCATTCCCGGCAAAAAGTGGTACCCTCACTGAACAGTGAAATTACCCTGAGTGATAAAGAAAAAGATGTGCTCCGCTTTATTTGCATGGAATTTACAGCTGCAGAAATTGCTCAAAAGATGGAAATCAGCCCTCGAACTGTGGAGGCCATTAAAGACAGGTTGATGGAACGGTTTGGCAGTAAGAATACAGCGGGATTAGTTTTCTTTGCTGTGAAGAATAATTTGATAGAGTGAGAGCTGAAATATGAAGTAAGAGGAAGGAAGTATGAATCCAAATAGACTGAAATCTAAAATGCCTTCCAGTTTCCATACAACTTAAAAATTTTAGCACCTGTCTCGTCACATTTCATGCTAATCCGGGTATAAACATCTGCAGAAACATAACCACAATCTCTTGAAAAAAGCAGCCATACCTTTGTTTCTTCCAGTGATCCCATGGAGTAGATAAGATATTTCCTGAATTCGTTTTCATAGACCCTTTTACCCCAACCCTCAGCAATATTTGCTGAAATTGACCTTGACGACCGGATAATCTGATCGGTCAGCGAATACTTTTCTTCTTTCGGGAAATTTTTGCCAGGTGATAAATATCCATGGCCAGGGCATATGAAATATTGAATACATCAAGATCAGCCACCGCCTTTATCATAGTAAGGTATTTAATCTTTTTTGGCAATAAGGTACAAAAACTCCTACTTACCTCATTCTTCCTACTTCTTACCTCCTACTTCCTACCTCCTTCTTCACCTCAATCTCCGGAATATCTCCTTCAACGATCAGTCTGCCTGCAGTCTTTGCTTTTATCTCTTCTACACTTACACCAGGCGCCCTTTCCAGCAGTTTAAACCCATCCGGCGTTACATCAAGTACGGCAAGGTCTGAAACTATCTTCTTAACACATCCTGCACCTGTCAATGGCAATGTACAAGCGGGTAATAATTTAGATTCTCCTTTGGGATTGGTATGCATCATCGCCACAATAATATTTTTTGCACTGGCCACCAGGTCCATCGCCCCACCCATGCCTTTTACCATTTTACCAGGAATCTTCCAGTTAGCGATATCTCCCTTATCGCTTACTTCCATTGCACCTAATACGGTAAGGTCAACTTTACCGGCCCTGATCATTCCAAAACTCATGGCAGAATCAAAAAAAACTGACCCGGGCACCGTAGTGATTGTTTGTTTACCTGCATTTATTAAATCCGGATCTTCGTCTCCTTCAAGAGGGAAAGGACCCATTCCTAACAACCCATTCTCGCTTTGCAATACCACATTCATATCCTCCGGAATATAATTAGCCACTAAAGTTGGTATCCCTATTCCAAGGTTGACATAGTATCCTTCTTTTAATTCCCTGGAAATCCGTTTTGCTATCTGTTCTTTAGTTAATGCCATGATGCTTTGAAGACCTGCCAACCAGCAGGCTGGTTTAAAAGTGTTTTAAGTTGAAGACTCCCGGTCACTCAATTTCGTTTCCTGACTGTCCGCTGCTCAATCCGTTTTTCATAATCAGTTCCCTGGAAAATGCGGTGTACATAAATACCCGGCGTATGTACTGCATCGGGATCAAGTTCGCCTTCCGGAACCAATATCTCTACTTCAGCAATTGTTACCTTACCAGCCATTGCCATCAGCGGATTGAAATTCCGGGCAGTCTCTTTATAAATAAGATTGCCCTGCGTATCCCCTTTCCAGGCTTTCACAAGGGCAAAATCTGCTTCAAAAGCCAATTCCAGCAAATAGTCCTTGCCATTAAATTGCCGTACCTCCTTTCCCTCCGCCACTTCTGTGCCCACTCCTGCCGGTGTAAAGATGGCGGGCATGCCATACCCTGTTGCCAAACAACGGGTAGCCAAAGTTCCCTGCGGAATAAGTTCCACCTGCAATTCACCACTCAATAACTGTCGTTCAAACTCGGCATTTTCACCTACGTAAGATGAAATCATCTTTTTCACCTGCTTTTGCTTCAGCATTAATCCAATACCAAAGTCATCTACACCGGCATTATTGGAAATGCAGGTAAGATTACCCACCCCTTTTTTCACCAAAGCAGCAATACAGTTTTCCGGTATCCCGCAAAGACCGAAACCACCCAACATGATTGTTACTCCATCGGTAATATCTTTTATTGCTTCATCAGCTCCTGCTACTACTTTATTCATGAAATGAAATATTAGAAAGTAAAATTAAGCAACTTGAAATAATCCGCCGGTTTGAAGATTACCGGTTAGTCCAGCGATACCGGCTTGATTTTCCGGGGTGAAGTTGTATCAGTAGAAGGTCCGGTTTGTTGTAAAGAATCCTCCAGCGGTACAGGTTTTATCTGTTGGGTAGGCGCTTCATCAGACATTTTGCTGATAGAATCCATTATGGGCCACATTAATTCAGGATTGGAACGGTAAAATGAAAAACTCTTTTTGAAATCCTCTTCACTTATTTTATGAATACCTAAAATACGGTTATACATTTTAAAACCCGCTACCCTTTTATTGAGCGAACTATCTTTTATCACCATGTAATTATTAATAAAATGGTCCGCTCGTATCATATCCCAGAGCACTGCCTGCATCTTTTGCTGTGCCAGTACATTTCCGGGTATACTGCTTTTCTTTTTACACCCGGCACTGCCTGCTACAAGGATAAAAAAAAATAGGATTACAATTCTCATTTCAACTCTTTATTGTACAGCGATGTATTAGTGATATCAAGACGGGTAAGTAATTCTTTGGCCCTGCTTTTCTGTTCCGCATTGGCCTTGCTGAATATTTTAACCAACTCATTTGCCTTTCCCTGGAAAAAGAATTGCATGATCATAGAATTGGGGTTCTCACTATTAATAGAGTTGAGAAAGTTTAAACAATTGATGATACCGCTACGGCCGGCATCTTCATTCTCAAAAAAAACATCGATCCCTGACCGGTAGTAAGAATAAATAGCATCATGAATAAGCGCAAAGCGGTTATTATTCATATTTTCCGCCAGCCAATACCTGTTCCGCAGACTCTCAAAAGATTTCCAGCCAGTAATATCCCTGCCGTCCGGAGCATTATTTACAATATTCCATGCTTTTTGAAAATACATATCACCTCCACGAAGTGAATACGAATCATAATCAAAACCGAGGATCATATTGACATAAAAAGCAAGTGTAGCGGTAAGGTTACCCACCATCGGATCATTACCCTGCACCCTGTTCTCATTAAATTCAATGGGCTGAAACTCCTGGTACTTAAAAACGAGATTATCATCCTGGAAATTCATAAGCGGGGAGTCGTAGGTAGTACTATAAGCCGGCCGGGCTGCCTGAACTGTCATTTTTCCTTTAAAGATATTATTACCCATATCCTGCTCAATAGTGATAAGAAAACTACACTGAATCTTTTCTGAAGGCTGGAAGACATCAGTTGTCCATTTACGGGTATTCAGAAAGTTAGTGAGCCCTGTCTGTAAAGTTTGAAATATTTTTTTGTCAACCTGGGTACTCACTTTACTGGTGATGACTGACAAACGGGCCTGTATCTCCTGGCCCTGCACGAACCCCATAAAAAAAATGAATATAAAAAGTATCAGACTTCTTTTATGCATAATACAGACGGATTATAGTGTCAACAATATCTTTTGCCACATCGGTTTTCGATTTGGTATCAAAGCTGAATTCCTGCCCGCTCTTATCGAAAATAGTGATCTTATTAGTGTCATAACCAAAACCGGCACCGGCATCCATCATGGAATTTAAAATGATCATATCTGCATTTTTCTTAGCAAGCTTTTCCAGTGCATTTTTCTTCTCATCATTTGTTTCCAGTGCAAAGCCCACGAGTACCTGTTTACTATTTTTCTTTTCACCCAGGCTTTTCAAAATATCCTTTGTTTTGGATAAGGTTATCGTAAGAGAGTCGGATTTTTTTTTGATCTTCTGATCAGCTGTTTCCACCGGGGTATAATCAGCCACTGCAGCTGCCATTACAGTAAGGTCAGATTCCGGGTAATTGTCATGACAGGATTTATACATCTGGTCTGCTGTTTTCACTCTCACTACAGCTATCCCTTCTGCTGAAAACTCGTATTGAGAAGGCCCCATTACCAGTGTTACCGCTGCACCACGATGATATAATTCCTTTGCAATAGCAATCCCCATTTTACCAGATGAATGATTGCCGATAAAACGAACCGGGTCAATAGGTTCGTATGTGGGCCCTGCAGTCACTAATGCTTTTTTCCCATCAAGGGGCCGGGTCAAAAAAAAATTAGTAGTGATATACTCAATGATCCCTTCAGGTTCTGCCATCCTGCCTTCACCATTTAACCCACTTGCCAGGTCTCCTTTTTCTACCGGGATGATATGATTGCCGAAACTTTCCAGTATAACCAGGTTAGCTTTCGTGGAGGGATGATGCCACATATCTTCATCCATGGCAGGGGCTACAACAACCGGACATGTAGCTGACAGGTAAGTAGCCAGCAGAAGGTTATCACATAGTCCATTAGCCATCTTTGCCAATGTATTGCAGCTTAGGGGAGCTATCACCATTATATCTGCCCAGCGACCGAGCATCACATGATTGGCCCAGCTTTGTTCATCGAAAAGATCTATAATAACCGGGTTACGGCTCAGGGTGGATAAAGTAAGCGGAGAAACAAAGTCTTTGGCAGATGGTGTCATGATTACTTTTACTTCTGCACCTGCCTTGATAAGTAACCTGACGAGGTAAACAGATTTATAAGCAGCTATACTGCCGGTAATTCCCACTAATATTTTTTTACCTGCCAACATTGGTTATCAAAAGTACCATTTACTTGTAAAAGCTCATAGCTGATTAAGCAAATAGCTGTTAAATATAAAAAGCGACGGGAACCCATCGCTTTAGAAATTCTTAAAAATTTAGTTTTACCAGTTTAGCTGAACAGCTCATCTTCCCCTTTACGGAAATACACTTTATCATCCAGGAATTCCTGTGTAGCCAACAAGGCAGGGTTGGGCATTCTCTCGTATGCACGGGAAATCTCAATTTGCTCCTTATTCTCATGAATTTCTTCCAGGCTGTCTGTATGACTGGCAAATTCTTCCAGCTTGTTATGCAATTCTTCCTTCAACGAAATATTAATCTGGTTAGCCCTTTTTCCGACAATGGAAATGGATTCATAAAGATTACCGGTCTTCCCTTTTATTTCATCCAGGTTACGGGTTTCCACATTGTTGGTGATACCTGCGCTAAGCTGGCGTCTTAGTTTGCTCATTATTTAAGTTTTTAATATTAGTTTGAGATAAATTTAAAAATATTTCAGCTTCTTTTTTCAATTTACTGTCAGGAAATCTGTCAGTAAACTCATAGCATTCACTTATCACCTGTTCAAACCGCTCCACTTTCTTTTCTTCTATACTTAGTTCTGCAAAACGATAATAGGACTTAATGATCATCAGCTTATACTCATCTCCACGCATTGACTCAGGGTACGAATTCAATAAAGCACTGAATGCCACACCTGCTGCCCTGAACTGCCCAAGGTCGTAATATAGCTGTGCACTTTTATAATCTTTCGATTCAAGCTTTGCCCTGCAAACATCTATGATATCAGTAGCTTCTTTATTGCGGGGCGATCCGGGATGAGTATTGATAAAGGTCTGCATCATACCCATAGCCCTCATTGTATTGGTTTGATCAAGTTCTGGCTTAGGGGATTGTTTGTAAAAAGAATAAGCCCGCATGTAATCAACTTCTTCTGCTTTGGTACTGTTTGGAAAAATTTCAAGATAGCTTTTGAATAAGTTTTCAGCATTCATGTAGTCACCCAGGTTATAGGCGCAATATGCGTACTTGTAATATATATCCTCAAACTCTTTACTTGCCTTATAATAGGGCATTATATCTTCATACACCTGCTGCGCCTTTGTGTATTGCTTTTTAACAAAGAACTGCTCTGCCATCCGCAATTTATAAGCCGGGTCAGGGTTCTTCAGTAATTTATTCATTCCCTTCCCACAGCTACTTAAGATTATAACTGAGAAAATGATCCCTGATAAAATGCTAAGGAAACTGTGAATGGGTTTTATGACACGGGAAAAAGAGTAATTCATAAAGGAGTGCAAAGTTAACTGATACCGGCAAAACTTACGTAAAAAAAATAAGCAGCCAAACCCTTGAAGTTAAGGTTATTATAAAGCTGGTAGCTATACCCCCATTAAAAAAAACCCTCCCCTGATTAATCGGGGGAGGGCCTATTTAGCAAAAAGTATGAAATATTAGTTCTTGCGAAGATTAGGATGTGGAGGTTCTACCCTGTTTGGTCCTTCTTCACCTTCACCAGCAGCACGAAGATCAACAGTATTGCAATCGCCGCCTTCCTGGCCGTAGTTGAAGATAAATCTGTCCTGGCTAATGCCTTCTTTATCAACCATGTGATTGATAACTGCATTTACATGATCCCAGCTTAACTGCTGCTCTTTTTTACTAGAAGAGCAATAACCTACTACTACTACTTTACAACCTGGATTATTACGCAATTTAGAAGCTACTGTTGCTAAAACAGCTTTGGTATCATCGCTGAGTTTATTAGAACCTGCTTTAAAAGATACACTTGGTAATGCACCGAGTAAAGTAGCACAATCATTAGCTTGCTTAATGAAACCTTCAAAACATTTTTCATCAGGGCAAGGAACAGGGCATTTACCTACGCCGTCTGCATCAACAGGCTGGCAATATGTAGGAGTGATCAGTTCTTTATCCTTACAATCAGGAACACCATCACCATCAGTATCAAGACTTACACCATGAGAATCCACAGGACAACCTGCAGGTGTCTGCTCACGGTCAAACTGATCTGTAATACCATCACCATCAGTATCAGGTAATACTGGCTTTGGTAAACGCATCAAACGGGGATTCCTGATTTCACTGTAAGCATAATCAAGCGGATTTAACCACCATAGTGGCTCAACTGATTTTGCACCCAGGTTGATATTCAAACCAACGCTCAGGTAATTATAAGAATCGAAATCACGGGTTAAAGTAGCATCACCCCAGGCTGCTTCCTGCCAACGCTGTCCATCCAGCAAATCATCTTTGATAAAAGTCCAACGGTCTTCAATAGCAAGATTCAACCTGTTGCTCAATTTAAATGCAACACCTGCACCTACTGTACCGGAAGGCTTAAAAGTATCGCCAAACAATTTTGGACGACGATCACCCTGGTTTTCTGCCGGAGTTTCAAAACTATCATCAAGAACATCATTCTTCATATTCTTGATAAAATCTTTACGATTTTTATAGGCTGCCTGGTTGATAGCATTAAAATTATATTTAGATGATCCGTCTAAGGCATTGACTTTAGTATCATAGATACTACCGCCGATACCGGCAAATCCGTAAAAATTAAATCCTGTTTTAGATTTGTGGAAACGAATATTATTTAACGTTACAACTCCTTCAATGCTTAAATCCTGAACTTTTGTTTTGTAATTGTAGAATATGTGTTCAAATGGAGTATTGATTGAACCAGTCTGAGAAGATACAATTTGACGTACCCCGCCAGCACCTGTAACAGCCTGTGGAGCGGAATAACGCTGGTTAGGATCTGAAATATTGGCACCCCAAGCAGGATTTTTAGCATAGTTTTCAGCTTCTCTGAAACTATACCCTTTACCTATTCCATACATATATTCAAGACGTAAAGAAAAGATATAACCAAATGCTTTTCTGATGTGTGCTCCAAAACCCGGAGATACAAATTGTGCCGGAACATCACCACTTACCTGGAACAAACCACCTTTAATACCAAGTTCCCACTGATTGCGGGGCTTTGAAGGGAAATTATATGTACCATTAAGGAACTCAGTGTGCTGAGGCATCCTTTTACTCGGAACCAGGGAAGAATCTTTTACGTCATAACTGGCCCCGACCCTTTGCGAGAAACCATAAGACGCTAACAGACAAAATGCGCCTGCCAGAAATAAATACTTTTTGCTTGCCATAACTAAGGATTAAGATTTGTGAACAATGTCCTAAATATTTCGCAAAAATAGATAAAGGGCGTTAATTACCAAATTTTTATGACAATTATTTGCCCTTTTGCCCATTATTTTTCAATTACTTAGTCAATTTTTGAGTGTATTTTGTTGCATCTGCTGACAATTATTTTTTTGCCCGTAAATTGCCCTGATTTTGGCAATGCAACTACCCACCGACCTGATAAAACCCGAATTAAAAATCTTTGAAACACGATTCAAAGAAGCTGTTCGCAGCCAGGCACCCCTTTTAGACCGCATTATGAGGTATGTGGTGAAACGTAAGGGTAAACAACTCCGACCCATGTTTGTGTTACTTTCTGCCAAACTTTGTGGTGATATCAACGAACCGGCATACAGGGCCGCATCCCTGGTAGAACTGCTTCATACTGCGACACTTGTACATGACGACGTAGTTGATGATTCAATGGAAAGAAGGGGTTTTTTTTCTCCTTATGCCCTTTGGAAAGCAAAAGCCAATGTACTTATTGGCGACTATTTACTGGCTAAAGGACTCCTGCTTTCTCTCGATAATAATGATTACCAAATCCTCCATATCCTTTCTGATGCGGTCCGCAAAATGAGTGAAGGAGAATTGCTGCAACTGGAAAAAGCCCGAAGCCTGAACCTGAAAGAAGAGGTTTACTACGAGATAATCCGGAATAAAACTGCTTCCCTCCTGGCATCTGCCTGTGCGGCAGGAGCATGGGCTTCCAGCCAGGACGAAGCAATAACAGAAAAAATGAGATTGTTTGGTGAAACAACCGGCATGGCATTTCAGATTAAAGACGATTTATTTGATTATGCCAGTGAAAATGTAGGCAAGCCCACCGGAAATGATATAAAGGAAAAGAAATTGACTCTCCCATTAATCTATACCCTGAATAATACGGATAAAGAGACCCGGCGAAAGATTATTTATATCGTAAAAAATAATAACCAGGATAAAGAAAAAGTAAAATGGGTAATAGATAAAGTGACGGCAATTGGTGGAATTGCCTATGCAACTGAGAAAATGAATACCTACAAGAAAGATGCCCTTGACATCCTGCACCAATTCCCTGAAAGCCCTGTCAGGCAAGGACTTGAAGATATGGTCCTGTTTGTAACTGACCGTAAATATTAATTTTTTACCCTAAACATATAATTCATCATTGATTGGTAATGCAAAAAAGATGGAAAATATTAACAGCTGACCGGCAAAAAGTGAATGTATTACAACAGTCACTGAAAATACATCCGGTTATTTGCAAAATTCTGATACAACGGGGCATTGAAACATTTGAGCAGGCAAAAGATTTTTTCCGGCCCCAACTAACGGCATTGCATAGCCCGTGGCTGATGAAGGATATGGATAAAGCTGTGGAACGGGTTACCAGGGCAGTTAACCTAAAGGAAAAAATTCTTGTTTTTGGAGACTATGATGTAGACGGAACAACTGCCGTTGCCAGTATGTACCAGTTTCTTAAGAAGATTCACTCCAACCTTGATTTTTACATCCCCCACCGTTACCGGGAAGGTTATGGCATCAGTAAGGCGGGAATTGATTTTGCGAAAGCAAATGGGTTTTCTTTAATTATTTCTCTTGATTGTGGTATTAAGTCAGCAGACTTAATCGGTTATGCAAAAGAACTGGCTATAGATTTTATTGTTTGCGATCACCATTTACCTGATGAAATATTACCACCTGCTGTTGCAATTCTTAATCCAAAACAAAAAGACTGTAATTATCCTTTTAAAGAACTTTGCGGTTGTGGAGTCGGCTTTAAGCTTATGTGCGCCCTGTCAGAAAAAATGCAACTGCCTGAAAATGCAGCATTCGAATATCTTGATCTCCTGGCGACTGCAATTGCAGCAGACATAGTACCTGTTGCCGGGGAAAACAGGATATTAGCTTTCCATGGCTTGATAAAGGCAAATAAAAATCCAAATTACGGCATCAGGGCTTTATCAAAATTAAGCGGCCTGGTAAAGGACCTCCATATTACCAACCTGGTATTTATGATTGCGCCAAGAGTAAATGCTGCCGGCAGGATGGATGATGCCAGAAAGGCTGTACAGATGTTTGTAGCGAACACAGAAGAGGAGGCCCTACTATATGCTGAACAGCTGCATAGTGATAACACCGACAGAAAGGAAGCTGATAAAAGCATAACAGAGGAAGCGTTAGCTCTAATACATGGAAAAGAAGAATGGATAAAAAGAAAGTCAACTCTAGTTTTTCAACCTCATTGGCATAAAGGAGTGGTTGGGATAGTTGCGTCCCGGTTAATAGAACATCATTATCGTCCAACTATTGTGCTTACACAGTCCGGCGAATATGCGGCGGGCAGTGCAAGGAGTGTTCCCGGTTTTAATTTGTATGAAGCTATCCATGCCTGCAGGGAACACTTGCTTGGCTATGGTGGCCATTTTGCAGCGGCTGGCATGACGTTAGAATTAGAAAAAGTGGATGCTTTCCGGGAAAAATTCGAAGAGATCGTATCATCCACTATTCAACCGGAACTGCTAATTCCGGAAATCATTATTGATGCAGAAATTTCATTAAAAGACATCAAACAAACATTCTACGATATCATTTGCCAGATGGAACCATACGGACCGGAGAATCTCCGCCCGGTATTCATCACCAGGAATGTTATTAATTCCGGTTATTCAAAAATTGTAAAAGAAGAACATATACGATTTTCCCTGCGGGAAGACAATTTTATCATGAATGGAATTGGCTTTGGGATGGCTGGTAAATTTCGCCTTTTGGATAACCAGCAGCCAATAGATATCGTGTATACAATTGATGAAAACGAATGGAATGAGACCAAATCGCTGCAACTGAAAGTTATTGATTTACAGTCAACACAACCGTGACAGTTCTTTTCATAATAGCCTGACTTAACCTTATTTTTCTCCCTTACATTTGTCTACGAAAATGAGAACATGAAAAAAAATTTACTCTTTTTATTCCTGGTAATTCTGGTTGTCACAGCAGAAAAATTAAAAGCACAGAGCAGTACCACTACACTTGACGTAGTTAGCTGGAATCTTGAATTCTTTGGCGCCCCCTATAACAGCGGACCTCCGGATAAAGACCTGCAGGAAGCCAATGCAAAAAAAATCATGCGCTACTTTGACGCCGACATTTATGGCCTGGTTGAAATAGTAGACACTGTACACCTCAGAAAATTAAGAGACTCTTTAGGAACAAATTTTGAATACATAATTGCGCCATACAGTACTGATGGCCCGATTGGTACCAATGGCTGGAGACAAAGCCAGAAGTTGGCTTTCTTGTACAAGAAAGACTTATTCAGCAATATTAACACCAGGGGAATGATGCTGAATAGCCCAACTGCTGTTTCTAACTGGGCAAATGGGAGGCTGCCTTTCCTGATGAAAGCGGATGTTACAATAAATGGAATAACAAAAACGGTCCATTTCATTTTGATACATGGCAAAGCCGGGTCAACGGCATCTGATTATAACAGGCGGTTGGCCGGGGCCCAGGAGTTGAAAGATACACTGGATGCTTCTTTTTCCACTGCCAATGTTATGATCATCGGGGACTATAATGATGCGCTGACTCAAACCATATCCATCGGATCGGGACCACAATCCTCTTACCAGCCAATTGTTGCAGATTCTACTGATGCAGATCATTATAAATCTATCACCTTACCACTAGGCCAGGCGGGGCAGACCAGTATGATAAACTTTCCTAATGTTGTAGATAATCATGCCATCTCCAATGAAGTAGTAGCCTATTATGTTCTTAATTCGGCGCAGATAAGAACAGATGTAACAACTGTTGTCCCGAATTATGTTACAGCCCACAATACTTCGGACCACTACCCTGTTTTTTCAAAATATAGTCTCGCAGGTATTATTACAGGCTTGCCGGTAATTAATCCAACTGAATTTGGGATCAGGGTTTCACCCAATCCTTTCAATCAAACTGTCACTATTACTGCAACAAAATCATTGAATAATGTTCAGATCAGGCTTATCAATATGCAAGGGCAGGTTATCAGCTCTCAATTGTATGGCATGATGCCAGCCGGATCTTCTTTCCAGCCTTCATTCCCGGATATTTCAAAAGGTATGTATTTCCTGCAGGTGGAAACAAAACAATATAGAACGGTTATTAAACTAATTCATTTGTAAAAAATAAGAGGCAGTCTCAAAAGCAAACAAACTTGTCACATTGAGCATATCGAAATGCGTACAAATTTGTTTACCAATCAATGTCATATTTCGGCTTTGCTCAATATGACATTGATTGGAGCATTTGAGACAGCCTCTTCTTTTTTAATAATAATAGCTACTGCTTTTTACTTTTCTTAAATGCATCCAGACCACATTCCAGCCATTTAATAAATTCGTCAGCATCGGGAGTATAAAATTTTGTTTTTGTCATAGCCTCCTGATCCGGGCTGATAATTGCATACTGCGGCTGAGATGTGGCACCAAAATTTTCAATCTGGAATGTGGACCATTTATCGCCAACAGTTACAATTGATTTTTCTGTTCCGTTAGCCAACAGTTCCACTGTTTGTTCTGCCAGTGGTAAATTCTTTCTTTCATCCACATATAAGGAGACCACGACAAATTCATTTCGCATCAGACTATCAACGGTTTTATCGGGCCATACTTTTTCTTCCATACGACGGCAGTTCACACAGGCCCAACCGGTGAAGTCAATCAACACCGGTTTATTCTCGGTTTTGGCCCGTTCCAATGCACCTGCATAATCATTGTGCATGGGTTCGAAAAGTCCTGTTTTACTTTTGTCAATCGTAAATAAGCTATATGTTCTTGGCGGAGGGAAACCACTGATCAGTTTCAGATCAGCCCATTTTGTATTGGTAAGACCCGGTAACAGGTAAATTGTTATTGCCGTAAACAGAATTATAAAAGCAATTCGTATAAATGAAAATTTCTTTACCGGCGAACTGTGTGATAAACGAATTTTGCCCAGGAGATATAAAACGGTGAGGATTCCTATCAGCACCCAGAGACCAATAAATACTTCCCTTTTCAATAAGCCCCATTGCTTAACCAGGTCAGCATTTGATAGGAATTTCACGGCTAAAGCCAGCTCCAGGAAACCCAAAACCACTTTCACATCTGTCATCCATCCACCAGATTTCGGCAACGATTGTAACCAATGCGGAAACATGGCAAACAAAGCGAAAGGTAAGCCAAGAGCTATACCAAAACCTGCTGCACCAACAGTAAGCGGCCAGGCACCCTGGTCGGCAACGCCGACGAGTAATGTTCCTAAAATTGGGCCTGTACATGAAAATGATACAATGGCCAGTGTAGCTGCCATAAAGAAGATCCCACCTAAATTTCCAAGACCAGATTTGGAATCCATTTTGTTAGCCAATCCTGCAGGAAGACCAATTTCAAAAAGACCAAAAAATGATAAAGCGAAAAAAACGAAAATGGCAAAAAAGATAAGATTGAGCCAGACATTGGTTGATATATTATTGAATATTTCAGGACTTATCGCTTTACCGGCAACATGGAAAGGAAGAGTAATAAGGATGTAAATCAGAAAAATAAAAAGTCCATACAGAATGGCATTAGTAATCCCTTTCTTTTTATCAGTAGACTTTTTGGTAAAGAAGGTAACAGTAACGGGGATCATTGGAAAAACACAGGGAGTAAGCAATGCAATAAGGCCACCCAGTAATCCTAAAAAGAAAATAGTAAGCAGGCTTTTATTTTTTGTACCATCATCGCCGCAATTGTTTACTGGTTTGTGAATATCAATCGAATTAATCTTGATGCTGGCTGCTTCTACCCCTCCTTCCATAGTAACTGTGAAGGAATAAGGGTTTGATGGATAGAACTCATCATTCTTACCATAAGTATAAAATAAGGTACCCTGCAATTTTGCCGGAACTGTTCCATTAATAGCAATGATCGCTTTCCAGGAAGCACTACTTTCAAATACACTTACGGATGTCTCAAATATGGCACTATTAATCTTGCCGGGTTCACTTCCCAATATAAATTCACCTTCCTGCGCAATACTTGAATCAGAGAATTTCAACTCGGTTGTTTTAACATCCAGCAGTACCTGGTTAGGAGCATACAATTGCCAACCATCTGTAACTGGTACTGTAAACAAGAGCTCATATTTTCCGTCTACCAATTTTTTACTTTCAACGGCCCAGCCTTTAATAGCAGAAGAATCCTGAGCAACAGAAATAAGTACCGAAAAAAGTATAGGGAAAAAGGCAGTTATTGGTTTTAAATAGCGGAGCATAGCAGCATACATTTAAAAAATAAACGAGTTCTTTAAGAGAACCCGTTATTAATATCAAAAATATTAATTCACTATTTATTTGATTGCGATCGTAAAGGGAACTGTTTTTGGCGGCAAACACTTTTCATCATCACAGGTCTGGTATTCCACATTACCGGTCATGCTGGTTTTTACATTCGCCTTTAATTTAATGGTTTGTATAAAAGTTACGGTATTGGAATACTGGTTAGCGGACACATCCAGTGTTTTGTCATGGTATTTCTCAAGCTTTCCGACTTCTTTTACTTTTCCTTCGAGTGTAAACAGGGGATTGGGATTGAATGTAAATGTTGTAGGAATAGCTATGGCATCAGCCGGCTGTGCCTGGGAATACAAGTGCCATTTATTCTGGATAGTGGCTTTCATTTGAATCTCAAACGTCTTATCAGCAATTTTCTTAGCTGTAAATGTCCATGAGATCGGGTTTAACTGGGCCTGAACAGTAAAAGCTGTTGCAAAAATCAATACCGTGACTAAAAATCTTTTCATTCTCAATTGTTTAAATTATCTGGGTACAAAAATCCTGCTTTTTCTTTACTCAATCTGTTAAAATCTCTGCCCCAAAAGTAACCTTCTGGTTTAGTCCGGAATGTGATAAAAGTGACAAACGCCGGTCGAGCAATGACAAGATGCACCTGAGACTAAACAAGTTGCTCCGCCATCAGCAGGCTTTTTATTATTTCCTGCCCGTCTGTATTGCCCAAAACGGGAGAGCAGGCTCTCTCCGGGTGCGGCATCATCCCAAATACATTCCGGTTCGCATTGCAAATACCGGCGATATTACGGATGGCTCCGTTAGGATTTGCTTCAGTTGTTTTATTGCCATTTTCATCACAGTAATAAAATATTACCTGGCCATTAGCCTCCAGTTGATCCAATGTTTTTTCATCCGCATAGTACCGGCCTTCACCATGTGCTACCGGGATCTTATACGTTTTACCAGTTTCGTTCGTGATAAATACATTCTTACATACAAATTGCTGGTTGGCATTCCGTAATAAAGCACCCGGCAAAAGATGTGATTCGCAAAGGATCTGAAAACCATTACAAACTCCAAACACTTTACCACCAGCATTGGCAAACTCGATCACACTCTGCATCATCGGGCTGAAACGGGCAATAGCACCACATCTGAGGTAATCCCCATACGAAAAACCACCGGGAAGGATGATGCAATCTTCCGTATTGAATTTACTTAAATCTTTATCCTTATGCCATAGCATTGACACCTCCTGTCCAAGATCATGACTCAAAGCATCATACATATCTCTATCGCAATTAGAGCCTGGAAAAACTACAACACCAAATTTCATAAAGGAATATTAAATAAGAAAAAGCAAATATAAGATTTTAAGAAAGGCTGCCCTCCATAAGCTACGACTTAGAACCTGAAATACCCGGGATAAAGTATACCTGCAAATAGCCAGTGGCTTGCATCCTTTTGACTACCAGCCAGGACCAGTATACTGGAAAGCCAGCACAAGTGCTACTGATAACCAGAAGATCAAATTTGGTATGATCCGGAGATTGGAATATAAGTAAGTGCAGGCATGAAAAGCCGCAAAAGGGATTGCTGCCATTACCCAATTTTCAAAAGTTGCACTATTATTGACAAAAGGAACCAACAACGCCCCTAACAGGTATAACAGTAGCAAACTCCAGCCTTTACGCACCTGAATCAGCATTTTACGCAGGTTATCCTGTACATAATACCCTCCCATCAAAAAAGGTACTGTCAATAAAAAAACACTGCCGGCGAGCCAGGCAGATTGCTGCAGTCGGGGAAGATGAAAAGTAAACTGTGGCCATATATTTTGCCAACTCCACTGGTCGGTAATAAACAGGTACACTGCATAAAAATAAAAAGGGGCGGTAATACCCAACAGGCAAAGTAACAATTCATTAATTCTGAATGGCCTCATCACCATCAAAGCCAGTAGAATCCAAATGATAAAAGTAAGGGAAGGGAAAAAAAGAAATGATGCAATGCCTAAACCAAGACCGATATTAAAGATCGCTCCTTTTGCACTTTTATGATTATACGTATTAAACAGACCTGAAAGTACCAGTAGTAAAATTGTATTTACAATCAACGGTGCAGTAAAATAATTCCACTCCGGAAATAAAGAAGTAATAAGCAGGTATGCCATACCCGGAAAATATGTGGATTTGCTCATCATTCTTTGTGCAGCCATAAACCGGGTCAGGATGATTGCCTGTAAAAACAGCAAGGTATATGCCAGCAAGGGATAAATAAGCGGCGTTGACTTTCCGGCAGATTGCAGCATTGTCAGTATCCCTTTAAAAAGAATGCCGTCTCCTTCCCTTGCCTCGCTGATATGCGGATGCATGAACATGGGAAGTTTAATCAACACTCCAAAGACAAACAGCAGGATAATGTTGGCCGGGTTTTTCTGTTTAAATATGCCAATCACAGATAATGGACAGAATTACGGGTTAGTTATAATCGATTTTTGCAAAACAAATATAGTTACGATATAAACAAGGCATTATCATTTGTTTGGCACTGACCTGTTTGCCAAATTTTGGCATAAACTCGTATCCTTTGTCAAGATTTTTTAATGTAGGATTTCTTGTCATCTGTCCTTCAGGTGAAATGCTGTAGTCAGTTAATAAATTATATCTTCTTTCCAGTTGGTTAAAAAGAAAATGGATCTGGCCACCCGTATTCATTAGCTGGTAGGAAAGCAGTTCGTCGGACTGATCATCAAACTGGCTTTTGCCCATTACATTACTCCACTCCAACTGCCCGGTATTACTGAAAGAAAGTACTGTAATATTGTCGGCATGGTGGCGTACAGACTGGTTATTCACAGATCGGCCTCCCCACCAGAAACGATCATAATACGGAGAATAGTAATAATTATTAAACCCGGGTGATAAATAAGGAGACCCATACAAGTAATCCCACCGGTTCCAGCTATTAAACCGGGAAGTAGTATAATACGCTTCACTGCCTATTATAAAGCCCCCGTCTCTGCGGGTAATAATGTTCCTGATAAAATAATCATTAAAAGCGGTTTTCATACTGGCATCGCCCCTGGCCTCTTTCCGAAGTTCATCTGAAAAAATACTAATATTCTCAACAATTGGCTGCTGGCCTACTTTATCCCAGATATAAAAATAAAAGCCGTCAATATTCCCTCTTCTCTCTTTGTAGTAAAAAGAGGATAGAAAATATCGTTTATTGTAATTATCCACTTTTATATGGATCTCATCCAGCCAGGTTTTTTCAATATTCAGCGACTTCACTATCAAAGTATCTTCGGCTGCTTTTTTAATAATGAATGAAGCACTGCTAATATTATCATTGCCGGTCCTTAAGAATTTAGAAAATATGATATCGCCTTCATTGTCGAGACTAAAATCGCCGAGGTGTTCATTCCTCTCTTCCATTGGAATCTCTATACGGCTTTTTTTAAGCAACTCAAGCTTGTCATTCAACAGTAATGTTGTCATTAAATATTGCCTTCTGTTTCGGCTATTAATTTTAAATATGCCAATTCTTTTTTTGTCTTCACTGCTCAGAACAGAGTAGATTTTGTTATTGGCTGCAAAACCGATATGAGTAGTGTCCAGTGCGATCACATCCCCGGTTTTCTTTCCATTTCCATCGATCCTGGAGGCCATACAGTAGACAACATTCCTTTTCTGGTACTGGTAGACCATGTAAGCATGATCACTATATGGGAAAAAATCGACATTTATCACCCTGTCATTAGCCGGAACATAATCCTGCTCTTCCCGGGCTAATTGCTTCATATCGTTATCCAGTACGGTGATCCAGCTTTTGTTCCTGACATATTTATAGATCAGAAAATTGCCGTTTATTTTGCCAACTATTTCAAAATTCAGCCTGCGGGTATCATCCTTATCCGGGTCGGAATAAATGATTTTTTGAGCCGTAGCCGGCATTATCATACTCATTGCCAGTACAGAAATTATCCATTTTTTACCAAACATTGTACACATAGTTTTTCCATATTAAAGTTACAAGTTAGCAGCCAAAACAGGCTGTTGTATTTTTGTTGATGCAGTTTTGTTGACTATTACATGTACAACAACCGGTATATACCAGTTGTTTTAAACTACAGGATCTTTCCTGTCACTTCATGAAGACGAAAAGTAAAGTTCCCCGGTTTGCTGGTTGTAATTGAATTTTGCCTATAACTTTGTAAGAATGTTCACACAAGTGCAAAATCTGTACCCGTTTATATCCAGGGCTATCCGGGGCTATAGCGGGCACCCCAGGAAACAAACCACAACTACCAAAAAGTGAAAGTATCGACAAATAAAGTTACCGGTGCAGGATTACTTATTGCCCTTGGAATTATTTACGGAGATATCGGAACGTCCCCGCTATATGTTTTCAATGCAATTATTGGTAATAGGGTGGTTACTGAGGAACTGATCGTTGGCACCCTATCCTGCATTATATGGACATTAACACTTCAAACCACCATCAAATATGTCATACTGGTATTGCGGGCTGACAACCGGGGGGAAGGCGGCACTTTTGCTTTATATGCCTTAGTGAGGCGCCGTAAAAAGTGGTTGGTTATTCCCGCCATGGTTGGAGGGGCATCGTTATTGGCAGATGGCATCATCACTCCGCCCATCTCAATTACCTCTGCTATTGAAGGATTAAAAGAACTACCTTCTTTGGGAATTGAGGACGGCAGCAATACAGTTGTAATTATTGTTCTTTCTATCCTGGCACTTTTCTTTTTCATGCAGCAATTTGGAACTGCCTCTATCGGTAAATTATTCGGACCAATAATGTTCATCTGGTTCACGATGCTGCTGATACTGGGTATTATACATGTGTTTGATGACCTGGCCATTTTTAAAGCACTAAGCCCCTATTATGCTTTTGAATTTCTGAAAAATTATCCAGAAGGGTTTTGGCTTTTAGGTGCCGTTTTTCTTTGTACTACCGGGGCTGAAGCCTTATATAGTGATTTGGGCCATTGTGGCAGGGGAAATATCCGCTCATCATGGATTTACGTAAAAACATGCCTGCTGATCCATTATTTTGGACAGGGTGCCTATTTGCTGGCACACCGACGTGGCCTGGAAATTACCAGCGAAGTAAAGAGTTCATTAAGCATTAATGCCTTTTATGACCTGATGCCCCATTGGTTTATTATACCGGGAGTAATTATTGCAACTACGGCTGCAATAATCGCCAGCCAGGCTATGGTTTCAGGTGCTTACACACTGATAAGTGAAGCCATGCGGCTTAATTTATGGCCAAAACTCAGGATCCGTTATCCTTCCGAAGCAAAAGGGCAGTTGTTTATACCCACTATTAATTTTCTGATGTTTTTGGGTTGTGCCGGAATTGTATTGTACTTCCGTAAATCCTCTAACATGGAAGCAGCATATGGGCTTGCGATTATTGTAACCATGCTTGCCACTACCATTCTTTTTGCGAATTACCTGGTTCTGCACCGGGCAAAATCTATCTGGATCTATATTTTTCTTGGTGGCTACCTGGTTGTAGAAATCGGGTACCTAGTCGCATTAATGGTAAAATTCACTCACGGAGGTTATATAACACTGATCATTGGTATGTTGGTATTTCTTGTTATGTACATTTGGTACAGGGCAAGGAAAATCAAGAACCGCTACGTGGAATTTGTTCGCCTTGAACATTACATACCCAAGATACAAGAGCTTAGTAATGACAAGTCTGTTCCCAAATATGCCACTCACCTGGTATATATGACCAGTGCCAACAACCCAAAAGAGATTGAGCATAAGATCATTTACTCTATACTAAATAGAAAACCCAAACGGGCTGACATTTACTGGTTCGTACACATTGATACCGTAGATGACCCATATACTTCTGAATACAAAGTAGAACATATCATTCCAAATGATATTATCAGGGTTGATTTCCGTCTTGGATTCAGGATGGAGCCACGGGTAAATCTTATGTTCCGTAAAGTAGTTGAAGATCTTGTAGCCAATAAAGAAGTGAATATTATCAGCCGGTATGAAAGCCTGGCCAGCAGTAATACAGTTGGTGACTTCCAGTTTATGGTAATGGAAAAATACCTGAGCCAGGACAATGAACTTCCATTCTTTGAAAGAGTAATTATGAAATTCCACTTCTGGCTGAAAGATCATAGTCTATCAGAAGAAAAAGGTTTTGGACTTGACCTTGCAAATGTTACGGTAGAGAAATTCCCATTAATTGTAGCGCCTGTTACTAATTTAAAACTAAAAAGAGTAGAAGAATAAGAAAGTTTACAGTTTGTGGCATGTTCCTTAATTTCAGTGCATAAACTAAAACTAGCTTGCCTGTCTTCATCTGGTATATCATTATTGGCATTGCAGCACTGTCCGTCATTGCTTACTTCATACAGGAAAGACTGATATTTAAACCGGAAAAGCTGAAACAGGATTTTCAGTTTAAGTATGATGCGCCTTTCAGAGAATACTTTTTTGACATTGAACCGGGTGTACGCATTAACGGTCTCCACTTCTTCCGGGAAAATCCCAAAGGTTTGATATTATATTTTCATGGCAATACAAGAAGTATAAAAGGCTGGGCACGGTATGCCAAAGATTTTTACCGGTACGACTATGATGTGCTTTTGCTTGATTACCGGGGATTCGGCAAGAGCACTGGCAAAAGGGGTGAAAAGCAAATGCTGAATGACATGCAGTTTATTTACAATAAACTAAGGGAAAAGTATGCAGAGGATCACCTGATCGTATATGGTCGCAGCATGGGTAGTGGCTTCGCAACAAAACTTGCCTCGGACAATAGCCCCCGGTACCTGATTCTGGATGCCCCGTATTTTAATTTCCTGAGGGTAATTGAACGTTTTTTACCTATTCTACCCGTTCGCATCGTCCTTCGCTTTCACCTTCGTACCGATAAATGGTTACCTAATGTAAAGTGTCACACTTACATTATACATGGTACAAAAGACTGGCTGATACCAATCCGGCATAGCGAAGCTTTACAGAAGATAAACCAGCATAAGATCACCCTCATACGCATTCATGGAGGAGGACACAACAATTTGCCATCGTTTGATGAGTACCACAATTTCATCAGGGACATTCTCAAATACTAGACGTATTGCCCATCAATTGTTAATGATTGCTTAATTGACAGCACCTGCTGTTAACTGGACTGCAATTTGAACGTACTACATGAAAACGGAGGTGTTTATGAAACTAAAACTCTACATTCTACTTTTAACCGGGATCAGCATTTCAGCAGTCTCCTGTAAAACTGCCAGTAAACTATATGAAAAAGGCAATTATACAGAAGCCGTGGAACTGGCTGCAAAAAAATTACAGAAAGACCCCGATGACCCAAAGCTCCTCAACATCATTCAGAGTTCATATCGGTATGCGGTGAATGACCATGAAACCCGCATCAGGGCAAATGCTGAAAGCTCCAATGAACTGAAATGGGAGTGGATATATAATGAGTATGTATCGCTTCAACGGATGTATGATGCCATTTACCGGGTGCCACAGGTATTTACTATTGTAAACCCTGCTGACTACTCCTCCTACCTGGTCACTTATCGTGAAAAAGCCGGTGATACCCGATATGACAGGGGTATTGCCTTTATGCAGCGTTATGATAAACAAAGCTATCGCAATGCGTACCGGGAGTTCCAGGCAGCATTAAAATTCAAACCAGGTAACCGTGATGTGATACAAAAAATGAACGAGGCTTATGATTATGCAGTTACGAATGTAGTCATTCTGCCTATGCAACAACAAGGTGGCTATGTGTATAGTTCATACACAGTTGGTGGCAATAATCTTGATGACCAGTTGATCAGAAACCTGCAATACAACAGTGGGAATGAATTTGTAAAATTTTACTCGGCCTGGGACGCAAGGAGCCAGCATATAAGGGTTGACAAAGAAGTAGACATGCGTCTTACAAACCTTGATATCGGCCGCTACTATGACAACAGGAGCACAAGAAAAGTGTCTAAAGAAATTGTTGTAAAGGAAACAGTTTATAAGCCTGACTCAATAGTAAAAGAATATGCAAGAGTATTTGCTAATATTACAACCATAAAAAGAACGTTACAGTCTACTGCCCTGTTGCAGGTAAATGTGAGAGATGAAAACGGTCGCCGGCTGTGGAGTGAGAACTTTTCTTCCAACCATAACTGGAGTACTGAATTTTCCTCTTTTACAGGCGATGAAAGAGCATTAAGTGAAAATGATAAACAGCTGATCAATCGCAGAAGGGAGTTTGCTCCCACGGAAAGTGAGATCATGAGGTGCCTGCTGGATGAAATAAGTAACAATGCTCTATACAGGATTAAAAGCTACTTTAATCAATACTAATAAAACATTACGCTAAAAGGACATGAGCTTCATGTCCTTTTTTCTTTTCATCTTTGCCCGGATGAACAAGAAAAGAATAATCAAATGGGCAAAGATTGTCGCTATCATTTATATATCTGGCGGGGTTGCATTATATTTCCTACAGGATGCCATCCTTTTTCACCCGGTTACATTGAACAGAACCTATTCTTATAATTTTCCTGAGCCTCATAAAGACATCAATATTCCTATTGATTCTAAAGACACTCTTAACCTGGTTGACTTTGCCAGCACAGATACGATAGCCCGTGGGATAGTTCTTTATTTTCATGGTAACAAAAGAAATATTTCCTGGTATGCTAAATACATTCCTTATTTCACCCGGCATGGCTACCAGGTGCTGATGATCGACTACCCTGGATTTGGCAAAAGCACAGGGAAGCTGACCGAACAAAAACTGTACGATTGGGCCTTACAGGTTTATAAGATAGCCCGTAAACGATTCCCTGCTGATAGTATAATCATATATGGGAAAAGCATGGGAACAGGCATTGCAGCACAACTTGCATCCACCAGGGATTGTAAACGATTGATCCTGGAAACTCCTTATTATGATTTTCCGGCAGTGGTAAGTCATTACCTGCCCATATATCCTGCAAAATGGATGCTGCATTACCAGCTACCAACTTATCAATACCTGCAAAATGTTACAGCACCAATAACAATTTTTCATGGAACTAAAGACAGGGTCGTTACTTACAAAAATTCGAAACGCCTTCTGCCATTTTTAAAATCAACAGATGAACTCATTAGCATTGAAGGGGGCAGCCATAACAATCTGTACCGGTACAATGAAACTGTGAATAAACTTGATTCTGTTTTAAGGCTATAACTAAACCAGCACAAGGATTCGGCAATAATCCTGAACCAGCACTAACTAAGCAGCTTTCAAATGAATCACTGTTAACGGTATAATTTTTTTGACCCGGTTTTAATGGTTGCAACCTTCCGTTTGGCGAGTCAGCTTTTATTCTTCCAGAGTTACTTTTGTTTTTCCAACTTTCAGCTTATATCCCACTCCCACTTTTAGCGCATAATTTCTGTCTGTATGGCTAACCGGAAAATCAAAACAAACCGGATAACTGTACTCTTTAACTATGTCCTTTAGTATCTCAAGAACAGTATTACCGAAAGGTCTGTCTGTATCTTTTACTTCTGTAAAACCGCCAAAAATCAAGCCGGCAAGCCTTGCTATCTTGCCACTTCTTTTTAACTGGTGCATCATCCTGTCAATATTATATAAATACTCCCCTACATCTTCTATAAAAAGAATTTTACCTCTTGTCTTAATGTCTGAATCTGTGCCTACCAAATGGGCAAGCAAGGCAAGATTCCCACCAACTAACTCTCCTACAGCTTCACCTTTCCTGTTATATTCATGTGCTTCGCATTGATATTTAATCTTCTTTCCTTCGAGTGCATTTTTTAAGGAAAGAACAAATTCATTTTTAAAACCCTCCTCATTGAAAGCTCCTGCCATAGGAGAGTGAAGTGATGAAATATAGTAATTAGAATAAAGATGAGAATGCAACACAGTGATATCGCTATATCCAACGATCCACTTTGGTTGCTTTTTAAATTTCTTAAAATCGATTTTATCAATAATACGTCCCATTCCATAACCACCCCTTGCACATAAAACCGTTTTTATTTCATCATCATCCAGCATTAGCTGAAAGTCGTTGAGTCTTTCTTCGTCAGTACCGGAAAAATAAGTCTGAGAATCACCACCGACTGTTTTCCCGACTTTAACCTTATAGCCCCATTCCTGCAAAGTTGCAATGCAGGTCTGTACTTTATCCAGGGTCATATAACCGGCAGGACAAACCAATCCGACCGTGTCGCCCTTTTGCAAATAAGGTGGTATTTTAATCATAGAGTATCTGTTTTAATTTTTCTGCGTTTTTCTTCAACTAAAATTAATTGTTGCAATTCTTTTGTTACATAATAGTCAGGTACAACTTCTGGCTTTACTGCCGGGTCCGGAATATACCAGTTGTATTTTGAAAATAATATTTTCAACGCCTCCTCTTTGAAATCATAACCCATGCGGGCATAATTCAGGTTTCGGTATAATCTCAGTTCAAGGTCTGAAAGTTTCGTTACCTCCAACTCGACCGAATCTCCCCAAACAAGTTCCATAATACCAGCGAAATCGTTTTTCACTCTTTTATCACACCACAGGTTTACCTCATTGTGCAACTGAAAAACAATCAATGATAAATCTTTTTGGGGCTTAAAGTTAGTTGTCCTCATTTGTAATTTTCCTTTTCGCAGGTAAGCCATTCGTAACTTCGCTCCTCCTCCTATTTCACCGTATGGATTAAAATTAACCGGAGTACTGAGCCGGCCAATTCCGATTACTGTCCAGTTGACAGTTGTTGGCCCGAAACCAGCAGGAACAGCAAAATAACTGTCATCACCAAAATTGATATTCAGCTCAAAATCTTCAATGGCACTGTTGGCCCAGGTGGTCCCTGTGGTAAGACGGTAATCAAAATCAACTTTGGCTTCAACTGAAGCCCCACCCCTGTATAAATAACTATGCCGGATCACCGTTAGTCCTTTTAGAAATTTTATTTTAAAATAGTACACAAAATCATATCCACTGGCAACTTTTAAATCCACTTTAAAACCAGTTTCTTTCAGTTGAGCCACCCGGTATGGCAACAGTTTGTCATTCACCATCACCATGAAATCCTTTATATATGGATGCCTCGCATCTTCTTCTCCAACATCACCTTCGGCAGGTGGAGTTACAAATCCAACCGTCAGTTCTTTTTCCGGACCCGGATTAAAAAATTCAAAATATATATCCACCTGCATCCAATCTCCTTTCCGCTCCAGGTTCAGTATTTCCTTCTTTAAACGAATTGATGTTTCCTTCAAAGGAATTAATGTATTACCTGTAGCGTAAAATACACCATCGTTTGCCCGGGCCTCTTGCAAACTGGCTATACAAAGAAGTAACATTAGTTTTCTCATAATGAGACCGGTTTAAGGTTAATGCATTAAAGGTATCGGAAATCGTCCTTTTGGGCAATGACCGCTATTCCGGTATTTTTGCAGGTTAATAAGACTTAATTTATAAATGATACCTCCAAAAAGATATTTAGTTACTTCTGCCCTTCCCTATGCCAACGGTTTGAAACATGTAGGCCACCTGGCAGGCGCCTATATACCGGCAGATATCTATGTCCGTTACCTCCGGGCACAAAAAAGAGATGTAGTATTTGTGTGCGGCAGCGATGAACATGGTACTGCCATTCCTATTCAAGCCACCAAAGAAGGAACCACAGCACAGGCTATTATTGATAAATATCACGAAGCAATGAAGCAGGATTTTGAAGACCTGGATATGAGCTTTGATATTTATCACCGGACCAGCGAACCTATTCACCACGAAACAGCACAGGAATTTTTTACCAAACTGAATGATGCCGGAGAACTGGAAACAAAAGAAACTGAGCAGTATTTTGATGAGGAAGCCAATACCTTCCTGGCTGACCGTTATATTAAAGGCACCTGTCCTAACTGTGGCAGTGACCGGGCTTTTGGTGATCAGTGTGAAACCTGTGGCCGTACCTTAAGTCCTGATGAATTGATTAACCCGGTGAGTACTTTGAGCGGGAAAACACCAATTAAGAAAAAAACAACTCACTGGTATTTACCACTGGGAAAACATGAACAGTTTTTGAGAGAATGGATATTAGAACAACATAAAGACGACTGGAGAACTACTGTTGTTGGTCAATGTAAAAGCTGGATAGAAGGCGGCCTGCAATCAAGAGCCGTAACAAGAGATCTTGACTGGGGGGTGAAGGTTCCATTAAAAGAAGCTGAAGGCAAAGTTTTGTATGTATGGTTTGACGCCCCCATTGGTTACATCAGCGCTACTAAACAATGGGCTATAGATAATAAAAAGGAATGGAAACCCTACTGGCAGGATAAAGACACAAAATTGGTACACTTTGTTGGCAAAGACAATATTGTGTTCCATTGTATCATCTTCCCCATCATGCTGAAATTGCATGGTGATATTTTACCCGAAAATGTTCCCGCCAATGAGTTCCTGAACCTGGAAGGCGACAAGATGAGCACCAGCCGAAACTGGAAGCTCGATATGCGGGACTATATCAATGATTTTGTAAAAAAAGAAAATGGTGGCGGCCAGTGTGTGGATATGCTTCGGTATTACCTGACCCAGATCGCCCCGGAAACAAAGGACAGTGAATTTATGTGGAAAGGTTTCCAGGACGCTGTTAACAGTGAACTGGTTTCCATCTTTGGCAATTTTGTAAACCGGACCTGGGTATTAATGCACAAACTCTGCGGAGGCAAAGTACCACCATTGCATACAGGTATCCTGGATGATAATGACAACATACTGATAGCAGAAATCGGAAATGCAAAAACAAGAATTGAATCTTTATTAGAACAATATAAGTTCAGGGATGCCTTATATGAAGTGATCGATCTGTCAAGGAAAGGCAACCAGTATATGCAAAAGAAAGAGCCCTGGATTGTTGCCAAAAAACTGACCGAAAATCCGGAAGTTCAAAAAAGCATTGACAACACAATGCACCTGTGTTTACAGCTTACAGCCAACCTGGCCATTTTTATCAACCCTTTTTTACCTAACACTGCCAAAAGTATGCTGCATATGATGAAAGTGGTAGATAAATTACTGGACTGGGAAAATGCAGGCAAGCTTAAGTTATTGAGTATAGGTTATAGTTTAAGAGAACCTCAATTATTATTCAGAAAAATTGAGGACACAGAAATAACAGAACAAATTGAAAAATTAAAAAGTGGGCTAAAAAAAATGGAAGAACCGAAGAAAGATGACAAAAAAGTGGAAGCAGTATTCGTAAAGCAGGAGATACAATTTGATGATTTCTCCAGGATTGACCTTAAAGTTGGAACAATTGTATCGGCCGAAAAAGTGGAAAAGGCTGACAAGCTTCTCAAATTATCTGTTGATCTTGGTTTTGAAACAAGAACCATTGTCAGTGGTATTGCCTTACATTTCAAACCCGAGGATATTGTGGGCAAACAAGTAACGGTTGTAACCAACCTGGCTCCGAGAAAAATGCGAGGTATTGAAAGCAACGGAATGATCCTGATGGCAGAGGATAAATCGGGAAAACTGCATTTTATTAACCCCGAAAATTTGATTGATACCGGTTCAAATGTTAGCTAACCGGTAAAATTACACAAACCCCCGTTTTATCTGAACTGAAACGGGGGCTTTCATTTTATAAGCGGGGAGATTTCACTAAATTCATGCTTAAATCTCATCCGCACCTTGACAACAAAGCGTCTTGGCATGAAAATTCTGAAATTTTCCGGGATATTCCTCGGTGCCATTACTATTCTTTTAATTGGTTTTCACTTCTGGATCAACTATAATGCCCGTCATATAATAGAAGACCTTGTAGATACAAAATCAAAAGGTAAACTAAAACTAAAAGTTGAAAAATTCAGGTTTAGCTGGTTCAGCCGGAAAGTTGAGCTACAAAATGCCTATATATATTCTACTGATTCAGTAAACACCAGTACCTCTTACCGGTTCCGGGTTGCTAATATTAAACTTACTGTACAGGAAATCTTACCAATTATTTTAAGTAAAAAATTATTTATTGATTCGCTGAACCTGGAGAAACCCGAAATAACCGTTACCCGGTTGAAGGCTTTTACAGAAAGAGACAGATCACTGAAAAAGGAAGTTTCTATACCTGAAGAATTAGGAAAGATATATAACTCTATACAGGATGCTTTGCAAGTATTAAAAGTAAACCGTTTTCAGATAACCAACGCAAAATTCACTCTGGTTAATAAAATACAACCTGGTCAGCTACCACTCACCATAAGTAATATTGATTTTTTCATTGACAATCTTTCGGTAGATACGGCCAGACTATCCGGGAAGGAAAAAATATTTTTTAGCGAAAATGTGGTATTAAGAAGCAGGGACCAGGATATTGTTTTCCCAGACGGGCGACACCGGCTTAGCTATAGCCAGTTCCGCGTTAATCTCAAAAAACAATTGGTAGAATTTGACAGCTGTACTATTGCTGCAGTCCAGAAAGACAGTACTACATCAGCATTCCGTGTATTCTTCGATACACTCAGACTCACAAATATTGACTTTGATACCCTATACCGGAGTGAACTTATTAAGGCCGATTCAGTCTACTGCCTTAACCCAAAATTCATTCTTGAAGTAGAGTTAGGTAAAAAAAGTGAAGGAGGCAAAAGGACAGTTCCAAAACTGGGAGATATTATCAAGCAATTAACCGGCAACCTTCAACTAGGCTTTGTAGTTGTGGATAATGCTGATTTCAATATCAAAACTATCAATGATGAAAAGCCCACTTCCTTTGCGTTTACCAATAATAATTTTGAACTGCAGGGGCTAAGCGTTGACCAGGACGCAGCGAAACCACTAAAAGTAAAAAGCCTTGCTTTAGCCATCCGCAATTATGAAAACTTCATTAAAGACAGTTCCTATAATGTAAAGTTTGACAGCATCCTGTTCCGGGAAGATAAAATTTATTTAAGCCACTTCATTTTCAATAAACTCGACAATGGTAAAATCATAAATACATTCAGTATTCCCCAATTCCGGCTAGATGGACTTTCCTGGGATGATCTCGTCTTCAAAAGACAATTGAAAGCAAATGCCGCAACGCTTTATCAGCCTTCCATAAACTATAAAGTGTCCGTAAAAAAAACAACAAAGAAAGGGAGGAAAAATATTTTCGCCGTCCTTGGAGACATTGGACAAATGATCCAACTGGATAAGATGAATATTGTAAATGGGCAGGTTGATCTCGCCTTAAACAATAATAGTTCTGTCCACCTGGAAGACGCCTCCATCATTATACAAACACAGAGACTTCTCACTGCAAAAAAAGCATCAGCGCTGGAACATGCAGTAGAATACCTGGATTTCAAAACAGGCACCATTAAGACAAACAACTTTGATATCAAATTATACGACGTAAGATATACAGGTGATAAAAACGGATACTTGCTGGCAAAAAGGGCTCAATTAAATGAAAGGTTAAGTCGTACGATGATAATGGCTGAGAATGCTGCAGTTGATGAAATCCTTATAGATGAAGAAACAAGTGACTTAACCGCTACCGGTATCCGGTGGGATAAAGCTGATGTAAAAGTCGTTTTACCGGAAAAAAGAGAAATGGAAAATACAAATAATGCAGCTATCGAATTAAAGAATATAAAAGGAAGCAATACAACGGCAATTATTAAAACCGGCAACATTACTATCAGTACTCATTTGGACAATTTATCACTGGATGAACTACTTAAAGAACCAGGCAAGGAAATGCAACTTAAAAACCTGGCTACTGCAGGAAAGCAACTGAAAATAGTTGATACCTATTCATCGTTGACCGTGTCAGATTATGTCATCGCAGATGGCAAAAGTTCAATCCTGCAAGATGTCAGTTATTATAATAACAAAAATAATAATGTCATTAGTTTATCCCTTCCATCCATTGCAACAACGCCTGATATAAACTCAATACTGAATGGAAAAATTAAACTATCCAGCTTAAACTTAATCCGGCCTGTAGCTTCCCTGTCACTTTCAACTATCCATTTACCCGGAGAAGAAAAGGGATCAAAAATGCCTGAAGTAGATATTGATAAAATAATTATCCTCCAGCCGGTAATAAATTTCAATCAGCATACTGAAAAGGGGAATCTGAATATAAACTGGGATGGAAGTATTGAAAAAGACAATCGCCTAGAACTAACAAATATCCTTGTCAACGCCGGTAATTTCACTGATATTACGGTGGGTAAAGTGTTGCTGAATCTGAATCATTTCAGCTACAGCGAACCCAAAGGGAAAACCTTTCATACAGGTGACGGAGAGGTAGCAACGGAAATAAGTGCTATTAAATGGCAACAGGAGTCAGGTAAAAAACCGGCATGGAGGGCCAAAGTGGATGATTTTACAGCCAGAAATTTTCATTTTGACAGTTTGGGTAAAAATCATGGTATACTGGTAATTAACAAAACAGGGTTGAAAGGGCTTAGTATTAGTTCATCCTCAATCAACAATCTGCAAAAACTCGCAGGAGCAAATTCATCATTTCAACTACAGCAGTTTACAGGTAACTATAAAGATGACAAAACTGAATTCCGCTGGTTCAATGCAGGTTTTAACCAGAATTCTAAAATTTTTACTCTCGACTCCTTTTCATTTAATCCAACACTGAGCAGAGAATCATTTCTATCAAAACTGACTTTCCAGAAAGATTATATCAATGGTGGTACTGGTGCTATTCAAATTGGCCCGATTGATATCGACAAATATAGTAAGGACATGGTGCTTGATATTGACTGTATAAAAGTAGATAACCCGTTCTTAAATGATTACAAGGATAAGAGCCTGCCATTTGCAGCAGGAACTATCAAGCCACTGCCTGCAAACATGATCAAAAAAATTCCTTTCCAAATATCAGTTGATACAATTCAGTTGAACAACGCCAAAGTTGACTACACAGAGGTCAGTGAAAAAACAAAAATGCCAGGCACCATTCCTGTAACAAGACTGGCCGTAAATCTTTTCAATATAAAAAATTACAACCTTACAGCTACAGATAGTCTCAGCATCCATGCCTATGGTTATGTGATGGATACAGTATGGGTCAGGCTAAGGGTAAAAGAATCCTATACTGACTCCTTAGGTGGATTCCTGATGACAGTAAGACTAAAACCAGGAGATGTTACTTTCTTAAATCCGGTGCTGATCCCGTTAGCATCTGTAAAATTGATTTCCGGACAATTTGATACTATTAACATGCGGGCGGTTGGAAGAGAATATCTGTCGCTGGGCGAAATGAAAATGTTTTACAAAGATTTGAAATTTCAGCTTCTCCGGGATGGCAAAGTAGAAAAGAAGTCCTTCTTTACAAGAATGATCACTTTTGTAGCCACAAGTTTTGTTATCAGGAAAAATAATAATTCAAGAACAGGCAATGTTTTCTTTATCCGTCAGCGGGATAAATCGGCTATCAACTATCTTATCAAAATAGCTTTTAGCGGTATGGCCAGTAGTATTGGGGTGAAGAATAATAAAAAAATGATACGGAAATACAGAAATGAATTGGAGAAGCGGGGGTTACCGCCTATTGAATTTGAATAATGTAATTAATACCTGAAAAATCAGAAAACTCTTATCTTCGATTTCCAAATAGTTGCATAACTAACTAATTTTGCTTTATGTCAAAAAGAACTATCAAAAAGGTAGCCGTTTTAGGAAGCGGTGTAATGGGTTCAAGAATTGCCTGTCATTTTGCCGGGATCGGCGTACAGGTATTACTATTAGATATTGCGGCCCCCCCGCCCCCCGAAGGGGAGATTAGTAAAGCCCCTGATAAAAATAAGATTGTGAATGATGCATTGACTGCTGCTATCAAATCAAATCCGTCCCCGGTTTATCATAAAGACGTTATTAAAAAAATCACCACCGGCAACTTTGATGATAACATGAAAGACATTGCCGGTTGCGACTGGGTAATTGAAGTAGTTGTAGAAAGACTGGATATTAAACAAAAAGTATTCGAACAGGTAGAAAAATACAGAAAGCCCGGAACACTTATTACTTCCAATACATCCGGGATTCCGATTCACATGATGGCTGAAGGCAGAACTGAGGACTTTAAAAAACATTTCTGTGGTACCCATTTTTTCAATCCCCCACGTTATTTAAGATTACTGGAAATTATTCCCACCCCATATACTGATCCGGAAATAGTTGACTTCCTGATGAACTATGGTGATTTGTACCTGGGAAAAACAACGGTGTTATGCAAAGACACACCGGCATTCATTGCCAACCGCATTGGAGTATTTGGCATGATGGCCATCATGAATGTAAAAGAAAAGCTGCAACTCAGCATAGATGAAATTGATGCACTGACCGGGCCGATCATCGGCCGTCCAAAATCAGCTACATTCAGAACAGCTGATGTGGTTGGTATTGACACTCTGGTGAAAGTGGCTAAAGGTGTTGCAGATAATTGCCCCAATGATGAAGCAAGAGAACAATTCGATATTCCTGCCTGGTTAGATAAAATGGTAGCCAATAACTGGCTGGGCGACAAAACAGGGCAAGGCTTTTTCAAAAAGACAAAAGGGCCGGGTGGCGAAAAAGAAATATTGACACTGAACCTTGATACGATGGAATATGGCGCCAGGATAAAACCAAAGTTCGCTACGCTGGAAGCTGCTAAACCAATTGATGATTTATACTCCAGGTTAAAAATGCTTGTAGATGGCCAGGATAAGGCCGGTGAATTTTATCGTCTTTTTCATTATGGCCTGTTTTCATATATCTCTCACCGTATTCCTGAAATAAGTGACGAGTTGTATCGTGTAGATGATGGCATGATGGCTGGTTTTGGCTGGGAGATCGGTGCTTTTGAAAGTTGGGATGTTCTGGGTGTTACAAAAACAACCGAAGCCATGAAAGCAGCCGGTTTTAAAGTAGCTCCCTGGATAGATGAAATGCTGGCAGCAGGAAATAAATCATTCTACAGGATAGAAGGTGGTAAAAAATATTGCTATGACCCTGCGTCCAAAACATATAAAATGCTTCCAGGTGGTGAAGCATTTATCGTAATGAGCAATTACACTGATAAGCAGATCTGGAAAAATGGAAGTTGCCGGTTATATGATCTGGGTGATGATGTACTCGGTCTGCAGTGGTTCACAAAAATGGGAAGTATTGGCGGAGATGTATTAGCTGGTATGCAAACCGCTATTGACAAAGCAGAAAAAAATTATAAAGGTTTAGTGATTGCCAATGAAGGGGCCAACTTCTCAGCCGGTGCTAATGTAGGAATGATCTTCATGCTGGCGATAGACCAGGAATATGATGAACTGGATATGGCAATCCGTATGTTCCAGAATACAATGATGCGGGCAAGATATTCTTCCATACCGGTAGTTACTGCTCCACATGGCTTAGCACTTGGAGGAGCCTGTGAGTTGAGCTTACATTCGGACAAATGCTGCCCGGCTGCTGAAACGTATACTGGTCTTGTTGAATTAGGCGTTGGTTTAATACCAGGAGGCGGAGGTACCAAAGAATTTGTATTGAGAGCTTCGGATGAAATGCATGAAGATGAACCGGAGACGATCACATTAAAGAATCGTTTCCTTTCAATAGCTACTGCGAAAGTTGCTACTTCAGCACATGAAGGTTTTGGATTGGGAATTTACAGGAAAGGACTTGATGAAGTGGTAATGAACCAGGGAAGAAGAATTGCAGAAGCCAAAAAAGCAGTAATTGAAATATTTGACAGTGGCTATACCACACCAGTGCAACGAAAGGATATAAAAGTATTGGGACAAACAGCTCTCGGTGCTTTATACTCCGGAATTCATGCCATGCGGACAGCCAACTATGCTACAGAACATGATTCAGTTGTAGCAAAAAAATTAGCATACGTAATGTGTGGCGGCGACCTGAGTGAACCTACATTAGTATCAGAACAATATCTGCTTGACTTAGAAAGAGAGGCATTCCTGTCACTATGTGGTGAAAAGAAAACCCTGGAGAGAATACAGAGTGTTTTGAAAAGCGGAAGGCCTGTCAGAAATTAAAGAAAAATTGCAGAGATCACCGGGGTCAACCCAACTTAAAAACTTGCACTATGCAAATAACCCTTGTTGATTTTGCCAATGACCTGGTAGTATACAATATCACTGGCATCAGCCGCGAAGAGTTAGAAAATAAATTAAATCTTTTCTTTGCTGCAGAAAACCTTCCTTTAAAATCAGACAAACCTGATGAAAAAGTATACCAGAAAGGAAGTAAGATCATGCGGATCATTTTTGGTGTCTTTGTGAAATATTTTAAAGTAGTTGTATCTATAAAACAACAAGACGAACTTTTTTCTGTCAAAATAGTCAGGGATATGAATATACTTCTGTCGGGAGGGCTGATAGGGATCAATAAATCACGCAAAGAATTTACCCGGCTTACAGAAGCATTTAAAGTCTATTTCAAAGATTAAACTCATTCTTACGTTCAGCAGGCCCCCGTAACGGGGGCTTTTATTAGCCATTATAGCTACATTTGTTTATCTAAAATCGATTTATGAAAAAGATTTTTACTGCTATACTGCTGCTCCTTATTCAACAATGCATATTCGCCCAGGATAAATTGCTCAGCATGGAAGACGCTATGTTGAAAGCCAGGACATCACTGGCACCACAAAATCTTTCACAGCTGCAATTCTATGGCAATACCAACGATTATGTGTACCTCAAAAAAGTGGAGGGAAAAGATATATGGATGAGGGGAAATTTTAAGATGAAAGCAGATTCAGCATTCCTTACACTTGATAAACTAAATAACTTCTTAAGTCAGAACGGTCTTACTACGGCAAAAGAAATGCCGCTAATAAAATTTACCCCAAAAGGCTGGATCATGACATCAAATGGACACAGAATTCTGTATGATCCGGAAAAAAGGTCATATATCACATTATTAAAAAAAGAATTAGCAGCGAAAGAAAATGCAGAACAAAGCAGCGTTGGTTATGTTGCCTATCTGGATAATCATAATTTGTATGTCACAGATGGTACTATTGCCAAACAGGTAACCACCGATGGGAGTAAAAATATTGTCTATGCCTCCTCAGTCCACCGGGATGAATTTGGCATCAATAAAGGAACATTCTGGAGCAATAACGGAACAAAACTAGCTTTTTACAGAATGGACCAGGGTATGGTTACTGATTATCCCATTATCAACTGGAGTGAACGGCCGGCGAAAGCAGATTTAATAAAATATCCCATGGCCGGCGATAAAAGCCATCATGTGACCATAGGTGTTTATAATACTGCAACTCAAAATACAATATGGCTCAAAACAGGTGAACCCGCTGAACAATACCTTACTAATATTGCATGGAGCCCTGATGACAAATACATCTACATTGCTGTTGTAAACAGGGAACAAAATCATATGTGGCTGAATCAGTATGATGCAACAACCGGTGATTTCATCAAAACCTTATTTGAGCAAACAGATGAAAAGTATGTTGAACCGCTGGTACCAATACAATTTTTGAAATCGAATCCTTCACAATTTATCTGGCAAAGCAACCGCGACGGATGGAACCATTTATACCTGTATGATACAAACGGCAAACTGCTGAAACAATTAACCAACGGGAACTGGGAAGTGCTGGAAGTAAAAGGGTATGATGCAAAAGGAGAAAACCTGTATTTTGTATCAACTGCCTTATCACCAATCAATAAAAATCTATCTGTACTGAATTTAAAAACAGGTCGGATCAATTTAATAACCACTGATGGCGGTGTACATGCTACCCAGGTCAGTGCAGATGGGAGCTCCATATTAGATGTGTATAGTACTGCATCGAACCCAAGAACGATTCAACTGATTGACATCAGTAAATTTCTCAATGCAAAAGCTAAAGTCCAGCAGAAAGGCCTGCAAAATCTTGTCGCCAAACCAAAACTATTAATGCAGTCGCATAACCCGCTGAAAGAATATGCAACCGGTGAACTTTCATTGTTCACAATACGCAATAATAGTGGCGACAGCATTTATTGCAGGATGTTCAAACCTGTTGGTTTCAACAACACAAAAAAATACCCGGTTATTGTGTATTGGTACGGCGGGCCTCATGCACAAATGATACTGAACAGCTGGAATGGAGGTGCCGGTGATTACTGGTTCCAGTACCAGGCAGAAAGAGGATATGTTGTCTTTACAATTGATACCAGGGGAAGTGATAACCGCGGAAAAGCCTTTGAACAAAGTATATTCAGAAAATTAGGAGAAGCCCAGATGGATGATATGATGGCAGCAGTAAATTATCTGACTGCTCAACCGTATATTGATAAAGACCGGATGGGATTATTTGGCTGGAGTTTTGGCGGATTTATGACAACGGATTTTATGCTCAATCATCCCGGCATTTTTAAAGCCGCAGTAGCAGGAGGCCCGGTAATGAACTGGCAATATTATGAAATAATGTATGGAGAAAGATATATGGACACCCCGCAGGAAAATCCTGAAGGATATGCAGCCACAAATCTTATTAAACAGGCCGGAAAACTTAAGGGGAAATTATTATTGATTCATGGATTGCAGGACCCGGTCGTTGTGCAGCAGCATTCCGTAGATTTTGTAAAAGCCTGTGTAGACAAAGGAGTACAGGTGGATTACATGATCTATCCGGGTCATGAACATAATGTGCTTGGTAAAGACAGGGCACATCTTTACCAGAAAGTGACTGATTATTTCATGCAGCATTTACAACAATAAATTTTAGCTTCCGCTATGAAAAAAATCATCATTTATATTGCAGGATGTCTGCTCGGACTATCCACCTCAGCACAGGTAAATTATTCGGGTGCCTATGGTTATACTTTTCCACCGATTGGTGATTCGCCAAAGAATGAAAATGCCAAAGGGGCATCCGGCTCACTGGTCTTGCTGAAAATGGAAAATAATAAATACCGGTTCTGGCTGGATGTAACAATTGGCTGGCCTTCTTATAATATGGGAGAAACGGACGGCACAATCACATTTGTAAATGATACCGCCTCATTCGACAATAGTTTTGAAGATGCTTCTGCTCCCTGCATACTGAAGTTCAGGATCAAAGGAGATGTAATTACTATCGATAGTAAATCCAGTTCATTTAATTGCGGTTTCGGGAATGCAGTAAATGCAGATGGTGATTATACCAGGCTGAAGAATCAACCGGTATTCAACAACGACTGGCTGAAGAAAGAATATAATCAGTCGCCCACTATTGTCATTACAGCCGATAAGGCAACAGTTTATGAAGACGAGAACTGCATTTACGCTAAAAAACAATATTTTATCAAAGGTGATAAGCTCCTCTCTATTGCGGAAACAGAAAAAACGATGTATGTTGAATACATCCCTACTCCCGGTAAATTCGTCTATGGCTGGATAAAGAAAACAATGACTAAAGAAACCAGCTCCGAATAAACAAGATGGGCACAGTTGAAACAGGTAGTCAGCAGATATTTATTAATTCGCATATAATCACTTATGGCAATGCGGCTAATGAAGCATTGACAGAAATGATTCGTGATGAAATTGAAACCATGTGGAATGAACCACAGGCAAGAGTAGTCTTTAATGATTATGATTTCAGGATTGTCTTTTCTATCACAGCAGCATTCGAGCCAGGAATAAGGGATATTGACATTTACCAGAACCTGGATCCCCGTAACAACTATTTCCGAATTGAAGAATTTGCATACGGCAATATTTCTTTTGTTGACGGATTGGGTTGCAATAGCGGCTATTTCAAACTGGAGAATCTATATAAGGGTTCTACCACTGCCGCTCATGAATATGGACATACAATAGGTCTTAATCATCCAGATGAACTTGATATCCGGGGTAAAGGAGTTCCCGGCATTATGTACCCAAGAGGAACGTTGGTTGATCCGCAATACCAGTATGAACCGGATAAACCAGCCGGTACCAAAGGTGGCACTCTTCACCCTATGTACAGAAGAGTTTTACAGGAAGACATTGATAAATTGAAACTGAACAAGCTGAATTTTAAAAATGGTAAAACAATTTTGGGTGAATTCACCAATATTTGGCACCCCAATCATTCGGAAACAGACTTCAGTAATTACATGGCCTGAAACATCAATTATTTTTAAGTGCCGATTTAATATCAGGAAATTTAAAGTTAAAACCCGCCTGCTGAATTTTAGTACTGCTTACCGTCGCACTTTTTAAAATTTCAATACTCATTTCTCCCAGCAACAGTTTCAGAATAAAGGAGGGTACATAAAATGGGATGAAGAATTTCTTTCTGGATCTTGCCAGTTCCAGCGTTAGTTCTTTATTACTGACGGGTTTTGGGGCTACTGCATTATAAACACCATTCATATTTTCATTCTCAATAGCAGCCATGAACATATTCACAAGATCATCAATATGGATCCAGCTGATCATTTGCTTTCCATTACCTAAAATGGCTGCTACCCCGAATTGTAAAGGTTTGATGAATTCCTTTAACGCTCCGCCATCCTTACTCAATACAATTCCAATTCTCAATTTAACTACCCTCTTTTTCAATTGGGTGACCGGTTCTATACTTTGTTCCCATTGACGACAGGTATCTCCTAAAAAAGCAGTATCAGCCGGTGCATCTTCTAAAAAAGGAATTGGATTAGGAATAACAGGATCAGCGCCATACCATCCGATAGCAGAAGCAGTAATAACCGCCTTTACATTGTTCTCTATTTCGCTTAATGCAGTAACTAACAAAGCCCCGCTTTTAACCCGGCTGTCCACAATTTCCTGTTTTCTTTTCTTTGTCCACCGTTTATCTGCTACACCGGCACCTGCCAGGTGAATGATATAATCTGCCTTGGCAACGGCATCTTTATCGATTGTTTGTGCCTCAACATTCCATTGTACCCATTGTATTCCATTTTTGGGTTGCGGGCTTATGGCCATCTGCTTTGTACTCCTTGTTAGGATAATAACATTATGTTTTTTCTCCAGCAAGGCACTGCTAAGAGCCCTGCCCACCAATCCGGTTCCTCCTGTTAATAAAATAGTTGCCATAATTGAAATATGAAAGGTAGTTGTTAAAATAACATACCGGTCAACATATTGTTGGTTGATATACTAAAGAAACTTTTATCTTCAGGCCGCAAATAAAATACGTTGTATGAGTATTGTTCTATCAATAAAAAATATAGCCAAATCTTACGGGTCTGTCCGTGCATTGAATGGAGTGTCATTTGATGTACCGCAGGGAAGTGTATTTGGCATCCTTGGACCGAACGGCAGCGGCAAAACCACATTGCTGGGTATCGTAATGGATGTGCTGAAAGCAAATACCGGAGACTTTGACTGGTTTGGCCAGCCTGGCTCCCCTGAACAGCGAAAAAAGATCGGCTCCCTGCTGGAAACACCCAATTTTTACAGCTATATGTCTGCTATAGATAATTTAAAAATTACACAGTCCATCAGTGGCCGCGGTACTTCAGCTGACATAGATGCAGTTTTGAAAAAAGTAAACTTATACGACAGGCGACGGTATAGGTTCAATTCCTACAGTCTGGGTATGAAACAAAGACTGGCTATTGGTGCAGCCTTATTAGGCAATCCCAAAGTGCTGGTGCTCGATGAACCAACTAATGGACTTGACCCGGTTGGTATTGCGGAGATAAGGCAATTGATCATTGAACTGAGAGACCAGGGACATACCATCATCATGGCCAGCCACCTGCTGGATGAAGTGGAAAAAGTATGCACCCATGTGGCTATCTTAAAATCCGGCAACCTGCTTACCACCGGAAATGTGGAAGAAGTAATGATGGATGAAGATATTGTGGAATTAAGCGCTGCAGACTTAACTGCGCTTACAGCACTGTTTAGAAAAAGAGAACAACAGATAATTTTTGACGAGAGGGCCAATACCCTCCAGGTAATACTGCCAAAAGGAACTGCAAAGATGGAAGACATCAATCGTCTCTGTTTTGAAAATGGTATAGTACTCAATCACCTTATACTGAAAAAGAAAAGACTGGAAGCAAGATTTTTTGAATTAACCAATAACTAATCCTGAAATTTCAAATATGATAAAGCTGATCAAAACAGAATGGTTGAAGATGAGGAAGTATACCGCCTTTTGGTGGATAATGGGCCTTACCGCTCTCGCCTACCCGGGCATCAATTATGCCTTTTATATGGTGTATGACAACCTGATGAACCAGCCAACGCAAGCCAGTAAGATGGCAAAAATGCTTATTGGCAACCCATTCACTTTTCCGGAAGTATGGCATACGGTCGCTTATTTTTCTTCCTGGTTTGTATTTATTCCGGCTGTTGTGGTCATCATGTTCATCAGTAATGAATATTCATTCAAAACTCACCGGCAAAATATCATAGATGGATGGAGCAGGAAACAATTTATTACCAGTAAACTGATGGATGTAATGATCATATCATTACTGATCTCAGTATTGTACATTATTGTTTCCATGGTTTCCGGATATGCCAGCAAAAGTGAGGGTTCCGGGGAAATGTGGGACAAGTCTTACTTTATCGGACTATTTACTCTGCAAACTTTTGCTCAGCTTTCCATCGCATTCCTGATCGGCTTTTTAGTAAAAAAAGCTTTTATAGCACTGGGCATTTTTATCTTCTATTTTCTGATACTTGAAAATATCCTCGTCGGTTTATTCAAAGTAAAAGTGAATGATATTGGTCGCTATTTACCATTTGAGATTTCTGACCGGATGATACCAGTTCCGGGATTTTTGGGAAAACTGGAGTCTGCCGAAAATTACCAGAAAGCATTTGATGACATTACACTTCATGTAATTCTCACTTTAATCCTTAGCGTTATTATCTGGGGTATTTGTTATTGGATAAACAGTAAAAAGGATTTAAAGTAAAATCCTTTTTACTCCTTGTATTTATAGTTATCGGGACCTTTGTGCGCCATAACTTCTTCGCTGACTGTTACCTCCCTGCCCGGCTGCTGTATTAAAATTCCGCCGTGGTTTAAAAGATTGCTGTTGCCTTGTCGCTGGTGCCGGTGCTGCAATATGTGCATTTGCTGTAAATGGATGTTCATGCACCACCGGTATCGTTTTACTAATCAGTTTCTGAATATCTTTTAACTCAGCCCTCTCTTCGGTACTACAGAAAGAAATCGCTGTACCAATATTTCCTGCCCTGCCGGTACGACCAATACGGTGTACATAGGTTTCAGGAATATTCGGTAATTCAAAGTTGATCACATGGGTCAGTTCATCTATATCAATTCCCCTGGCTGCAATATCTGTGGCCACTAAAACACGGAGTGTGCCATTCTTGAAATCAGACAATGCACCCTGCCGGGCATTCTGCGATTTATTGCCATGTATGGCAGCGGCCCTGATATTATGGCGTTGTAAGATCTTCACCACTTTATCGGCGCCATGTTTAGTACGGGTAAATACAAGGGCTGTTTTAATTTCTTTATTTCCGAGCAGGTGAAGCAGTAATTCAGGCTTCTCCATTTTGCCTACATGATAAAGGCTTTGCTCTATTTTATCAACCGTTGAGGAAGGCGGCGTCACTTCCACTTTTGCAGGATGTGTCAACAATACAGCAGCCAACTTTTGAATCTCGGGTGGCATTGTAGCCGAAAAGAAAAGTGTCTGTCGCTTTGCGGGCAGTTTTGCGATCACTTTTTTTACGTCGTGAATAAAACCCATATCAAGCATACGGTCTGCTTCATCCAGTACAAAAATTTGCAACTTATCCAGGTGAATATAACCCTGAGACATCAAGTCGAGCAGACGGCCGGGTGTGGCCACCAGTACATCCACTCCCCTGCGCAGGGCATTGGTTTGATTTTGCTGAGATACACCGCCAAAAATAACCGTGTGGCGTATGCCGGTAAATCTTCCATAAGCAGCAAAACTTTCATCTATTTGTATCGCCAGTTCCCTGGTGGGAGTTAAGATCAATACTTTGATACCAGCTGCCAGTGGTTTTTGTTCATACAGAATCTGCAGGATAGGAATGGCAAAGGCGGCTGTTTTTCCGGTGCCTGTCTGGGCACAACCCAGGAGGTCTTTTCGTTGCAACACCAGCGGAATAGCCTGTTGCTGAATGGGGGTTGGGATTGTGTAACCTTCTGTGCTCAAAGCCTTTAGGATAGGTTCAATCAATGATAATTTCGTAAAAGCCATTATATGGTTTTATGTTTAATTCGCAGATCATCTGCGGATGGAGCTGGCAAAGACGTTGTAGTTTCTGAATCAGCGAAAATTTGTTCTGTGTACCACCGGCTTACAACCTGCCGTGTCAGTTATGTGGAGTAGGATGCGAAGATATGGTTTTATTAATTTACATGTGTAAAACAGTAATTAGTGTCTTGTTAGGGTTGTTATTATACACTGCATTTTTAAATCACCTTATTTTTCTCAGCATACAAAAGGATATACTTCTTATAAAAAAAATTCTTTGTCTTTTGCATTCATTTCCTTTATTGGCTGCAATTGCTTAAAATGAGGCCAGCCAGTATCTTCCACCCACAGCAGTTCATAGTATTTCGCCGGAACAAGAATGGTAGATATGGCCACTTGCATCAGTTCTATCTTTTCTCTTTCGGTAAATTCTTTTGGCGGTATTCCTGCTTCCCGCACACCGATAAATAATAAGATATCCTCCAGTGTAAGCTTTTTTCCCAATCGTTCTGTTAATGCATATTCCAGTTGAAACCAATGTTGTTGCAGTTCATTATCGGGAAGCATAATACAAAGGTAACTCCAGAACATAAAGGATTATCGGGTAATTGATGAATAGAATTACCAGGTGTATAAAATTGATAAATTGAATATATCTCACCGGAAGTTGATCAATTAACAATTCGCTTTTAGTGAATATAATGGAAGATGATTGTAGTATACTAATTGAGAAAAATATTAAAAAGAAAAAAAACCGGGCCAACCCTGTTATGATATATTTTATACAAAAACCCTCCGGTGGAAACCGGAGGGAACAACTAAAAAACACTAGCTAAATGCTGAGTGGCTTCATTGGAACGAACAAGGGTCTCGGACTGTATTATTATAATCAGTCGGGTTTCTTTCCGTCTAAGAATGTATTAATGGTGCTGATATGTCCCTGGTTTTTGTCGTCAGATTTGACCTCGTAGCTGCTGTAAAAGTTTTCGACCTGGGTATTGCTGTTATACAATTCCATATTGCGGCGGATATATGCCGGCACAGTCTCAAACTCATTATTGGGGTCAGCAGCGTTAACATTGAATGACAAATTTCTCAACTTGTGCAATCGTTCCGCCGCCCTACGTTTTTGCTCTTCGGTTTCGTCCTGCAGAGCAGAATCCTCAACCTCGGTGGACAAAGGTGACTGAGCCTGATGGGCCATCGGCATATCCGCCGCTGGAATGTCATCCCTCTCTATTATTTGCATTTGCAACTCCAGGAGTTCTTCCTGCTCATTGCTGGCAAGTTTAGAAGGGACCGGTTCTTCGGCAGAAGTCTTTGAGGTAACGACCTCTGGTTTTGATTCTGCGTAGATATTGGACGGTCTGGCCAGATAACCTCCCGATGCTGCAGACACCGGTGTTGTACTACTAGTACTATCTTTCATACTGAGGATCAGCTCAGCATCTGTTTCTTTTATAGTGGGGGGAACGGATTCTGATTGTGAAACCGAATGTATACTTTCATCTTTTGCTACAGTTGACATTTTGCTCACAGTAGATATACTAATCATTTCATCCGTAATCTTACTAAGTAATTTTTCTTCGGATTGCAGTTCCCAGTGTATAACAACAGGTTCTTCTTCCTTAATGTCGCTCAGATCAATAACCGGAGCAGCAACAGGAAACTCTTCCACTAATTTGGGCATTAAATAATCCACTTGCTTTGTTACCTCTAATGAACTTTTTGTTGCTTCCATTTCCTTTTCAAGCAACGCCTGCTGTATTTCTACTTTTTGATTGATAGGAATCACCGGCGTTTCCTCTGTTTGTCCCAGAATCATAACAATCTTTTCCTCAGGTTTCGGCTCTTCCTTTTTGGGTATTGGTTTGGCAAACGGATCCTTATGCTCAAAGCCGGTAGCGATAAGTGTAATACCTATCTTATCACCTAAAGTGCTGTCATAACCCATACCAAGAATTACATCTGTATCCACACCTGCCTGCGTCAACAGGTAATTTTGTATTATCTCCACTTCATCCATGGTAAACTCATGTTCACCCTGGGCAGAGTTAATGTTTATCAATATCCACTTTGCACCCTGGATATCGTTATCATTCAGCAATGGTGAATTCAATGCCTCTTCAATAGCTTTCTGTGCCCTGTTCTCACCAGCAGCTTCTGCATTACCAAGAATAGCTACTCCACCGTTGCGCATTACAGTACACACATCAGCAAAGTCAACATTTATCTGACCGGTACTGTTGATAACATCAGTGATACATTTCGCAGCTGTTGCCAGTACATTGTCAGCTTTTTCAAATGCTTCCCGCATTTTCAGATTTCCAAACTGGTGACGCAGTTTATCATTACTGATCACTAATAATGTATCGACATATCCTTTCAGTGTTTTGATACCTTCTTCAGCCTGCAACTGTCTTTTCTTTCCTTCGTAAGCAAAAGGTGTGGTAACTATACCAACGGTAAGGATGCCAAGGTCTTTACATATTTTAGCAATGATAGGTGCACCACCTGTACCTGTGCCACCGCCCATACCGGCAGTGATGAAGGCCATTTTGGTGTTTACTTCCAGTATCCTTTTTATTTCTTCTAATGATTCTTCAGTTGCCTGTCTCCCGATGTCAGGATTAGCACCGGCACCCAAACCCTGAGTAAGATGCGGTCCAAGTTGTATACGGTTAGGTATGCCACTGTTGGATAGTGCCTGAGCATCTGTATTGCATATAATAAAGTTTACACCGTCAATCTGCTGGTTGAACATGAAGTTCACTGCATTGCCTCCGCCACCACCTACACCAATCACTTTCAGAATGGATGATTTTTCTTTAGGCAGATCAAAATGTATCATACGTTTTGGATTTAATTGGCTCTTTTAAAGCCGTTGATAATTTGAGTTAATAATTTTCTTTTCAGGTATGAGATTATAAATGCTTGTCTTCTTCTTCTTTGAACAAGTCGATGATACCATCTTTGAATTTGCCCCAGAAGTTGTTTAGTCCTTTCCGCTGTTTCACTTTGTCATCGCTCACTACTTCTTCCACAACAGGTTCGCCCTCTTCTTCAGCGACTCTTCTCAATCCATCAGGCACTTCCACTTTCTTATATTCCTTTTCAAACTGTTTCCTGTTATGTTCATAATCATCATACCCTTTCAGGATAAGACCAATACAGGTAGAATATGTTGGTTTAGACAGTTCTTCGATATGCCCGGCAGCGAGATGTTCGTTAGGGAAACCGATTCTGGCATTTAACCCGGTTACATATTCAGTCAGCTGGATCAGGTGTTTCAGTTGTGATCCGCCACCGGTGAGTATGATGCCGCCATTCAATGCTTTATTATCTAAGCCAACTTGTTTTAAATGATACGTTACAAAATCCATGATCTCACTCATACGGGCCTGGATAATGTTAGCCAGGTTTTTTACACTGATTTCTTTGGCAGGCATGCCTCTTAAACCCGGAATAGTGATATAGGCATTTGCTTTTGCTTCATTAGCCAAAGCGCTGCCGAACTGTACTTTCATCTGTTCAGCCTGCGTTTTCAATACACCCAGACCGGTTTTGATATCATTGGTAATGTTTTCTCCGGCAAAAGGAATAACAGCAGTGTGTTTTAAAATCCCCTCGTAAAAAACAGCCAGGTCAGTAGTACCACCGCCTATATCCACAATAGCTACACCAGCTTCCAGGTCTTCCTGGCCCATTACCGCAGAGGAAGAAGCTAATGGTTGTAATACGAGGTCTTTGGTATGTAAACCTGACTTCTCCACACTTCGGTTGATATTACGGATTGCATTCTTATCACCGGTGATGATATGAAAGTTGGCACCGATCTTTACCCCACCATACCCAATCGGGTTAGGGATGTTCTGGAAATTATCAACGGTGAACTCCTGTGGAATAACATCAATGATCTGATCGCCGGCAGGGATATACGTTTTATATTGATCATCTATGAGCTGATCAATCTCCCGTTGTGTAATCTCCTCCTCTGTTTTCTGCCGCACAATATCACCACGGGTTTGCAGACTCTTAATATGGTGGCCCGCGATTCCTACATATACTTCATTTATATCCAGGTTAGGATTGGAAGCAAAACAGTTTTCTAATGCAGTTTTGATAGCTTTGATCGTTTCATCAATATTCAGGACCTGGCCATGCTTGACACCGTTGGAATTAGACTTACCAAATCCAAGGATTTCCAGTTTGCCAAACTCATTCTTACGTCCTGCAATTACTGCAATCTTGGTTGTTCCAATGTCAAGACCGACAATAATGGGTTGCTCGTTGTTCATAAATGTTGTTTTTAGTTGTTGTTGTTTTTATCGAAATCGTTAATATAGTTTTATTGATACCCCCCATTGGGATCTTCTGTCACTTTCGGAGGCATGACCGCTTTTGGCTTTTTCCCGGCTGGCCCGGGCTTATCGTTTTTTACCGACTTTGGTTTATCCACTTTTTTCTCAATGGGTTTGGAAATCATTTTTTCAACAGCCTTAGTTTCAGAAAAAGATTTCACAAGGTTGGGATTGTTATGCTTCTCAGGGTTAGTAGCAGTTGTTTTCACTTCTTCCATCGGTGTAAGTATGGCTTCATCATCGACCAGGGTTTTTTGTACAACAGGCAGCACTTTCACCACTGTGTCATTTTCTGCATCCCTTGACTGCTGCAATAATTTTTCAACATTCTTTTTCAACTGTATTGAGTCTACTTTGGAATTACCGGCATATCTTGACGCAACGACCTGTCCTGCATACCGTACATCTATTACTTTGTATTTATCAAATCCTGTTTTACTAAGCACCTGCTTGTAAAATACCATCAGCCGGTTGAACTGTCTTTCAATATTCTCCCCTTCACCCATCTTCACAATGTGATTACCTACTACCGGTATCATTTCAAAAGTCCGTTCCGGTGTGATATCAATTTGTGCCACCTGTGCCAACCAAAAGGAATCATTAACGATATAATTAGCCATTACTGTTAATTTTTTCAGTAACATACTATCAATTGCCGTAATAATTTTCTTAGCCGGAAATCCTGTAAACACAGGCACCCTTGCACTTAGTTTCTCAGATAACGGCATCCTCATACCCGATTTGTCAATGTAGAATGAATATCCTTCTGTATTAAATATCCTGGCAACCGGATCTTTTTCTGTGACAGAGATATGCAGCACCTCCTGGTTATCAATATAAAGTTCCGCATCACTTATCCATTTATTATTTTCCAGCATTTTTTCCAGTTCATGCAGGTTCAAGGATGATAAAGGTTGTCCCTTAATACTTCCTTTTGATGCTTTCTTTAATTGCTGTTCGACATCGTTTTTATCAATAAAATAATTGTTCAGAGACCCTTTGATTACAATGCTGTAATCTTTACAAAGACCTTTATTTCTCTTACTGATAGCGGCCAGCAACAGCGTAAACATACCTCCGCCAATACACAGCCAGACTGTGACAAATAAAATTTTCCTTATGGTTGATTTTGCATTCACTCTTTATAAATCTTTTAATTCATTTTTCATCGGTTCCACCAGCATATCAATATCTCCTGCCCCTGCTGTTATCAATACTTCACCAAACTCCTTATTTAAGGTCCTTACATAATCCTGCTGAACCCAACTTGTCAACTCTTCTTTTTTCAGCACTCTTTTATGTTCATTCTTCATTTTTTCCAGCACCATTTCACTGCTAACCCCTTCTATCGGTAACTCCCGGGCTGGATAGACCGGCAAGAGAATCACTTCATCAGCCAAATCAAGTACCTGCGCAAATCCCTCAGCCAGGTCTCTAGTCCTTGAGTACAAGTGTGGCTGAAATATCACTGTACATTTTTTTTGTTTAAACAAGGTTTTGGCGCCGTTTATCAATGCTCTTAATTCTTCCGGGTGATGAGCATAATCATCAATAAATACTAATCGTTCATTCCTGATGACATACTCAAATCTTCTCTTCACACCCCGGAAATTTTCGATCGCCGCTTTTATCTTATCATTTTCTATCCCCAAAGAACTAGCTACTGTAATAGCTGCAACGGCATTTTCTACATTATGCATCCCTCCCATATTCAGCCGCACATTCTCCAGCTTATTATCTTTCATCATTACATCAAACTCATAACTGCCATTCATCATCCTAATATTAGCAGCATACACATCAGCACTTTCATTTTGCAAGCTGTATGTTAAATGCCGGTCTGCATTCAACTCTTTCCCCCGCTTTAAACCAAATTGCCTTACCAGTAACCCCTCCAGCTTTACTCTTTTACTGAAATCAATAAAAGCCTCTTCCATCGCCTCTGCCGTTCCGTAAATATCCAGGTGGTCAGCATCCATCGCTGTGATGATAGCCACATCCGGACTTAATTTCAAAAAGCTTCTGTCATATTCATCTGCTTCAATCACACAAACATTTCTTTCACTGCTCCAGAAATTTGTTCCATAATTCACTGCAATTCCACCCAGAAAAGCATTGCAACCAAAACCACTGTCACGGAGCAAATGCGCTACCATTGTTGTAATAGTTGTTTTTCCGTGTGTCCCTGCAATACATATATTAAAAGAACTTTGACTTATAATCTGTAATACATCACTTCTCTTCACCACTTTATATCCATTGGTTTGATAATAAACCAATTCCTTATGCTCTGCAGGTATCGCCGGTGTGTAAACTACCAGGTCAACATTTTTTGGAACCAGTTCTACATTCTCTTCATAATGAACCTTAATGCCGCTGACTTCCAGTTCTTTTGTCAGTACGGTTGGTGTTTTATCGTATCCGCTTACTTTCACGCCACCAGCATGAAAAAACCGTGCAATGGCACTCATCCCGATCCCACCGATGCCGATAAAATACACTTCATTCATCTTTTCAATCCCCCGAAAGGGGGTATTCATAAGGACAGTATTGGCTTGTACGTTCATGTGATTAAATCACTTTCAATATTTCTGCTGCAATCACTTTATCGGCATCATTAATGGTTTGTGCAGCAATATTTTTTTTCAACTCCTCCTGTTTACTCTCATCCAGTGACAGTTCAATTGTCATAAACACCAGTTTTTGCCGGGCTTCACTGTCTTTTACCATCAATGCTGCTTTCTTGTTTACCAGTTGCATCGCATTAACCGTTTGATGATCTTCTGCAGCAAAAGGATAGGGTACGAACAAAACGGGCTTTTTAGCGACACATAATTCAGCAACGGTCATAGCTCCCGAACGGGCCACTACAATATCAGCAGCAGCATACGCATATTCCATCTGCGTTATAAACTCATTGACCCACACTGACTGTTTTCCATTGGCTCTCTCTTTTGCTTTTACCGAATAAGGTTTGCCTGTTTGCCAGATAACCTGCAATCCGGCTTTCAACATTTCATCCAGTCCTTTATCTATTGCTTCGTTGATGGATTTAGCCCCAAGGCTACCACCAACAACCAGTACTGTTTTCTTTTTTTCATCCAGTGAAAAGAATTTAATTCCTTCACTCCTGGTTACTGATGCACTTGCAATAACCACTCTCACCGGGTTTCCGGTTACTTTTACTTTCTTGGCAGGAAAGAATTTTTCCATTCCTTCCGTACCAGTAAAAATTGCTGTCGCCTTTTTACCCAGCATGATATTGGACTTACCGGCAAATGAATTGGACTCATGAATAAAAGTTTTTACTCCTTTTGCCTGTGCAAACCGCAACACCGGAAAGCTGGAATATCCACCTACTCCTATTGCGGCATCCGGATTAAACTTTTTAAAAATTGTCCGGACCTGTAAAAAGCTTTTCAATAATTTATAGGGTAACCCGATATTTTTTATCAAAGAGCTTCTGTTGAATCCAGCTATATCCAATCCTTCAATTCTATATCCTGCCTGGGGCACTTTCTCCATTTCCATTCTTCCTTTTGCCCCCACAAATAATATTTCTATACTTCCGTCTATTTTCTTCAGTGCATTGGCAATTGCTATTGCTGGAAAAATATGTCCCCCTGTACCACCACCTGCTATAATTACTCTTTTGCTCATTTCACCAATACTATTTTGCAAAATCAGCTGCTGCTTTTCCTTCCAGTTGCTCTACATTTCTCGCCACACTTAAAATGATTCCAATAGCCAGGCAGGTAAATATGAAACTGGTACCACCCATGCTCACCAATGGAAGGGTTACACCGGTTACAGGAAACAAATTCACCGTCACGGCCATATTGGCTACTGCCTGAATAGCCAATGTGAAACTCAACCCCAAAGCCAGAAATGCACCGAAGGCAAATGGGCATCGCTTAAAAATCCTGATGCACCTGTATAAGAATACCAGGTAAATAAACATGATAAAAGCCCCGCCCAGCAAACCATACTCTTCAATAATGATAGCATAAATAAAATCGTTGTATGCCTGTGGTAAAAAATCACGGGTTGTACTATTACCCGGCCCCAAACCAAATACGCCACCTTTGGCAATTGCAATCTTTGCCTGGTTTACCTGGTAGGCTCCATTATCAACATCATCCTTATTTCCATAAATGAAACTTTCGACACGGCCAATCCAGGTATCAACCCTGGCTGTAAGTGCTGAAGAAGACTTTTTAGCAACTACCATTTCCTCTTTATCTGATTTATGCCGTATAACAGCAGCAGCAACCAGGAATGCAATTGGTATTAGTGCAATACCAATTGTCATCAAAATATGCTTCGTATTCACCCTTCCTATAAATAGCAACATCAAACAACTTGCTCCAAGCAATAATGCTGTAGAAAGATTAGCCGGAGCAATCAGGGCACAGGTCAGGGCCACAGGCCAGATAACAGGTAAAAAGCCTTTCTTTAAATCCTTAATAACATCCTGTTTTTTACTAAGCAAACGGGCCAGGTACATGAACAATGCCAATTTTGCAAGGTCTGATGTCTGCATTGTCATATTTATAATCGGGAGACGTATCCAGCGGCTGCCCTCATTCATTTTTACACCAAAAAATAACGTATAGAATAAAAGTGGAAGAGAAAGGAGGAATATTATTTTGGCTGCTCTTGAATAAAAAGTATAATTAACAAGATGGGCAAAATAAATGACCATGATACCTGCCAGGATAAAAGCTACCTGCTTGAACAGGTATATCTCTGTATTGCCTTTATAATTCTTATACGCCAATGAACCGGTAGCACTGTACACCGCCAGCAATGAAACCAATGTTAGTAATACTACCAATGCCCAGATAACTTTATCGCCTTTTGTCTTACTCAGTAAGTTATTGGTGTTGAAAGTATTTTTCAATTCATTAAACCGTATATCTCTTGTTGCTTCCATTATTTTTATAACTCTCTTACTGCTTGCTTAAACTGGTTTCCCCTGTCTTCATAATTTTTGAACAAATCAAAACTGGCACAGGCAGGGCTTAATAACACAACGTCACCTTTTGCAGCAAAATGAAAGGCAGCATGTACAGCTTCCAATGCATTGCCGGTATTCACAATAGGATTTACGATAGTAGAAAACGCTTCATGAATTTTCCGGTTATCTGCCCCGAGGCAAATAATTGCTTTAACTTTCTCTTTCACCAGGTCTTCAATCAGCGCATAATCATTCCCTTTATCCACCCCTCCCAGGATTAATACGGTTGGCTTTGTCATACTCTCTAATGCATACCAGGTAGAGTTTACATTGGTGGCTTTACTGTCATTTATAAACTCAACCCCACGAACCGTTGCTACATGCTCCATCCGGTGTTCTAGGTTTTGAAAATTCTGCACTGCTTCACGGATCTTGTCTTTCCGTATATCCAGTGTAGTTGCTGCTACACAAGCTGCCATCGTGTTATACTGATTATGCTTTCCTTTTAATGCAAAATCAAATACACTCATAGTGGTAAATTCCTGTCCTGTTCTTACATACATATCCCCGTCTTTAATAAATGCTCCGTTTGGTAGTTCCCTTTTCATACTTATTGGCAGTTGGTTTGATTGAATATTGAACTGGTTTAGATATTTCATAGTTACTTCATCATCGGCGCAGTAAATGAAATAATCATTATGCTGCTGGTTCATAGTGATCCGGAATTTGCTGCGTATATAATTCCCGAAGTTGTAATCGTAGCGATCAAGATGGTCTTCTGTAATATTGGTTAGTATAGCTACATCTGGTCTGAAACTTTCGATACCATCCAGTTGAAAACTGCTCACCTCTACTACGTATAAGGGTTTGGGATCTTCGGCTACCTGCTTGGCAAAAGAATCACCGATATTTCCCACCAATGCGCAATCAAGACCAGCAGTTTTGCAAATATGGTAAGTCAATGCCGTTGTGGTAGTCTTACCATTGCTCCCGGTAATTGCAATGATCTTGCTATCTCCTTTAAACCGGTAAGCCAGTTCTATTTCACTGATGATGGTAATTCCTTTTGCCCTGATTTTCTTTACGATCTCCGCCTTTTCCGGAATCCCCGGGCTTTTCATTACCTCTCCTGCATTCAGAATCCTGTCATCAGTGTGCCGGCCTTCTTCAAATTCAATTCCTGCACTCTTTAATTCGCTACGATAATCATCCTTCAAAGAACTTCCGTCTGAAAGGAATACTTCATACCCGTTTTTCTTCGCCAGTAGTGCGGCACCCACACCACTTTCTCCTCCACCCAGTATGACAAACCTTTTGCTCATGTTCTGATTTGTGTACGGAACACGATTCTTCATAAGTATTGGTTTTTTAATACAACTGCACCACAATTCGATTGGATCAGAACGTTAGTCTTCTTAAGGATTGGATCATGGGTTTTTCGGTAATATCCTGACTGAATCAGTTGAACCAATCAACAAACCCAGTTTGTATTCTATCTTAACTTCAGCGTCACGATACTCAACACAACCAGCAATACTGTAACAATCCAAAATCTCGTTACAATCTTTACCTCATGATATTTTTTCACCTGGTAATGATGATGCAGTGGCGCTTTCAAAAAAATCCTTCTTCCTTCTCCAAATTTTCTCTTCGTATATTTAAAATATCCTACTTGTAACATCACACTTAGTGCCTCTACTAAAAACACTCCGCAGAAAATGGGTATCAGCAATTCTTTATGAACAATAATCGCCAGTGAAGCAATAATTCCACCCAGCGTTAGGCTTCCCGTATCCCCCATAAACATCTGGGCCGGGTAAGAATTGTACCACAAAAAACCAACGCAACCTCCAATCATTGCCGCAATAAAAATGGACAGCTCTCCTAAGTTGGGTATGTACATTATGTTCAGGTAATCTGCGAAAACCAGGTTACCGCTCGCATAAGCAAAAATGCCCAGTAGTGTACCAATCAACGCTGATGTTCCGGTGGCCAGTCCATCTAATCCATCGGTCAGGTTTGCACCATTTGACACCGCCGTAATGATGAATATCACTATCAATATGTAAAGAACCCATGTATAATCCCTCCACGAAGCCGGCAATAATTTTTCATAATTGAATTCATGGTTTTTAACAAATGGGATCGTTGTTATAACCGATTTTGTTGGAACAAAATATTTTATGCTGCCATTTACATTCTTTGCAATAACATTAGTCGTATCAGCAGGAGGTACTTTACCTACATACTCTCTCCAAATTTTAACCTCGCTATTGAAATAGAGCGTAGCTCCAACCAAAATACCCAGACCCACCTGTCCCAGAATTTTAAACCAGCCAGCCAAACCATCTTTACCAGACTTCTTATAGGTTTCACCTTTTTGTTGTGCCAGCCGCTTGCCTCTCAGTTTTAAATAATCATCAATAAAACCTATGATTCCCAACCATACAGTACTTATCAGCAATACCTGCACATATACATTCGTCAAATCAGCCAGTAATAATGTGGGGATAATTATTGCCAGGATAATAATGATACCTCCCATTGTCGGAGTACCTCTTTTACTCTCCTCACCTGCTAATCCTTCCTCCCGGATACTTTCACTGATTTGTTTTTTCTGTAAAAATTTTATCAGCTTTTTCCCATACACCAGCGTTATAAAAAGCGACAACAATACCGCAGCCAGTACCCTGAAAGTGATGAACCTGAAAAGTTCACTTCCGGGAAACCTTATTCCTTCTTCTTTCAGCCAATCAAATAAATGATACAGCATGCTGGTTATTGATTTACTTGCCTAATAATTCAAAAAGTTCTCTTACTACTTCTTTATCGTCAAAGTGATTCCTCACTCCCTTAATCTCCTGGTATTTCTCATGCCCCTTACCTGCTATCAACACTATATCTTCCGCTTTTGCCAAACTGATTGCTGTTTTTATTGCCTCTTTTCTATCCACTATCGAGATATATTTTCTTTTATAGGCTACTGCTAATCCTTCCTCCATGTCTTTTATTATCTGTGCCGGGTCTTCGCCTCTTGGATTATCACTGGTGAAAATCACTTTATCGCTATGCTCGCAGGCCACAGTCGCCATCACCGGTCTTTTTGTCCTGTCCCTGTCTCCACCACAACCAACAACTGTAATCACCTGCTCAAAACCTTTTTTAAGTTTCTTTATGGTTGCCAGCACATTCAGCAAAGCATCAGGAGTGTGAGCATAATCGACTATCGCAATTACTTTTTCCGTTGCTGATACCTGGTAATCAAACCTTCCTTCAGCACCTGTCAGCTCACTCAATGCCGTCAACACTTCCTGTTTATCTTCTCCTAAACAAATGGCTGCACCATATACTGCCAGCAGGTTGTAAGCATTGAACTCCCCGATCAGCCTGAAATGCACCTCCACCTCGTTTACGATCATCATCAAACCACTCAGGCTATTATCCAAAATCTTTCCTTTGAAATCAGCTACTGTTTTCAAACTGTAGTAATACTTTTTCGCATTGGTATTCTGCAGCATTACCGTTCCTCTTTTATCATCCGCATTACTGATCGCAAATCCAGATGAAGGCAACGAATCGAAAAAAGACTTTTTCACCCGGATATACTCATCAAATGTTTTATGATAGTCAAGGTGATCATGTGTGATATTGCTGAAAATGCCGCCTGCATACTGTAAACCTGTTACCCGGTGTTGATGCAAAGCATGTGAACTTGTTTCCATGAATACATGACTACAACCTTCATCTGCCATTTGCTTTAGCAATGCGTTGAGGCTGATGGCATCCGGAGTCGTATGCGTTGCAGGCACCACTTTGTCACCAATCTGATTCTCCACAGTGCTTAACAATCCACATGTATATCCCAATCTTGTAAAGAGCTTATATAATAAAGTCGCAATTGTTGTCTTCCCGTTTGTTCCTGTCACCCCCACCAGTTTCACTTTCTCTGATGGCCGCTCATAAAAATTATTTGCCATTAAGGCAGCCGCTACCGCACTGTTCTGCACCTCCACATACACAATACCAGCTTTTATTGAAGCAGGTATTTGCTCATAAACTATTGCTACTGCGCCATTCTCAATTGCGCTATCAATGAACTGATGACCATCTGATGCTGAACCCTTTACCGCGATAAAAGTTGTTCCCTGTTTCACCCGTCTTGAATCAATCTGTATATCATTTACTTCAACTGATGTACTACCCGATACTGACCTGATTGACACTTTATATAGTACATCTTGTAATAACACGAACGATCTTTAACTTTTTTACTTTCTATCAACTTAACTCAAGTACTACAGTAACACCATTTACCAATGAGGTTCCCGGCGCTATTGACTGTGTTGCGATTTTCCCTTTTCCTTTTATTGTCACTTTCACTCCCATGTTTTCCAGCAGGTATAGAGCGTCCTTCAAACCCATTCCTCTTACATTTGGCATTACCTGTTTACGGACAGAATTTGCTTTTAAAACCGGCTGATAATTACTCGCATAAACATTACTCCAATTGTTTTGTGCTACAGAATCTGTAAAGCGGACATTTAATGCTTTATAAACTTTCTTGATATCAGTTGAATATCCGGCATAGAAATAAGCAGCACTATCTTTTACAGTTGTAAACAATGAAGGATCTTTCCTGTCAACATACATAGCATATAACTTTGTAGCTATTTCCCGAAAAACCGGAGCTGCAACGGTGCCTCCATAATGGGAAGCTGCATGAGGTTTTGTACGAACCACTACGATACAGCTATACTGTGGTTTATCGGCAGGAAAATAACCAACGAATGAGGCCTGGTAAACACCATGCCCGTATTTTATTGCGCCGTCTGAAACTTGTGCTGTTCCTGTTTTCCCGGCAATGGGAAATGGTACTCCTGCAAAAACTCTTCTGGCAGTTCCTTCAGTTACTACAGCTTCCATAGAAGCTCTTGCAGCCTGGATAACTGCGGGTTTGCAAATATTTGCCTCTATTATGGTTGGTTCAAATTGTTTGTGAAGTATCCCGCCACTTTGTACATGACTTACAAGATAGGGTTTCATCATTTTGCCATTGTTGGCAACAGCATTGTATAAGGTCAACGTATGAAGGGGGCTAACCTGTAAAGCATAACCGAAACTCATCCATAACATATTACCCAGTGAGCTACCTTTTTCATTCAACGGAGCCATGGTTGGTTTCGGAACATCCGTAAGATCGATGGGCGAACGAACATCCAGGTGAAAGCGATGAAGAAATTCCTTAAACTCCTGTGGCTTATTACCAAAAGCTTTATAGGCTAATTTGCTCATACCAACGTTTGAGCTGTGGGCAAAACATTCTTTCACACTCAATAATGGTTTAGGAGAACGTTCTGCATCCGTTACAATCTTAGGGCCTACCTGCAAACGACCAGCACTTCCTACTTCTACCATATCATCAATAGCACTGCTTCCTTTTTCCAATACTGATAAAAGTGTTACCAGCTTGATGGTAGAACCGGGTTCCGTTGCCCGTAAAGCATAATTATCATCTTCCCAATAACTGCCATCGGGTCTGCGGCCAAGGTTTGCGATCGCTTTTACTTTACCGGTACTTGTTTCCATTACAATAGCAGTACCGTATAAAGCCTCACTTTGCAGCATCATTCTCATCAATGCTGTTTCAGTGATATCCTGAATTTTAACATCCAGTGTGGTAAAAATATCTTTACCGTTTTCGGGATCTGTTTCTGAACCTTCAATAGGAATCGCAGTACCGCCAGCTATATAGCGTACCAGTTTTTGTCCTTTTTTACCACTTAATATGGTATCATAGCTTCTCTCCAATCCTACATTCTGCTTTTTGATCTTTCCATCACTGGCCATATGCTCCCGGGATAAACCAATAGTCCTGCTGGCCAATAAACCAAAAGGAGGTAATCGCTTACTATTCGTTTCAACAATGATCCCACTCTTATTTCTACCGAGTCTTGCCAACGGAAACTCCCTGAAGATTTTGTATTGCTCAAAACTGAGTTTCTTTTTCAGTTGATAATATCTTGTATTCTTTTTGTAGGCAAGCTTTAATTCGCTTTTATACTGAGCTGCTGTTTTATCACCAAAGTAATTAGCTAAAGCAATAGAAAAGGAGTCTATATTTTCAGTAAATCGTTTGCCTTTCTTTTCTCTCAGGCCATCGGCATTAAAATCTATATAAACATCAAAGGTGGGAATAGACGTACTGAGCATCTGTCCGTCTTCGCTATAGATAGTTCCCCGTTGTGCATCGAGGGCGATAAACCGCTGATGAAGGCTGTCACTCATACTGCGCCAGTGATTCCCTTCAACACGCTGAATGTAGAAGGCTCTTCCGAGTACCAGTAAACTCAGCACCACGATGCCAAGGAAACTAACATATACTCTCCACAGTATGTCACGTTTTACTTCCAATGCCGCTTTGCTTGTGTTCGTTATTAGTTGTTCGATGCTATATATAACTGCTTCCTGCAGTCCGTCCGTTGTTCGCTATTTCTTTATACTACTGCTATCCGATAAAACCACAGGCGATTCAATCAACTCTTTCAATCCCAGCGGCTCCACGGCTTTTATCAACTCACTTTGCTTACTCCGGGAAATCAGTTCCCCTTTTATGGCCGTGTATTCGTATTGCAATTCTTTTACTTCCTTTTCTGTTCGGTTGATATTCCTGATGGTTTTATTTGCATAATGTCCATTATAGATATACAACACTGCCAGCAATGCCAGGAACAAAAAGAACGGAACCTGCTTAACAATAGACTGATAATTCAGCCATCGCTTCCAGTCAAGCCTGGGATCCCGTTCTTTTGGATTTTGCTGTTCCTGCATAAATGAGTTTTTAACTCGTTAGTTTGGTTTTTCATCCCCCGACTTTCATCGAAGACAGGGTTGATTTCAAAGGATATAGATTTTCCAGATTTTTATACCCTTTTATAGTGTACGTAATAAAAGCTTAGTCATATCCCCATCACACCATCATTATCTTCTCGGCCACTCTCAGTTTTGCACTTCTTGATCTGGGGTTTTGTTTCATTTCTTTCTCCGAAGGCTGCACCGGCTTCTTTGTTATCACTTTCAGTTCATTTACCGTTTCCGTATTGATAAAAGGATTCTCTTCCGGCTCATCAAATGAACCACGGCGAAAAAAATTCTTTACCAGTCTATCCTCAAGGGAATGAAAAGTGATAATCGCTATCCGGCCTCCGGGCTTTAACAGGGTGGGGACTTGTTGCAGCATTTCTTCTAACGCACCTAATTCATCATTTACCTCAATTCTTAATGCCTGGAAAACCTGGGCGAAGTACTTATTGGGATTTCCTTTTACTATTTCCCGGACTGCATTCTTAAATCCATCAACCGTTTTAAGCGATGCTGTGTTCCTGACCTGAACAATTGTTTTGGCTAATGTTTTGGCATTGGTAACTTCTCCATACTGCTCAAATAATTTATGCAATCGCTGTTCAGTATAAGTGTTTACCACATCGAAGGCTGTAACGGTTTGCCGCTTATCCATCCGCATGTCCAGCTCGGCATTGAAGCGGGTAGAGAAGCCCCTTTCCGCTTCATCAAACTGGTGACTGCTGACCCCAAGGTCGGCCATGATGCTGTCTACAGTTGTGATTTGCTGTAAACGAAGGAAACGCTGCAGGTGACGAAAATTGTGTGAAATAAAAATTAATCTTTCATCATCAGGCAGATTCTTCCTGGCGTCATCATCCTGGTCAAAAGCAACCAACCTTCCCTTTGCACTTAACTTTGAAAGAATGGCCCTTGAATGACCACCTCCGCCAAAAGTGCAATCGACATAAGTCCCATCGGGCCGGATGTTTAACCCTTCAATCACTTCATCGAGCAGAACCGGTATGTGATACTGTTGCTGCACAATTAGTAATTACTCGGTTTTACCTCCACCCAAAACATCTCTTCCCAAATCGCTGAATGTGTCCGAAGAAAGTGTATCAAAGATCTTTTTGTACTTATTACTATCCCAGATTTCTATTTTATCTCCTGTCGCCATCAGCACAATATCCTTTTGCAACTCGGCATAAGCCTTCAGGTTTGGCGGCAACAGTATCCGGCCGGCACTGTCCGGCTCCACATAAGTGGCGCCATTCAGGAATGCCCGTCTGAACTCCCGTTGTTTGGGGTCAAATTCATTCAGGCCGGTAATCTTTTCAAAGAGTGGCTCCCATGTCCGCATGGGATAAAGAGCCAGGCATTTTTCAAATCCCCTGTTGATAACAAACTTTACCGTTTCCTCTTCCGGCAATTGCTTTTTGAACCCCGCCGGGAGGAGGAACCGCCCCTTGGCGTCCAAAGTAGCCTCGAATTCTCCGAGAAAGCCTGTCATTATCAGCGATTTGAGTCAATTTTGAATTAATTGACACAAAATAACACTTTTTCCCACTTAACAACCAAATTTTTCAATATTTAATTTTTCCCCACCTGATTTTTGGCCAAAAGTCAATGTGGCAAAGGCTTTCATTGAATGTTGGTCAATTAGTAGAAAAAAACAAGTGAATTGACTGTGAATAGCAGTGGATAACATGTTGATTACCTAAATAAGACCAGTAATTCAGATATTTGCCTCTCATCAAATACAACAGTTGGTTGTGTTATGGCAGATCCGCAAAACATATCGATTAAGGATTATACTTATGCTCTTCCTGAGGAAAGGATTGCTAAATATCCATTAGCGGAAAGGGATGCTTCCAAACTACTTATATACAATGACGGTGCATTAACAGAAGATATTTATCGAAATATCACTTACCATATTCCTGGGCATTCATTGCTTCTTTTTAATAATACCAAAGTAGTTGAAGCAAGACTTCTGTTTAAAAAAGAAACAGGAGCAGTGATTGAAATTTTTTGCCTGGAACCACATGAAAAGTACAGTGACATAACCACTGCGATGTTACAAAAAACAAAAGTAGAATGGCAGTGCCTGGTAGGCGGAATATCTAAATGGAAAAAGGGGCAAGTACTGGAAAAGAAAATAAAATCCGGCAACAATGAAATTATTCTCAGAGCAAACTATGTTGAAAAGAGAACAGATACCTTTATCATCGAATTATCATGGTCACCCGGAGAATTAAGTTTTGCTGAAGTTCTCCATACTGCAGGAGCAATTCCCCTTCCACCCTATATTAAAAGAAGTGCTGAGAAATCGGATACTGAAAGATACCAGACTGTTTATGCACGGTATGATGGTTCCGTAGCAGCGCCTACAGCCGGCCTTCATTTTACAGATCATATTTTTAACAAATTGCAGGAGAAGAAAATTAAAACAGATTTTGTAACACTTCATGTGGGTGCCGGAACCTTTAAACCCGTGAAAGCTGAAACCATGCAGGAACATGAAATGCATGCAGAGTGGATTGATGTATCCAAATCAACAATTGAGAATATTTTACAGAACCTGGATAACAATATTATTGCAGTAGGTACCACCTCCCTCAGAACTATTGAAAGCTTGTATTGGCTGGGAGTGAAGAAGTCACAAATCAAAAGCCAGGAACCAGGAGAACTGCTGCAATGGGAAGCTTATGGGTTAGCAGAAAAAAATATTCCGGTACATGATGCTTTGCAATACCTGCTTGAGTGGATGATTGATAATAAAATTGAAAGGCTGATCACAAAAACACAAATTTTGATAGCACCCGGATATCAGTTCAAAATTATAAGAGGATTAATTACCAATTTTCATCAGCCACAATCCACATTATTGCTTCTCGTTGCAGCATTAATTGGTAAAGACTGGAAAAGTGTATATGAATATGCTTTTCATAATAATTTCCGGTTTCTAAGTTATGGTGACGGAAGTTTGCTTTGGTCAAAAAGAAGTTAAGCTTTTTTTAGTGGCAGCTCAATCGTAAAGCTGCTGCCTTTTCCTAAAGTGCTTTCAGCCTTAATATCCCCATTATGAGCCTCCACAACAGTTTTTACATAACTTAACCCCAATCCAAAACCTTTCACATTATGAACATTACCGGTGTGAGCACGGTAAAATCGTTCAAATATTCTTTTTACTGTATCGCGGTTCATACCAATTCCATTGTCTTCGATCTTTACCGTGAAATTTTTCCCGTTAGAACTTGTAATAAGTTTGATTACAGGTGGCGCATTATCTTTGGCATATTTCACCGCATTATCTACAAGGTTATTCACCAGGTTTGAGAAATGCACTTCATCCGCTTCAATTAAATCGTTTGGGGCATTCAGTGACAGCTCTACCCTTCCCTTTTTATCCTCCAGCTGCAGTGTGAAATTATCCACCACATCCTTTATCACTTCATGTACATGAACTGGTTTCATATTAAGATCCACTTCCTGCTTTTCTAATTGAGAAGCTTTTAGTATCGTTTCCACCTGGCGGTTCATCCGTTGATTCTCTTCCTTGATGATTCCACTGAAATAACTGAGTTTTTGCCGGTCGTTTATAACTTTCTCATTCCGCATGGCATCTACAGCCAGTGAAATAGTGGCAATAGGTGTTTTGAATTCATGCGTCATGTTATTGATGAAATCGTTCTTGATTTCTCCCAGTTTCTTTTGCCGGAGTACGGTACGAACAGTAAGGTAAAATGCCGCCAGAATGATCAATGTGAAAAGTATAGAAGTAGCGATCTTCCAACGCAGTGATTTTAAAACAAGGCCTTTGATATTGGGAATAACCACAAATAAAACTTCATTCACACCAAGGTTCTCACCAGCAGTTCCACTTAGCGCTTCCAATCCCCAATTGAATGAAAAATTATTCAGTGTGTCTTCATATGCATTAATAAAATTGGGAGATATTTTCTCGAATACATTATTCCCAAGCCTGTCAAACGAAGCAATACCAAATTCAAATTGGATATCTTTTAAATTATTCTGTAAAAAGGCTTTATTAAATCTTTTTTTAATTTCTTCAACATCAAACCGTTGCCCGATGGTCACCGGTTTAAATAAATCAATACCGAGCTCTTCGGAAAGAAATCCCCGCCGGTTAAGCCCGGAAGCATAACTGCCCTTATGTTGAGACAATTCATTTCCTACCATTTTGGTGCTCTCTTCCACATTATGTTTGATCTGCTCCTCCCGCAGTAACACCATGTTCTTTATCCAGGATACCTGTATGACAATAATACCTATCAGGGACAGGCTGATTAAAACGGTGATGATTGTAAATATGCGTTTCACTTAAATCAAAAATTGGGTCGTAAGATACTACTTCAATACTTAACTGCTGATTGCAATAAATTTATCAGGCCAACAACATTCTTAAACCAATTAACCTTACAAAAATACATTTCAAAAACTGCCACCAATCCCCTGAACAGGGTATTACCGCTATTTTAACGGTGTTTTACAAAAAGTTATCCCATATGGAAGCTAAATAATCATTGAGGTAAACAAATTTTGAACAGAAATTTAAAAAAATGAATTTTCATCCTAAATTGAAGTATGATTGAACCCGCCCCCGGTATATTGTTGATTGCTGACCCGTTTCTTAAAGACCCTAATTTTTTAAGGACTGTAGTATTCTTATGCGAGCATAAAGAGGAAGGGAGCTTTGGTTTTGTATTGAACCGCCAATATGAAAACACACTGGATGAGTTAATTCCCGAACTGGAAGGTCATAAATTGCCCGTTTTTTATGGCGGACCGGTACAAATTGACTCCTTACATTTTTTACACCAATATCCTGATCTTATTCCCGGTGGGCAGGAAGTGATAAAAGGAGTTTATTGGGGTGGTGATTTTGATGCACTGGTGAACCTGGTAAAAAGCGGAGCGATTGATACAAATAAAATCCGGTTTTATATTGGCTACTCGGGTTGGAGTGAGGGGCAATTGGATAGTGAAATGAATGAAAAAACCTGGCTTACGGTAAAAGCCAACAGAAAACTGGTATTTCACAAAGACTTTACGGAAATATGGAAAGACTCACTCCGGCATATGGGCGGTGATTATGAAATGATGGTAAATTTTCCAATTGACCCGCAATTGAATTAAGACCCCCTGGTTTGTATTTATTTTTATACCCAAATCACATGAAAAAACCTCCCGTAAATCGGGAGGTTTACAATAAGTTTTCAAAGTCCTGGACAATCCGGTTTTTCGGATTTAATTATTCTACAGATACTGCGCCTTCCACAAGTACCGTTACTTTATTATTCAGCACTTCCACAAATCCGCCTTGTATGTCAAAGTTGACCAGGGAGTTTTGTTTATCCTTCAACACTTTTAAACGACCCGGTTTTAAGGCACTTACCAGAGGAGCATGCCTGTCCAATACTTCAAAACTTCCGCTGATGCCCGGCATTTGCACACCGTACACTTCGCCGCTGTATAATTTTTTCTCCGGTGTTAAAATTTCTAAGTTCATAGTTTAATAATTAACCCTGTGCCTGTGCTAACAGTTTCTTACCTTTTTCTATTGCATCATCAATAGTACCTACAAGGTTGAAAGCGGCTTCCGGATATTCATCCACTTCACCGTCCATAATCATATTGAAACCGCGGATCGTTTCTTCAATCGGCACCAGTACACCTTTCAGGCCAGTGAAAGCCTCTGCCACATGGAATGGCTGCGATAAGAAACGTTGTACTCTTCTTGCACGGCTTACCACTAGTTTATCCTCATCACTCAACTCATCCATACCAAGAATGGCAATGATGTCCTGCAACTCTTTATAACGCTGCAACATTGATTTTACACGGTTGGCACATTCATAATGCGCTTCACCAACGATTAACGGAGAAAGAATTCTTGAAGTAGAATCCAATGGGTCAACCGCAGGATAAATACCTAAGTCGGCAATCTTTCTTGAGAGCACCGTCGTTGCATCGAGGTGGGCAAATGTAGTCGCGGGAGCGGGGTCAGTCAGGTCATCCGCAGGTACGTAAACCGCCTGCACGGAGGTAATAGAACCATTCTTTGTAGAAGTGATCCGTTCCTGCATGATACCCATTTCAGTAGCAAGTGTAGGTTGGTAACCCACTGCCGAAGGCATACGACCCAACAGTGCTGAAACCTCAGAACCAGCCTGGGTGAAACGGAAGATATTATCAACGAAGAACAGGATGTCACGGCCTTTCCCTTGTCCGTCACCATCCCGATAGTATTCTGCAATGGTTAAACCAGACAAAGCCACCCTTGCCCTTGCGCCGGGAGGTTCATTCATCTGCCCGAAAACGAAAGTTGCTTTTGATTCAGCTAATTCCTTCATGTCCACTTTGCTCAAATCCCAACCACCTTCTTCCATACTATGTTTGAAAGCATCACCGTATTTCATGATGCCTGCTTCGATCATTTCACGCATCAGGTCATTTCCTTCACGGGTTCTTTCCCCTACACCGGCAAACACAGACACCCCCGCATATGCTTTGGCGATATTATTGATCAATTCCTGGATCAAAACGGTTTTACCCACACCTGCACCACCAAACAAACCAATTTTTCCGCCTTTTGAGTAGGGCTCAATCAGGTCAATAACCTTAATACCGGTAAATAATACCTCAGTGGCAGTACTTAGATTTTCAAACATGGGTGGCATATTATGAATCGGGCGGCCACCTACCTTGCTCACTGCAGGTAATCCATCAATCGGGTCACCAGTCACATTGAACAAACGTCCTTTAATACCTTCGCCGATTGGCATGGCAATCGCAATACCTGTATCCACGACTTCAGTACCACGAACAAGGCCTTCTGTTCCGTCCATAGCAATGGTACGAACACTGTCTTCACCCAGGTGCTGCTGCACCTCAAGAACAAGCGTATCACCATTTTCTCTTTTCAGTTCTAAAGCATTATAAATTTCAGGGAGTTTGCCATCGAACTGTACGTCGACTACGGCACCAATTACCTGTTTTACTTTACCTACGTTTGCCATATAAAGTGTTTATTAGGAGGGTTACTTTTCAGGCCGCAAAGGTAAGGGGGCGGGGTTAATCCGCCAATTTGAAAATCAAAGATTTTCGGACTGTGGAAAAGCCTGTTGGAAACCGGTTTACTACTACCCGGAATTCCAGTTTAAAGAAGAGTACCTATTGCTTTTTTTGAATAATGAGCCCCAGGGATGTAACTACGAACCTGTCAATCTGTAATTTAAGATGTATGTCCTGCTGATGGGGAATCGTATCTACCTGGAAATCTTCAGGCATCCCTCCAAGGGAGTAATCCTGGTCCTCCACAAAATGTCCTGATTGCCTGAGTTCTTTTATCAAACGTTCTATATCCCGGTATCTGAAAATCACCGTGTCATTATTATCCTGGGTTTCATCATTTGATGATACATTGAACTCTGTTGTATGAACAGCCCAACCACCTGGCCTGATTGTTTTCAATTGGTTTTTGAGAAAATTCAGACCTTTTTCAATTGTTCCCAGATGTTCAAAAGAGCAGCTTGACCAATTGAAGTCAAATTCTTCAAGGTCATCTGGAATTTCATTCATATCCACTGCCCGGTATTTAACTTTTTCCAAAAACACAGCTTCCTCACATAGCATCCTGGTGTTTAATGATTCGAGTCCGAAGCAAAGCTGATTATCAGTAGTCCACCCTTTTTCAATTCCTTTTTGGGGGAAAATATCGGTAGCCAGGATCTCGCAACCATACTTTGCGAAAATAGACGGGGCAGGTTCGGTGCCAACAGCGAAAACCAATCCTTTTTTTCCGGGACCAATACAACCCCGCTCCCACAATGCCTGCATATTATATACAAACTCCCATTGCTTGCGATGAAACCGCGGTTTTTCATTCATTTCTGCACACCACCTTTTGTACCAAACGGTATGAAAATCCTGGGCTTTGCACAATTCAGTTCTCCGGCGTCCGGCATCTTGCTGGAGAGATATGTTCCATTTTCTTTCTGACATGATGTTGTATATTTTACCCGGCCAGTGATTTATACACTGCAAGGTATTCCTTTGCTTTTTGTTCCCAGTTAAACTCGGCACTTCGCTTTTTAATACGTTCTGCCAAACCAATCGCATTATAATCCCTCATTCCCTTTTGAAATACCTGCTGCATAGATTTTCCTTCAAAAGAGTTAAAATAAAATGCTACATCCCCGCCAATTTCTGGCAAAGACGTGAGGGAAGAGAGGAATAAAGGCTTTCCGAACTGCATCACTTCTACTACCGGCGCACCAAAGCCTTCTGCCAATGAGGGATGTACAAAAGCAAGGCAGTTTTGATAGTACCATGCTTTTTCACCTTCTGAAACAGGCCCCGGTAAGTGCAACCTTTCAATGACCCCCATTTTCTCAGCCTGCTTTTTTATATTTTCTACATATTCCTGCTCATCCAGCCGGCCGGCAATAATCAATTCTATTTCTTCATTCTCCAGGAGTGGCAGTAACACATGATAGTTTTTTTTCCGGTTGACATACCCCATTCCAAATAAAAAAGGCCGTACTGGATGATATGATGTACTTCTTAACTCAGGAGTATGAACTTTATGAGTACCATTGCGAATCACATAAACCGGCTTATTGCCGACTTTACAATGCTGCAACACATCCTCCTTACAAAACTGTGATATACAGACAAGAGCATCTGCTTTATCAATTAAAGATTGTGTATGCGAAAGACTTTTTTTCTGTTCCTCAATCGGCTTCCCTTCATGCAGGGGGTTAAGGTCATGAATGGTTAACAGCACTTTGGTACCGGGAAACTTTTTCTTATCAGGTACAATCCTTCCCGACTGGAATGGTGCATGCCATATATCGCAGGAAAGCGAAGAAGGGGAAAATAAATTCCAAAAAGTTTTCTTTTCAGGAATGCAATTTGAATCAGGACCAAAAGAGTTTATCTCTGCCGGAGGTACATAAAATGAAATAGTACCGGTTCCGGCTTCCTTCAATTGCGGCTTTACCGATAAACCCAAATTCAGACAATAATGGTACAACCCGGAATTGGGATGCTTCATCAACTCGCAGTCGAGAATTATTTTCATTTTTCTTTTAGCCATCAGGTTCCCAAAATTTTCAATTTCGAAATGCCCGTCCATTGGTACGCCCTGGCTAAATAAATGTAACCTGCATTATTATATAAAAAAAGAAATATAGTTACAATCGGGTATTTTATGTTTACCAATCATTTGGAAGGGTTTTCTGATTATTGCCGCAGAACCCATAAACTTGCAAACAATTGCAAGATTTTTAAACAAGGCTGGCAATTTAATTTTAACCTGGGCAAATGCACAAGATTATTTTTGATTGTGAACGAATGAAATACCCGGACACTGGGCTTTACCACTATTGCCTCAACCTTGGAAAATACCTGGAGAAAAATATAAACCTCAGAGAAGAACAACTACACTTTTATTCTCCCCCGGCTCAGCAGGATTGGTCATTTACAACCAGCAACCACCTTACACAAAGCCCATTTCATAAATTCAAATTGCCCGCATTAAATTCTTTTGATATCTGGCATGCCACATACCAAAACACTCATTACATGCCCATGCTGAATAAAAAGATAAAAGTTGTGCTCAGCATTCACGACCTGAATTTCATGTATGACGAAAAAAAAATCAACCGCCAAAAAGAGTAAATACCTGCAATACCTTCAACGCCTGATCAACAGGGCCGACGTCATAGTGTGTATTTCAGAGTATAGTAAAAAAGATGTATTACAGCATTGTGATATCAAAAGCAAGCCACTCTTCGTAATTCATAATGGAAGCAACCTGCTGCAAAAACCGGAGTTGACGTTGGGATCTTACAAACCCCAAAAACCTTTTCTTTTTTCAATTGGTGTTATCCACCGTAAAAAGAATTTTCATGTACTGCTCCCATTACTCCAGCAGAATACAATGGAACTCCTGATAGCCGGAAAACATGATGATGAAAATTATCTTTCATTTATACAAAACAAGTCAAAAGAATTGGGTGTTCAGGATAATGTCCATTTATTGGGAAGGGTCACCGAAAATGAAAAATCATGGTATTTTAATAATTGCAGTGCGTTTGCCTTTCCATCCATTTCCGAAGGATTTGGACTTCCCGTTGTGGAAGCGATGAGTTGCGGCAAACCTCTTTTTCTATCTGACAGAACTGCTTTACCTGAAATTGGCGGCGATGTTTCTTTTTACTTTCATGATTTCAATGCCGAGCATGTCCGGCAGGTATTTCATGACGGGATGGAATTGTATAATGCCAACGGGTTGCGGAAAAAAATAAAAGCAAGAAGCTATAACTTCAACTGGCATAAGGCGGCCAGGGAGTACCTGGAAGTGTACCGTTCACTTTATTAAAATACTTTTATCTGTAGCTAATAATGAAAGTTTATAAAAAACTTCTGGCTTATGCCCGGCCTTACCGTTGGTTTGTAATACCATTTTTTGCATTTACAATACTGGCCGTCATTTTCAGTGTTTTTCAGTTTGCCTTAATTATCCCTTTATTAAATGTCCTTTTTGACAACAACTCAGGTAAAGAGATTTTATCACCCCCTACCTTTTCAGTGTCGGCGAATTTCTTTAAGGATATTTTTTATTACCAGGTGTACCGGTTAAAAGCGGTCAATCCGGTTTATGCCCTCTACTTCATCACCTTTGTGATTGTATGCGCAGTGCTGCTTGCCAACCTGTTTCGATACCTGGCACAGCGTACCTTAATTAAAGCCAGGACACTGCTGGTAAAAAGAATCCGGGAAGCATTATTTGAAAAGATCAATCACCTCCATATGGGATTTTTTACAAAAGAACACAAAGGTGACCTGATCTCCAGAATGAATTCAGATGTATTTGAAATTGAAGGAGTGGCAGCAAATTCTTTGGAAGTATTGTTTAAAGAGCCTTCCCTGATAATCGGCTATTTTGTTGCATTATTTGCTATTTCCACACAGCTCACATTGTTCACTCTTATCATCATTCCAATATCAGCATTAGGCATTGCGACGGTACAAAAAAGATTGAGAAGAGATGCAAAGGATGCCCAGGCTTCCATTGGCCGTTTGCTTACTATTATGGATGAAACACTAACCGGGATGCGCATCATCAGAGCCTTTAATGCCACAGGATTTACATTGAAAAAATTCAGCAAGGAAAATGATTTTTACCGCAATGCCAGCCTGCAGGGCTTCAAGAGGAGAGAAATGGCCCCTGCATTTTCTGAAGCAGCCGGTGTTATTGTGGTTGCAGGTATATTGTTATATGGTGGAAGTCTGATCTTACAAAATGGGCAAACTGCTGCCGGCATTCAGGCCAGTGAATTTATTGCTTTCATCGCTATTTTTTCACAGGTTTTACGTCCTGCCAAAGCGATGGTAGTAGCTGGCGCCAATATTCAAAGAGGACGGGCAGCCGGTGAAAGAATTTTGGAAATTATTGATAAGCCGATTGAAGTAAAAGATAAGGATGATGCTGCGGAATTGAATGAATTCAAGTATGCAATTGAATTCAGAAATGTAGACTTTAGTTATAGCGACATGCCTGTTCTGAAAAATGTAAGTTTCACTATTGTTAAAGGAAAAACAGTTGCCTTAGTAGGAGTTTCAGGTGTTGGCAAATCAACCATTGCCGACTTAATTCCCCGTTTCTACGATGTAAAAAATGGTGCAGTGCTGGTGGATGGCATTGATGTACGGGATTATAAAATGGAATCACTCCGAAGTCATATGAGTTTTGTAACCCAGGAGACATTCCTTTTCAACGATACTATTTTTAATAATATCGCCATTGGCAAACCGGATGCCACCGAAGAAGAAGTAATGGAAGCCGCCAGGATCGCCAATGCTCATGATTTTATCAGGCAAACTGAAAATGGTTATCAAACTTCAATTGGCGACCGTGGCATCCGCTTATCCGGTGGACAGCGGCAAAGGCTTTGCATTGCCCGTGCTGTTTTCAAAAACCCTTCCATACTGATATTGGATGAAGCCACTTCAGCACTTGACACCGAATCTGAACGAATTGTTCAGGATGCCCTGGGTAAACTGATGAAAGGAAGAACTACTCTCGTTATTGCTCACCGTCTCAGTACTATCAAAGAAGCCGATGAGATCATCGTACTGCATGAAGGCCAGATCATTGAAAGAGGCCATCATAATGAACTGGTTGAAATTGAAGAAGGAGTTTATAAAAAACTGACAAGGATGCAGCAGATAGCCTGAACCGGGAATAAATATTTTCTCTTTCCTACATTTGCATCATGCAATTGACAGAAGTCACAACGCCACAACTATCCAAAGAATTTATCCGGGTTAATGTTGAATTGTACAAAAACGATCCCAATTATATAAGACCATTGGATAAAGACATCAATGATGTCTTTGATCCTGAAAAAAACAAAGCTTTTCGATTCGGAGAGGCGACCCGTTGGATATTAAAGGATAATACTGGAAAACTGGCAGGGCGTATCGCCGCTTTTACAAATAAAAAATATAAGAATAAAGGTGATGATGTACCTGTAGGCGGTATTGGCTTTTTTGACTGTATCAATGATCAATTGGCTGCAGATATGCTATTTGATGTAGCCAAACACTGGCTGATACAAAAAGGGATGCAGGCTATGGATGGCCCTATCAATTTTGGTGAACGGGACCGCTGGTGGGGTTTGCTGGTAGAAGGCTTTCAACCACCGCCATACTGCATGAATTATAATAAATCTTATTACCGTGAACTTTTCGAGACCTATGGTTTTAAATGCTTTTTTAACCAGATTTGTTTTGGACTGGACCCCAGAAAAGAAGTAAGTCAAAAAATCCTTGACAGGCATGCCCAGTTAGCCAAAGACCCTGCATTTTCATCCCGTTATATTGATAAGAACCAACTGGAAAAATTTGCAACTGATTTTGCAATTGTATATAACAAGGCATGGGCGGGTCACGGTGGGTTGAAAGAATTGAAAAAAGAACAGGTGTACTCGATGTTTAAGAAAATGAAACCGGTCATGGATGAGAAGATTGTTTGGTTTGTTTATCACAATGATAACCCCATTGCCATTTTTGTCAACCTGCCCGACCTGAACCAATGGTTCAAATACCTCAATGGCAAATTTGACCTCTGGCATAAACTAAAATTTCTCTGGATTAAGAAAACCAGAAAAAACATAAGATTTACCGGGTTGGTTTTTGGGGTGATTCCTGAATTCCATGGCACTGGTGTTGATGCCTATATGATCAATGAGGCAAAACTCGTGGTTCATCCGATGAACAAATATGAAGAATACGAAATGCAATGGATTGGTGATTTCAACCCAAAAATGATTAATGTGGCAGAAAATTTTGGCGACACCTTCCGCACCCGGAAACTGACAACCTATCGCTATTTATTTGACAGGACGAAAGAATTTAAACCGCATCCGATCTTATCCTAAAACTTATTCACAAAGAATATCCTTTTTCGGGCAGCTAGGCCGGGTTTCTTAAATTGCAGGCGGTATGGATAAATTCATCGTTTCGGCACGGAAATACAGGCCGCAGACTTTTGATACAGTGGTGGGACAATCGCATATAACCACTACATTAAAGAATGCGATCAAACATCAGCAACTGGCACATGCATTTCTTTTTTGCGGACCAGGAGGGGTAGGCAAGACAACCTGTGCAAGGATTTTAGCCAAGACTATTAATTGCGAAAAACCTACTAAAGAGGGAGAAGCCTGCGATAAATGCCAGAGTTGCACCTCATTCAATGATGGTGCTTCGATGAATTATTTTGAATTGGATGCTGCTTCTAATAACTCAGTAGATAATATCCGTGATTTAGTGGACCAGGTTCGCTTTGTTCCTCAAACAGGTAAATACAAAGTGTATGTGATTGATGAGGTTCATATGCTGAGTTCATCCGCTTTTAATGCTTTTTTGAAAACACTGGAAGAACCACCACCCTATGCCATTTTTATTTTAGCAACTACGGAAAAACATAAAATTCTCCCCACAATACTCAGCCGTTGCCAGATCTTCGATTTCAAACGGATCACCACCAACGATACCGTTCAGCACCTGGAAGAAATATGCAAAAAGGAAGAGATAAGTGCCGAAAAGGCTGCCCTGCAGATCATCGCCCAAAAAAGTGAGGGCTGCATGCGGGATGCGTTAAGCATATTGGATAAAATTGTAAGTTTTACGAATGGCGAACTTAATTATGCCAACACATTAGAACACCTTAACATCCTGGATGCTGACTGTTATTTCAAGCTATTGGATTGCATGCAGCAGCAGGATCTATCCGGTGCCATGTTGCTGTATGATGATATCAACCGCAAAGGTTTTGAAGGAGACCTGGTACTCAATGATTTTGCAGAATTTATTCGAAACCTGCTGGTATGTAAGGATGAAAAAGCAGCCGTCCTGCTGGAAGTGGTAGAAAGTTTTAAAGACAAGTATATTGCCACAGCTAAAAAAGTATCACTCCCCCTGCTGATAAGTGCATTAAATATTTTGAGCGAAGCGGAGATTAATTACAAAGCTGCAAGGAATAAACGTCTACATGTTGAATTAACATTGATCAAACTTTGTTACCTGCAACAGGCTATCGAGGTAACCACTGATGCAACAGGTATTAGTAAAAAAAAAATAGTTGAAGCACCCCTGGCTTTCCGTTCTGTTGCCATCAAAGCATTTACAGGTTCTACACAAGTAACGGAAAAGGCAATTACGAGACCGAATAAAGAAAGTGAGGCGAGGCTGATCATTCAAACCCCTGCCGTTAGTGAACCCCTGCCCGATTATCAACCAGCCTCCAGTCAAAACCCTGCAGCAGGTAATCAACAAACAAAAACAGGAACAAAAATTTCAGCTCTTGATAAGATCAGGAGGCAGTACCAGGGAAATGGCAGCAACGGCAACAATAATATTAATCACTCCCTGCAGGAAGATTCGTTAAAAAAAGCGTGGAGTGACTACATTGCCAGGTTAAAAGAAGCCAGAAACCCTGCGGCTCAGCCCTTTGAATTAGCTGTACTTCGTATAAAGGATGAAAACACATTTGAAGCCATCACAGCCAACAATATTGAGCAGAAATTCATCGAACAGGAAAGAAACACATTGTTTCACTTTTTACAACAGCAGTTGCAGAACAGGTTACTGCAGTTTAGTGTAATAGTAGAAGAAAATGCCGATGACAGGCCTAAAATTGAATTAACACTTACGGCTAAAGAACAGTTTCAAAAAATGGCGGATCAATATCCACTGGTCAAAGAATTGAAAGACAGGATCAGGCTGGAGCTGGACTACTGATCATTCACAACCCGATTGCCAACAGTTTACTATTGCTCTTTTTACCTTAATTTCGACCAAAATTTAAAGGCTAATGGCTGAAGTGATATTAATGCCCCGCCTGAGCGATACCATGACTGAGGGAGTCATCGCTGCCTGGCATAAAAAAGTGGGTGATGCAGTAAAAAAAGGGGACCTGCTGGCTGAAGTGGAAACTGATAAAGCCACCATGGAACTGGAGAGCTACAAAGACGGTGTTTTATTACATGTTGGAAGTGATAAAGGTGGTAAACTTCAGGTGAATGATCTCCTTGCAATTATCGGCACTCCCGGGGAAGACATTTCCTCGCTAATAAAACAAAACTCGGGGAATACAGTAACCGGACCAGAAAAAAAAGAAACTACCCCTGTACCGGCAGCTGTACCGGCAATAGTTTCACCAACCACAATCGATATTGCTAAAATGGATGAAGTGGTCTTGATGCCAAGACTGAGTGATACGATGGAAGAGGGAGTGATTGCTGCCTGGCACAAAAATGTAGGTGACGCAGTAAAAAAAGGTGAAGTGCTGGCTGAGATTGAAACTGATAAAGCCACCATGGAGCTGGAGAGCTATAAAAACGGAACCCTGTTACACATTGGCGCTCAAAAAGGCGAAAAAATTCCGGTGAATGGCCTGCTCTGTATTATTGGTGAAAAGGGGAAAGTAGATATTGACGCTATCATTGCCGCCACGAAAAGCGGAGTTAGTCCACAGCCGGTTGCTCAAAGTTCAAAAGCTTCTTCCGGGCCTGCCACTGCATCCACTACTCAAATTGTCACATCAACATCAACCGAAAATGGAAGAGTAAAAGCATCTCCGCTTGCAAAGAAATTAGCTGCAGAAAAAGGAATAGATATCAAAGCTATCAGCGGTTCAGGAGATGGCGGCAGAATAATTAAAGCAGATATTGACAATTATAAAACACCGGCTACAGAAAATGTGCAACAAGTAACAAAAGCAACAGCTGCAGCCGCAATACCGCTTGCTGCGTTTACAGGAAACACAGAAGAGGGTTATACAGATATCCCCAATTCCCAGATGCGCAATGTGATTGCAAAACGTTTGGGAGAAAGTAAATTCAGCGCCCCGCATTTCTATCTTACGATGGAGATCAATATGGATAATGCAATGGCTGCCAGATCTCAACTGAATGAAATAAGCCCTGCCAAGATCAGCTTTAATGATATGGTAGTTAAGGCTGTTGCACTGGCGCTTCGTCAGCATCCTGCCATTAATGCATCATGGATGGGGGACAAGATCCGTCGCAACCATCACATCCATATTGGTATTGCAGTGGCCATTGAAGATGGATTGATAGTGCCAGTTATTCGTTTTGCTGACCAGAAAACACTTCCGCAGATAGCTTCAGAAAGTAAAGAGCTGGCAGGAAAAGCAAAAAATAAGAAATTACAACCCAATGAATTCAGTGGTAATACATTTACCATATCCAACCTTGGCATGATGGATATAGAAGAATTTACTGCTATTATCAATCCACCCGACAGTTGCATAATGGCAGTAGGCAGAATTAAAGAAATAGTAGTTAGAAAAGGAGAAGGATTCGGTGTCAGTAATGTAATGAAAGTAACCCTTAGCTGTGATCACCGTAGTGTGGATGGGGCAAGTGGTGCTGCATTTCTGCAAACTTTCAAAAAATACCTGGAGAACCCTATTACGATGCTGCTTTAAAGTAATAATACTTTATTCCACAAGTAAAGCTACCTTATGGGTAGCTTTTTTATTACAAACACTTGAATGACCGGATTTTTATTATTAGTTTTTTATCCTAAAGGAATTGATAGTGTATCACCATAAAAGAAAATGAAGATATGTTCGTTAAGCTGATAAGTATATTTTGACATTACCATACAGTATAAATCCAATGCTATGGAAGAAAAAGAAATGAAAGATTTTTCTTGGTTAACATTATTCTTTGTTACCAGTATCTCTTCTTTGCTATTCAGTTTCGTATTAAAATTCCTTGATGGAAATCATTCAACATTTCTTCTGTGGATTGGCGCTGTCACTTTGGCCATTGGATTGATTGGGTGGCTGGGTACAGCATTAACAAAGCCACCCATCAGGAAAAAAAGAAACCTGGCATCCTGATTTCTGAATACTTTCAGTTTGAAATACACTTAAGTAAAACAAGTTTACCATCCATTGTTGAAACAACGAGCTGGTTTTTATCCAGTACCCGTACGGTATTCACCATGGAATTATCAATTTTATGCATCCAAATAATTTTCTTCTCCTTTGGATCTATACAATAAACAACACCACTCTTTGTACCAAAGAAAACGAATCCATCTTTTTCTATCAGCATCGAAGGCACATGCTCATAGCCAAAACCTGCATGCAATTTCCAGGCAGCCGATTGCTTCTTACGATTGGCGGCATATGCTACAATGGTGTCCTGCATAGTTTTCCCGTACACCCAGTTACCATCTTCAGAAATACCAATAGATTCACGGACTCCGGCATCTTTATTTCTCCATAATGTTTCCCCAGTGGCCACATCAATAGCGGTTACAAAACGATCTGGTGCCATAATATAAACAACTCCATCAGCAGCCACCGGTATACAGGATGCCGGAGAATAATTGCGAATAGCTGAACCATTGTTCCATTTCCATTGTAAAAGTCCGGTAGCACTGTTCAACGCATAAAGATGCCTGTCCCAGGCACCAAAGATCACTTTGCCATCATATAATAAGGGAGTACTGACAACCGGGCCATCCAACCCAGAGAATTTCCAGATAAACTTTCCATTCCGACTATTCAAAGCAACAAATGCATGATCGCTGCCGCCAATAAATATCGTATCCCCATTTATAACTGGCGAACCAAGAACGGAGGCACCGGCCTTATATTTCCATTCAAGTTTCCCCTTTTTCAAGTCCAGACAATACACATTGCCATCACCTGAACCAAACACTATTTTTCCGTTTGCGACTGCAGGTGATGAAAAAACAGCACCTGCTGTTTTAAATTTCCACAGGGGCTTACCATCTTTAATTGAAAAACATGTCATCAATCCATTTTGGTTACCAACGAATACTTTCTCATCTGCCACTGCAGGTGTAGAAATGATATTAGCATCGGATGAGTTTTCCCATATTCTTTTTACCTGGTTATATTTTTCATTAATTGAGTAATCAGGTCTTGGAAATTTTTTACCTGTACTATAATTCTTCAACTCTGCTTTGACACCGGTCCATGTTTTCTGAACCGCTGAGACGGGTTTCCGTTCAGTAAAAAGAATTGAATCATTTCTTACATCCACCAGGTTATAGCCTCCCTCGTTTGCTTTTGCCCGTAAGTTTGACCTTCCCATTACACCCGGAATGTCCTCAAAATTCAATGCCCTGTTAGAATGGCCATGCCCACAAAGGATTGCCCAGGTATTATAATTACGGAGGCGATCAGTGACTTCATACCAGTTATCCAATCCATTATCAATCGGGTAATGATTCAGAAATATCACCGGTTGTTGGGGTTTTATTTTCTTTAGTTCTTCATCAAGCCAGTTCACCGCATCCCTTGGCACATGCCCGTCACTCATCCGCACATAAGGACCGGATGCACAACCCAAAAACCTCATTCCATTGTATTCAAAACTGAACTTATCATAACCAAAAACAGTCGTGAACATGACACCGCCACTTTCACTCCACCCGGTATCATGATTGCCCGGTATAATATACCAGGGTATATTCAAACTGTCGAGTATCTTTTTGGCAAGTTTTAATTCTTCATTAGTCCCCAGTTCGGTGATATCTCCCGTCAGTACTACAAAAACTACATCCTTCATCGCATTGATATCCCGTATAGTTCTCCGCAGATCCTCTTCAGCTGAACCATTGGGAGAACCAATATGTGTATCAGAGATAAAAGCAAAGCGGAATGGCTTTTGCTGTGCTTCTGCTAACAGAAACCCTAATAGCAACAGAAGAAATAAAACAATCCTTTTCATGATTCCAAATTACTGAATTGCAGGCATACCCAATGAAGCATTTTCAAAATATATTTTCAATAAATTTTGAAAATTCGGAAACAGCACTGTAGCTTTGTCCCATGAAACTTACAGAAGCAAAACAACAATTTATCAGTAGTTGGGGAGCCTTCGGTACACATTGGGGAATCAACCGGACTATGGCGCAGATTCATGCCTTATTATTAGTAAGTCCTGATCCGCTTACGCAAGACGATATAATGGAGGAGCTCAACATCAGCAGGGGAAATACAAATATGAATATCAGGGAACTTATTAATTGGGGCCTGGTGGAAAGAGTATTGCTGACAGGTGAACGTAAAGAATATTTTACGGCAGAAAAAGATATCTGGAAAGTGGTAAAACAGATTGTAAAGGAAAGAAAGAAAAGAGAACTGGAACCTATGCTGCAGTTACTGGATAAACTGGAAGAAGTGGAAGGAGATAAACGAGACAAACATGTAAAAACATTTGTGGACACCGTCAGCAGTATTAAAAAACTGGGTAAACAAGCTGACAAAACACTGGATACGATGATCAAAGCCGAAGAAAACTGGTTTGTAGGGAACCTGGTCAAACTGTTTAAATAATTCTCCGGTTTATACCCACTAAAGGGAACACCCTTCTTCTATCATAATTTTAGTATCGTTATCATGCGAAAAAAAATTAAAATTGCGGACCTGGGAATTCAGGTATTACTCTTTTTGGCTGGCCTGGTTGTTTTCCTTTTTACAAATGAAGAGCAACTTTATTTTTACTTCTACTATTTATTGGGATCCTGGCAAATACTGAGTCTTATAATCCACCATATAGATAGTAGAGGGCTTCAGTTCTTTCAAAAAAGACGCCTATTTGGCCAGGCAATCGTATGGGTCATCATTACAGGAGCAGTTAGCCTGTTGTTACTCTATTTCAAGACGCCTGTGATTATCTTTTATCTCTTAGGCCTGCTTCTTTTCTCTCCATTTCTTGCTATATGGTATATGAGCATTTGTTACCGTGAACTTCTGCAACTAAGAAAAAGGGAACTTATACACTTAAAGTAAATTAGATTTAGTTTTACACCATGGTAAAAAAGAAAACCCTTGTGCTCGGTGCCTCTGATAATCCTTCGAGATATAGCTACCTTGCCATTCAGCGATTAAGAAATCATGGACATCCGGTAACAGCACTTGGCCGGAAACATACAATGGTTGAAGATGTTACCATAGAAACGGGGAAAAAGCAATTTGACAATATCGATACTGTAACACTCTATCTGAACCCGCAACATCAACAGGAATATTATGAGTATATACTTTCACTGAAACCCAAACGCATCATTTTTAATCCGGGTACTGAAAATGATGAACTTGTTGATTTGGCTAAGAAAAAAAACATACAGGTTGTTGAAGGTTGTACGTTAGTAATGTTAAGTACAAACCAGTATTAATTCGTAGATAAACAATCCAGCCTTCGAAGTTTTACGAATCACACCGGGTACTACTCCTCAATTTCAGGCAATTATCATTACTTTATCTTGGAAGTGTTTAAAACTTTCACAAATCTTGTATTACCGTCCCCTCTGAAAACTGCAGTAGAAAATCCTGACTGCTGAACAATATCCTATTGACTTTTAAAAAAAGTTTAAATGAAAAACATTCGTACCACCGTCCTATGCGTTTGTATTACGCTTTACAACCTGTCATCCTTTGCTCAGGAACAAAAGATCCCGATCAATGAACCGGATTATAACAAGCCAAAGTTGTTCTCCCATTTACCGGATAAGATCCCTGTAAGCATTGAAAAAATCAATGAAATTATTACTTCCCCAGTCGGACGCACTACTGGTTTCCGCCTTTCTGAAACTTCGGACTTTCAGTTTGATGGTGAGGTTGTATCAACTGCCAGTAAATATGGCAATAGCATCCAGAGTGTCGTTATCCGTTCTGGTACTTATGAAGGTGCAAGACTGACCATCTCAAAAATTACCAATGCAGACGGCAGTATATCATATACTGGTCGTATCATCAGTTTTAAACATGGTGACCTGTATGAATTACAAAACCAGGACGGCCAATTGTTACTGGTTAAAAGAAATTTTTATGACCTGGTAAACGAATAAATGATCCGTGAAAATTAGTTATAGCTGACCCGTTTTTATATCCGTATCCCTTAGTACCCAATTGATTTTTAAATCCGCCTTGTTATGAAAAACTTTTTACAATCCGTACTTACAACGCTGCTGTTAATCAGCGTTGGGAATGCCAGGGCCCAGGTACCGGTTCTGAGCAGTCACCCATCTGCTTCAGCAGTATTATTTCTTGACTTTGACGGGCACACCGTAAGCGGCACCAGCTGGAATTATGCTGGCCCGATTGTTTGTGCTCCTTCAGGCCTGGACAATACCAAAATAACAACCATTTTTAACCGCATCGCAGAAGACTACCGACCCTTTAATATTAATGTAACAACAGATTCTACCAAATATCTGGCGGCACCAGCCAATAAGAGAATGAGAGTGATCCTTACTGTTACGCATGAATGGTACGGCTCTGCCGGGGGCGTTGCTTTTGTAGGTTCGTATTCGTGGGGAGATGACACACCCTGCTTTGTTTTTTCAGGCTTACTTGGTTACAATGTAAAAAATATCTCTGAAGCCACTGCACATGAAGCTGGCCATACATTGGGCCTTTATCACCAGGCTTCGTATGACGCAAATTGTGTAAAAACGTCTGACTACCATTACGGACAAGGTGCCGGAGAGATCGGCTGGGCTCCAATTATGGGTGTTGGCTACTATCAGAATTTTACTTTATGGAATAATGGTCCCAACTCATACGGTTGCACCAACTACCAGAATGACCTTTCTGTAATTACCGGAAGTAACGGTTTCTCATACCGTACCGATGATCATACTGCCAATTTCGCTGGTGCCACCAATGCTGTATTTGCAAGCGACCAGTTTACCGTTAATGGTGTAATAGAACAAAATACTGATCAGGATCTGATTAAGTTCATCCAACCTTCATTCGGCAGGTTTCAATTAAATGCTATCCCTTATAACGTAGGAACAGGAAACGCCGGTTCGAACCTTGACCTCCAGGTAACGTTATTTAATGGTGCACAAACCCAATTGAATATTTATAACCCAGGAACCTTACTCAGCTCCGTGATTGATACTAACCTGAACCCGGGGACCTATTACCTGAGAATAGAAGGAAAAGGCAATATGTATGCACCAAACTACGCAAGTCTTGGTTCTTACGCCCTGCAGGGAAACTTTACAGCAGGCAATACTTTACCTCTCAGGCAATTGTTACTACAAGGGCAATTAAATGGCGACAGGCACCAACTGAGCTGGATAATTGATGCTGATGAAGCCGTCACAGAACAAGTATTAGAAGTATCAACTGACGGCAGAAATTTCAGCCCGGTAACACAATCAACTACAGATGCCCGTGCATTTACTTACAGACCGTTTGCCGCTGGCAGCCTGCAATACAGGCTGAGTGTAACTTTCGATAATGGTCGTCAGTATTATTCAAACATTGTAACGCTGCGCAATACCGGTGCTAATCCAAAACCTCTGCTGCTTAGTAATCTTATTAGCTCAAATACCATAACTGTCACAAGCCCCGGCACATTTGATTTTGCTGTCTATGACTTTAATGGCAAAACAATTGCGAAAGGCCAGCTGACTAACGGGATAAATAATATTAATACCAATGCGATGACTGGCGGCATGTATTTGATCCGTTTTGCAAAAGACGGTGAGCAATGGACTGATAAAATAATTCGCCAATAAAGAGTTTTTTGTTCTGGTAACAGAACGATAATCCGTGCCCCTTTTGTAATTCAGAGGTTTTCCTGTAACTTAGGAAAACCTCTTTTTATATGCGCTGGAGAAAATTTAATGGCGACCCGATTGAACTACCCATTTTAGATGCTGTTGAACATGCCATCAAAAGGGAAACGGAGAAAGGCCACCGGTTGAAAGTTTGTATCGGCACAGACTCACAAGTAAAAGGTAAAGAAACAGAGTATGCCACAGTTATTGTTTTTCTGCGGGAAGGACATGGTGGTTTTATGTTCATCCACAATGAAAAGACAAAACAACAGTTCACCATCAAAGAACGGATGCTGACGGAGGTAGCAAAAAGCATTGAAATTGCATATGAACTGTGCAACCTGTTTACCATTTATGATGTGGATATGGAAGTGCATGCCGACATTAACACCAATCCACAGTTCAAAAGCAATGATGCACTGAAAGAAGCAATGGGCTACATCCTTGGAATGGGCTTTGCCTTCAAGGCCAAACCAGAAGCTTTTGCCAGTAGCAGCTGTGCGAACAAGATTGTAAACTGAGTTCCTAAAACTCAACTGGCTAATGCGGGGACTTCCCCCGCAAATGACATTGTCTCCCCTATTTTTTCCTTCTGCGTAAACCAATTATCAATAAAGCAAGCATAGCAAGGCCGATGCTAATTCGAATAATAGCCCCTCTTTTCTTTTCCTCATTTTGTTCCTGCTGTAATACTCTGCTGTAGTCTGCCGTTTTATCTGTCTGCACCTGCACTTTATTTATCCTGGCATTTACCTGTATTTTTTCAATACTGTCTTTAAAATCTTTTAGCTTATACATCACCGAATCACTTAGCAATACTCTCTCTTTAATTCCTGCTTTATTGGAAGGCTTTTTCCCGGGTGTCTGAGAAAATACAGGAATGGCAACTATAAGTAATATGGCAAATACTATTTTCCGCATTCTTTTAGAAATTCTGAGGTAGAAGACATATGAGAAATTCAAGAGAGGGTGAATTATTCAGCAGAAGGAGCTAGTTCAGCTCTTTTTAAAGTGGTATGTTCAGCCACCAGTTTGGCACTTACCTGGTTACCGGCACCAGCATACATACTTTCCATTTTTTTGCTGTCTTCCTGGGCCAATGAAAAAATGATAAGAACCATTACAAATAAAACCACAACTATGTTTCTTTCGGATAAGATCGGCTTCATAATTACTATGATAAGATGGTGCAATTTAATGCATAAATGTTAAACTATCTAAACCCCTGCATTACAGCTTCTTAAAACTGCTGTTCAAGCCGCCAATATAACTAAGCATTTCTTTTCGCCCTGTTTTTTTGGTTGAAGAGGTAACAAAATAAGGCGGAGCTTCTTCCCAGTTTTCTGAAAGAGACTTTATAAAGGCCTCCACATTTCGCACAGTGGCTCCTGGTTTATTCTTATCTGTTTTTGTAAAAACTACCACGAAAGGTACCTGCCACTCTCCCAACTGGTTAATAAATTCCAGGTCAATAGCCTGTGGGGTATGACGGCTGTCAATTAATACGAACAAACACACAAGGTTTTCCCTTTTTCGGATATAGGACTCGATCATATTTCCCCAGTTGTTTCTTGCTTTTTGCGAAACTGTGGCAGCATATCCATACCCTGGCAAGTCAGCAATATTCCATTTTTTTTTATCCGATGATATAACTTCAAAATGATTGATCAGTTTGGTCTTTCCGGGTGTGGCAGAAGTTTTAGCCAGTTTGGTTTGGCCGGTAATCATATTGATCAACGATGATTTTCCAACATTGCTTCTGCCGATAAAAGCATACTCCGGCTTGTCTGCAGGAGGGCATTGTTTATGCGTAGCACTGCTTATTACATATTTAGCTGATATGATTTCCATAATGTAAAGGTACAAGGCAAAGGGCACAAGGCAGAAAGTATAAAACCACTTCTAATTGAATTCAGTACTCCAACGTCAACCTTTATATCATTTAACTTGTTCCTTATTGTTCTCCTTTATCATTCTTAACTTTGCGCTCCCATGTCAAATATTTTGCCGCACGATAATATTATTCCTTTCAAAGACTCCGAAAAGAGTAAGAAACAGCAGGTAGCCGATATGTTTGATAAAATCGCCAGCCGGTATGATTTGATGAACAGGTTTCTTTCTGCAAGGACGGATATTGGCTGGAGAAAAAAAGCCATTCAAAAGCTTAAAAAAGACAATCCCCAGCATATTTTGGATGTGGCCACCGGTACTGCCGATATGGCCCTGATGGCATATAAAATGCTGAAACCAGCCTACATTACCGGCATTGATATCTCGGAAGGCATGCTGGAACTGGGCCGAAAAAAGATTGAAAAAGAGCAACTTGGGGATAAAATCCAGTTACATGTAGGAGATTCAGAAACAATAAAATCTGCTGAAAATACGTTTGATGCCGTGATGGTGGCATTTGGTGTGCGGAACTTTGAAAACCTGGAGAAAGGCCTCACAGAGATGTTGCGGGTACTAAAACCCGGAGGTCAGTTGATTGTACTGGAGTTTTCAAAACCCCGCAGCAAAGCTGTAAAAAAATTTTACAACCTGTATATGGGCATTGTGGCACCGCAGGTAGCCCGCTGGTTCAAACAAAATAAAGAAGCTTACAAATATTTGAATGAATCTGCCAAAGCTTTTCCGGACCGCCATCTATTTACTGACATTTTAAAAAAAGTGGGCTACTCCAACACAGAGTTTCAGCCACTATCATTTGGAATATGTTGCATTTACTCCGGAAGAAAACCTTTATAAAACTCATTACGATATCACCCCTGGTTGGCGGTCTTTTGCTCTTTTCATTTGGGGCATCAGCACAAATGGGAAAAGTGGAACTGAACATGTATGACCATGATAGTAAGCCCTATTATTTTGGCATTACTGTTGGCGTGAACCTGGCCCGATTTCAAACAGATCTGCATCCCCGGTTTTTAGACTACGATAGTGTGTTTGTGGCAGAACCGGTTAACTCAGGCGGACTTACATTAGGTTTATCTGCTACGGCCCGCCTATCCGACCGTTTTCAGCTGCGTTTCAACCCGCAACTGATGTTTATCGAGCGGAACATTTATTATAAACTGAAACACCCCGATCTGGATGGTCTAACTGATGTGACCAAGAAAGTTGAGTCGGTAATCATGTCATTCCCTTTTCAAGTAAAATTCCAGAGTGACCGAATCGGCAATTTTCGTGTGTATACGCTGGCAGGATTTAAAGCCGATATAGACATGGCCAGTAATGCAAGAGCTAAGCGGGCCGAAGAACTCGTAAAAATTCAAAAATATGATTTCGGTCCAGAGTTTGGTATTGGTTTCAACTTCTTTTTCCCAAGTTTTATTTTTTCTCCCGAGATAAAAATCAGTAACGGTATCCGTAATATACATGCCAGAGATGAGAACCTCCGTTTTTCCAATGTATTTGATAAAATACAATCGAGGATGATTGTGTTCAGTATTCATTTGGAAGGATAAGTATCTTAAAAAATAAGATCTGGTAAACTTACCAGCTGTGCATTAGCTGATTATAAAGTTTTTATAACGCCATTTCGCTTTGTACACATGTTAAATATCCGATGATACTTTTCCCGGCATTCATTTTGTCATACATCCGACTTTCATCATTGGTTCTTAGCTTTAACTAAATACTTACATATAACTTACACTAAGGACGGGATATTTTTAAATGCCTTGACGAAAGAAAAGTCGTGTACATAAACTCCGGGTATTGATAACCTTTTGAAATAAATTTGGGTAATCTGCCCAACCTATAACATGTACAGTATTGAAATTTTTAATCACACCTGTTAAGGATAATTTCTGTAATTTTTCATTCTAATACAAGTTAACCATGCCAAAGTATGTAATTGAAAGAGAGATTCCCAATGCAGGAAAATTAAATGCGGAGCAATTAAAAAGTATTTCACAAACATCTTGTGGAGTTCTTAGCAAGATGGGTTTTGCCATTCAATGGGTTCAAAGTTATGTTACAGGTGACAAGATATATTGTATTTATATAGCACCGAACAAAGAAATGGTTCTTGAACATGCAAAGCAGGGAGGGTTTCCTGCCAATGAAGTGAATGAAGTAATGACAATCATTGATCCCACAACAGCAGATTAACTTATCAATGACAACACAGGATTTGCTGATGTTCATTAAATATTCCTGCTTTCAATAAAATACTCCCCCGGTAACGAAGGAGTATTTACTAATTCTTAATTCAATTATTGCTTAGTCTCCCCATATATTATCCTTGCCATCCAGCCATTGTTTCACTAAGTCTGTAGTAACAGATTTCGGCCTTTCCAGCGGAAAACCTAAAGCCCTGTCCCAGCAAAGACTGGCCAATACACCCAATGCACGGCTTACAGCAAACAATACAGTGTAGAATTCATACTCCACCATGCCATAGTGTACCAACAAAGCACCACTATGTGCATCTACATTTGGCCAGGGGTTTTTGATTTTCCCGATGGTTTGCAAAATCGGAGGTACCGTTTCATAAACATTCCATACGGTCTGAACCAGTTTATCTTCCGGCATGTGTTTTTTACCAAATTCCATTTGCGCAGTGAACCTTGGGTCAGTTTTACGAAGCACCGCATGGCCATATCCCGGCACCACCTTGCCTTCACTCAATGTTTTCTTCACATAGTCAGCAATTTGCTCTTTAGAAGGCAGGTCTGTTTTCAGCTCTTCCTGCATCTCAAATATCCACTTGATCACTTCCTGGTTGGCCAGGCCATGCAATGGACCGGCAAGGCCATTCATACCTGCTGCATAACTTAAATACGGATCACTTAATGCTGAGCCTACAAGGTGTGTGGTATGTGCAGAAACATTCCCTCCTTCATGGTCGGCATGTATTGTCATGTATAACCGCATCAGCTCTTTGAAACTCTCGTCTTCAAACCCCAGCATGTGTGCAAAGTTTCCCGCCCAGTCTAATAAACCATTGGGCTGAATATGTTCGCTGTTTTTATATTTACGGCGATAGATATAGGCAGCGATTCTTGGCAAACGTGACAATAAAACCAGGCTATCATCAAATACCGGCAACCAGTAATCTTTTTTACTTAATCCTTCAGCATATTTTTTCTGAAAATAACTTTCAGTCTGCAAGGCCATCACTCCTACCACAAACATCGTCATGGGATGAGCACTCACCGGCAAAGCGTCAATTGCTTCAAATACATGGGTAGGCACATGGCTTCTGCGCTGCAGAATATTAGTAACATGATTAGCTTCTTCCTCGGTTGGTAATTCTCCGATCATCATCAGATAAAACAAACCTTCAGGTAATGGCTCACTACCCCCGGGAGCTTTGGGAAGTTTTTGTTGTAATTCCGGAATGGAATAACCCCTGAAACGGATACCTTCCTGCGCATCGAGCAATGATGTTTCTGTTACCAGGCCAGTAATACCCCTCATTCCCTGGTATATCTGTGACAATTGTACTTCACCAATAACCTTATTTCCATGCTCTTTTAATAAGTCCTTAATTTCTATAGCAACAGCATCAGCTTTTGCTTTGAACCGGTCTTTTATGATTCCCATAATGCCTTATTTTTCGGGGATTATTTACCAATAGATTTCAACGCTAAAATTACACAAAGCCCCCTGCTGTAACAAAAATTAAGTATGAAAGTTTGAACTTTAAATCAGTGACCCTGTAAGTTTATTTTTATTTGGGTGTGCGGCGGTAAAGCCAAAAGGCTACCCCAGCAAATACAATGTTTGGCAGCCACGCAGCTAATAAAGGAGGAAAATTACCCTTGGTAGCAAACACGGTTGAAAAACGGTCGGACATGATAAATAATGCTGCGATAATGATACCAAGCGCCATATGCATACCGCTGCCACCCCTGGTTTTGCGACTGGCGATAACAACACCGATCATCGTCAACAATAATACTGCTGCTGGCGTGGCACTGCGCCGGTACCGCTCCACTTTTAATGTATTTAAACCTTCTGTTCCCCTCAGTTCCTCCTTTTCAATAAACCGGACCAGTTCAGGAGTGGTAAGTTTATCTTTCAGGTAATCGTCTTTACGCAGTTCAGCCGGGTTCAGGTTGAGGTTAATTAAAAGTGTATCGATATTTTTCAACCGTTCCCCGATACTGTCCACATATCTTTCTGCCACCCTGAATAATTTCCATTTTCTGATGGTAGTGTCCCATTGCAATGTTTCAGCCCGAAGGTTATAAACCACCTTATTGTCTTTGATCTTTTCCATAAAAAAACCCCGGGCTGTTTTACTCGTCGTATCATAATCCCTGATACCAATAAAAGTGTTGGTATCAGTACGTAAATAAAAACAACGGGCACAACTGCCAAATGCTCGGTTCTTGGTAGGATCATTCTTGTCTATATGGGTAGTCTGAAAGTCACTCCGGATAATATTGGCTTTGGGTATCCAATATCGGCTCCCTACCCAAAGAAGTATGGCCAGTAAAACACCACCTATGACATATGGCCTCAAAAAACGGTTGTAGCTGGTACCGCTGGCCAGTATTGCAATGATCTCTGACCGGGTAGCCATTCGGCTTGTAAAAAAGATTACAGCAATAAAAACGAATAATGGGAAAAGAAGGCTCCAGATATAAGGAACAAACCCCAAATAATACTTGTTGATGATCTCACTGGTGGTAAAATCGGCCTTTACAAAATCATCTGTTTTCTCGCTGCTATCAACGGCTACTGCAATCACCGTGAACAACAACATACAAAATATAAATGTGACCAGGAATTTCTTCAGTATGTACCAGTCAAGTTTCTGCATTGGCTCAAAAGTAACTGAAAAACTGTTGCCGGATTGTGAAAGCAATTAGAACTTACGGATCGCAAAAACAGTTGCAGGTGCTTATAATTTTTGCTTCAATCTTTCCACCATCTCATTTTTCCAAATGTTAAAATTGCCCTGCTGAATATGCTTACGGGCTTCCCCCACCAGCCAGAGGTAAAAAGCAAGATTATGAATACTGGCAATGGTATATCCCAAAAACTCTTTCGCCTTCATCAAATGCCTCAGGTAAGCCTTGCTGTAAAAATTGCTCACTTCACAGTCGAAATTATCGTCAATTGGAGAAAAATCATTCTCCCATTTTTTATTATCAATATTGATGACCCCCTTGCTGGTAAACAGCATAGCATTTCTGCCGTTCCGGGTGGGCATCACACAATCAAACATGTCTACCCCCATTCCAATACACTCCAGGATATTCCACGGGGTACCGACTCCCATCAGATACCTTGGTTTATCAACTGGCAGATGGTCACAACACCAATCGCATATTTCGTACATAACTGGTTCAGGCTCTCCCACACTCAATCCACCGATAGCATTTCCGTTTGCTTCTTTTGAGGAAATATATTCACATGATTGTTTACGCAGGTCTTTAAAAGTACCTCCCTGCACAATAGGAAACAGGTTCTGCATATAACCGTACTTTGGCTGCGTAGCATTGAATTGCTGAAAACATCTGTCCAGCCAACGATGTGTCATCTCCATCGATTTTTTTGCGTAACTGAAATCACTTCCCCCGGGAGGACATTCATCAAAGGCCATTATGATATCACCTCCGATACTACGCTGGATATCCATCACATTCTCCGGGGTAAACAAATGCTTACTGCCATCAATATGGGATTGAAAAGTCACTCCTTCTTCTTTTATCTTTCTCGTACCGGCCAGTGAAAAAACCTGGTAACCTCCACTGTCTGTCAGGATAGGCTTATTCCAACCATTGAATTGGTGCAATCCCCCGGCAGCTTCCAGCACTTCTAATCCCGGACGCAGGTATAAATGGTATGTATTACCGAGAATTATCTGAGCTTTCACATCATTCACCAACTGCTGTTGCGTTACAGCTTTTACACTACCGACCGTTCCTACGGGCATAAAGATGGGTGTCATTATTTCACCGTGATCAGTTGTTATTTTGCCAGCTCTTGCTTTGGAGCTGCTGTCTTTATGTTGTAATTGAAATTGTAATGCCGGCATATTGGCCGCAAGATAAACCGAAACTGTTTTCCACAACCTGTGAAATATATGCTCCGCAACAACAACAGCCAGTCATTACCTTCGCCGTTATGCCACCAATTAACTGGGGAGAAATTCTCTTGTACTTTTTTATTGCCGTAACCGCAATACAGCTTTTTTACTATGGATGGTTCTTCAGCAGGGTTGCTTTTTTCAAGCCTAAAGCCAAAGTGCAATCGCAACAGCACCCTGTTTCTGTTATTATTTGCTCAAGGGACGAGGATGAAAACCTGGCCCGTAATCTGCCCGGTGTGCTGGTACAACAATACAGCAGCAGCCACGAAGTGGTGGTGGTAAATGATAATTCATTGGATGATTCTAAATACATTTTGCAGGAACTGAAAAAAACTTTCAAGTCTTTGCATGTTGTGGAACTGACTCAGGAAGCGGTACATATTTCCGGTAAAAAATACCCATTATCTATTGGTATCAGAGAAGCAAAGTATGAAGTATTGTTGCTTACTGACGCCGATTGTGTGCCCGCCAGCGAACACTGGATACAAAAAATGCAGGACGGGTATGATAAGAATATTGAAATAGTGCTGGGATATGGGGCATACCATAAAAGAAAAGGACTGCTGAATAAACTTATACGTTTTGAAACGTTTCATACAGCACTTCAGTACCTGTCTTATGCTTTGGCAGGAATTCCATATATGGGTGTAGGAAGAAACCTATCATACAAAAAAGACCTGTTTCTCCGCAGCAAAGGTTTTTCTTCTATCAATCATATTCCCAGCGGGGATGATGACCTGTTTATTAATAAGGTAGCCACAAAAAACAACACAGCTGTTGTTATTGACCCTGATGCAATCACCCGTTCTATTCCCAAAACCACCTGGGGTAGCTGGTTACGTCAGAAATCCAGGCATTATACAACTGCCAAGTTTTATAAACCCAAACATAAATTTTTATTGGGCCTCTATTTTGCTACCCAATTCATTTATTACCCTTTGCTGGTTACTACGGCCATTCTATACGATTGGAGGTTTGCGTTGGCCATTTTCGGACTTCGGCTGGCACTACAAGCTTTTGTTTTGTATAAATCCATGAATAAAATGGGAGAAAAAGATCTTTGGCCCTGGTTCATTTTCTTAGACATGTGGATGTTCTTTTATTATATCATCTTTGCCCCCGCACTGTGGAGAAGGCCCCGGAATAAATGGTAACCCCGCACCATAAGGATTGTAAAAGAAACAATATGGAAATTATTTTAAAATACTTCTCGGATTTTACTGAGATACAGCTACAACAATTCAGAAAACTTGAAGGCTTATATAAAGAATGGAATGAAAAAATTAATGTGATTTCCCGAAAAGATATTGATAGTTTGTACGAAAAGCATGTTTTGCATTCCCTGAGTATTGCAGCTGCCTTTGAGTTTGAACCCGGATCCGAAATAATCGACATCGGAACAGGCGGTGGTTTTCCCGGCATTCCCCTGGCTATTTTTTTCCCTGAATTAAAATTTCACCTGGCAGATAGTATTGCCAAAAAACTTAAAGTAGTGGAAGCGGTTGCCGGGAGTATTGGTTTAAAAAATGTGACAACACAACATACAAGGGCTGAAGAGATCAAAAACCGGAAATTCGATTACGCTGTATCCAGAGCGGTGGCACCATTGAAAGATTTATGGACATGGAGCAGACCTTTATTACATAATAAACCCAGAACAGAAAATACGAGTATTAAGCCAGGACTTATATGTCTCAAAGGAGGTGATCTGGCCAAAGAAATTCAGGAAAGTGGTACCCGGCCACATATGATAGAAATTAAAGACCTGTTCCCGGAGGATTCTTTCAAAGAAAAATACCTGCTCTATGTCCCCCGGTAAAAATTACCACTTTGTGGTATTGTTAGTCCTGTTTTAAATGATGAACTTTAAAGAATGAGACAAATTTCTGTTTTCATAGTAGATGATAATAAAGAGCTGAGAAATGCATTGGAAGAAATAGTCTCCATGTCTGAAGGCTATAAATGCATAGGGACAGTCGGATCAGCAGAAGAAGCTGTCATCCAGATTCCCATCTTAAAACCAGATGTAGTGTTGATGGATATTAATCTTGGAACAGAAGAAAGCGGCATTGATGTAGTAAGGGTATTAAAACCCCGCATTCCTGATACTAATTTTATGATATGCACCGTATATGAGGAAGATGAAAAAATATTTGAAGCGTTGAGTGCCGGTGCCAGTGGCTATATATTGAAAAAAACATCTCCCGGGAAAATGCTGGAAGCCATCCGTGAACTCTATGAAGGTGGTGCACCGATGAGCAGCCAGATTGCCCGAAAAGTAGTAGCAGCTTTTCAACAACAGCAAAATCAATTTGCGGTAAATGATAGTGAGCAGCTAAACCTGCTAACGAACAGGGAAATGGAAATACTCGAATTTCTCTCTAAAGGTTTAATGTATAAAGAAATTGCCTTTCAAACTTTCCTCAGCCCGGAAACTGTCCGTAAACATGTGTACCATATTTATGAGAAGTTACATGTTACAAACCGGGTAGCGGCTGTCAATAAATTCTACGGAAGATAATTTTTGCAGGTTTTTGCAGGAAAAATCAGAAAAATGAGTAAAAAATACCACAAAAGTGGTATTGTCTGGTCTTGAAAAGCCCAATACATTTGATAAAGAAAAAAAATATTCTAGACCATTAACCATTAGACCAAATCTTACCCTTGAGCTTAAGCAAGCAAACAAGGGCCCTGATCGAAAACCGTTAAAAAAAGCCTCTGTCAAAAACTGAGGCTTTTTCCATTTTTTCATTACCATTTTAAGTCGAGCTTATTATTCTTCCGGTCAATATCTGCCATTCTCATTGTAGGATCGATTTCTACAATTGAAAAATCAGCCAGTTTCCGGTTTGTCTCCACCGTGTATGTTGCATGAGTCCATTTCCAGGCCTCATATACTTTTCGGGAAATAGCTGAATCCTCAACCGGTTTCTCTCCATACATGAGATTCATCGGTATATAATGTAATTCTTTACTACCGTCCTTAAATGTAAATTGAAGGTCGATAGGCATAGGCATCAAACCAACTTTATTCAGGCGGACTTTTGTTTTACCTCCCTCTTCCCATAAACTATCAATACTATAATCAATGGTCTTTACAGAGTTTACCCAATACTCTTTATACCAGTCAAGCTTCATATCACTCACTGTTTCTGCAATCCGGATAAAGTCGGCTGCATTTGGATGCCTGAAGCGCCATTGCCTGTAATACTCCAATAAAATTTTATCCCTTACCGGCGCACCGGTTATATAACCCAATTGCTCTAAAAATACGGCCCCCTTTGAATAAACTGCCGCACCGTATGCAGCATTGGTATTAAAATGGTCAGCATGAGTTGTTAGGGGCTCTTCTCTTCCGCTCTTTACAAGAGCATAATATCCCCGGTAAGTTCCATCAAATGGAAAAGCAGTACTGTTTTCGAGAAACGCAGTAACTAAATCCTCAGCATAGGTAGTAAACCCTTCATCCATCCAGCCATACAATGACTCGTTGTTGCCTAAAAGACCATGATACCAGTTGTGCAACCACTCATGTAGCCAGGCACCGGGGCCGATCAATAAAGTAGCCATGGGATATTCCATACCACCATCGCCTCCATGTATAAATGTATATTGCCGGTATGGATAAACGCCGAATTTTTTTTCAATAAAAGGCAATGCCTTCTGTGCATCCTCTAATATTTTTTCCCATTCCGCAGGTGTTGCATTGGTTGACTTATATAAAAGATGAAGTGTAACAGTATCATTTACCTTTCTGGTTTTATGAACATATTCCGGATCAGCAGCCCACATAAAATCATGTACATTCGGTGCAACGAAGCGCCATGTCAATTTATCACCGGCAGGCCGGCTTACTTTAACACCTGCTGATTCATACCCATAACCAATCTGATTAGGATTTTGTAAATACCCGGTTCCACCAAGAATATATTTTTTATCAATAGAAATGCTAACGTCATAATCACCCCATACACCATAAAATTCCCGACCTACATATGGAGTAGGATGCCAGCCTTCATAATCGTATTCACATAGTTTGGGATACCATTGACTCATTGAGTAACGGACCTTTGATGTGGGATTATCTCTTCCGCTTCTTCTTATCTGTAACGGCACCTGTGCTTCAAACTCCATATCAAATACGACTTTTGATTTAGGCAAAATGGGTTTATCCAGTTTCACCTCTAGAATCGTTTCTAATATGTTGAATTTTTGCGGTCGGCCATTCATTTTGAAAGAAATTATTTTCTGAAAGCCTATTTCTTCGGGCTTCAAATTTTGTATACGGTCTTTTACCCGCTGATCCCAATCCGGACCACGACCGGCAATGATTGTTCCTTGCCTTCTGCTACGGGTATCCATCATACTACCGGGCTGAAATGCATTGAAATAAAGATGATAAAAAACCCGGGTCAATGTATCCGGGGAGTTATTCCAATATTCCAGTTTTTGCTTACCGGCAAATTGATTGGTCTGAACATTCATATTTATACTCATCGTATACTTTACTTTCTGCTGCCACCGGTCGGGTTGGGCGTCAGCCTTTAGCAGCACGAAAAAGGAACCAACAGATAATACAAATAGTTTATTCATTTAATACGATTTGAATTGGTAAATTTCGTGAAATACCTGTTATGATAAAAACAAAATTGATTAATGGTTACCCATTTATGGCATATGAAAAGGAGTCCTTTTTACCTGCTGAAATGACAAAACGCAGCCTTGAATTTTATAAATGGATGGATAAAAGAAGAACAGTAAGAGACTTTTCGGATAAACCTGTTCCCAAAGAAACGATTGAGAATATTTTAATGGCAGCTTCCACCGCACCGAGTGGCGCACACAAACAACCCTGGACCTTTTGTGTTGTCAGTGATCCGGGACTAAAAAAACAACTCCGCGAAGAAGCAGAAAAAGAAGAATCTGAAAGTTACAACGGCAGGATGCCGCAGGAATGGCTTAATGATCTGCTTCCCCTGCAAACTGACTGGCGAAAAGAATTTTTAGAAACAGCCCCCTGGCTTATCATTGTTTTTAAAAAAAGCTACGAATTAAATAGTGATGGCAGTAAAGGCAATGTATATTACGCCAGTGAAAGCTGTGGACTAGCCTGTGGTTTTTTATTAACAGCTATTCATCATGCGGGCCTTGTAGCATTAACACATACACCATCACCAATGAACTTTTTATCAAAATTGCTGAACAGGCCGGAGAATGAAAAACCATTTTTACTGATACCGGTCGGTTATCCGGCAGATGAATGCTGGGTACCTGTATTAAAAAGAAAAGAGTTAAATGAAATGAGTGTTTGGCTCTAATCTTTTCCTGCTATGACAATTACTATTTCACCCTTCACCTGTTTCCCATTGAAATAATCAGCTACTTCACGAAGGGATCCCCGTTTATTTTCTTCAAACATTTTGGTCAGTTCCCGGCTTACAGAACATTGCCTGCTTTCACCAAAATAAGTAATAAATTCTTCCAGGGTTTTTACCAGCCGCAGGGGAGATTCATAAAAGATCAATGTTCTCTCCTCTTCAGCCAGTTGTTTCAATAACGACTGCCTCCCTTTTTTTAAAGGCAGAAACCCTTCAAAAGAGAAACGATTGGAAGGAATGCCGCTATTTACCAATGCAGGTACAAATGCTGTAGCACCCGGCAAACACTCCACCTTCACCCCGACTTTAATACATTCTCTCACTAATAGAAATGCAGGATCAGAAATACCAGGAGTACCTGCATCTGTTACCACCGCCATCTTTTTACCCTCCAGCAACTGGCTTACCAAATGATGCAATACTTTATGTTCATTATGCTGGTGATAAGGAGAAAGAGGCTTGGTAATCTGGTAATGCGTCAGCAGATGTGAAGTAGTTCGGGTGTCTTCCGCCAGGATCAGGTCCACTTCTTTCAATACTTCGATTGCCCGGAGTGTGATGTCTTTTAAATTGCCTATAGGAGTGGGAACGAGGTAAAGCATCAATTTGAAAATTTGAAAATGTACAAATTTGAAAATTGAATTCCCCAAACCGGGAATAGTTTTCAAATTTTCGAATTGTCACATTGGCTAATTAACTGAAACTTCAAAGTACTCCATCACCGGGTTGCTCAGTAATTTTTTACTGGCCTCTTCAGCTATAGCTCTTGCCTTTTCAGGAGACTCAGCATTTACCTGCAGTGTGATATTCTTCCCAACCCTTACATCTTCCACACCACCTAAACCAAGATTTTCCAATCCTCCCATTACAGCTTTCCCTTGCGGATCCAGCAATTCTTTCAGCGGCATTACTTTTATCTGTACAGTATAGGTCATGCTAATTTATTTTTGAAAAGCAAAGATAAGAGAACATAAGCCAACACTATAACCGGAACGGAAAGCCATTTTAATAAAACTATTGCCAAAACGGCAATAACAATCAATAAGTACCGGGGTAAATTATTCTGCCAACTATAATCTTTGAACTTCATCGCCATTAACGGAATCGTAGAAATCATGAGGTAAGAAAGAACCAATACATTACCATATAAAAACCATTTATTCAATAACAAATTATAGACCCACGGTTCATTCACATTCCAGTAAATTAATGGAAGTGAAGCCACAAACAGACCTACTGCAGGAACCGGCATTCCTTTGAACGAATAGGATTGACTGGTATCTAAATTAAATCTTGCCAGCCGCCAGGCCGCTGCACAAGGCAGAATAAATACAGGTATTAACCAGAGCAAACTAATTTCAACACCTCCTTCTTCCTGCGCAAAGCTCAGGCGTAGAAACTGGTAAATAATCATGGCTGGAGCCACGCCAAAACTTACCACATCAGCTAATGAATCCAGTTGCTTCCCGAACTCCGAAGTAGCCTTGAAAAGCCGGGCTACAAAACCGTCGAGAAAATCAACTATAGCGGCAAGACCAATGAACAATGACGTCATCCATATTTTTTCTGGTATATCAAGTAGTTCGGTTCCTTCAGCACTGACATTGATTAAGATGCCATTTTGCAACGTAAAAACAATGGCAATACAACCAAAAAAAAGATTCAGCAAGGTGAAGAGATTAGGGATTTGCTTCATGCCGGCAAGATAAATTTATTTTTTCATGAGCGATTCTATCTCTTCTGCAGTAATGGGAATATTTTTCATCAGATCTTTGTTACCATTCCTGGTAATCCAGAAGTTATTTTCAATACGAATACCCATCTGTTCTTCCTCAATATAAATACCCGGCTCTATGGTGAATACCATTCCGGCTTTGATGGGCTCTGTTCTCGTACCCAAATCGTGTACATCTACTCCTAAATGATGGGAAATACCATGGTATAGATATTTTCGATAGGCCCTGTTTTCAGGATCTTCATTCTTTACATCCGACTTTCGCAATAATCCGATCTTCAGGAATTGTTGCGTAGCTTCTTCTCCTACCTTATCAGTGTATTCAAGTATGCTGATACCTGGCTTTAATATACTCTTGGCATAATTATGCAAGTGAAGACAGGAATTGTAAACTGTTTTCTGGCGACGGGTAAATTTTCCATTCACCGGCACGGTTCGGGTAAGGTCGGCACAATAACCACCATACTCAGCACCAAAATCCATGAGTATCAGTTCTCCATCTTTACATTCGGCATTATTACTAACATAGTGCAGTGTTCTTGCTCTGTCACCACTGGCAATAATGCTGCCATAAGCTTCGCCGGTAGCCCTTTGACTAAGGAATGAATGAAATATCTCTGCTTCGATTTCATATTCCATTACACCGGGCTTAATAAATTTCAATAAACGGCGGAATGTATTTTCTGTGATATCAATTGCCTTTTGCATTACCTCTACTTCCAGTGCCGTTTTAATACCACGAAGCTCTTTCATAATCTTAGCCGCCCGCAGGTAATTGTGCAGCGGGTAACGGCTTTTCATTTCATCAATGAAACGATAATCTCTTGACCTGACCAAGCTTGCTTTTCGATCATTTTCGTTACTGTCCAGGTAGATATTATCAGCAATGTGAATCCATGGTTGCAGTAAACCATCTGCAACATCCAACCATACAATAGTTTTGATACCACTGATATCCTGTGCTTCTTTTACTCTTAGTCTCTTGCCATCCCATTTTTCCTTTAATTCATTGGGGCGAACCAATACCAGTACTTCACGATACTTTGGATCAGGGTTATCCGGAAAGAGAATGATCATACTATCCTCCTGGGTGATACCGCTAAGCCAGAATAAATCACTGTTTTGTTTGTAACTAAAAATAGCATCCCCATTGCTTGGCACTTCGTCATTACTTACAAAAATGGCTATGGAATTTTTTTGCATTTGACGGGCAAATCGTTCCCTGTTTTGAACAAAGATTTCCGGGTTTAATGGCAGATATTTCATGGTAGCAATTTGAAAAGTTTAGAAGAATCAAATCAATAATTATGGCTAAAGATAGCAAGCTATACTATCAGGCGATTGATTTTCATCACAAAACCACGAAACATGGATAAAATTCAAAGATTTCCAAGTATTACAGCTTTTTATTTTACTTTCTTTAACCCAAAGCTATGAAAATGAATAAGAAGCGATTTTTTTCGGTAATATATTAAGCCCTTTCTAATGTGTCATACTAACACTTGTTTGTGATAGTATTAGTATAGATATTACCTTTGTAGCTTCAACAAATTTGTTTGCTAAATATGTCAGTACCTACCATCCCTTTTCCGACCCAAAATTTATTTAAATCAAGCCTTAAAAATACAGAATCCATTCATTATCAATCTTCTCCAGAGGAGCTGGTACAAGATACTTTGCGAATTGGAGAAGGTGTATTGAATGATACCGGTGCCCTTGTTATTAAAACCGGGGAGTTTACGGGTCGGTCCCCAAGAGACAAATTCACGGTAAAAGATGAGATTACTACTGACACTGTGCATTGGAATGAATTCAATATTCCCATGGAAACAAAAAACTTTGATATAATTTTCGAAAAAGTCAGTGCGTATTTAAACTCACTTAATGAAATATGGGTAAGAGACTGTTATGCCTGTGCCGACCCCCGCTACCGGTTAAATATCCGGGTTATTAATGAAAAGCCCTGGAACAATCTTTTTGCCTATACGATGTTCCTTCGTCCAACTGAAAAGGAGTTGGAGAGTTTTGAACCCGATTGGCATGTTATTTCAGTCCCGGGGTTAAGGCTTGATCCGGCAGCATGTGGAACCCGTCAGCATAACGCTTCCGTTGTTTCCTTCAAACATAAAATGATATTGATTGCCGGATCGGGCTATACGGGTGAAACCAAGAAAGGTATTTTCACCATTTTAAATTATATTTTACCTCAAGAAAAGAATGTGCTCAGTATGCATTGCAGTGCCAATATGGGTACTGATGGTGATACCGCTATATTCTTTGGATTGAGTGGCACTGGCAAAACAACTTTAAGTGCGGACCCTAATCGTAAATTGATCGGCGATGATGAACATGCCTGGACTGATGATAATATCTTCAACTTTGAAGGGGGCTGTTATGCAAAAACAATTCACCTGACAGAAGAGAAGGAACCTGAAATTTATAATGCAATTCGCCCCGGTGCCCTGGTAGAAAATGTTACTTTCTATCCCGGCACCAACAAGATAAATTTTAGTGACGCTTCGGTTACAGAAAATACAAGGGTTTCTTATCCCCTTCATTTTATCAGTAATGCACAGGAGCCTTCCATAGGCAACCTACCTAAAAATATTTTCTTCCTTACGTGTGACGCATTTGGTGTATTACCTCCTATTTCCAAATTAACACCGGGCCAGGCAATGTATCAATTCATTTCTGGTTACACTGCCAAAGTCGCTGGTACAGAAGCTGGTATAACAGAGCCAAAATCCACTTTCAGCGCTTGTTTTGGGGCACCTTTTCTGCCACTGCATCCCGGTAAATATGCAGCAATGCTGGGCAAGAAAATGCAGGAAAATAAAGTGAATGTGTGGATGATCAATACAGGTTGGACCGGCGGTCCATATGGTGTTGGCAGCCGGATGAAACTGAAATACACAAGGGCAATGATCACTGCTGCACTTGAAGGTAAATTGAATGAGATAGAATTTGATACCGACCCGATCTTTGGCATGGCTATCCCTAAACAATGTCCTGATGTTCCTTCAGAAGTACTGCATCCCAGAAATACATGGGTTGATAAAAATGCCTATGACGAAAAGGCAAAATACCTGGCAGGTCTGTTTATTAAGAATTTTACAAAATATGCTGATGGGGTAACGCCAGAAATACTGGCTGCAGCACCAAAAGCTTAAGATATCAACTTTGGACGGTATCCTGGAATGCCCGCCCCACCATAAGCGGGACGGGTTTTTCTTTTATTTAACGCCCTGCCTTGCAGCTAATAAAATTTTTGACACGACATTACGTTGTGATTATTCTATGCAAAATTTTTTAAAATATTTCCTGCTTTTTCTTTTGCCCATTACCGCATCTGCGCAGCTGCCCGATGAAGAGTTACTGGAATGGAGTTCGGAACGTAAACTTAGCTGGAGTGATTATAAGGGTAAACCTAACCCTTTAAGTGATGCAGCAGCCTCCACTACTACCTATTTAAGTATAGAATATAATATTTCAAGCAGCAGTTTTGGCTACAAAATAAAGTCCCGCTTCTCCAAAAACCGGTCCTGGGGTTTGCATAAATCAGATTACATCCTCAGTCATGAACAGGGGCATTTTGACATTGCTGAAATATTTGCCAGGAAACTGCATAAAAAAATGAGTGAGTATTCCTTTAACAAACGAACATATCAGCAAGACCTTAAGAAAATCTATGAAGAAGTGACAGATGAAAAAGAGCAAATGCAAAATGACTATGACAGGGAAACAAGACACAGCATTAACAAAGAAAAGCAGGCAGAATGGTTGAAAAAAATTGAGAGGATGCTGGAAGATCTAAAAGCTTACCATAATTACAAATCACTCTGAGATCCTATTAAAATAGTCCATACAGCTCCGCATCTACTTTACGGATGATCTCGCCAAAGTCTTCATCCCTTTCAGCAAATTTATTCTTGTCAACATCAATGACCAGTAGTTTACCTTCTTTATACTCCCCAATCCATTTGTTATAGAACTCATTCAGCTTCTTCAGGTAATCGAGGCGGATATTTTCTTCGTATTCCCTGCCTCTTTTTTGAATTTGTCCAACAAGAGTGGGTACAGAAGCATTCAGGTATATCAGCAGGTCGGGTGGCTGAACCAGCGTTTTTAAAGTCTGGAAAAAATGAAAGTAATTATCAAAATCTCTTTTACTCATCAGGCCCATCTCATGCAGGTTGGGTGCAAAGATGTTGGCATCTTCATAAATCGTTCTGTCCTGGATCACCGTCTCTGTTCCCTTTTGTATTTCCACTAACTGACGAAGGCGGCTATTTAAAAAGAATATTTGCAGGTTGAAACTCCAGCGGGGCATATCCTCATAAAAATCCATGAGGTAGGGATTGTGATCCACATCTTCGAAATGGGGTATCCATTTGTAATGCTTGCTCAGCATTTCTGTCAATGTGGTTTTACCGGCACCGATATTTCCTGCTACGGCTATGTGTTTTGGTTTCTTTGCTTTTGCCATACCCCATGTCCGCCGGCCGGCGGAGAATTTTTAATTTCAAAAATGAATAGGCGTTAAAAGTATTGAATTCTCACTATTCAAAGACCCCTATTAAAAATAAATCAGAAATATTTTAACCCTATAGCCTCCCTCACCAGTTCCATCGTGGCTTTAGCGCTTATCCGGGCCTTTGCGGCTCCTTTTTCCATTACTTCCTGTAAATACCTTTCGTCATTACGGATCGATTCGGCCTTTTCTCTGATCGGACTTATAAAATTCACCATATCCTCCGCCAGTTGCTTTTTCATATCGCCATACCGGATGGTGCATTGGTTATAGTCCTCTTCAAACTTTTTAATCACCTCTTCTGAACTCACCAGGTTCATTAACAGAAAGATATTCTCAATATAATCAGGCTTGGGACTGCCGGGTACTGTCGGCCCACTATCAGTTTTTGCTTTCATCACTTTCTTGCGGATCAGTTCATCATCATCCGATAAGTATAAAGTAGCATATTGGTTTTCACTCTTGCTCATTTTACCGACTCCGTCCAGGCTGGGCACTTTTACCAGTTCACTGCCATAATTGAATGCCTGCGGTTCGGGAAAAACATCTCCATATCGATGGTTGAACCGGTTAGCAAAATTTCTTGCCATCTCCAGGTGTTGCTCCTGGTCTTTGCCCACTGGCACATACAATGCACGGTGCAGAATTATATCGGCTGTTTGTAGTACCGGGTAAGTAAGTAATCCGGCATTTACATTATCCGGGTGCTGCCTTACTTTATCTTTAAAAGTGACTGTTTTTTCCAGTTCCCCTTTATACGCAAGCATATTCAGGTACAGGTAAAGTTCTGCAGTTTCATAAATATGACTTTGGCAATAGAGTGCCACTTTATCAGGATCCAGTCCACAGGCAATATTCTCTGCTAATACCCGGTGTACATTTGCTTTTAATTCTTTTGTATCGGGATGGGTGGTCAATGAATGAAGATCTGCTACCATAAAATAACATTCAAAATCCTCCTGCATCCGTACGTAGTTTCTTACGGCTCCAAAATAATTACCTAAGTGTAAAAAACCGGTAGGCCGGATGCCGCTCATTACTATTTCTTTCCTTTTTTCCATGAGCTGGCGAAGATAGTAATTAGTCAGGAGTCTGTATACCGGTGCCGGAGACGTTCTGATTGCAAAACTCATCCCTCCCGACTAACGACTCCTTACTATCTTTGCAATATGGAAGTGAACGATAAACTGGTGGATAAACTGGCCCATCTTTCCCGCCTTCAGTTTAATGAATCAGAAAAAACTGAAATTAAAAATGACCTGCAACGGATGATTGGTTTTGTAGAAAAGCTCAATGAACTGAAACTTGATGGTATTGAGCCTTTATTGCACATGAGTGAAGAAGTGAATGTATTGAGAGAAGATGAAATAAAAGGATCAGTTAGCCGGGAAGAAGCATTAAAAAATGCCCCGCTGCATGATGAACAATTTTTCAAGGTTCCTAAAGTGATAAAAAAATAATATGGCACAGGGGATCATTCATCTGGAGAATATTCAGAAAAGTTATTTCATGGGAAAGAACGAATTGCAGGTTCTTAAAGGTGTATCACTGGACATTTTTAAAAATGAATATGTAGCACTGATGGGACCTTCCGGTTCCGGGAAAAGCACCCTGATGAATATTATAGGATGCCTGGATACACCAACAGCAGGCAGGTATATATTGAACGATAATGATGTGAGTGAAATGGAAGACAATGCACTGGCTGAAGTACGAAATAAAGAAATCGGGTTCGTTTTCCAGCAATTCAATCTGCTGCCACGCCTCACTGCGGCTGAAAATGTTGCTCTGCCTCTGGTCTATGCAGGCATGAACCGTAAACTGAGAACCGAAAAAGCTATGCAGGTACTGGAGATGGTAAACCTTACGGACAGAAGTCATCATAAACCCAATGAACTTTCCGGTGGACAATGCCAGCGGGTAGCCATTGCAAGAGCCCTTGTTAATAATCCTTCCATAATCCTGGCTGACGAACCCACCGGTAACCTGGACACCAAAACTTCTTATGAGATCATGGAGATTTTTAATACGATACATACAGGAGGAAATACGATTGTCCTGGTAACACATGAAGAAGACATAGCTAATCATGCCCATCGCATTGTGAGACTCAGGGATGGAATAATTGAAAGTGATAAAAAAAATGAGAATGTTGGTGAATATTCTCACCACTGACTGTGAAAAACTTAATCTTTTACCGTTCCCCGTAAAACCTTTCTTTGATAAAAATTGTTCTCTGTGAACATCCCGCAATAAAATGGCTTTTAAAATTTATACCAAAACAGGAGATAAAGGAACTACTTCATTGATTGGGGGAACAAAAGTTCCCAAATCACATCTTCGCATTGAAGCATATGGAACAGTAGATGAGCTCAACTCCTATATTGGCCTGTGCAGGGATATACTGACCGATGAGAAGAGCCGTACAGTTTTACAGGAAGTACAGGATCGCTTATTCACAATTGGCTCCTCATTAGCCTGTGACCCTATCAAAGAGCCAAAGATGAGGATACCCGATCTGAAAGAAAAAGATGTAGAGCTATTGGAAAAAGAAATGGATAAAATGAATGAATCCATTCCAGAAATGAAAAGTTTTATACTGCCCGGCGGTCACACCACAGTTTCTCATTTACATATTGCCCGTTGTATTTGCCGCAGGGCAGAACGTTGTTGTGTCCGATTAGAATTAGAAAGCCTTGAAGTGGAACAAGTAATCCTTAAATACCTCAACCGCCTTAGTGATTATTTATTTGTATTAAGCCGCTACACCGGTCACCAGTTACTTGTGGGAGAAATACCCTGGAAGCCAAGAGTTTAACTTTATTGCTGTTTATTATTGCTGAAATTAGCATCAAATTTTGCTATTTTACCAATTAATTATTAACCAGTTCGGCATATAAATAGAACCCGGACGTTTAATGTATCTGTAAACAATTAATAAATGCGGCTTCAACAAATTTCAGCAATTACTTTACTAACATATCTGCTTAGCAGTTGTCAGCCCAGTCCTGTTGATCCACCACCCAATGGACCAGTGGTATTGAGAGATACCACTATCAATAATATTTTATACGGAGCTGATCCTGCTCAGAAATTAGACCTTGGTTTACCGGCTAACAGAACTTCCAATACCCCGCTGGTGGTTATTATTCATGGCGGGGGTTGGGCCACCGGAGATAAAAATGAATTAACATGGGCCCTTAATGGATTAAAACAAAGGGGCTTTGCCGTTGCCAATATTAATTACCGTTTAACTTTAAATACAGCAGATAACTATAAAATGCAGTTGGATGATATTGACAGTGCTGTTCAGTTTACTTTGCGCCAGTCAGCTGTTCACACTTTCAATGGCCAGAAATTATATATCGTGGGTCACAGTGCCGGTGGTCATCTATCTCTCTGTTATGCGTATACAAGAAATGCAAATGGTAAAGTAAAAGCAGCTGGTTCGCTGGCAGGCCCCACAGACCTTTTTGCTATGGCTTATTACAGTTTTAATATCTATAACCCATTACTCAATCCATACCTCGGTATGCCATTGATTCCTGTAACACCGGCTTCAGAACAACGGTATAAAAGTTGCAGCCCTCAATACCAGGCCACAACAACTGCTCCTGCCACTATTTTCTTTCATGGCGAACTTGATATCATTGTAAACCCTGACCAGAGTAGTGGCATGTATGCTAAACTTGGAACCCTGGGAGTGGACAGAAAACTGGTACTCTATCCACTCACTTTTCACGACTGGTGGACTGATGGAACTAAAGTAGCTAACACACTGGATGAGTTAAAAACATGGTTCAATAACCATCCCTGAGTAAAATTCCTTTACTGCACAATCTTACCATCTTTCATATGCAAAACCCTGTCACTTAGCTGTGCCAGTTCTTCATTATGTGTTACGATAAGAAATGTTTGACTGAATTGTTCCCTTAAATCAAAAAACAACTGGTGCAGATCTTTGGCATTGGCCGAATCGAGATTACCGGTAGGTTCATCAGCAAAAATAATATCAGGTTTATTAATCAATGCTCTTGCTACAGCCACCCGTTGTTGTTCACCCCCGGACAGTTGATTTGGTTTATTATCCATTCTTTGTGACAGCCCCAGCATGGTTAATAATTTTTCTGCTTCCGCTTTAACTTCCGGTTTCTTTCTGCCAGCCAGCCAGGCAGGGATAGAAACATTTTCTAATGCACTAAACTCGGGTAGTAAATGATGAAACTGAAAAACAAAGCCGATATGCTTATTTCGGAAAGCTGCCAACTTTTTGCCACTTAATGAATTGATGATAACATTATTCATACTCACTTCACCCATGTCTGCTTTATCCAGGGTGCCAAGGATGTGCAATAAAGTGCTTTTTCCGGAACCGGAAGGGCCTACAATGGCAACTACTTCCCCCCTCCCTATTTCCACATCAACACCCTTCAGGACTTCAACTTTTCCGTATCGTTTATAAATTTTTTTGCCGGTTATCATCAGTCAAATATCGCAAATAGAGGGCAGCAGCAAAAACAATGGTTTCGGTTAAACCTGAAAACTTAAGAAATTCTTCAAAACCTGGTGAACAACTAAGGATTTGGAAAATTCGTTAATACAACTACATTTGCGGAAAATTAGGGGGTATCCGAAAGGAAGTCGGATGCCCAAAACCTTATTCAAAAACAAAAACCCTGAGAAGATGTTTTGGACTTTAGAACTAGCCTCGTACCTTGAAGACGCACCCTGGCCTGCAACCAAAGATGAGTTGATAGATTACTCTATTCGCTCCGGCGCCCCCATTGAAGTGGTAGAAAACCTGCAGGAATTAGAAGATGAAGGTGATGTATATGAGACTATCGAAGATATCTGGCCCGATTATCCTACCCAGGATGACTTCTTGTTTAATGAGGACGAGTATTAGGAAAATGATGAGCCTACATATTTATAATGATAAAGCCTCCTTTTAGGAGGCTTTATCATTATGAAAATTAAGAATACCGGTAAATCACTGCTATCATCGTCCCTCGTGTCACACCCGGTACTGCCTATCGCTTTTCCGCTTTTTTAACATAGCTCCCTTCGTCACTCCCTTACTCTGAAACACCCAACTTCTGCATCACTTCGTTACTTACACCTGTTGTGGAATATCCCCCATCATGAAACAGGTTTTGCATCGTCACCATTCTTGTTAAATCAGAAAACAGGGTAATGCAATAGTTGGCACAGTCTTCAGCTGTGGCATTGCCCAGTGGCGCTATAGAATTTGCAAAATCAAAGAAATCACCAAATCCTTTTATCCCGGTACCAGCTGTTGTCTTTGTTGGAGACTGAGAGACTGTGTTAATACGAACTTTCTTTTCCACCCCATAATGATAACCGAAGCTGCGGGCAATAGATTCCAGCATTGCTTTAATATCAGCCATATCGGTATAAAAAGGATACGTACGCTGAGCCGCCATATAGGTTAGTGCCACTACACTACCCCACTCATTTATTGCATCCAGTTTTTTCGCGACTGCCAGCATTTTATGAAAGGACATGGCAGACACATCAATCCCCTTCATAAAATAATCATAGTTAGATTCTGTATAAGGTATCTTTTTCCTGATATTAACACTCATTCCAATAGAATGAAGCACAAAGTCAATTTTGCCGCCCAATACTTCCTGTGATTTAGTGAACAGGGTAGTCAGTTCTTCTACATTCGTGGCATCTGCAGGAATGATTTCAGATTTTGTTTTTTCTGCCAGTTTATTGATTTCACCCATCCGCATGGCAATGGGTGCATTTGTTAATACAATAGAGGCACCTTCTTCATACGCTTTTTCAGCTACTTTCCAGGCAATGGAATTTTCATCCAGCGCACCAGTAATGATTCCTCTTTTTCCTTTTAAAAGATTATAAGCCATAGCATTTAATTTTAATGCGGTAAAAATAAGGAGATATTTCTAAGCCCCGCGAAAGACGACTTTTATAGTAAAAACCAGTAAAAAAGTATACGCAAAAATCAATGTAAATACGGTGAGCAAAAAAATTAAGAATTTCCGGATTGATTCCCTTGGCTTCATCACCTGGTGCAGGTACCTGTAAAATACATACACTGGTATCAGTGACAGAAGAATAATCCCCAATATCAGAATTGCTTTTAGTTTCAATTGCATCAACTATTTCAATGATAAAAAAAGGTCTGCTGCAATATAGACACTCTTAGTTTTACCCGGGTGGCCGGCAATAAATTATTGCCCGCAATTGGATACCTCTAACCAATACTGCGCTACATTTGTACAAGAACTGATTTTCTTAAATTTTTAAGTTCGACATCATGGATATCAGAACAATCATAACCGGAACCGGCTGTTACATCCCCCCCATCACAAAAACGAACATGGAGTTTGTCACACAAGATTTTTATGGAGAAGATGGAAAGCAGATTACTACCCCCACACAGGAAATTGTAGAGAAGTTCGGGGAAATAACAGGTATTGATGAAAGGCGCTATGCAGCTGAAGACATGAATTCTTCCGATATGGCTACCATTGCAGCGAGACTAGCCATTGAAGATAGTGGTATTAACCCCGAGGATTTAGACCAGATCATTGTTGCCCAAAATTTTGGCAACGTTATTAAACATACCATTCAAACAGATGTATTGCCAGCATTAGCCTCCCGGGTAAAACATGACCTCGGTATAAAAAATCCCAATTGTGTGGCCTATGATATTTTGTTTGGCTGCCCGGGTTGGGTACAGGGGGTAATACAGGCAGACACCTATTTCAAAGCCGGTGTTGCCAAAAAGGCACTGGTAGTGGGAACAGAAACATTAAGCCGTGTAATTGATATCTATGACCGTGACAGTATGATCTTTTCTGATGGTGCCGGAGCAACCGTTTTAGAAGCAAGGCCTGCCGGATCAACCAATAGTGGAATTCTTTCCTGGAGTGTACAAAGTCACTGCCTGGATGAAGCCTATTATTTATTCCTCGGCAAAAGCAATCTTCCCGGCTCAGACCCCCGCATACGTTATATAAAAATGAAAGGAAGAAAAGTGTATGAATATGCAATGCTGCATGTGCCGGCAGCCATGAAAGATTGTTTGGATAAAGCCGGCATCTCTATTCAAGAAGTAAAAAAAGTATTCATACACCAGGCCAATGAAAAAATGGATGAGGGCATTATACGCCGCCTCTACAAGTTATATGGGATCAGGGAAATCCCGGAACATGTCATGCCAATGAGTATTCATAAACTTGGTAACAGTTCGGTGGCAACTATTCCTACTTTATTCGATATGGTCAAAAAAGGTTTTTGGGATAATCATGACCTCCGGGAAGGTGACATAGTTTTATTTGCTTCTGTTGGTGCCGGGATGAATATCAATGCTATCTGTTACCGGATGTAATACTTGGCAAAAAAGTACTTCCTCCCTTTCCTTTATCTTCGCAGCTATTAAAAGAACATACAGAACATGACGATTTCTTATAAATGGCTGAGTGGATACCTGCCCGTAACTGTCGACCCGGAAAGGCTGAGCCGAATCCTTACCTCGATCGGCCTGGAAGTGGAAAGCATGAATAAATATGAAGAAGTAAAAGGAGGGTTACAGGGTTTGGTGATTGGGGAAGTATTAAGTACTGAAAAACACCCCAACGCAGATAAACTTACACTTACTAAAGTAAATATAGGACGCACAGATTCGTTACAAATTGTATGTGGAGCGCCGAATGTAGCGGCCGGGCAAAAAGTAGTTGTAGCTACTGTCGGCACAACCATTTACCCATCAACCGGCGATCCGTTAACCATGAAAGTGGCAACAATCCGAAATGTGGAAAGCCATGGTATGATTTGCGCAGAAGATGAAATCGGTTTAGGAACTTCTCATGCAGGCATAATGGTATTACCGGGTGAAGTAACTGTGGGCACCCCAGCCGCTGAATATTTCCAGCCATATAACGATATAGTTTATGAAATCGGTCTTACTCCCAACCGTATGGATGCCATGAGTCATTGGGGGGTGGCAAGAGATGTTTGTGCTTATTTAAGTCATCATGACAAAAAAGATATAAAGCCTAAACTGCCGATTACCAATAGCTTCAAAATTGATAATACATCTTTTCTTATTGATGTAAAAGTTGAAAATGCTACCGCATGTCCCCGTTATTCCGGTATAAGTATCGATAATGTAACTATCAAAGAATCACCAAACTGGCTGCAACAAAAATTAAAAGCGATCGGACTAAGGCCTATTAATAACATTGTTGACATCACTAACTACATTCAACATGAAACTGGCCAGCCCCTTCATGCTTTTGATGCAGATGCTATCTATGGAAGAAAAATTATAGTAAAGAATCTGCCAGCAGGCACCAGGTTCGTAACCCTTGATGAAAAAGAAAGAACACTCAGTGCTGAAGACCTGATGATCTGTGACGAAAAAGAAGGCATGTGCATTGCCGGTGTATTTGGTGGTTTACACAGCGGGGTAACAGAGAAAACAAAAACGATTTTTCTTGAAAGTGCTTTTTTTGACGGCATAACCATTCGCAAATCGTCTTTCCGTCATGGATTGAGGACTGATGCTGCCAGCAGGTTTGAAAAGGGAACGGATATATCTGCAACAGTTAATGTATTGAAAAAAGCTGCCAACCTGATAAAGGAAATCTGCAGCGGAGAAATCACCTCTGAAATTGTTGACATTTACCCAAAAAAGAAAGAGAAGACCGAAATTGCCATTAAATGGCATTACATTAAAAAACTGAGTGGCAAGAATTATCACCCCGATGCGGTGAAAAATATTCTTAACAGCCTTGGTTTTGAAATTATGAAAGAAGGTATTGATGAATTGAGAGTAGCAGTCCCTTATCATAAACCCGATATCACTTTACCGGCCGATATCGTTGAGGAGATAGTAAGAATCGACGGTCTTGACAATATTGATATACCAGAAGCAATTACCATCACCCCTGCTGTTGAAGAGAATTATGCCAAAGAAGTATACCGTGAAAAAACAGCCAATTACCTGGTGGGGCTTGGCTTCAATGAAATGATGACGAATTCCATTACCAATGCAGCTTACTTCTCCGGAGAGGAATTGCAGAGCATGGTAACGATGAAGAACAGCCTGAGTGCCGAGCTGAATATACTACGCAATTCACTTTTTGAAACAGCACTGGAAGTAGTGGCTCATAACCTGAACCACAAGAATAATTCGCTTCGCCTGTTTGAGTTTGGAAAAGCTTACAGTTCATCCGGACCGGGTAAGTATAATGAAAGCGAAAAATTATGTATTGTTATTTCGGGTAATAAAACCGAAGATAGCTGGAAACAAAAAAGTGTTTCCGCTGATTTTTATTTATTAAAAGGAACGGTGGATACCCTGCTGAAATCACTGGGCATTATTCCCGTCTCCATAGAGAAATTATTTGTACCAAAACTGGATAATCATATTGTTTATAAGTTCAATAATCAAATTATCGCCGGGGCAGGTGAAGTAAAAAAAGCCATCCTGGATAAATTTGGCATCAAGCAACCAGTATTTCTTGCTGAACTTAACTGGCAATTCTTATCTGAACAAGCATCAACACAAACAACTATAATCAAAGAAATATCCAGGTACCCGGCAGTTCAACGAGACATTGCTATGATCGTTTCAAAGGAACTGGTATGGGAGGAAGTGCAAATGACTGTGCAAAAGATTAAGCTGGATAAACTGCAGGACATTAAACTCTTTGATATATTCGAAAGTGAAAAGCTAGGGGCCGGCAAAAAATCAATGGCCGTTAACTTTACTTTCCAGGATGAAGGCAAGACACTGACTGATAAAGAAATTGATGGCTGGATGAGTAAAATAATGACCAGCCTGGAAAAAGAATTACAGGCTGAAATCAGAAAATGAGTAACACAGAACATCATCTTAAACGAATACAGGATAAGCTTCAGCAATTGCTGAAACAGTATGCTGCTTTGCAAAAAGAAAACAGCCGCTTAATTCAGGAGTTAGCATCAGCACAACAAAAAATAGCAGCTTATCAAATAAATACTGACGAATTAAAACAGCAACTGAGTGTGTTGAAACTAAATACCGGAGAAATGAGTGAGGCGGACAAAAAAGAGTTTGAAAAGAGAATTAATGGATACCTGAAAGAGATTGACCGTTGTATTGCTTTATTGGGGGAGTAGCTTACACTCTTTTTACTAAATTCATTTTCATTTCATTCTCGCCCTGGGAAAGTTCCAGTGTATACCGGCCATATGGCAAATCATTTAAACCTCCCCATATCAATTCTTCCCTGTCCTTTGCAATGTTTTTTTCCATGGTTCGGCAAATACTGCCTGTGTCATCTTTTAAAACACCACGAAGGCAATTACCTTTGGGAGTATTGAGTTGAAATTGTAATACATCAATAAAAACTGATGATTTAACTTTAGCAAACATAACGGCAAACGTTTTGGTTCGTAACTCGTTTCCCACAGTGGACCTTAACCTCTTTGTTTTCAATTGAGTAGCCGGATGCTTTTATAAAGTATCTAATGTAGTAAATGAAATCAGAAAATGCAAGCAATATGAATGAATTAATTCCTATTTCCGCCCTGATCGGCGACAGAACATACCGTATCAAGATTGATCCGAAAGATGAAGAGGTGGTAAGAAATACCCTCAAAACAATTAATGACAAGATTATTGAGTTTAAAACCCTGTTTGCCGGCAAGGATATGCAGGACTATATCGCCATGGTAATGATTTGGTATGCGACTGAACAGCAGGCTGGAAAATCGGCTCTTCTGGAAAAAGTAAACCTGGGAGAAAAACTTGATTCAATAGAAAAACTACTGGACAATCATCTTAACCAATAAATAAGCCGGTCTTTGACCGGCTTATTATCAGATATATTCTCTTTACTGATTACAGCACTCATCTTCAGGGATTTGGAACAAATCCTTTTTTCCCTTCAATTGCTTCCCCAACCTTATTTTCCAGCTCCTCGCCCCTGATATTTTTAGCTATTATTTTACCCTCCGGATCGAGCAGCAGGTTTTGGGGAATGGCTTTGATCCCATATTGCTTTGCAACTTCATTATCCCAGAATTTCAGATCACTAACCTGTGTCCAGTCCAATTTGTCGTCATGAATAGCTTTCATCCATTTTTCTTTTTGTCCCGGCCTGTCTAAAGAAACGCCGATGATATGAAAATTCTTGTCCTTATACTTATTGAACACTTTTACCACATTCGGATTTTCCGTACGGCAGGGGCCGCACCAGCTGGCCCAGAAGTCAATCAATAAATACCGTCCCTTAAAAGATGACAAAGTAACAGGATTACCCAACGTATCATTTTGAGTGAAGTCCATTGCCATTTTACCAATACCAGTTTTCTTAGCTATCTCAAGATTCTCCTTAAACTCAATTGCAGAGGGATAGTTTTTATTAGCTCCGGATAATGAATTAAACACCGGCTCTATTTTATCAGCGTCAATATCCCAACCCGCATATTGCTGCAGCGCATACATGGCCAAAGGAGAAGACGGATTCCTTTTTACATATTCACCATATACTTTTTCACTTTTTTCTTTATCGATAGCATCTATCTGATCCTCCACTTTTGACTGGTTCTCCCTGTCTTTTGCTTTACCATATTCGGTATACTTTGCAATCAATGGCTTCATTCTTTCTTCAAATGGCTTTTCCTGCTCTTTCAATTTTACAAACTCGGAATGAGCAGCTGAACCTTTTACCTTAACATTACTAAATGAATCAACTGATGTGATCTTTATTTTTCCGGGCTGTAAAAAGACAGCCACCATATCCCTGCCGGAAACTGTAGCTATTTTATTACCATCATCACCAGACCTGTATTTTACCCTCAATCTTCCCAACACCGGCTCAGCAATTTCTCCGGCAAAGGAATATTTACCCCCTTTCGTTTGAAAACTATCGGTTTTCCATTCACCATTGGTGCGGTATTGCAGAAAAACCCAGTCTGGTATATATTTCAGGTTTTTAACTTTCCCCGCAAGGCTAAAGGTTTTACTTTTATCCTGCGCTAAGGCAAAAAATGGCAAAAGACCAATGAGAAGGATTATTTTTTTCATGTACTTATTTTCAGGCCAGCAATTTACAGAAATGAACATCCTTTACCATCGTTAAAAATGCCGAAAGCCTTAAAATCTTACACAAAAGGCAACAAAATACCCGATTTCATCCGTTAAGTCCTGTTTTGTATCTTCGCTAATTACATAAACTTCTGTATTCCTGACAGATGCAGGTATGAAGTTTAGATTAAACAATAGCATTGTGCAACAATTAAACAAAAAAATTAATGGATCCGAATATACTATCCGTCATCATCGGCGCTGCTGCCCTTATTGTGGGCATCATACTGGGTAAATTCCTTTTTGCAAAAAATACCCGTAAACAACTAGAAGAAGCAGAACTACAATCGCAGACCATCCTCAAGGAAGCTGAATTACGAGCTGAAACCATCCGTAAAGAAAAAGAACTGGAAGCGAAGGAGAAGTTTGTGCAGATGAAATCTGCCCACGACAGGGAAATACTCGACAAGAACAAAAAACTAAATGATACGGAAAACCGGATCCGTCAGAAGGAACAAACCATAAACCAGAAAGAAGGCAACCTTGATAAACAAATTAAAGAAAACGAAGCTATCAAGGAAAACCTGAACCGCCAGATTGAACTGGTTAATATCAAAAGAACTGAACTGGAAAAACACCAGGAAGAGCATATACGCCGGTTGGAAAAAATATCCAACCTTTCTGCTGAAGATGCTAAAGCCCAGTTGATCGAAAGTCTGAAAAACGAAGCCCATTCAAAGGCACTTGCATTGCAACAGGAAATAATAGAGGATGCCAAACAAAAAGCCGGAAAGGAAGCCCGTAAAATTGTTATTCAAACAATACAAAGAACTGCTGCAGAGCAGGCTATTGAAAACTCAATTACTGTATTCAACCTGGAAAGCGATGAGATAAAAGGACAGATCATAGGCCGTGAAGGTCGTAATATTCGTGCCATTGAAGCAGCTACCGGTGTTGACCTTATAGTGGATGATACTCCAGAAGCCATTCTTTTATCAAGTTTCGATCCTCTTCGCCGGGAAATTGCCCGTTTGAGTTTACAAAGACTGGTGGCCGATGGTCGTATTCATCCTGCCAGGATCGAAGAGGTGGTTGAAAAAACCAAAAAACAAATAGAAGAACAAGTGATGGAAATTGGCGAGAGAACGGTTATTGAATTGGGCATTCATGGACTACATAAGGAGCTGGTGAGAATGGTTGGCAGAATGAGATTCCGCTCCTCTTATGGTCAAAACCTGCTGATGCATAGCCGCGAGACAGCTAACCTTTGCGCCACCATGGCAGCTGAACTTGGGTTGAATGCCAAGCTGGCCAAAAGGGCCGGCCTGCTTCACGATATAGGAAAAGTGCCTGATGAAGAAAGTGAATTGAGCCACGCCCTGCTTGGGGCTAAACTGGCCGAAAAATATGGTGAAAACCCTGCAGTTGTTAATGCCATCGGAGCTCACCACGACGAAATGGAAATGCAATATGTGATATCTCCCATTGTACAGGCCTGTGATGCCATTAGTGGTGCAAGGCCCGGAGCCAGAAGAGAAATCATGCAGCAGTATCTGCAACGTATCAAAGACCTTGAAAACCTGGCCATGGCCTATAATGGTGTGGAGAAAGCCTATGCGATACAGGCAGGCCGGGAATTGAGGGTGATTGTAGAGGCTGATAAAGTAACAGACCAGGAATCTGATAAACTTTCCTTCGAAATTGCTCAAAAAATACAGACCGAAATGACCTTCCCGGGACAGATAAAAGTAACAGTGATACGGGAGAAAAGGGCGGTGAATGTAGCGAGATAAAAGTTATTAGGTATTGGGAATTAGGAAATTAGGCAGTAAAGAAAAAAAGTCTGATTTGATGCCTAATAAACCAATCAACTAATTAACTAATTAACAAAAAACTCCTTACCTTTGCCCTCCCTAAAAATCAGGATTATGAACGCTATAGCATATGTACATGAGCAATTGTCCGGCAAAAAGGAATTTCCAGCCTTCAAAGCAGGCGATAATATTACTGTGAACTACAGGATTATAGAAGGTAATAAGGAAAGGATCCAGTCTTTTAAAGGAGATGTGATCAAAAAGCAGGGAAATGGTGCTACAGCCAGTTTTACTGTTCGTAAAATATCTGATGGTGTTGGAGTAGAAAGGGTATTCCCTTTTTTCTCACCAAACATTGAATCTATTGAAGTGAACAAAACAGGACATATTCGTCGTGCCAAATTGTTCTACCAGCGTACACGTAGCGGCAAGAGTGCAAGGATTCGTGAAAAACGCCAGGCTGTCGCTGAAGTTGTTAAATAAATTAATGAAGTATATAAAAAGCCCCGTCTTATTGCCGGGGCTTTTTTATGTACGGCATTTTACCAATTAATATTCCTTTATTTTTAAGTACTTAGTATCTTTGACTTCTAATAATTTCAGACTATGATACAACCTACATTACTGGGAATGCTGGGCACAAATGAAATCATCATTATCCTGGTTATTGTTTTACTGTTATTTGGTGGCCGCAAAATCCCTGAACTTATGCGTGGTCTGGGTAAAGGCGTTCGTGAGTTTAATGATGCTAAAAGCAATGTGAAGAAAGAAATTGAAGAAAGTGCCAGTGATGTAAAAAATTCCGTTAAGGACTAATCTTTATTTCTTACACCTATTTTCTCTAACTAAAAAAGCACCAGCTTTTGTTTGAATTCTCTTCCATTGAGCAATTTCATGCCCAATTACAGGAAGGAAAAGTGACTTGTTTGCAGGCAGTTCAATATTACCTGCAACAAATCCGTTCCACCCGGCACCTCAATGCTTTTATAGAAATATATGCTGATGAAGCTTTGCAAAGGGCAAAATTGCTTGATGAAAGAAGACAAGCTGGCCATGCTATTGGTAAGCTACATGGTGTTGTGATAGGAATAAAAGATGTTATATGTTACAAAGACCATAAGGTCTCTGCATCTTCCAATATTCTTAAAGATTTTACTTCTATTTATTCAGCTACTGCAATAGAAAGACTGCTGACCGAAGAAGCAATCATTATTGGCAATCTGAATTGCGATGAATTTGCGATGGGTTCCACCAATGAAAACTCATCGTATGGCAAAGTACTGAATGCATTGGATGAAACAAGAGTACCCGGTGGATCCTCCGGAGGTTCCGCTGTTGCTGTTCAGGCTGGTCTTTGTATGCTTTCATTAGGCAGCGATACAGGGGGGTCTGTCCGTCAACCTGCTGATTTCTGTGGCATTATTGGACTAAAACCGACCTATGGAAGAATCTCCCGGTATGGGTTAATAGCGTACGCTTCTTCATTTGACCAGATCGGAATTTTTGGTACCAATGTTCCTGATGTAGCAGTATTGCTCGAAGTAATGGCCGGCGCCGATGAATATGACAGCACCGTTTCACATCAGGAAGTTCCGGCTTTTTCCTCATTATTATCCGGTAATAAAAAATTCCGCTTTGCTTATTTCGATGAAGCATTGAATCACCCAAGCCTGGATATTGAAATTGCTAATTCCATCAAGAATAAGATTGAACAATTAAAAGAAGATGGCCATGAAGTGGCCGCTATTGAGTTTGACCTACTTGATTATATAGTTCCGGCTTATTATGTACTAACCACCGCTGAGGCTTCTTCTAATCTTTCAAGATATGATGGTATAAAATATGGCTACCGGACGGCAAAGAAAGATATTGACCTGACCGAATTTTACAAACTAACAAGGTCTGAAGCATTTGGGAAAGAAGTGAAACGACGGATCATGCTTGGTACATTTGTCCTAAGTGCCGGCTATTTTGATGCTTACTTTACCCGTGCCCAAAAAGTAAGGCAGCTTCTATGTGATAAAACAGCGGCCATTTTTAAATCTTATGATTTTATTATCATGCCTACTTCCCCTGTTACAGCCTTCAAGGCCGGGGAGAAAATGGATGATCCAATAGCTATGTATCTCGCTGATATCTACACTGTAATGGCAAATCTGGTGGGTTGTCCTGCTATTTCGATTCCTCTTTTCAAACACAGCAATGGTATGCCCTTTGGCCTTCAGGTTATGGCAAACCGGTTCGATGAGGTATCTTTACTGCAGATTTCAAGGCTGTTAAAGCCCTGAACTTTTCGCCTATTGAAAGTCGAAAACTGAGGCTTTTTTCAAATCTTTTAAGTTGACATTTATAAAAAGAATATTACCCTTTACGATTGGCATACTGTTGCTTTTATCAGCCAGGGCAGGTAAAAACCAACAGGCACCTAAAAATGATTTTACAAGCATCGTTGGTGTTGCTGTAAATAAAGACTCACTCATTCAGCCGGCATCAATTCTTAAAGATCCAAAGCTTGGCTTCAAAAACCTTTTTGAAACCAAGACCCTGGGAGGAGTAACAGGCACCAGACTGAATCCAATGGCTGTAAGTTTTGTTGAAAGCTATATGGCAAAATATGGTAAGGGTTTGCGGGGTATGAGAAATTGGGCTAAACCTTATTTTGATATGATCGATAATGTGCTGACGCAACATGGGTTGCCAAAGGAACTAAAATATCTCGCAGTAATTGAGTCAGGCCTTCGATATAATGCCATATCATGGGCGGGAGCAGTGGGTCCGTGGGCCTTTATGCCGGCAGCCGGAAGGCAATACGGCCTGATTGTTACGAATGGCTACGATGAAAGACTGGACTATTATAAAAGTACGCATGCTGCAGCCCGGATGCTCACTGACCTTTACCTGAAATACCAGGACTGGCTACTGGTAATTGCTGCCTACAACTGTGGTCCGGGTAATGTAGATAAAGCTATCAGGCGTAGCGGGAGCAAAGATTTCTGGAAACTGCAATATCACTTACCCACAGAATCAATGAACCATGTAAAAAAATTCATTTCGACCCATTATGTTTTTGAAGGAGAGGGTGGAATTACAACAGTGACAAAGGAAGAAACAAAAGATTTGCTGTTAAATAATCCCTCTACGCTGAAAGAGGAGGAATTCAAAACCAGTACAGCTTATAAGATTACAGGTCGGTTCAACTCATCTGTAATTGTTAAATATACCGGGATAGACCAACTGACTTTCAACCGGTATAATCCGGGTTTCAATGATACTATTGCCCTGAACGGCACTTATGAACTTCGGTTACCAACCGAAAAGATGAACATTTTTATTGCTAAAAGATACCAGATACTCGAAGAAAGTATGCAGTTACTGCTGAACCCGGCAGGCAGTAATTCCCGGTAACAAATTATAATCGTTATATTTTCTCCAGAACATACTTAATAGCTTCTGCTTTTAATACACACTCTTCCCATTCCAATTCGGGGTCACTGTAGTAAGTAATACCGGAACCTGCTTCAAATGAAAGATAACCGGATGATGCATTATACATGATACTTCGAATCACCACATTAAAATCAAAATCCCCATCCGGAGAAATATAACCGATAGCACCGGAAAAAATTCCTCTTTTCGTTCTTTCATATTGCTCTATGAGCTGCATTACTCTTTTCTTAGGTGCACCTGTCATTGACCCCATCGGAAATGTGGCCCTGATGATCTCTGAAAAGGGCACCTCCTCTTTTAATATACCGCTCACCGTAGATATCATCTGGTGTACCTGCGGAAAGGAATAAATTCCATAAAGCTCATCCACTTTCACTGTTCCTTCTTTACAAATTTTTGCAAGGTCATTTCTCACCAGGTCCACTACCATTACATTCTCAGAACGGTCTTTGGCACTGTTTAGTAATCCCACTTTGCTTTTTTGATCCTCCGCAGCACTATTCAATATTCTTTTAGCAGTTCCTTTAATTGGTTGCGACAGAATCTGAGGCCCTTTTCTTTTCAGAAAACGTTCCGGACTGGCGCATATCAACCATTTGTCATTTAGTTTATACAAAGCAGAGAAGGGATTGGGAGATACCTTACTCAATTTTTTATATACTGAAAATGGATCTATGACTGCGTTCTCCGCAAAAAATTCCTGGCAAAAATTAATTTCATAGCAATCACCTCTTAATATATGCTGCTTTAATTTTTTAATAATAGAAATATATTCTTTCTGTGAAATCAGGCTTTGTATAGTAAAAGAATACGGTCCAACTTCATCGGTAGCTGCACAAACTTCAGTTATGCCCTTATATACCAGATGGGGATTGTCCGACTCAATCACCAATTCAGTTGCCGAAAGCCGTATGACCACTTCGGGTTCAAAGAAAAATAAGTCTGGAAATTTTATTTTATCCGGATTAGAGGAGGAGAGTTGTTCAATTTCATTTTTCAGATCATACCCCAGGTGGCCGAAAAGCCAGCTGTTGCCTGCACCAAGGAAAGTTTGGAGTTGTCCCAGGGCATTGCCTGTATTGGCGGTAAGCTGTCTTTTTATCCCTGCAGCCAACAGGCACTCTACCGTATGAGGTTCAAGCTGGTATTGATGATTATCCAGAAAACAAAAAGTGTTGAACCGTTTTGCCCAGTTCAACACTTTTTGTTTCATCTGCCCAAAATCACTTACAGTAAAGTTGCAATTAGTTGGGGTTGTGTTATTCAATGTCTGTGACCAAATATGTACTATTAATAATCATCATCCTCATCATCATAATCTTTGTCGTCAAACAAATCCTTGAACTCATCATCTTCAAATTTAAAGTCGTCTTCATCGGCTGCTTTCTTTCCGGCTGGAGCTGCCCCACCTGCTTTTTTCCCTTTTGATTTTGGAATATCAAATTCATCAAAGTCGGGGTCCCACTCTTCTTCCTCTTCCGGCTTTTCCCAATCATCGGGTTCATCTTCGGCATCTTCTTCATCGTCTTCATCACCACTTTTCTTGGAAGCAGCAGCTCTACCTCCCTTTTTAGAAGGCTTTACCTCTTCATCATCTTCAATGTCATCATCGTCATCCTCCTCCTCTTCTTTTTTAGAAGGTTTAGGGGAAGACTTCTTAGCCGCCTCTTTTTCAGATGCTGCATTTGCTTTGCCGGTTGTCTTTTTTTCCTTTACTGGTTTTGTGGCCATAGTTTAACAGGATTAATGCTGTAAAATTTCAGCGAAGTTTTTAATCCGCCAAATTTTTAAAATGTTTTTTTTCTGTTTCACAAACTCCCCTGATTTTCACAGGTGGTAAGCAAAAATGAAAAATTTATTTTACCTGGATTATCTGATCCCGTCCGGGTCCGTTGGATATGAAATGAATATCTACACCAAGGTATTTATTGATAAAGTTAACATAGGTTTTCATCGTATCAGGCAATTCTGAATACGTTTTCGCTGCACTGGTCGTAGTATTCCATCCTGTAAAGGCTTTATATACAGGTGTGGGCTTTTGTCTTTCCATCTGGAAAGGTACTTCCTGGCTTTCTTTTCCGTTCAGCATATAGGCGGTACAAACTTCCAGTTCCTTAAAAGCATCTAACACATCAGCCTTTGTCATGACGATCTTTGTGACCCCATTTATCATACAGGCAAAATTAAGGGCAACAAGGTCTATCCAACCACAACGTCGTGGCCTGCCGGTTGTTGCACCAAATTCATTTCCGATTTTCCTTAGCTCTTCGCCTTTTTCATTCTCCAGTTCTGTTGGGAAGGGGCCACCGCCTACCCGGGTACAATAAGCTTTGGTTACACCGATCACATCTCTTATTTGCTGAGGTGCTATACCCAGGCCATTACAAACTCCGGCCGAAATTGTACTGGAAGAGGTAACATATGGGAAAGTACCAAAATCAATATCCAGCATACTTCCCTGTGCTCCTTCTGCAAGAATTCTTTTACCTGCCTTTATCTGGTTATTGATAAAATATTCACCGTTTACAATATTCAGCTGCTTCAGGAATTCGACTGTTTCAAAGAATTCTTCTTCCCAGGCAGTAATATCCTCCTGGAAATTATAATTATCCAGCAGCCGTTGGTGCTTTAAGCGCAGTTTGATATACTGTGTAGTAAAGTTTTTATCCAGTAAATCGCCTACCCGTAAGCCATTTCGTCCTGTCTTATCCATGTAGGTGGGTCCTATTCCTTTTAAGGTGGAACCAATTTTCTGATTTCCCTTTGAAAGCTCGGCAGCTTTATCGAGGGCCCTGTGTGTTGGAAGAATGAGATGTGTCCGCTCTGCAATGAAAAGATTTTTTTTCAGATCAATGCCAAAAGAGGCCACCGTGTCACACTCTCTTTTTAACGTTACCGGGTCAAGTACCACACCATTGCCGATAAGATTAATGATACCCTCATGAAACACACCGGAAGGAATCTGGTGCAGCACAACTTTTTTATCATTAACATATAAAGTATGCCCTGCATTGGGGCCGCCCTGAAAACGGGCCACGAGGTCATAATCTTTAGCAAAAAAATCAACAATCTTTCCTTTTCCTTCATCGCCCCACTGGAGGCCAAGTATTACATCTACCATGATTCAGTTGTCAGTTATTTTTCTCTTGTGCCTCTTTGAAATTGGCGGGCCAGCCTGCCGTAGCTTCCAACTTCATTAGAACTTCGTTGGATAAATTAGCAAAGGCAGGGCAAAAATACGGGTTCACAAAAAAGCCACCGAATTAAATCCGGTGGCTTTACATTTATTTTATTCCCAAAAAAATTGACTTATTAACGAAGGAAAACCAGCCTTGTCTCCTATCGTATCAGCATTACTGTTCCTTTCTTCGTTATTACACGATTATCTTTGGTAAGCCCCTCAATCATCCACACATATACACCACTGGGTTGTTCCTGACCACCCAGGCGGCCATCCCACCCATCGTTAAGTTTTGTGGTGGAAAAGACCATCTGGCCCCAGCGGTTGAAGACCCTGAAATAATTATAGCTCTTCATACCCACGGGGAAAGGAGTGAACTTATCGTTTTTACCATCATTATTAGGCGAAAACCCTGTTGGCACATAAATATCCGGGCCTTTATACACCCTCACTTTTACATATCCTTCTCCCCGGCAACCTGCAATCGTGGAAGTTATAACCTGGTATTGAATATCCTCACCGATCGCACCAATTGTTACTATTGGGTTGGGAATGTTCAGATTACCTGTTCCAATGGTTGAATTAGGATTGCTTAATCCGATGGTTGGATTCCAGGTATAATTGATGACATCACTATCTGATGGAACAACCAATATCTGGAACTGGTCACCAGGGTAACCGATTGTGTCGTATGGATAGGTCTTTACCTTTATCGGGGGCGTCACATCTATCCGCATATTATCTGTAACCAGCGAAGCACATCCATTTGCATCAGACAAAATCGACAAAGTATAAGTGATATCCTTTGTAGGTGTGGAAACGGGGTTTGCACTATTGGCATCATCCAGGTAAGTGGAAGGCGACCATGAGTATTGCGTACCACCGGAAGCACTCAACTGGTAGGTTTGACCATAGCAGATATAACCATCAACACCTGCATTGGGAACCGGGGCTGCATTTACATTTACCGTTACTGTATCATTTGCGCTGCAACGGCCTAATGTTGCCGTAACAATATACTGGGTAGTAACAGTGGGATTTGCTACCGGGTTATAGATCGAAGCATTGTCCAACCCTGTAGCCGGCGTCCAGGCATATTGAGTGGCATTAGAATTCAACTGCAGTTGTACGGATTTGCTTTCACAAATAACCGGATCCGCCTGCTGTGCCAATGTAAGATTATCGGTAAGGCCAACTGTCGTATTGAAAGTGGTGCTGCAACCTAAATTATCCTTTACAGTGACCGTATAATTGCCCGGTGCCACATTAAACTGGTTAGAGGACTGGAAATTAATGCCATCGATGGAGTAGGAATAACTGCTGTTGCCACCGTTGGCGGTTACTACAATTGTTCCATCATTTCCACCATCACAACTTGCATTCGTAGCAGCAGCATTGGCAGCTAATACCGCAGGCTCTGTTATTGTAGTATTCTGGGTAGAAATACAGCCATTCGCATCCCTGATAGTTATCGTATAGTTACCAGCAGGAACATTAAACATATTGCTGCCCTGCCAGGTAGTGCCATTGAGCGAATACTGGTAAGGAGAAACACCTCCGTTCGCTGCTACTAATATGGTACCATTGCTTTGTGCATTACAAATAGCGGCAGACGCTGATAAAGAAGTTGCCAATACAGTAGGTTCTGCTACTATAATCGGTAATGTTCCCTGGCAACCACCACCTTCCCTGAAATAAACGGTATATGCACCGGCTGCAAGGCCAGTAAAAACATTGCTAGTTTGCCAGGTGGTACCATCTAAAGAATATTCAAAAGGAGCTGTTCCCACCGATGGCTGAACTACAGTGATCGTGCCAGTTGCACTTCCATTACATAAGGCATCTGTTTTACTGGCAGTAGTTGAAATAGGCGGACCTGCAACTACTGTAACTGGAATTAATGGGGTAACACATCCAAAAGCATCTGTTACAAAGATTGTATGAGCACCAGGCGGAACATTGGTAAATGTATAAGGCGCCGGGCCGGTAACAGGAGTACCTCCATCCATTGTATAAGTAAATGGTGCAGTACCGGTGGTTGGAGTCACTGTAATAGTACCATCAGCAGAACCATTACAAGAAGTGGCAGCCGATGCAGCACCAGCCTGCATTTGTGTAAGATTTATGGTCACAGTATCAAATGAAACCAACTGGTTTTGTGAACCGTCACAAGTTGAATAGGTTGTCCTGACTACAAAATTTGTCGAGCTTCCGTTGACACAAACATTTGGGAAACTTAAATCAAGCAATCCTGCTGTTGTAGTGCTTGTATCAGCTGTAGCTACCAATGTTCCGCCCATAGTCAGTAACTCAGAAGTAACATATCTTGACGTACCTGCTGACGGAATAAACTTATAACCTGTATTACTTTCATTCCAAACGGTATTGTTCTTTCCGGGTGCAGCAATAGCCTGGTTTTGGTTCCAGTTTTGAATACCCAGGATAGCTGTTCCTGCATTAGTGGTAGAAGCACATGACTTTTGCTGAAAAAATATTTCGATGATCCCGGTTGATTCATGCATTACCATTTGAAAAGTATTGGCAGGAACCGGGCAGGAAGACGCTGGAACTCCAAACACACCGATATGATAATAACTAACCACAAATTTCCGGCAAGGAGCAGTACCGATCACTTCCCATTGTATTTTCCTGGTAGAAGGACTTGCTACTGTCCGGGGATCTAAATCTGAATAAGCACCCATAATGGATGCCCGGGGATAGTAAGTAGAACCTGAACTGCAAATTGTTCCCCCAGCAAATGGAATTGGCTGTGTAATTTGCCAGGCATTACCACAAGCAGCATTAGCCGGATCAAAGGTAACTATCCCATTAGAGCCGACAACAGCACTTGTATAAGATTGTCCGTAAAAACAGAAGGTAAAAGGTAAATTTATAAGACTACTGTATTGATCGTCATTATACAACGCAATATCTGTTGCCCCCGTTGGTGTGCTATAGGGATAAGGAGCATAAGGTGTAGTTACCAGGGTGTAATCTGAAGATGACTTGATATGCGGGATCTGAAAGGTTAATGCATTACAAATTTGTGAGCAATCCCTGTTGATTACGGCCCCATTTATATTGGTGGGAATACAATTTTGTGCAGCAATTTCTTTAGAAAAAAGCAAAACAAAGCCCAGCAGGGCAAAAACTTTCAACAGTCTTAGTCTCATAAAAACAGATGCAGTTGGTATGGTAAAATCAGTTCCTGAACGGCCTTCAAGGTAAGTAAAAAATGGGTTTATGCGGAATTTTGCGGCTTGATTGTGGACAAAAAGAGAATAGGAAAAATACGCTTATGTTTTAAATGATGAGTATCAATCCTCCTATGATGGAATATCTTCCATATCATACCTTTCCACAGATTCAATACCTGAAAGGCTGAGTAAACTTTGCACCAGGTTGTCGAGTTCTTCTTTATCATGTACATATAGCCTGATATTGCCTTTGAACAATCCTTCGTTAGCCTCAATGGTCAGTGCAGCAATATTTATTTTTAATTCCCCGGAAATAAGGTTGGTTATCTTATTTACCACTCCCACATCATCCATACCTACGATCTTCACCCCTGTCAGGAATGATATCTCCTTGTTCTTAGCCCATTTTGTTTTAACTACCCGGTGTCCATAATTAGCCAGTAGCTTGGCGGCATTTGGACAGTTGGTACGGTGAATGGTAAGTCCTTTACCGGTGGTTACAAACCCAAACACATCATCACCCGGAATAGGCTTACAACAATTAGCCAGGTTGTATACTATCTTATCACTGCTTTCTCCAAATATTACCAGCTCCGCATCTTTTTTACCAGTAACATGGTGGGGCAAAAAATCATGTTTCTCATTATGCAATTTTACCGGCCTTGGAGCCTCTATCCTGTCACCGGCAATCTTGAAATCCTTTATATCTTTTAAATCAATATTCTTTACCGCCACCTGGTAAAACAGGTCCAGGTTAGAACCCAGCTTATACCAATGCACCAGCTCATCAATATTATGCTGTGACAAAGAAGCTCCCATGCCTTCGAGTTTTCGTTGCACAGCATATTTACCCTCATCGGCCACTTTTCTTTTTTCTTCTTTCAATGCATCCCTGATTCTTCCTTTTGCTTTGGAAGTAACAACAAACCCCAGCCAGTCTTCCGATGCTTTTTGTTTATTACTGGTGATGATCTCCACCTGGTCTCCGCTATGGAGCTTATGACTGATTGGAACCAGTTTATGATTAACTTTTGCGCCGATTGTTTTGACACCGATCGCACTGTGAATGGCAAATGCAAAATCGAGTGCAGTGGACCCAACCGGCAACATTTTTACATCGCCTTTGGGTGTATACACATATATTTCTTCTGCAAGGAAACTGGTTTTAAAATCCTGCAGAAAATCTATACTGTCCGTTTCCTGGTTGGTGATCACTTCCCGAATCTGCTGAAACCATTTATCAAAGCGGCTTTCATCAGTAGCGCCTTCTTTGTATTTCCAGTGAGCTGCTAATCCCTTCTCTGCAATTTCATTCATCCTTTTTGTACGGATCTGCACTTCCACCCACTTGCCCTGCGGGCCCATTACAGTGGTATGCAATGCTTCATAGCCATTTGCTTTAGGGTTACTCAGCCAGTCTCTTAACCTTTCGGGTGATGGATTATATTCATCAGTGATCATGGAATATACTTTCCAGCAATCTTCTTTCTCTCTTTCCGGAGGTGAATCAAGGATGGCACGGATAGCAAAAAGATCATACACTTCTTCAAACCCCACTCCTTTCTTTTTCATTTTGTTCCAGATGGAGTGGATGCTTTTAGGACGGCCATGTATTTCGGCTGTAAGATTTGCTTTTTCTAACTTATCCCTGATTGGTTTGATGAATTCATTGATGTACTTGGTTCTTTCCTTTTTTGTTTCGGCCAGTTTACGGGCAATTTCTTTATAGGTGTCCGGTTCCATGTATTTCATGGCCAGGTCTTCCATCTCTGTTTTAATAGTGTATAAACCCATCCGGTGCGCCAGCGGAGCATATACATATACCGTTTCAGAAGATATCTTGAGTTGTTTCTCCCGCTTCATACTATCCAGTGTCCGCATATTATGCAGCCGATCAGACAGTTTGATCAAAATTACACGGGGGTCATCGGTTAGTGTCAGTAATATTTTTTTAAAATTCTCTGCCTGTTGTGAGGCATTCACATCAATGACGTTGGCAATTTTGGTAAGGCCGTCAACAATCCTGGTGATCTCTTCGCCAAATTCTCTTTTTATATCATCGAGTGAAATGTCGGTATCTTCTACCGTATCATGGAGCAACGCACAGATGGTGGAGCGAATACCTAATCCAATTTCTTCGGCACAAATTTTTGCTACAGCTATCGGGTGAAGAATATAAGGCTCGCCGCTTTTTCGACGCATGGTTTTATGTGCCTCTGCCGACATTTCAAAAGCAGTTCTGACCAGGGCTTTATCACCTGGCTTTAATTTGGATTTTATCACCTTCAGCAGGGATCTGTACTCCCTCAGGATGAGTTTTTTCTCTTCCTCTTCGTTCAGGTTATACTTTGGTATCTGTGCAACAGTTTCCATGGTCTACGAATTTAGTGAAATAAGCCAAGAGGTCAAAAGAGCAATAGGGATAAAGAGAAATATCACGGAAAATACCAGTTCCCAAATGAAAAACTGATAACAATAATCTAGAATAAAAAGTTAAGAATCCACGCTTTTTCTCCTTCACACTTTTCATAACTAATCACTACTTAAGAAATTCATCCTTCGTGAATATTGGAAGGGTGAAAGTGGAGGCATGTTTTTATATATAGACCAATCTGACAAAACAAGACCCAAAAAGGAGTAAGTACAGCTTTCTACTCAACAAATAGTTTCGTAGTAACAAGTTTAGCGCAATACGTTACACCAGTTGTCCGGGGAATCAAATTTTTAAGGGAAACCCAGTGCCTCGTTGAGAATATTCAGTAGTTATGAATAACAGTGTCAATAAGCAATAGGTACACATTAGTTAAAGCATTTTGCAACTATTTTGCGGTTTTCTGCAAGCCCCAATATTTTATCTCTTCTTCAATCATTCCGGTAAGCTAAAATATCCTACATTTGCAGCCCCAAAACCCGGATGTGGTGAAATTGGTAGACACGTCAGACTTAGGATCTGATGCCGTAAGGTATGGGGGTTCGAGTCCCTCCATCCGGACAATCACCAGTTCAAGGTTTGAGGTTTGAAGTTCGATGTTAAACTCAAACTTCAAACTTCGAACTTTAAACAAATAATATGGCTACAGTAACCAAAGAAAATATCGGCCTGCTGCATGAGAAGTTAACCGTGAAGCTGGAAAAGACCGATTACCTGCCTTCTTTTGAAAAGGCGTTGAAAGAGTACAGCAAAAAAGCAAATATCCCCGGATTCAGAAAAGGAATGGTTCCTTCAGGGTTAATTAAAAAAATGTACGGGCCCTCTTTATTTACTGATGAAATATTGAAGTCTGTTGACCGTGAACTGATCGGCTACCTGCAAAATGACAAACTTGATATTTTTGCCCAGCCCCTGCCATTGGAATCCGATTTTCGTCAACTGGATGTAAACAACCCGGCTGATTATACTTTCCATTTTGAAATCGGAATGAAACCCGAATTCCAATTGCCTGATTTAGCAAAAGCAAAAACTACCCGTTACGTTGTTACTGTTACAGATGAAATGGTAGACAATGAGATCACCCGTTTGCAGAACCGCTACGGCAATATGAAAGATGAAGAGACAGTAATCTCTGAAGAAAATGTGCTGAATGTAAATTTTACAGAAGCAGATGCGGATGGTAATGAAGTGGAAGGTGGTATTAAAAAAGATAATTCTATCCTGGTAAAATATTTTGCAGAAGGATTTCGCAAAAACTGGATGGGTAAAAAAACAGGTGACACAGCAACTGCACAATTAAGAACAGCTTTTGACGAAAAAGAAAGGGAGTGGATCATTGGCGATCTTGGATTGAATAAAGAAGATGCAGGCACTGCTGACAAATACTTCAAGATTGAAATCACAAAAGTTGGTTTAATGGAGAAGAGAGAACTGAATGAAGAATTTTTCAACCAGCTCTACCCTAACCAGGAAGTAAAAACAGAGGCCGATTTCAGAAATAAAATCAAAGAAGAAATACAGGCATATTGGAACGGACAGGCCACTAACCAGATCCATGACCAGGTGTTTCATCAATTGGTGGACCACACAAAAATTGAATTCCCGGAGGGATTTTTAAAAAAATGGGTGAAGACTCAAGGAGAAAACCCCAAGACCGATGAAGAGGTTGAAAATGAGTTTCCGAAATTCCTCAGTCAATTAAAGTGGACCTTGATCTCTGACAAAATCGTTCAGGAAAACGCTATTGAGGCAACTCCTGAAGAAATCAGGAATTTTGCAAAACAACAGCTCTTCAGTTATATGGGAGGAGCCAACCTTAGTGATGACCAGCCCTGGGTTAATGATTATGTGGAAAAGATGATGAAAGACAGGAAATATGTGGAAGATGCTTATAACCGCATCCAGACACAAAAAATATTTGAGTGGGCTGCTACAAAGTTAAACCCCACTGACAAAGACATCACAGCAGATGAGTTTACTAAGATGGTGGAAACACATCAGCATCACCACCATTAAGTCATTAAGACCACAAGTCAGAAAGTCCGGAAGAATTATTCAAAAAACAGAATAGGCTTCCGGATTTCTCGTGTTTGCTGACTTTCAGACTTCTCCTGTAAAGCCATCTTGTCATTGATTTTGCAATTACGGCATTTGGACGGATATTTGAGGAGTTTAAATGTCTACTGTTCAAGGAGAAAGAATCAGCTGATCAGGAAATTTAAACACTAAATCTTAAAACTTTCACTCACATGACCTTTAATTCGGAATTTGAAAAATATGCGGTGAAACACCGTGGTATTTCCAGCAATACCCTCAATAGCTATGCCTCTCATCTGGTAACGGCTATGACTCCTAATATTATTGAAGAACGTTCCCTTAATGTGGCTGTTATGGATGTATACAGCCGGCTTATGATGGACCGTATCATTTTTTTAGGTTACCCTATCAATGACGAAATAGCTAATATCGTAACTGCTCAATTGTTATTCCTTGACTCTTCTGACAGATCGAGAGATATCAATATGTACATTAACAGCCCTGGCGGCAGCGTGTACTCTGGCTTGGGAGTATATGATACCATGCAATATGTAAGCCCTGATATTGCCACCATTTGTATTGGTGTTGCCGCATCGATGGCCTGTGTATTGTTAGGCGCCGGCACAAAGGGTAAAAGGGCCGCTTTGAAACATTCCCGTATTATGATGCACCAGCCAAGCGGTGCCATTGGCGGACAGGCCAGTGATATTGAAATCACTGTGAATGAAATTCGCAAACTGAAAAGAGAATTATACGAAGTAGTAAATGTCCATACAGGTAAATCAATTGAACAAATTGAAAAAGATTTTGACCGGGACAACTGGATGACTGCAGCTGAAGCCAAAGAATATGGATTGGTGGACGAAGTGCTGCTGATAAATCCAAGAAAGCAGAAGAAAGATTAATTATTGATGTATAAATCTTAAACTATTAAACTCTTTACATGAATCGCAAACAATTTTTATACGCTGACTGGAGAATGGATGAAGAAGAAGAGAAAGAAGAACAACCCAAAAGTGATCTTGGTATGTTCAGTAAGAAATTAGAAAGATATTTTTTTGAAAAAAGGGCTGTTTATCTATGGGGTGTTGTGGATGACAAAAGTGCCAAAGATGTAGTAAGCAAACTGTTGTTGCTGGATGCCGACAAACCAGGGGAAGAAATAAAATTTTATATCAACAGTCCCGGTGGTGTAGTTACCAGTGGCATGGTGATGTATGATACGATGCAAATGATCCAGAGCCCAGTAAGTACAATTTGTATGGGCCTGGCCGCTTCTATGGGCAGTATTTTATTAAGTGGTGGCAAAAAAGGAAGCCGTTATATTTTCCCGCATGGTGAGGTAATGATTCATCAGCCATCTTTGGGTGGATACATTCAGGGGGTTAGTACCGATTTGGAAATTCAAGCGGAGCAAACCCGGAGAGTAAAAGAGATTGGAGCTGGTATTTTAGCCAGGAATTGTAATAAAACAGTGGAACAGATCATGAAAGACTTTGACAGGGATTATTGGATGAATGCAAATCAGGCTATTGAATATGGCATTGCCGATAAGCTGGTTGAAAAGCTATAATCTTCTCTTTATCAAATATTTAGGTTATATAAATAAATAAAACCGCCCTTATCAGGGTGGTTTTATAATTTTGTAGATTGAGAATTGATTCTCAGACTCCTTCAGGTTAAGTTAAGGTTAATAAATTATGGCAAAAAACCCATTACATTGTTCATTCTGTGGCAGGAGCCGCGATGAGGTAAAGATCCTTATTGCCGGTCAGGAAGGACATATCTGCGAAAACTGCGTAGAACATGCCCGGGAGATTATTGACCAGGAACTTGCAGTAAAAGATGATAAAAGCACTTCATCTTTCAAACTCACTGTAAAGAAACCAATTGAGATAAAAAAATTCCTTGACGAATATGCTATAGGCCAGGACGAGGCCAAAAAAGTATTAGCTGTTGCTGTTTACAATCATTACAAACGTTTACAACAAAAAACAGCTGATCTTAATTCCGGGAATGAAGTTGAAATAGAGAAAAGTAATATTGTAATGGTGGGTGAAACCGGAACCGGTAAAACATTACTGGCAAAAAGTATTGCCCGCATGCTGAATGTTCCTTTTGCTATCGTAGATGCCACTGTATTTACAGAAGCCGGATACGTCGGCGAAGATGTTGAAAGTATCCTGACAAGACTTTTACAGGTATGCAATTATGATGTATCCGCTGCTGAACGGGGTATTGTCTACATTGATGAAATAGATAAAATTGCCCGTAAAGGCGATAACCCTTCCATTACCCGGGATGTAAGTGGTGAAGGTGTTCAGCAGGGAATGCTGAAATTACTGGAGGGAACAGATGTACTCGTTCCGCCACAGGGTGGCAGGAAGCATCCTGAGCAAAAGCTTATTAAGATCAATACACAAAATATTCTTTTCATCTGCGGTGGTGCTTTCGACGGTATTGATAAGATTATAGCCCGCAGGATACAGACCAACACGATAGGTTTTAATGTTGATAAAGAATTGCAGGATAATATGAAGAAGAACCTGCTGAGTTATGTAAATGCAACAGACCTGAAGAGCTTTGGTTTAATCCCTGAACTTTTAGGACGTTTACCCGTAATAACACATCTTGAACCGCTGGATGCTACGACCCTGAGAGCTATTCTTACAGAGCCTAAGAATGCTCTTATAAAGCAATACACAAAATTGTTTGAACTGGAGGGCATCCAATTGACAATAGAAGAAGAGGTACTGAATTTCATGGTAGAAAAAGCCATGGAGTTTAAATTGGGCGCCAGGGGCCTCAGAAGTATATGTGAAAGCATATTAACTGATGCGATGTATGAATTACCCTCCTCTAAGGAAACACATTTTAACCTTGACCTGGAATATGCGAAAAGAAACTTTGATAAGAGTAAGCTAAGCTTGCTGAAAGTGGCTTAATACAAAATATTTTCAAAAAAATGCTGAGTCAAATACTCAGCATTTTTTTTACTTCTTAACCTGTAGATTAATTGGTACCAGTTAATGTCAAAGTAAATCCAGTAGTAACTGTAAGCGAAGCGCCGTTATTCACTGTTATTTTTTTAACAGAAACATTTGAGTTAATAACTGGAAGAAAAGGGGAGCCGCTGGAAATTATTACTTCGCTATTAGCATCTGGCAGGATGCCACAACTCCAGTTCAACGGATTTTCCCAGGCATCGCTGAACGAGCCAACCCAGTTGATACCTGCTGCCGAACAAACACTTTTTACCCATGCGTATCCATCAGTATAAGCCACAGAGGGTATATCATTTCCTATTACAAGGGATATATTATTAGCGACACCAGCAGAAATTCCTTCTGCATTTACGGTTGTCCATGTACCTGCTGTAAATCTCTTTATTGTCAACCTGTTGCCATTGGCTGCATCCTGGTATGCCACATACGGAGTTCCATCTGCAGTAAAACTAAGTGATAGATTGGTAGCAGCGCCGGTTGAAAAACCCCCTGCAGGACCAACATTTACCCATGCTGCACCATCATAGGTTTTTACAGTCACCTTATTACTATTACTTGCATCAGCATAACCGATGTAAGGATTCCCACTACCCGGAGCAATGCCAAGTACAATGAATGTTGCAACACCTGCTGATACTGGCTGTGTTCCCAAATTCACCCAACTGCTGCCATTATATGTTTTAACGATGGCTTTATTTCCTATAGATACATCTGCATCATTATAGGCTACAAAAGGTGTTCCTCCGGGTGAAAGTGCAAGTGAAACAAAGGAAGCCGACCCGACTGAGATTGGCTGTGCTCCTGTATTTACCCAACTACTGCCATTAAATGATTTAACTATGACTCTGTTTGAAAAACTAACATCGGCATCTGCATATGCTAAATATGGAGTTCCAGTTGTATTGATTGCCAAGGAGGTATAGCTTGCACTACCTGTAGAAAATCCCTCTGTTCCAATTGTTGTCCATGCATTATCTGGTGCAAGAAATTTGACGGTCGCTTTTCCGGAATTGGCCCCATCCTGGTATGCAACATAGGGTTTTCCGTCGGCCGCATTAAACGAAAGTGATATAAAATTAGCAGTGCCGGAAGAAAAGTCGGCATTACCTGCAAGATTCCAGGCGCCGGAAACATAATTTTTTACGGTAGCCTTATTGCTACTACCCTTAAAACCAACATACATATATCCATCTGTCCCAAAAACAGCAGAAGTGTATCCTGCCGGTCCTTCAGAAAGCCCGGTAGCACCAACCGTTGTCCAGTCAGCTTCAAGTTTTTTCACTGTTGCTCTTGAATTATTTGTTGCATCCTGGTATACTACATAAGGTACTCCATCATTTGCAATGGCCATTGTTGTATACTGTACCCCACCCAAAGAAAAGCCGGCAGTCCCGGCATTTACCCAGCTAACCCCATTGAATTTTTTGACGGTGGCTTTATTTCCGTTTGCAACATCCTTGTACGAAACATAAGGAGTAAAGTCTTGTGGATCAATTGCCATTGAAACATATTCAGCAGCGCCTGTTGAAAAACCTATTACTGCCCCTACATTTACCCAATTTGCTCCGTTAAACAACATCACATTTGCTTTACCGCTACGTGTTACATCCTGGTAAGCTACATAAGGAATTCCGTCCGAAGTAATGGCAATGGAAGGATATTTGATAATAGCATTATTGGAGAAACCTCTTGCTCCAACCAATACCCAGTTTGCGCCATCATATTTCATCACAGTGGCTGCATATTGCGTAGTCGCCTGGTCATCCCTGAATAAAATATAAGGAGTCCCATCATTCTGATCAATGGCCAATGAAAGTGCCATCGCCTGTGAAGAGCCTGTGAAGCCAGCAGCTCCAACAGTAACCCAGTTGGCGCCATCATACTTTTTTACTGTGCCTGCTACTGCCAATGTATAATCTCCATAAGCAACAAACGGAGTGTTATCCGGAGCGATAGCGATGGCAATATTCGGATAATAATCAGGAAACCCTGAAAATGCAATCTGTTGCGCATTTACTGAACCAACAACAGACCATGTACCCGATGAGTATTTCATCACTGTTGCATCCAGCCTGAATGGATCGCCGCCATTTTGTGTTTGGTAAACCACAAAAGGAGTACCGTCAGGGGCTATTGCAATCTGGGCATATTCAATCTGGGTGGATGAAAAGCCGGCAGATCCTACAATTTGCCAGGATCCTGAAGTATACCTGGCTACAGTTGCCTTGTTACCATTACCCCCATCCCTGTATACCAAATAAGGTATACCCGCAGCGGTATCTATAGCTATCGAGGTAAAAGTAGTAGGATTGAAATAAGAAGGTTGATTGAAATCATCCGGACCAAGGGGTATCCATGATTGTGCAAACAGGGTATAATGCATCAACATTATCACTAATGTTGTAATATATTTTTTATTAATTCTCATAAAGTATACCATAGGAGGTTTAGGCAACATCATTAAAATTCAGGAATTGAATTCAAAAGGATCTTCGTCTAGGAATTTGGAGAAATTATACGGATTCACCAGAAGCGTTGAAAAGATTTGCAATATACTAAAAATATCATATTTCACAAACCATATGGCCTCCTTTATCTATACAAAAATGACATTCATTTTCCTCCTTTTTTAATATTGTACGCAGTTTTTTCCTTTACTTTTAATAAAAAAAGAACCTTATGCAGGAGTTAATAGAGAAATTAAAAGCAGAAGCAGGCCTTACGGATGAGCAGGCAAAAAAAGCCATTACCACTATCAAAAATTTTGTGGTAGAAAAATTTCCCATGCTGGAAGGCGCTGTTAATAATGTATTCGGGGGAGATTAATTCGTCCTGATCCCGAAGTTCTTATTCCAATAAAAATATATGATTACTTAATGGTGGCGCATTTTTTCCCCCGGGGATGATTAGCTGCATCATAAGGTGTCATCGCACGGCTGCAGGATTGAAATATTATACTTCCGATAAGCAGGAGGAAAAGGACTCTGTTTCTCATAGTTACAAATTGAGGTATGAAAGTAATACCTGTTTTGAGAAAACTGGCAGGAAATCCCTGCTGAAATACACTTTTTCTAAAGCGGAAAACTACGGGTTAAAAGCTACTTCTTTACTCTTTTCAATTTAATGCAATAGTTTTTTTTAAAACTACTTCTATAATAAAAAACATCCCGGCTTTTTTGCCGGGATGCAGAATTAATGGGTACCTTCTTTATTTGGTTTTCCGTCCTTTACTTTTTAACCACAACCACCCTGGTTGCCGCAGTTAAGGCATTTGTAGCAGGCGCCGCTGCGCATCATGATATTACCACACACATTACAGGCTGGTGCGTCACTTTGCATATTCTTAGCCACCGCATTCATAGCATCTATACTTGATTCCGTCTTAACCGGTTGGGAAGCCCGTTGATTTCTTACCGGTTGCGGAGCTACAGTTCCGGACGAAGGAGTGATACGAACACTTGACAACTCCGGATCTTTTACATATTCCAACGGATTAGAAGGGACTTCATCCCAATCATCACCACCGGTATTCATTACTTCCGGTTTATCCAGTACATGAACCAGGTCTGTACGGCCCAGGTATTCATAGCCTAATACACGGAAGATAAAATCAACAATAGAAGTAGTTGTTTTAATATTCGGGTGCTCTACAAAGCCTGATGGGTCAAACCGGGTGAAAGCAAATTTGTCAACAAACTCCTCCAGTGGCACCCCATATTGCAAACCGATAGAAACAGAAATCGCAAAACAGTTCATCATACTGCGCATCGTAGCACCTTCTTTCGCCATGTCCACAAAGATCTCACCTAATGTTCCGTCTGCGTATTCCCCGGTACGGAGGAAAACAGCCTGACCGCTGATCTTTGCTTTTTGTGTAAACCCACGGCGCTTGGCTGGTAATGTGCGGCGTTCAACAATGCTGGCCAGCTTCCTTTTCAGCTTGGTATCCGGAGAAGCCTGTACCCTTTTTTGTACCTCTTCCAGCAATTCTTCAACAGTCAGTTTACCTAAATCAACAATATTGGATTCAACCTGCTGTTCAATAACCACTGCTTTTTCTTCTTCGGCAACAATATCTGCTTTTTTCTTCTTATCAGATTTGTTGCTGAGTGGTTGTGATAATTTAGAACCATCACGATAAAGAGCATTTGCCTTCAGACCCAATTTCCAGCTCAGGTAATAAGCATCTGCAATCTCTTCTACTTTAGCTTCATGGGGCAGGTTGATAGTTTTGGAGATGGCGCCACTTATAAACGGCTGGGTGGCTCCCATCATGCGGATATGGCCATGAGCATGGATATAGCGCTGACCTTTCTTTCCACATTTGTTGGCACAGTCAAAAACGGGCAGGTGTTCTTCTTTCAGTCCCGGTGCACCTTCCAGCATCATGGTTCCGCATACATAATCGTTAGCGGCTTCAATCTGCTCATCAGTGAATCCGAGTGCTTCCAGGAGGCTCCATTCAAAATTATTGTATTGTTCAGGGGTAAAGCCAAGTCGTTCCAGGCATTCTTCACCCAAAGTATATTTATTGAAAATAAACCCAATCTCAAAAGCGGTGAGTGCGGCTGCATCAAGCCGTTTGATCTCATCAGCAATAAATCCTTTTTCACTCAATGTCTGGTGATTGATAAAAGGAGCTCCTGCAAAGGAGGCAGAACCTGTTGCGTATTTAATAATAGCCTCGGATTCTTTTTCAAAGTAACCTAAATTTTTAAGAGCAGCAGGTACTGACTGGTTGATGATTTTGAAATAACCACCACCGGATAATTTTTTGAATTTCACCAAAGCAAAATCTGGCTCTACGCCGGTTGTATCACAATCCATCACCAGCCCAATGGTTCCTGTTGGTGCGATTACAGTGGCCTGAGCATTCCTGTAACCATATTTTTCACCCAGTTCCACTGCATCATCCCATGCTTTGCATGCAGCTTTTAACAGATAATCGGGACAATATTTAACGGTAATACCCTGTGGTTTCAGGCTCAGGTTTTCATACTCATCTGCATCATAGGCAGCAAGGCGGTGATTCCGCATTACCCGCATCATGTGGGCTTTGTTCTCCTCGTATCTCGGAAAAGCACCAAGCACCTGTGCCATCTCTGCGGATGTTTTGTAAGACGTCCCTGTCATGATAGCAGTGATAGCTCCGGCAATGGCCCTTGCTTCTTCGCTGTCATAAGGGATGCCGCTAACCATCAGCATAGTACCAAGGTTGGCATAGCCTAATCCCAGAGTTCTATACTCATAACTTAGCTGTGCTACTTCTTTAGACGGGAACTGGGCCATCAATACGGATATCTCAAGCACTACTGTCCACAAACGGCAGTTGTATTCGTAACCCTCCACATCAAACTGGTTCGTTTCTGCATCAAAGAACTTCATCAGGTTTGCAGAAGCAAGGTTACAGGCCGTATTATCAAGGAACATATATTCTGAGCAGGGGTTAGAAGCCCTGATCTCCCCGCCTTCGGGACATGTATGCCATTCGTTAATAGTGGTATTATATTGTGTTCCGGGATCTGCACAACTCCATGCAGCATAGGCAATCTGGTTCCATAGCTCCCTTGCAGGAATTTTTTTCATCACTCTGCCATCCATTCTGCCGGTAAGTTCCCAATCTTCATTAGCATCCAGCTTTTCAAAGAAGGAATTGGGGATACGTATGGAATTATTAGAATTTTGTCCGCTTACTGTCCGGTATGCTTCATCCTCATATCCGGAAGGATAACCGGCAGCGATCAATGCTCCCACTTTTTTCTCTTCCTCCACTTTCCAGTTGATAAACTCCACAATTTCCGGATGGTCCAGATCCAGGCAAACCATTTTAGCTGCACGACGGGTAGTACCACCAGATTTGATCGCACCTGCTGCACGGTCGCCAATTTTCAAAAAGCTCATCAAACCGGAAGAGCTTCCGCCACCACTTAATTTTTCACCAGAGCCACGAAGGTTGGAATAGTTTGTTCCAACACCTGAGCCATACTTAAAGATCCTTGCTTCACGAACCCAAAGGTCCATAATACCTCCTTCATTCACAAGGTCATCGTCAACACTTAAAATAAAGCAGGCATGCGGCTGGGGACGTTCATATGCGTTCTGTGATTTTTTCAGCTGACCATCATTTGGATCTACATAGTAGTGTCCCTGTGGTTTACCGGTGATACCGTAACTTTCATATAAGCCTGTATTAAACCACTGTGGGCTATTGGGCACACACATCTGGTTCAATATGGAATAAACCAATTCATCATAGAAAACCTGTGCATCTTTTTCATCGCCAAAGTAACCATATCGTTCACCCCATACTCTCCAGCAGTTAGCCATACGATGTGCCACCTGCTTTGCAGAAGTTTCTCTTCCCAGGCTGCCATCGGGTTGTGGCACACCGGCTTTCCGGAAATATTTTTGGGCTAAAATGTCTGTGGCAATCTGACTCCACTGTTTGGGTACTTCCACATTATTCATTTCAAATACAACTTCACCCGACGGATTACGGATTACAGAGGTACGATAATCATACTCGAACATATCATACACATTCACATCCTCACGGGTGAAGCGACGACTAAATTGCAAACCGCTTTTGGCGGATGCCTGCTTCTTATTTGCCATAACTAGAAAGAATTTACTGGGTTTTTGGTCCTGGTTACAAACAGACCACTCTGGCGAGAGGTCTGTTACGAAAGTATTTTTTATAACATGAAGTTCAAACCTTCAAATATTAACATTGTGTGGATAAGCAAATCGTAAAATCCCGAAGTGCTTACCTGTATTGGTTTAGCTAATTTCTTCACATCTACTAATCAATTTTTGGACAAATTTTTTTTGGAAAATTCAATCCCAACTATTAAAAAATTATTAACAACTCACCCTTGCCCTGAAACGCAAAACAGGTAAGGATTTTTTGTAATAAATCCGCTGAAAGGCTTTACCCTGCTGTATTTCATAAAAATATAAACCTGAAAGCCTTGCCTGTCGTATAACGCAGACTTAAGCAAATGATAAAAAACAATTAATCTCATTATTTTGCAAATTTGCTTATATGATCAGGTCTATACTTACTGCCCTTATTATCGTATGCAGCCCGTTCTTTATTAACCTGCATGCACAGGCACAATTTACCGGATGGCTGGCTTCCTTTAATACCATAAAAACCGGTAAAAACACAAGCTTGCATACCGACATTCAACTCAGAACTACAAATCAATGGCAGCAAACCCAAACAATATTGCTTCGACCCGGTATCAATTTTCATCTGAATAAAAGAATAATTGCAACTGCAGGTTATGCTTTTATCAATAATAAAAGAATAATGGGAAATGTTGCCGGCTTTGCACCTGAACATAGAATTTGGGAACAGTTATTATTCAATCATAAACTGAAAACTATTTTTGTAAGTCATCGTTTCAGGATTGAACAGCGGTTTCTTTCCAAAGTCATTATTGTGAATAATGAACTGGAAACTAACGGTTCTGTCTATGCTAACCGTTTCCGGTATTTTAACCGGAATATTTTCCCCTTTAAAAAAGAAAAAGCTTTCTCAACAGGAATGTTTGCTGCTTTACAGAATGAAATCTTTATCAATATTGGAAACACAGCGAATGTTAACGGGGAAATCTTTGACCAGAATCGATTGTACCTGGCAATAGGTTACCGCCCCCATCCAAAAGCTGATATTGAAATCGGCTATATGAACCAATACGTAAATGGAAAAGGTAACCTGTTTACCAATAATCATATTCTGCAGTTGGCTGGGTACCTGAGGCTATGACAAAAAGAAGTTTTTACCTGCCGCAAAGCCAACTATTTTTCGCATTTTTGCAATAATTAACCGGTACCGGATGAAGTCAACCATTTATAACACATTGGCCGATAAGAAAAAGCAAGGAAAAAAATCCTTTGCTGTACTCATCGACCCTGATAAGGTGAACACATCGGTGCTGGATGAATTGATAGAACTGTCCATTTCAGCAAAAGTTGACTATTTCCTCGTTGGTGGCAGCCTGGTTATCTCAAATCACCTGGATGAATGTGTGCAGCACATCAAACAAAACTGCAATATCCCGGTAATCCTTTTTCCTGGCAGCCCATCGCAAATAAGCAAGTATGCCGATGCATTATTATATCTCTCCTTAATTTCAGGCCGTAATCCTGAATTATTGATTGGCCAGCATGTGGTATCTGCTCCGTTTGTAAGACAGAGCGGATTGGAAATAATGCCCACAGGCTATATCGTTGTAGATGGGGGTGCCCCCACTACTGTTTCTTATATCAGTAATGCAGCTCCTGTACCGGCTGACAAAAATGAAATAGCTATGTGTACAGCTATGGCGGGTGAAATGCTGGGAATGAAACTGATCTATATGGATGCTGGCAGCGGTGCTAAAAGACCTATCACGGAAAGCATGATAAAAGCAGTGGCAGACCATATTGAAGTCCCATTGATTATCGGTGGCGGTATCATCCAGCCTGAAAAAGCTTACCTGAACTGCAAGGCCGGCGCTGATGTTATTGTTGTAGGCAATGCCATTGAAAAAGATGCTTCACTAATAAAAGAGATGAGTGATGCAGTGCATAGTGTACCCGTAAAGGCTTAACGCAATTCATCCACTTTGACTCTCGTTGGGGTTTCTTTTCCTGCGATAATACTTTTTGAACTTAAGGTAATCGCTTTTATCACTTCAGTCATATTGGTCAGGTCAAGTGTTTCCACATGGTCAGTCAGTTTGTGGTAATGAGGTTCCACATCCATTTTTGAGGTAGAAATCGTATGTGCCGGTACTCCTAATCTTGCCAGGGTGGCATTATCTGAACGATAAAATAATTGCTGTTGAGGGTATGGGTCCGGATAAAAAGCAAATGCCGTTCCTTTCAGGTCTTTGGCTAATATTTCACCCATATTGGTCTTCTCATAACCGGTGATATAGGCCGAGTTCTTTCCCCATTTACTTTCGGTACCTATCATTTCAATATTAAACATGGCCATGACTTTATCCGCATCTATCTGACGGGAGAAATATTGCGAGCCAAAGCCTCCTACTTCTTCCGCAGTGAAGGCAGCAAATACAATTGTCCTCTCATTATTATTCACTTGCTTAAAATAGTTAGACAGCATGATCAAAGCAGTTATTCCCGCTGCATCATCGTTTGCACCATTATAAATGGAATCTCCGTTCACCGGTTTACCCACACCAAGATGGTCATAATGACCTGAAAATATCACATACTCATCCTTTTTACTCTTCCCCGGCAACACAGCCACTATATTAGCAAGCTTTTGCTCAGTTATCTCGTGAGTGGATTCTATGTCGAAACGGGCAGGATCAGTATCAGAAAGCACAAATACCACATTGGTATAAGCTTTAAACATGGACGATTTAAGCCTTGATAAATTTCCGAAGCTGTTGCTAAAACTTTTATCTACCAATACCAGCAGATTTTTATTGGAACGGACCATTTTTCTTGCTTCTATCTGCAAATTAGTCCCGGCTTTAATCGACACTTTTTCGTAACCTGAACTTTGGTTGATCTTTAAGTGGGATTGAGATGTAATTACAATAATATTTTTTTCATCAATAACAGTTCCGTCAAAATTTCCTGAAGTAGCAATATTTTTAGTACGAACCATCGCAAACTCCTGCCTGTAGTTATTGTTATTATTCCATATTTCCAATCCAATGCTCTTGAATTCGGCGGCAATAAAGTCAGCGGCCCTGTCGATGTCGGGTGTAAAAGCCCGCCGGCCCCGCATTGCATCTGAAGCAAGTGTCTTTTCAATCCTTTCCACTTCCTTTACATTAATTACTTTATCAATACCCGGCACCGGCGCTGATGCAGCATTTTCTGTTGTACCACAGCTTATAATCAATAAAAAAGAGGTTGTTGCAGTCAACAACCCCATTAAAATAAATTTTCTCATTTGTAAACTTGACAAATTAATAAATGAACAACTTTTATATTTTAAGCTGTTCGCTGCACAACCCGCTATTCACTATAAACTCAGAGGCTCATCATTTCTTTGAACTTCACCGTTTGCCTGCGGCTTACTTCAATTTTCTCGCCCCCTTTCATATCCAGTAATAAACCACCGTTAAAATAGGGTTCAATTTTTTCAATCATTCTAAGGTTAACAATGTGCTTACGATTAGCCCTGAAGAATATTTTTTCATCCAATCTTTCCTCCAGTGCATTCAGTGATTTCAGGATTAAAGGCTTATTGTTTGCAAAAAAAACTTTGGCATAGTTACCCACACTCTCAAACAACCTGATATCACTTAGTTTTACAAACCAGCACCTTTCACCATCCTTAACAAACACCTGGTCATTTTCGGATAAAATACTATTATTAGTGAATTCTGTATCTGTACGGATCTCCTTATTTTCTGAAATCTGTAATTTTTGAATAGCATCGGCTAAACGTTTGGGTTCAACAGGTTTCATCAGGTAATCCAGCGCATTTACTTCAAAAGCTTTTAATGCAAATTCATGGTGAGCAGTGGTAAAAATCACATGAGGAGACTTATCCAATTCAGCCAGCATATCAAACCCCGTTTTACCGGGCATTTGTATGTCAAGAAATATAAGGTCTGGTTGAGTCGCTTCTATTTTGGAAATAGCCTCATCTGCATTGACGGCCTCATCAATTACTTCTATCTCCGGAAATTCCTGCAACAACTTTCTTAATTCAAGCCTTGCCAGGCGTTCGTCATCGATAATAATTGCTTTCATCGCTGATATTTTTAATGAATTTCAACCGGTATTAATACTTTGGCTTCTACCAAAGAGCCATTAATTTGCTTTATAGCAAAACTTGCTTTGTCACCATACAGCAGATTTAACCTGTTGGTAGTGCTGGGAATACCAAACCCTTCTGTGTTTACAGAACCATTCAGCTGACCGGTATTTTGAACAACCAACTCATGATAGTCACCTTTAAAGTCTGAAATTACTTTTATTACACCTCCATTGATCTGCTGGCTGATACCATGTTTAATTGCATTTTCCACCAGTGTTTGCAGCATCATAGGTGGTACTGGCTGATCCAGGGTGTCTTCATCAATATCATATTCTACTTTAAGCCTGTCTTCAAACCTCATATTCTCTAATGCCAGATAATCCTTAATAATATGCAATTCCTTCTCAAGGGGTACCGTTTCCATTTTTTCTGTCTGCATGCTGCTTCTCAAAATATTACTTAGTTCCGTTACTGCTTTCCTGGCCCTTTGTGGATTTTCATCAACAAGAGCCCTGATACTGTTTAAAGAATTGAAAATAAAATGAGGGTTGATATGTGCCTTGATTGTCTTCAGTTCCAGTTCTTTTACCAGTGACTCTAACTTTAGAGTATCTAATTGCTGACGACGGCTCTTATTGTAATAATGATAGAAGTAATAGATCATCAACCAGGGAAATATAAAGAGACCATTATCAATTGTAGAACCCAGCACTTTTTGAAAAAAAGATATATTTTGCTTTGATTCAGTACTGAGATTAAATACTTCTATTGAACCTAAAATAAGGACACTGAATAAAATGGATGTAAACAATACTGCTATAATAAGCCGGGGAAGTGCTTTTTCGACCGGTAACAGCATCCAGCCACTCCATTTAATGACCCCCCTTAAAGCATGGGTAGTGATTATACCAGCAAAGAAGACAATTGTAATTCTTTTTAATAGAATAGGTGTTGAAATCTGAACATCGTAGATATGAGCAAACAGCAACATTACAAGGCCAACCAGGCCCCAACCCCCAACCTGTAGTATCCAGTAAAGTTTATTTTTAGACATTATAGGTATAAATATAGGAGCAAAATTATAGTTTACCGCTACCCCTTGTCCCTATCTTTATATCAATGGCAAAAAAGGGCTGTAAATGGAAGATTGGTAATAAAAACCTTTTCGGGACGTTTTTGTTAAATAATGCTATTCGCTTTCCTCTTTGCCATAAAACACTAATTTTACATTCATAAAATCCCAGCATGCAGATTACACCAGGATCACTTTTACAAACCATTGATTCTCCGGCCGATTTGAAAAAACTATCCCGTGAAAAATTACACCAGGTCTGTGATGAATTACGCCAATATATCATTGATGTGGTAAGTGTTCATGGTGGTCATTTTGGTGCCAGTCTTGGAGTTGTGGAACTAACAACTGCACTTCATTATGTTTATAACACTCCCTATGACCAGTTGGTATGGGATGTTGGGCACCAGGCTTATGGACATAAAATACTGACAGGCCGCCGGGATAATTTTCATACCAACAGAAAGTACAAAGGGATTAGCGGCTTCCCTAAAAGAAGCGAAAGCGAATATGACACTTTTGGTGTTGGACATTCCTCGACTTCTATTTCCGCAGCATTAGGGATGGCAATGGCAGCCAAATACAAAGGTGAAAAAGACAGAAAGGTAGTGGCAGTAATTGGGGATGGCTCTATGACGGCTGGTCTTGCTTTTGAAGGGATGAATCATGCCGGCGTAGCAGATGCAGATATGCTGATCATTTTAAATGATAACGGTATAGGCATTGATCCGAATGTGGGGGCCCTGAAAGAGTATCTTACAGATATTACCACATCTCCTACCTATAATAAAGTAAAGGATGATGTATGGAAGCTGATGGGCAAATTACCGGTAGGTAAAAATTTTACCCGTGCCATGGCGCACAAGCTGGCTGAAGGAATGAAAGGAATGGTAAGCAGTAGCGCCAATTTATTTGAAGCATTGAAGATCCGTTATTTCGGTCCCATAGATGGGCATAATGTAGCCAAACTGGTGGATACACTAAAAGATCTTCGGGATATACCTGGTCCAAAGATCCTGCATATTATAACGACAAAAGGCAAGGGCTATGCGCTGGCAGAGAAAGATCAAACTAAATGGCATGCGCCGGGTTTATTCGATAAAGTAACCGGGGAAATACAGAAAAAGATATTCGATTTGCCACAACCCCCGAAATACCAGGATGTTTTTGGATATACAATGATTGAGCTGGCAGAAATGAATGATAAGATATTTGGTATTACCCCTGCTATGCCCTCAGGTTCATCATTAAAATTCATGATGGAGAAAATGCCAGACAGGGCATTTGATGTAGGCATTGCTGAACAGCATGCTGTCACGGTTAGTGCCGGCATGGCTACCCAGGGGCTCCGGGTATTCTGTAATATCTACTCCTCTTTTATGCAAAGAGCTTATGACCAGGTAGTGCATGATGTAGCCATTCAAAAATTACCAGTGGTATTCTGCCTTGATCGTGCCGGTCTTGTTGGTGATGACGGCCCAACGCATCATGGCTGCTATGATATTGCCTATTTCCGTTGTATACCCAATATGATCATCAGCGCCCCGATGAATGAGAGTGAACTTAGAAGCCTGATGTATACAGCGCAGCTGGAATCAACCACACTTCCTTTTGTTATCCGTTACCCGAGAGGTGAAGGTGTTATGCCCGAATGGAAAACAGAGATGAAAGAAATTGAGATTGGAAAAGGAAGAAAATTAAAAGAGGGCAAAGACATTGCTATTCTTTCATTCGGTCATCCGGGAAATTTTGCAGCAGCAGCAATCCGTGATCTGAAAAATGATGGTCTTAATCCCGGTCATTATGATATGCGATTTGCCAAACCATTAGATGAAACTTTACTCCATGAAGTTTGCCGGCAATATCAAAAATTGGTTACGGTTGAAGATGGATCTGTTGAGGGTGGTTTCGGCAGTGCTGTTTTGGAATTTATGGCCCAGCACGGCTATAAGAACGATGTAAAAATTCTCGGCATACCTGATAACCTGGTAGAACACGGTACACCCAAAGAGCTTCACCGGGAGTGTGGCTATGATACCCAGGGAATTATTGAAACGGTGAGAGCAATGATGAAAGTAAAGGTTACAGCAGACCAGTTAATAAGTTAAGTTCTAAGATAAAAAAAAGCCGGTTACTACTAAGTTGATGCGTAACCGGCTTTTACTATTAATTAAGGATATCTTATGCAAGATTGGCTTCCATTGTAATTTCAGTATTCAGCAATTTACTGATAGGGCAATTAGCCTTTGCTTCTGCAGCACACTCAGCAAACTTAGCAGCATCAATACCAGGTACGGAAGCTTTTACCTCCAGGTGACTTGATGTGATAGCACCATTCTCTAAAGTGATTGTACACTTTGTATCAATGTTATCTGGTGTGAAGCCAGCGGCACCCAGTACAAAACTCAGTTTCATGGAAAAACAGCCTGCATGTGCAGCTGCCACCAGTTCTTCGGGGTTTGTAAATGTTCCATCTTCAAAACGGCTCCTGAAATCATAAGAAGTGTTCTCAAGGACTTTTGATTTCGAGGTCAAAGTACCGCTTCCTTCTTTGCCTGACCCTTTCCAATTGGCAGATGAATAGCTTTTCATGTGTAATAGTTTAGCCTCATTAAAAGAGGCGGTTAAAAAAATTATTGTTGATTTTGTTCTTCTAATTCAGCAATCCGGTTTTCAGGTTCATTATATTCAATAATGAAATTATTCTTGCCTTCCCCGATCATGATCTTCATAAACTTCTGTTGCACAAGCTCCAGAAGTGATAAGAAAAGAAAAATAGCATGAACCCTGTTTTCACAACGTTCAAATATTTTTTCAAAGGAAACTGTCTTTTCTTCCCGGGCCAGATTCAGCATCTGGTCGCGGCTTTGTTCCATAGTGTAATTATACGACACTACAGTATGTACAGGCTTATTGATGCGGTCGCTGTATTTCTGCATGGCTTTTTCAAAGGCCCGCATTAATTTGAAAAGAGTGATATTTTGAATTTCTGTTCCTTCACCCGTTTCTTCCCCAATCTGTGACAATTCCTTCTGGATATTCCCCCTTTTCACCATAAGCATCCGCAATGCTTCCATTTCAGCCATTTGGGCCGACGCCTCTTTAAACCTTTTATACTCCAGTATTTTATTAATCAATTCCTGTCGTGGATCAATTTCATTGCCTTGTGCATCCAGTTCCTTGCGGGGCAGCAGCATTTTGGCTTTTATACGCATCAGGGTGGATATAAAAAGAATAAACTCACTGCTGAGCTCAATATTCAGCTCTTCACTCTTATGAATATAGTCAAGAAAATCATTGATAATACTGGTAATAGGAATATTATAAATATCCAGTTCATCTCTCTCAATAAAGAAAAGCAATAAGTCAAATGGTCCCTCAAACTGGGGTAATTTAATCTGGTACGATGTATTCTGCACTGTAATTGGGTTTGTGAAATAACAATAAAGTCCTGTTCTACCAACAGGACTTTACAAAAATAAGGGAAACAGGGCTCAGGGAATTCGCCTGTTTTCCCCAAAATTATTTTTTCAGTGCATCCCTGATTTCACGCAACAGCGTGATATCCTCAGGTGGGGGTGGCGGAGCAGCTGCTGCCTCTTTTTTCTTAGATGCATTAACAGCTTTTATAACCATGAACAAGAATAAAGCAATGGCTAAAAATTTCACCGCCGCAGAAATAGCCAGACCGTATTTCAATTCAGCATTTCCCACTTTAACAGACAGGGCATCGAAATTAATGCCCCCTGTAATCATTCCTACAACAGGCATAACAATGTTGTCGACTACTGCTCCAACAATGGCACCGAAAGCAGCACCAATAACGACACCCACTGCCAGGTCAACTACATTGCCTTTCATGGCAAATTCTTTAAATTCTTTTAGCATTCCCATAAAGAAATTTTTAATAGTTAATAAATCGTTTCAGATGATCCAGGTTGAAAATTTCCAGGTTCCTATTTTTTTAGACCAGGAAACTGCATATCAAGATTTTTCAGCAACTCGTAAAGTTGCGAAGCAATTATATACTCTTTATACCAATTCTGATCTGAAGGTACAACTGTCCAGGGAGGAGTATTACAGTTATTGAAACAATCTTCATACATTTTCATATATTCATCCCAAAGCTTAGCCTCCTCAAAATCCTTATCATTATATTTCCACATTTTCGCCGGGTCCTTCATTCGTTCACTCAGCCTTTCATGTTGTTCTTCCGGTGAAACATGCAGGTAGAATTTTAAAATATGTGTGCTATTATGTTTTTGCAGCAATCCTTCAAAATCATTTATAGCTTCCATTCTTTTTCGGGCTGTTTCATCATCACACCATTTATGAACCCTGGTCACCAATATATCTTCATAATGAGAACGGTTAAATACCTGTATCATTCCCTTTCCCGGAGCATGCTGGTGAATACGCCATAAAAAATCATGTGACAACTCTTCCGGAGTAGGGGCCTTATAGGATTTCACCGTAACGCCCTGCGGATTCATATTTCCCAGTACATTCCTGATAACACCATCCTTACCACTTCCATCCATTCCCTGAATTACTATCAATATTGAATGTTTGCCTTCAGCAAATAAAAGATTTTGTAATTCATCCAGTTCAACCAGAATTTTTTCTGTCTTTTCTTTTAATTCCTTTTTGTCAAGATCCTTAGGTGCACGGGTATCAATTTTTTTAAGTTCAACCTTATTCATAGTATGTAGTTTACCGATATATGTCTGCAATATAAAAAAATTGCCTCTGTCTGGCTCTGTTTTATGACCTTTGCCCACATTTATGAGTAATAAATTTATCAGCTGGGTGATCTTCGTAATCCTGTGTTTTATCTGGGGAAGTTCTTTTAAATTAATGAAAGACAGTGCCATTGCTCTTAACGCCTCACAGATAGCCTCTCTTCGCATTTTTGCAGCCGGGGTGGTCTTTATACCTTTTGCCTTCTTTCATTTCTCTAAAATCCCACGACAAAAGATGGGCACCGTTATTCTTAGTGCCGTATTTGGAAATTTAATTCCCGCTTTTCTTTTTGCAGGAGCCATGACAAAAATTGATGGCTCACTCGGTGGTATACTTAACTCGCTAACGCCAATTTGTGTTGTAGTAATAGGTATCTTATTTTTTAAGGACAAGATTAAAGCCCAAAAAATTACCGGAGTGATTATTGGATTTATCGGCCTGGTATTACTTACGATTAGTCCTGTACTTATCGGTGAAAAAAATATAAGCTTTGACAACATGAATTATTTGTTTCTTATACTCGGTGCTACTTTACTATATGGATTAAATGTTAATATGGTGAGTCATTATTTAAAAGGGCTGAACCCGATTCATGTTGCAACAGTTTCGCTGGCTTTTATGACCATCCCTGCTGGAATAATTCTCTGGCAACAGGATGTCACACAGCTTGATTTTCACAAGATTGAAGTACGGTATGCAGTTATGGCTTCTGCCGGGCTTGGTGTATTGGGAAGTGCTATAGCGACTGCTTTGTTTTATATTTTAGTTCAAAAAGCCGGTGGATTGTTCGCATCTTTAGTTACGTATGGCATTCCCTTCATTGCACTGTTTTGGGGCTTTCTGGATAATGAAAAGATTTCTGTGATTGAAATCGTCTGCCTGATGATAATTCTCTTTGGAGTTTACCTTGCTAACAGGTCTGAAAAAAAGAAAGCAACACCGGCAGATGTTGCTTCATAAAGATTCATGTAAGGTATTTTATACCGACATAATTTCTTTCTCTTTAGTTGCCAGGTGCTTTTCTACAGCAGCTATGAACTTATCAGTTATTTGCTGTATTTCGTCTTCTGCATCTTTGGCAGCATCTTCACTCAACCCGTTTTTTTGTAACTTTTTAATATGTTCAATAGCATCACGACGAATATTGCGGATGGCTACTTTTGAATGTTCTCCCTCTCCCAGGCATTTTTTAACCAATTCTTTTCGTCTTTCCTCAGTCAAAGGCGGTAAAAATAAACGAATCAGGACACCATCATTCTGTGGAGTAATTCCCATATTGGCTGCGATAATAGCTCTTTCAATGGGTTGGAGCATATTTTTTTCCCAGGGCTGAATGCTCAGCGTTCGGGAATCCATTACACTAATATTTGAAACCTGGTTAACTGGCACAGGTGATCCATAATAATCCACCATTAAGCCATCAAACATCTGCGGGTTAGCCTTCCCAGCCCTTATCTTCACCAATTCTGCTTCCAGGTGACCAATGGCTTTTTTCATGAAATCTTCTGCGTTACTTGTAATTGATGCAATATCTTCTGACATAACTTATAGTTTAAAAAATCAAATTTACTCCGGTACAATTTTATATTGTACCAAGTCAGGACACAAATCTAATGAAAGAGGTGTATTCAAAAAAAATGCCGGCAGAACTTTGTTATTTGTTTGCCGGCACAGAATACTTTTTTTGCTTCAATCCACTGCAGATTGGGCTTCTTTTGTCAGGGTGACTATTTTAGTAGACGACGTTTTTATTTGAGCGACCCCTTCACCTCTTTTGGCAATGAGTATTGCACGCCTGGGCCTCTTGTAATAATACAATATGGCTAACCCGGAAAATGCCAGGGTTAGCATAATAAGTAAAAGATAATTTGGTCCTAATGATCTGCCAAACCAGGCAATCATGATAAAACCAATATTAGCGCTTACACATGTAAGCGTTACCGAAGCATGATCAAGCCCCCTGTCCAGCAAAAGATGATGTACATGGTTTCTGTCAGGCGTAAAAGGAGAAACACCATTAAATATCCGGATACTGAAAACCCTGAGTGTATCCAACAAAGGAACAATTAAAATCGCAAATCCAATGGCAACTGCTGAAGAAACCGGGATAGCAACCAGCGGGTCATTTGCCACATTGATAAATTTAATTACAAGGATAGCATTGATCAGGCCTATCATCAGGGAACCTGAATCTCCCATAAATATTTTTGCAGGATGATGGTTAAAAATCATAAAGGCACCTAAACTTCCGGCCATGGCAAATGCTAATAATGAATATGCCTGAAATCCAATGGCAAAGAAATAACTACCAAAAACAAGCATGGTCAGGATACCCAGGCTGGCAGCCAGCCCGTCTACCCCATCAATCAGGTTAAATGAATTGATCACAACAATTATCGTAAGATAAGATAATGCAAGGGCAAAACCCTCAGGCAAATTTTCAAAACCCATCAGGCCATACATACTATCTAGCCTGATACCTCCCAGGTGAATAAGGATAGAGGCAGCAATTAACTGACCAATAAATTTCTTACTGGCAGATAAAATAATGAGGTCGTCCTTTAGTCCCAAAAAAAAGATAACTAAAGCAGCCGCGAAAAAATACTGAAATTCAGAATTGAGATGCCCCTGGATTGATAACAGGGAAGCCAGAATAAAGCCACCAAAGATACCAACACCCCCTAAAGAGGCTACCAAACGGGTATGTACTTTTCTTTCGTTTGGCATGTCAAACAACTTCTTTTTTTCTGCCACTTCCAATACAACCGGTACTGCCAGGAAAGTGATAATAAAAGAAACCGAAGCTGTTAATAAAATATCGAGCATCTAAGCAGTTTTATATGGTACAAAAATAGGCTTTAACCCTTTTGGTTTTTATATTACACAGACATTTTAAAGTTTCTGACATTAATTCTTTGTAACCGATAGGATGTGTTGAATATATTGTCAGATTAATTTAATTCAGTTGGATTTTGAATCAAAAAAGAATGCAAATTTGCAACTAACCTGACCTTTGAGGGTGCAATGTACTAAAAGTTTAACAAAAAACTATTTTAACTATATAAGTATGAATGAACTAGCAGCAGTAGCCTCTCAAATCAGAAGAGACATTGTAAGAATGGTCCATGGAGTCAGCAGCGGTCATCCGGGTGGTTCACTGGGTTGTACAGATTTCCTTACTGCCTTGTATTTCAAGGTGATGAAACATAATCCAGTCTTTGACATGAATGCTACAGATGAAGATGTTTTTGTACTGTCTAATGGCCATATTTCACCCTTATTTTATTCAACACTGGCCCGTTCCGGCTATTTTGACATTAAAGAATTAGCCAGCTTCCGGAAGTTAAATACAAGATTGCAGGGCCACCCTGCTACTCATGAACATTTACCCGGTGTTAGGATAGCTTCCGGTTCACTTGGCCAGGGAATGAGTGTGGCTATTGGTGCTGCATTGACCAAAAAACTGAATGGTAAAAAGAACCTTGTTTTTTCCTTACACGGAGATGGTGAGCTGGATGAAGGACAGATTTGGGAAGCCGTAATGTTTGCAGCACATCACAAAGTTGACAACCTGATTTCAACCATTGACTGGAATGGACAGCAAATAGATGGCCCAACAAATAAAGTCATGAATTTGGGAAATATCCGGGAAAAATTTGATGTTTTTGGATGGACAACTCTTGAGATGAATGGTAATGATATGGATGAAGTGGTAGCCACCCTGGAGAAAGCGAAATCGCTGACCGGCCAGGGAAAACCAGTCGCTATTATGATGCATACAGCTATGGGCAAAGGTGTCGATTTTATGGAGGGCACTCATGAATGGCATGGCATAGCACCTAACGATGAACAACTGGCTAAAGCACTGGCACAATTACCGGAAACGCTGGGAGATTATTAAGAGCTTAGATTTTATATAAGCAAAGGATTATTGGAACCCCAAACCAGTAATCCTTTTGCTTTTAAACCTGATAAATCAAGAAAACCTTAATTATTCACTTCTTAATGAAAAGTTTTGATTGGCTGCTTTCCGGGAAGGTAACCATGAAGCAACCATTGCAATGATAAAAACGGTGGCGCCTACCAACAAAAAATCAATACCCCTGAGTTTTACAGGATAATAATCTATCAGAAAAGAACCTCCCTGCAAAGGGATAAGATGAAATTTTATCTGCAACCAGGCAATCAAAAAAGCCAGCAGCATACCAATTCCTCCCCCAATAAGAGCCAGTAACATTCCCTCACTTAAAAAAATTCGTTGAATAAAACTCCGGTTACCACCCAGTGCATGCAATACACTGATATCTTTTTGTTTTTCCAGCACCAGCATCGTTAAGGCACCTATCATATTGAAAGCTGCAACGACAAGGATCAGGCATAGCACTCCATATACAATCCAACGTTCTATATTCATAATGGAAAAAAGACTACGGTTCTGCTCGTACCGGTCTTGTATAAGATACCCGTTACCAAAAATTCCTCCCAGTTCTTTCCTTATAACCTTCATTTTCGAGGGGTCTTTTAGCGCAATTTCAACCCCACTATATACATTCGCAGTAAGGCGCAGTGATTTTCTTACAAAGTCGATATTGGTTATGCCATATTTATTATCAAAGTCCTGCTGTATAAGAAAAGCTGCCGATGACTGTATGGTATCATTGCTGATATCCTCCATAATATCTATTTGTTTGGAATTACTTTTTCTTGGCAGATAGATTTTCAGCGTAAAAATATTCCTGTCAGCATATATACCCAGCGCATCCTCAACTCCTGCTCCAAGTACCAACCTGGGAACTTCTTCGTTCCCGATATTATATTCACCATTAATCAAATGATCAGCCACTCCGGTTATATAACGGTAATTCTCATCGACCCCTTTCAGGTAAATCACAGTCTGGTTATCCCCATTTTGCACCATTGCTTTTTCTTCAAGTATCATAGAAAAATTACGGATACCAGCTACTCCTTTCAGTTGTTTTATTTGCTCAGGCGTGACAGTTATCATCTTACCTGATACCGGAGAAACTTTAAGATCGGTATAAAAAGAAGAGTAGAGAGATTTGACCAGCCCTTCAAATCCATTAAAAACACTCAGCACCAGAATCAATGCTGTAGTACCGATAATTATAGCAGTAATACTTGTCCATGCAATGATATTAATGGCATTGGTAGACTTTTTTGCTTTAAAATATCGCCAGGCAAAGAGAAAATTCAAGTTGAAAAATTGAGAGGTTTACAAGTTGGCAAGAGTTATTATCCGTTATTTCCCTTCTTTTCTTCCTCAATCTTTTTGAATAGTTCTTCCATTTTAAAAACATGGTCCAGGGTGTCATCCTGGAAAAATTTCAAAACCGGAATGCTACGAAGCTGGTGCCGCACTTTTGCCGCCAGCTCTTTTTTTATTTCATGGTGACGGTCCTCGATCTTTTTTAATGCGGAACTTATATCTTTTACCTGGAAAAAACTCAGGTAAAATCTTGCTTCCAGAAGATCAGGTGTCACTTTTACCGATGAAATAGACACCATTCCCCCGTCAATCATATTAAGACCGAGCCGCTGGAAAATAAAATTCATCTCCTCGTTCAGTAATCCGGCTATTTGTTTCTGTCTTTTACCTTCTTCCATGTTTTAGTCATTTTTTTTGTCTTCCGGGGCACAAGCATCGGATGACGGCGTAAAATTAGTTACTTTGTCCCGTTTACGCTACCAAATAACGACATGAAGCAATATTCAAGGATTTTTCAATATCTCGGAGCCTATAAAGGAAAGATATTCCTGTATTTTCTCTCTACACTTCTTAGTATTGTTTTCTCGATCGTATCTATTGGAATGTTGATGCCCTTTTTACAATTGATCTTTACAGGCAGCCAAACTGCATTAGTGGCAGAAAGCAGCAACCCGGTAATTCAGTGGGTAAATGATTTTCTCAACAATTCTGTTCTAACAAGAGGCAAAATAGCCACCCTGGGATTGATCTGTCTGCTGATGGTAAGTTTCATTGCATTAAAAAATGTATTCCTTTATCTATCGTACTATGTACTCAACCCATTAAAAAACAGAATTGTTAATCAATTACGGGAAGACCTGTACGACAAAGTACTCCGGTTGCCTATTGGTTTCTTTAATGAAAAGAGAAAAGGTGACCTGATGAGTCGTATGACCAATGATGTTAGTGAAGTGGAAAGCTCCGTTGTTGGTACACTGGAAGGATGGATCAGGGACCCGATGACTATTATAGTCACCCTTACCGTACTCTTCCTTATCAGCGTACAGTTAACTTTATTTATTCTCATACTTATTCCCGTATTAGGCCTTGTAATTGGCCGGGTTACCAAATCCCTGAAAAAACATTCGCAGGATGTAGCCAATAAATATGGTGAAACACTTTCAACACTCGATGAAACATTGGGAGGGTTAAGAGTTATCAAAGCTTTTAATATTGAAAAAGTATTACGATCGAAGTTTTTTAAAAGCAATGAAGAATTGCTGTATTCAAAAAATAAAATCAGCTACCGGAGAGATCTTGCTTCCCCTTTATCTGAAGTGATGGGAGTGGTACTTTTTACTGCTGTATTGTATTATGGCGGACGTTTGGTTTTACAAAATCAATTATTGGAAGCATCTGCTTTTTTAGGCTTTCTCGGTATTTTCTATAATATTATAAACCCTGCCAAGGCATTATCCACTTCTTTCAGCAATATGCGGAAAGGGGCTGCTGCTATAAATCGTATTGAAGAAGTACTGAAAACACCCATTACTGTAGACGACAATCCAAAAGGGAGACTTCTTCCTGCTTTTACAGACAAGATTGAATTCAGGAATGTAAGTTTTGCTTATGACGATGCTATGATACTGGATAACATCAATCTTACCGTCAAAAAAGGCCAAACCATTGCACTGGTTGGTTCCTCCGGGGCTGGCAAATCCACACTGGCCGACCTGGTACCAAGATTTCATGATGTAACAGGCGGTGAAGTACTGATCGATGGCATCAATATAAAAGACTACTCGTTACATTCTGTACGCAGCCTGATGAGTATCGTAACACAGGAACCTATTTTATTTAATGATACTATTGGCAATAACATCGCTTTAGGCCAGCAGGGCGCAACAGAAGAACAAATTCATGAAGCAGCAAAAATTGCCAATGCCCATGAGTTTATCATCAAAAAAGAGGGAGGATATAACAGTAATATCGGTGACAGGGGCAGCAAACTAAGTGGTGGGGAAAGACAACGGTTGACCATTGCCCGTGCTGTATTAAAAAACCCACCGATCCTGATCCTGGATGAAGCCACCTCTTCTCTTGATACTGAAAGTGAAAGGTTGGTACAGGACGCCATTAATAATATGATGCAGAACCGAACCAGCATTGTCATTGCACATCGCCTCTCGACTATCCGGCATGCAGATGAGATCATTGTATTGCAAAAAGGAAAAATTGTTGAAAGAGGAAACCATGAACAGCTGCTGGCACAAAATGGTTTCTATAAAAAGCTGGTAGATATGCAGGAAGTGAAATAAGACTTTACTTAAACAGCGCCACTAAGCCATTATTTTTTACAGGTTCACCTTATAAAGCTTTACTGAATATTACTTCAAAACTTCTCTCGATATAACCAGCTTCTGTATCTCACTTGTACCCTCACCAATAGTACAAAGCTTTGCATCCCGATAATGTTTCTCTACCGGAAAATCTTTGGTATAACCATACCCGCCAAATACCTGTACAGCATCATTTGCTACTCTTACAGCGACTTCACTGGCATAGTATTTAGCCATGGCTGCTTCTTTGGTCATCGGCAGGTGGCGGTTCTTTAAATCACAGGCTTGTAATGTCAGAAGTTCTGCTGCTGCAATTTCTGTGGCCATATCTGCTAACTTAAACGATATGCCCTGGAAAGAGGAAATCGGTTTATCAAACTGGTATCGTTCCTGCGAATATTTCAATGCCGCTTCATATGCACCTTTGGCAATACCCAATGAAAGAGAGGCGATAGAAATCCGGCCCCCATCCAATACTTTCATGGCTTGTTTAAAACCATCTCCCACTTCACCCAACCTGTTCGTATCCGGTATACGGCAATTATCAAAGACCATTTCAGCCGTTTCACTGGCCCGCATTCCCAATTTATTTTCTTTTTTGCCTGCACTGAAACCAGCTGTTCCTTTTTCAACTACAAAGGTGGTGGAGTTGTTTTTTGCTCTTGGTTCACCAGTACGGCAGATCACCACGGCAACATCACCACTCTTACCATGAGTGATCCAGTTTTTGGTACCGCTGATCACCCAATCATTACCATCTTTCACTGCTGTGCATTTCATGTTACCTGCATCACTGCCGGTATTAGCTTCGGTCAATCCCCAGGCTCCTATCCATTCAGCTGTCGCCAATTTCGGTAACCATTTTTTCTTTTGCTCCTCGCTGGCAAACGATAATATATGTCCTGTGCACAAAGAATTATGTGCTGCTACACTCAAACCTATTGATCCGCAAACTTTGGCTATCTCTTCAATAATTGTTTTATACTCAAAATAAGTGAGTCCGGCGCCACCATATTCATGCGGCACCAGTACACCCATCATACCCAGTTTACCCAGTTCCTTAAATATATGAACTGGGAACTCCTGGCTTTCATCCCACTCCATCACATGTGGTTTGATATGCTGTTGTGCAAAATCTCTTGCTGTCTGTGCGACCTGTTGTGTAAGTTCAGCTGACTGAAAATTCATATGTATTTAAATCGTTGTTATTGTCATTTAATAACTGTGCCACTCCCGGTAAGGGGTGGCACAGTTTAGGCCTTGAGATCAAAAGCAAGCATTCGTTAAAGGCAGGTGCAAGATAATGGAAATTTCACAAAACTAACAAGTGTTAGTGCAAAGAAATTTTTCAACTATGCCTTCTTATTTAAAATCAAGTTCCAATCCATCGTAAGCCAGGTGGATATTATCAGGCAATTCAGCTTCAATTTCAGCATGTAGCCCGATCTGGTGTGACATATGGGTGAAATAGGCTGTCGGAATTTTTAATTCCTGCACTACTTCAATTGCCTCTTCAAGTGTGAAATGGGAAATGTGCTTTTGTTTGCGAAGGGCATTTAATACTAATACTTCACTGCCTCTTATTCTTTCCAACTCTTTATCATCAATCCGGTTAGCATCAGTGATATAAGTAAACTTACCAAACCGAAAACCAAGCACCGGCATCTTTAAATGCCATACCGAAACCGGTGTGACAGGAATATCTCCAACCACAAATGGTTCAGAAGAAATCGTATTAAGGTTTAATTCAGGTATACCTGGATACTTGGTATCAGTAAAAGCATAATAAAAATCTCTTCTTACAGCTTCTTCTGTCAGTGAATCAGCATAAATGTCTATATGCCTTTTAGTAAAAAAATTATAAGCCCTTACGTCATCCAATCCCGCCAGGTGGTCTTTGTGTGGATGGGTAAAAACTACCGCATCCAATTTTTTAACCTTCTGGCGAAGCATTTGGTAACGAAAATCAGGACCTGTATCTACCACCAAAGTTGTTTTGGCTGACTGGACAAGAATACTTGAACGGAGCCGCTTATCTTTTTCATCTGAAGAAGTGCAAACCTCGCAATCACAACCGATCATAGGAACACCACTGCTGGTGCCTGTACCAAGAAATGTTATTTTTAAAGGAGGGCAAATCACAGGGTAAAGTTAATTAGTTAATCAGGTATCAGGAGCGGATTCAATTAACTTAATCCCCCTGATTAAAAAATTACTCTAATTACCATTTTCCTCCTTCTCGAGTTTGGAAATGATACCTGTATACAATTTTTTGGACTCCTCTGTCAGTAATTCAGTATTAATCTCCAACTGTGGGATCAGGTCTATCAGCGTATTGATGCGGCCTTCGATTTGCAAAAACTTATTTAATACAACCACTTTTTTGGATTCAAGTATACAATAACCGCTCTGGAAAGTACCCCTTTCATAGCGAAGTACGTAACCCGCCTCCTCTGGTATTGCTTCTAATTTATCTAGGGTGGTTTGAGTATATTTCATAGTAAATAGTCAAAAGTGATTTTTTTCAAAGGTAAATTACTCTTGACGGCGAAATGGCTAATATCAATTAATATTTTCCACATCGCATTAACTATTCATCACAGACCATCTGCTTACCTGCTCTGCATCTTTATAACCGGAACTATCATTTCCTCCAGGCTCACTCCACCATGCTGAAAAGTATTACGGTAATAATTCACATAATAATTGTAGTTGTTGGGGTAGCACAGAAAGCTGTCTTCTTTTGCAAAAATGAAAGATGAGTTAATAGTGGGTACCGGCAAACCCGCCTCTCTTGGGTCACGGAAAGCTAATACCTCCTTTGGTTCATAATTCAGATTACGGCCATGTTTGTAGCGAAGATTCGTGGTTGTTTGTTTATCTCCCACCACTTTAAATGGTGTTTTCACTCTTACACTGCCGTGGTCCGTAGCTAATACTAACTTTATATTCTTATCAGCGACCTTTTTTAAAGCCTGGTGCAGTGGTGAATGCTCAAACCAGGAAGCCGTGATGCTACGGTAACTCATTTCATCACCGGCCAGTTCCTTCAGCACTTCCATTTCTGTACGGGCATGGCTCAGCATGTCTACAAAATTGTAGACAATGACGTTGATATCATTGTTCAGGAGGTTATGAATGTTATTTACCAGGTCCAAGCCTGCCTGGTTGTTCACTACTTTGGTATATGATACTTTCAGGTCATTTTTACCTAATCGTTTCAGCTGAGCCCGGAAAAATTCTTCTTCATGCAAATTTTTTCCGCCTTCTTCTTCATCATTTTTCCATTGCAACGGAAACTGTTTTTCAATTTCAACCGGCATTAGTCCCGCAAAGATGGCATTACGGCAATATTGTGTAGCGGTTGGCAATATGCTGTAAAAACTTTCTTCCTCCAGTATGCGGAAGCTTTCAGCAAAAATGGGTTGTATAGCCTTCCATTGGTCAAACCTTAAATTGTCAATCAATATAAAAAAGAGGGGTGTCCCTTTTTCCAGATGTGGCAGCACTTTAAATTTTAATAATGTATGGCTCATCACCGGGCCATCTGTACTTTTTGGCGAAACCCAGCTGGCGTAATTCTTTGAAACAAATTTAAAAAACTCAGTATTGGCTTCGCTTTTCTGATTTTGCAGTATCTCCTGCATTTCCGGGCTGTCACTCTTTTCCATTTCCAATTCCCAAAACACCAGCTTTTTATAAATATCCATCCACTCATTATAATCAGGGTTACTATTCAGTGCAGTAAAGAGATGGCGAAACTGCTGTTGATAAGCCGTAGTGGTCTTTTCTGCTACCAATCTTCTGTTATCAATTATCTTCTTCAAACTCAACCATACCTGGTTAGGATTGACCGGTTTAATAAGGTAGTCACTAATCTGCGAACCAATCGCATCATCCATCAGGTTCTCAGTTTCATTTTTAGTGATCAATACAACCGGTAACGATTGATTTATCTCTTTAATTTTAGCTAAAGTCTCTAACCCGGTAATACCCGGCATGCTTTCATCTATCAGTACCACATCAACAGGATTTTCCTTCACATAGTCAATCGCATCAAACCCGTTAGTAAAAGTTTGTACTTCATATCCTTTATTCTCCAGAAAAAGTTTCTGAGATTGAAGGCTTTCTATTTCGTCATCTACCCAGATTATTTTTGCTACTGCCATTCTTAAGATTGATTAAAAGTGTGACCTGTCTGCCAATAAGGCCTGAATGTGGTAAAAATAGCTTTTTAATTTCTCCCTTTGTACATTTGCCGCCTGCCCTTTCCGGGCCTTTAACAAAACCCCAACAATGCCCAGCGTCCGCAAAATCATAAACGACCCGGTATATGGTTTTATTACCATTGATCATCCGCTGATATTGCAAATTATCTCTCATCCTGTTTACCAGCGGTTGCGTAATATTCACCAGATGGCATTTGCACACCTGGTATATCCCGGTGCCGTACATTCGAGACTGCACCACTCCCTCGGTGCCTATCATTTGATGTGCATGGCACTGGGCGAATTAAAGAGTAAAAGCATTGAAATTTCTGCTGAAGAAGAACTAGCAGCTAAAGTAGCAATTCTATTACATGATATTGGGCATGGCCCCTTTTCCCATGCACTGGAAAATGAGTTGATAAAAAATGTACACCATGAAACCATTTCATTGTTGCTTATGCAAAAACTCAATAGTGAGTTGAACGGGCAGCTGGCAATTGCTATTGAAATTTTCACCAACAAACATTCTAAAAAATTTCTCCACCAGCTGGTTTCCGGTCAGCTGGATGTGGACAGAATGGACTACCTCAACCGGGATAGTTTTTTTACCGGTGTGGCCGAAGGAGTCATCGGCTACGATCGTATCATCAAAATGCTGACCGTGAAAGACGGTAACCTGGTGGTAGAAGAAAAAGCCATTTATTCTATTGAAAAATTCCTGGTAAGCCGCCGTCTTATGTACTGGCAGGTGTACCTGCATAAAACGGTGGTAAGTGCTGAAATGATGCTCGTAAAGATTATCCGGCGGGCCAATGAACTGATTGCAAAAGGTGAAAAAGTGGCTGCAGCATCCAATGAACTTGATTTCTTTTTACAAAATTCAGAACCAGATTCATCAATCGAGCAGCATTTAGATACTTTTTGCCGTCTGGACGACCATGATGTGATGGCTACAATTAAGAATTGGTGCCATCACCAGGATAAAATATTGGCCACACTATGCCGTTATTTAGTGGAACGAAAATTGCTGAAAGTAAAATTACAGGCCGAACCTTTTGATGAGCAATTTGTAAATCAGAAAAAAAAAGAAGCTTGTATCAAACTTGAGATCAGTGAAAAGGAAGTGGATTATTTTGTATTTACCGGTGAAGCCAGCAATACAACATATAACCCAGGGGACGAGCGGATCAATATTTTATTCAAAGACGGATCAATTAAAGATATTTCAAAAGTAGATAATGCACTGATTCAGCATAACCTGAGCGGCACTGTTAAAAAATATTACATTTGTTATATGAGATAGTTGAGCGTTGAGAGCCTTGAGCTATACGCCTGAAAAACCAGGCTGTTGCTCAATCTCAGTTTTAAAACTTAAAGCTTATAAATTCATGCAATTCCCTGCTGCACAAATAGCCCTAATCGTTAAGGGTAAAATAGAAGGCGATCCAAATACAACGGTAAACTCTTTTGGAAAGATTGAAGAAGCCAAAGAAGGTCAACTTAGTTTTTTAGCTAACCCCAAATACGAAGATTATTTATACAGCACCAAGGCTTCTGTGATTATTGTCAATGAAAATTTTGAAGCTAAACAACCCGTTAATGCCACACTTATCCGGGTGCCGGATGCGTATACAGCATTCGCTACATTGCTCAGTAAATACCAGGAGATAAAACAGCAGCAATTAAGTGGCATCCAGCAACCAGTTTTTATTGCTCCAACAGCCACTTATGGCCAAAATGTCTTCATCGGTGCATTTGCCTACCTGGGAGAAAATGTAGTTGTGGGAAATAACACCAAGATTTATCCCAATGTATATGTAGGAGATAATGTAACGCTAGGCGAAAACAGCATTTTACATCCCGGTGTGAAGATCTATCATGATTGTAAAGTGGGTAACAATGTAATTATCCACGCCGGAACTGTTATCGGCAGCGACGGTTTTGGTTTTGCGCCACAAGCAGATGGAAGTTTTATTAAAGTGCCGCAGATCGGTAATGTGGTGATAGAGGATAATGTAGAAATAGGATCAAATACTACTATCGACCGGGCCACTATTGGCTCCACATTGATCAAAAGCGGTGCTAAACTGGACAACCTTATTCAGATAGCACATAATGTAGAAGTGGGAAACAGTACAGTCATTGCCGCACAAGCGGGTATCAGCGGCAGTACTAAGATTGGAAATGGTGTTATGATTGGAGGCCAGGCCGGCCTTGCAGGCCACCTTCATGTTGCCGATGGTTCTAAGATCAATGCACAGGCCGGTTTAGGCAAATCGCTGAAAACGCCTAACACCGCTGTTACCGGATCACCGGCTTATGAGTATAACAAGGCGATCCGGAGCCAATCCATGGCACGCAACTTACCTGAGTTAGAGAAAAGAGTAAAAGAACTGGAAACAATAATAAAACAACTTTTAGCAGAAAGAGTTGTATAAAAATAGTTGTACAGCCTTCAGCTTCTCAGCAATCCTTAGTAATAATTCCTAATTTGCCATCATGAGAAAAATTTCCTTGTCGCTTTCTTTTTTCTTTCTTGCGGTAACCATTCTAGCACAGCAAAAACCAGCTTATATTTTATATAATGCCAAAGGCCAACAAATAACGTATAAGAAAATGCTGAAAACGCTTCAGCAAAAAGACATAGTACTGTTTGGTGAATTTCATAATAATGCTATTGCTCATTGGTTGCAACTGGAAGTAACAAAAGATTGTGATGCTACCCGTGACCTGGTACTCGGCGCTGAAATGTTTGAACAGGATAACCAGCAGGCACTGGATTTATACCTGCAGGGTAAAATCACTGCAAAAGGGCTGGACTCCATGGCCCGCCTTTGGAAAAACTATCCGACTGATTATGCCCCTCTGGTGAATTACGCCAAAGAAAATAAAATAGCTTTTGCAGCTACGAATATCCCCAGACGCTATGCTTCCTTAGTATCCAAAGGAGGCTTTGAAACACTTGATACTTTATCTGCCCAGGCCAAAACATGGATTGCTCCTTTGCCAATAGCTTATGATGCCGAACTGCCAGGCTATAAAAAAATTAAAGAAATGATGGCTGGCCATGGCGGCGACAATATGCCCAAAGCCCAGGCCAGTAAAGATGCTACAATGGCGCATTTTATTTTGCGGTATTATCAGCCCGGAAAACTTTTCATTCACTATAACGGAGCTTTTCATTCGGAGAACTATGAAGGCATATTGTGGTATTTAAAAAAACAGCAACCTGAATTGAAATACGCCACCATTACAACTGTGTCGCAAAAAGATATCCATTCGTTGCTGGCAGAAAATAAAGGGAAAGCAGATTTTATTATCTGCGTGGATGAAGACATGACCAACACTTATTAATCACCCTACTTCATGATTATCCATGGCTTTACATTTGTTCGCAATGCTGTGAAATACGACTACCCTGTTATTGAATCCATTACCTCTATTCTTCCAATTGTTGATGAGTTCATCGTAAGTGTAGGCAATAGTGATGATAACACCCTTCAGCTGATTGAATCAATTGATTCGCCAAAAATCAGGATCATTCACTCTGTTTGGGATGATTCGCTGAGAGAGGGTGGTCGGGTACTAGCCGTTGAAACTGATAAAGCTTTTGCCCGGATTTCCCCATCTGCAGATTGGGCTTTTTACCTGCAGGCAGATGAGGTTGTACACGAGAAGTATCTTGAGACAATAAAAAATGAGGCTGAGAAATACCTTCATGATAAAAAGGTGGAGGGATTGCTTTTTAAATATCTTCATTTTTATGGAACATACGATTATATAGGGAATTCCCGTCGCTGGTATAACCGGGAGATCAGGCTGATCCGGAATGACAAAACAATCAAATCCTACCGGGATGCCCAGGGATTTCGTAAGGCAGGCCGGAAATTAAATGTAAAATTGATTGATGCCTATATTAATCATTACGGGTGGGTGAAACATCCCCAAAAGCAGCAGAAAAAAAGGGATGACTTTGGATTACTATGGAGCAATGACCAACAGGCGATTATTAAAGAAGAGACCAGGGACATGTTTGATTATATGAAAGATGCAGATGTATTAATGCCTTTTACTGATTCGCACCCTGCTGTAATGCATAAAAGAATAAACGAGAAAAACTGGGAAGCAAATTTTAATCTGACCAAAACAAATCTCTCAGTAAAAGACCGTCTCCTTTATAACATAGAAAAAATAACAGGCAGGAGGATATTTGATTACCGTAATTACAAGATCATCTGACATAGCTGTATGACTGACGGTTAAATACTATCTTTGGCCGCATAAAAAATACAGCATGGCTCCAGATTTCAATCCAGATAAACAACATACGCTGAAATCGCCGGTTACCATTTCAGGTACAGGGTTACATACCGGTGTAATGGCTGATTTAACGCTAAACCCGGCAAATCCCGGATTTGGCTTACAGTTTAAACGTATCGATTTACCCAATCAGCCTATTATCAAAGCTGATTGTGACCTGGTAACAGATGTAAGTCGGGGTACCACACTGGAAGCCAATGGTGCCAAAGTAAGTACTATTGAACATGTACTTGCTGCATTAGTAGGAATGGGAGTAGATAATTGCCTGTTGGAGATAAACGGACCAGAAATGCCTATTATGGATGGCAGTTCACAACCTTTTGTGGAGTTGATTGAAGAATCCGGTGTGCTGGAGCAGGATGCTGCTAAAGTCTGGTATAGTATCGATGAAAATATTTACCATTACGATGAAGAGAAAAGAGTTGAAATGGTAGCCATGCCTGCCATGGAATACCAGGTTACAACATTGATTGATTTCAACTCACCTGTTTTAGGTACCCAGCATGCAGGACTGAAAAATATCAGGGACTTTAAAGAAGAAATTGCTCCTTGCCGCACATTTTGCTTTTTACATGAACTGGAAATGCTGCTGGATAATAATCTTATAAAAGGGGGTGACGTCAACAATGCAATTGTTATTGTTGACAAACGGGTGGATGACAAAGAAATGGAAAGGCTGAAAAAAATATTCAAGAAAGATAAAATTGAGGTTAAAAGCGAAGGGTACCTGAATAATCTTGAATTGCGATTTCCCAATGAACCTGCCCGCCATAAATTATTGGATGTAATTGGCGACCTGGCTTTGATAGGCTATCCTATTAAAGGAAGAATCATTGCCAATCGTCCGGGACATAGCAGCAATGTAGATTTTGCCAAAAAGATAAAGCAGTACATCAAAAAGAATAAGCACACTAAAGGTGTACCTGTTTATGATCCTTCGCAGCCGCCTGTGTATGATCAGCAGTTTATTGAGAAAAAGTTGCCACATCGTTTTCCTTTTGCACTGGTCGATAAAATAATTGAACTGAGTGATACGCATATCGTTGGTATTAAAAATGTCACTTTCAATGAATGGTTTTTCCAGGGTCATTTTCCCGGCAACCCTGTAATGCCCGGAGTGCTGCAGATAGAAGCATTGGCTCAATGCGGTGGTATTTTGGCTATCAACCTGAGCGGGGAAGGACAATACGATACTTACTTTCTTAAAATTGATAACTGTAAATTCAAACAGATGGTAAGACCAGGGGATACTTTGATCCTCAAAATGGAATTATCAGCGCCTATCCGCCGCGGTATTTGTGAAATGAAAGGCACAACATATGTCGGGAATAAGGTATGCGCAGAAGCAGACCTGGTCGCCCAAATTGTTAAACGATAACAACAATAAAATTCATTAAAAAAACACACTGATTTTCTGATGGTAAGAATCAGCTGAAATGCCCGAAAATCGGGCATTTTCATTTATCCACAATAACCCAAAATAAGTGTACAAAATAGCCTCTGAAACCCGGATACACGGCTTCAAATCCGTACATTTGTGAGTTATATTTTTTTCACTTTTAACGACAGGATTTAAGTTATTTTATGAGTCCAGAAGCCAAAGAAAAAGCAGCCAGAATTTCGGCCAATTACAGTGCAGACAGTATACAGGTTTTAGAAGGTTTGGAAGCCGTTCGGAAGCGTCCGGCGATGTACATAGGCGATATTGGTGTTAAGGGTTTGCACCATCTTGTTTATGAAGTTGTAGACAACTCAATTGATGAGGCCCTGGCAGGTTATTGCAAAAATATCACTGTCAATATCCATGAGGACAATTCTATTTCTGTAGAAGATGATGGCCGGGGTATTCCTACGGCCATGCATAGCAAAGAAAAAAAATCTGCTCTTGAAGTAGTAATGACCGTACTGCATGCCGGGGGTAAGTTTGATAAAGATTCATATAAAGTGTCCGGCGGTTTGCATGGTGTGGGTGTTAGCTGCGTAAATGCCTTAAGTAAAAGACTTCTGGTAACAGTAAACAGGGATGGAAAAATATTTGAACAGGAATACAAGATCGGCGTTCCCCAATATGCTGTTCGTGAATCTGGCACCAGTGAAACCACAGGCACCAAAGTACATTTCTGGCCCGATGACAGTATCTTCATTACCACCGTTTATAATAAGGATATTTTAGAAAGCCGCCTCCGTGAACTGTCTTTCCTGAACAGGGGCGTCCGTATTATACTCAACGATCTGAGGGAAAAAGAAGAAGATGGCAGCACTTATACCAAAAGTTTTTATAGTGAAGGTGGTATAGTAGAGTTTGTGGAAATGCTTGACAAAAATGCTGGTCGTAACTCTCTCATTCCTAAAATAATTTCTGTAGAGGGCAGAGATGAAAACACAAATGTTGCGGTAGAAGTAGCATTAAGTTATAATGACAGCTATAGTGAGCATATCTACTCTTATGTCAATAATATCAATACTATTGAGGGTGGTACCCACGTATCCGGCTTCCGCCGTGCGCTGACAAGAGTATTTAAAAGTTATGGTGATAAGAATGGATTATTTGAAAAAGCTAAAGTTGAAATTGAAGGGGATGACTTTCGTGAAGGCTTAAGTGCTATCATCTCCGTAAAAGTTCCCGAGCCCCAATTTGAAGGCCAGACAAAAACAAAGTTGGGTAATAACGAAGTAATGGGTGTGGTTGATTCTACTGTATCCAAAGTATTGGAGGCATACCTCGAAGAGAATCCAAGGGAAGCTAAAAACATTGTATCCAAAGTTATTCTTGCCGCACAGGCAAGGGCTGCGGCCAGGAAAGCCAGAGAATTGGTACAACGTAAATCTGTTTTAACCGGTGGCGGATTGCCCGGTAAACTGGCCGATTGTTCTGACCGTGACCCCGAACGTTGCGAATTATTCCTTGTTGAGGGAGACTCTGCCGGTGGTACGGCCAAGCAGGGCCGTGACAGAAGTTTCCAGGCTATTCTTCCTTTAAGAGGTAAGATCCTGAACGTAGAAAAAGCAATGGAACATAAGATTTATGACAATGAGGAGATCAGGAATATGTTCACTGCCTTAGGCGTAAAGATGGGAACACCGGAAGATCCCAAGGCTTTAGACCTGAGTAAACTCCGTTATCATAAACTCATCATCATGACCGATGCCGATGTGGACGGATCTCACATTGCCACATTGATCTTAACTTTCGTTTACCGGTATATGACAGAACTGGTTGAGCAAGGCTACGTTTATATTGCACAGCCACCGTTATACCTGGTGAAAAAAGGAAAAGAACAGGCTTATGCCTATAATGAGAACCAGCGCAAGGCTCTTATTGAAAAGCTGGGTGGTGGCAAAGATGATTCAGTTAATATTCAGCGCTACAAAGGTTTGGGAGAAATGAACGCAGAACAGCTTTGGGAAACAACCATGAACCCCGGAAGCCGTACCTTAAAAAGAGTAACTATTGAAAGTGCTGCCGAAGCGGACCGCATTTTCAGCATGTTGATGGGGGATGAAGTTGCCCCCAGAAGAGAGTTTATTGAAAGCCATGCAAAATATGCGAAACTGGATATTTAAGCCCGGGAGGCTTAATATGCTCCTGTTTTATCAATTCTACTACAAAATATATAACTAATTCATAGCAAATGTTTTAGCCCTGTTAAATCAGGGCTTTTTTATGCCTGTTTTTAAAATTCCACCTTCAAAAAGCCCCGGAATGCTTAATTTCAATCTTTACTAACGCAAAAACTTAAACCATGTCTGATGTAAAAATTACAGCCTACAATGTAAAAACCAAAGAAAAAGGTGTAGAAATGTTTGATGCCGTTATCACAAAAACAGCCAAGGGTGCTTATATGGCACAGGGCAATGACGGAAAGGGCAATAAACTCACAACCCTGATGGGCGAAGAAAAAGCAATGGCTGCCATCAAAGCCGGAGTAGCAAAACAAGGCTGGTAAAACAAGCCTTTAAAAAATATACCCGTCCCGCCCCTCTGGCGGGACGGGTTTTTTATTGTTTAATGAGTTTGAAAGAGTGGGTCTTTCCGCCTGTCATTAGTTCCAGCATGTACAGCCCGGAAGAAAATTTAGCATCTGCCAGGTTGATAGTGAGCTTCTGAACAAAACCATTGGAAACATGATCAAATCGGTTCACCACCCTGCCATTAATATCATAGACTTTCACAGAAATGGGCTCCCCATCGTTGGCCTGGTAAGTAAGATTAAATATGCCGGAAGACGGATTGGGAGTAACCAACCATTTGAGTTCATCATTAAATACAACAGGACGTATTGCTGAATAACTGAAGCTGCCGTCATTCTCAATAATCTTTAAGCGATAATAACGAACACCATTCTTATTATTTTCAATATCAGTGAAGTTATAGCGTTGCTCCCTTTCTGAATTACCCTGACTTCTAACCTCACCTATTTTCATAAACCGGTCCTGTTGAAATTCTGTATTGCCCTTTGCGACTTCCAAATCAAAACGATTTACATTAAACTCTGAAGTAGTAACCCATTCCGCAAGAACATCTTTTACATTGGCTTTCCTGGCCGTAAAGCTTACCAACTGGACTGGTAAGGGCTGATTATTATCAAAGCCCCCATTATTGAGCCAGAACTCTGAAAAGTTATTTACTTTAAATTCGGCATAATAACCTTTATCAAAAGGCACTTTTGTTGCCCTGGTTGAATTGATAAATGTCCAGATTCCCTGGTTATTATCTGCTACACTGCCATTTTCAAAGTTGTTATCCGGATCACTGTACTTTGAAACACCCAGGTCGTAGGCAGTGGATGGTTTATAACAATAGCTGCAACCCGATGCATTGATCAAAGCTTCTGTCTCAGAATCAAGAAAGTAATAACGCACCAGCACAGAATCTGTTAATGACAGGAATGAATTACCCGGCTGAATAGTAATATTCCGGTCGTGATAAAACTGGTCGCTGTCTATTCTTACTGCTCCAGTATTTATATAAGCTTGTGCGTTTGTTACACCCAATTCCTGCCCGGCAGGATGAATGGAAGCAACGAGTTTGCCTCCTTCCAGAAAATCAACCCAGTTGTTTATTCCGGCATTGATCGTTTGCGTAACCGGTGATGTCATGGTAACCCCATCATAAATTCCATTTAGATTATCATAAATATGAATATCATCAATGGCAAGACCATCTTTGCTCAATGATTCATCGGATTTAAATACAAAACGCAGGCGGAGTTTACTATTGTTGGTAGTTGGCAGCGCTGTTGTAGCCACATGCCAGCGGGTATAGTTTTGCTGGCTCCATAGTTGATTGCCTGCATAGTCTTTATTATACCAATTAGTGCCTTGCCCAGTACTGCCTAGCTTTGTCCATACTGTTCCGCCATCCGTTGAATACTCCACCCAGGCTGCATCACATAAAACAGCTCCGCAATCCTCAATATCCATGGCAATGCTCAGACTTAATGTCGGGGCGGTCATTCCCGAGATATTAAAGCAGGGTGAATAGAGATAAGAATATTCAGCATCATTATAATATCCGGCAATCCTGGTTTTCCATGCTTTACTGCCACTGGCAGCCCGGTTGATCTTAGGTGAAACCGGTGTTCCATATTCCCAGGAAGTTCTTGCACCTCCCGCATACCAGGAACCATTACCCAATTCAAAATTCTGCAGATAAGGGAATGTAGTTACCATCGGTAAATTATTGATAACCGCCCTTGCAGTGTCATTCTCCCTGTAGTTATCCGTAATAAGTGCGACCCATACTTCTATGTTATGATCTCCAACAGCAGAAAGATCAGCAGTAGCGGTAAATGTGTACTGAATTGCTGAGCTGGCAGGAATAGTAATAATTGCTTCAGTAGCTATTATATTTCCATCAACTTTCAAAACAACCGGTATATTATTTATCACTGCATTAGAAGTATTGCGAACTGTAACCATTACAGGCACCGTTGCATCTAAACCACAACTCACAGCATAAGGAGTATCAATACTAACTAATTGTATATCATCGACAGCTTTGTATATACGTACATCATCAAATGTATAACCAGCTGCACTTTCATTATCAGCTGCCAGGTATTCTCCCCACTGTCCCCACCGTGCCTGGAAACTTGTGGAAAAAGTTTGCGCATGAGCCGACAATGTATCGCTCACTTCAATACTGCCAGAAAGCTTGTAAGAACCATCTGCAGGATTTTGATTTGCAAAAAGGTCATACACTTCGATCCAGCTGTCCGTTTCGCTGCCCCGGATCCACACTTTATTTGCAGCATTTGATTTTTGGCCATGATTCTTGTACCTGAAGTCCAATCTTATATCATCAGTAGCTGTATTAAATGTTGCCAGGTTAAAAGTACCTGTCAGTGAATCAATATTTCCTCCGGCAACATACCTGTCCTGATCCAGGGTAAGAGCTTTTGTTCCCGAGTAAGCGATTCCAGTATTAATAAAAGTTCTGGCTTGCCCGTACACCGTTCCATTTACAAAGTCATACCTGTCAAGGCCATCAAGACCCATTTGAACATTTCTCACAGTTTGTACAGTTGCAGATTCAAAATTATCCAGCCAGGGGAGCTCCGTATTTGTGATAGGCTGATTATCTAACTGCTTAAACATTTTAGTGAAACTATTATTTGTAATAACCGGATCAGTAGCTTTTGCAGCTGTTACTTGCACACTGTAGGTACCAACGCCGGAAAGATTAGCAGGGGTGATAAAAGTATAATCAATTGTTCCCCCTGCAGCTATATCCGCAACAGGTGATGTTATTATTTCATTTACAGCTGCTCCTCCATTAATAGTATAACTAACATTAATATTCCCTGCTGAAGCAGCATCATCCAGGTTTTTGATCCGGATAGTTATAGATTCATTATTTGACAATGCTGAAGCAGTAAAAATCCTTCCGGATGAAGCAGGCGCAACAATTGCATCAATCTTCAGGTCATTATCGGATATCGTTCCGGTGCAAGTCCCATTATTTGGTTGACGGGAAACAGCATTGGCTCTTCTGCCCGTACTACCATTGATTCTTGGTCGTACGGTTACCCAGTATAAAGAATCTTTTGATAAACCACTAAACGTGTAAGTAAGTAATGGAGTTGTAGCTACTGAAATCATTTCATCCCCCTGTAACATCATCACTTCATAATCTGTAGCACCATTGACGGCTGTCCAGTTAATTTTTATGTACCCTTCACATTGTACAGGATCTAAAGAAACTGTACTCATTGCTGTTATGGTGAAAGGAAAACTTGTTTGTGTAAATGCAGTGCTATTCTTTGTAATTCTTATTCTTGCCTGGTCAGTTGGAGTATTGGGTACACCCCAGTTATAAATTCGGCTGGCTGCGGGTATGGTATTACTCAATGTAGTCCAGTTTGTCCCATTATCACTTGAAAATTCCAATGTAAAATCATTGGCAGTACCTCCATACGAATCCCATTGAATATAACAGGTATCAAAAGCAGATACGGAAGGCACCAATGATTCTCCTCCAACAGGATTTGAAAGAACGAGGCTTTCAGGAATCAGATCATACACCAGGAAATATTCCTGCGAAGGATTCTGTGTAATAGCTGAACCGATTACTCTTATATCATAAGTTCCTGCAGCCGGGTTATCAATAACTACCTGTTCAATATTATTGATATGATCGGCTCCCGTTGTTGCTGCATTGTTTACGTTGGCGGGAATTGTATCCAAAATAACAGGTAAAACAATTCCACTTGATGGAGTGACTACTTCAATATCTATATCATTTACCAAAGTGCTTGAAGCCATTACCGAAGCAGGAGGATCCTGCCAATAGACTAAAACCTTAAGCTGAGCTGTATTGGCCGGAACAATTACAGCATGCGTATTGGTTGATGAATTTGTAACCGTTGAATTAAAATAAGTTGCATTTTCTATCGTGGCAACAGAACGTAACAGGTTCATTCTTCCAAAGCCATACCTAAAGTCAGGCCCGGGATTCCCTTTGTCATCTCCCCCATTACAAAGCAAGGCTTTCATCAACCCGCTTTTAGGATTGGCCCCGGCATTCAATTGACGGTATCGTTGAATTAACAATGCCAGGCCACCGGATACTCCCGGAGCGGCCATGCTGGTACCATTATTATAGCTATACAAGTTGCTTACCCAGGTGGAAGCCACAAGCTGACCCTGTGACATGATCTCCGGTTTCAATCTACCATCCCGAACTGGCCCACGACTGGAAAAGCCACTGATATCACTTTTATAATCTGTACTCCCAACTGTCAATACATTTTTTGCAGACTGATAGCCTCCCAATACAGTTTTAAATCCTGCGGGATAGGGGGCACATGTTAACCCCCCGTCATTGCCAGCTGCAAAAACCTGCTGCAACTCAGGAAGGTCAAAAGCCTGCTGATCCAGTATACGGGAGGAAAGATCATATAAGCCGTTATAAAAACAATCAGTTACTACAGTCCCAAATGAATTATTGGTGATCACCATTCCATGATCCTGTACATACGCCGGCGCATTAGCAAAAATGCCTGAAAAATACTGGTTAATTATTGTTGCTTTGGGAGCATACCCGGCATAGCGTTCCTGAATTATTCCTGCTCCGGCAACAGTACCAGCCACATGGGTAGCATGAGCTCTCATTACTTCACCTGCCCGGTTTATTAACCGTCCAGTGAAATCAAGATGCGACTGCACATCCCCATTATCGCCAATACCGATTACAACTCCCTGGCCGTTCAGATTTTTACCTCCATAAGCAAGAGGTGCCTTTAACATATTCGCCCTGGAAGCAAACATGCTGTTATAATTCAACTCCTGGTCTGCTGTTGGAACCGTCTGTACATATTCGACAAATGGAAGTGAGGCTAATTCATTTAACCGCATTGCAGCTATACGCAAAGTGATCACCCTGTACGTCTTATAATCAACATTGAGAATATCAAAATTCTTTATCTGTAGCTCCCGGCTTACTGTTTCAAAAGAAAATGATTTGGGAAAGCTTATCCATACATCTAATGTCCCTGCAATTTTCACTGCATGGGCCGGGAATAATCCTTTTGCTAATGCTGGTTGCATTTTTTGTTCAGCAGTAAGCTCCACTATTGCTCTTGCTTTCATCCGGCTGAGTAATTCCGGGTCCAACTGACCGGTGATAGTCACCGTGTATGCATTATAAGGGATATATTCTAACAATTCAATTCCCGAATGGAGCAATTGTTGTTTTTCATATTCGGTTGGGATTTTTTCAAATTGTACCAGCGCAAATGCCTTACCGGTTGTTCTTGCAGCAACCCTGTTAAATGACTCTATCTTATTCGCAGTAATATTTTTTGAAGGAATAAATGATCCACTCTTTAGCAAGAGATTATAGCGGGAATCATCTTGCGCTGCCAATGAAAAAGTGAATAGCAGCATTGCAGCAATCATGGGAATTGGATAGAATCTCATAGTGAATTTTAGTAAAACTAAAAGTAATACAAATACCTGAGAAAAGCCAATGCTGTGGAGGCCTTAAAGCAGGTACGGAAATAAGCTAAGCGGGGATTGCAGATGTTGAAAAACAATAATTGTGCATGCTTAGTAAGAACCGGTGCATTTCCTCCATACTATTCATATTGTTGGCTATCAATAAAAACAACTTACCCGTCTGTTTAAGTTTGCCCTTATTAGTTTCTGTCTGCAAGAACTGGATCACTTTCTGGAAAGTACCCGATTCAAAATAAGGTGAGTCAGGACGGTTGATAAAGAAACAGCGTAACGTATTATCTTTCAGACTCATTTTTTCAAAGCCCAGATCAACAGCCAGTTTGCGGCAGCGAACAGTAATGAATAAATCTTCCACCTGTTGTGGCAAAGCGCCAAACCTATCTTCCAGTTCCTGCCTCATTACCAAAAGGTCATCCTCTGTTTCGCAGTTGTCCAGCCGTTGATAAAGCGATAATCGTTCGGTGATACTCTCTACAAAATCATCAGGAATTAAAATTTCCAGGTCTGTATCAATAGTGCAATCCTGTACAAAATCATCTTGTTTCGCAATTTCTTCTTTGAACAGTTCTTTAAATTCAGTCCGCTTCAATTCACGGATAGCTTCATCCAGTATCTTCTGGTACATCTCAAAACCAATCTCCGCCATGAAACCACTTTGTTCGCCACCAAGCATATTCCCGGCTCCCCTGATATCCAGATCCCGCATGGCGATCTGGAAACCACTACCCAATTCGCTATGCTGCTCCAATGTTTGTAACCTCTTTCGTGAATCATTAGGCAAGGTACTCATCGGCGGTGCTAATAAATAACAGAATGCCTTTTTATTACTCCGCCCTACCCTGCCCCTCAATTGGTGCAGATCGCTTAATCCAAATTGATGAGCATTGTTAACAATAATGGTATTTACATTAGGAATATCTACGCCACTTTCTACAATATTGGTACAAACCAGTACATCATATTTTCTGTCAATAAAATCGAGGATATGTTTTTCAAGTTCATGACCTTCCATTTGTCCATGAGCATAGCCAATACTTAAATCAGGACACAGTGCCTGGATGATGGCGGCCATTTCAGCTAGACCAGCAATCCTGTTATAAATAAAGAATACCTGCCCGCCCCTTTCTGTTTCATAATAAATTGCTTCACGGATAAAGTCTTCATTGTACACCTGCACTTCCGTTTGAATGGGTTGCCTGTTTGGTGGCGGTGTATTGATGATACTTAAATCCCTTGCGCCCATCAGGGAGAATTGCAGGGTCCTGGGAATCGGTGTCGCCGTTAATGTCAAACAATCAACTGCAGTACGAAGCGTTTTGATTTTTTCTTTATGCCCTACGCCAAATTTTTGCTCTTCATCCACTACCAGTAAGCCAAGGTCTTTAAACTTAACTTCCTTGCCAAGCAAACCATGTGTCCCGATAATAATATCAATCTTACCTTCTTCTAATTTCTTCAGCGTTTCCTTTTTTTCTTTGGTTGATTTGAAACGATTGATATAGTCAACGGTAACTGGAAAATCTTTTAATCGTTCACTGAATGTCTGAAAATGCTGAAAAGCAAGAATAGTAGTAGGCACCAGCACAGCAGCCTGTTTTCCATCCACGCAGGTTTTAAAAGCTGCCCGGATAGCTATTTCTGTTTTACCAAAGCCCACGTCACCACAGACCAGCCTGTCCATTGGCGCAGGCGATTCCATATCCTTTTTTACATCTGCAGATGCCTTACTCTGGTCGGGTGTATCTTCATAAATAAAAGAAGCTTCCAGTTCTGTTTGCATGTAATTATCAGGCGTATGCTGAAACCCTTGCTGGGCTTTTCTTTTGGCGTACAACTTAATCAGGTCAAAGGCAATTTCCTTAACCTTTGTTTTCGTTTTCTCCTTTAATTTATTCCAAACATCACTTCCCAGTTTATTCACTTTTGGCACACTACCATCCTTACCGGTGTATTTCGCAATCTTATGCAAACTGTTGATGTTTACATATAATATATCCGTGTCCTTATAAATCAACCGCACCGCTTCCTGTAATCTTCCATTTACTTCCAGTTTTTGCAAACCACTGAAAATACCAACACCATGGTCTATATGCGTAACAAAATCCCCAGGCTGTAATTCTCGGAGCGTACGGAGTGTTAAAGCTTTATTCTTATTATAGGCTTGTTTGACCTTGTATTTGTGATAACGTTGAAATACCTGGTGATCAGTATAACAGACTATTTTTTGGTCTTCATCAATAAATCCTTCATGAATAGAAACATTTACCGGGTTAAAAACTATATCAGCTTTCAGGTCGTCGAAAATACTTTGCAATCTTTCCAGTTGTTTAGGGTTCTCTGCAAAAATGTAAACCTGGAATTTTTTTGCCTCCCAATTTTTCAGGTCTTTTATCAGTAAATCAAACTGCCGGTTAAAGGAGGGTTGTTCTTTAGTGGAAAAGTGAATAGTAAAGGAGGAAAAAGGAACGGGAAAAGAATCCGAATGACCAAAGCCCACCGTATGTTTCTGAAAAAGCTTCTCTTCAAACTCTTTTACAGTAATAAAATCATTTTCACCGGTATTTTTCTTAACCAGTTTGTCATCCTGCTCTTCGAGTACTTTGTCCCTGGCCCCCTGGACCTTTAGTCCTTCCTGCAGCCGCAGGAAGGCAAGCATATCTTCTTCACAATCTGTCAGTCGTTCCTTACACAAATCATAATCCTGCAACCACACAACAGTATTCTCCGGTAAAAAATCAAGCAAAGAAATCCTTTCCTCACTTGCAAACTGTGTGTCTACATTCGGAATAATACTTACCTGTAATAATTTTCGTTCACTCAACTGAGTTTCCGGGTCAACAATACGAATGGAATCCACTTCATTGCCAAATAATTCTACCCGGTATGGTTTTTCATTGCCAAAAGAATAAATATCCAGTATACCGCCCCTGATTGCAAACTGCCCCGGTTCATATACAAAGTCTGTTCTTTCAAAGCCATAATCCGACAGTTTTAACAATAAGAGCTCCACGTTCAGCGTATCCCCTGACTTAATATGTATAATATTGGAAGAAAGTGTACCCGGCAATACTACTCTTTCAAAAAGTGCCTCCGGGTAGGTTACCAATACTTTTTTATTACCGCCTGCGGCAACTTTTTGTTAACGCTTCTGTCCGCAACATCACATGTGATGAGTTCAGCAGCTGGTAATTTTTCCTATTCTTAAAAGAAGAAGGAAAATAAAAAATATCCAAAGCCTCGGTCAGGTTTTCCAGTGTATTATGGAAATAGGCTGCTTCTTCCCCGTCATTTAATATAACAAGGTGATTTACCCGGGATAAGGAAGGATGCAGAAAAGCAGCAGCAACCACAAACTGGGATGAACTTCCCTGTAAATTTTCAAGAAATATTTTTTGAGGCTGGGCAAATGAGAGTTTGTCCGCCAGTTGAAAAAGGCGGGGTGTATTTTGATACTGTTCCAGCAAATCCATTACACTCATGAGAGGTGCAAAGATAACTTATCCCGTAAAAAGCGGAATAATTTTCCCAATTCATAACTTATAACCCTATTATTGGTTTTACCTTTATCAAAATCACCAAATAATGGCCCTTCAACCCTGGCGCAAAGGCATTGTAACGAAAATTGACGACCACACTCATAATACGAGACGGTTCTGGATACAGGTTCCAGAAATGGAAAAATTTGATTTTATACCTGGTCAGTTTGTAACGCTGGATCTGCCTATACATGAAAAGCCTAATAAAAGATGGCGTAGTTACTCCATCGCTTCGTGGCCTGATGGCACCAATATTTTTGAATTACTGATTGTACATGCAGAGGGCGGACTGGGAACAACCTATCTTTTTAGTGAAATCTCGGTTGGCAGTGAACTCACCTTCCGTGGTGCCCAGGGAGTTTTTACATTACCTGAAAAAATCGAAAAAGATATTTTTCTTATCTGCACCGGCACAGGTATTGCTCCTTTCAGAAGTATGGTGAATTATATTCACCTGCATAACATTCCCTTTAAAAAGATTCATATGATCTTTGGCTGTCGTAATAAAGCAGACCTCCTCTATTATGACGAACTGACTGAATTAGAAAATAAATTACCTGGCTTTCACTATCATCCCACCTTATCCCGTGAACATTGGGAGGGGCACAATGGATACGTTCATCTTATATATCAGGATTTATGCAGGGATAAACAGGATGCCTCTTTTTTCCTGTGCGGTTGGAAGCATATGATAGACGAAGCAAAGAAGATCATCACTGAAATGGGATATGACAGAAAAGCCATTCACCAGGAATTATATGGTTAATTTTACCTGGTTGACGAATTAATTTTAAGATGATATTCCGCAACCTCAACGTTGATAACTGTCATATTTGATTTTAACGCATAGTTCCTATATTCGTGCAAATCAATCTGCGTATGGGTCCTTCCTCGCTAATTGTACTCATTATTGCTGCCATTGCCTTTTCTGGCATTGCAATCCTTATTGCAAAGTTTGTATTAAAAGCTTCTACCAATAAACAAAAAGGCGAACCTTATGAATGTGGCATACCCACGCAGGGTAAAACATGGATACAATTAAATGTAGGGTACTACCTTTTTGCGCTGATATTCCTGATTTTTGATGTGGAACTTGTTTTTTTATACCCCTGGGCGGTGGTGGCAAAGAGTATAGGTTGGGTGGCATTTATCGAAATAATAATTTTCTTTTTTATTCTATTTATGGGATTTTTATATGCCCATAAGAAAGGTGCCCTTAAATGGATATAATATTGTACGGATGACAGCACAGAAAAATACAACAAAAGACTTTCCCGGACAGATACATGAAACCCCGGGAGGTGGCATTGTTCTGAGTAAACTGGATGATGTCATCAACTGGGCCAGGTCAAATTCACTATGGCCCCTGACATTTGCCACCAGTTGTTGCGGGATTGAATATATGTCAGTCGCCGGTGCCAAATATGATTTTTCCCGTTTTGGTTTTGAAGTGGCCCGTGCTACACCACGACAAGCCGATGTGATCATTATTGCGGGTACTATCGTCAATAAAATGGCCCCGGTTTTAAAAAGATTGTATGACCAGATGGCTGATCCTAAATATGTGATTGCGATGGGCGCCTGCGCTATAAGCGGTGGTCCTTTTTTCTATAATACGTATTCCGTAATAAAAGGAGCCGACCATGTGATACCGGTTGATGTCTATGTAGCAGGCTGTCCACCCAGGCCAGAAGCACTAATGCATGCTTTAATAACATTACAACAGAAAATTAAAAGCGGATTAACCAGAGAACAGATCAGAACAGCCAAAGATTAGTTATGCAGAACGAAGAACTAAAAGCCAAAATAACCGAACTGCTATCCGCAGCCACTTTTGAAGAAGGTGGCGAATGGCTTAATATTAATGTAGAGCCGGCGGACTGGTTACCACTGGCTCAACAACTTCGTAATGACACTTCTTTATACTTCGATTATCTTTTTTGCCTGACTTGTATTGACTGGAAGACACATCTGACCATGGTGTATCATCTGTCTTCAACAAAACACCGGCACAATATTGTTATCAAATCAAAATTGGACAGGAATAAACCTGAAATTCAAACTGTTTCCCAGGTATGGAAAACAGCTGAATTTCATGAAAGAGAGGTGTATGAAATGTTTGGAGTTAATTTCCTGAACCATCCTGACCTGCGGTTATTGATACTGCCAGATGGATGGGAAGGAAAGAATCCCCTGAGAAAAGATTTCGAAGACCCGATAAATATGATCAAACTCTGATATGCTGGAAGAAGTAGGTACAACGACTGAAGGTGACTTAGTCATAAACGTAGGACCACAACACCCTGCCACACACGGTGTATTGCACCTCGTCATTACGTTGAATGGCGAGACGATCAAAAAAGTTGAACCTCACCTGGGTTTCATCCATCGATCTATTGAAAAAATGTGTGAGAGCCTGACCTACCGCCAGTTCATTTATGTTACCAGCCGGATGGATTATCTCTCTTCACATATTAATAACCATGCCTGTGCCCTATGTGTTGAAAAAGGTTTACAAGTGGAAATTCCTCCAAGGGCACAAGTCATCAGGGTATTGATGGATGAACTGACAAGAATTGCCTCTCACGAACTATGGTGGGGAGCTATGGCAATGGACCTTGGTGCTTTCACTCCTTTCTTCCATGCTTTTCGTGAAAGAGAAGGCATCAATGATATTATGGAAGAGACCTGTGGTGCAAGACTAACCATGAATTATATGGTACCCGGGGGTGTAATGCAGGATCTTCATCCAAATTTTCAAAAGAAAGTAAAAGAGTTCCTGCAATTATATAAACGCAAGATCCATGAATATGATGAACTGGTTACAGGTAATATCATTTTCCAGAACAGGATGAAAGGTATAGGTTATTTATCTCCGGAAGATGCTGTTTCCTACGGCTGTTCAGGACCTACTGCAAGAGGAAGTGGTGTTAGTTCTGACATCCGCAAGTTGTACCCTTACGAGATCTATGATAAGCTTGAGTTTGATGAAGTGTTGGAAAATGGTGGCGACTCTTTTGCCCGTTATATGATCCGCATTCGTGAAATGCAGCAATCAGTAAGGATAATCGAACAACTGATTGACAATATTCCTGAAGGTGATTTCCAGGCAAAGACAAAAGCAGTGTTGAAATTACCCAAAGGAGAATTTTATACAAGAGTGGAAACAGCCCGTGGCGAACTAGGTGTATATATTGTGAGTGAAGGTGGAACAACACCCTACAGGATCAAATTCCGTTCACCCGGATTTTCCAATCTTTCAGTACTGGATCATATTGCCCGTGGCAGTAAACTGGGAGACCTGGTTGCAATGATGGGAACATTGGATTTAGTAATACCTGATATAGACAGATAAATAATGTGGAGCTTTAGTCATATTGCCAATGAGATTCATGAATGGTTGAGTAAAACCTTCAACCCCACTTTGACATTGATCATTGAAATGGTCATTGCCGGCGTGGCAGTGATCGGTTTGTTCGCTGCATTAGGTTTGGTACTGGTTATTATGGAAAGAAAAGTATCTGCCTGGATACAAATACGTCTCGGACCCAACCGAGTGGGATCCAAAGGAATGTTGCAATCTCTGGCTGACACCTTGAAATTATTAGTCAAAGAGGGGCTTACTCCCAATGGGGCAGACAAAATAATGTTCAACCTTGCTCCTTTCATTGCGATGATCGTTGCTATGTTACTGATGGCTCCTATCGCCTTTGCGAAAGATTTTCAACTATGGGATCTCAACATTGGAGTATTATATGTTTCTGCTGTTTCCTCTATCATGGTCATCAGTATATTAATGGCCGGATGGTCCAGTAATAATAAATATTCGCTGATGGGTGCGATGCGGAGCGGTGCACAAATTGTCAGTTATGAGTTATCAGCGGGCTTATCTATCCTTTCCATCGTAGTATTGACAGGAAGCTTGCAGGTTTCCGATATTATACATTCGCAGGCTAATGGCTGGTGGATTTTTAAAGGCCATATTCCTGCCTGGATCGCCTTTGTTACTTTTATTATAGCCGTAACTGCCGAAACCAACCGGGCTCCGTTTGATTTAGCTGAAGCTGAGTCAGAATTAACAGCCGGTTTCCATACAGAATATTCAGGAATGAAGTTCGCCTTATTCTTCCTGGCTGAATATGTAAATGTGTTTATTGTTTGTGCGATTGGCGCTACACTGTTTCTTGGTGGCTGGATGCCTTTTCATATTGGTAACTGGACTGCCTTTAATCATGTAATGGATTATATTCCATCGAGTGTATGGTTCTTTGGAAAAACATTCTTCCTCATATTTGTCATCATGTGGTTCAGGTGGACATTCCCGAGATTAAGGATTGACCAGCTCCTGAACCTGGAATGGAAATATCTCTTACCAATCAGTATGATCAATTTGTTATTGGTAACGGCGATGGCAATATTGGGTTGGCATTTTTAGCCCCGGACCCCCCAAAAGGGTGCAAGGGGAAGTTCTTATTTATTAAGTTAAAAAAATGAACTGGCTTAAAATAGCAGGATACATGATAGCGGTTTCAGGCCTGGGAATCCTGGGTTGGAATGCCTATTCATATCTCACCGGAAATACTGTTGATAAGACAACAGCAGGTGCAGGAATTTTACTTTGTGCAACAGGTGCGTTTCTGGTTAGAAGAGCAACATATAAAACAGAATGAATCGAAAATAGAAATGTTTATTACGAAGTACATAAAAGATGTTTTTGGCGCCATCAAATCACTGGCAATCGGCTTGAAGCGGACGCTGTATTATTTTACACATCATAAAGAAATTATCACCCAGCAATATCCTGACAACCGTGATACATTGGTTTTACCGGAACGGTTTAAAGGAGAAGTGGTGATGCCGCATAATGAAAATAATGAACACCGATGTACCGGCTGCCAGGCTTGTGAATTGGCCTGTCCCAATGGGACTATTAAAGTGATCTTTAAAAATGAGTTAACCCCGGAAGGCAAGAAGAAAAAAGCAATTGATAAACTGGTCTATCACCTGGAGCTCTGTACCATGTGTAACCTTTGTGTGGAAGCTTGTCCCTCAGATGCGATCAAAATGGCACAGACATTTGAACATAGTGTGTATGACAGAAACGAATTGACAAAGATCTTAAATAATCCGGGTTCTAAAATAATGGAAGGCGTAGAATGATAACAGGTTCAACCATATTATTTTATTTGCTGGCAGCCCTTACACTGGGCTGTGGTATCTTATCCGTCGCAACAAGACATATTTTCCGTGCAGCGATTTACCTGTTGTTCTCCCTGATCGGCATCGCTGGTCTCTATTTCTGGCTGCAGTACGAATTTATTGCTGCCGTACAGATCGTTGTATATGTAGGAGGTATCGTAGTACTGATCATTTTCTCCATATTCCTTACACAACAAGCCGGAGAAAAACTGCCTAAACAAAAATCAGACAGAAAAATATTTGCCGCATTAGCAATCTTCTGCGGATTTGCACTGACCATGCTGCAGGTATACCAGCATGAATTCAATGGCGCGGAAACAACAAAGGCCCCTACAGTGGCTGATATTGGTAAAAAGATGTTGAGTGTCGACAATGGCGGGTATGCCTTACCTTTTGAAATTATTTCGATGTTATTGCTGGCTGCCATGGTTGGATGTATCGTTATTGCCTTAAGAAGTAAACCGGAAACAAAATGATAGAGCCCGGACTATATCATATTTTATTTATCAGCGCCGCACTGTTCTTCATTGGTATTTATGGTTTTTTAACCCGAAGAAACCTGATCACCATGCTGATGAGCATCGAACTGATCCTGAACAGTGTGAACCTGAATTTCATTGCCTTTAATAAATATGTATGGCCGGATAAAATGGATGGCTTGTTTTTCACTTTGTTCATCATTGCCATTGCCGCTGCAGAAGCTGCCGTGGCCATCGCCATCATCATTAATTTATACCGCAGTCATCAATCCATTGACGTGGAGAATGCAGAAGATTTAAAGTATTAAACCAATATGCCCAACGCAACTACCATAGCACTGATCCCATTGTTGCCGCTTGCCGGATTCTTATTGCTTGGTTTATTCGGCAGAAAATATTTAAAGAGCAGTTCCGGGCTAATCGGAACAGCCCTCTTACTTACTTCTACCATATTAGCCCTGTATACAGCGTATGAATACTTTTTTGTCTACGGGAAAGTTAATGGGGCGTACCAACAATTCATTCCGCTTCAGTTGACATGGCTGGAATTCTCTAAAGGTGTTTCCATTGATATGGGCCTGCTTCTCGATCCCATTTCCGTCATGATGCTGGTTGTTGTCAGTTTTATTTCGCTGATGGTACATATTTACAGCCTTGGCTATATGAAAGGAGAAGAAAGATTTGCAACCTACTATTCATTCCTTGGCCTGTTCACCTTCTCTATGCTCGGACTGGTGCTTGCCTCTAACATTTTCCAGATCTATATATTCTGGGAACTGGTAGGTGTTTCCTCTTTCCTGCTTATTGGCTATTACTATGATAAACCAAGTGCAGTTGCGGCCTCTAAAAAAGCATTTATCGTTACCCGGTTTGCAGACTTAGGTTTTTTAATAGGCATACTGATATTATCCTTTAGTTCAGGAACACTTGATTTTACCACACTTATTCAACGTCTGACTTCACCGGAATCCAATGAAGTAAAGACAGCCGTTGTTTCTACATTCCTGGGTGCATCAGCACTGACATGGGGAGCTGCCTTAGTATTTATAGGTGGTGCCGGTAAGAGTGCCATGTTTCCGTTGCATATCTGGCTACCCGATGCCATGGAAGGACCCACTCCTGTCTCAGCATTGATACATGCTGCTACCATGGTAGTGGCAGGTGTTTACCTGGTAGCAAGATTATTCCCGGTTTTTGCCCTGACCACTCCCGCTGTGCTCGAGATTATAGGATGGGTTGGTGCAATATCAGCCATAATAGCTGCTGTAATTGCCTGTACACAAACAGATATTAAAAGAATACTGGCTTATTCCACTATGTCGCAGATCGGTTACATGATGTTTGCATTAGGGGTTTCAAAATATGGTGGTGAAGCAGGATTAGGATACACGGCATCCATGTTCCACCTCTTTACACATGCTATGTTCAAAGCATTGCTATTCCTTGGAGCCGGGGCTGTGATACATTATATACACAGCAACGACATGAGAGATATGGGCGGCCTTAGAAAATATTTGCCCGTTACGCATATTACCTTCTTAATCGCCTGTTTGGCAATTGCAGGAGTACCCCCATTTGCCGGTTTCTTCAGTAAAGAAGAAATTCTGCTGGCAGCTTACCAGAATAATATGGCCATCTACTGGATCGCATTGATCACTTCCGGACTCACGGCTTTTTATATGTTCCGTTTGTATTTTAATATTTTCTGGAGCAAACCACATGAAGTTCACGGAGAGAAACATGGTGAAGGAGGCTTTGTTATGATGCTGCCGCTGGTACTATTAGCTGTGGGTGCAGCCGCTGCAGGGTTCATCCCCTTTGGTGAATTTGTAAGTTCAGATGGAAAGGCTTTAGTATCTCATTTCCATTTAGAATTTTCTATCGCTCCCGTTGGATTAGGACTGGCTGGCATTTTTGCAGCTTTATGGTTATATAAAAAACAAAATGATAAACCACAAAAACTGGCAGCTGCTTTAGGTGGATTATACAATGCAGCTTATCATAAATTTTATATTGATGAAATATACTTTTTCATTACCAAAAAAGTACTGTTCAACCTCATTGGAAGACCAGCAGCCTGGTTTGACAGGAATATTGTAGATGGAATGGTAAACCTGACCGGTAACACAACACAAGCGGTTTCTGAAGGAATTAAAAAAATACAGTCAGGAAAAGTGCAGCAATATGCAATTTACTTTTTAGCAGGTGTGATTGTTTTAGCGACTTTATTTATTTATGTATTGAGATAGGACATTTTTGATAAATACGAATTGATGAATCTTTTATTACTCATAGGAGCTCCGTTGCTGACTGCCGTCGCTGTATTGCTTTCCCGCAATAAGGCACAGGTAAAATGGATTTCACTCGTTGGCTCTGTTGCGCAACTGGCATTAGCATTTGCTTTACTTTATGCCTTCCGACAGGAAAGGGCACAGAATAATATGTCCCAAATGTTATTTGAGCTGAATTATAAATTATTTGATTCGCTCAATATCAATTTTCATTTTGGTGTAGACGGAATTTCCGTAGCCATGATCTTGCTGACCTCCTTTGTTGTAATTGCTGGTGTACTGGTATCCTGGAACATTGAAAAGATGACCAAAGAATTTTACTTCCTGCTCATTTTACTGGCACTGGGAGCTTACGGATTCTTTATTTCACTTGATCTGTTTATTCTCTTCTTCTTCCTGGAGATCTCCGTGATTCCCAAATATTTACTGATCGGAATCTGGGGAAGTGGCAAAAAAGAATACAGCGCCAATAAACTGGCCCTGATGCTGATGGGTGGTTCCGCCTTAATATTGGTAGGCATGCTTGGCCTGTATTTTACTGCCGGACATAGTTTTGATATCATGACTTTATCAAAAACTAGTATCCCTGCTAACATACAAAACCTGCTGTTCCCGTTATTATTTGTCGGCTTTGGTGTGTTCACGGCATTGTTCCCTTTACATACCTGGGTACCTGATGGTCACTCTTCTGCACCAACTGCGGGTTCAATGTTCCTGGCCGGTATTTCAATGAAACTGGGTGGCTATGGTTGTTTACGGATAGCCACTTACCTGCTTCCTGAAGGTGCAAAAGAATACGCCAACATTATTATTATTCTTTCTGCTATTGCAATCTTATATGGTGCTTTCGCCACTATGATGCAGAAAGATCTGAAGTACATCAACGCCTACTCATCAGTGAGTCACGTAGGATTCAGTTTACTGGGTATCGGTATGCTGACACAAACAGCGATCACCGGGGCATTGATGCAAATGGTATCTCACGGGTTAATGACAGCCCTCTTCTTCGCTGTTATCGGAATGATCTATGACCGGACACATACCCGCATGACAAATGAAATGGGCGGGCTGATGAAAGTGATGCCGTTTATCACTACTGTATTTTTTATTGTTGGTCTTTGCTCTTTGGGCTTACCGGGATTAAGCGGCTTCGTTGCAGAAATGACTGTCTTTATGGGGTCCTGGGAAAATAGTGATGCATTTCACCGCATCGCTACCATTGCAGCAGCCATGTCGATAGTGGTGACGGCCGTTTATATTTTACGGGCCATAGGCCAAACAGCCATGGGCCCCATTACAAACACTAGCCATTTACAATTGAAAGATGCAGCCTGGAATGAAAAACTGGCTGCCATAATATTAGTGGCCGGAATTATAGCCATCGGAATTGCACCCGGTTGGTTAAATGATTTGCTGAGACCGGCTGCTGAAGAGATCATGAACAGGATTGCTGGAAAATAAAACCTGATTGGATGAATGAGTTTCTCACATTAATGAAAAGCGAACTGGTGGTTACCGCCATCATCTTCCTCCTGCTATTTATAAAAATCGGCAAGGGAATGAAGAATGATTCATTGCTATCTCTTGTACAAGTTTTACTGCTGGTTAATTTTATTGCCGGGTTCTTTCTCAATAGTACAGGAAATCTCTTTGGAGATATGTTCTATACTAACCCATTAATAGCTTTCCAGAAAAATATTTTAAGCCTTGGCGTTTATCTCATTTCCCTGCTTTGTGCAGATTGGTTGAAGAAAACACAGCACCTGGCTGAATTTTTTATGCTTATGCTGTCAGCATTGTTGGGCATGTTTCTGATGATCTCAAGCAACAACCTGCTGATATTTTACCTGGCACTTGAGTTAGCCACAATACCGGTAGCTGCAATGGCGAATTTTGACCTGGATAAGAAACGTTCTTCTGAAGGAGCGATGAAGATGATCCTGTCATCTGCATTTTCTTCCGGCATTTTATTATTTGGCATCTCCTTACTCTATGGCACCACCGGCACCATCAGCTTCCCTGAAATAGCCGCTCAGCTTGACGGGTCTTCCGTACAGATACTGGCATTCGTATTTCTCTTTACTGCTTTTGCGTTTAAATTATCAATTGTCCCGTTCCACTTGTGGACAGCAGATGTATACGAAGGCTCCCCTATTGCTGTAACATCCTTCTTATCGGTAATATCAAAAGGTTCTGTGGCATTCATCTTTATTACTGTTTTGTACAAAGTATTTCAGCCGATGCAGGATGTGTGGTACACAATGCTTGTAATACTGGCTGTTGCCACTATGGTCATTGGTAATTTATTTGCCCTGCGCCAGCAGAATATCAAACGCTTTCTTGCTTTTTCTTCCATTGCACAGGTAGGCTTCATATTAGTCGGTATCAGCAGCAATGATTACATGGGTATTACAGCGGTGGTATATTTTGTACTGATCTATGTGTTCTCTAACCTTGCTGCTTTTGGTGTGGCATCAGTCATTTCAGAACATAGTGGTAAAGAAAATATTGATGAGTATAAAGGGTTGTACAAAACCAATCCTTTCCTCAGTTGGATCCTTGCATTAGCTTTATTTTCACTGGCCGGTATTCCGCCAACAGCCGGTTTCTTTGGTAAGCTTTTCCTGTTAACAGCCGGCGGCGCAAAAGCTGCTTATTGGTTCATTACTGTTGCTGCATTGAACATGATCATTTCGCTCTATTATTATCTTCGTGTAGTGAGGGCCATTTTCATGGATAAAAATGACAACCCGGTTGGAAAAATAAAGATCAGCCCATCCGTAAAACTGGCATTGCTCATTTGTGGCGCAGGTATTGTTTTGATAGGTTTGCTGAGCTGGGTCTATGATCATATACATACACTAAGTTTTAAGCTCTAAGTAAAATAGAACATAGGATTTATTACTTAAACCCTGCAACTAATAACTTTTTTATGGCTCTTAATAAAAATCATGAATTTGAAGAACTGGACGGTGTTAAATGCGGTATTGTAGAAAAGAACGTGAAGCCGGAAAGAGTAGCTTTTCTAAAAAACTTACTGGAATACAATGGTTATACCGTGGTAGCCGTTCCGTCACCGGCACCTAAAGCAATGCCTGCACCAAAACCTGCTGACGGAGAAGCTGCAGCTCCGCCTCCTCCCCCGCCACCAACCCCTGAAACTTTTACGGTTGGCGTTACTGATTATACTTTTAATACCACCAACGCTATTTATGGACGAATGCTGAAAACAAAGGACGGGCATATCGTTACTATGGCATACTGGCTACAGAAAGAGGCCGTGAGCCATGATGAAATTCCTTATTACGAACATAAATAACTCACTTCCTTCTCTCACACAGCCCTTTGTCTGCCAGTAAATTATTCTTTACTGAGTTTCCTTTTTGTACAAAATGATAAGAATCAAGGTTCTTTCTGACCTGTGTTTTCATAATTGCCTGTATCAATTCATAACTATGCAAGCACAAAAGCTTTTTATATTATGGCAACAAAAACAAAAACCGGAAAGTATGTGTACTTCTTCGGCGGCGGCAAAGCCGATGGAAACGAATCAATGAAGAATTTATTAGGTGGGAAAGGTGCTAACCTTGCTGAAATGGCAGGTCACCCCAGGCTTCGGTTACCGGTACCTCCCGGTTTTACCGTTACCACTGAAGTCTGTACATATTTCTACAAAAACAGGAAAACATATCCAAAAGTATTAAATGCCCAGGTGCAGGAAGCAATGTCCAAAATGGAGAAACTCACCGGCAAAAAATTTGGCGACGTTACCAATCCATTATTGGTTTCCATTCGTTCAGGAGCCCGTCGTTCCATGCCGGGTATGATGGAAACGGTATTAAATGTGGGACTGAATGAAAATACCATCAAAGGGATCATCGCACAAAGTGGTGATGAACGCTTTGCATACGATGCATACAGAAGATTGATCATGATGTATGCCGATGTGGTGATGGAAAAAGGCGGTGGTATAGAAGTAAAAAATGGAAAAGGCATCCGCAAAATACTGGATGAAAAACTGGAGCATATCAAACACAAACAAGGTTATAGCAGTGACACGGAACTGACTGCCGCAGAACTAAAAGAACTGGTGAAAGATTATAAAAAAACAGTGAAAAAGGTATTAGGTACTGAATTCCCGGATGATCCATGGGAACAAATGTGGGGTGGTATCGGTGCAGTATTCTCCAGCTGGAACGGTAAAAGAGCTATTGAATACCGCCGGATTGAGAGAATTCCTGATGAGTGGGGAACTGCAGTGAATGTACAAGCTATGGTATTTGGCAATATGGGTGAAGACTGTTGCACAGGTGTGGCCTTTACCCGCAACCCCGGTAATGGAGAAAATAAATTCTATGGGGAATATTTAGTAAATGCACAGGGGGAAGATGTGGTGGCTGGTATCAGAACTCCGGCACCCGTGAATGAATATTCCATGAATGAACAGAGCAAACATTACACTTCGCTGGAAAAATTGATGCCCGCATTATATAAAGAATTATTCAGCTACCAGAGAAGACTGGAGCAACATTATAAAGACATGCAGGATATTGAGTTTACCATTGAAAAGGGAAAACTCTACATGCTGCAGTGCCGTGTGGGTAAAAGAAATGGTGTGGCGGCTGTACGTATGGCTACAGAGATGCACAAAGAAAAACTGATTGATGCGAAGACCGCTATTATGAGGGTGGGTCCGAACCAGTTAGTGGAACTGCTATTACCAATGCTTGATCCCAAAGCAGAACTGATTGCACCTGTTATTGCAAAAGGTTTGCCGGCAGGACCCGGTGGTGCCAAAGGCCGTGTGGTGTTCTCTTCTGCAGAAGCAGTGGAATGGGCATCCAGGGGTGAGAAAGTGATCCTTGTTCGTGAAGAAACTTCACCGGAAGATGTGGATGGTATGCACAAATCACAGGCTATTCTTACTACAAAAGGCGGTATGACATCCCATGCAGCACTGGTTGCCAGAGGATGGGGTAAGTGCTGTATTGTAGGTTGTGCTGATATTGAAATACACACTGATGGTAAAAATTTCCATGCTAAAAACGGAGTTGTGATAAAAGAAGGCGACTGGATCAGCCTGAATGGTACAAAAGGTTTAGTATACGAAGGAAGCATGGCACTGGTAGATATTGATATTGATAAAAACCAGTCATATAAAGACCTGATGAAGCTGGTGGATAAAACCAAACAGATTGGTGTTAGAGCCAATGCTGAAACGCCAAGAGATGCCATCACAGCTGTGAAGTTTGGTGCTGAAGGTATCGGCTTATTCCGCACTGAACATATGTTCTATGGGGAAGGAAGTGAAGAGCCGCTGTTCCAATTGCGTAAGATGATCGTTAGTAAAACAGAAAAAGAAAGAAGAGAAGCATTGAACGGATTGTTTAAATACGTCAAGAAAGATGTGAAGGATACACTGAGAGTAATGAACGGGCATCCTGTTACTATCCGTCTGCTGGACCCACCATTGCATGAATTTGTACCGCATGATAAAGAAAAACTGAAGCAACTCAGCAAAGAACTGGGCATCAGCATGGGCATGTTGAACAGAAGGGTACTGGCATTGCATGAAAATAACCCGATGCTGGGTCACCGCGGTGTTCGTCTTGGTATCAGTTATCCTGAAATTACAGAGATGCAGGTAAGGGCCATTTTTGAAGCTGCCGCGGAATTGAACAAAGCTGGTAAAAAAACATTCCCGGAAATTATGGTGCCGGTAACTGTTATTGCCCATGAACTGCGCCACCAGAAAGTTATAGTGGACAGAGTTTATAAAGAAGTATGTGAAAAAATGAAGGTGAAAAAAATCCCATACCTCTATGGCACTATGATCGAAACACCAAGGGCTGCCTTAAGAGCAGAATTCATGGCAAACGTGGCTGACTTCTTCAGTTTTGGTACCAACGACCTTACCCAGATGAGTTTTGGTTTCAGCCGGGATGACATTGGTGGTTTCTTACCAAAATATCTTGACCTGAAAATATTGCCTGATGATCCGTTCCAGACCATCGACCAGGAAGGTATCGGCCAATTGATAAAAGTAGGAACTGAAAGAGGTCGGGTTACCAAACCTAACCTGAAAGTAGGTATCTGTGGTGAGCATGGCGGTGATCCCGAAAGTGTGAAGTTCTGCCACCGCATTGGTATGAACTATGTAAGTTGTTCTCCGTTCCGGGTGCCGATTGCACGGTTAGCTGCTGCACAGGCCGCCCTCGAAACGCCGAGAAAGAAATAAGCAGAGAAATATCAAAACAGGAAAGCCTGCAACTCACTGTTGCAGGCTTTCCTGTTTTGCACAAAAGTCGTTTGAAGTGTCCACAAGGCTGATAATCTTTTTTAAATACCAATAGAATACTTTGAGTTATAAGTCATTAATTAAAAGACTTTTATATTGAATGTGCAGAATGACAGTTATCACTTTCTGCTTTGATGAAAGTCAGCGCTAAATCAGTGATTCTGGTATAATATTGACAATATAAATTTGAAATATGAAAAAGCAAGTATTAATGATTGCCGCTCTCTTATCCGGTTTAGCTGGTTTCGCTCACGAAGGACATGGGCATACGCATGATTTTACAATAACACACTATATTATAGAGCCAGAACATGCTTTCCCGGTAATTGCAGCGGTAGCCATTGTAATATTGTTAATAAAAGGTTACCGGAGATCGCTAATAAAAAAATGATTTAAACAAATTAGTTCCAATATTATTTCTTCATTTATGGTGAAAGAATAAATTCACCGGAATAAATTGAAACAACAACCTAAACTCTTTTTTATGTGTGCAACCTGCGGATGTGACGCCAATACTTCAACATCAATTAAACAAATCGGTGAAACACATCACCATGCTCATCACCACGAACATGATCATTCCCATTCGCATTCTCCTGGCAAAACAATCATAGAGGTTGAAAAAGATGTACTGCAGGAGAATAACCTGCTGGCAGAACGCAACAGGGGTTATTTTGATGCCAAGAATATACTGGCTTTAAACCTGGTGAGTTCTCCGGGTTCAGGTAAAACTTCTTTACTCGAAAGAACACTTATTGACCTCAAAGACCGTTTTCCTTTTTATGTGATCGAAGGCGATCAGCAAACTTCAAGAGATGCTGACCGGATACATGCAACAGGTACCAAAGTAGCACAGATAAATACCGGCAAAGGCTGCCACCTCGATGCACACATGATACTGCATGCAGTTCAGGGTATGAAGCCAATTGAAAATTCCATCCTGTTTATAGAAAATGTGGGAAATCTTGTATGTCCTGCCATGTTTGATCTCGGCGAAAAGGAAAGGGTGGTTATCATAAGCGTAACAGAAGGTGATGACAAACCCATCAAGTATCCTGACATGTTCCATACGTCAACCCTATGTATCATTAACAAGACCGATCTGCTGCCCTATGTCAATTTCAATATGGATAAAGCAAAAGAATATGCCCGGCAGGTAAATCCAGCACTGCAGTTTATCGAACTAAGTTGTACCAGCGGTGAAGGATTATCCAACTGGTATCAATGGCTAAAAGAAAAAATACTGGTTCCTGAAAATGTTTAGCGTTGGCTGGCATGCAACTAAATATCTATTATGAACACTTATCACATCCATATCGGCGGATTGGTACAGGGAGTCGGTTTCCGGCCCTTTGTATGCCGTCTTGCCCGGGGGATGGATATAAATGGATGGGTAAGTAATGGCAATGATGGAGTACATATAGAATTCAATGCAACAAAAGAACAAGCGGATATTTTTTATACCCGGTTAGTAAGTACTCCTCCGTCCAATGCAATTATCCGGACTCATCACTTAACAGAAGTTACTAGTAAGTTGTTTGATAATTTCAAGATTCATCCAAGTACTAACACCACTAAACCCGATCTTTTACTGACTCCTGATATTGCTATCTGCGAACATTGCCGTAAAGAAATTACAGATGCCGGCGATAAACGATACCAATATCCGTTCACTACCTGTTTGGAATGCGGCCCCCGTTACTCTATCATCACCGCCCTGCCCTATGATCGGAAAAACACAACGATGGCGGAATTAAAAATGTGTACGGCTTGCGAGGCTGAATATTCAGATATTTATAACCGGAGGCATTATAGCCAGACCAATTCCTGTCCCGATTGCAGTATACCCATTCATTTATATGACAATAATGGTATAGAAATCTCCAATGATCCTGAAAGCATACTCCTGATCATAAAAGAGTCATTGACTCATGGTCATATTCTTGCCGTAAAAGGGATTGGTGGCTACCTGTTAGTCTGTGATGCGACCAATGCACTTTCTATCGAAACACTTAGAGACCGAAAGCATCGCCCTGCCAAACCATTTGCTGTAATGTATCCATCTCTTTCAATGATGGAAAAAGACCTGGTGATAACAGCAAAAGAAAAAGAGGCTTTATCCGGTAATACTGCCCCGATTGTTTTATGCAAATTGAAAGAAGAAACTGGTACAGGCATTTGCACTTCTATCATTGCACCCGGGCTTGATAAGATCGGCGTAATGCTTCCTTACACTCCTTTACTCTTTTTAATAATGGAGCAATGGAACAAACCGCTGATTGCTACCAGCGGCAACCTGAGTGGTTCGCCTATTATTTATACAGATGAAGATGCCTTGCTGTGGCTGACTGATTATGCTGATTTCATTTTGAGTTTTGAAAGAGATATTGTAACGCCACAAGATGATAGTGTGATCCAGTTTTCCGAAGGCAGCCAGCAATCCATTATTCTAAGAAGGTCAAGAGGTTTGGCACCTAATTATTTCCCTTCCCCGCTCAAAAAAAGTTCAACCTTGCTGGCAATGGGTGCTGAGTTGAAAAGTGCATTTGCCATATCTGATAACGATAACCTGTATATCAGCCAGTATCTCGGTGACCAGGGTAATTTTGATTCACAGACAAGTTACGGCTACACTCTTGATCATTTATTACAGCTTTTACAAACCAAACCAGCACAAATACTGGTTGACAGTCATCCCAATTATTTTGTATCACAAAAAGGAAAAGAACTGGCGGAAGAGTGGAATATACCTGTATCAGAAATACAACATCATAAAGCCCATTTTGCAGCTGTGTTGGCAGAAAATAACCTGTTGAATAAAAACGAACAGGTGCTGGGAGTTGTTTGGGATGGTACCGGCTTTGGTGAAGATGCACAGGTCTGGGGAGGTGAATTTTTTAAATTGGAAGAGGGTGAGATCGACCGATATATGCATCTTGATTATTTCCCTCAATTGCTGGGTGATAAAATGAGTAAAGAACCGAGGGTGAGTGCCGTTTCCTTATTGCGTAATTCCATGGACCACCTGATGATAATCAGGGACCTGTTTTCAATACCCGAAAGGGAATATTACCTGAAGCTCCTGCAACAAAAACAAAATTTACTTACCTCCAGTATGGGACGCTTATTAGATGGTATTGCGGCCCTACTAAAAATTCAATCCTTTAATTCCTATGAAGGAGAAGCCACTATGAAACTGGAAGCAGTGGCCAGAAGTTGCAAAAGCAAATCCTATGAGTACTACTCTATCCCCGTCAATAAAAACAGGCTTGAGTGGGCTGCAATGATAGAAGGTATAATAATGGATATAAAAGAAAAAAAAGACACCGCCTTTATTGCAAGAAAAGTATTTATGTCATTAGCTATGTTGGTCAAAAATGTCGCAATCCGCTCCGGTTTCAGGAAAATTTCATTTAGTGGTGGTGTTTTCCAAAACGCTTTCCTGGTTGACCTGGTGATTGAACTGTTACAAAATAAATTTGAACTATATTTCCATAAGCAGCTAAGTCCCAATGATGAGTGCATCGGGTTTGGGCAGCTGGCATATGAAACATTACAGTCTGAAAATAAAACCGGGCTAAAAGAAGAATTACAAATAACGAATCATTGAACTAAAAACGAATACTATGTGTTTGGCAATACCCGGAAAATTATTATCCATTTCAGGACAGCGGGACGAAACGTTCAGACAGGGAAAGGTCTCCTTTGGCGGCATCACGAAAGAAGTAAATCTTTCTATGGTGCCGGATGCACAGGTTGGTGATTATGTACTGGTGCATGTAGGTGTGGCCATCGGCAAAGTAGATCAAGAAGAGGCCCGGCAAACTTTTGAATACCTGAAGATGATGGGTGAAGTGGATGAAATCGTCAATAATGAAAAAACTGATAAATGAAGTATTTATCAGAATACAGAGACCCTGAACTGGTGAAGCAATACCTTGACCAGATCCATCACATCACTACCAAACCATGGAAACTGATGGAGATCTGCGGCGGGCAAACACATAGCCTGGTAAAAAATGGTATTCTGGATATGCTGCCGGATAAAATTACCATGATACATGGTCCGGGTTGCCCTGTCTGTGTAACACCAGTGAGTATTATTGATGAGGCTATTTATCTTGCACAGCAACCCCACGTCATTATTTGTTCATTTGGCGACATGTTGAGAGTACCCGGTTCTAAAAAGAGTTTACTCGAAGTAAAAGCAGAAGGTGCTGACGTACGGATTCTCTATTCGCCTTTGGAAGCCGTACAACTGGCAAAAGAGAACCCTGACAAAGAAGTAATATTTTTTGCGGTAGGTTTTGAAACTACTGCCCCGGCCAATGCACTGAGTATAATACAAGCAGATAAATCTGGTGTTAGCAATTACAGTATCCTTGCTTCACATGTGCTGGTACCACCTGCTATGGAAGCTTTGCTGAGTGATAAAGATAACCAGATCGATGCCTTTTTAGCAGCAGGACATGTTTGTACCATTATGGGCATGGAGGAATATTACCCCATTGCTGAAAAATACAAAACGCCGATTGTTGTAACAGGCTTTGAACCGGTAGACCTTTTGCAGGGCATTTTAATGGCCGTAGAACAATTGGAAAATGGCGAATATAAAGTAGAGAACCAGTATACCCGTTATGTACAAAGAGAAGGAAACCGGTTAGCCATTGAAACCATGCAGGAAGTATTTTCCGTTAGTGACAGAATGTGGAGAGGAATTGGAACCATACCTCAAAGTGGTTTTGAAGTAAATCACAGGTATAAACACTACAATGCCCGTTTAAAATTTAAGCTGGATATTCCTGTCGCTGAAGAAAATAAGGATTGTATCAGTGGTGATATTATGAAAGGTTTGAAAAAACCATTTCAATGTCCCAATTTTGGCACCTTTTGTAAACCGGAACATCCCTTGGGTGCACCAATGGTTAGCAGTGAAGGAGCTTGTGCCGCTTATTATCATTATTCATCAGTAAATACTCCGGAGGAGACTTTATAATAAAATGGAACTGCAATGCCCCATGCCCAAATTTGATTTTGATGTGATAACTCTTGGTCACGGCAGCGGCGGATTACTTACACACAAACTGCTGCAAAGCGGCGTGTTTGATATTTTCAAAAATGAATTACTCAACCAGCAACATGATGGTGCCAGTTTTTCCTTAAATGGACGGGTGGCTTTCAGTACTGACAGCTATGTTATCACACCGGCTTTTTTCCCGGGAGGTAATATTGGCGAACTAGCTATAAACGGGACGGTGAATGATCTGGCTATGTGCGGGGCTATTCCGCAATACCTGTCTCTTTCTTTCATTATTGAAGAAGGTCTTACAATGAAGGAATTTTGGGAAATTTTAGTACATATAAAAGAAGCAACACAAAAAGCTAAAATTAAAATTGTAACCGGTGATACCAAAGTAGTAGAAAAAGGTAAAGGTGACAAGATTTTCATCAACACCTCCGGCGTTGGCTTGATTCACCCCAAAGCAAATATTCATCACAATAATATCCGGCCCGGCGATAAAATCATTATCAGCGGCAATATCGCCACACATGGTATCGCCATAATGAGTGTAAGAAAAGGATTAGAATTTGAAACAACGATTGAAAGCGATACAACCAACCTCAATCATACTATTGAGAAACTGCTTGACAGGTTTGGTAACGACATAAAATTTCTACGTGACCCGACAAGGGGTGGTGTAGCTTCCGTACTTAATGAGATCGCAGAGCTCACTTCTCTCGGTTTTGAACTGGACCAAAAGTCCATTCCTGTAGATGAACAGGTGGAAGGCGCCTGTGAGATGCTGGGCCTTGACCCGCTATATGTGGCCAATGAAGGATTATTTGTAGCAGTTGTAGCAAAAGAAATCGCTGATGAATTGCTGTCGTTGCTGCGCTACGATGAAAACGGGGCCACTGCTGCTATCATTGGTGAAGTAAATACTGAACACCCGGGCAAAGTGCTTATGAAAAGCAGGATCGGGGGCAGAAGGGTTGTTAATTATCTTACCGGCGAACAATTGCCCCGTATATGCTGATCACTGGCTATTTTTCTGAAATTTTTCCGATCTTTCTTTTTTAAATTCGAACATCATGGAAGTTAAAAATCTGTTTGAGCCAGCCGTATATACTGAAATTACAGAAAGAGTAAACCGGCTTTCACCAGAAAGTCAACGTCAATGGGGAAAAATGACCGTTAGCCAGATGCTGGCCCATTGCAAAGAAGCATTCAAAGTACCCTTAAGTGAAAAACGGTTGCCAAAGCTATACCCGTTTGCCCTCATTGGCTGGATGGTAAAAAACAAATTGTATAATGATACTCCCTGGAAACAAGGCCTGCCTACAGCCCCCAATTTTATCATTAAAGACGAAAGAGATTTTGAATCGGAAAAAAAACAATTACTGGAGCTGATAAAAAAATTTAATGAAGATGGCCCTGCTAAAGTGGGTCTGCACCCTCATCCTGTTTTTGGGAAATTCACGTCAGAACAATGGGGCAAGAGTATGTGGAAGCATCTCGACCACCACCTGAAACAGTTTGGCGCCTGATTAAAGTCATATTACAAAAAGCCTGCTCCTCCTACTTTTGAGCAGGCTTTTTGTATTCATGAACATCTGGAAAAATATCATCAGTAAACCTACCTGAATTCCCTCCCTGGAAATCCAGTTATCTCATTATTTTATTTTTTTCAATTACCAGTAGCAATACTGGTTAAATCATCTTGCATGAAAACGATCATTGAACCCTTTCGTATAAAATCGGTAGAACCAATTTATTTTACCACCAAAGAAGAACGAAAAACAATTTTAGAAAAAGCTAACTATAACCCCTTTCGAATAAAAGCCAAAGATGTACTGATCGATTTGCTGACAGACAGTGGTACCAGTGCCATGAGCAGTAACCAATGGGCAGGCATTATGCAGGGAGATGAATCGTACGCCGGCAGCAGCAGCTTTTTTAAATTTGAAGATTCCGTAAGAAGCATTACCGGAATGCCCTATATCATTCCCACTCACCAGGGACGGGCTGCTGAAAAAATCATTTTCACTATTCTCGGTGGAAAAGGAAAATATTTCATCAGCAATACATTATTTGATACCACAAGAGCCAATATTGAATTCTCCGGGGCTGAAGGTATTGATCTCATCTGCGAAGAAGGGAAACATCCGACTATACCGGCACTTTTTAAAGGAAATATTGATATAGAAGCCCTGAAAAAAACAATCCGGGAAAAAGGTGCTGAAAATATTCCTATGATTATAATAACCGTTACCAACAATTCAGGTGGCGGGCAACCGGTGAGTATGCAGAATATTAAAGATGCAAGAGCAGTTTGTAAAGAATACAACATACCGCTATTTATAGATGCCTGCCGGTTTGCAGAAAATTCTTACTTCATCAAACTGCGGGAAGAAGGTTATGCAAACAAAACAGTTCCGGAAATAGCAAACGAATTGTTCTCCTATGCTGATGGATGCACCATGAGTGCAAAAAAAGATGCATTTGCCAATATTGGAGGTTTTCTGGCCATGCGGGACCTTGATTTAGCTATACGTTGCAGAAATCTGCTCATCATCACCGAAGGGTTCACTACGTACGGAGGTCTGGCTGGTCGTGACCTTGAAGCTATTGCTATAGGATTGCAGGAAGTGATGGAAGAAAATTACCTGCAATACCGTATCCGCAGTATTGAGTACCTGACGAACAAATTAATTGCAGCTGGTGTCCCGGTTATGCAGCCAGCAGGTGGCCATGCAGTATATATTGATGCAAAAGCATTCCTGCCTCATATACCCGTTGAGCAATACCCTGGACAATCATTGGTCTGTGCTTTATTTGAAGAAGGGGGTATCCGTAGTGTGGAAATAGGTTCATTAATGTTTGGCAAATATGATGAGGCAGGGAAATTATTACCAGCACAACTGGAACTGGTCCGTCTTGCCATTCCCAGAAGAGTATATACCCAAAGTCATATTGATTATGTATCGGAAGTAATCATTGAAGTATTTAATAACAGGAATAAAATAAAAGGATTAAAAATTACTGAAGAAACGCCGATGCTAAGACATTTCACCGCTAAACTCAACCCAATAATTTAAAAACAGATTTATGAAACATATTATCAGAAAAAGCTGGGCCGAGCCCTATAAAATAAAAATGGTGGAATTGTTAAAAATGACAACTCCTGCCCATCGCAGAAAAGCCATGCTGGAAGCAGGCTTCAACACTTTTTTATTGAAATCAGAAGATGTATATATTGATTTATTAACTGACAGCGGCACCTCTGCAATGAGTGATCAGCAGTGGGCAGGTATGATGCTGGGTGACGAAGCCTATGCAGGCAGCCGGAACTTTTATCACCTCGAAGAAGTAGTAAAAGAAATTTACGGTTATAAATATTTAGTACCCACTCACCAGGGACGTGGCGCAGAAAACATTTTATCAAAGATCCTGATCAAAAAAGGTGATATCATTCCCGGCAATATGTATTTCACCACTACCCGGCTCCACCAGGAACTGGCGGGTGGAAAATTCGAGGATGTTATTATTGATGAAGCTCATGACCCCGGCAATGAATTTCCTTTCAAAGGCAATGTGGATTTGGAAAAATTAGAAAAGCTGATCAGGAAATATGGCGCCAATAAAATTCCGTACGTAAGTATGGCTACCAGTGTTAATATGGCCGGAGGCCAGCCTATCAGTATGAAAAACCTGAAAGAACTCAGAGCCTTAACAAAAAAACACGGCATCCGTGTTATTCATGATATGACCAGGGTGGCGGAGAATGCTCATTTTATACAGCAAAGGGAAAAAGGATATCAAAACAAATCCATTAAAGCCATAGTGAAAGAAATTTGTTCTTATACCGATGGAGCTACGATGAGTGCAAAAAAAGATGCGTTGGTGAATATCGGTGGTTTCCTTGCCATCAACGACTGGGATGTTTTTGAAGAAGCCCGAAACATGGTAGTAGTATATGAGGGATTACATACCTATGGTGGATTGGCCGGCCGTGATATGGAAGCCATGGCGATCGGTATCAAAGAAAGTGTGAATGACAACCATATTCACGCCAGGGTCGGTCAGGTAATTTACCTAGGTGAGAAAATGATTGAATATGGCGTGCCCATTGTAAAGCCGATTGGCGGGCATGGCATATTCGTGGACGCTAAAAAAATTCTGCCGCATATTTCACAAGACCAGTTCCCGGCACAAACTTTAGCTGCTGAAGTATATCTTGATTCTGGTGTTAGAACGATGGAAAGAGGTGTAGTGTCAGCCGGAAGAAAAGCAAACGGGGAAAATTATTACCCCAAACTGGAATTGGTTCGATTTACTATCCCCCGCCGGGTGTACACGCAGGCACATATGGATGTAATTGCCGAATCAACCGCTAGGGTATTTGAACGACGTAATAAGATCAAAGGATTAAAAATGGTATATGAACCAAAGTATCTGAGGTTCTTCCAGGCAAGATTTCAACCACTCTAAATCCGGCAACGAAACCAACTGTAAACCGGCTGTTCCTTAAAAAGAACAGCCATTTAGTTATAATCTATACTGTATTTGTAGTTTAACACATCCAGTTCCGTCTCTGCCCATCCCAGCAGCTGCAGAAAACGCTCTGTATTTTCTTCCATTTCAGAGGCAAGTTGTCTGTAATATTGTATCCCCTTACGGAGATTCAGGTAAAACTCATCATAATATTTCCTTCTTTTATCAAACTGGTTATTCCGCTTGTCTTCCTCCATTTTTTCTTTCAGGTAATCGATATACAAACTCAGCTCATTAATAAACATATGAGGGCGGTCATCCGGAGTCAGTGTAACAGATCTTCCGTATATATGATCCACCATGGTACGCAGGGATACAACTTTCGAAAAATGGGCAATATTAGGGCCGGGGCACACATTTACTGATTTTAGCTTATCCAGAAACGGAACGGAATATTTTAAGCTTGCAGCATTACTTAATCCAACGCATAAACACTCCTTGTCAAGGACATCTGCCAGTTTTAATTGGTATTCCGGTTCTGGAAGATTGGAGGATTTCAGTTCCCGGATCTTTAATTGCTGGTACTTGCGAGAAGCCGTACAAAGTAATTCATTATTAAACTCTTTATTTAAAGCCAAGTGCTTCTCGGTACAGGGACTTCCCGGTCTGCCCTCCTTTATTCGTAATTGCTTTTCCTTGTCTGAACTGGTGCCTTTCAGGTAGTGAAACCGGACACCGAGCGGTGAGTTACGGCTCAACACAACATCTTCTTCCTTTGCATTCGTCAATAGCTTTAAGGTTTCGTCGTCCACAGTTGTTGCCTCAGGTACCAGCAGGAAAGGAGAACCCCAACCCGTGGTTTCCATCTGGTAGTGACTGTGCAGGAATTTATCTTCTGCTGCAGTTCCGATTCCTCCCTGGACTGAAAACCTAAGCGGAGGAGCAGTTGTCAGTTGTTTATTATTTTTTTTCAACTGTGCTGCACTATAAAGCTCAAATAGGATGTCAATAAGCTCTTGCTTACCAGTTTTAAATTCTTCCAGGATCGGGCCCAGTAAAAACCCATCAGTCGCAAAAGCATGACCGCCGCAATTTAAACCGGATTCAATCCTGAACTCACTCACCCATATCCCCTTTTTTGCAAGGTATTTGCCCTGGATCAGTGCAGAGCGGAAGTCACTGACTTTCAAAATAATTTTTTTTGAAAAAGTCCCATCCTCATTCATATCAAACTGACTGCACTGTTCCAAATAATTATATAACCTGGGGTTCATTCCCGCAGAAAATACAATCGAAGAATTGGTAAGATCGCTGTTAATGTACCCTCTCAAAGAAGCCACTGCATCTGAGCCATCTTTTATTATAAGGTTATCCTTATCTAAATTATCACGATCAATCTTGGTCATTATGTTTACATCAATACTGCCGGGTGTGACCTGGTTACGGAGATAATTTTCCAATCTCCTTTTCTCAGCCTGGTCCTCTGTTTCGGTCATTTGGCGGTATAATTGCTTTAACACAGATTGCTCAGGCAGCATTTCAAAATAGGTAACGATTTCAGACCCCTTTTCAAAAGCAGTTTTTTTTATTTTCTCAACCTGTTCCCTGACAATGGAATTTACAAGGTTAAGGTAATCGGTAATCCGCCTCGCCCGGTAATCAGGCTGATCTATAGTAATCGGATGATAGGAACGGCCTGTCTCAGGATAATAATAACTGCGCATCATTTCCACCAGCCGATCCTCTACGATTGAAATAACGGAGGAAATACCAAAACGGGCGACTTTCACCGGACTGTCAATAGTATATGCCAATCCCATTACGGGGATATGAAAAGTATGAGGCGAGAATGTATTCATAATAATATAAAATTTATAATATTAAAAAAGATGTTCAGCAATAAAATGAGGCTCATCTCCCGTTTAATTATTTTATAGGATCAACAGCATCCTGCCGGCGCTTTAAGTACGAGTAGTTTTTATGCTATTATCCAATTAAGTAAGCTAATCCTTTATTAACCGGCGCACACAAATCGTTTACAGTATTGCTTCTGCACATTTTTTCGAAAAGGTCCCGTACCATCTTATACTCATCATGAATCGGGCAAGGATGGCTGGATGAACATTTACTCAAACCGAGACCGCACTGTTTAAACAATTCATTTCCGTCGATAGCTTCAACAATATTGATAACCGGCTGATTCTTTTGCTTTGCCGATATAAAAAATCCACCATTTGGTCCTTTCAGGCTTTTTATCACATCTTCTTTTACCAGTACCTGCAGCATTTTCCCAACCGTATGTTCACTGGCTTCTATTATATCAGCAATTTCTTTTATACCGGCTTTTTCTCCTGACTCAAAGCGGGCAGCAAGGTAGATAACAGCTTTAATAGCTGTTTTACAGGTCTGGCTTAACATAATTATCTGTTTAAAAATTGTTTTCCTTCTTCCGAAATCCGTTCGTTTGTCCACGGAGGATCAAATATTAATTCCAGTAATACCTCCTCCCCGGCAAATGTATTCTCTAATACCCGTTTAACTGCTGCGATTATAGATTCTCCCATCGGACAAAATTGTGTAGTTAGCGTCATTGCTGCATTAATTTTTTTATTAGCCTCATCAAAATTTACTACGTAAATAAGACCAAGATCTACCACATTTAAGCCGATCTCCGGATCTACCACATTCTCCAGCGCCGCCAGAGCAATGGTACATTTAATATTATTATTGGAAATAACATTCATTTTATTTTAGCCTTATGCAACATGACTTTAAACACATTCCAATTATATAACAATGCTGCCACAATTAAAATTACAGCAGCAAAGGTTAGTACAAATACATCAGCAAGATAAATACCAGTGATAAATAGAATAAAACCGGCCAGGTAGCTCATTGTCATAATTATGAACACCCTGTTATTGAAAAGATTCTTCGGATTTGGAGTCTTCCCCAACCCCGCTTTCGCATGATACACTTTATTCCAGATAATAAAAGGTAATGTCTTAAATGTCATTCCAAAAATGATCAGGGTGATCCAGCCAAAAAAAATAATGAAACCATAGATAAGTACCAGCTGCGTGTTCAATTTGTCTGACAATAGCCATCCAGTTATACTTACAAGAAAAACAAACGGCAGCAGCATCAGTAGTACAGACAAAAGAGAAATCTTCATTTGCTCATCTACCTGTCTGCGGATACGAAGGTTGTAGCTTCTTAAGCAGTAATGGCCGAACAGCACAAAGGCTATTAAAACTGTCAGGACAGGGAAAAGATGATAAGTCGAACCAGGGAAATAAAGGAACAACCCTAAAAATGATAACAACCCTCCATTTACCAGAACATAAATAACCCATAAAAGATATTTATTACTGTATTTTGATATCAGGAACATGGGTATCAATCTTGATCCCACACCCATCACCAATAACAGGAACCACCCGACAACACCGGCATGAGCATGTAAAGGCAAATACTGCAAAGTCTCTTTAGGCAAATATGGAAAAGTAAAATTATATACCAATGCTAATCCCAGAAATGCAGTTAGAAATAACCAAATTGAAGCAGTAAGTATAAAAATGGCATGTACATTTTTTCCATTACTTTTTGAAATACTTATTAAAAGATTAATTACATAAGATAGTATAGATAACAATATTAACCTTCCGCCCCATTTGGCAGGCCAGCCCATATCAAATACATAAAAACCATAGGCCAGCAACGGAATTCCGGTTGCAGCCAGTAAAAAAGAAGTATAGGCCAGCTTGTTACTATATAAACTATGTTCGATCAATACAGGCACTAACTGATGGCTTGCACCGAGTATCATCATGGTACCCCATCCTAGTGCCATGATATGTGTAACAGCCAGGATATGTGGATGAAAATAATGCCGGGTAAATGCCTCCGCTGAAAAGCACAACATTACTGTAGCTGCGAGCAGGGATATTGCAGCATATAAATAAAAAGGCAACACCACTTTGTGTGTTGTGCTTTTAACTAAAGTATCCTTGTTGAGGCCTGCTAACATTTCAGGGCTTAAAGATCAGTAAATGCACTTCTCCTTCACATACCTCATTGATACGGTAGTCCAGCTTCCTTTCAGCCAATTCGGGTAATAAAAATACAGGAATGCGTTTATGATAAACAAATAAAGCATTACCCTCCGGTAATTTGTCTACTGCTTCCAGGATTGTCATCATCGGCAATGGCATTTGCAGCTGTCGCACATCTACAGTCTGCAACCGGTTACTATATCGTTGCAATACCTCTTCCCATCCCGAAGATTTAACATTCATACTTAGATCCCCAGTCGGAGATGTTTCTTTTACCCTGTAAAAATAAGTTTGAATGAGGTTTTCGTTTATGACTTCAACGTAAGAATCAAAACCCTGTTTTTTCAATAGGAATATCAAAGGAGTGGGCTCAAATGTATTAACAATTTCAAGTACCTCACCAGGTTGCAGTGTCTTAATTTTCTCCAAAATATTCTGCAGCGGATCATTACCACCTTCTATTACCGGCCGAACATCCAGCTTGACAATTTTCGCCGGGTTAATATTCTTTAAAAAATCAGGCATCTCTAACATTGCTTTTTCTTTTTCAGGCTGCCCGTTTTTTTCTACTTCAAATCCAAGGTCTTTAAGTTTAACAAAAAAATCAGAAACGCTACAGCCCCCGATTTTAGAAGCCATAGCAATGCTGGCCCTGCCCGCCATTAATTTCCTGAGAATAGGATTCCTTAGTTTCTCAAACTTCGGGCTAAGACTGACAATTGCATCCAGTGCATCCGGGTGCTGTTTTATTAAGAAAGCAATTTTGGTATTAGCATTAATTGTCTTCATCATTCAAAATATTGCGCATAGCGTCTTACCTGTGTGTCTATTTTTTTTAGCTGGATACTTGCGTCCGACTCTGTTGCAGATTGCTTCAATGTTGCTACTGCATCCATCAGGGGTTCCAGCCATTTATGCAGCGCATCATGATCAGGCCCTTTCATCCGGCATTCACTAATCATCTTATCAAGGCCACCCTGCAATTCTGCTGCAGTAATTCCGTACGCCGGCAGTGATTTGTCAGTACCTGCAGTGAACTTATCAATGACCGTAAGCAAAAAAATAACGTTTTGGTTGGTGCTACTATCAGCTTTCCATTTCTGGCCATTATTCAATTCAAGATTTTCCGGGCCGGTTTCCTGGTGTTGCTTTTCCACAGCGGCTGCTTCTGCCTTGTCGTGTTTATGATTATGATTTTGCTCATTACAACTTAATAACATCATGCCTATTACCGGCAGAGCAAATAATTTTTTCATATTATATTTTAAATTTAATTCCGGGAGAAACCCCTCTCTGTAACTCTCTTAAACAACCCTTGAGATCAGGTATTTCGCCCCGGAACCATGCTATTTATTCAAATTTTTCTCCAGTTCCACAGCTTTCGGAAACAAAATATTATTTTCCAGGTGCACATGCATGTGCAGGTCCTCTTCAAACTCGTCAAGCATCCGATAGAGCAAACTGTAACTGGCACAGGCATCCTCCGGTAATGTATAGTTACTGGTTAGCTCTCTTATTTCTGCCAGGCATTTACCCACCACCTCATGTTCCATCTCCATCATGTTAATAGGATTTTGTACTGTCCCAAAATGTGAAGCCTGCACGGGTTGTAATTTATTATTAGCAGCTACCAGTTCCTTTATATAAGGGAACAATACCTTTTCCTCCTTCACCATATGAGACATCATTTCCGTATAAACCTCTTCAACCAATTTCCATATTAGCACCAATTCAGGATGCCGGCTTCCATGGACCTTCATCACTTTTGTGGCATATGCCCTGATATCTGGGAGGTTTTTTACAACATAACTATGATGCGTGTTTACAATGTAATCTGCCAGAAAATCCAGGCTCCATTCGTTGTAGGGCAACGGGCGGGAACCCGGCAACCGGTTAGCCTGTTGTAATTCCTGCTCTATCTTTGTTACATCCAGTCCTTTTTCTTTACAAGCTTCTTTCACGGTCTTTTTTCCACCACAACAAAAATCAAGTCCATATTTCTTAAAAATGCGGGCTTTGCTCAGGTCTTTGGCAGCGATCTGGCCAAGCGTTTCATCTTCCTGACCTGTGATACGTTTAGAAATTTTCACCTTCCACCACTCAGGCCCTTGCTCAAGATATTCCCAGGTAAAAATATTTCCTCTTTCGCCCAATAATTGGTAGTAAAGTGGTTTGGGATCATGGTCATTATGGATGGTAAGGCTTTGCCCTTCCAGCAATTCATCAAAATGGTTAAAAATTGTTGGATGTTTCAGACGGGGTTCCAGTAAGGTAACGTTCAGAATATTTTCAGCTGCTGTTTGCATATTGTTTTGTTTTTGATTAACAATACAAAGGTATGCAAATTTTAATAATAAAAGTATTTAAATACTTTTATTACCATCTGGTGACAGTTCCTCCCTGCTCCAGATCAGCTTTTTCCCAAAACCAAGTGTATTATCTGTAAACTTAATACTGGTTAGCTTTACAGTCCATATTTCGCCGGGCACAGCCAGGGCAACCGGGTGTTTCTGGTGAAAGTGTGAAGACGCACTTTTGGTATGTGAATGATCAAAAGGTAGGATAAACCCCTCAAATTGTATTCCTCTGATCTGAAGGAGACTCAGTGAATCCGGCAGAATCGTGCCGGCAACAAGCGGATGGCGTAAAAGTAAAACTGAATGTCGTGTTTCATTTGAAGACTTGTAATGCAAAAGCACTTCTTCACTGTCAAATGAATAAAAACAGGTGAAACAATAAGGATGACCTTTTTCATCCATACAGCATATGCTGGCACAGGTTTGTTGTAAAATGAAATTACTTATACGTTCGTTCATATTATCTTAATTATTCTGACAGGACAAGCTGCGGCTATCTCCTGCGACTTCGGCACTTCCGAATCAGGTATACTCAAAATAAAAACCTGCTTCTTTCCAACTGCCTTTATCAGGGTAGCTTTCCCGTCCTTTTTTGACATACGCCATAATTCCGGTTGCAGTTCATAGCAAATTCCGCAACCAATACATTTACTCCGGTACTGAATCACTTTATGCATGGCTGGTCCCTACTATTTTATACAACTTATCGGCAGGAGTTATCTTGGTGGCAAAAGGGAAAGTGATCTTATCACCTTTCACAGCTTCTTTTCCACTGGTACCATTTATGATTAAGTTCGTTACTATTTCTTTTACCATCCCGCACTTCGGGCCGATAACCATCAACGTATCTCCTGCTTTCAGGCTCCCCGACTCCAGAATGAACTCACCCACCAAAATTTTAGGATAATATTTAGTTCCCTTGCCTATATAAATTTTCTTTTCTGTTGCAGCGGAACCAGGATGCGGTGTCCATTCACCTAATTTCCGGCCCAGGTAATATCCTTCCCAGAAACCACGGTTGTACACTTTTTCCATTTCTCTTTTCCATTCAACTACTTTTCCCCTGGAGTAAGTTCCGTCATTCACCGACTCTATTGCTTCCCGGTAACATTGTGTAACTACCTGCACATATTCCGCTCCTTTTGTTCTTCCCTCTATCTTCAACACCTCTGCGCCACTCTCCATCACCTGGTCCAGGATATCAATTGTACATAAATCCTTGGGAGACATGATGTATTCATTATCCACCATGAGTTCTTCGCCGGTTTCAGCGTCCTTTACAATATAAGGCCTGCGGCAGTTCTGCACACAAGCCCCCCGGTTGGCAGAAGCATGTTGAGTATGCAGGCTCAAATAACATTTACCTGATACTGCCATACATAAGGCGCCGTGCACAAAAATTTCAATCTTAACTAATTCCCCGGAAGGACCTTTTATCTTCTTTCTTTTTATCTCGTCAGCGATCTCCTTTACCTGCTTTAATGTAAGCTCTCTTGCCAGTACAATAACATCGGCAAAGCGGGAAAAGAATTTCACGGATTCAATATTGCTTACATTGGCCTGCGTAGAGATATGCAACGGAATACCATGCTGACTGCAATATTCAATCACGGCAAAATCAGCCGCTATCACTGCGTCGATCTTTGCTTTTTTTGCTTCTTTAAGGATCATCTGCAGTAGTTGCATATCATGCTCATACATCACAGTGTTCAGGGTGATATAGGCTTTAATACCATTTCTTTTGCAAATACCACTGACTTCTTTAATATCGGAAAGATAAAAAGACTGGGCAGAACGGGTACGCATATTTAATTGCTCTACTCCGAAGTATATAGCATCTGCACCCCCTTTTATAGCGGCCTGCAAACTGTCGAATGAACCGACAGGTGCCAAAAGTTCAATTTGCTTCTTCCTCATTATTACCAAATTTTGCTCTCTCTGAAAGACATAAACCACTATTGTACTAAAAAGCTTTTTATATTATTAGATAAGTCTTTAATGCTGCATAAAAGATATATCCAGATATTATACAAAATTAATCAATGTTTTACTTTCCCTTTCAAATCAATATCCAAGATTTCATTTTGTAATTGTTTTATCATCTTACTCTGCCTTTTATTTTCGGTTATCAGAGCTTTTATTTCCAGCTGTTGTTCTTTAAAAGCTTCAATCAAAACAGGAATCATACCTGCGTAGTTGACTGATTTTATTCCATCATTATTCTCTATTACAAGTTCGGGCATCACTTTCTCAATTTCCTGAGCCAATAATCCTACCTGAAGTGTTTTATCCTTTTCAGGATCTTTCCAGTTATACCGGTATCCATTTATATTCATCAGTGCAGGCAATGCGTCCCTGATTAAGGTGATATTTTTCTTCAGCCTGGCGTCTGAGAGTTGTGTTAAGTTTCCCATTAAAGTGGCATTACCGTCACCTTTCAGGGAAAGAATAACTCCGGAATTATTGTAATAAAAATTCATTTCTGAACTATTATTCAAATTTTGGGAAAAAGAACCAATCTCCCAGTAGCGGTTTGCAATGGTGTTTTGAAAACGAATCCTGGAAAAATCTTCTTCAGACTCTTCGAGTAACATATGAACTAAACCGGCGTGACTACTATTGGTCTTAATATGCAGGGTATGCTGCGGATCGCCCGTACCAATACCAAAATTACCACTGGGCCGCAAACTCAGCTTTGCTGTCCCATTATACCCGATATTAAACGAAGAACTTGCAGGATCAAACGCATAGTGCCTGCTATCCAGATACCAGTAATCACTCCCACTTATATTTGCAAAGGCTTGAATGCTTTGACTGTTAACACCTGTTCCTCTTAACATTAAATGAGGAACTCCTTCAGCTTGAAAATTAACTGCTATATCCAGGTAAGCCAATGGAATAAAGGATTCAGCTATCCCAATTTTCCCGGTACCATCAACAGTTATCATATCCGGAAGACTATCAGACCCTATTGAAAAACTACTATTTCTGCTATTATTCATCATACCGGAACCATTGCCATAAACACGGCTTCTCAGCTGCCAATACCTGCTTTCAGTTTCATCGGCAAATCTAGCACGGGTAAAAAAACTTCCGCTGTTATTATCATTCGTTCCTTTTAAAATAAGATGACTAAACTGGTTTCCGTTATTGATAACCTGCAACTGGCCATACCCCTTAGATTTGCTTCCAGCAATCAGTTCACCTGCATTAGAAATTCTAAACAACGAGTCATTACTTATATTTTTAACCAGCAAGGCGTTATAATTTGATAATACATTGACCCCTCTAATTTCTAATTTTGCCTGCGGCAACAATTCTCCAATGCCCACATTTTGCGCTTTTATTACTGTTGGGAATAGGATAAAAAAAGCACCGAATTGAAATAATAAACTAAATTTTTTCATGTCTTAGTTTTTTTTATATAAATAGAAAGTACGGTTCGCCGCTACACCGTTTGTCTGGTTGGGATAAAAAAAGCGGGATGTAATAGCCGGATGATAATAATTCATAACAAATAGTTTATCCCCACACCAATTATTTACGGATCCTCCCCCTCCACCCCATGAAGGTCCACCCGGATGAGCAGATGAAACTGTGTTTGTAGTTGGATTAAATTTCGTAATAAGCTGTGTAAGAGGGTTATAGCGCCAATATTCCGAACCAGTCCAAGCAAAATTTTCACCGAAATGAATTGCATTAAGTCCTGCATTCACTGAAGACCAACTATTAAGAGATGAATTAAACTTAAAACCTGCGTTACCAAATAAAAACATTTCTGATCCGTTCCAGTGCGAATAGTGTATTGGAAAAACAATTGAAGGATTGGAGGCAATCGGGACCCAGGTAAGTGTTGACAGGTTTAACCGGGCTCCATCAGTATAATAAGTACCGTTATTTTCGCCACCGAAAATAATTACCTCTGCACCTGTCCACACTCCTGAGGCGCTTCTGCGTGGCGATAGTGACGGACTGCCAGAAACAGCAGACCAGGTACCAGATAAAAGATCAATTAATAAACCATCGTTAAAATACATATTTGAGTTATTATCCCAGCCACCCCAAATTAAAATCTTATTTCCTGCCATAATTAGAGTGTAAGCACTTCTTCCGGAATGATTCAGGTTAACCGGGAAATAAAGTACCTCATTATTGGCCGGATTAAATTTTATCCCTGCATAATAAGGACAAGGTGGTATACAGTTAATCGGAAATCTTGTATGCGGGGGAATGCTGTATACATAAGTACCATCCGTAAGTAAAGCATACCCAGACTGCATATCATTTGCAATATTTACATCCAGATTATTTCCTACGAAAGCTCTTGTCCACGTATTAGTAGAAATTCTGTATGTAAATATTTCGAAGATTACACCCCCCCCTTTCATCATTACAATATAGTCTCCGGCTTTTGCTGATATATAGCTTGCCTCGTCGTCAGGAATACTGTTATTCATGTTAATTTCCGACCATGTATTAGCAGGTATTGTAGCATTGGTTAATGTCAGTTGAATATCGGCATTCAGGCTAAAACCAGCGTTCTGTAGCATACTATTGGGCTTGGTCTCACTCAGTACTAAAGCAGAAGCAGGAAGTACATTATCTCCCATTAATTTCCACTGCGGAAATCCGGGGGTGCCCCCATTGTAATAAAATCCCGCTTCAGCGTCTGTCTGGTAAATAACAAGACTGGTTGCCGGAGTAGAGATAGCATCTCTTTGTGCACGGTTCATCCTTGGAATTAAAACTCCCTTACTAATACTTTTTATATCAAGTAAAGAACTCACATCTGGCAAAGAACCATCGGTATTAACAGCAACCGATTGCGCAGGTATTACGCTGCTGAATAGTAAGAAGCTTAGCAGAAGAAATAATATTTTTCGCATAACCAGTAATTATTAGGTTAAAAATTAATTAACACTTTATAAATGAATAAACTATCCATTTATTTAAAAATGCTGCTACTTACCTGGAGCAGCTTATTTTTTTAATTTTTAAATTTGACATAAATGAAATTAATTACTCTTAGAAAAGCAGCAACAGCAAAGGGTATTCATCCTGCAAAAGCCTGAGCAAGGATTATAATCGAATTGGTAAGTAGTAGTTGTAAGCCAGTAACAGTTTAAAATATTGCCGGTGCTATGAACACGAAAATAGAAGAATGTTTAATACCCGCTGTTACAAATTATGTTTACAAATTAATGCCAGTTTGCAAGAAGTCTCATTCCTGTATTCAAATCCTTACAACCTTTGTATAAATGTACAGATTTTTTTAGATTCAGTAGTACGGTTTCAGATACATCCGTTTGAGAAACGCAAAACAATACTTTCGTGTCTTCTATTTTATAAATGTTTAATAAAGCAATGTCTTCGCTTGTGTTGTACAGCTTCATAATAATCCCATTGTGATTGTACTTTGTGATTGTCTGCCAGTTCGGGGTTTGACTCAGCATACTCAATACCATTACGAATAAAAGCAGTATTTATTTCTCTCATAAGAATCGCATTCACACCCTTTCCCTGAAAATCTTTTCGTACTGCTACCAGACACAAATCTGCAAATTTATTTCTTTTAAATGCCTTTAGCAGGTGTAAAAACCCGAAAGGATATAATTCCCCGTTTACCTTCTGTAAAGCTTTTGATAAAGAAGGCATAGCGATACCAAATGCGGTAAGTTCACCATCTTTATCCAGTACTAAAGAAACAAAGTCTGGCTTAATAAAAGTTACGTACTTGCGGATATTATACTGAACCTGCTTATCAGACATTGGTACCATTCCAAATAAACCTGCATATTTTTTATTAATTAGTTCAAATATTTTCTCCGCAAAAGGCCGAATTTGTTTTAGTTTGGTTGGTTTGATCACTTTAAGTTTATATCGCTTTTCAACGATTGAAGCGACTTGTAATATTTTTTCGGGTATAGTATCTGAAATCTTTATTTTATACTCAACCCAGCTGGTTTCTTTTTTGTAGCCTGCCTTCTCCAATAAAAAAGGGTAATATGGATAGTTATATAGGGTGGCAAAGGTTCCTCTTTCATTAAAACCCTCTGTAAGCATACCAGCAAATTCAAAATTGGTAAATCCCAGTGGACCATGTACCGCCTTCATTTCTTTTTGCCTGGCCCATTGTTCTACTTCAGCCAGCAGCGCTTTGGAAACTAATTCATCATTCACGAAATCGAACCAGCCAAAGCGCAGATAAGGTTTCTTCCATGTCGCGATAAAAGAGTGGTTGATGATTCCGGCAATGCGACCAGCCAGTTCGTCGTTTTTATACGCCAGCCAGTATCTTGCTTGACAAAAATCAAATGCCGGATTTTTCTGATGGTTAAATGTGGCTTCAATATCTTTTGTTAATTGAGGCACATAATATGCATTGTCCTTATAAAGACGCAGCGGAAAATCAATAAAATCCCGAAGTTGCTTTGTTGTTTTAACTTCCTCAATCCGAATCTCTGTGATTGTGGCAACAGCCGGAGAGTCCCCTTTTAGCTTTTCCCTTCCTTTTAGAATTGTATGCTCCAGTACCTGCTGAATTTCCCTAGCCTTATGCAAATCAAAGTCTTCATGATACTTCTTTTTCACACCAAAAGAAGTTAGCTCAATATGTATGTCTGGTTTAATAGCATGATTCAGCAAACAGGCTCTGGTACAAGCAAGCGGGCAACCATCTAATGCAATTATTTCCCGCTTTGATTGTGCAGTACTTAAAATGCTTTTTACATTACCTCCCACTCCAGCAATGCAACTCATTTCAGCAAGACCCTTTCTATCAAGTTGAATGGCAAGATAGTTCGTCATCTGAGCCGAACTGCTGCATCCTGAACAGGAATAAACTAAGGGGATAACTTTATTTGCTGCTTTTATCATTTAAAACATTTTGCCTTACACGATTCATAATCAACACAAAGAATAGCTCCAGGCGCCAAACTGAGTGAATTTTAATTTTAAAAAGGAAATATTGCAATTTATTCATCTGTACTTTTAACTTTCGATTCTAAGTTATTTTTTCTTTCAGCCTCATACTCCTTGTCGTAATAAACCAAACTAATGGGATAACACCACCCAATGTAAATAACGAACCTCCTATGATACGGAGCCAGGTAAGTGTCTGAAATCCTGTACTTTCAATGAATTCATGACTACGTGCAAACCAGAGACCATTATCGGTAACGGACTTGAATTGCCAGATACCCGCAGGAAATAAATCTAAAAAAACCATCAGTAACAACCCTACATTGATTGACCAGAACGCATTTTTGATGATACGGGGCCGCCAGCAGTCCGGTTTAATGAGTAATTGACTGCAGAATAATACTGTTGCTAATGCTAAATTACCATATACTCCCATCAGAGCTGCATGCCCATGATTGACAGTCAAATATGTGCCATGTTCATAGTAATTGGCAATAGGAAGATTGATAATAAAACCTAATACACCTGCGCCAAAAAAATTCCAGAAATTTACAGCTACGAGAAATAAGAAAACTTCAGAAAATCCAAAACGCCGGGCTGGATTTCCATTATTATATCCATTTTCAAGTACTTTTGGCAATTTGCTGAATCGCCAGGCTTCTAGGGTTAACAATACCAAGGGTACTACCTGTAGTGTAGAAAAAACGGAGCCCAGTGCCATAGTAAATACCGGTTTGGCATTCCAATAGAAGTTATGGGAGATACCCAGCAATCCCGAACCTAGAAATAATAATGTGGCTAAATAAATCACTCTTGTGGCAGCCTGTTTACTTACCAGCCCCATCAGTACCATAAAGTAGCCAATCAATACTGTAGTGAAAACTTCAAAAAATGCTTCTGCCCACATATGGACCACCATCCAGCGCCAGAAATCAGCAATTACAAAATTGGTCTTTGGTGTAGCAATAAATCCAGATATCAGCAAAATTATAATACTGAAGGTGGCATATACGAGCCAATTAGGCAACGCCCAAGGGTGTTTCAATTTCATAACAGGTTTAATACCCCTGTATAATGTAATAGCCCAGATAATAAAGACCATTCCTAAAATGATCTGCCAGATTTTTCCTGGTTCGACATATTCCCACCCCTGGTGTCCGAACCAATACCAGTTTTTTCCAAACACACCCTTGGGTCCAAGCAGAATTCCTGCTATTGAACCGGCAACAAGCAAAACAGTAAGCCAAAAAATAATATTAATGAGTTTTACCTGTGCCGAATTTTGATTGGGTGACACCAACGACATCATAAAAAACGAACCCCCGATCCAGCAGGCAGAAATCCACAGAATAGATAATTGTACATGCCAGCTACGTATAACAGTGATAGGTAACGCTTCAGAAATATTAAATCCAAAGAAATTAACAAATCCTACAAAGTCGTGAACAGTTAAAATTCCAGACAGAACCTGAACAGCAAATAAAATGATAGCAGTAAAAAAAAACTTATAAGTAGCACGTTGCACTGCACTGGGTTTAAATTTATGAATTTCGTCCCTGGTCATAAACGGCTGTGCGTTGCTGGTGTAAGCGTTATCATCTAATTTTTCTAGCTTTCCGTAATAGTATAATACCAAACCCAGCCCAAATATCAATCCCAATGAACCAAGAATACTCCATTGAATGATAGCTGAACTTGGCGTATTTCCCGCGTCGGGGTCAAAAGGCCAGTTATGTGTATAACTGTAGATTTCTCCGGGTCTTTGCACACCACATACCCAAGCTCCCCAGAAGAAAAAAGCAGTAAGTGATCTGATTTCTGTCGTATCTGTTAGGTAACCAACCGGTTTAAATGCCCCTGGCGATTCAGCAGTAGTAAATTTTTGTTGGTAATATTTTACCAGCTCCGATGCAGCAAAAACCTGTGCATCTGTCAGCTTAACTTTATTAGTATTTTTTTCGTACTGGTTGTTCTTTATTTCGGATCTTACCTGTTCAGCCATTCCTTTCTGCTGCCATTCCCGGTTTTCACTGATCACTAATTGGTTTTGATAAAATATATTCATGTAATGCGAAACATAGTGCAGTGCTTCTGCCGTATAGTCTGGTCCCCGGTTAGCCCCATCACCAAACATACTGCCATATTCCATCAAAGCATATCTTTGAAAAACTGCCTGCCCATTCAGCACATCGTCTTTTGAAAAGACTTTTTCATTATTTGAAGAAACATAATCAGGAATTGGGGGAGCTTCGGTGTAAGTATGAATTCCAATCATGGTTACTCCTGTTAAACTTACTGTGAAAATAATCAACAGCGGCAACCACCAGTTTTTTGGATTCAGTAAATAATTAATAAAATTTTTTTTTGCCATTTCTCTGAATTATGAGGCAAATATAATAATTAAGGATATTTTTGTCCTTAATTATTATAGAGAGAAGTATGCTTTCGGAAAAGTATAAGCAAATAATAGCGGTAACCCTGATAATAATCTTTTTGTTTTATTCGCTTTACCTGTACCTGTCCTTACCGGTAAAAGGAAGGGCCCGTTACAAATATGGTACTTAAGGGTAAATCAATCTGGCAACAAAGTAATTGCATAGCCTGTCACCAGGTTTATGGCCTTGGGGGATACCTGGGTCCAGATCTTACAAATACCTATACACTCAGGGGCCCGGCATATATTACGGCTTTTTTGCAGAGCGGAACAGCGATAATGCCCAAATTTCATTTGAAAAAGATTGAAATAGAAGCCTTACTAGCTTATTTGCAAAATTTAGATGCCTCAGGAAAGGCAGACCCTAGAACTTTTACAATAAACACGAATGGCACCATCGAACAATAGACAAGAAAATGTACCAGTACTTTTTATGATTGTAGCTATGATATTATTAGCTACAGGAATGATATGGGGCTTAACCGGGGGGCTCCAATACGTCATTCCGGGATTTCTAAAGCAATACCTCTCGTTTGAGAAGGTTAGACCGCTACATGTTTCTTCAGTAGTATTCTGGATTATACTAGGAGCCATGGGTGCCGTATTTACCTATTTACAACAGCACACCGGAAAAAAAATCTACTCGCAAACTTTTTTAAAAATTCAACTAGTAATTTTTATCTTTTCCATTACTGGAATTTTAATATCCTACAGTTTGGGCATATTTGGGGGCAGAGAATATTGGGAGTACCCACCTGTGTTTGCCTTACCAATAGCCATCGGTTGGATTCTTTTCCTCATCAATTTTATAAAATCGGTGGGTTCGTTAAAAAAACAACCCGTTTATGTATGGATGTGGCTTACCGGTGTCCTTTTCTTCCTGTTTACTTTCCTGGAATCATACTTATGGATATTCCCGTACTTCAGAAATAATATAGTGAATGATATGACCGTACAGTGGAAATCCTATGGCTCTATGGTTGGTTCCTGGAATATGCTCATTTATGGTAGCAGTATCTTTTTAATGGATAAAATAAGTAATACCAAAAGCTATAGTCATTCAGGTATTGCCTTTATACTTTATTTTACCGGGTTATTCAACCTGATGTTCAACTGGGGGCATCATATATACACGCTGCCAACTCATACTTATATCAAACACATCAGTTACGCCGTCAGCATGACTGAACTTTTCATACTTGGCAGAATTATTTATCAATGGAAATCCACACTAAGCTTGGCAAAAAAGAATTTTCATTTAATTGCATACCGCTTTCTGGCAGCCGCAGATGTGTGGATATTCTTAACATTATTACTAGCAATATTTATGTCAATTCCAGGCATCAATGTTTACACACATGGCACACACATAACAGTTGCACATACAATGGGTGCCACAATCGGCATCAATAGTTTTTTACTTCTGGCGATAGCTTTTGACATCTTTTCTGAAAGCTGTTATAGTTTTGAATCCTATAAGAAAATTGTCAACAGGGGATATTGGATTACAAATATTTCTTTATTCGTATTCTGGGTTAGCCTTATAGGAGCTGGAATAATTAAGGCCAGATGGCAACTAAGTACTTCACAGGTACCATTTTCCGATATGATGCTACAACTAAGGCCTTACCTTATTTTATTCGTTATTGCAGGCACTACAATGACAACAGGTTTCTATTTTGTTATCTTTCCTTTATTAAAAAATCAATTACTTTGTTATTTTGGAAAAGCTACAAAAGAGAGAAAACAACAGGATATTATCCATCTGCCAGTTTCAGAATAAATATATTACCTGTTTCTAAAATTCTATTATGTTAATGGTTACAAAAATATTTAATTTCGAAATGGCGCATGCTATTTCTGATTATCCTGGCTCTTGTAATAATATTCATGGACATTCCTATGAATTGCATGTAACTGTATCTACCATTAATCAGGAAAAGTGCTATTTAGCCCCGCCTGGATTTATTTTAGATTTCAAAGAATTAAAAAAACTGGTAAATACACATGTTATTCAGGCTCTGGATCATAAACTTATCTTGTCCAAAAATTATTTGGGTAAAAATTCCAGTATTAATCCACTGGAAAACCTGGTTCCCTGGGAATCAGAACCAACTGCCGAAAATTTACTACTGTATATTCAATCAGTTCTCAGCGAAAATCTGCCAGTAAATATAAAGCTCGCCAAACTTAAGCTTTATGAAACAAAGGGTTCTTATGCAGAATGGATTAGTTAATATATTTTAAATACCTGATATAATCTTTAATTTCTTAGTCTTTAACCAAATGTTTTCTAAAGCCACGGAATACGCCTTAAGGGCTACAATACATATAGCCAAAAACAGTAGCGAAAATAATAAGCTTGGACTGGCAGTAATTGCAGCAGCAATTGATTCCCCTCAGTCATTTACGGCAAAAATTCTTCAGTTACTTACAAGGAATAATAAAGTCATCAGTTCTGTTCGTGGCCCTAACGGAGGTTTTTATATTACCAAAAAAGCCAGGAAACTTCCTGTAAGGGCAATACTAGAGGCGATGCATGAAGATAAAGTGCTGGAAAAATGTGTATTGGGCCTAGCTGAATGTTCAGAGTCACAACCTTGCCCGATGCATTCTCAGTATAAGCAAATCAAACATCAGCTTATAAACCTTTTTGAAAATAAAACGATAGAATACCTGGCAGAAGAAATGACTGAAGGCATTACTTTTATAAATAATAAAAGCAAGAAAATCAAAGTTAAAATCGAAAAACCAGGAGCAAAAAAAAGTTAAATTCAATTGTTGTTTTGAAGACAGCACATTACTATTTCACCCCTTCCAGTATCTTAATGTAATTTGCCCTTTCATAAGCTGTCGGATCTGAAATATGCTGCTGGCTCATACTGCCTTTAAATGAGTCAATACTTTCAAAACCCATCATATACATCCAGTCCTGCAATTCCTTATTCATAGTTTTCAAATAAGGGATCCCATTTTTATACAGGGAAGAAGCAGTCATTACCACATCGGCACCTGCCAGAATATATTTAATAACTTCAATTGCACTTTGCACACCTGTAGTCGCTGCCAGCGATAGTTTTACTTTTCCATACAATAAGGCAATCCATAATAAAGGCAATCTTATTTCATTCGGCTCACTGTAATGCAGGTCTGTTTTAATCACCAGTTCATTAATATCAAAATCAGGCTGATAGAACCGGTTGAATAAAACCAATGCATCTGCACCGGCATTTTTCATCCTTAAAGACATATTACCCATTGCACTGAAATAAGGATTCAGCTTTACCGCTACCGGAATTTTGACCGATTGTTTTATGGTCTCAATAATATTCAGGTACCGATGCTCCACTTCGGAAGATGACATAGCTATATCACCCGGAATGAAAAATATATTCACTTCAATACCATCAGCCCCGGCCTGTTCCATAAGTTTCGAGTAATCGATCCAGCCTTCTGTGGTAATACCATTCAGGCTGCCAATGATGGGAATATTTACTCTCTCCTTGGCCTTTCGGATATTCTCCAGGTATTCATCGGTACCTACATTAAAATCATCCAGGTCGGGGAAATAGTCCAGGGCTTCCGGAAAAGCATATGTGGTTTCCGACATAACACCTTTGAACCTGGCTTCTTCTTTACGGATTTGTTCTTCAAATAAGGAGAAAAGAACAACAGCACCTGCACCATTATCTTCCATCTTTACTATATTATCTGTTTGCTCAGATAAAGTACAGGCAGATACCAGGATCGGGGAATTTAATTTTAACCCCATGTAAGTTGAATGCAATTTCATATCTGTGTTTTTAAGCTATTGGAACAAAATCACTTGCTTTTTTAGTGGCCAGTTCCTCATATGTTTTCCATTTCAGGTTCACCAGTTCCTGGGCATGTTTCATTAACGTATCAGCAGCTTCAGGATTTGTTATGGTCAGCACTTTATACCGCAATTCATTATACGCATACTCTTTCAAACCGATAGTTGGTCTTGGTGAATCCAGTACAAACGGGTTTTGATTTTTCATTCTTAATGTCGGATTGTAACGTAATAATGGCCAGTGTCCACTGGCAACAGCATTATGCTGCTGGTCCAATCCATTTTTCAAATCATATCCATGTGCAATACAATGACTGTAGGCTAAAATCAATGCAGGCCCGTCATAAGCTTCTGCTTCCCGCATGGCCAGTAATGTTTGTTGTGGATTAGCACCAAAAGCAACCCTTGCCACATACACGTTGCCATAAGAAATAGCCTGCATGGCAAGATCTTTTTTACCTCCTGATTTACCACCGGCAGCAAACTTGGCAGTAGCCGCAGTTGGAGTTGATTTTGAACTCTGACCACCGGTATTGGAATACACTTCTGTATCCAGCACCAGTATTTTGACATTTCTGCCGCTGGCCAATGCATGATCAAGACCACCATAACCAATATCATAAGCCCATCCATCACCACCTACCAACCATACACTGCGACGTACCAACTGGTCAGCAACAGATAACAAATGAATGGCAGCCGGAGAAGTCATCGTCTTCAGTTTCTCTTTCAACAACTGCACTCTTTTTTGCTGTTCTGCCAGTTCTGATTCATGTATTTGTTTAGCATTTATTATTTCATTGACAAAACTTTCACCCAGTACATCTTTCAATTCCAGTAAATACTGTTTCGCAACACCTACTTGTTTATCGGCTGTTATCCGCATGCCCAATCCAAATTCAGCATTGTCTTCAAACAAAGAGTTTGACCATGCCGGACCTCTGCCTTCCTTGTTCACAGCCCACGGTGTGGTAGGAAGATTACCCCCGTAAATAGAAGAACAGCCAGTAGCATTTGCCACTAATAACCTGTCACCAAATAATTGTGATAATAGTTTGAGATATGGTGTTTCGCCGCAACCGGCACAAGCACCTGAAAATTCAAATAACGGTTCCAGGAATTGTGCACCGTGTACAGTAGAAAAATCAATTTTTGAACGATCATTCCACGGAATGTTTTCGAAGAATTCGATATTTTTTTGTTCGGCTTTTAATACCGGCTCCTTCTCAGCCATATTGATCGCTTTCAGAGAACGGTTGGCCGGATCGGTGGCCGGACAAACTTCCACACATAAATTACAGCCGGTACAATCTTCCAGGTATACCTGCAGTGAGTATTGTGTCTCCGGAAAACCCCTGGCATTGATAGGTGCAGATTTGAAATCTGCAGGTGCTTTTTTCAAATGGTCTTTATGGTAGAACTTGGCCCTGATCACACTATGCGGACATACATAAGCACAATTACCACATTGTATACAAATATTGGGTTCCCAAATTGGCACCAGGTCTGAAACATTTCTCTTTTCCCATTGCGTAGTTCCACTGGGATAAGTGCCATCAACAGTCATTTTACTAACAGGCAAATCATCACCATGACCCGCCATCATCACAGCTGTAACTTCTTTTACAAAGTCAGGAGCTTTATCCGATACAGTTTGTAAATCATTATCAGCTGCTGAAACCTTTTTTGGATAGTCCACTTCATATAAGTTGGCCAATGTAGCATCTACCGCTTTAAAGTTCTGATCAATTACCTTCTGTCCTTTTTTGAAATAGGTTTTCTCGATCGCTTTTTTAATTTGTTTGATAGCATCTTCCCGCGGTAATACACCTGATAAAGCAAAATAACAGGTTTGCATGATAGTATTAATGCGGCCGCTCATACCGGTATCCCTTGCCACTGTTGTGGCATCAATTACATACAGTTTTAATTTTTTGTCAATGATACTTTTTTGTACCTGTCCTGTCAGCTTATCCCATACTTCATCTTTACTATATGGACTATTCAACAAAAATGTTGCTCCGTCACTGGCAAATTCAAGCATCTCAACTTTCTCCGTAAAGTTGAATTGGTGGCAGGCAATAAAATCGGCTTTGGAAATAAGGTATGGGGCCCGGATAGGATTGGGACCAAATCTCAAATGTGACACTGTCCTGGCACCTGATTTTTTTGAATCATACACAAAGTACCCCTGAGCATACAAGTCAGTATTCTCACCGATAATTTTTATTGTATTTTTATTGGCTCCTACAGTACCATCAGCACCCAGTCCAAAGAACAAACCTTGTCTCCATTCAGTTTCATCCAACTTATAAGCAGGGTCGTACTCCAGGCTGGTGAAAGTAACATCATCATTGATTCCTACCGTGAACCCATTTTTAGGATGCTTTTTTTCCAGTTCATCATACACCCCTTTTACCATTGCCGGTGTAAATTCCTTTGAAGAAAGGCCATAACGTCCACCTACTATATTCGGTAATTTTTTCAGTTTGCCCTGCTGTAATGCTTCAACTAATGTTGCCAGAACATCCTGGTACATAGGCTCACCTGCCGCGCCGGATTCCTTCGTTCTGTCCAGCACTGCAATTGATTTTACAGAAGCCGGTAATACTTTTAGTAAGTGATCCAGCGAAAAAGGCCTGTATAAACGAACCACGATGACACCGGTTTTTCTACCGGATTTGTTTAATGCTTTCACGGTTTCTTCCACCGTTTCACTACCAGATCCCATGATGATGGTTATCGCTTCAGCATCCGGGGCGCCGCTGTATTCAAAGAGTTCATATTTTCTGCCGGTCATCTTTGCAAAATCATTCATCACTTCCTCAACAATGGATGGCATAGCATTATAGAACTTATTCACAGTTTCTCTTCCCTGGAAATACACGTCAGGATTTTGTGCGGTTCCCCTGATGAAGGGATGTTCAGGATTCAGGCCCCTGTTTCGATGGGCAATCACCAGTTCATCCGGTATCATCGATTTTATCTGCTCGTCACTCAGCATCTCCAGCTTATTCACTTCGTGTGAGGTACGGAAACCATCGAAGAAGTGAACGATGGGTATTCTTGACTTCAAGGTGGCCACCTGTGCAATCAATGCAAAATCATGTGCTTCCTGCACACTGGCGGAACCTAACATGGCAAAGCCTGTAGTTCTTGCGGCCATTACATCCTGGTGATCACCAAAAATTGACAGACCCTGCGCCGCTAAGGAACGGGCCGCCACATGAAATACTGCAGGTGTCAATTCGCCGGCAATCTTGTACATGTTCGGCAACATCAGCATCAGCCCTTGTGAGGCTGTAAAGGTTGTTGTCAGCGAACCGGTTTGTAAAGCACCATGAACTGTTCCGGCTGCACCGGCTTCACTCTGCATTTCCATTACATCTGGTACAGTACCCCAAATATTTTTTATTCCTTTAGAGGCCCATTCATCAGCCAGTTCAGCCATAGTAGATGACGGGGTGATAGGATAGATGGCACAAACTTCATTAACACGGTAGGCTACATAAGCAGCGGCTTCGTTTCCATCGATCGTTGCGATTATTTTTTTATTACTTGACATCAGTAGTTGAATTAACAGGTTCTGGAATCATTTCTATCGCATGGCAGGGACATTGTTCATAACATACCGCACAACCAGTGCAGGCATTATAATTGAACTTATAGCGGTTCCCCTTCCCTAGTTTAATAATTGCATCCTCAGGACAGGCGCCGAAGCAACCATCACATTCAAAACAGTTACCACAGCTTAAGCAACGCTGCGCTTCAAACCTTGCTTCCGGTTCAGACAAACCCGTGATCACTTCTTCAAAACTTTTCACTGCCACAGCAGGTGCCAGTTTATCCTGTTCTTTTTGCGGAGCATCAGTTTTGTACCACATATGCAGCTTCCGATAACTGGCTGTTGGATGCTTTTCCGGTTTTTGATATGGCTCCTGCATCAGGTAACCATTTATATATTTAGCTGCTTTTTTACCATGACCAATTGCGATTGTTGAACTTCTGTTCTCCCCGGGCAGCATATCTCCTCCTGCAAAAATTCCTTCATACCCGGTCATCCGTTCTGCGTTTATCGCTACTGTTCCATCTTCATTGACCACTATACCTGCTACTGAACGCAAGAAACCAGAATCAGATTCCTGCCTGTTGGCAATAATCAGTACATCTGCATCAGTCGTTTCAAATTCACCGGTACCAACAGCCTTTCCTTTTTCCACTTTCATCTTCTCCAGCGTCATTTTGTACTTTTCAATTTTACTGATACTCCTGAAAAGCTGCACATCCACACCTTCGGCCAGTGCATCTTCGGTTTCATAATCATAGGCTGGCATCATTTTATTATCACCCGGAAAATAAACGGATACTTCTGAGCCAAATCTTTTTATCATCCGTGCCAGGTACAAGGCCAGTTTACCACCACCATACACCACCACTTTTTTTCTTACATAAGGTGACGTATTTGATTTCACTTCATTGAAAAAAGAAAACGCATCAGTGATATAAACAGAATCATCATGCTGAAAATCTTCTTTACGTATTAATTGTGCCCCGATAGATAAGTAGACGGCATCGAAATTGCCGGCCTGCTTTTCGGTAAGCACATCCTGCACTTTATAATTCAGCCTGATCTTTACTCCCATCTTTACAATTCGATCTACCTCTGCATCCAGAATTTCTTTTGGTAACCGATAATCAGGAACACCGGTCCACAACAAACCACCAGGATGTCCGCCTGCATCATATACTTCTACTGTGTGACCCATGCGGGCCAGGTGATAGGCTGCAGATAAACCACCGGGGCCTGCTCCAACCACTAAAACCTTTTTTTCAGTGGAATTCACAACAAATTGAACAGGCCATTTTTGTTTGATGGCCTCATCACCGATATATCTTTCTACAGCATGAATGTTTACCGTATCATCAATGTGATTACGGTTGCACCCGGTCTCGCAGGGTTTTACACAAACCCGGCCCATAACGGCGGGAAATGGGTTGTCTTCCACCAATGTTTGGAATGCCTCGAAATAATTTCCGGACTGTGCATGTGCCATCCAGGCCTGGATATTTTCCCCGGCAGGACAGGCACTATTGCAGGGAGGCATAAAATCTACGTAAACAGGTCGGCGTAATCGTTTGGGGCCGGTGCCTTCCGCATGTATCGAAAGGTCGACCGCTTTGGTAATGTCTGTTGCAGCCATATTTAAAGTTTTGCGGGTAAGCGTTAAACTTACCAGTGAATAGCCAGATTAAAGCTAAATAAACCTCAGCAAAGTAGGGCTGTAAACGAAAGCGAAAGGTGACATAGTTCAAGGGAAAAAATGATTCCTATCATGGTATTGGACGATTAATATGTCAGGTGACCAGGGCAGGTGGTCAATAAAAAACCGGCTTATCAAGGCCGGCTTAAAAATTACTATTCTTTGCTTTATCAGAAACTATAACCAACACTTACTCCACCGGAAGGTTGAATATAACCATTGGCGATCAGTGGCGTGAACCCAATCCGCCAGGTAAATCCTCCTTTGATTGGCTGACGCCTGTACATGAAGGATGCTGTTCCAAAAACATTGGAAGTTTTATCATCATAAAAATTAAAAATATCCAGCTTTCTGCCTACATAAGTAATACCGGCACCTACTTCAAAAGTGTGTGGTGAATCTCCTTTCCCAAAAATATAATTGACCTGAGCAGGAACGGTGACAACAGATCTCAATTCATAATTATAATTACCAAGGTCTTCATCAGCAGTTACAAAACCTAGTCCAATTCGGCCTCCCCATCCCAGGGATGATTTGGCAAAACGGGTATCAATATTGGCCGAAAATAGGATTCCGGGACCACCGAGTTCAGCATAGAATTGTGTCCTGCCGGGTACTTTGCCAACATTACCTGGCTGGGCAAACAAAACAGAACTGGTTATTATAGCCAGGGAAAAAATTAAACATCTTTTCATAATAATGGTTTTAGCAACAAAGACAAACACATTAGATCTTTGCTGCATGTACAATCAGAAAGAAATGTTAAGCTATTATAGAAAAGGTCAGAGGCTTGCCAGAACAATATCTTTAATCTTATCAACCGGTACCCTTTCCTGTTCCATGGAATCCCGGTGACGGATAGTAACTGTATTATCTTCTTTACTCTGGTGATCAACCGTTACACAGAAAGGAGTACCAAGAGCATCCATCCGGCGGTATCGCTTACCAATAGAATCTTTTTCTTCATAGAAACAACGGAAATGGGGCTTACAATCTTTCATGATCAATGCCGCTATCTCCGGCAATCCGTCTTTCTTGGTTAATGGTAATACGGCCAGTTTGATTGGTGCCAGTTTAGGCGGAAACTTTAATACCACACGACTGTCTTGTTTCTCAGCAGTACTTAAATCCTGTTCTTCATATGCCTGGCTTATCACCGCAAGAAACATCCGGTCCAAACCAATAGAAGTTTCAATGACATAAGGAATATAATTGCCAAAAGGCTTGCCCGTAGCCGGGTCAGTGTCATTATCGAAGTATTGTTGCTTCTTTTTGCTGTATTCCTGGTGTTGCTTAAGATCGAAATCGGTACGACTGTGAATTCCCTCCAGTTCTTTGAAACCAATTGGGAATTCAAATTCAATATCACAGGCGGCATCTGCATAATGGGCCAGCTTCACATGATCATGATAGCGGTATTTTTCAGCCGGGATACCAAGACTCTGGTGCCATTTCAGTCTTTCAGTTTTCCAGAATTCATACCATTCTTTTTGTGTGCCGGGGCGGATAAAGAATTGCATCTCCATTTGCTCAAACTCCCGCATGCGGAAAATGAATTGCCTGGCTACGATCTCGTTTCGAAACGCCTTACCAATTTGTGCAATACCAAACGGAATTTTCATTCGTCCTGTTTTTTGCACATTCAGGAAATTGACAAAAATACCTTGTGCTGTTTCAGGACGCAGATAAACTTTATTGTCCTCATCATCGCTGGAAACAGTAGACCCAAATTCGGTAGAGAACATCAGGTTGAATTGACGGATATCTGTCCAGTTACATGTACCACTTATAGCACAGGAAATCTTATTGTCCTCAATCAGTTTTTTTAACCCTTCAAAATCATCCTTGGCAAGCAGTGCATCCATGGAAGCCAACAGGCCATCAGCTTTTTGCATTTGGTTTTCAGCTTTCAGCATTTCAGCATAGCCTTCTATCAAATGATCCACCCGGTATCTTTTCTTACTGTCTTTATTATCAATCATCGGGTCGTTGAAATTATCAACATGCCCGGATGCTTTCCAGGTAGTGGGGTGCATAAAGATAGCCGCATCAATCCCTACAATATTATCTTGTAACTGGGTCATGCTTTTCCACCAGTAATCTTTGATGTTCTTTTTCAGCTCACTGCCCATCTGGCCATAATCATATACTGCCTGCAGACCGTCATATATTTCGCTGCTGGGAAAAATAAACCCGTACTCTTTGCAATGCGAGATGATCGCCTGGAACTTATTCGTATCGTTTGCCATAAGGCGGCAAAAATAAGCCCAAAAGATGACTTGCGGTTTTCTTTACCTTTGCTTTACGCTAAAAAAATATTTATGAAAAATTCTGTGCTTTTTATGGCTATCCCGGCCACTTTGATTGCTGCCTTTCTTTTTACAAATCAACCTGCACAGAATTCCTGTGCTAACAAATCAACTAAAGATGCCTGCCTGAAAATGTGTAACGGGAATTATTTCGCTCCTGACACATTGCGGCTTGACCCTATCTGCAATATGAAAGTGGATGATAAAAAAGGGGATACTATACACTACAAGGGACATATTTTCGGATTTTGCTCAAAATATTGCAGGGCTGAATTTGTAAAAGACCCGGAAGCATACCTGCCAAAAAAGAAAAACTAATCCCCGGCATTTATTACAATTACCACTTATTGCTGCTTTAATACAGGCATTAAAAAATCAGGCTTACCGCTGTATACTTTTACCAGCAGGAGTTTTTCCTGCTTTTGGATGAAGTGAGGCTCCACAATTCCTGCAAAAATTGGCTTTGCTGTCATAGACAGTAATGCCACAATTGGGGCAGTTAGAAACCGGTTTACTTTCCTCTTCTTCATTTTTTGTAAGGAGGTTGGTTTTAGTAAACTCTGCCGCTACAATGCCGGTTGGCACTGCAATTATTGAATAGCCCAGCAACATTACTATCGTGGCAATAACAGACCCCAGTGTCGTGGCAGGTGTAAGGTCTCCGTATCCCACGGTCGTAATAGTTACAACAGCCCAGTAAATTGATTTCGGTATACTGGTAAATCCATTTTCAGGACCTTCCACAATGTATATAAGGGTGCCCAGGATCATTACAATCACAATCATAATGGTAAGAAAAACAATGATCTTCCGTAAGCTGGCCAACATAGCCCTTCCCATTATTACACTTTCACGCAGGTAATCTGTTAGCTGAAAAACCCTGAATATCCTGAATAATCTAACTGCCCTTAAAATTAATAATGTGTTGTAACCAGCAACAAAAAACCCCAGGTATGATGGCAATACGGATAATAAATCAACAATACCAAAGAAACTAAATATGTAACCCGTCTTTTTTTGTACTACCCAAACCCTGACCAGGTATTCCAGTGTAAATAATATTGTAAATACCCATTCCAGTATTTTAAACTCACCATGATATTTTGCATTAAGGGCAGGAACAGATTCCAGCATAATCACCAGTATACTGAAAACAATTATCCACAGCAACGTCATGTCAAACAAACGTCCTGCCCTTGTTTCGGTACTAAAAACAATTAGTTTTATTTTTTTGCGTATATCCATGCTAATTTACCTGGTCAAAGGTCAGGATTTCAACTTGTCATTATTCTGATGTCTCTCCGCATCCCGTATATTTTTTTTCTCAAAATTCTTCTGCAGCGCTTCCGTTAAATCAACACCTGTCTGGTTGGCCAGGCAGATTAATACCCATAAAACATCAGCCATTTCATCGGCCATATTTTTGTCCTTATCCGATTCTTTAAAACTCTGGTCACCATATTTACGGGCCATTATGCGGGCCAGCTCTCCCACTTCTTCGGTCAGGATCGCCATATTGGTCAGTTCACTGAAATAGCGGACACCTACCGTTTTAATCCATTCATCCACCTGCTGCTGGGCATTTTGAAGGGTCATAACAAAAATTTTTGAGTGAATACTGCAATATAGCATGATTCTTGACGTTTAGAACTTCCCGCCGGATTACGGTGGCCCAATCTGTACCAGTTCAACGCATTCAATGCGTTGGATCTACCCTCTGAAGACTGTTGTAAACCAATTCCTTTAAAAGATTAATGTATTCTATGATGAAGTCCATCAACAGGCTTTTCGCCATCGTATCGCTGTCCGTATTAGTTATAGTCTCACAGGCTCAACCGGTGAATAATACCATTGCGGAACCTTCTATAAAGGAAAGTAAACCCTATAAAGTTATCACAGCCGGCAAACAGGTTACTGTAAAAAGTACAAAGAATATTAAAAACATTATGGTGTGGACAGCAAGTGGCCACCGCATTGTTGAACAAACTAATGTTAATGTCACTTCTTATACTTTTAATGTATCAGGTGCAAGAGAAAAAATATTCTTTATCATGGTACAATATGAAAATGGCAAACCCTTTACTGAAAAGATCGGGATACAATAGAGGAATTGTGAGCAGTTAAAAGTGAGAAGATCACTCTTTATTTTTGGTATCAATCACAATTGTTACTGGTCCGTCATTCAATAATTCCACTTTCATATCAGCACCAAATTCGCCGGTGCCGACTTTTTTTCCAAGATCAATTGAGAGTTGCTGTATCATTTTCTCATACAAAGGCACCGCCACATCCGGCTTACTGGCTTTGATATACGAAGGACGGTTTCCCTTCCTGGTAGAAGCATGTAAGGTAAACTGGCTCACCAGAATGATGTCGCCATTTATAGCTTTGACCGATTCATTCATCACCCCATCCGCATCATCAAAAATGCGGAGGTTGACGATCTTGCTGCTGAGCCATTGAATATCATCTAAGGTATCCGCATCTTCAATACCCATTAAAACCAGCAACCCATTCCCGATCTGTGAATGTACTTTCCCATCTATTGTTACACTGGCTTTTGAAACCCGCTGAATTACTGCCCGCATTGTTCGTAATTTTGATTTACAAATGTAATGGCTGTAAAATGATTGACCTCAGTAAAGAAATATCATTTCAAACAACCCGCAGCGGTGGTAAAGGCGGACAAAATGTAAATAAAGTGGAAACTGCTGTCATTGCTTTCTTCCAGGTGGAATCATCAGCCTTACTTTCCGCAGAACAAAAAGAATTATTGAAAGAAAAACTCAGCAACAGGATTAATGCTGATGGCTTTTTACATGTAAAAGCACAGGTGCATCGTACCCAGCTGGCCAATAAGGAAGAAGCGGTTGAAAAAATACATGAACTGGTAAAAAAAGCCCTCGAAAAGAAAAAAGCCCGCATCGCCACCAAAGCCAGTAAAGCTTCTAAAGAGAAACGGATAGAATCAAAGAAAAGAAAAGCGGATATTAAAGCTGGCAGACAGAAGTTCAGGCCCCCGGATTTCTAAGGCTTTGACAAAAAGTAAAATTGTAAATTAGCTGTTCAATTGAACCCTGTGCGAAAAAGCCTGCTGACAATGTTTCTATTAGTAGCTACATCTTTCACTTTCTCCTGGCTGCTGGGTGCCTGCAAAAAAGATCAGAATACAGATGACATTGAATTATTACAACAGGAAATCCCGGGTAGCTTTCCACAGCCTTTGTATAAATTTGAAGACAACCCGCTGAGTAAAGAAGGTTTTGAACTGGGCCGGAAATTATTTTACGATCCCCGGCTTTCAGCAGACAAACTGCATCCCTGTTCTTCCTGTCATGAACAGGTTGCGGCTTTCGGCACATTTGAACATGATCGCAGCCACGGCGTTTTTGAATCACATACTTTACGAAATGCACCCGTATTATTTAACCTGGCATGGAGCTCTTCTTTTCATTGGGATGGGGAATTTGTTTCCTTACAAGATGAAGCGGTTCACCCCCTCACCGGACCGGTTGAAATGGGAGAAACATTTGAAGGGATCATTAAAAAAATACAAGATGATCCGGAATACAGGGAACTGTTCAGCAAAGTATTCCGGTACCCGTTTATCAGGCCGGAGTTTATCACCAAAGCACTGGCTCAGTTTACCGGTTCTATGATTGCTGCTGACTCTAAATATGACCGTTATAAAAAAGGAACGGTCACTTTTAATACACAGGAAGAAAACGGTTACCAGTTATACAAAGTCAATTGTGCCAGCTGCCACCCGGAACCACTATTTACTGATTATAGCTTCCGGAATATCGGGTTACCGCTCGATAATTTACTCACAGATTATGGACGGATGAGGATCACCGGGAAAAGCGAAGACTCACTAAAGTTTAAAGTACCTACGCTGCGCAACACTTATATTTCTTCAAATTATATGCATGACGGGAGGTTCAATACCCTGCAGCAATGTATTAATCATTACCGCACAAATGTACAGCCGGGCCCTACCCTTGATCCTTTACTGATAAATGGGATTTCATTGACAAATGCACAGGCTACTGACCTTGTTGTATTTTTGCGAACACTGACTGATTCAACATTATTAAGAGACCCCCGTTTTTCTAAACCGAATTAGGTCTTATCAACGACCCTTTTTGCCTTCAGCTCATCCAGCGCCTGTTTCTTTGATTCAATTTCTTTTTCTGTATCCCGCTGTGCATCTTTGTTATTCTTTAGTTTCTTTTCCAGGTCATCCTGGTCATCTTTCAACCCCCTGAGTTTCTTTTCGGCTTTACCAACCGCTTCTTCCTGTGCTTTTATGTCCAGCTCCAGGTTTTCGGCCAGCACATCCGGTTGAAGACCATTGAGGAAAGTCTTAACTTTTTCAACCTGGTACGCATCAAAAGCAGTTTTTGCGTTACTCCCATCTTTCTGCAGGATCATGTATACTACAGATTCACCCTGGTTTTTTCTGCCCCTGGACTCAACTTTAATAATATAATCCATCCTCTCCTCATTGATCTCTGTAACAAATGCGTCTTTATATATCCTGAATCCTTTGTCCTTATTAAAAATGCCTTTTTCCTCTTTTGGTTTATAACCCAGCTTCTCCATTTTTTTGGTAATTGCATTTTCCACCGCTTCCGGCGGGTAGGGGTAATCGATCATAAAAGCTTCCTGCTTTTTTTTATCAAATTCCACAGTCCCCTCATAGGCTTGTGCCGAAACAATACTATCAACAGCTAAAACAATTAAAAAGGATAAGAGTAACTTCTTCATATCAAGTGATTTTGAGGATAAAGATACAGCAAGGCTCAAAAGCGTTGCAATTGTCTTAAATAAAATATCTACCTGGGCCGGAATTCGTTTTTTGTCAGGCTAACAACTACTTTTGTTCAGCTATCCCTTCGGATCGATTGCCGGAGTGAGCAGAAACAAAAATTCCAATCCTTTGAGTGGTATTAAAAAGCTGGCAGGGCAAACATTGTGGTATGGAATGAGCAGTATTTTCGGCAGGTTTCTCAATTACCTGCTGACACCACTGCTGGTTACTATTTTCGCATCCGGCGAATACGGTAAAATAAGTACCCTTTTTACCATCGCTGCTTTTCTTAATATTATCTACACCTACGGACTGGAAACATCTTATTTCCGTTTTTCAGCACTGCAGCCTGAATCAAAAGTTTACAATACCTGTTCTTCATCTATCATAGTTACAACTGTTCTATTCACGGGTCTTTTGCTTTTGTCTGCACAAAGTTTTGCTACATTCCTGGAAATGCCCAAACACCCGGAATATATTTCCTGGGTCATTCTTATTGTGGCACTGGACACCCTCAGCGTAATGCCATTTGCCAAACTAAGATTTGACGGAAGGCCCAGAAAATTTGCCGCGATAAAAGTTCTGAACATCCTTATCAATGTGGGATTGGTGATTTTCTTTTTGGTGGTTTGTAAAAATGAATATGAAAAAAATGCAGACAACCTGTTTGCTACATTATATGATCCAAAAATTGGCCTTGGGTATGTAATTCTTGCCAACCTGATCGCAAGCGGTATCACCTTATTATTACTGAGCAAAGAATTCTTTCATTTCAAATTCCGGCTAAATCCCGGTTTCTGGAAGGAGATGATGAGTTACAGCTGGCCGCTGATCATCGTTGGTTTCGGTGGCATGATTAATGAAACAATTGATCGCATCATGTTATTGAAATTGTTGCCCGGATCTACAGAAGAAGCATTTTCCCAATCAGGTATCTATTCTGCCAATTACAAACTGGCGGTATTGATCGTATTATTCATACAGGCATTCCGTATGGGAGCAGAACCCTTTTTCTTTAAACAATCCACCAGTGAAAACGCACAAAAAACCTATGCAAGGGTGATGAAATTTTTTGTGATTGCCTGCTGTTTTTGTTTTCTTGGCGTAACCTTGTTTCTGGAAATATGGAAATACTTTATGGGAACCAAACGTCCGGAATATTACACCGGGCTGAAAGTAGTGCCCATACTGATGACTGCTAAAATATTTCTCGGCATTTATTACAATTTGTCTATCTGGTATAAAATAAAGAACAAGAACCTGACCGGTGCCTGGATCACTTTGGGTGGAGCAGCCATTACCATCTTATTCAACTGGATATTTATTCCCATTCTCGGTTATATGGCCTGCGCCATTGCCACCATTCTTTGTTACGGTTTTATGATGGTGGTAAGTTATAAGTTGGGTCAAAAATATTATCCCATACCTTATGCCTGGAAAAAACTGGTGGCTTACATTGTCATATGTTTACTTCTTTTCGGACTGCACCAGGCATTTTTACTTTTCGAACTGAACCATTGGATAAACCGGGCTGTGGCCGTTGGTTTCATCGGCCTGTTTACACTATTAGTATTGAATGTAGAGCGGAAGGAGTTTGAAAAAATGCCGTTGATAGGCAGGATATTGAAACCAAAAGTTGCTTAATACATCTTCACAAAAGGGTTATTCATTTTCTCAAATCCTACTGTAGTTACCGGCCCATGACCGGAATACACTTTGGTGTCATCCGGCAGGGTAAAAAACTGGGTCTGGATACTTTCAATCAATACCTCCATACTGCCCCCCGGCAGGTCGGTACGACCAATACTGCGGTTAAACAATACATCACCCCCTATAATAAAGCCCCCTGCTTCATGATAAAAGGATACACTTCCGGGTGAGTGGCCGGGAGTAAAACGGATCTCCAGTTCATCTTCCCCTATATTAATTCGATTTCCTTCCTTTAAGTAAACCAACGGGCCGTCATAATTGTCAAAAGGAAGTTGCCACATCTGGCCCGATTGTGGAGCAAAATCCAGGACCGGTTTTTCCTTTTGATGTATATGAAGGTCGAGCCCCCAAGTATCATGAACGAATTTGTTACCAAACACATGATCCAGGTGGCAGTGGGTATTTAGCAGCAAAACAGGGGTAAGACCGGTATTTTCAATGCCCGTTTTTAATTCGTCCCTTTCTCCGGGAAAATAACAACCGGGGTCAATAATGCAACACTGCTTTTGTTCGTTATACAAAACATAAGTATTCTCCTGAACGGGGCTAAAAGTGAATGACTTAACACTTAACATGGATGGGTTTTCGTACTTTTAGTTTTAAATTGGGAAGTAATTGTAAAGATAATGCCGCCTGCTCTTAACGGGCATTTTACCGGCAGAAAAAAGAGATTATGAAGAAAGTATTAAGCCTGATTGCCTGTCTTTCCATTTTCGCCTCTGTGGAAACTGCAGCACAAGTGAACACCGTGGAATTCGGAAAGAACCGGGTTCAATACCAGAAATTCAAATGGAAATATTACCAGACTGAAAATTTCAATAGCTATTTCAGCCAGGATGGGTTGGGATTGGGTAAATATGTGGCCCAGATCGCTGAGGCAGAATTACCAACTATTGAGGAATTTGTGGAATATGGATTACAACGCCGCATCAATATTGTTATCTACAATAATTATGATGAAATGCAGCAGTCCAATATCGGTATCGGTATTGACTGGCAGAATACCGGTGGAGTTACCAAATTGGTGAACAACAAAATGATTGTGTATTATGATGGCAATCATGATAATCTCCGCCGCCAGATAAGGCAAGGTATTGCCCGCAACCTCGTAGAGAATCTTCTCTTTGGTGATGATCTCGGAGAATTTGCAGCTAACCAGGCCCTGCTCGATCTTCCCAAATGGCTGACCGATGGATATATCTCTTACGCTGCAGAAAACTGGAACACCACGCTGGATGATGACCTTCGGGGAGTAATGCTGGCAGGTAGTTATCGCAATTTCTACCAGTTTGCTTTTGAAAAACCATTGTTGGCCGGTCATTCATTCTGGAAATATATTGCTGATAAATATGGCAAGAGTAAGACCACTTATTTTTTGTACCTGGCCCGTATCTATCGTAACCTGAATAATGCTTCTTATAAAATTGCAAAAAAGAAATTCAAAGTAATCCTGCGGGATTTTATGACGGATGTACAGGCACAGTATTTCAAAGATATCCGTGGCCGTCGCAATACCCCGAGAGGACAGCTTTCTGTAAGTGAATACATAGGCAAGAAAGATTATATCCGTTTTAATGCAAACCCGGTACCCCGCAGCTTTACTTATGCAGTAGTTGAATTTAACCAGGGCCGCTACCAGGTAATATTAATGGAGAACTTCGTCAATAAAAAAGTATTACTGAAACTGGGTGTACGTTCAAGAGAAGAAGATAAAAATCCTAATTATCCTATTCTTGCCTGGGATGGTAAGGGTACAAGATTAGCTGTATTATATAATGAAGAAGGAAAAACCAAATTCTTTGTGTATGACCTGGTGAACAGGGTTAAACTCTGGAAACAAGAAATCGACAAATTTGACCAGGTGCAGGATATGAAGTATATGCTGGACAACAATACTTTATTACTAAGTGCTGTAAAAAGTGGTCAAACAGATATATTCGTTTACAAAATAGATAAGCAAACCGTAGAACAGATCACTAATGATGTGTACGATGACTCGATCCTTCCTTTGTAGCTTTCGAATAAAACAGGTATCATTTACTCCAGTAACCGTCCGTCGGCTAATGCAGCCAGCAGTGATGATTCATTACCCGGCAAACATTTTAATATATACCTCGTTGATAACTGGAATAAATCTGATGTTAAACAAATTTCAAAACTTACCGATCTCAAATTAGGCAATGCAAGATTTCCTTCACAATACAATACTTCTCACTTTACTTTCATAAGCGATGAGAATGGTATCAATAACCGCTATGCCGGTTTCTTTAAAACAGAAAGGGCTGGTTTGGATACATTGGTTTTTATCGGCGATGAAATGCTCCGCAACCCACCACAAAAAGAGGTGGACAGCTTGCTGAAAGAATGGGGTAAAACCGATATTGATTCTGTGGGCTTTGTTTCTATTACCAATGATTCCTCTTATGTGTTTCCCCTGACCAATTACCAGAGCAGTATGTTGGAAACCCGTACTGCCGGTGATAACCAGCAGGTAAGTGAAGTAGTGAAGCTTGGTGATGTTAAATTGCTCTACCGTCTGAAAGTGGATGAAAATACACTACGTCGCCGCAATGTAAACGCAAGACCAACCGAATACATTAGAAAAGTAATTGAAGAAGAAAAGAAAGCTGCCCGCCTGGAAGCTGTGCAAACGTCTAAAACAGATAGCCTGGCTAAAAAACAACAAGATTTTTTCAACACCGGCTTTGAAGAGGAGAAACCTGATAGTACCAAAAAAGTAGGCGATGTGGTAAAAGCAGATGAAATAATAAAAGAATCTGTATTGAAAAAAGCAAAAGTATATGAATACCGGCCACCTAAATTTTTTAATGATTATCTCGTAAGCGGTTTCAATAATAATGTACTGGTCACCCGTTTTCAGCCTTACCAGGGCGGGTATGGTCCCATCCAGCTCAGTAATAACGATCCGCTGAATGGTATCATCCGGGTAGGAACATCCGACCTGTTTGAAGACTGGAAAGTGGCTGGTGGCTTCCGTATCAGTCCTGACCTTACAAATAATGAATATGTATTCACCACGCAATACCTGAAGAAAAGGATAGACTATGGGATCACTTATTACCGTACGGTAGTAAAAAATCCCCCGTTATATACAGATTCTACTGCTTTCAATGCAAAACAGTATTCGAATCTTTACCAGGTTACAGCAAGCTACCCTTTCAGCAAAATCAGAAGTCTGCGCATGAATGTTGGCTATCGCAGTGATAAATATGTAAAACTGGCAAATGAATTTTTCCCTGAACAATCCTTACGGGGAAAAGATGACAGGTTAACCTATGCATTGGCACATATAGAATTTGTGCATGATGATGCCATCACCCCGGCACTCAATATCTGGAACGGTCTACGCTGGAAAATATACTTTGATTATAATGCACAGATCGGAAAAAATAATAAAACCGGAAGTGGTGACTTCCCCTACACCATGAATGTGGGATTTGATGCCCGCCATTACCTGCCTATTTATCGCAATATTATCTGGGCCGTTCGGGGTGCTGCTGACTTTTCCTGGGGTACCCAAAAATTTATCTACTTCCTCGGTGGTGTTGATAACTGGCTGATGTTTGGACAGAACCAGCGGGATAATGGTTCCTTCCGCTATTTTGATCCATCCAACACCCCTGACCCGGATGCTGAATATGCTTATCAATCATTGGCAGTGAACATGAGAGGCTTTAAGCAGAATGTTGCCAATGGCAATAATGCTCTGGTAATAAATAGCGAAGTAAGGGTTCCTGTATTTACCACTTTCTTCAATAAACCTATTAACAATGCTTTCCTCCGCAATTTCCAGATAGTTCAGTTTGTGGATCTGGGTACGGCATGGAATGGCACCTATGATAAAATACAAAGACCTTCTGTTTCTTATACCTCTCAACCGATAACGGTAAGGGTAAAAGCAGGTGGTGTGGGTCCTTTCGCAGGTGGTTATGGCTTTGGAGCCAGGAGTACATTGCTCGGATATTTCCTGCGCTTTGATGCAGCCTGGGAAATGAACGGTGTGTTTAAAGGGAGGCCGATGTATTACTTTGCGATGGGATTGGATTTTTGATCAAATTTATTCTTCAATACAAAGCCCTCTCACAGTACCGGGATTCTTTAGCTTTTATTATTTGCAGCCCATCGTTGCAGATGATGGACAACCGCTCAACATTCTACTGAAATTGGGGGATAATTAAAGTTTAATTATTTTACTAAGTAAAAATTTTCCATTTAATATCAGGTATAAGAGCAATACCAAAAATGAAAACATCTGTATTTTTTTATCCCGTTGTGCTTTTATCATTCAACCCAAACCCAAAAGAATAGGCTTCGATTGCAGGAGTAAAAGCAATAAAATTTAATGTACCAATCAAAAGTGTTATACCTGTAAAATAAATTCCTAAATCTTTTTTAAAAATAGTACTTATAACAGATATTGCAATAAACAAAATTCCTAAGTAATGCTTATTACCGAATACAATATCTGTAGTTGATACAGTATATACAGCATACAAAATTGTTACTATCAATATTATTAAAGGAACTAAATAAAGATTCTTTTTTACCATTGCCATGGGAGTTTATATGTTTGAGTAACGCTTCCGCCGACTGTCGTTTGACTGTTAGTAGTTACTTTTACTGCTGGTGTATTAACCATAATAACAGGCTTACTTACAAATGTTGCATCAACGGCAGCTTTAAAACCAAAAGTATTTTGCCCTGCATTAGTTCCTGTTTGTTGTTGTGTAACAAACCCTACAGCAGATACAGTAACCTTACCTTTATCGCCAACGGCTACTGAAGTTCCTGTGCCAACTGAAGTTGTTTGACTTCTTCCATTTGCATCCAAAGTAGTTTTCGAGAACATTTTAAGAGGTGCTCCTGGTGTGTTTACTGTGGCAGTTGTGGTATTTTCAACTTTAGAAACGGCATTGCTTCCTGCTGAAAATTCAACCATCTTTCCACCACCATTTTTAAAGTAGTCGCCAAAATTGGTCTTCAACTCCACCTTGTTTTCGACTACAGTTGTTGTTGTTTTATTTTCAACTGTACCGACTGGAGTTTTAACTTCTGTTTTAACTTCCACCTCTTTATTAACATGAACTTCTGCTTTAAATGAAAAAAGGTTACCTGCTGCTTGGAATATTTGCCTAAAGCCCTCCACTAAATAGCCTTGAGGGTTACCGGCAGATACAGCTTCTAATCCTTCAAGTTCTATATGATTCGTTACTTTGTTTTCAGAAAAGGCATATGTAGAATTATAAACGTAATCTTCAGCCAGTGGGTCTATTTCGATAAACCTTCCAATTTGTGGGTCATGATTCCGCCACTTAAATCCATACCAATTTAATCCTAGGTCGTCGTCTAATGGTTGACCTTGAAATTTTTCATTCTTATTTTCAGGGTTTCCCAATGATAATGCCTTACTGCTAATCCCTTGCATTATTAACCCGAACGGATAATAATACCCGGTTCAAAGAACTTACTGCAATGTACAAAATCAGTTGTAAAATACTAGATTAGAAAATCTCGATTTCAAGTCAAGCCTGTTACTTCGTATTAGCCCAATGTCGGCTGCCGCACACAACACTAAACATTGCAGACATGGGCTGGAACGATTGTGAAGGAGACGCTGGGCGGAAAAGCAAAACAATAAAGTCCGGTAAAGCAGGACTTTACAGCTATTTGTACGATATTGTTTCAAACATAGTCAAGCGTTTCGGTGTGATGTACTATCTAAATTCTTTGCATAAATACTAAAACTATTCCCGTCTCGTAATCTAGGTATATATAAACCTGTCATTCCTTCACCTATTCTCTTGGTTGCACAATCTTTACGGTAAGGTTATTGATAGTATCATACAAATAAAAATTCTTTGAAAAATATTTTGCAGATTATCTACTTCTGGAGAACTAGTAAATACAGCTTCATCCGGGGAAGGCAACTTGCCAAACTGCTTTTGGAATTTTTCTTTGTCTTCTAATGGAAACCCTTTCGGAGGTACATCAAAGAGGTCATATATTATATTGTCTCCTCCGTATTCAATATGAAAAGTATCTCTTTTAACATTTACAATATATGCTACATAACTATTCTACCGCCACCCTGGGACAAATTTATCTGAAGTAGGGATGCCTATTTTTAATATTCCGATTTCTATTTCTTTAGAGCCTTTCTCTTTGGATGATTTATTCTTATTACAAGATGCAATAATCAAAGAGAAGAAAAGGAATTTTATAAGTTTTGACATAATACAAACCTTTAAGCTATTGTATATTACTATTCTGGATAAATCTTTTTAACTCCTTTCTGCTATCCTCTGTGGTTCCCCATCTATTATTGTGTGTTCCTGTTTGCAGTGGTGACATCCAACCGAATGTTGCTTTTCGTATTGTGTGATTACCATTAGTATATTGATTGCTTGGATTAGTATCTATTGATTTATTCATTATACTATTCTCTGAATGTTTTGCGCCCATTATATGACCTAATTCATGAGTAATAACATTATTCACATAAGAGCCAGAACGATTTAGCTCAACTGCTCCGACATCCCCATCACCCATTGCAAGTCCTACCGGGTCAACATAGCCTTCACTTGTGTTCTGTGCTGGAATATCATCAATAAGACTAATGATATAATCTGTACTATTTGCTTTGCTCGCATCAGACACTACAGTAAGATTTAGGTTTGCTGTTACATCAATGACAGTGGTGATATCCTTTCCTCTTGCATCTTTAGAAGTAGTATAAATCTGGCCGCTATAAGCTTTTGCAACCATAGCTTTCAATTGTTGCTGCTGTGCCTGGCCATAATTTCCCTGTTATCAACGATTGTGAGATTTATTGTAGCCTCTTGCTTTTAATGTTATCTGACCATTTTGATTTTCTCTCTTTACTTTAACTCCAATATCTTCTGGAGCCATACCGTCATAATCAATAAATCTTATTGGATTATTAAATGCAAAAGTATAGGAGAATATCTACGCATTGAGTCAGCAAGTGGGTCAATATGATTCCATCTCCCAATCTGGGCATCGTATATCCTTGCCCCGTAGTCTAACCATTCAAGTCCTGATCCATCACTGAACTCCTGTCTTTGTTCTTCCTTACCGTTGTATTTTAATTTGTTATTAGGACTACCAAAAGCTAAAGCCTTTGAACTTATCCCCGCCATTATTAACCCGGAACGGATAGTAATATCTGTCTAAAAAGAGCTTACTGCAATGTACAAAATCAGTTGTAAAATACTAGATAAGAAAACCTCGATTTCAAGTCAAGCCTGCTTTTTCGTATTAGCCCAATGTCGGCTGCTATACACTATGCTGTTCACCGCCAGATATGGGCAGGAAAGTTTACGGGTGGGGCGGAGGAGACGCTGGGCGGGAAAAATTCGTACATTCCCTAAATGATCTTTGAGCATATAGTCATACACAAATCCTGTAATCGAAGTACCTACGGCATCATACTGCGCTCTTATTCTTCCTTCTTCATGGCCGAATAAATTGCAACACATCATTCTCATATACCGAACCGCTCAGAAATGAAACAAAAGACATTTTTAGTATAAACACCGGGTCGTTGCTTGCACACCCGGGCCAATAAACAGACATCGGCTACGAAGATTTATTGGGCACTCGGGATGGAAGAAAACATCTCGTAAAAACTTTTATTGACGCCTTCCTTACCAAACGGCAATTACAATAACTTGCTTGACAAGTAGAAGCCCAGCACATACCAGGCTTCTTACTTTAGCTTTTTATTGTTTGCAGTCCATCGTCGCAAATTGCAGATACCGGACTTGCTTTGGTACGATGGACAACCTTTCATTTTTCTTTATTTATTGAACACTACCAACATCCGGGGGCTTTGTGTTCATTTGCTTATTTGATACCCAATAATAGACTGAACATTCAACCATTTTGATCTTATAACAAAACAATTCTTCCATTAATACTGAATGAGACTTTTTTATAATCTCCTACTAAATCTATTTCTAATTTACCTGCTAAATTGCTCCCACTTAATTTAAAAAAAAGAATTTCTGAGTTAATTAAAACTAAATCAATCTGCACGGCGTTTACGTTTCTTTCAATCCACTTCTCAGGTTGTATTTTAGGTAATTCCTAAATATCAAATTTCAAATAACACTGAATATCCTCGCCATTAACAATTTTTAATTCTTGCAAATAAACATTTTGCAATGGCGGAATTTCATCTCTATATATTGCTCGTACTATTGCTGGATTTTCCGTAAAAGAAGGCCACATGTAATTTTTATTAGTTAAATGGATAATGCTTTTTGTACCTGGAACTGTTCCTGTTCGTGTATTTTCTGGGGTCGAACATTCAAGTGTTTGCCTGGATTATCTTTTTTCCAAATTGAGGATGACCAGCAGAATGATCTTGAACTTTTACTTTAGTGCCATCCGGTTTTGTATAAGTATATTCTCTTGTCATCACAGGTTTACCATCAGCGCCCAAAGCTGTCTTTCCATTTCGATCTGTCATCGGAACTTTCTCAAATTGTTTACCATTTGCTAATTTGTCAGGATGCTGTGATTTAGGGATACCAACATCTTTTTGATTTCATTTAGTGCACCTTTCCGACTTAAAGAATTTTCAGCTTTTTTACAACCTGCTTTTCAATCTGATTTACTACAACATTCTTTACTTCATTAGCAATGATAGTTTCAGCTTTGGCCGTTGGCACTAAAAAAGTGGCTAACTGTACTCCTGATTCTGAACGAGACTTGCTTTCTGTAAATCCGCTATTTAAGCTTTTCCCGGTAATAAGTTCTGCCAAAGGAGTTACCGGGTTCAGATTATTGTTTACCCAAACAACCGGGTGCACTATTTCCAATATCATTAATTTTGTCTCCAACCCAATTTGCGGCATCTCTCAACCATTTGCAACAGCCATCTGGTTCGTCACCCAACGGGTCCATGAAAGTAATCGGGTTGTCAGTAATTTGAAGCATACGGTGACCACATTTCCATGTTCTCGGTCTTCGGGTCTATCTGCCACCATCTTCCCATTTGTCCGTCTAACTCTCTTAACTGTGCATCGTATATTCCAATTTCAAAAGCATCTTCTTTTTCAATACCATTGTATTTATACTTATTCTCTGGTAAATTATTCAATGCCTTACTACTGATCCCTGCCATTATTAACCCGAACGGATAATAATACCCGGTTCAAAGAACTAGATTACAAGGTACACAAACTGTTGTGAAATACTACTCGAAAAATATCCCTGGTTAGGCATTAAACCTCACAAAGACAAAAATGGGTTGAAATGAAATTCAGTAGGAGACATCATGCGGCAAAAATTATTTGAGTCAGTAGTCACAGACTACTGAAAACCCATCATCCTTGTTTTATTTATTTAACATTCTACCGAGAACAGGGGATTTGTGCATTTAAAGTATTGAAGTTATTACAGTTTGCATAATTCCTAGTAACTTGATTGCTTTACTGATAAAGTAAAACTTCAGATAAAAGAGGATTCATTTCATGAATTTTATAATCAGAATTAAATAAACAAAATGTATCTCCGTCATCTTCACATATTACCAGTTTTAGCGAAGAGTTTAACTTTGAATTACCACTCATTATATTTTCCAAAGCCATTTTTAATTCCGAGTCAATCAAATCTCGAATGGAATATATTAATATTAAAAGCCCTCTTTTAAACTCTTCCTCTTGACTAATTGATTCTAGTAAAAGTTCATCAGCAGTATTAATTTTATTGACCATCAGGGTTTCTTTACCAAATCTTAAAAAGTATTTGTTTGCTAATCCCTCCCCAAATGAGTATTTCTGTGGTTGCCTTGTAATAAGTAATAATGATTTATTCAAAAAAACCTCCCTCAATATTTTAAAGTATAATCTTTCAATAACCTTTAATTCTATTAAAGTGTCATGCTTAGTGCTAATACAAATAGCCCTGTCTGTAATGTTATATTTTAACTTTATTGACATAATTATTTATTATTTGTATCAACAATTTTTTCACCAATAGATTCACCAACTTCAGACCCTATAAACGCCCCTGAGATACCTCCAATAATTGCACCGAAAAAACCACCAACAGCTGTACCAGCAGGCCCAAAGAATGAACCAAAAGCTGCACCAGTTGCTCCGCCTCCTTTAGCTCCCAACCATGCACCACTCCAACCGCCAGCAACCTCGTGATGTAGCTATTATTGTATTCTCTCCACCGGTACCTTGTTGTATATCAGTTTTAATTGCAATTCCAATTTGCCATGCATCAGTAACAAGTGCAAGTGGTTTTGCTACTTTATTTATTGCATCTAAAGTATTGCCTGTAGCTTTTAAAGCATTGAATTGACCTTTGTAAGCGGTATGAGGATCTGGAATACCTGTAACTTTCTCATTAATATTCAAATGTGGTGTTTTTGATTGACCATGTGGTTCATCTACACGAACAACATCAACCCCTTTCGTTTTACCTGAAGCATTTGTACCACCAGCTTGGGTATTTCTTATACCAGTTACAGTTGAACCCCTTACTGGTTCAGTTTGATAAATACCATTTAAACCAAAAACAAAACCTTTTGAACTACTATTTACCGGCTTTATTATTGAGATCCATGGTTTACTTGTATCTCCCAATGGGTCATTGTGCAAAATTGGATTATTCTCAAATGCAGAATATAAACTTACGTCATTATTTGGTTTAGGGTCAATTCGATTCCATCTTCCAATTTGTGGGTCAAACATTCTAAACTGTGTAGCATACAATTCCAATCCACTACCATCACTAAATTCGTTTGATTGCAACTCACTGCCTTTATTAAACTTCTGTTTATTTTCTGCTATTCCGTTCAGAGCCTTACTACTAATCCCTACCATTATTAACCCGAACGGATAATAATACCCGGTTCAAAGAACTTAACTACAAGTTACACAAACTACTGTTGAAATACTACTCAAAAAACGTTCCTGATTGGGCTTTATATCTGCAAAAGAAAAAACTTTGACTTAAATGTAATTTATTAGAGACCTCGAAAGGAAAAGATTTTCTATTTTTTATTAGGATATTTTTCTTTCATTAGTCGAAAAACTCACAATAATTCTCCGCATAAGGCAAGTGATTTAGAAGCATCTTTAAGACATCATTTATTTTTACAGTATTTCCATAGACATCAATGTTTGGTACTTCGTTGATGAAAACTTGAAAACGATAAGCATCGTATTTATAACTTCCTTTAACTGTGTCAGACATCATTGAAGTGATTGCTGCATTAATTTGCTTTATGTCTTTCTCTATGTCAATTTTAAAGCTATCAATTCGATATAAACTGTCTATGACAACCTTCTGTACCCTTATGTCGCCATCATGTAAACCCTGCTTAAATACGCCACTTCCATAATTTGTCAATACAATTTCCTGATAACAACCAAATGGGCTCATTATTCTTATTACACAAGATTTAAAAGATGCCATTTTACTCTCAACTTGATTGTTTCCACAGAGAAGAAATAATGAAGACATAATCAATCCTAAAGGAATATAAAATATCTTGTCTATGTTAGCGTCTTTTAAGTTGTCCTGGTATTATCTCATATGCAACTCGGACAGGTAAATTATGTTCCCTTCGAAGTGCGTTCTCATTCGAATAATGGTCTCTCTTAGTATTCTGATACCTTGTACCATAATTTCCAATTCCATGTGCTGTTAGTTCTTCAAGTTGCACCCATTCAGTCATCTGTTGCCCTGTGGAAGTTGTATAATTATTCATTTTCTTCCCAATACTTCCTGGAATTGATGCTCCGTCCATTTGAGCAAGAGCATGACTTAACTCCTGCCCTAATAATATGTATCTGGCTGGTCCTCACTTCTAGCCTGTCCATTACCATTATCAGAAACTTGCGTTCTTGGTGCTGCTTCGGTCCAAAGGTGACAGTAGTATTATCCCCATCTCCGCTAAAAAAGCCGGCTTTTCCTCCTTCAGGTCCCGCACTGCCGCCTACTAAGTCACTATAATTTACTGTAACAGTATTTTTATGATCTATCTGCCCCCTTAATCAGGCAGTCCCTTCTTTAAGCTTTATTTCTTTTTCTTTTGCAAGACTAACAATGTCAACCTTTCCGGTTTTCGTATTGTATTTCAATTTGTCTTTTGTCAGCTTTTGCATAGCTGACATAATAGCTTTCCTTTCTTTGGATGTAAGGTCTCTTAATTTTTTATCAGTACCATCAGTAAAGTATACTAATTCTACATCTCTTCCATCTGGGTCAATAAAAACAACAGGGTTATTCAGGGCATATAAATATGGCGAATAAATATTCCATTTATCAGCAAGAGGGTCAGGTGTTATCCACCTTCCAATCTGTGCATCATACATTCTTGCCCCATAATCTAACCACTCAAGTCCTGAGCCATCGCTGAACTCCTGTCTTTGTTCTTCCTTACCGTTGTATTTTAATTTGTTATTAGGACTACCAAAAGCTAAAGCCTTTGAACTTATCCCCGCCATTATTAACCCGAACGGATAATAATACGTTTTTCCATGTATAACTTACCTATTCAAAAATACTTATATTACCTTCTAAGTCATTAAAAATAGCGATTTCTGCTATTATTTCTGGATTATTAGAATCAAGTGATAAGTTAATTCTTGAATTGTCAATAAACTCAATAGATAGTAATTCGTTTTCAATAACATTTACACTTTTTACAATCTTAGCTATTAGTTCACATAATTTGTTCCTATAATCAATATCTCCAAATTTAAAACAGTGATTATGAAAATAAATTTCCGGGCCAGATATAGCAGGTCAGGCCTTGGCCATCAAAATGAAGTTGCAAATAATCTGGATAAACTGTACAGCGCTTAATTGCTCACCAATCAAACGGTCTAAATGATTTGTTTTTTCTTTATTGTCCATAAGTATTAAATAATCGGAATGTGTCCCCTAGGATCCTTATTTGATATTGTAGTACCAGTTTTTGGGTTTACTGTTTGAGGAGTTGGCTTAGCATTATTTGTATAATTAACTCTCCTGCCTTGATTTTTATTAGCATCCATAATTCGTACACCTGTTACTTTTTTATCCATGCCTTTTCCTCCTGAGCCTCCTTGATATACCATTCCAGAACCTTTTTGAGGTGTTAAGGGTCCCTTTGCTCCATCAGGGATAGGTATTGTAGTGCCTTTTTTTCAGTTACAACAAAATCAGTACTACCTGCGACTTTTTCCTCAGCAGCAGCAACAACTGTCTTTTTTCTGCAGTTTTTAGCGCTTGCTTCTCAATTTGATTTACTACAACATTCCTTACTTCATTAGCAATGATAGTTTCAGCTTTGGCCGTTGGCACTAAAAAAGTGGCTAACTGTACTCCTGATTCTGAACGAGACTTGCTTTCTGTAAATCCGCTATTTAAGCTTTTCCCGGTAATAAGTTCTGCCAAAGGAGTTACCGGGTTCAGATTATTGTTTACCCAAACAACCGGTGCACTATTTCCAATATCATTAATTTTGTCTCCAACCCAATTTGCGGCATCTCTCAACCATTTGCAACAGCCATCTGGTTCGTCACCCAACGGGTCCATGAAAGTAATCGGGTTGTCATAATTTGAAGCATACGGTGACCACATTTCCATGTTCTCGGTCTTCGGGTCTATCTGCCACCATCTTCCCATTTGTCCGTCTAACTCTCTTAACTGTGCATCGTATATTCCAATTTCAAAAGCATCTTCTTTTCAATACCATTGTATTTATTTTTATTCTCTGGTACATCATTCAATGCCTTACTACTGATTCCTGCCATTATTAACCCGAACGGATAGTAATATCTGGTTCAAAGAGCTTACTGCAATGTACAAAATCAGTTGTAAAATACTAGATTAGAAAACCTCGATTTCAAGTCAAGCCTGTTACTTCGTATTAGCCTAATGTCGCATGCTGGTACATAACACCACACAGCAGACATGGGCAGGAACGATTGTTGGGGGAGAATCTGAAGGAAAATAATATTAACTGTCTCAACATCATATATCATTACCAACATTAGAATCAACTAAACCTTTAAAAAGTTCAATTATTATGCTAAGGCTATGAGTTCCTCCTGCTGCTTTAAAAACACCATTTTCTATAGAGTATCCGAACCAATCCTCATCTGCCCTTTCATTTAATGAATAAGGGATTTTTAGATTTTCCAATTCTGTGTTTTTTAAATCTATGACAATAGACCAACCAGGGTTATCCAAGGTATCTATCTTTATGCCATATTCATGCTCCCACTTGCCATCACATTGACGAGCATACCAATTTTGTAGCCATTCTATCATTACAATAATTTTGTCAAATTACTTCCAAAACTCCCAAAATCTTTTATTATTTGGTGTTTCTTGCTTAGTCGGGGCTTTTACTCCTCCACTCTTTTCATTTATATGAGGGGTCTCAACATTTTTCCCTGTCTTCTTATCAAAATGTGGCTTGCCTTTTGAGCCATCAGACTTTCCGCCATCAAATCTATCCCCTTTATCGTAACCGTTCGGGTTAAAAGGATTTTTCCACCATTCTTGATACTGATAAACATTACCGGCATTATCTCTCTTTAACGATACATGATCACCTCCTGCATCAGGATCAATATCTAAGTCGTCCTGTTTTTTAGGAGCGGTTTTATCTGAATTACTACTTGAAGAATTGTCTTTCCCATCGAGCCTTCTATCCTCGACTGATTTTATTACCTCATCTATGAGTGGCTCAGCCGTCTTCACCACTATTGCGGCCCCGACAGCTGCAATTACTGCTTTAGCAAGAGGTATTAGAAATAAACAGGGACACTTACCACTCGGATCGTTATATCGAACCGGATTATTATAACCAAATTGAAAAGGCGCTAAGGATCTTTGATCCACAGTGTCACTCAAAGGATCAATTTGCATAAAACGACCTATCTGTTGATCATATGATCTTGCATTAAAATCATAAAATTCAAGGCCGCTTCCATCATTAAACTCTCCGCTTTGTAATTCATTACCGTTATAACCTTTTTTATTCTTGGGACTACCAAAAGCTAAAGCCTTTGAACTTATCCCTGCCATTATTAACCCGAACGGATAATAATACCCGGTTCAAAGAACTAGATTACAAGGTACACAAACTGTTGTGAAATACTACTCGAAAAATATCCCTGGTTAGGCATTAAACCTCACAAAGACAAAAATGGGTTGAAATGAAATTCAGTAGGAGGTATAATTAGCAAAATATATTTGAGTCGTAGTCTCAGACTGCTGGCAACTTTCTGATAACTTATAATTTGCTTACTGATTCAAGAACAATAAACACAACGGGGCTACCGTGTATCTTTCATTTTATTTATTAATCATTCTAAGGGCAACCAAGAAGAAGGGATTGGCTTTACTAATTCTTTTTTGTCATTACAAAGTTTACAAATCCTATACTCTTTTTTGTCCTAATTGAAAAATGCCAAGTATTTTTTATCCCTTTTATCAATACAGCTTCTTCATCTTCAAAATCATTTTTTATTATTTTTTGTTTATCTCTAATAGTAAGGCCTTTTATCTCATGAACATTTAAGTTGCTAATCCACTGACGCATTGCATTATACTCATCTTGAGCCTTAACTTGACTAATATAAGTACTCTAAAATATTCCATTATAAAAGTATATAATTCCATATTCTAATTACTCCCTTTCGCTTTTTGTGAATGATTTTCACCAGTTTCATCCATCTTTTTCTTTTGATGAATCATTTCTGTTTTCGCTTTTGCTTCAGCGGTCTTATCTTCTTTTGTTTTATTCGCTTTACTTTTTAAAGTATTATAATTTTCTTTAGCCGCTTCGTATTTCTTTTGAGCAGCTTCTCTTGCCTTTTGATTTGCATGTTGTGCATTTTTTCCGCCCCCTTTCCCTGATGAGTTTTGTTGAGCAAATGGAACAACAGGAGGAGATACAGGTTGGGTTTTTACAGAGACTGGAGTTGACCCCTTTCCGACAATTGGAATTAATTCCATAGGAGGAGTTTTCGCCCTAGCACCACCAAGAGTGAATAAAGATCCAACTTTTCCTACCGTAACTGAATTATTATATAAGTCTAATTTGTCACCGCCAAGCTTATCCCTCATTCCAAAAGGATCATGGAAATTAGCCCGAAACTTAGTGTATTTACAGCTCCATTTAAAACACCGCTTGCAGAAATCAAAACATCTTCTACAAGATTAAGTAGCGCCCCGCAGCATCCGTCAGCACTTTCCGGTTCATCACCTAAAAAATCCATGTAAGTAATCGGGTTGTCATAATTAGAAGCATACGGTGACCACATTTCCATGTTCTCGGTCTTCGGGTCTATCTGCCACCATCTTCCCGTTTGTCCATCTAACTCTCTTAACTGTGCATCGTATATTCCAATTGCAAAAGCATCTTCTTTTTCAATACCATTGTATTTATACTTATTCTCTGGTAAATTATTCAATGCCTTACTACTGATTCCCGCCATTATTAACCCGAACGGATAGTAATATCTGGTTCAAAGATCTTACTGCAATGTACAAAATCAGTTGTAAAATACTAGATAAGAAAACCTCGATTTCAAGTCAAGCCTGTTACTTCGTATAAGCCCAATGTCGGCTGCTACACACTATGCTGTACACCGCCAGACATGGGCAGGAAAGTTTACGGGTGGGGCGGAGGAGACGTTGGAAGAGAAAAAAATACAAAAACTCGTCAGGGGATATATTTAAATAAACTATCCCCTTTAAAATAAAACTCCCAAATAGTGGGCTCTCTCATTTTAACAACAGACTCATTAACTTGAACATTAATTTTTTCCGCCTCTTTATCTAATTCTTCTGAATTATCTGTTGTTAACGTAAGAAATTCTGACTCTAAACAATCTCCAGCAAAAAATATTTTTACTTGATTTATTTCTGTGACTCCATTCAAATTAATTTTACTGTTATCTGGATAGGAATCAATCATAATAAAGCTTGTTGTGTCATTGCTTTTAGTGCAGATAACTGTCATGAACCTTCGTCCGTCTTTTTTTATTGTCTCTATATATTTATAAATTAATTCAGTAATTTTTTTGTTATGAAATTTGACTTCACTCAACGTGTTATCAACTCTTGTTTTGCATGAAACTCCTGCTATTAAAATAAAAAGCGCTATATGCTTAATCATTTTAGTATTCTTTTTGAGTTATATTGGATATAAGCTCCAGTATCTGGTATGTATACCTTATGAATAATATTGGGATTAACTCGTTGTTCATTTCTTGCAGCTGCTGCTGCATCTCCGTCTTGCGCAGGAATTATCTTCCCATTGCTATCAAATCCAGAAGGTTTCCATAAACTTATCCGCCCTTCTGTTACGTGGCTATGGTCAATTTCCTCAACCACCTTACCGTCTTTGGTTTCATTTATTAAAAATGTTCTATTGATGGCAACCTCCTCAGGGCTAGATGATGTTGACACATAACTTTCATACCTATCCCCGTTTTTTATATGAATCAACGCAATCTCTACGTCAGTGTTATTCGCTGCAAATTCGAATAGGTTCTGAGCACTTTTTTTGCTATTATTAACTTTGACTGTCAAACCTGCTTCAGTTAATTCAGCACTATTTGCAATCCCCTTTGACATTTCAATAGATTTTGCTCTATCAATTTCTCCATTTTTCTTTGAAGCATATAGCCTGTCAGTCTTATCTTCAGTTTCTCTTATTTTAACAGCTATACCATTTCTACCCAACTGGTAATCATCAGTTGGCTTCATGCCATCCGGGTCAATATATCTTAATGGATTATCAAACGCATAATTGTACGGAGAGTAACGCCGCATTTTTTCACTCAACGGGTCTATATGATTCCATCTTCCTATTTGGGCATCATATATTCTTGCCCCATAGTCATACCAATCTAACCCCGAACCATCAGAGAACTCTTTTGATTGTTGTTCTTTGCCGTTGTATCTGTTTTTATTTTCTGGAGTGTTGTTTAAAGCCTTTGACGATACTCCCGCCATTATTAACCCGAACGGATAATAATGCGTTTCCTCCACCAGCGGCCCACGGTTATGCGTTACCTGTAAATTGTCAAAGAACACATCTATATTGGGTGTACTGTTACTTACAAAAATATACAAATAACCGCTTTTTTCTACAGGCTTATCCGTTTGTGTGTGGGTATTTAACAGATCAGCTGCACCCACTTGTTCAAAGCCACTGCTGCCCGCTACATAGTTAAACCGCTCATCCAGCAGCAGCCAGTTCAAAAATGCCTTGGGCCGTGTAGTATTATAATTTGTCTGGGTGTTTAGATAATTGCCCACAGTTGCATTTATCTCTGCACTATTGGCCAGTTCTACATTGCTGCCATGATTACCGTTCTGTGCTGCGATGCTGCCACTCAGCGCATTCAGCAGGGCATTATAGGGGCTGGTAGGGGTACCCGGTCTCGTTACAGCCTCCCACCAGCTGTTTACCATAACATTAAACTTATCGCCGGCCATCACCTTTAATAAAATGGCCGGTCCAATTTTTACACCGCCGGGATCGGATTGTTCATTACCACTCAGCCGGGCCACTTTTTGATTACCACTTATCGGGGGATAATTAGCCGGTACATCGGTCCGGGTTTCGGGCAGATTACTATAGAATGTTTCTTCCTGGGTGGCCGTGGCTGTTTCCATCGTAGCCGCTATATACATATCGGATTGCTGCTCTTCGGCCAGCACCATCCGTACATTACCCAAATGATCTTTGATAAAATAGTCATAGACAAACTCATTTCCTTTTGGCCTGATCCTTCCTTCTTCATGGCCGAAAAATTGCAGCACATCAATTCCATCCTCTACTGCTCCGGTTGTGGTAAACTCGTAAACAAAACCGGCAAAATAATTGGTCACCTTCTTTTGGCCGCCCTCCGTCACTATCTTGCTTACTTTATTGCCGTTGGCATCATACCGGTAGGCAATGGTTCCCTTATCTTTTACCCGTATCAGCACCGGCAGGTTCAGGTGGTTGTACTCTATGGCCTGCAGGTTATCATCTTTGATCGCTTTGTTATTATCCCCTTACCAGGTTGCCATTATTGTCATAGCTGTAATCTGTACTACCCTTTGTGAGCGGATCGTATTTAAAATCACCGAGATGGCTATTTAAATTATTTACCCCGTCAAGTACCTGCTTTAGTTTATTACTGGCCGTCTCATAACTATAGGTCAGTTGGTCAATGAGTAATGATCCGCCAAGTTTCCACCCTTTTTGATTCATCGTAACTATATTCCCGTTGGCATCATAACTCATATTGTTGACGGTAAAATCTAATCCGGTATTGGTGTTCCATCCGCTGCCCGAAAGTTGGGTAAAATCACCAGATACAAACCGGTTAAGGTTATCATAGGTAAACCCAAAAGCCCGCTGCTCACCATCACTTTTTCCCCGCCATTGCAGGCCGCTGATATTGCCATTGTACTGTTGGAAGGTAAACCCATGATCATAACTAAGCACCTGTCCAAACCAATTGCTGTTGGTGCTTCCTGTGGCATATTGCTGGTTGATGCTTTTAAGCCAGCCCCGGATATTATAACTGTATTCCAGGGTTTCTATTCCTGCATTATTATTAAAGGCAGGCGCCAGTTTCTTTGATTTGAGCTGACCCAGTTCATCATAACTGTTGTCTGCAATCAGTTTATCCGTAGGGCCATCATTTATTTTTTTCCAGGTTTTAAGTAAACGGCCTCCGGCATCGTAAAGCATTTTGGTAAGCACAGTCACCGTAAGCGGGCCTCCCTGTACATGATCGGGGACATATTGACGCTGGTAGGAAGCTATTACTTTCCCGCTGAAATCATATCGGCTCGTGGTTGTACTTATTCTTTTACGTCCATCTTCGACCCTCACCTGTATCACCCTGCCTTTTTCATCATAAAAACTATAGGTGTTCGTTGGCTGCAAAAATCCCTCTGTGGCTGTGGTAGTCTTTACCGGCTTGCCATACACTATAGATGAATTTACCACCGCCTGCGGCCAGGGATTGGCTCCTGCATCCAGCTTGCCTATATCCTGTGTATCAAAAGAAAACTCTGAGTTATCATCATAGATGGTAGTCGTAAATACTTGATGGGAATAATAGGAGAGTTCAGGATAGGTAGTACTATTATAAGCAGCAGCCTGGTGTGCTGCCCTGTCAGCGCTGCTTATCAACAGACCGGCACTTATTGGCCGGTTGGCTTCATCATACTTTGTATAATGCCACTTTGAAGGATTGCTATTCCGCAAGTTTGCATCCTGTGTCATCACCAGCCTGTCTCTTGCATCGTACAACATCCATACTTCTCCGGCTCCCGGCACTTTTTTAATGATCATTCTGTTGCGCTGGTCATATTCATAACGGAAACATTGTTCATTTAATACTTCAGTGCTTAACGACCATCCCTGTACTTCACATAACTGCACGCCTTTGGGCTGTATCACACAGCGCAATAATCCGTAGTCATCATAAATATAATAGGTACATACCCATCCACTGTGGGCCGGACCAGGTGTATTGCTTTCCTGAACTTTCTTTAAAATTATCTGGCCCTTTAAATCCTTATACTCAATTACCTGCTTACCATCTTCATCAATAACAATATTCTTATATAACCTGCCTTCCGGGTAAACACCTGCTGTTGCAGGAACACTGCCGGCAGCATCACCCAAGGTCCATATCCGAACCGCATCTGTTTCTGTATTTACCTGGTAGAAGTAACGTACGCCCTTCAAACTACCAGCCCAGCTGTTACCCGGAGCCATTACAGTATCAGGCCTCAGTAAGGGTGATGTTTCCAGTGCTGTTCTGCCAAAATATATTTGTTCTCCGGCATACTGGTTATTGTTTACAGCCCCGGTACTATAATAATATTGTTGCGCTGCATATGGATTGGACTTGAAACTACCATCCGTTGTAAAAGAAATATAGGGAAGAGGCTGCACAGTTTCGCGGCCGTAGCGATCAAATTGTTTATAAGCAACAAGGTCATTGCCACCCGGTGAAGCCTGTTTGCTTACTGTTTGCGCTAGCCTGCCCTGTCCATCCATATATACAGTATTTACTTTTACATCAGCAATGCTTTGCACGGAGACACTGCCTGCATCTGTAATAGGTTTCCATGGATCCCATGTCCGCACATAATTGATGCGGCCCCCAAGGTTTGCCTGTTCAAGCGGCGGTACATAATTGACTGCAGGCACTCCCTGCCCGTTGGGTATTATCTGCGCTTTGATAGGATGGTAATAAAGAACAGTTAGCAGAACGATCAAAAATATCTTAATGGCTTGCACTTTCATGTAAATTCATTTAATGCTTTATTCGTTGGCTTTATTTATAGATCACAGATTACGTCAAGACAATGGAAGGGACCTGACTCTGTAAACTCAGGGCCCTTAAAACCATCTGTCCACTCATACCGGAAAGTACAAATCCACACCAAGCTACCCAGGTATTCAGACTTCAATAATTTTTTGCAGCCGGTCTCACAAACACCATTCACTACCCGTTTATCAAGCCCGCTACAATTACTCAATACAGGACACTCTGCTGAACTGCCGATACTCATCCATCTTGTCTGCCCATAACTTTCACTGCAATTATTAAGGTCCATCTCTTCTCTTTCCTTAATACCTGTATTGTTATTGTTAACCATATTGTTCTTTGCACAACGATAATTGCCGGTCATCTGCCAGTCAGGGGTTGAATTATTGCAGCCTGTCAGGTCAGTCCCGAACTTATATTCAAACTGCTTCAGGATATTTCTGTCCATATCCCTGATCCGCAATAACTGATTAAAAGCGTCATATTCATATGTTTGGAAAATATTGTTTATATCGGCAGCAGATGTAGTACCTACTTCGGGGCTGTAGTGAAGGATTTCATGAAAGCCCCATCAGGGTATAATCTAAGCTCGTCAATATAACCAGTGCCTGACATAGTTACCCCTCCGTTGCCAGAATAAATGATTGTCCCCGGTATAAAGACCAGCCATTTTTACTTAACTGTATAATGCCCGCATTGCCATTTACCAGAACACTACCTCCTTTGATCCAATAACTCACTACATATTTCTTGCCGGTAATTAATGTTCCGTTATAGGTAATATTTGCGTTAGCCAGATTATAAGACTTTTTACCGCCGGGCTCGGTTCCTTCTGTTAATGCTGTGCCACTATATGTCCATCCACCCTTAGCAGTTGTTTCAAATGAGCAATAGGCAATCCCCTGTCCCCAACTGCCATTATTTACTTCAGCAATGGGCAGGGTAGCATTATAATCCCATATATAGGAAAGGCGGATATCGTTTTCCTTCGCAACTTCCAAAGGATTGCCTTTGGCATCGTACTGATAATATCTTGCCCTTGTTTCCTGGGCACCATTCCCTTTACTGATCTTTTATAAATTCCGGTGCCAGTATACCGCCGTTATTAAACCAGTCTCTGTATTCCGTATTGGTTTGGGATAACAGCTTGGTCTCTTTGTAAGACTTTTCTTCCAGTACCGGTTCCACTATATTTTTTAGCTACCATCGTACTGCAAACGGGCAGGTAACTAAAATCATTGGGGTACTTAATTTCCTTTCGAGTTCTGTCCCTTCGCTGTCGTAAATTTTTGTTTGAGTAGGTAATATATTATTCGCACTGCCATAGGTAAAGAGTACCTCTGAAGTGATTACTTTATTATTCACCAGGTCATACTCTTCTGTAACCGTCCTGTCTAAATGATCCCATCGGGTAAATATGCTGTAACTCGTAACATCCAGGTGCTGAAAATCGTAATCATCCCATGGTGGTGTTCCGGCTAACATAGGGCTGAATCGCTTGCGAACGATATAGTTATTTAATTCAGCATCATTGATTCGGGAATCTGTACTGTAATAATTCGTTATCTTTTTTACAAACTCCATGTTATGGTTAAAAAACCGGGTCTGGCTCTCTAGGCCATTCATATAGTTATAGGGGTCCACCGGGGGATTGGGTACCGTCTCTCCGATGATCTGGTTGCCAATAAATTGTCCCTGTTTGATAAACGTATGCTCGACCCCACCGTTGGAGAATAGGGAATCATCACTTTCTATTACCCATTTATAAACCACACCCCCGGCTTCATTATCATACAAGGTGGTAGCACTGTTCGAACTCAGCAGGAATCCATTACATAATATTTCAAGGTTACTCGACCCGCAATACAGTCCGTTGGAATAAGCAGTAACATATTGAGGATAATACAGTTTCTGAGCCGAAGGATTCAAGTATCGGTTAACGAACGGTAATGATAAAACTTTGAATGGGACTTTCTGAAAACATTATCATAGGAAACAATTTTTCTTACTCGTACTCGCATAACTCTTCATTGATCTGTCCCCATTCTGTCCCGCATAACTGGTCATAGACAATATCTGCCCTTGCCTTATTATTAGGGCCATTCCGTACTTCCAGTTCAAAGCGATAGTTAATCCCGGGGCTTAAGGGAACATGAAAATCCCCCCATACTTCATGATTGGGAAAACCTGAATATCCAAATGCTGTTCTCTTTTCTATCACAAGACCTGTACTATTATCATATAAAGTAGCAATGGCAACCTTTGGCGCAGGGTCACCCCCAGGTACTGGTAAAGGCCCGATCCACTCTGTACTCAAATGAAACTCCCCGGTTTGTGCCTCACATACGGTGAAATAGGTATTGTAAAACTGGGAGGGATATCCTCCTGTTTCTGTCAGCCTTGCACTTATTATTTTCTTCTTTTCAATATTGCCCCACCATGTTTTCATATTGGGTTCATAATGAAATTCATCATGCCCGCCGGTGGGATATACTATTCTCTGGAGCATCCCTTTTTGTGCATAAACACCGTTGGGTTCACGGTTAGCTGTACCATAAGAAGCAAATAAAGGAAAGCCATTATATACATAGGTATTTACAACAGGCAGTAATGTTGAATTACTTGCGCCGTTGGCGAAACCAAGGTGATCAATATTATTGGTGATTGCGGCCCCCGCCAATGCATTTTCTTCATCTACATAATGTAATTCGAAAACCTGCTCCTCATTGCTGCTTGTAGTGGGATCTTTAAGTATTACTTTTTCAAAAGAATCCTTCATTAAAGGGGGATTGGGTATATGCCTGTCCGGGTATTGAAACACGGCCTTCGAAGGGTCGTTCCGTAACCGTTGGATACCAGAATCTGGTTCACCCTGTTATCACCACCTGCATCAGGCCGGTCCTCGTACAGGATAGCAACCGCAGTACCGGTATTTGTATTAATAGCGGTAAGGTAGCGGCTGGAATAACGGATTGTATTTGTTCTTTCTGAATACTGTGCTTCTACCGGACAGGCCAGTGTTTCATTACATGCCGGCCCCAGGATGCCTTTTCGTACTGACTATATTACGCCGGAATTGACATAATGCGTAAGACTGCCATAACTAAAATCGATATAATCTCCATTGGGAAGTGTTACATTGGTCAGCATCCATGCCGTTGTAATAGTTTGCTTTTGCAGCAGATCATAAACCAGGTTATGCTCCAGGGTACTTTCCTGCACTCCGCCCCCAAACGTATACTTCACACCACCTCCATCCGTGATGATAATATCCGTAACGGCTCCCTGGCTTTTCAAAACAATAATTTTTACATTATTATAAGGCAACTGCAATACAGAACCATCCCGTTTGATAATGAACTTACCCGTTAGTCCGTTCACAGTATATCGGTATTCGTCTGGCTGAGAATCATGATTACTGTTCTGATCTTCTAAATCCTCAAGGAAGAAAAAAGAATTCGAATTCTTTTGCCAGCACCTGCGATTCTGTTAGATACTGAGCCGGTGGAGAACAATAATCATCCGGCTTTCCTTTAACAATACGGGTTACTGCACCACCTGCATTCAGGCTCCATGATAATCCTACCCTGGATGGGATTTCTTCAGGCTTAAACCCTGTTGAAGAGTAGTTAACACTTATAGGCAGAGAAAAATTTCTCAGCTTTAATTCATAAATAGGAATACTAGAATTAGCTCCCCCGGTATGAGGCGTAGATCGGAGTTCAGCTCCCTTTGTCAGTGTTGCCAAATCTGGTGATGGTGGCAGCACCTCGGGCAACTTGAACGTATTGTTACTTCCTTGTGCTTCTATCTCAATGTAAAAGAATAATAAAAGAATAATGGATGTAAAAAATCTCATATTATTTCATTTAAAAATTATACCCTATCCTGAAAATCACCGGCTGTGTTCTTGGCACCTGCTGGTAACTCAAAAAATCCCACAACAGTTTTAGCGATGTCTTCTTAAAGAACTTACTCTTTACCGGCACCGTTTTACTGATACCGATCAGTCCGCTCTGCTGCCACGATGAATAGTTTTGCAGCACATTAAAATTCCTGGAACTCACTTCTGTAATTCATCTCAAAACCGCCGCTGACCCATAGAGATCCTTTCAGCTTCCAGTCTATAAAACTTCGGGCTGATAATCCCTGTGACTGATACGGATATTGCGCAAATTCTGCCCCCATCCCATTTTATAAGAAGCGCCAAGCCCCACTATGCTTTTATCATTCAGTTTATACCCGGCACTACGCCTATATCACTGGTCAACGGTAAAAAACCAGTGGATTTCTGTGACTGTATATTTGTACCCAGCTCAATCCTTTTCAGAAATGACTTTGTTTTCTGGTTATTGGGCTTGAATCCTTCCGGCATTTCAGCATTACTGCTTCCTCCGCCTGCTTTTAATATTTTATCCTTTAACTCATTCAACTGCGATTGTGCCGCCTGCAGGTTCTGCTGAAACTGTGCCTGGGCATTGGGGCCACCGGCAGCTATCTGTGTTTGTATAAGACTATTCACCTGTGCCCTTGTCTGTAATCCGGCAAGACTGGCTACATAAGCAGGATCATTGGGATCCCCCGGCATTCTGAACAACGAAGCCAGCATACTATTCTTTCTCATAAAATCCCTGAACAGTTTTGTCTTTGCCAGCAGTTCCAGCACCTTTTTCTCCGTCTTCTTCGGGTACTTTAATATCTCTTTATATTCATTCAGCTGCTGGGCATAATAATACACCTGCTTATTGATCTTCTTTAACTCTTTGGTAAAACCGAATTTGCTTAATTGCTCCTTCAGGTATTGTTTTCTTTCTTTTAAAAACTGTTTGATATCCTCCGCTTTTTGTAGCTGGCCTTTTAATGCCTCCATCTTGCTTATGGCTTCCTTCAGTTTTTCCTTTACTTCTTTGGCCTGTGAGATAAATTGAGGATTGGCTTCCTAAGAACTTCAGTGATGTACTGAGGCTGTCTATCATAGGTATATATTGCCGCAGCTTACTATCCTTCAGCTTTTGTGCTAACTCTTTGTATTTGTTTTCTGCACCGGCAAAGGCATTTTTTGCTGCTATAGAATCAATCTTTTCAAGTTTGCTCCTGAGTTTTTCTTCTTGCTTTTGCAGCTGATTTAGTGCTTTCTCAGATTTTTTATCCAGTTTTTCTTCCAGGCTTTTTGCTATTACGGCAACGGCATCTATATAGCCAGTAGAAATCTGCCGTGTTATCTGAACAGAATCCTGTGCAAACAAATCTTGTGCAGCATAAAAAAGAATAAGCAGTATCAGAATTCGGTTCATCATACAAAACATTATGTGATCCCGTGAAGCAATATTCGAATGTGGTAAATATTTTAATACCAAACAATACCACAAAGTGGTATTTCTGGTTAATTATTTATGAACAGGTCAAACTAACAAATGAAATCACTGGTTAAACAAGCCAAAAGGCGCACATCAAAAACTGCGATGTAACCTGTTCTATGCGGTATATCCGTAAAAAAAGGATAGTTTTCTGAGCAAAAAAATGCAATTTTGGTATGATTTTACAGAATTAGGTTCTTTGAAAATATAGTGCCAGTAAGCCTTTTGGCCGAATACATTACTATCCGTTCGGGTTAATAATGGCAGGGATAAGTAGTAAGGCATTATCATTCGGAAATCCTGAAAATAAGAATGAAAAATTTCAAGGTCAACCACTAGACGACGAACTAGGATTAAATTGGTATGGATTTAAGTGGCGGAATCATGACCCACAAATTGGAAGGTTTATACAGATAGACCCGCTTTCTGAAAAATATGTTTACAATAGCACTTATGCCTTTAGTGAGAATAAAGTAACAAGCCATGTTGAATTGGAGGGTTTGGAGGCTGTTTGGGCTGATAATAATGTTGAAAGAGATATACGTGATGTTAGCTCCGGAAAAATATCAAGATCCCCAATTAGAAGAAAGAGTTGCTGTGAGAGCAGGAGCAAGTAAAGCATTTACTGTTGCCGTTGCTATAGGAGGAACAATTGCTGCTGGAGATTATGGTTCAGGGTTTGCACAGGCTGCATCTATTGTACTTGCGGCTGAAGTGTTTGGATTTCCATCGCCAACTTCTCCAACATCGATGACTTCAACAGTCTTGTCGGAATCAAGAATGGTTGCTTCTGAATTATCAACTGTAGCATCCGCATCAGATGATGTTGTATCATTAGCAACAAAAGCAAGAGTTTTTGAGGCAGGTGGTGAAATCGGGATGATGCAAGGAGGGGCAAATTTGGCGGTTGATGCTAAAACTGGATTCTTTAATATTCAAGTAGCTGCTGGAACAGAAGCAGGTATAATAACAGGTGAAATCAATGTAAGTAAAGGTGCAATTGGTTTTACAAATCTTGAAATTACTAATGCAAAAGGAGGATTAGGAAGTATTGGAATGCAGAATACAATAGGATCTTCCACTTTTATGAATCTTCAAAAGGAGTTAACGGAGTTAGTTAAGGCTGGTGGCTATAATAATGGTTATATTGAATTTTCAAGATTAAGGCCAGTGGGTTCAAAACTTCCGGATACAGATACAAGAAGGATTAATTTAGTAACTACCTCTAATAGTACATCGCAATGATAATACATCCAAAGATTAAACACTTCATTGGTATCCTAAACAAGAATACCGATAACAAGATAGACGAAAATGATATGAAAATACTATGGGAGTCTGGATCAACTGCGACTGAAGCCGCCATAGTATTACATTTAGGATTTAATTTTTCACTTGTAAATGCAGAGACTTATATACGGGCCCTTCAATTATGGGAATCGGAGGATATACAGGATATTGCCTATCAAACTTTTTATACATGAATTACAATCCAGAAGACCTAATTTTTCTTATGATGAGAATAATGTAAAATTTTCATTGTTACCTCCTTCTAAAAATCGACAGATACGGATTGAATCAAGTACAAATATTAATAACAAAGCCTCGTGAGGGGCTTTGTTATTGGGCAATCAGTTGGAAAAGATTAACCTTCATTTTTTTCCCGGCCAGCTTCTCCTCTCTTAATCGTTCCTGCCCATGTCTGCAATGTGTAGTGTTTTTTTGCGGCAGCCGACATTGGGCTAATACGAAGTAACAGGCTTGACTTGAAATCGAGAAGCTTCCCCACCCATTTTTCTCACTGATTTTGTACATTGCAGTAAGATCTTTGAACCAGATATTACTATCCGTTCGGGTTAATAATGCAGGGGATATCTGGCAAAGCGTTAGCTTTTGGAAATCCTAATAACAAATTAAAATATAACGGTAAGGAAGAACAAAGACAGGAGTTCAGTAATGGATCAGGACTAGAATGGTTAGCCTACGGGGCAAGGATATACGATGCCCAGATTGGGAGATGGAATCATATCGACCCATTAAGTGAAAAGATGAGAAGGCACTCCCCTTATAATTATACCTTTAATAACCCAATAAGATTTATTGACCCTGATGGTATGAAGCCTGATGATATTATTCGGGTTAATTCACAAGGTTATATTACAAAAGTAGAAAAGGCTGACGGTCCCCACAAAGTAATGTTGGGTAACCAAGAATTGAAATTTATTGACCAGAACTTTGACCAGAAGCAATTTCAGGCAATGTTACCAGAAAAATCTGTAAGATATGATTTTGACTATTCTGAGAATTCTACCAGAATATTTACGCCCTACTCTAGCAAAGAGATGTCAACTAATTTCAATGATTTGGAAATCGGAGAGATAAGGGATAAATTTCAATCTAAGGACAATGCAAATCCGCAAGCACCTGGAGCCCTCTTGTCGGTAGGATTGTACTTACTTAAACTGGGGCATAATGATTTTGACTTCGCTGATGATATGACTTCTTTGACAAAAGATGGGGGTAATGTAAATATTGGTCCACCGATTCAAAGTAAGTTTGCGAAGGACGGAACTCAGGGGTTTGTAAAATTTGAGCATACAAATGATTTATATAATGTTTACGATGCAGGCAATTTTATGACAGGGAAGGCATTTTCTATGATTGGGCTTTCGGAAAAAAGAATTCTGGATGGGGCAGATACAAATAGTCGAATTACATTCAATGGACCTGATACAAAAGCTGACCAAAAAGCGTTGTCAAATGGGGTAAAGTACCCTTGGGTAATATGGAGTAAATAAACTATCATGCGACCAGGTTTTGTTTCTTTAATATGTTTCTTTCTCTGTGTTGTTAAATACTGGCTGTTTAATTACTTAGAATTATTTAGTCCGCCTGTAGACCGAATTATAAGTTGGTATATTATACTACCGATTTGTATAATTGGTGTGATTTTTAGTATTTTCTCCGTGTTTAGGATATTTAGGAAGCAAACAACTTACAAGTATTTTGATATTCTGCTGTCAGTGCCCTTTCTCATTTTATTTGTGTATTTTTTCTTCATTAAATAGGTAATGAACCAATCGGGTAAAAGGCCAATCATCACCTGCCTGAAAACTTTCTTCTTCTAAGCCTTTTTAAAATACTTCAAAACACAGCTTCCTTATCTATTTTGTACAACTGATTTTGTACATTGCAGTAAGCTCTTTGAACCAGATATTACTATCCGTTCGGGTTAATAATGGCGGGGGTATCGTCGAAGGCTTTGGCGTTTGGTAACCCCCAGAACAAATTCAAGTTTAATAAAGGTTCTGAGTTGCAGAATAAAGAGTTCAGTGATGGTAGCGGATTGGAATTATATGCTACAAACTTTAGAAGCCTTGACCCACAATTAGGAAGGTTCTGGCAGACAGACCCCAAACATGACTGTTCACAGAGTTTATACTCTGCGATGAATAATAATCCAATTTTGTACAATGACCCGTTAGGGGATACAATAAGAATTAGTTTTAAAACAGGTTTCTTAGGGATTTTCGGAAGGAAAGCTAATCTTACTTAGATGAAAAAATCAACGTTGGAATAATAAGGATGGAAGTGCATATACTGGAAAGACTACAAAGTTTTCCAACATGGTTCTTGGTGATTTAAAAACGAACCAGAAAAACGATTTGGGTAATGCAATAGTTAGCAATTTGGCTACAGATATATTAGACCACAGCATTATGAGAGGCGACCCTAATAGTAATACCATCAATGATCCCAATATTTATTACAGTGGTTCTGTAAGCGATAATCAAAAAATACTTCAAGGGGGCAAATCTAATTCTTCGCCAAGCTATGTTGTTTTAGGCCATGAAATGGCTCATAAGTTTTCCCGAAACTTAGGAATTAGAAATCTTCCTTGGTTTGGAACTCCACCAGACCAGCGAGGAGTTGACGAATATAATGCCATGTATTATGAGAATGTTTTAAGGCAAGCAAATGGGTTACCTCTACGCACAGCTTATCAAGAAGCTAATGGAATAACACAAGGTGTTATCCTTAATGCTGCAGGAAATCTACAATCACTACCACCTAATCTTGCATCTCAAAACATGAACCTGCCTTTATATCAAACATTACGAACATTTCTTAGATTATTTTAATTCAACAGTTATGAGACTATCAATATTAGGGTTATTAATTTTTATTTCTTGCAATGCACCAAAGAAAATTATACATATAAAGGATTTAACTCTTACACTTACAAAGAAAGAATGCGGTAGTTATGAAGTGAAGGATAATGAAGAATTGATTGGCTATGTGGTTAAGCCATTTTATATTGAAGTAGAGAAGAAAGAGAATCACATTGTTCAGTTTGAGAAATTAATAAAAGCTAACTACTCCGATTATTATGACAGATTTTACAGGACATATTGGTTTTCAAAAAACAGTAGCTCTGATACGTTAATTTTAGTAGCAATGCTATCTACCAAACAATTAAGTTCAATCCCAAATTGGCAATGCGAAGAACAAGAAGCAGACACTTATAATCTGCTATACAAGAATAAAAGCAATAACAAACATCCCCGGTTTTTTACTTACAATTGTACAAAGGGGCGTTTTAAAATTTTGGGAGACCCCGACTGAAAAGAAATGAAATAACAGTAAAGCCAGACACTATAAAAAGAGGGTTTTGTATTTAAAGCTATTATATAATTACCATTCTAATTTTCTTGAGAAATACATTATGATACCTAAAGCCACAAACAAACCAATACTTCCCATCAGCAATGCGTAATCCTGTAATTGTATTATGCTGAAAATGTAACTGTAAACCACTGCCAGTACAAAACTGATAAACAAAGCCAATTTGGATGATTTAAGAATGCTTCCCACATACCAACCTACCAGTCCAATAGTAGCAAGATCCGGCGATGAGGTAGGCCAGGTTAAACCCTGTATATTCAGAAATTGATAATAACAAGGTATAGAACAGTACTAGTGCCAGACCAGCCAGGCCATACTGTACCAGGTGTAATGGTCTTTTATAAATAGTTTCTACCAAAAGAAAGCTGCAAAAGTGAGCATAATACAAAGTAGGGCATACTTTACGACCGCTCAGTCTTGTTATAACTATCAACCGGTATCAGTAAATCAGCCCCGAATTGAGCCGCGAGAAATTATAAAAAGTATTTTTCCAGACTTGTGGCATCGCCCTGTTCATATATTTCCATTTAGCCGTAAAGCCACTATCAGTTACCTGTCTTGAATCCGGAAGTTTTATTCCTGTAAACCCCGGGTCGGGCCATACGGAACTCATCTCTATTTTATTCTCCCTGGCCAGCGCAGAAAAAAAGTAACTGTTCCGATCCGTTAAGAGAAAAATGAATACTGAAAGTGCTTCCGCTTGCAGCATTATCCTGTGTTATTGGTACTGATGTAAAAAAAGCATCCTCGAGCGGGGTCTGACCGGTTGCCTGTGTTGTAAAAACAAATCTACTGTCATTCCATTTTACAAAAAGGTCTTCATTGATACCTTTCAACTGGTCCTGTACTTTTGAATAGCAATACTGCTTCATTCCACAAAATTTGATCTGCTGCAATTTCCAATTTCTGCCACGGAATGTTATTAAATCTTCCGGTCAGCATAATATCCGTTTTATAAACAGCCACTTCATAGATACCCCGCTTTTTTTTTTCAGGGAAATACTTTTGATGAAACATCTAGCATATCTGGCATGAAGTACGCATTTTGTCTTTGCCAGCTTTGGCTTCCTTTTTCATCAACCAGCAGTAACTTGTATGGTATCATTAATAAAGGGCCGGTTACCGCTTGTCGTCCAGCCCACTTACTGCTGATATCTGCAATAGCTTCTTTTGCCGGCCCTCTCTTTCTTTTACTACTTCCATAATAAAGTTAGTAGGTATCCAAAGCAGCATCGCCATCAGGAAGATGATAATACATTTAAGAAATAATTTTCCTTTACCCCAAAAGGAAGTTGCGCTTTTGATTGATTCAAGTGTTTCCATCATTCTTAGATTTATGAATTAAACTGAAAAATTGTTTCGAACGAATTGTTATAACAACAGCAGCTGATAAGTAAGCCGGCCAGCACATCCATAACATTTCCCGGCTAATTTCTTCTCTGGCAAAAACAAGGAGCAAGCAAATAATATTTATAACTATTGACAGAATGACTGCCAATATCCAAAGGCCAATTTTTTCAACCTGGGAATAAGCAGACATAATGATAATCGAAAGCACACCCCATGCCATTAAAAATGCCGGCGAAGAAGCAACCATCAAAAAATATTAGAGCAATAAACTACGCAAAAAACCATTCAAAAGATTGTCCGGCTGCAAAAAAGTAAAAATCATATCCTGCAAGCCCCGCTACCAGAACAAGCAGGGATAAAATCCATGTATAGAAAGTATATAAGAAATGATTCATTTTAATTTCCAATAATTTAAAAAGTACTTTGTATTTCAAAGTATAAGTGCAAAAAAAAATCTACTTCATTCCCTTTGATCATATTTTCCAATGCAATGATGTGCTCTCTAAATGCCTTTTCCCCGGACTTGGTTACTGAATAGGTGGTATTGGTCTTCTTTCCGATAAAACCTTTATGCACCTTAATAAAACCATTCTCTTCCAGGTTTACCAAATGAGTGGCCAGGTTACCATCTGTTACTTCCAGCATTTCTTTCAGGTCATTAAAATTCACCTCCTCGTTTACCATCAATACACTCATCACACCAAGTCGGATGCGGCTTTCAAACACTTTACTTAAACCAGTTATAGGATTTTTCATACTTTTTTCTTCTGATCAAACCTTCCACTTATTATTTTCTTTCATATTTCGACCACATAATGATTCCATAAATGATATGCAATACGCCAAAACCAATTGCCCAGAACCATAAACCATAGCCAATAAAAAACATATTGACCAACCCCAATACTATCTCACAATAACCCAAATAACGAATATCTGATAAAGTGTACTTACTTGCATTTACGAGAGCAAGGCCATAAAACAGCAGGCATGCCGGTGCTACAAATATCCATATATCATACCTGAGCATTCCCGCAATGAAAGCAGCTCCGGTAACCAGCGGTACTATCATATTCCAGGCTAATCGTTTTGACGTATAATCCCATACAGGTAGTCCCTGCTTTCTGGCTTTCTTCCATGTCAGGTAAAAGGAAGAAGCAAATGCCATTGCAAAAACAACTGCCGCCAACCCTGCCAGCCTGATCTTGAGCCGGCTAAAATCATCACCAGAAAAAAAACCCTGGCTATTATAACTACCGTAATAATTCTTCAGAATATTGTTGGCAACAACAGCACCTGCCAGGGCACAAACACCTGCTGCTATTCCGCTTAAACCACTTAATGAAAGAAAGCGGCTTGACCGGTCCATAATACGGCGGATATCTTTAATGTCCTGCAAAGAATCATTTTGTTGGCTGGTTTCATTCATAAAAGCACTTTGAAATACAAAGTAAGTAGAGCTTTTCTACATTTCCAAATTATTTTTTTGACCCACCCGGCCTTCTATCAATTTAACACTCCCTGATATTATTAGCCGTTGTATTTTTACAGCATAATGCTCCCGTTGAAACAATACCTTATCCTATTTCTCCTAAATATGCTGGTGGTTGCCTTACCTGTGCTGTCCCAAACTAAAACCATCAGGGGTACTGTCAAAGATTCCCATAGTGAAGAGCCTATCCCCTTTGCATCAGTAAGTTTCAAAAATACTACCCTTGGAAAACTGACTGACTCCTCTGGCTCTTTTACCTTTTATTTTAATAAATGGCCTTCAGATACACTTGAAATCACTTGTGTAGGCTATCAACCCTTTCGGTTTGTTCTTACTAATAGCAACGATTCTATCTTAACAACAATACTCATGGAAAGGGGCACTTTTAACGAAGGCGCCCAGCTGAAAGTCAAAGTAAATAAAGGGTTATTGGTCTGGAGAAAGATCGTTCAAAACAAACCCCGGAATGACCGTTACCGGTTTGATAATTTTTCATACGAATTATATAATAAACTGGAACTGGACCTGAAGAATATCAATTTTGAAAAATTCGGAAAATTCAAACCGTTCAAACCGATCAGCGATCTTATCAATGAAAATATAGATACCGCTGAAGGATTGAAGTATCTGCCTACTTATCTTACAGAAGCCCTCTCCGATTATTATTACCAAAAGAGTCCAAAGAAAAGAAGAGAAATAATAAAAGCTGCCAATACCAACGGCGTAAAAAATGAAAGTGCATTGAAAATGCTGGGTGGTATGGACCAGGTAGTGAATGTATACAACAACTTCATTCCGGTTTTTGATAAACAATTTGTAAGCCCGATAAGTGACAATGGTGATTACTATTATAATTACAGGGTGATTGACACACAGCTTATCGCTAATAATCGCTATTTCCACCTTGTATTTACACCGCGCCGAAAGGGTGGAGATACGTTTGAAGGGGATTGCTGGGTACATGTTGGCACATTTGCCATACAAAAAATGAACCTGCGGCTGGGCAGAGAAGCCAATGTGAATTTTGTGGAAAATCTCAGCCTGATACAGGAATATAAAATGATCAATGATTCCACCTGGTTTTTAGCAAAAGATAAATTTGTGGCGGATGTATCCCCGGTTGGGAAGGACCGCCCTGGTTTTATTGGCCGTAAAACAACCACTTACAGAAATGTTATTATTAATGACACGTCTGTACTGAATGAACTGGATAAAAATAAAATAATGGAAGAGATTATCACTCTTCCTAATGCAGATGAAAAGAAAAAGGAATTTTGGGTTGAAGCAAGACATGAGCCACTTAGTAAAACAGAAGCAGGCATCATTAAGATGATTGACACTCTTACCAATGCGCCGGTCTTTCAGCGTTTCACCAAAACAATGGCATTTATAGGTACCGGTTATAAAGACATCGGTAATTTCCAGATCGGCCCCTGGATGAACTGGATAACCTCCAATGGATGGGAAGGTTTCCGGATGCGGTTTGATTTAGGCACCAATAAACTTTTTGATAAAAAGATCAAGCTGCATGGCTACCTCGCCTATGGCTTTGGTGACAGGAACCTGAAAGGCATGGGAGAAATTTTCTACCTGCCTAAAAAAAGATCCGCGGATGTTCCTTTATGCTTCTTTTACCAACGACCTGGACTGGGGACAGAACTATTACGGGGAAGTATCACAGGATAATATTTTTGCCCTGGCTGTAAGAAAGAATGGCATCCCCGTAAAAAATATCAAAGTCAATGAAAAACGTTTTGAGTTTTATAAAGAAACACTTCCCTGGATGTCGAATAAACTGACGATCACACATAAGTCTTATTTGCCATTGAGAAATCTTATTCCAATTGATTCATTCAGGGCCGATGCAAGTGGTAATCCGCTTACCAACTTTGAAATTTCGGTTCGGTTGCGTTTTGCCTACCTGGAAAGATTCCTGGAAAGTCATTTTTACCGTACCAGTCTCGGCAGTATCTATCCTATTGGTGAAATTAATATCAGCCGCGGATTTTCCGGTGTATTGAAAAGCAGCTATAGCTATACAAAAGTTTCTGCCAGCGTATCCGATTATTTCAAAGTCCCGCCGTATGGGAATATTTCCTGGTATATCTATGCCGGAAAAACATTTGGTACCCTGCCCTATACCATGCTGGATATTGCACCGGGCAATGAGTTATACTATTATAATAAATATGCCTTTAACATGATGAACCGCTGGGAGTTTATTCATGATAGATATGCCGGAATCAATTTTGAGCATAATATAGGTAACGGTATTTTCCGTTTATTTCCCAAGCTGCGCTTCCGGCAGTTCTGGACAGCTAAATCCCTCTGGGGAAGTTTATCTGCAGCCAATAAGGCGCTGAATTTTAAACAGGGGCATACTTTCCAATCACTTGATGGGAAAACTTATTTGGAATTAGGTACCGGGATTGATAATATTTTAAAAGTCTTCCGTATTGATTTTGTATGGAGAGTACTGCCCTCTACACTAAAAAAGGATGATGATAAAACCTTTGGTATTTTCGGAAGTTTCCGGGTAGCATTTTAATTCATTGACTCCTCCTGCTCGCAATCAAAGTTTTACTTAACTTACCAGTTACAAATTTTGATTAAATGCCTTCACATTACATACTGGCCCTTGACCAGGGTACAACCAGCAGCCGCAGCCTTGTATTTGACGAACAAGGCAATATCATCAGCCAGGCACAAAAAGAATTCAGGCAACTATTTCCTCAACCCGGCTGGGTAGAACATGATGCAGAAGAGATCTGGAGCACCCAATACGGTACGATGGCAGAGGCAGTAGCCAAAGCCAATATTAATATGAAGCAAATTGCAGGCATTGGCATCACCAATCAGCGGGAAACTACCGTAGTTTGGGATAAAAGTTCAGGTCAGCCCATTTATAATGCGATAGTCTGGCAGGACAGAAGAACTGCTTCAGACTGCGATAAACTGAAATCAGCCGGATGGGCAGAAACCATTCAGCGAAAAACAGGGTTGATCATCGATGCGTATTTCTCTGCCACCAAACTGAAATGGATATTAGATAATGTAACAGGCGCAAGACAAAAAGCAATAAATGGAGAACTTGCATTTGGAACCATTGATTCATGGCTCACCTGGAAACTCACCAACGGAGAAGTCCATGTCACCGATGTTTCCAATGCATCTAGAACAATGCTTTACAATATTCATTCCCTGCAATGGGATGAAGAGTTGCTGAAAATATTTGATATACCTGCTTCTGTGTTACCGGAAGTAAAACCCAGCAGCAAAATCTATGGAGTCACCGGGAGTATCATACCTGATTCAAGAATTCCGATTGCGGGTATTGCCGGTGATCAGCAGGCTGCTTTGTTCGGACAGCTATGTACACAACCCGGTATGGTGAAGAATACCTATGGAACCGGTTGCTTTATGCTTATGAATACCGGGGAGAAAGCTATTGCTTCCAAAAACAATTTACTGACAACTATTGCCTGGCAAATAGATAATAAAACGGAATATGCATTGGAAGGAAGTGTATTCATTGCCGGCGCAGTTGTTCAATGGCTCCGGGATGAATTGAAGATCATCCGGACTTCTGCCGAAATAGAAAAGTTAGCCGCACAGGTGAAAGATACTGAAGGTGTTTATATCGTTCTTGCTTTTGCAGGCCTGGGAGCACCACATTGGAATCAATATGCCAGGGGCAGCATTTTTGGCTTGACAAGAGGCAGCAGCAATGCTCATATCGCAAGAGCTGCTTTGGACAGTATTGCTTACCAAACCTTTGATGTACTGAAAGCAATGGAGGCAGATGCCGCGATTCATATCAAAGAATTAAGAGTAGATGGCGGGGCCACCGTAAATAACCAGCTAATGCAATTCCAGAGCGATATTCTGAATACAAAAGTTGTGAGGCCTAAGATTACCGAGACCACTGCATTAGGCGCAGCCTACCTCGCAGGCCTTGCTGTTGGTTATTGGAAAAGTGTTGAAGAGATACAAGAACAATGGCAGGCAGACAAATCATTTTCTCCTTCTATGGTTGATGAGAAAAGGAATGAGCTGGTTAAGGGCTGGCAAAGGGCAGTTAATGCTTCGATTGCATGGGCAGATGCTAAATAACGAAAAGTTGATGTCACCCTGAGTTTATCGAAGGGTGATCAGGGAAAAAGAAAAAGGCATTATTTAACAGGGATAAGTATGAGATTAATGAATTAGCTAAATCGTATAAAACGTTTCTTGAATCAGGCTTTGTCATCCTGAGTTTATCGAAGGATGACAAAGCCTGACAACCGTTATTGTGCAACTGAAAAATATGAACCGCCAGCACATGATACAGCAACTCGAATCCCAGCCTGAATGGGATATCTGTATCATTGGAGGTGGCGCAACAGGACTTGGAACAGCATTAGATGCAGCATCAAGAGGATTAAAAACAATTCTCTTTGAACAATACGATTTTGCCAAAGGCACTTCTTCCAAAAGCACCAAGCTTGTTCATGGTGGTGTCCGTTACCTGCAGCAGGGAAATATCAGGTTAGTGATGGAAGCATTGAAAGAAAGAGGCCAGTTGCTGAAAAATGCTCCTCACCTGGTCCACAACCAGCAATTCATTGTACCCAACTATAAGTGGTGGGAAAAACCTTTTTATGGAATCGGACTTAAGATCTATGACTGGATGGCCGGCAAACTGGGTCTTGGCCCATCAGTATTATTATCAAAAGAAGAAACGCTGTCATTGGTCCCCACGTTGGACACAGAAGGACTTACCGGGGGAGTTGTGTACCATGATGGGCAGTTTGATGATGCCAGGCTGGCTATCAGTATTGCACAAACAGCTGTACAGCATAGTGCAGTGGTGCTGAATTATTTCCCGGTTACAGGTTTACTAAAAATGCAACAGAAAGTTTGTGGTGTATGGGTGAAAGATTCACTAACGGGTAAAGGATGGGAAGTAAAAAGCAAAGTAGTGATCAATGCTACTGGTGTGTTTACCGATACTGTCATGAAAATGGATGATCCCAAACATGAAAGTATCATCAGCCCCAGCCAGGGAATACATTTAGTGGTTGACAAAGAATTTCTACCCGGTGATACGGCCATCATGGTTCCCAGGACAGATGATGGCAGGGTATTGTTTGCAGTGCCCTGGCATAATAAAGTTGTATTGGGCACAACCGACACTCCCGTCAAAAGAATCTCAGCAGAACCAATACCTTTCGAAGAAGAAATTAATTTCGTACTTACACATATCGGCCGCTACCTGACCAAGGACCCACAACGCAGCGATGTAAAAAGTATGTTTGCCGGGTTAAGGCCATTGGTAAAAGGGAAGAGTAAAAAAACAGCAGCGCTGGCAAGAGATCATTTAGTAACAATTGCAGATTCGGGAATGATAACTATTACCGGAGGCAAGTGGACCACATACCGGAAAATGGCGGAAGATGTGGTAAACATAGCCATAGAAAAAGCCGGGCTAGAAAAAAGAAATTGTATCACTGCAGACATGAAACTGGCAGGTCATGATAAACCTGTAATACCTGCTGAAATAAAATCTTTAACTATCGGTGAGCTTACAACGTTCATCCAAAAATCTATAGCTGAAGAAATGTGTATGACGGTGGAGGATTTTCTTTCCCGCAGAACAAGACAATTATTGCTGGATGCAATTGTTGCAATGGAGAAAGCACCTGCGGTGGCAGCAATCATGAGCAAAGAAATGGACAAAGATCAAACCTGGATAATAGAACAAATCAATAACTTTAATGCGATAGCAAAAAACTATCTTCCTGACTAAAACGATTGCTTATGTCTCCATTTCTCGGCGAATTTATCGGTACTGCGTTTCTCATTCTTTTGGGTGGTGGTGTGGTGGCCAATGTTGTCTTAAACAAAACTTATGGTCAGAACAGTGGCTGGATCGTCATCTCTTTTGGCTGGGCTATGGCAGTGTTTCTCGGTGTATATACTTCGGTGAAACTGGGAGGAAGTGGTCACCTGAACCCCGCCGTTACTATTGCCTTAGCTGCAACCGGAGCATTTAAATCTTCCTTAGTTGCTTCTTATTTACTGGCACAATTAGCCGGGGCTTTTACCGGAGCAGTATTAGTGTGGCTGACATATAACAAACACTTTGAAGCTTCTTCAGATGCTGATCTGAAAAAAGCAATATTTTGTACAGCCCCGGCCATCCGCAGTCCTTTACATAATTTCATAACAGAGTTCATCGGAACTTTTGTTTTAATGTTTGGTGCACTGGCCTTTACACCTGCCACAACTTCATTAGGAACTTTGGATGCATTACCTGTAACCTTATTAGTTTTAGGTATTGGCTTATCCTTAGGCGGCCCTACCGGTTATGCGATAAACCCGGCAAGAGACCTTGGACCAAGGATTGCGCATTTTCTTTTACCTATACCCGGAAAAAGAGACAGCGACTGGAGTTATAGTTGGATACCGATTGTGGGACCGATAGCAGGTGCTTTGCTTGCCGCCTGGACATTTTCACTTATCAAATAGACACATATGAGGATATGTTTCTTTCTATTACTATTGAGTTTATCTGCAAATGGGTTTACACAAGATGCGGAAGCAAAACTTAAGGAACTGAAAATAGAATTTCCAGCCGTTGGCAAGCCTATTGCTAACTATGTGCATGTGGTAAGGAGTGGCAACTTGTTGTTTCTCGCTGGTAAGGGACCATCCAATGCACATGGCATTTTCATTACAGGTAAAGTTGGCAAAGATCTGACAATAGAACAGGGACAACAGGCTGCGAGACTTACTGCCATTAATCAACTTGCTGTACTTAAAGCTGAATTAGGTAACCTGAACAAAGTAAAACGTATAGTTAAAGTATTGGGTATGGTGAACTGTGAACCAGACTTTAAAGATCATCCAAAAGTCATCAATGGTTTTTCTGATTTGATGATAGAAATATTTGGAGAAAAAGGAAGACATGCAAGGTCTGCCGTAGGTATGTGTTCTTTACCTATGAATATGGCGGTAGAAATTGAATTGTTGGTAGAAATTGAAGAGTAAACTGGTTAATCGTTACAGGCTTTAACGATTATCTCACAAGCTTTTTCAATTTGTTCTTCCGAAATGATCAGCGGCGGAGAAATACGCAGGCAGTCAGAAGCAAACAGGAACCAGTCGGTTAGCACCCCTGCTTCAATACATTTATCAATTAGCTTTTTATTGGTTTCAAAAGAATCAAACTCCACGGCCATCCATAAGCCAAAAGAACGGACGGCTTTTATTTTTGGATGAACTAACAGTGAGGTAAATAGTTCTTCTTTACCTTTTACTGTACCAATCCACCCTTCTTCCAGCAATGCTTTCATACCGGCCATACCGGCTGCACAGCATACCGGGTGGCCACCAAAGGTTGTGATATGCCCCAGTACCGGGTTATCCGTAAAAGCATCCATCAGTTTTTTATCGGCAATGAATGCTCCCAATGGCATACCGCCACCCAATGCTTTACCAAGCAACAATACATCGGGCACGATATCAAAATGTTCAAAACCCCAAAGTTTACCGGTTCTTCCAAAGCCGGCCTGAATCTCGTCCAGTATTAAAAGCGTTCCGGTTTCTGTACATTTTTTCCGCAAAGCCAGCATCCATTCTTTTGTTGGTACAAGTATCCCTGCTTCAGCCTGAACAGTTTCTGTAATTACACAGGCTGTTTGTGCTGTTATCTCATTGATGGATGCAAAGGAATTATATTCAAGGTGCAATACATCCGGCAACAACGGCCGGAATGCATTCCGCCAGTATTCATCACCAATAATACTCAACGCACCCTGGGTACTGCCATGGTAAGAATGATTGAACGCAATGATCTGTGTTCGGTTGGTGACCCGCTTGGCTAATTTCATAGCCCCTTCTACCGCTTCTGCACCGGAGTTGGTAAAATAAACAGCGTTGAGAGCTGAAGGCAGGTACTCTGTCAGCAGTTTCGCATATTGCACCTGCGGAGCTTCTACAAATTCGCCATAAACCATGATGTGCAGATAAGCATCCAGCTGTTTTTGAATAGCTTCAATTACTTTTGGATGCCGGTGACCGATATTGGCCACACTGATACCCCCGATGAGATCAATGTATTCCTTACCGGCTGCATCATACAAAGTGGCACAATCGGCTTTTACGATCTCCAGTGTCAATGGTGCAGCTGAGGTTTGCCCTATATGCCGTAAAAAAAGTTCCCGCTGAGTCAAAACAAATTATTTAACACAAAGAACGCAAAGGAGGTGCAAAGGCGCAAAGAATTTCTCAATTTTACAAACTAACCTCAAACATTAAACTTCAAACCTAAAACTAAGCATATGCCTGTCATACTCCCTGTAGAAGACAAATATCCTCAATTTGGCAACAACTGTTTTATCGCACCAAATGCCACTATCGTTGGTAATGTAGTGATGGGAGATGATTGCAGTGCCTGGTTCAATACGGTTATCCGGGGCGATGTGAATTTCATTAAAATGGGTAACAAGGTGAATGTGCAGGATGGGGCTTGTATCCATTGTACTTTTCAGAAATACGGGACAACCATCGGGAATAATGTTTCTATTGGACATAATGCTATTGTGCATGGCTGCACCCTGCATGACAATGTACTGGTAGGCATGGGAGCAATTATTATGGATAATTGTGTAGTGCACAGTAATACGATCATAGCTGCCGGGGCGGTCGTATTAGAAAATACTATATGTGAAGCCGGTAGTATCTATGCAGGGGTCCCCGCAAAAAAAGTCAAAGATATTTCGCAGGAACTGGTACATGGCCAGATAGACCGTATCGCCAATAATTATATCCGTTATGCCGATTGGTTTCGTAATCAACCTGGTAGTAATGACAACAAATAGTAAATCTCCGGAAGGGTAGATTTACTATGGCAGGAGCAATTATTTCTATCTACTTTCGTTATTCAAGTAACCGAAAAAATGAAAAACCTACGATTTTTTGCTGTAGCCCTTAGCCTTCTGATGTTGCTTTCTTCCTGTGGTATGTTCAGCAACCTTTTTAAGCGTAAAACAGGCTGTCCTACCAACGGGAAAAATGTTGGTGCAGAGAAGATCTTAAGCGGGGATCCCGATGCGTCGAAAAGCGCAAAAAAGGCCAAAAAATTCCGAAGTTAAATTACTGTTATGTGCAGCTAAAATCCACCCATTTCGGTCTTGTAGTATATAAACCTTTAAACATTAATACTATGAGCCTTACCCTACGAACCTCACTTGGCTGTACTGAAGCCATAATCGCAGATGATGCCGGATTAAAACAGTTCTATCATGTGGCGAATGTCCTTAGCCAGGATTTCAAAGTAAAGTTTTCCAACAAAGAAGATGATTTTGATACTATAAACTGGGAATTCCGGTTTAAGGGTCATCATATGACTTTGCACTATAATATCTACAACGGGATTTCTCTTTTCCCCACCAAGACCCGTGACGCTGTAAATAAAGACAATAAAGCAGTAGTGGAATTAGCCGGTGTACTGGAAGGCAGATTGTTTAAGGAAGAACAGCGAAACATCGCTTAAGCTTTAATAATTCTTTTCTTCGATGGAGTCGAGTATGCCTGCATAACTCACATACCTGTCTTCGTGTATCTCTTTATTAATTACTGCCTCTTTGATGGCACAGCCCGGTTCATTTACATGCAGGCAATTATTAAACTGGCAGCCATTTAACCTGTCCCGCATTTCGGGAAAATAGTGAGACAATTCTGCTTTTGAAATATCCACCAGCCCAAATTCTCTCATACCGGGTGTATCAATGATCTTACCGCCAAAAGGCAGGTCAAACATTTCTGCAAAAGTTGTTGTATGCTGACCTTTACCACTCCAGCCACTTACATCCTGGGTCTTCCGGTTCATGTTGGGAAAGATCACATTCAATAAAGATGATTTACCCACACCGCTGTGCCCGCTTACTAGGGTGGTTTTATCCTTCAATACCTTCATTAATTCATCCATCCCTTCATTCTTTTCAGCACTCACCAGCAGTACTCTGTAACCGATCGCTTCATACATATCTTTCCATTGCTCATATTTATCCAGTTCTTTACCCTTATATAAATCAGATTTATTAAATACGATAATCGCCGGTACATGATACATTTCTGATGCCACCAGGAAACGGTCAATAAAACCCTGTGATGTTTTAGGTTCTTTTAAAGTGGCTACCAGGATAGATTGATCCAGATTGGCAGCTACAATATGATGTTGGTGCTTATGGCGGGGAGATTGCCTGTTTATATAATTATTCCGGTCGAGTATCTCATTGATTGTTGCTGTACTGTCCCCCTCGTTTTCTATTTCAGCATGTACCCAGTCACCAACAGCTACCGGGTTGGTACTGGTAATATCATCGAGCTTCATTACTCCTTTCATCCGTCCATTCCAGAACTTGCCAGCCTCATCCTTCAGGCTATACCAACTACCGGTAGACTTATACACTATCGCTTTCATGTGTTGCAAGATAATTGATAAACACTCAGGGAAATTTTCTGAATAAAGTAAACTTTAAAATCAGTTCGAGGAAAAGAAACGCCAATGCAGCAAATACAAAAGGAAGGAATTTTTCCTCATACCGTTTGAAAGATTGTATTTCCACTTTTGATTTTTCCAGTTTATCTATCTGGTTGTAAATGCTTTTCAGGCCATCTTTATCCTTAGCCCTGAAATATTTGCCCCCTGTCTCATTCGCAATCCTGTTTAGCAATTCTTCATCGAGAAAATCTGTCAATGGATTTTTAATCCCTTTTTTAACACCGGTATTCTCAACGACTGTTGATGCTGCAGCACTCATTCCAATAGTGTATACTTTTACTTTTTTAGTCTTGGCAATTTCCAGCGCTGTAAGGGGGTCAATTAATCTTGTTTCGGGTGGATCTTCTTTTCCATCTGTCAATAAAATGATCACTTTACTTTTCCCTACAGTACTGGAAAGACGGTCCACTGCTGTAGCCAGTCCTTCACCAATCACAGTACCATCAATCAAATATCGGCGGCTTTCCAACGATTGGATCTGGCCAATCAATGTATTCCTGTCTGTAGTAATAGGACATTGAGTAAAACTTTCTCCTGAAAAAATCACCAGCCCGATTCTGTCAACCGGACGGCTGCGGACAAATTCTTCTGCCACTTCTTTCGCCACTTCCATTCTTGATGGCAATATATCTCTTGATCCCATGCTGCCGCTTACATCCATACAAAGTACGATATCAATTCCCTCACCTTCAGTTTGTTGCTGATCATTTCTTTTTTGCGGACGGGCCAGTGCTATAATCAAACAACTCAAAACAGCTAACCGTAATATGAATGGCAAATGCCTGAATTTATTTTTCCATGAGGAAACCCTAAAAGCATGAACGGCGGAAACCCTGATCGTCGGCTGGTTGCTGTTATATTTCTTTATGTACCACCATACTAACAGGGGAATCAGGATAAATAAGCCAAATGCAAGCGGGTAAGCAAAATCCATATGTTTTATCCATTCGTACAGCATCAGCTTAATCGTTCTATTTCGTCAATTGTTTTTTTTACAGTTTCAAAAGCGAGCCGGTTATCTTCTTCTGCAGGTACATATTTGGCAAACTTCACAAAATCACCCAGCCGGAGTGATTGTGCTAACTGATCATACTGCACTTTACTGATACCCAGGTTCTTTAACTGCAGTACAAGATCATCAGTAGTTTTCTGTAATGACAATATCCCTTTTTTCCTGAAAATATATAACCGGAAAATATCCGTCAGCCTGGAATGATATTTTTTAATATCTGCATAATCTCCGTTAAGTTCCCGGAGATTATTAATAGCTTCTTCATATGGATTGATGATTACTGCCGGTGTGGTCACAATAGGTTTTGGTTTCCTTTTTCGAAGCAGGTATAGTATAAGTAATAATATCAATACTCCACCACCCGCTGCATACCACCACCACTCCTTTTTCTGTTCAGGAGTTACCTCAATAATATCTTTTATATCATGGTACTCCTGTGCGGGATTGAAAGCAGAAAATAGCACATCAACGGGAATGGAATCTGTCTTTGTTGCCCCTGAAATATTGAAAGAAGGAATAACCCAACGGCCTGAGTCGAAGCTGGTGATCTTATAGATCCCTTTCAGGGTAGTTCCATTATCAGTATCAGCCGTGTCGATACGGGGCTTTTCCAGAAACTCAAAATGTTCAATGGTATCAATGGATACAAACCGTATCGGTTCATTGGCTGCAATCTGAACCTCTATAGTAAGTTGTAATGGTTCCCCGATCAAAATGCTGGATCTATCAACAGAAGCCTTTATTACAGTTGCAGACTGGGCAATTACAGTAGTTGCTGCAAGCATGAAAAAAAGAAAAAATATTGTTCGTTGAAAAATCATTCTAATTATTACATCATTGAATCAGCGGTTACGGCTGAGGAAAAACCGTTGCAGCACTTTTACATAATCATCACCCGTTTTTATATGCAGCAGGTCGCAACCGGCTTTTTTAAAAGTCTGTGTAGCATAGTCTGTCACCCGGAAAAATTCCTGCTGATAACTGTACCTGACAAAAGCATTGCTGCTGTCCACCCATTTTGTTATGGCACTCTCTGCATCCTGTACCTGCAGCAGGCCTGCAGCAGGCAGTTCCATATCCATCTTATCATACAACCTGATACCAATTACATCATGCTTTTTTCCGGCAATTCGTAATGCATCTTCATAGTTAGCATCCAGGAAATCGCTCAGCACAAATGCAATGCTTTTCTGCTTGGTGGAGTTCGTAAAATAACGAAGTGCCTTACTGACAGCGGTGCCCTTTCCTTTTGGCTCTTTGCTCAATAATTCCCTTACAATATATAATGCATGTTGTCTTCCTTTCTTGGGCGGAATATAGGCTTCTACCACATCGCTATAAAAAATAACACCAATCTTATCGGCATTATTTACAGCTGAAAAACTAAGTACCGCCCCAATTTCTGTTATAATATCTCTCTTTCTTGCATAGGTAGTTCCAAACAAAGAACTGTTACTGATATCAACCAACAACATCACGGTTAACTCTCTTTCTTCTTCGAATACTTTACTGAACGGATGACCAAACCGTGCCGACACATTCCAGTCTATAAAACGTATGTCATCACCGGCAGCATATTCTCTCACTTCTTTGAACGACATCCCTTTACCCTTAAAAGCACTGTGATATTCTCCTGTAAACAGGTCAGTCGTAAGTTTTTTGCTTTTTATTTCCAGCTCCCGGACTTTTTTTAATATTTCTGCAGTAGTCAGCATCAGGGAACATTAATTTGTTTCAAAACATCCTCAATCACATCTTCCACCTTTACATTTTCTGCTTCAGCTTCATACGTTAATCCGATACGGTGCCGCAAAACATCTTTACAAATACTACGCACATCTTCCGGAATCACAAAACCTCTCTTATTTAAAAATGCCTGTGCTTTTGATGCTAACCCTAAATTGATACTTCCTCTTGGAGAAGCGCCATAGGAAATCAAAGGTTTTAATTTTTCCAGTTTATACTCATCTGGCCGGCGGGTGGCAAAAACAATATCAAGGATGTATTGTTCAATTTTTTCATCCATGTAAATCTTTTTAGTCAGGTCTCTTGCATTGAGCACTTCCTGTACAGATACTACCTGCTTAATATCCGGGAAATTTCCCTGCACACTCTGCCGCAATATCACCTGTTCCTCATGCATCTTCGGGTAATCTACAATCACTTTCATAATGAATCGGTCCACCTGTGCTTCCGGTAATGGATATGTACCTTCCTGCTCCAAAGGATTTTGTGTGGCCAATACCAGGAATGGTTCATCCAGCTTGTAAGTTGATTCACCAATTGTTACTTGTCTTTCCTGCATCGCCTCCAGCAATGCACTTTGTACTTTAGCAGGTGCCCTGTTTATTTCATCTGCCAGGATAAAATTGGCGAAAATGGGCCCTTTACGAACGATAAACTCATTACGCTGCTGGTTATAGATCATTGTACCGATCACATCAGCTGGCAATAAATCCGGCGTAAACTGTATTCGGCTGAATTTGGCGTGAATAGCCTGTGCCAGTGACTTGATAGTTAGCGTCTTGGCCAAACCAGGAACACCTTCGAGTAATACATGCCCATTGCTGAGTAAACCCATCAACAATCTGTCAAGCATATGACTTTGGCCCACGATGACATGGCCTATTTCTTCTCTTAATTTGTCGGTAAACTGTCCTGCATGGCCGATACGTTCATTCAGCTGGCGGATATCTTCTGCGGTTTTTAACATGGGAAATGTTTATAGAGTCACAAAATACGAACTTGCTGTATGCAAATAATTTGCCGTTATTTGAATAAAGGGAATTCCGGCACTATTTTGGAGTATTTTACCTATATAAAGCCAAAAAAATTGAGTATTTTGATCAAATAATCCAACGATTTATGCAAAAACAACAATTACACCTGACACTGATAAGTTTTCTAACGTTATTAATCTTCACCGGTTGTGATAAAAATAACGACCCGGCTCCCAAAACAAAGACTGAATTATTAACCCAGGCAAGCTGGAAATTCAGTAGTGCTTCCGCTGCGGGAACTGATATTACCGATAATCCTGCAATCGTCTGTGTAAAAGACGATGTAGTGACCTTTTCAGCAAATGGCAGCGGTACGGTAACGGAAGGGACGGTGGTTTGTAATCCAACCACGGCTGGCAATATCACCTGGAATTTTCAGGATAGTGAAACTAAATTGATGATGTCATCGGGACTTTTTCCGGCAGGTTCTGGGCTTTTCACAATAGTAACTCTCAATGAAACAACCTTGACCTTATCACAGGATGTAACAATCCCCCCTTCACCTATCCCGGTGCCGGTTTCAGCTACTTATGTCCATTAAAAAATCAGGAAAGATATTTACCGACAATTGGTACTCTTCTGCCCACACCAAATGCTTTGGGCGAAATGCGTATTATCGGGCAAAACTGGTTTCGTTTGTATTCATTGATGTTTACTAACCGCAAAACTCTGTCTACAAGCGCAGCTTCAAAACCCTGTGATTTTATTTCTTTTGGCCCCTTTCTCCTTTCAATATACTGATACAATATCCTGTCCAGGATGGCATAATCAGGCAATGAGTCAGAGTCCTTTTGGCCGGGACGCAACTCTGCAGAAGGAGGTTTGGTTATAATATTTTCAGGAATGATCTCTTTGTTCCTGTTTATGTATTTAGCCAACGCATAGACCTGCATTTTGTAACAATCGCCTAATACGCCAAGCCCCCCCGCCATGTCTCCATACAAAGTGCCATAGCCGGTAGCCAGTTCACTTTTATTGGATGTATTCAGCAAAATATAGCCGAATTTATTGGCAATAGCCATTAACAGGTTACCCCTGGTACGACTTTGAATATTCTCTTCAGCAACACTAAATGGCAAATCGTTGAAGATTGGTTTCAATTCATTCAAAAATGAATCATAAATATTTCTGATAGGTATTATATCGTAAGGATTTCCCAGGCTTTTACTCAGCTGCTCAGCATCACTTACACTATGCCCGGTTGAATACTGTGAAGGCATCAACACAGCTCTCACATTTTCTTTACCTAAAGCTTCACAAGCTAATGCCAGTGTAACAGCACTATCTATTCCACCACTGCTACCAAGAATAGCTTTGGTAAAACCCATTTTCTTAAAATAATCCCTGATGCCAATAATGATTGCACTGTATATTTCAGCAGTACATAAATTATAATCCAGTTCATTCGGATTGAATTCTGAATCCGGCAGGTCTTTCGAGAAAACAGAAACCGGCAGGGTAAAAGTTCCGTCATCATTCAGATCAAATACCTGTATGGCTTCCTCAAACAATGGTAATTGCCTGACCAGGTTTGAGTCCTTATCAAAGACCAAAGAGCCGCCGTCAAAAACAATTTCGGTTTGACTTCCTACACAATTACAATACAGCAGGGGTAGTTTATATTTCGAAGTATTTAGCTTCGCAATAGCTTTGCGATCTTCTACATGAGTATAATCAAATGGAGAAGCCGACAGGTTTAACATCACATCAGGTTTTTGCTTCATGAGCTCATCCATCGGGCAATTCCGGTATAACGGATTATCTCCAAGATTCCAGATGTCTTCACAGATAGTAACAGCCAATCTCTTCCCTTTAAACTCGATTATTTTCCAATCATAAGCCGGCTCAAAATACCGGTATTCATCAAACACATCATAATTAGGCAGGCAGGTCTTATGTGCCACACCCTTTATTTCCCTTTCATACAGCAGGTACGCTGCATTAAACAAGTCCTTGCCCTCCCGTACAGGATTTCTGTCCGGGGCGCCAATTAATACACCGATAGTATCTGCATAGGCCTTAATAACATCAATTGATTGATAGCATTTATTGATAAAATCTTCAAATTCCAGGAAATCTCTTGGCGGATACCCACAAACACATAGCTCTGAGAACACCACCAGTTCCGCTCCCTGTTGTTTGGCCAGGTTAATCCCCTCAATGATTTTTCGGATATTTTCTTCAAAATTGCCAATATGATAATTTTGCTGCGCTAATGCTACTCTCATTAAACAAATTTAAGCTAATGTTTTTGTAGCGTACATTCGTGTCACAACATTTTTAAACCAGTTACGTTTTCAAGAGCTATGAAAAAAATCACTCTGCTTTTATTGATTGCTGTTTCTCTTTTTGGATGTAAAAGCAAAAAAGACATCCCTGATGTATCAGGTATTGATGTTAATATTCCTATCGAAAGATTTGATATCAGTTTTTTTAGTATTGATACTAATGACATCAGTAACAGCCTGCAAAAAGTTCAGGAAAAACATCCTGATTTTTATACTGATTTTATGCAAAACATACTGGGTGTCAGCGGTGCGGATACCAGCCAGAGCACTTTGCTCGTAACAAAGGAATTTCTCCGTGGTTACCTGCCCATATATGATTCACTTCAACCCCAATATCAAAAGACCGATTGGCTGCAAAAAGAATTGAAAAAAGCATTCCAGTTTGTAAAATACTATTACCCGCAATACAAAACCGGGAAAGCTATTTTATTTCTCGGCCCTTTTGATGCACCGGGAGTTGCCACTACCAATGCTGGTATTGCAATTGGACTACAGCAATATGCCGGTCAAAATTTTTCTGTGTACCAATCCCCTATGGGGCAGGAGCTTTTCCCTTCTTATATTTCAAGGCGTTTCGCTCCTGAGTTTATTACTGCTAACTGTATGAAAGCAGTTGCAGAAGAACTTTTTCCCGACCAAAGCGGCGGCAAACCCCTGATAGAACAGATGATTGAAAAAGGTAAGTTGTGGTACTTGCTGGACAAATTCCTGCCTTCAACTCCTGATTCCATAAAAACAGGATATACAGGAAGACAACTGAATTGGTGCAGTGAAAACGAGGGGCTTATCTGGAGCTACCTGGTAAAGAATGAAGACCTGAACTCACTAAGTCCTGCTGTTATTCAGGCCTATATTGGTGAGGCCCCTTTTACACAAGGTTTCTCCCAGGAACTTTCACCCGGCAATATTGGTCAGTGGATCGGCTGGCAGATCATTAAAAAATATGTATCAAAAAATCCGGAGATGAAACCGGAAGAAATAATGCGAACTGAGGCAAAAAAAATATTAGATGAGGCCAAGTATAAACCAAAATAAACAGGATCCTGAAACTGTTTCATTCTCAACTATCTTTTAGTGAAATATCCTTTACGGTAGTGGCGTTCAGGGGAATAAATTGCATACATTTACGGCAAGATGAAGTTTCTTAGTCCCACACTCACCGATCCGGTTTATGTTCCAAAACAACAATACAGTCTTTATGATAAATTCTGGCTGCGGATAATGAACGATAAACGGGATCTGCCATTCATATACCTGCTGACAAAAATCCATATACTGGTAGTGCCGGTTGCCATACTTTTATTTACACCTGTCTTAACTGGCTGGTGGTGGTGGGCAGTTGCTATTCCTTATTTCTATGTTTCCCAGCTATATTTTAAAGGACGTTTCGGGTTAATGTTTCATTGCCTTTGTCACAGGAAAACACTGAAAGCACCTTACCAGCAACCATTTCATACCTATATCACCTGGATACTTTGCCCACTTTTTGGCCACGCACCAGAAGGGTATTTCAGTCACCACATGGGCATGCATCATATCGAGAATAATTTGCCCGACGACACCAGCAGCACCATGCCGTACCAGCGGGATAGTCTGAAAGACTTTCTGGCCTACTTTTTTAAATTCATTTTCCGGGGTGTAATTGACACAATACGGTATCTGTTTGTAAGAAAAAGAAAAAAATTATACCAGCGTCTTACAATTGGTGAATATGTTTATATGGCGTTCTGCATTGCCCTTTGCTTTGTAAATCTGAAAGCTACATTAGTCGTATTTATTATTCCCTTGCTTTTTGCCAGGTTAGTAATGATGCTTGGCAACTGGACACAACATTCATTTGTTGATCCAAATGAACCTGATAATCTGTATAAAAGTTCAATAAACTGTATCAACACTGTTTACAACAAAACCTGCTGGAATGATGGTTACCATATCATTCATCACCTCCGGCCCGGCATGCATTACACTGAAATGCCGGAAGAATTTTTAAAAAGAAAAGATGAATTTGCTAAAAACAAAGCCATCGTTTTTGACGGCATTCACTATCTCCACATTTTTACCTGGTTGTTGACAAAACGTTATGATAAACTGGCTGACAACCTGGTCAACATTAATGGCAATATGTTTCAGTCAGCGGAAGAAGCTATTGCATTGATGAAAGAGAGAACAAAGAAAATCGGCAACTAGTTATTTTTCATCGGCACAATCATCTCAAAAGAGGGGATACTTACATCAAACATTTTCTTGCTGTGCAGATTTTCCATCTGGTAAGTGCCATACATCTTACCCATTTCGGTACGGAGGTTGCATCCGCTTACATACTGATAATTTTCTCCAGGCTGTAGTACAGGCTGAACACCTACTACTCCCTCCCCTTCTACTTCACGATGACTGCCATTGCTGTCAAAAATATACCAATGTCGCCGGTGTAATTTTACCGGGAATGAGTTATGATTTTCAAGAGTGATGCGATAGGCAAACATAAACTCTGATTGCAGTGGGTTACTGTAATCAGCCTGGTAGAAAGTTTCTACACTCACCTGAACACCTTCAGAAATCATACTGGTCATAAGGTAAAAATAATCAAAAAGAATCAGAAGTGAATTGTACACTTTTTTAATGCTTTAATATCCTTCCAGGGCTTAATTTTGCGCCTGATTCAAATAAAATAATATATGAAGATAGCTGTAGCCAAAGGCGATGGGATTGGTCCCGAAATAATGGAAGCCGTACTTAAGATATTCAAAGCCAACAAAGTACCGCTTGAATATGATTTTGTCGATATGGGAAAATGGGTATTTGACAAAGGATTCAACAACGGTATGACTCCAGAGGCAAAGCAGACTATCGAGGCACTCGGACTTCTTTTCAAAGGCCCGATGGAAACTCCAAAAGGTAAAGGAGTAAAAAGTATCAATGTTACCGCCAGAAAAACCTGGAACACTTTTGCTAATAAAAGAGATTTCAGGACCCTTCACGGTGTGGATACTGTTTTTAGTAAAGCTGGTATTCCTATTGATATTACAGTTGTAAGGGAAAATATTGAAGACACCTATGGTGGCATTGAGCATATGCTCACTCATGATGTGGCACTCAGCCGTCGCTTCATCACTCGTCCGGGAAGTATGCAGGTGATCCGTTATGCATTTGAAATGGCAAGACAAAAAATGGCAAAGCGTATTACCTGTGTTCACAAAGCCAATATCATGAAAATAACAGATGGGTTGTTCCTTGAATGTTTTCAGGAAGTAGCAAAAGAATATCCGGAACTGAAAGCAGATGATATAATTGTAGATGACCTATGTATGAAGCTGGTAACAAGACCTGATAATTTTGATGTACTTGTTTTAACCAATTTACAGGGTGATATAGTATCTGATCTATGTGCAGGTCTTGTTGGTGGGCTTGGCTTTGCCCCATCAGCAAATATCGGGGATCATATTTCCATCTTTGAAGCAGTACATGGGACAGCACCTGACATTGCAGGAAAAAATATTGCCAACCCTACCGCTTTATTATTAAGCGGGCTGGCAATGCTTAGACATGTGGGACTTACGGAAAATGCAGCTATTATTGAAAATGCATTATTGTATACGTTGGAAAACGGAGTTCATACCGGTGATTTTGGTGATAAAACAAAACCAGCTGTAAATACTACTCAGTTTGCCGATGCGATTATCAGCAATTTTGGCAAAAAGCCTGAAGTAGGTGCCAGGGAAATCATTGCCAACAAGCCGGGCACCCCCACTCCATTGAAATTAGAAACAAACCCGATGATGATTTCCAAAGAAGGAGAAGCTGAAAGAATAGTTGGGGTGGATTTATTTATCGAAAGTGAAGAGCAACCAACCATTATTGCAGAGAAGTGTAAACGACATGGCGGGGTTAAATTCAACCTTATAAACATAAGCAACCGGGGTACACAAGTTTGGCCAACCGGTTCAGTTTATACCAACCTGGTCAACCAGTATAATGTCCGTTTCGAAAGCATTAATGATGAGCCCCTCAATCAGCAGGATGTAATCGGACTTTATGTAAGCATGAGTGGGAATTTTAAGATTTGTTCATTCGAATTATTGAATATGTGGGGTGATAAAAAGGCTTACAGTTTAGCACAGGGGCAATAATTTTTCATTTACACCTGCTCACAGACATTACTATTTTTAAGTTTAACTACAACTTAACGTATGGCACGGTTTTAGCTCATTTTAAAAAGTACTAAAATGAGCTGATTCGCTAAATTTTTATGTTCTATAATAGTTTAGCAGGTTCAATTATATTCTAAAAACGGTTAGTAAGTAAAAGGGCTATTCGGGCTTACATCCATTTACTTTTAAATGTGTGAATCATATAAGTTCTTTTTATGAATGTGTAAGAATTATACCTTCAATACAGCTCATCTTTAATCTAATAATGACGCCTTTTATCATACCCGCAAACAATAAAAAGAGCAATACAGATCAACTGACCAATAATTTTCCACTGATAATTTATTTCACTTCAAAATTTAATATATGCATTCCCTTAGGTTAAGGAATTTTAAAAACTTATTTCTGATTCTATTTCTGATATCAGCATCAGTAAATGCACAAGTGCAAACTGCCAGGTATATTTCGATGATTGCAAATAGTAATGGATACTATGAGTATTTACCAACAGGGTATTCTACTCCTGGAAACCAGGCAACTTATCCATTATTGATTTTTCTACATGGCCTAGGTGAATTAGGAAATGGCAGTGCGGCACAATTACCAAGGGTTTTATTCAATGGTCCTCCAAAGATTATTAACCAGGGTAATTTTCCCTCTTCTTTTACAGTTAATGGTCAAACATTCAGTTTTATTGTAATATCTCCACAATTTATCGACTGGCCAACTCCGAATGACATCAACAATATAATTAACTACGTTTCTCTGAATTACAGAGTTAATATAAATAGAATATACTTAACGGGCCTAAGTATGGGTGGAGGAGCCACCTGGGAATACGCAGGTGATAATTCAGTTTATGCAAATAGACTGGCAGCTTTGTTACCCGTTTGTGGTGCATCATGGCCTGAAAGCAGCAGAGCATTCACAATGGCAGCTGCTAATTTACCCGTTTGGGCCACGCATAACAACGGAGATCAGACAGTACCAGTGTCTTATACAAATGACTATATTACCCATTATCAAAATGCCCCAGTCACCTCTAGCATTGCACCTAAAAAAACAATATTTAATGTAAATGGGCATGATGCCTGGACAACAACTTATAATCCCAGTTGGAGAGAAAATGGGACTTTAAATGTATATGAATGGCTCTTAACACATCAACGAACCAATATCATTCTACCTGTAGAACTTTTAGAATATTCTATAGTAAAATCTACTTCCACCAGTGTTTTTATTAACTGGCGTACTTCTCAAGAACAGAATAATAACTATTTTACCATTGAAAGGTCAACTAATGGACAAGATTTTACTAGTATAGCCCAGGTTCAGGGGACCAATATATTAACAGGCAGTAGTTATAATTATGAAGACATCGGCCTTACATCGGGTACGTATTTTTACCGGCTCTCTCAAACTGATCTAAATGGCCGAAGAACCTATTATGATACCAAAAAAATTACAATTGAGGATAATGAGAGCACTGTCAATCTTTACCCAAATCCTGCCAGTGAGTTTATTACTATTGAAATTAACACCCCTGCAACCGGTAATTTCATTGTAACTATATTTCAAAATGACGGCAGACAAGTAAAGCAAATTCAGTTCAATAAATCAACTGACCTGTTTCGTACACAAATAACCCTGGCTGGAATTCCTTCCGGGTATAATACGGTAGAAATTACTGGAAAAGATTTCAAAAAGAATATTGCTTTTATTAAGTTATAAGCCATAAAAATGGAGACCAATCGCCAGGTTATGTTTTTAACCGCCGGTAATTAAATACACTCCAGACAATACATTTGATGGGGAAATTGATTAAATATGCCAGGCTACAAACTTAGGAATCAATAAATTTAACATCGATTGTACATTGATAGAATGTCTATACCCGATTTTTGAAGGAGAATGAATGTCGGATCTGGCAGGTTATATAGCCTCTTATAGAAAAAAATCATGCTATTAGATGTAACCGCTTGGCTGTACCTATTGAGACTAAAATAATACCTGCAACGATCAACAGTAAAGGCATGTGTATTTTCTTATGCTCCTCAAATGCATTACGCTGAAACAAGAATATGCCTGCCATACAAAAGCAAATACCGGCAATAATATAAGACCAGGGCTGTTGCATCAGGTTTTTTTGACATTTTTATACCCATTCTTCAACAACCACTGCATCACTTTTTCCCGTTGGTCACCCTGTACAATAATCTCTCCATCCTTAACGGAGCCCCCTGTACCACAGAAACTTTTCAGCTTCTTGCCCAACTCTTGAGCGTCTTCCTCTTTCCCTGTAAAACCTTCTATCAATGTAACCGCCTTGCCAGCCCGGTGCTTTGTATCCAGCCTCACTTTCAGCTTTTGTTGAGCAGGTGGAAGAGTTTCAGTTGCTTTTCTTTCTTCTTCAAAGGAAAAGTTTGGATTGGTACTATACACAAATCCCATTGCATCAGGTTTATTCTTTTTTGACATATCTATACAATAACGGCTTTTAAACTCAGATCAAGGCTTTTTGCCTGGTGTATCAATGCTCCCACACTTACATAATCAACCCCTGTCTTTGCATAGTCTTCAATATTATCAAGATTGATTCCACCACTGGCTTCAGTCTCGAATTCTCCCTCAATTAACCCAAGCGCTTCTTCAATTTGTTCAGGCGTAAAATTGTCCAGCATGATGCGGAATACTTTCCCCTTTCCAATTGCAATAACCTTTCTCACATCATCCAAGTTCCTTGTTTCCACTTCAATTTTCAGATCAGGCTTTTTTGTTTGAACATAATCAAATGCCTGTTCAATCGCATTTTCTATACCCCCGCAATAGTCAATATGATTATCCTTCAGCATGATCATGTCATATAAACCGAAACGATGATTTACGCCACCGCCAATTCTTACTGCCTCTTTCTCAAGTAAACGGAAATTAGGAGTTGTTTTGCGGGTATCAAGTAATCTCGTTTTATAGCCTTTTAATTTACCGGTATACTGTTTTGTCAATGTTGCTATACCACTCATGCGCTGCATACAATTGAGAACAAGTCTTTCGCACTGCAAAATGGTATGAACAGAAGCTTCTACTTCGAAAGCTTTTTCTCCGTACTTCATTTCTTCACCATCTTCTTTAAAGGATGTAAAAACTGAAGCCGGTTCTTTATAACTGAATATTTTCTGGGCCACCTGCATTCCAGCCAGTACACCACCCTGTTTTATTTTCAGCACTGCTTTCCCTTTTGCACCGGCCGGGATACAGGATAAGGTAGAATGATCCCCGTCACCAACATCTTCTTTCAGGGCCTCATCAATAAGGTGATGTAGTTGTTCATCAAAATTCATAGCTGCAAAAATACTGTTTCGCCAAATGCCGGTACTGCAAAAAAATCCCCATTACATTTTGCATGTAATGGGGATTTTAGAATATGGTTGAATACGCTTTAATCTATCGACTGGAACCGAATTTCCTTAACTACATCTTTTCCGCTCTTGGTTTTCATAAAAATATTAGTGCGGAAATTTCCGGAATTGGTCTGCAATGTACCAATAGCAAAATAACCGCCAGTGGATGTCCCTTTGTGTTTTAATTCGAAACCTTTGACCCCGTTGTTAGTGAAAAAATCTTTCACGATCAGTTGTGCCTGTGCTTTGCTATAACTGTCACTCTTATCAGGTAATGTCAATTCTACTGTATCATCAAAATATTTTGCTAACTCAGTTGCATTACCCGACTTTAAAGCGCCGATAACTTCATCAATACCATCTTGTGCTTTAAAGGAAGAAAGCATCAAAACAGCAGAAAGAAGTAATGTTGTAAATATCTGTTTCATATCAAATCAATTGTTGGTTTTCACAGAAGTACTAAACTAAAAACATGCCATGTTACAAATCAGCAATCAACAGGTACTAAAATACTACAAATCAGCATCTTTTGAGTAATAGGGCTGGGAAATAACTGATTTGGGTGTAGTTTTACAGGGTACGGACAGGAATTATTCCCTGAAATAAATATGTTTTACCCCTTAATAATATTACATGTCAGCTAAAAAAGTAATTCTTATCATTATGGACGGCTGGGGATTAGGAAAAGTTGCGTCCTCCGATGCTATCCAGCATGCCAATGTGCCTTTTACCAAAAGCCTTTACTCAAAATACCCTAATACTACTCTTGTTACATGCGGCGAGGCTGTCGGTCTGCCTGACGGACAAATGGGTAACTCTGAAGTAGGCCATTTAAACCTGGGTGCAGGCAGGATAGTTTACCAGGAACTACAAAGAATTAATGTAGCAGTAAGGGATGGCTCTTTTGCACAGAATCAGAAATTACTGAGTGCCGTACGTTTTGCAAAAGAAAACAAAAAACCTCTTCACCTGATGGGTTTGGTCAGTAATGGCGGGGTTCACTCGCATATAAACCATTTAAAAGCCATCGTTGATGTTTGTAAAGCAGAAGGGCTGAAAGATGTATTTATACATGCGTTTACAGATGGCAGGGATTGTGATCCGAAAAGTGGACTTGCTTTCATGATTGAATTGCAACAGCATTTAAACTATAGTGTGGGTAAAATTGCTTCTGTAAGCGGACGCTACTATGCAATGGACCGTGATAAAAGATGGGAAAGGGTTAAGCTGGCCTATGATACTTTGATAAATGGGAAAGGCCCTAAAGCAACAGACGCCATTGCTGCAGTAGAAAATTCGTATGCCCAGAATATAACAGACGAATTTATCAAACCAACAGTGATCGTGAATGAGGCACAGCAACCACTGGCTACAATTAAAAATGGGGATGTAGCCATATGCTTCAATTTCAGAACCGACCGGTGCCGGGAAGTAACACAAGTACTTACACAATTGGATATGCCCGAGTTTGGTATGAATAAGCTTTCGTTGCATTATACCACTATGACAGAATATGATAAAACATACAATAATGTACAGGTAATATTCGAGACCGATAACCTCAATAATACATTGGGTGAGATACTGGAGAAAAACGGGTTGAAACAAATTCGTATCGCAGAAACAGAAAAATATCCGCATGTAAGCTTCTTTTTCAGTGGTGGCCGTGAAAATCCTTTTGAAGGGGAGAAAAGAATAATGGTTCCGTCCCCAAAAGTGGCCACTTACGACCTGCAACCCGAAATGAGTGCCCTGGAAGTAACAGAAGCCATTGTTTCAGAAATAGAACAAAAAACAGCTGATTTTATCTGTCTGAATTTTGCCAATGCAGACATGGTCGGCCATACAGGTATCTGGGAAGCGGCTATTAAAGCCGTTGAAACGGTTGACAAATGTGTTGAAAGAGTGGTTACTGCCGGGCTTGCAAACGGGTATTCTATTTTTCTTACTGCTGACCATGGCAATTCCGACTTTATGATCAATGAAGATGGTTCGCCCAACACTGCCCATACACTGAATCCGGTCCCGTTCTTTATAATTGACAAAGATTGGAAGGGGCCAATAAAACCAGGAAAACTTGGAGACATTGCACCAACGATTCTTACTCTAATGCAACTGCCTATACCAAAAGACATGACAGGGAATGTCCTGATTGATTAATTTTAACCCTAAAAGGAGAAGTATGTTTAAAAAAATTATGCTGGTATTATTAGCAGCCCTGGTAATAATACAATTTATACATCCAAAAAAAAATAAAGCAGAGGGACCACAGCCTAATTATATTGGTAATACTTTTATTGTACCTCTTGACGTGAAAAAAATATTAGATAAAGCCTGTAATGACTGTCACAGCAACAATAGCAACTACCCCTGGTATGCGAACTTTCAACCTATTCACTGGTGGCTGGAAAAACACATAAAAGATGGGAAAAAAGAGTTGAATTTTGACGAATATACAAACCGCAGTCTTCGTTATCAATATCACAAAATGGAAGAGACTATTGAAATGGTAAAAGAAGGAGAAATGCCATTAAATTCCTACACCTGGACACATAAAGACGCAAAACTCACTAAGGAAGAAAAAATAAAGATCACCGGTTGGGCAGAGTCTGTTATGGATACGATGAAGGCAAAATTCCCTATAGACAGCCTTATCAGGAAGAAATAGTTCTATCTTTAGTATTACTGATCTCTTGTGAGAACCAAAGCTAAACAAATAAGCGGCATTTTTTTTACCCTGCTTGGGCTTGTTCCTTTGCTGTTTATCCTCTTAATCACTCTCAAGAAACATGATATCCGTCACAGGATGAAGGAAAAAATTGGTCAACAGCAGCTTCAAACAATAGTTTTGTCCGAAGCAGAAGTTATCTGGATGGATAAACATGAAATATGGGTAAATAACAGCATGTTTGATATTCATACCAAAAAGCTGGATACTGGCATTTACACTTTTACCGGATTATATGATGAAGAAGAAACCATGCTGGTAGAAAAAGAAAGAACTGCAGCCGGAGAAAATAATGATCAAACCAAACTACTTGCACAACTTTTCAAATGCTTACCGGTTTTTTGTAACCAGGATACAGATATTGTTGACCTCGATTTTCAATATAATTCTTACAATCAGATTATACACCCCAATCCAATATACCAATTCAGGGAAATACTCACCCCGCCACCGAAGGTTTGATATTCAAATATTCAGACCAAACCAAGTCATAAAAAAAATACAATTTATGAGTAATAAGTATGTGCTTATTCTGTTATGCTCATTTTGCATGGCTGTGAATGGCTATACACAGGAAGATACAACAACTGAAAAAACACTGGGAGAAGTCATCGTGTCTGTAAACAAATGGGAACAAAAACTTAATGAAGTACCCAACAAAATTGTAAAAGTCAATAGATATGACATCTTAAAAAATAATCCCCAAACGGCGGCTGATTTATTAGGACAGACTGGTACAGTGTTCATTCAAAAAAGTCAGTTGGGTGGTGGCAGTCCGATGATTCGTGGGTTTGCAACTAACAGGGTGCTGCTTGTAATTGATGGTGTTCGAATGAATAATGCTATTTACCGGAGCGGCAACCTTCAAAATGTAATAAGTATTGATGCATTGAGTACTGAAACAGCCGAAGTAATATTTGGCCCTGGCTCTCTCATTTATGGCAGCGACGCCATTGGTGGTGTGATGGATTTTCATACCCTGGATGCCCGGTTTTCAAAAGATAAAAAGATAGTGGTGAAAGGTAGTGTACTGGGCAGGTATTCAACAGCTAATAAAGAAAATACTCTTCATGCAGATATTAATCTGGGTTGGAAAAAATGGTCATTGTTGTCATCTCTTTCTTACAGCAAGTTTGACGATTTAAAAATGGGAAAGAATGGTGGACAGGACAGCTATCTGCGACCAGAGTACGTCGAAAGGATTAATAACAAAGACAGTATTGTAAAAAACGGCGACCCCCGCATTCAACGGTTCAGCGGTTATGATCAATTGAATTTTTTACAAAAAATACGGTTCAGGCCAAATGAGCATTGGGATTTACTATACAGTTTTACTCATGCAAAAACAGGCGTTGCCCCAAGGTATGATCGTTTGATTCAATACAGGAACGGAGCGCTGCGTTTTGCAGAATGGTATTATGGTCCTATGCTATGGAATATGCACACCCTGCAGATTTTACATTCTAAAAAAACAAGCATCTATGAAGATGCCCGGTTAACAGTGGCCTACCAGGATTATAAAGAAAGTCGTATTGACCGCTCAAAAGCAAATATCAATCGTAACAGGCAGGTTGAATCGGTTGATGCCATCAGTGCCAACTGGGATGCAACTAAAAATACAGGAAAAGGACAGTTATTTTATGGACTTGAATATGTGCACAACAAAGTCGGTTCGTTTGGAGAAAGAACCAATATCAGTACTAATGTTGTAACACCAATGGTAAGCCGTTATCCTGATGGCAGCACCTGGAGTACTACTGGCATCTATGGCAGTTATAAAATAAATCTGCATACAAAGGTAACTTTGACGACAGGTTTGCGATACAGTTATAATACATTAGATGCCACTTTCGATACTACATTTATCAAGTTTCCGTATAAGAATGCAAAACTGAGAGACGGGGCTCTGACTGGTAATGCTGGACTTGTATTCCGTCCGGCAGAGGGCTGGCAATTGAATGGAAATATATCCACTGGCTACAGAATGCCCAATGTAGATGATATTGGAAAACTCTTTGAAAGTGTACCGGGGAACATTAGCGTTCCAAATCCTGATCTAACACCTGAATATGCATGGAATTTTGAAATGGGCATTATTAAAACTATTCCTAATAAATTTCGCATTGAGTTAAATGGGTTTTATACTATTTTAAAAAATGCTATTGTTCGACGTCCAACCACATTTAATGGCTCAGATAGTATTTTGTTTAACGGGATTTTAAGTCAGGTAGAAGCATTGCAAAATGTGGCAAAAGCAACCGTTTCAGGTTTTCAGGCAAGTGCAGAATTTTATTTTACAAAATCGGTATCGTTGCAAACTCATGCGAACTGGATTAGTGGAAAAGAAACAGACGATATAAATGATGAGCAGGTGCCGCTTCGGCATGCTCCACCGTTTTATGGCAGTACATCAATACGCTACAGATTAAAAAAAATATTTGTGGAAGCATCTGCACAGTATAATAGTGAAATAGAAAATGTAAAGCTGGCACCTTCTGAGCAGGTTAAAACAGATATTTACGCAAAAGATGCAGATGGTAAACCTTATTCGCCAGGATGGCATACAGTAAATCTGAAAGCCACTTACCAGTTATCAAAGAATCTACTGGTTACAACTGGTTGGGAAAACATAACCAACCAACGTTATCGCCCTTATTCGTCCGGTATAGTGGCTGCTGGTTCCAATTTTATTATTTCCCTGAGAGTTTCACTTTAACCAAAGAAGGGTTTGTATAAAAAGCAAGCCCCTAATTTTTTTAATTATGAGCAGTACCAAACAACAAGCTAAATGGATTCGCAGGTTCCGCTGGTTACACCGGAAGATTGCTATTTTTTTATTTATATTCTTTTCCCTTATTGCTATAACAGGTCTTTTACTGGGAATCAAAAAACAAACCGGCTTATTAGCTCCGACTCAAAAAGGAATTTCCGCAGATCTTTCCACCTGGCTACCAATCGATAGTCTGCAGAAAATTGCAATCAAATACCTGCAGGATTCTGTATCTGTAAGTCTAAACTCAGAAATTGACAGGATTGATATCAGACCAGAAAAAGGGATTGCAAAGTTCATTTTTAAGGACCACTTTAACGGCTTACAGTTGGATGGCAGCACCGGAAGACTACTTTCAATAGAAAAAAGGAGAAGTGATTTTATTGAAAATCTGCATGACGGATCAATACTGGATAAGTTATTGGGGACCGGTGGCGATCAGGTAAAAGTCAGCTACACTGTCAGTATGGGGCTTAGTCTTTTACTCCTTATTTTATCTGGTTTATGGCTTTGGTATGGACCCAAAAGGTTGAGAAAAAGCCGTAAACAAAAAACTGACATATAAATAAATACGTAGAATCACCCTATAAATGATTAAAATTCTATTAACCTGTCTAAAATTTTACATTTTGGTGCAGCAATCGTACAGAAAAAATGTCTAATTTACAGGCAACCAAAGGGTAGTTATGACCGAGGAAGCCATTTTACAAGGTTGTTTGAGAAATGATGCCACAGCCCAAAGGGAGTTGTACAATCGGTACAGTCCTAAAATGCTGGCTGTTTGTTATCGTTTTGCTCACAATCGTGAAGATGCCGAGGATATGTTGCAGGAAGGGTTTATCAAGGTTTTTCTACAGATTCACACCTTCGAGAACCGAGGAGCATTTGAAGGATGGATACGACGAATTATTGTTCATACCTGCATCAATATTCTCAAAAAGAATAAAAAGTTCAATGAAAGTGTTGATATAATTCATGCCACAGGGTTACAGATAAGAGAGGAAAGTGTGCCTGCTATCATACAGGCCAAACAAGTGGTGGAATGCATAAGACTTTTGCCGATTGGCTACAGAACTGTATTAAATCTTTATGCTGTAGAAGGTTACAGTCACAGGGAAATTGCCAATATGCTGGACATAGAAGAGAGTACCAGCAGAAGTCAATATACAAGGGCAAAAGCAATGCTGGAAGATATTTTAATTCGTAAGAGGATATTACAAAAACCAAAACAAGAAACAGATTGGCTTGCTGCCGTTAGCCAGAGATAAATATAACAGTACCCTTAATTGCTGACTGGTTATGGAGAGTAATTTTAATAATAGAGATTTTGAGCGGTTCCTGAAGCAAAATGCTGACCAGTACCGGATGTTTCCATCTGAAAATGTATGGAAAGGCATTCACGGAACTTTGCATACACGCAGGCGGTGGTATGGCATTGCCCTGGCATTATTATTACTTACAACAGGAGCAGTCACCTGGGTCATGTTAACCGGCCCTTCAGCCAGAAAAAATCAGGTAACTATCAATAAGCCTGTTACTGCTAAAACTGTGCAAAAAGAACAACCCGTTGTCATTACCCCTTTAAAAGTTAAAACTACAAATAGCGAAGTATTAATAGCATCTCCTGATAATCACCAAAAAAATCTCTTCCTGGCAAACCAGGTAGTAGAAAAAAACACAATTGATGTGGCAGGATTGCATAGATCGAATGCAGTGGTAACAGTTCCCGGGACACCTGTTAGTCAAACCCAAGCTATTGCTTTTTCCCCTGCCCCAATATCCAGACCAACTGCTTCATTCAATAAAGAAGAAGTTGTAAAAACAAATAATCCAAAGAATGATGCGATTTATAAAAATAATATCAATGTAGACATAAGTATCCCATCTAATGTTTCAGCAGAAAAAACATTAACAGAGAAAAATAAGAATGAAAGTATTGAAAAAGACATATATCCTTTAACTATTGAAAGTGTAATAAACTCCTTCAAAAATGTCAGAAAACGTAAAAAGCTGTCATGGCAGTTATACGTTACCCCAACGATCAGCTATCGTGAGTTAAAAGAAAACAAACAATTTATAAATGCTGCCCGTTCAAACCTCACAGCTACTTCAGTTGTCTATTCTCCTGATCTGAATAGCATTGTAACCCATAAACCCGATTTAGGATTTCAGTTAGGCTTTACAGCAGGTTATCCTCTCTCCAAAAAAATTACCCTCATAGGAGGATTGCAGTTTAATGTCAGTAAATATGACATAAGAGCTTACAATTATCCCAGTGAAGTGGCTACTATTGCACTCAGTACTGCCAGTGGCGGCACTAATACTGTCTCCGCTATAACAAACTACAGAAGTGCGGGAGGAAGCAGAACAGCAAACTGGCTCAGGAATTATTATTTCTCCGTTTCTGCACCTGTTGGTGTCGAACTTAAGCTGACTGGCAATAAAAAAACCTATTGGGGTATCAGCGGCACTGTTCAACCAACTTATGTTTTGAGCAATACTGCATATGTTATTTCAACAGACTATAAAAACTATGCAGAAGTACCATCGCTGACCCGTAAATGGAATATTAATACCGGTTTTGAAACTTTTGCAGGTTTCTCTATCGGCAATACGAATTGGAGAGTTGGTCCGCAGGTACGTTATCAGACAATGTCGAGTTTCAAGAAAAAATATCCCGTAGAGGAGCATCTTTTTGATTTTGGTTTAAAAATGGGCATACAGCTCAACAAGTAGAACTTACACTAACTGCTGCTTTGCAAAAAAATCCCGTCTCACCTCCGCAGACGGGATTTTTATTTTCAGTTGTTCCCTATAACTGTGTTTACATTAATTTTAGGCTATGAAAAGAGTTCTGTTATTAATTCTTGCTCCAGCCATTATAAGCATCGCCTGCAAAGACAATAAGGAACAAGTCGAGGAAAAAAACTTTATCTCTGTGCTATCGTTGATTGAACAACAGGTTGCCCATGTTGATACATCCCTTTACGCTATTACAAAATTTGTATTTTCTGACAGTTTGCATATAGATACATTTTATATCAGGAGGGAAGAATTTCGCACCGTAGCTAAGGATTTTCTCGAAATTCCCGATTTATCTGTAAAAAAAATTGCCAACCGGTATAAGGAGGAAACCCGTTTTGATGAATTACTCAATCGGGTTATTATCAGTTACCTCCCTTTAAACCCTGAAAAAGAAGAAATTCAGAAACAGGAACTCTTTGTAACCCCTAACATAGCCACAGGTGATAAAGTAAATACAATTTTAATAAGCAGGGTCATCAATAACCGGGAAGGCTATTTACAAAAGGAAATGCTCTGGCAAATGGATAAAAGCTTTCAGGTGGTGACAACAACCCAAAAACCCGGAGAACCGGAAGTTATTACAACTACCAAAGTAACCTGGAATGAGAATGATGACCAATGACAGGTGCTCAATTTCAACATATAGCTAATACTATTCCCGCACAACCGGGGATTTACAAATACTTTGACAGCCATAACGAATTACTTTATGTTGGCAAGGCTAAACATCTTCGGAAAAGGATAAGTTCCTATTTCACCAAAACATTTACCAGTTATAAAACGCATGAACTTGTTAAGCGAATTGCACGGATCGAGTTTACAATTGTCGGCTCAGAACAAGACGCTTTCTTGCTCGAAAATTCACTCATTAAACAGTTCCAGCCGCGGTTCAATATTAATCTGAAGGATGACAAAACTTATCCTTTTATTGTCATAAAGAATGAACCTTTTCCAAGAGTATTTCTTACACGGAATAAAGCAAATGATGGATCAGAGTACCTTGGTCCCTTTACTTCAGTAAAAAAAGTAAGAGAGTTACTTGAATTTATAAAGCAAACGATTCAGCTGAGAAATTGCTCCCTGAACCTTACTGATAATAATATTCAGAAAGGCAAGTTTAAAGTTTGCCTGGAATATCATCTTGGCAACTGTAAAGGCCCCTGTGAGGGCTTGCAATCAACTAAAGATTATAAAGAAGACCTTGATCAGCTCAAAAATCTTCTGAAGGGCAACTTAACACCGGTAATTCGTCATTTTAAAGAAGAAATGAAAGCCCAGGCTGCCGCACTTGCCTATGAAAAAGCAGAACTGGCAAGAAAGAAAATAGATTTCCTTGAAAACTATCAATCACGGTCAGTGGTAGCGAATGCAAAAGCCGGAAATTTGGATATCTTTTCTTTACTAAAAGAGAAGGATACGGCTTTTGTAAACTACCTGATGGTAAGAAACGGATCGATTATACAAACACAAACCAGCAGGATAGAAACCCACCTGGATGAGAGTCTTGAAGAAATACTCAGTTTCTCTGTGGCCTGGCTAAGAACCACATTCAACAGCGATGCTGCAGAGATTGTAGTTCCTTTCAATATTGATTATCCGCAGAATGAAATAACGGTAACTGTTCCCAAAAGTGGAGACAAAAAGAAACTGTTAGAATTATCTGAGAAAAATGTCAGTCATTTTATTGAGGAGTTGAATAAAAATGACAGATTAAAACTTGATATTAAAAAAGCTGATAAATTTACACTACTTGATCAATTACAGAAGGACCTTCAACTCCGGGAACTGCCCATTCATATTGAATGCTTCGACAATTCCAACTTTCAGGGGAGCTACCCTGTTTCAGCAATGGTATGCTTCAGGAATGGCGAACCCAGTAAAAAGGATTACAGGCGGTTTAATGTAAAAACTGTCGAAGGGATCAATGATTTTGCCACCATGAAAGAAGCCGTTTTCAGGCGGTATAAGAGGCTAATGGAAGAAGACCAGCCTTTCCCTCAACTGGTGATCATCGACGGCGGTAAAGGGCAACTAAACGCTGCTATGGAAGCGATATCTGAACTGAACTTAAATGGAAGGACTACATTGGTAGGGCTGGCGAAAAATGAAGAAGAAATATTCTTCACCGGGGATACAGCTTCATTAAAACTTTCGTATAACAGCGCCAGCCTTAAATTCATCAGGAGGATCAGAGACGAAGTACATCGTTTTGGTATTACTTTTCACCGTCAAAAAAGAAGCAAAGGCACTTTTAAAAATGAACTGGAAAATATCCCAGGCATTGGCAAAGACACGGCTGACAGGCTTTTAAAAGAATTCAAATCCGTAAAAAAGATAAAAGAAATAACTGAGGAGAAACTTGCTGAATCTGTAGGAATAGTAAAGGCAAGGAAAATAATTGACTACCTCAGAAAAGCTACCTTATGACGCAGTTGAGGCCTTTATAACTCACTTTTTTATAGTTCGATATAGGGCAAAAAAAATGGGGCCGGAATAGAAATTCAGCCCCGTTTTTAAAATCCAATATCCTATGAAAAACCAAGACGAAAGTACAACTTTTATCCAATTATCCTATAGGACTTTTACGATTTTCAAAACTTTTTTTACATTATAATTGAATTAGTTAGGAAACAAAAAAGCCCCTTAAAGGGGCTTTTTAATTAATGTTTAAACAAACAATAAAAATATTAGTAAGACCAGAGATCCTGTTCAAAATTGAATATCTTTTCTTTGATATTATCTCCTTCAAGTAGTCTTAAGATCGGATCGTTGATATAATTCCTGATCATCTTATTGCTTGGGTTATCAAGTGTTGATTTCACAATATAACTGCTGAACATCCGGCTTTCAAATAATTCTTCCCATGTCATTCTGCTTTGACCCATGTTCTTTGGATTATATACTTCTGCCTTTGCCATCATAGGTCTAAGGTCCGGGTAATAAACCCAAAACAGGTTAGATGTACCTCTTTCTTTGGTAGTATTAGGGAAATACTCTGTTTTTAAAAGTCCGATACCAAGAATACGTACAAACATTCTGCTTGATTCCCTGTCAAAAACCCATTCTTCCTTCAGGCGGATTTTTGTAATACTTTTTGCATCAAAACTGGCCCTTGACACATTTAGTCCAACTACTTTATCAATTTGCTTTGTATCAAAAACATAGTTGGTATCCAACCGTCCTGAAGTCAGCTGTTGAACATCAGCAATTGACTTAGGTTCGGTAAACCTGTCATCAGTAAATGCAGTTACTTCACCAGATTGCACTGCCTTCATAAGCATATTTACAAAAATCTGGCTTCCGTTATCATCTACTGCTTCATACATGAAGATCTTATTCATTTTTTCCCGCAGGTCCAGCTCTCTCCATACCTTTTCGGCGTAAAGGGCATCATCCCAGCGAAGGTGTTCATAGGGTAATGGTGTACGCTGAGTTAGATTACTCTTATCAAAGGCATTATCTTGTCTCAATGACTTTTTGGGAGTCAGATCATTACTGGTAGTATCGTATGTAACCGGAAGATTAGCATTGGGGTCATAACCAGCGGGGGGCTGATTATTGTTATTCTGCTGTTGCTCATTTCCTTCCGTCGGGTTTGTTGTTGTTGGCGGTGTATTGTCTTTCCTTTTCTTCGGTGTTCTTTGCGCATTGGCATCGACCGTTAAAAGGGCTGCAACAGCCAAACATATTCCAAACTTTAAAAAATTCATTTTCATATCACACTATTTAATATAATAAACGAGTGAAGGTGCCTTTGTAGTACGTCCGTCCGGTCCTTTTACCCTTATTTCATCAATGGTTACTGTTCTGCCAGCCTGAACATGCTGATTCATAGCATTTCTTACGGCCTGGGAAAAATTAGCTCCCTGGTTAGGCAGAATTACTATATCATCATCTGTATCACAAGTAAAGGTGAAACTAACTACATCATATTCCAGTTCAAAAGGGAAGTTTTTAATACCAGCACCTACACCACCCTGAGCTTTGAAGGCACCAGCTGTGATATTCTCACCACTGGGCTTTCCACCTACATAGGCTTGCGCTTCAGGTATGGTACGAACCCTGAATTGAGAAGCACCAGCGACTTTACCTTCCACAGTAACAGTTATTAATGTATTATCATTAACTGTATTTACCCGTGCAATATATTTTCCGGGTCCAACCCTGGTTAGGGATCCATTGCTGATTGTTGCCTGCACTTTATCATCACCACCACCGCTTGCAGCAATAGTCACAGGGTTATCTACCCCAATATAAAGTACATTCATTTTATCAAGTGCAATAGAAGCATTGGCTGAGCCCACAGTATATTCAACCGGAATGGTTCTTTCCTGGGGATTGCCATCCTGATCAGTAAATGCAACCTTAACCTGTATCGTATGTTGGCCAACTCCTCCGGCTGCAGCTTTATAGATGGCCTGCCCTTTTTCATTTAGAGTAACTCCTGATCCATTTACAGTTACAACGGGAAGTTTGGTTTTACTGAAAGCACCTAAGCCTGCAGTAATCTCTATCTCCTGACCGGGCATAAAATACTTTGAATTCTGTCCAACAATTGCTTCAAAACTATCAAACCGGAGTTCCACCTTACCCACCTGCTCATGACAGAAGGTAACTACTTTGTTTTCTGATGTTTTAATATCATTCTGAAACTTACTGAGAATACTTAATGCTCCTACAGCAGGTGCCATGTAGAAGTAAGCTTCTTCCCATGTTTTTTTCTTGGAATTCTGTGATTTGGGAGGTGTAAGATCAACCTGCAAAGAATTAGCAAATTCCTTTTGGATAGTATCATTTATACCCAACACATTTTTTTTATACGCTTCAAGAATTTTAAAAAGCTCTTTTCCTTTACCCTCTTTTACAAGAAGTCTGGTAGTAGCATTTTGCTCATCCTCTTTAAATGTGCCGCCTTTGGAAGAGGCTGCTATAAGCTCTTTTTTCAGGTTCTCAATAAAATTATAAGCAGTAGCAGAATAATCCATTACCTGCTTTGCCCTGGGTTGCCAGATCTCTGCCTTTACTTTAGTAGTGGGATCAGACATTTTATCTGTCAATGAAGCAAAAATCCGGTCTGAGGATATTTTTACTGCATTATTGGTTTTCTCCAGGCTTTCATTTATGGTTTTAAAGGCATTGAGGATCTCAGCCGAAATGTTAATCGCCAAAAGGGCAGTTAACACCAGGTACATGATATTGATCATCTTCTGCCGGGGTTCTTTAGGTAAAGACATGAAGATTCGTGGTTTTTAATTTAGAAATAGTGACTTGTTAGAATCACGGATACGGATTCGTTCTGATTATTAGTTTGTTTTAGCTGCGACCCTGCATGGCTGTTAACATGTTACCATAAATATTATTCAGGCGGCCCAGGTTAGTTGCCAGGTTTCCTATCTGTTCCTGTACTCTTTTTGCATCCTCAGCACTGTTCAGCATTGAATTTGAAGTTTCAGACAGTTTACCATAGAAAGCGTTCAATGCTTTCAAATGGTTATTACTTTCCTGCAACTCCAGTTCATAGATCGTATTAAGAGAAGATAAATTTTTGGTCAGAACCTGAATTTGCTCATGAAATACTTTAGCACCTTCAGTTGCTGTATTAAATGCTCCAACGGAGGAAGCAGCTGTGGTATACGCATCCTTAACTTTCTCTAATTGGCCGGTAACTTCTCTTGTTTTAGTAGTGAAGTCAGCAGTAGCATTAATGGTATCACCAATACCATTCATCCCGGAAACAGTAGTGTTCAATTGTTTGAAGCCATCACCGAGACGTTTCATTGTATCAGGTGTAATATCTGCCTGCTCCAGCATTTTATCCATCGCTCCGAAAGCAGCCCTGCTCTTCGCACCAGCCACAGAGAATTGCTCCTCATCATGAGAGGCATCTTTTATAGGAGGATAAACTGCATATAGAATACCATACAATGTAAAAATTAATGCCTCTGTAGTAAGACCAATCCACAACCACGTATCTGCATCGGGTTGGTGGGTAATTTTTCTGAGTGCACCCCAGATTACTAATGCGGCGCCAAATGATACGCCTACGTCAACCCATTTGCTTACTTTAGATGGAATAGCTGCTGCCATAATTGGATTTTTTAAAGTGGTTTTGTTGATATTAATTAGGAGAGAAAAAAGAGAGGACAGGTTCTAATTTTACTGCCCTCTCAGTATTTTAATTGTAGTTCGACATTTTATTTGCGACGTCCTTTTTGCGGTGCTGCGGGTAAGTCAATCACACAACGGAAGCCGATATAAGATTTGGTAGAATCCTGGTATTCATAAGTGCTGGTACCAGTTTGCAGGTAATATCCAACATCTTTCCAGCTACCACCACGAATAATCTTACGCTTCATCAGGGGAGGATCATCATCTTTCGCATTCCAACGAACATCGGGGTTCATATCATGCTGAAAATTATTTCGACCCTCGTAATAGATAGAAGAAGTCCACTCTGCTACATTGCCAGACATACAATACAGACCATAATCATTTGGCCAGTAGGCATCTGCACGGACAGTATAGAATCCGCCATCTTCAGGATAGTTACCACGACCAGGTTTGAAGTTGGCCATCAAACAACCTTTTTTATTACGCAGGTAATAGTTACCCCAGGGAAACATTGATTGAGAACGACCGCCACGGGCTGCATATTCCCACTGCGCTTCTGTGGGCAAACGGAAATCAGACTCCTGGGTCCTTTTCTTAGAATCAAGATAGGCATTCAGGAAATGGGTTCTCCACTCACAGAAAGCAGTTGCTTGTTTCCAGTTTACACCAACTACCGGATAGTTTCCAAAAGCCGGGTGAGAAAAATATCTTTTGGTCATCGGCTCATTGTATGAATAAGAGAAATCGCGGATCCAGGCTAAAGTATCCGGATAGATACCCACATCCTTTTTTACAATAAATGTAGAACGAGGCTTGCCTGCATTTTCCCTTTTGGCAGCTTCCTTCAGATCGAAGGTTTCAGAATGAAATACAATTTTTGATGGATCAATTTCTTTTTTACCGAAAACCCGGTCATCCGGAGGCAAAATAATATCTGTACTGCTGAGCTGCTCCATTACTTTAGGATCGCCCCATTTCATAGTTTTCATTTTAGCCCAGTCAACATATTCATTACCATCCTGGCCGGCTTTTACATAACCCATTTTACGGGCTACGACAGAATCACGGACCCAGTACACAAACTGACGATACTCATTATTGGTAATTTCAGTTGCATCCATCCAAAAGCCACTGATTGATACAGAACGGTTTCGGGCACTGAATGCATAAGCCGGATCCTCATCACTGGGACCCATATGGAATGTACCCTGTGGCACATACACCATGCCCGGAGGCTTCGGAAGTGAATACTTACTTCCAGGAGCAACTCCATGCACCTGACCATCATTAGGAAGGCTACCGCCTTTGTTTTTCTTTCCACCCAGTATGCCGCAACTTGCAAACATTGTCATGCAGGAAGCTGCTAAAAGGGTGTAATAAAGGTTTCTCATTTTCATACACTTAAAGGGTATTGGGCAAATATAATATTTAGAACTATTCTCTGGCACAAGGTTATAATTTATTTTTTTAAATCAAAACGTATTTTTCGAGGTAAATTTTCTAACGGTGACCGGTTTCATTTTATTGTATTAACTTAAAATTAATTATTGCTTTTGGCCCTTGTCTATCAGCGATATAAGCTCCTTTGCAGAAAATACGGGATTAAGGCAAGTGTAACTACGGCACAGGTATATCGTAGGTTTATCAGCAGTCATTTTGCCAGCTAATAATGGGAAGCTATTATCCCCCTTTTCAGCGGTCATTAAAACCCGGTGAGGAATATATTGTTGAAGGATTTCTGTATGCAGGTTATACAAATTTTTACCTACTACCGCTATCTCACTGGTCCCGGCAATTATTTCCTGCAACAGGCATGCCCAGTTACCAAAGGAAGTTGGATATCGGATAATGGCAGTATTGAGGGATAAGATCATATCCAGACTTCTCTTGCCCCACTCCCTTTTATCGCACAAAATGGAAAGATGGTAAAGATTATAGGCCATTACTGAATTACCTGATGGAACAGCCCCATCATAAACCTCTTTTTTCCTGATAATAACATCCTGCTGACCAGCAGGAGTGTAAAAAAAGAAAGGAGTTTCCTCATCACTAAAATTCTCAATCACAAATTCAGTAATCTCTTTAGCTATTATAATCCATTTTGTTTCACCTGTTATTTCCTGCAAATGCAATAATGCCTGAATAAGAAAAGCATAATCATCCAGAAAGGCAGGAAATTTTGCGATACCATTTTTCCAGGTGTGATGAAAACCCGGAGAAATCTTGTCAGCAAAGTTTGATAAGATGAATTGCATATTGTCAGATGCCAACTGACGGTATATCTCATTGCCTGTTGCACCAAAAGCTTTGCTGCAAGCGGTATTCATTAATGCGTTCCACCCAAGAATAATTTTATCATCAAGTAACGGCCTGACTCTTTTTCCCCTGGCTTCCAATAATTTCGCTCTCCCATTTTCTAATATTGCTTTTAACGTAGCCAGTTCAATGTTTTTTTCTGCTGCAAATTTTTCTAATGGTTTCCTTACCCACAGAATATTGGTATGTTCCCAATTACCAGTAGAGGTAACATCATAAAATTCACAGAAAATCATTGCATCATGCCCAAGTATTTCCTGTATCTCTATCAAATTCCATACGTAAAATTTTCCTTCCACCCCTTCACTATCGGCATCCAAAGCTGCGTAAAACCCAGCACTTTGATGAAGCAATTCCCGTTTTAAAAAACCTATAGTTTCCTCAATTACAACCTTATACTCATCTTTCCGGCTTAGTTGGTAGGCCTCGCTTAATACTGATACCAGCAATGCATTATCATACAACATTTTTTCGAAGTGCGGCGCCAGCCATTCAGTGTCAGTGGAATAACGGGCAAAACCACCTCCAACCTGATCATATATTCCTCCTTCTATCATCTTATCGAGGGAAAGGAGAGCTTGCGACAAGGCATCCTCATTTTTTGAGAGATGAGAATAACGAAGCAGGTATTGAATGGAAAAAGTCTGCGGAAACTTTGGCGCCTTACCAAAACCACCCCATTGCCTGTCGGCTGATTTCATAATATTCTGAAAAACTTCTTTTGATTTGTCTGCAGCAAATATTTCATCTACGCCTGAAGGCTGTTGTTGACCAAAAGTGTTTGATTTAAGCAGATGTTCAGTCAAATTTTCGGCCTGGGCATTTATTTCATGTCTCCTCTCCCTGAAAGCTTGTGCAACACCATAGAGTGTTTCCTGCCATGAAGGCCTGTTATATGCTTTTTGCGGTGGGAAATAAGTACCTCCGTAAAATGGTTTTCCTTCCGGTGTTAAAAAAACATTCAATGGCCATCCTCCGCTACCCGTCATAGCTTGCACAGCATCCATGTAGATATGATCAAGATCGGGCCGTTCTTCCCTGTCAATTTTAATATTGATGAAGTTTTCATTCATCAGTTTGGCTGTAGTTTCATCTTCAAAGCTCTCCCTTTCCATCACATGGCACCAATGACAAGCTGCATACCCGATGCTTACCAGTATAGGTTTGTTTTCTTCCTTTGCCTTTTCCAAAGCCTCATTTCCCCAGGGAAACCAGTTGACAGGGTTATGTGCATGTTGCAAAAGGTAGGGACTTGTTTCATTGACAAGTTGGTTCGTATGCTGTTTTGTCATAAATGAATAATAACAACGAAGTTCGCAGAATATGGTTTCAGGAAAAATAAAAAGGACACTTGCAAAAGTGTCCTTAACAAATGAATCTTTTTGTAGAATTATTTCTTCTTAAAAGCATTTGCAAGAAATTGATCCAATGCAGCCACCATACTCGGTGTTTGTGGTTGCGGAGCTTTTATTTCCAGCTTCAATCCCTTTTCTTCTATTGCCCTGAAAGTGTTATTTCCAAAGGCTCCGATCACAGTTCCGTTTTGTTTAAATTTCGGCAGATTATCAAAGAGGCTCTTTACTCCGCTTGGGGTAAAGAAGCAGATAACATCATATTCCGTTTTCATAAGAATTTCTTTGACATCACTGCTTACACTGCGGTACATAAAAGCAAGAACGAACTCGCAGTTGTTAGTCTTCAACCAGTTTACAATTTCATTATCCTGCTGGTTTTCTGAACATACATACATGAATTTCTCATTAGCCTTATGCTTGTTGATAACTTCAAACATACTTTTATTAGTGCCATCAGCACCATAAAACACTTTTCTCTTCCTGTAAAGAATAAATTTCTGAAGATAAAGGGCTACGGCTTCAGTAATGCAGAAGTACTTGGTATCCTGTGAAACGATAACCTTCATTTCTTCGCACATACGAAAAAAATGGTCAATTGCATTTCTGCTGGTAAAAATAATACCAGTATAGTTTTGAATATCAATCTTTTGCTTTCGGAAATCCTTTGCCGGAATACCTTCCAGTCGGATAAACGGATGAAAATCCAATTCTACACTGTATTTCCTGGCAAGCTCGAAATATGGCGATTTCTCGCTTTCGGGCCTTGGCTGGGTAATCAGGATTTTCTGTATTGCTTTGGCCCGTGCACCGGCCTTTTTAACCCCATTTGTACTCATGTTCGGTTCGGCTAAAGTTGGCTGCAAAGTTAAGCAGTTTGACCGAAATACACCAACAAAGCCTTGTAAACCAATAAAAGGGGTGCAATTTCAAAGGCTAAAAAATATAAAAAGAAGTGAAATGGACTGACTTTGACCTGATTACGTACTACTGAGTAGGTTAAAATGACCCTGTAAATCAGCATAGCCCCAATAAGGCACCACGAAAGAGTAAGCCCTACCGAGAATAAATTCTCCGTTGAAAAGGCCAGCAAAACAAGAAATGGCAGCAACAAAATGCCAATCATTTTATTAATGATAAACACAATGAAAATGTAGGAATTAGCAGCTTCTTCCGTGTTGAATAACCAGCCAGATATTTTCAAACCCACAAACTTGACAAAATATGCCACTGAAAGGCCTGCCATGCAGTAAATAAATAAAAGCCAGAAATGATCAACCGGATTGAGTTTTAAATACTCCAATATAAAGCTGAGATAAAACCCACCGCTTATTACAAAAAATCCATTCAATAATATAGAAGGTAGTGGCGTTTGTATCAACTGCTCACTTATCTGTCTTTGCTTAAGGGTAGTTCTGAAAAAAAGTCTGAACAAGTCATTAAAATATTTAGGGAAAGCCTGGCGGAGTAATGCAAAAATAATAATGAGTAAGACCAGGCTATAAAAAAGCACTTCTTTTCCCCTTACCCGCCTTATATCTTCCTTTTCAACAGAAACAGTAGAAACCCTGTTTTTAAAACCAAAGTATGGATGATGATCAAGTATTTGCCACATAATGGCCTGGTCAAAAACCGGATCAGCAGGTTCTAATATCCAGCCGGAATCCTGCTGCGGACGTTTTGAAACCTCCAAATTTGTTTGTGCTACAGGTAACGAATCACGGTGCACTATCGTATCCGGCCTGGCTGTAGTATCAATTACAATTGAATTGGCTGAATCAACCAGAATTTGAGCAGAGGAAATTTCCGCCAGTAATAACAAGAGTATGAAAAGATATATAAACCGCTTCAAGTAAGAATGTTGTGATGCAAAAGTATTAAAGTGGAGTCCGACTCTATGCAACGATTTAAAAATAATTCACAAAACCAAAGTGAATCTTTGATTGACGAAGGTTCAATTCGGTATCATTTCTTTTCCCAACTGCCCAGGCCAGATTGAAAATACCGGCTTTTGTTTCAAATGCAAGACCAAGGCCTGTTCCAAAGTAGGTATAATTAACATTGGTGTTAAGGCTGTTGTTTCTTCCCCATCCCCCATCCGCCAGCACATAGAAAAAAGAATTTTGCCCAACCAGGTAACGGTATTCCATGGTTGCAATAGCAAATTGCGATAAATACTGACTTTCTTCATCAAAACCTCTCAGTAATCTATATCCGCCCAGCTGGAAAAGTTCATTTCGAAAAATATTACCACTTTGAAACATTCCGGCATTGATGGCTGCCTTTACAGTACTCCGCTTATTGGCAAAGGGAAAATATTTTGCAGCCACCAGCTTTACCCGAAGCTGGTAAGTTTTCAATTTAACCGTATCATAAAGCCTGTCAAAATCAAACGATGGATCAGAGGGGTCTTTTAATTCCAGTATCTCATTATTTTTTCTCAATTTTTTTGTTCCCACCGATGTGATAATACGAAACTCATTTCCTTTTCGGGGATTTAGCCGGTAGTCAGTAGTATTCAATTCATAATCCACACCTACATTGAAAGAACTTACATCTCCTACATCGGGCAACTTCCGGTTATTCAGAATGAATGCAGAATCGACTCCGCCCTGGCTAACTATAGTCTGAAACCGCTGAATAAATAGCTTGCCTGCCTGGCTTTTATTTACAACATATTGTGCCCCCAGCTGAAAATTAACGTTGACAAAATTGCTGTCCTTACGAAACATTTCAAATGAAAAATCAAGCCCATAAGGCGATTGGAAAAGATAAGGGTGCTGGTACAAGAGGTTCAGCCGGGGCGACTTCACCTGCAGCTGTTGCCAGTTCAAACCAATTGTTTCACCAGCTCCTAATGAATTTCTCAACAAAATATTCGCCTCGCCGGTTATTAATATTTTTTTAGATGCCAGCTGATCATTGTTAGGTAAAAATCCAACCAGGGCATTTATCTGGCTGCTTTTCTTCTGCTTTAGATACATGTTTAATACAGATCCTGTACCCAGCATAGTAATATCAAAGGGCCTTTCTTCTTCTACATACGTGAGCTCCCGCATTTTCTGATTGATACGCAACAATTTTTCTTTATTGTATATACTACCATTGGGAATATCAAGATATCGCTGGAGATAACTGTTAGCGATTTTGGCATCACCAAAAATACGAATGCTGTCAATCTTGTATAATGGCCCTTTGTCTGCTTTTATTTGAGCCGATACCATTTCATTCTCCAGTTGCAGGCTATCAAGATAAATTTTCGAAAAGGGGTAACCGTTATTCTCCAGGTACTTCAACAGCTTTTCCTGCCAGGCCTGAAGCTGTGCAAAATCCATTGGCTTATTCATAAATACTTTCTCCCGCCATCCTACACCATCTAAAATAGAAGGATCGATGTTTTTCGCATCTATCCGGGCCCACAGATATCTTTCTCCCGCAAATAAAACCATATAAGCATCCGAGGAGTCATACCTGATGCTGTCGATGGATGCAGTAGCATAGCCCTTAGATTGCAAAATACCAGTTAACTTGCTGATATATTCTGAACAGGAAATCTGGGATGTAAAACTAGTTTGCAGGCCTAGCCGGGAGATCAGTAATGCAGTATCTTTTTCAGCCCCACGGATATGTAAATTATATTTACCCTGCGCTGATGTATAAATGCTCATCAACAACAGAACAAGAACCGATATTTGCAGTCTGAATTTTCTCATGTGGTTTTTCACCTGTCCCGATAGCCGGCGGGATGTCGCTAAATTATTCATTAAATATTAAACACTTTGGCTGGCATCTATATACATATTCCGTTTTGCAGGCAGGCCTGTCATTATTGCAATTTCCATTTTACAACATCCTTACGGTACAAAAACGAATTATTTACATCTTTATTGAAGGAAATTGGGTTACAAAAAGATTACCTTCAGCCAGAACCTGTTGAAACCATCTATTTCGGCGGAGGCACACCAAGTTTAGGAACAATCGATGAAATACATAGTATTATTTTAAAGATACAATCCTGTTTTACTGTTTCTCAAAATGCTGAAATAACCCTTGAAGCAAATCCTGATGATATTACGGAAGATAAACTGGCTGGCTGGAAAGAAGCAGGCATCAATAGGTTAAGCATCGGTATTCAAAGTTTTTTTGAAGAAGACCTTTTGTGGATGAACCGGGCTCACAATGCTAAACAGGCCATTGATAACTTAGAATTGGCCAAAAAATATTTTGACAACATCACTATTGATCTGATCTATGGTACGCCAGCCTTAACAAACGAAAAGTGGAAAAAAAATATCGAAACAGCCATTTCGCTCAATATCCCCCACCTATCCTGCTACGCCTTAACAGTGGAACCAAAGACACCCCTTGACAAATTGATAAAGCACCAAAAATCAGCAGGTGTAAATCCCGATAAACAATCAGAACAATTTTTGTTACTGATGCAATGGCTGGAAGAAGCCGGCTATGAACACTATGAAATATCCAATTTTGCCAAACCAGGCTGGCGAAGCCGTCATAACTCATCGTATTGGAGTGGTAAAAAATATCTCGGCATCGGTCCTTCAGCCCATTCTTTTAACAAAACAACCAGGCAATGGAATATTGCCAATAATAATATTTACATAGAATCCATTAATAAAGGAGAAATCCCTTTTGAAAAGGAAGTGCTGACAAGAGAACAACAACTAAACGAATATATCATGATTGCGCTGCGTACCAGTGAAGGCATCGACCTGGGAAGTTTAACAAATGATGAAGTGGCAAATATTTTGAAGAAAAGTAAAAGATATATCGATACCCTTTTACTGAAGCAGGGAAATAATCATCTGGTCCTAACAAGAGAAGGCAAACTGCTGGCGGATGGGATTGCAGCCGATCTGTTCTGTTAACCTTTTTTGATCCAGGCTACGATAATATTCAGCAAACAGCCAAGGGCTACCAGGGACGTTAGAATAAAATTGAACCATTTGATGGGGTATGGTTTAGTTGCACTTTCTTTCCGGCTTTCCTGCCATAAATTAAAGGCCTGAACATTAACAACAAGTAAAATAATAGCAGCGACTAAAAACAAAACCTGGAAAAAATTTACCATGAACTAATTATTTTAACAGCTGTGAAGTTAAAATTTTCAAAGCAATAAATTTATTCCTTATAATACTGACGGCGGAAATATTTATAGATCTGACTGACTACCAGGCAAGCTATCATTATCAATATAGCAGCAGGTACAAATCCGTGATAAAACAGTGGCATAGGGCAACATTTACTGGTCAGACCAGCACCTGTTCTATCCGTTTAAAGCCCTCTGAAGCTTTAACATCTTCCCACAATATTTTATAAATTGTCTCCGCTATAGGAATACCAGCATCGAGTGATTTATTGATAATAAAAATACATTTTGCTGCATTATACCCTTCCGCCACCATGTTCATTTCCAACTCGGCAGCCTTCACAGAATAACCCCGGCCGATCATATTTCCAAATCGACGATTACGGCTATGGAGTGAATAACAGGTTACCAGTAAGTCACCCAGGTACACAGAAGCAGCATAGTTGGGTGTTTTCCTGTGGGTGACGGGATCTTCGCCATCATGTTCACCTACGGTAATATGCTCCGCACCGAATTTTCTTAAAAACCCCGCCATTTCATCGGCGGCATTGGCAATATAAACACTCAGGAAATTATCCCCGTAGTCAAGCCCATGGGCAATACCGGCACCCAGTGCATATATATTTTTTAAAACTGCAGCATATTGCACGCCTAAAATATCATGATTTACAACTGTACTGATGAAATCAGTAGTAAAATGAGAAGCAATTTCTGAGGCGGTCACTATATCAATTCCTGAGAAAGTGAGATAGGACAATTTTTCTTCTGCCACCTCTTCTGCATGGCAGGGACCGAGTACGGCAAAGTAATTTTCAAGCGGTATATTGAATTCCAGCTTTAAATACTCATTAAGAAGCATATTCTTATCAGGCAATAATCCTTTTATTGCTGAAACAATTTTTTTATTCTTCCAGTCTTCGGGTTGCAGACCAGAAAGGCTTCCTTCTGCATAGGCGGACGGAACAGCTATAACCAACACATCTGACTGTTTCACTACTTCCTTTACATCTGTTGACATTGTAAGCAATGACACATCAAACTTGGCTGAACTTAAATATTGAGGATTGTGGCTTCTCTTTTTGATGTAGCTGATTGTATCTGCATTTCTGATCCACCAGTTAATGGGGTGCTTGCTATCTGTCAGCATTTTGGCCAATGCTGTAGCCCAACTGCCACTACCGATAATTCCAAAAGTCATGAACCCTGATTTCGTTGAAAAAATAATTGTAAACAATAAAGGTAATAAAGGAATAAAATACTCCGTAAAAAAGAAAACCCGGAATAAACCGGGTTTTACCACTAATTCATTTTATTGTTTCCGATACAGTTATTTTTCAAACAATTTATCCTTCGTCACTACTTTTACCTTCATACCATCTTTCAGATTTTTGCTAACTGCTGCATATGGCGCAACCACCACTTCGTCTCCTTCTTTTAATCCACTGAGTATTTCAATATAATTGATATCCTGTATTCCGGATTTTACTACTATTTTTTTAACAGTTCCATCTTTTTGCAATACAAAAGCCACTTCTTCCAGTTCATCCCCTTCAACAGTAGCTGAAACATCATTCCCTTCTTCCCCTTTGCTATCCTCTTTTTCCTTCTTTTTATCTGCCATACTCTGGTCACTTCCTTTTACCCTTGCATTTACAGCTGAAATGGGCACGGCTAATACATTATCCACCCTTCTTGTTTTAATGTCCGCACTGGCATTCATACCCGGACGAAAAGGAAAAGTACGGTTACCAAGATCTTTATATGACTCCTTATCTAATCTTATCCTCACTTCGTAATTCGTAACATCATTGGTGGAAGCCAGTGATGTACTTTTTGTACTGCTTGCTATTTTTGTAACAATCCCTTTAAACTTGCGATTATTATATGCGTCCACTTCCACATCTGCTGAATCGCCAATATTGATTTTTACAATATCGTTTTCTCCCACATCCACTCTAACTTCCAGTACAGACATATCAGCCACCGTCATCATTTCTGTACCTACGTTAAAACTGTTACCGGCCACTCTTTCTCCTTTCTTTATTTTCAATGACGATATCACTCCATCCATCGGAGCTGTAAGTGTGGCTCGGCTTAAATCCTTGTTTGCCTTGCTTAAACCAACCTGGGTTCCCTGTACACTGGCCCGAAGCCCTTTTATATTTTGTTCAGCAGCATTAAGATTAGACTTTGCCGACTTCAAAGTAGTTTCATACTGTTCCAGTTCGGATTTGGAAATTACTTTGTCATCAAACAATTTTTTGTTCCGGTTATAGGTCTGTTGTGCCAGTTCAAGATTAGCTTTTAAAGCCTCTAAAGCTGCTTTGCTGTTATCGACAGTAGCAGAAGACTGGTTTACCCTTGATGCAGCTTCGTCTCTTTGCAATGCATAAATATCAGCATAAATACGGGCAAGCACCTGTCCTTTTCTTACACTATCCCCTTCTTCTACATTCAATTCGGTAATCTCGCCGGAAATATCCGGGCTTATTTTTACTTCCACTTCCGGGTAAACCTTTCCGCTGGCATTGACCGTTTCGATAATTGTACGTTTGATCGCTTTTTCAATGGCGACCTTCTCCGTTTTATCCTTACTCCCGAATTTCTTTACAAGAAAGAATCCAGCCCCCAACACTGCTACTACAATCAATCCCCATTTCAATTTCTTATTCATCGTATATTTTTATTAAAATTTGATCTGAAAGTTTACAATTTTATTCCCTGGCCTTTATAAAACTCGAGCAATTTCATTTTGAATACATAATCATACTGTGAATACAATGCCTGTATCTTAGTCCGCTGCACATTATTCTGGCTAATAATGAGATCATACGTAGACAACAGGTTTAATTCATACCTTTTACTGGCAAAATCATAAGCTTTCTCTGCTGCCTGCACACTCTTCTTATCTGCGTTGAATTTCTGCAATGCTGCTGTTGCATCGGTATATGCTTTGTAGATATCCTGTTTTAACTGCATATCACCCTGTTCTTTCTGTAATTCAAACTGCTGCACCGTAAGTTTTGAGCGATCCCATGCAGTCCGGGCAATCCTGCCATTGAAAATGGGGACATTAAGACCTATACCAATGCTTTGACCGAAATTGCTATTAAATTGCCTGGTGATGCTTCCCGGTTTATAATAACCAACAACATTACTGCCATCTACATAATTAGGAATTTCAATAGGGTAAAAAGTGCCGCCACCGGCATTGGCTCTTGCGCCAGATGGGGAATAGCCATTTAACACCTGGTCGTAAATTGCTTTTTTGAATGAAATAGCATTGGTACTAAGACTTCCAAATGCACTAATCGTAGGATATAAACCAGCTTTTGCTGCCGCCACCGTTTTTTTGGCAGACTGAATTCTTAACTCGTTAACTTTTTGCTGTGGCAATGTACTTATTGCAATGCCATAGACTGCGTCAGGCTGTAAATCAGCCAGTGCTTCAAGCGGGATCAGACTAACCGGAGGTGTCACTATATCAAATGAAGCACCCGCATCAAGATTCAGCAATGCTTTCATTTGCAGTAAAAACTGTTGTACAGATGCTTCTGCTGTTACAAGACTTGAACTGTCTCTTGCCAATTGTGCTTCCAGCTCTGCTGCATTTAACTCGGGCAACACTCCCGCATCTACCCTCTTTCTTGTATTTTCTAATTGTGCTTTTGTTTGCTCCACCTGCACATTTGTCAAGTTTGCCTGCTCTCTTGCCAGTAATATCTGTAAGTAAGCAACGGCTACATTTAAAGCAATATCGTTCTGAATTTTTTTTGTCTGCTCTTTATCAGCTTCCCATGAAAGACGGCTGGCTTCTATAGTGTTTTTCTGTGAAAACCAGTTGAAAAGACTGACACTGGATTGTAATTGCATACCCACATTCAGGAAATTATTGTCTTCCAGAACGCCGGTAGTTGGGTTATCTGACCGGCCAAGCCGGTAGCCAACGCTGCTTCCAAAATTTAAAGAAGGCAACTGCCCGCCCTTGTTTTGTTTGTAGCTTAATTCAGAAAACCGCGACTGCAAATCTGTTTGACGTACTGAAATATTATTTGTCAACGCATGATCAACACATCTTCTGATGTCCCATTTATCCTGGCCAAATGAAGTAGAAAAGATCAACAATGCAAATGCCAGCTGGATGCTCCGTTTCATAGACTGCAAAAATATATGAAAAGCCGCCGCAGTGTTATGATTTTTGACAAGCGGGGATTAAATTCCCGCAAGAGCTTGTTCAAGGTCTGCTATCAGGTATTTCGATTCCTCTAATCCCACATACATACGGATATACCGATGTTCCCGGTTGGATCCGTCAAAATCGCCCGGCTGAATACCGGCACACTTAGGAATGACCAGGCTTTCATGCCCGCCCCAGCTAACGGCCATCATAATATGTTGCAAAGACTCGCAGAACCTTACAATGGACTCTCTTTTATCTGTTTTTAATGCAAAAGTGAATAAACCACAAGCTCCATTCATTTGCTTTTTAGCCAATTCGTATTGTGGAAAGGTCTCATCAAACGGGAAAAGTAAAAATTCCACTTTGTGATGCTGCTTGATGTATTGCACCACTTCTGCCGTTGATTTTGTAATTCTCTCAATTCTTGCAGGTAATGTGCGGAGCCCCCGGATCATCAGCCATGCATTGAAAGGCTGAATACCGCTGCCGATATTCAGGTATTCGCTGTCAAATATCTTTTTCATCATTGCATGACTGCCACAGAGTACACCACCAAGTGTATCACTATGCCCGCCTATATATTTGGTAGCGGTTTGCATCGCAATATCAATTCCCATTTCGACAGGTTTTTGATACAGCGGCGTACAATAACTATTATCTATTAGTGTAATAATTCCCCTTGACTTTGCCAGTGCTGCTACTTCTTTGATTGGCTGAATGGCGAAATCCCAGCTATTAGGAGATTCCAGGTAATAAAATGTGGTATTGGGCTGAGTCGCTTTTTCCCAGTTTTCAATTTTTCCTCCATTGATATAAGTAGCAGTAACTCCGAAGCGGGGTAATATCACATCAAACATTCTTTGCACCCATGTATAAGGAGCTTTGACAGATACAATATGATCACCGTATTTTAAATTAGCAAAAATACCTGCGAAAATAGCGGCTGCCCCATTATTAAATACCAGGCAATCTTCTGCACCATCTAATGCAGCCAGTTTCTTCCTGAGAATATCGACCGTTGGATTTAACCCACGACTGTAAAGGTAACCGCCCATCTCATTTTCAAACGCTTTACTCAAATCAGCCACTTTATTAAAAGCAAAATTGCTTGTCTGCATGATTGGTGGTGCCACAGCATTGAAATAGTACTCCCGGTCTTCACCCAGCTCATTGATAATTTGTGAAATATCCATTTATTGAGTTTTGTCCTTTTGTAATTGCTTCACAATAAAAAACAATAGTATAAATGCAGCTAAAACACTTATACCTGTCAATGCCAGTTCAGGTTCTTTTACGGCGATCATCGTTCCTACAAATGTATAGGCAAGTATAAACAGTACCGGAAGAAGTGGATATAATTTCATAGCATAGATGCCTGTTCCATCGAGATGCCGGGTTTTTCTCCGCAAAATAAAAATTGTTGCTGCTGAGGTAGCCATACCAATCGAGTCCAAAAAGATAGTGAAACTTAAAATCTTCTCGAATTTGTCTGCAAAGAATAAAACGACAATACAAATTGCCGCAAACACCGTCAGGCTGACCGTAAGCACATCCCTTTTCTCATCTTTTTTCTGAAATATCTTTGGCAAAATACCATCAGTACTCATGGCATACATTACCCGCGGATTACTAAGCAGTAATACATTTACATAAGCCAGTACTGCGAGGAATAATAAAATAGAAGATCCGTACTTACCTGCCTCTCCAAACAATTTCTCAGCCACCACCGAAGCTATGCCACTTGTCTCCTTTAAATTATTGAAACCAATTACTTTCACATAAGCGTAACTGACCAGCAGGTACAAACAAATAATCACGACGATTCCGATAAAAATACCCTTTGGGATATTTTTTTGAGGATTTTCAACTTCCTCACCAAAATTGATAGTTTGCTGGTACCCCCCATATGTAAATGAGGTAGCTTTTAAAGCCACACCAAATGAAAGCAATAATGCGGCGGCTGAAGTTTTTGATTCATCAATAATTACGGGGGCTGTACTATGAATAGCCGGAAAGAATAATGCTGCGATTAATACAAGCAACATACCGATCTTAATAAGCATCAGCACATTCTGTGTTTGCGAACTCATCCTTAATCCCATCAGGTTAACGCCATAAAAAAGTATGATCGCTGCCATTGCCACAAATGGCTTCCATTTTTCCACACTGCCAGCCTCTATCAAAAGCGGAGTAATGTATTCACTGCCTATTAATGCCACCCCTGATAAAGAAGCGGCATTGGAAATAAGTATAATCGCATTAATTCCAAATGCCAGTGAAGGGTGATACGCATAAGAAAATATCTTATAGTAACCACCGGTAACCGGATACCGGCTTCCTATTTCAGCATATGTTAAGGCTCCGCAAATAGCTACCAGCCCTGCAACTATCCAGGCTGCAAAAAAAATAGTTGGAGTTGTGGCAGCCTCTGCCGCATCTTTAGATGTACGGAAAATTCCAGTGCCGATAACGAGGCCGATCACTATCATTGTCAGTGAAAACAGTCCGAGTTTATTCTTAGCAGTCATGGATTGAAGATACAAAGAAAACAATCTAACTTTATCCTCTTACAATTCAGTAACCTTGAAGAGATTTTTCATTTTTTTAGTATTCATCTATTCTTTATTGCCCGCTTTCGGCCAGGAAGAAACAACAGACACTTCAACACTTTTAGAGGAAGTAACGATCAGGGCTTTTGAACAAAACCGGCATGCATCGCTTACTACAGCAACCGTAAAGATCATTGATCGAAATGCTACTGAAATGAATAATAAATCATCTTTCGTTAATGCATTCAATACTATTACCGGAGTACGAATGGAAGAAAGATCCCCGGGCAGCTATCGTATCAATATCCGGGGCAGTTCGCTTCGTTCGCCTTTTGGCGTAAGAAATGTAAAAGTTTACTGGAATGATATTCCCCTTACAGACCCCGGTGGTAATACCTATTTCAACCAACTGGCACAAAACAATTTTTCTATCATAGAAATTTTTAAGGGGCCTGCCGGTAGTATGTACGGCGCCGGCACAGGTGGATTGATTTTGATAAACAATCTCGACAGGTGGCAACCGGGCGCCAGCCTGGAATATATAACCGGCAGCTATAAACTCCAGAATGTTTTTGCCTCTGCCCGTTTCGGACAAAAAGAAAATAAAAACCAATTCACTTTTGCACATAACCAGTCCGATGGTTACCGGGTACAATCGAAAATGAGACGGGACAATTTCTCGTGGATATCACAACTGAAATTATCGGCTAAACAACAACTAACAGCATCCGTCCTTTTTTCGGATATGTATTATCAAACACCCGGGGCATTGACATTGGCAGAGTATAATACTGATCCTGCATCGGCAAGGCCGGCAGCAGGTGGATTTCCTTCCGCAGTAAATATGAATGCAGCAATCTGGCAGAAAAACATTACAGCAGGGTTTACCAATCACTACCAGTTTAATACCCATTTCACCAATACAACCACCTTTTATGGCACTTTTAACCAGGTGAAGAACTCTGCAATACGGAATTTCGAGAGGCGAAATGAACCTCATTTTGGCGGCCGCTCTGTTTTTAATTATACCATAAAAAATGAAGAAACTACCTGGCAATTGACAGCCGGTACAGAATACCAGTCAGGGTTTTTCAATACACAGGTTGCTAGAAACAGGAATGGCAATCCTGATACATTGCAAACAAATGATGATATCAGGTACACAACATACACCCTCTTTCTGCAGGCTGATGTCCTTATTAATAATACCTGGTCAATAAATGGCGGTCTAAGCACTAATAAAACAAAAGTAAATTTCATCCGGCTAAGTACATATCCCGTCACAGAACAAAAGAGAAGTTATCAGAATGAAATAGCCCCACGAATTTCCCTGAAAAAAGATTTCCGGCGGGAGTTGACATTAAAAGGGACTATATCTAAAGGCTTCTCACCTCCTACGATCTCCGAGTTACTTCCCTCTACAGGAGTGATCAGTACGAACCTGGAAGCAGAAAATGGCTGGAATTATGAAATAACTGTTTCTAAGCCCTTCCTCCGCAAAAAACTTCAACTGGAACTGACCGGTTTTTATTTTCGCCTGAACAATGCCCTTGTACAGAGAAGAGATATCTCCGGCGCAGATTATTTTATCAATGCCGGAGACATAAAACAAAAAGGTCTTGAAGTGCATAGCAGTTACCTGCTCCTGGCAAAAAATAAAAGCCTGGTGGATTACCTGAACCTGAGGGCAGATTATACATACAGTCATTTCCGCTATGGCAGTTTTATCCGGGGCAATGATGACTACTCAGGCAAAATCGTTCCTTCTGTTCCGGCCAATACACTCTCATTTACTGGTGATCTGCAATTGAAAAACGGCATCTATACAAATATCACTTTTTATGCAGCATCTGGAATATTCTTAAATGATGCCAATTCAGCTACAGCAGAACCTTACCAACTGATGGGTACCAGGATAGGCTGGAGCAAACGGTTACAGAACAAATACAAGCTGAATCTTTATGCCGGAGCAGATAATTTACTGGATAAAGTTTATAGCCTTGGGAATGACATTAATGCAACAGCTAACCGTTTTTACAATGCAGCCCCCCGCCGTAATTATTATGCAGGGGTATCTTTTCAATGGATCAAAGCTTTGAAAAAAAATAATGCGGTTCAAATGAAATTTCAGCAAAAGTAAATCCAGGTTAAATAAGTAATAAACAGAGCTGCACATTCAGCCTTTACCCCATAAGAAATCATAGAAAATCAATCTTCCAAACTCTCTGATGCCCGGTAATAGATATGGACACGTAAGGATGTTGATAACTCTTTTCAGTACAAAACTTCTTCCTCCTACTTTTGTATCGATTTGGTTCCCGACCTAACAATCGGGATTAAAAGGGAAACCCGGTGTACTTGCCTGCCGAAGGCAAAGAGTCCGGTGCTATCCCCGTAGCTGTAAGCTCCTTTATTGATTGTTTAATCTTCAAGCCACTGTCCGGTTGGCGGACGGGAAGGCATTAAACAACGGAGTAAGCCAGAAGACCTGCCACGTCGAGCAAACAACATTCAGCTTTCGGGTGAAAGGCATGAGATGTAAAAGTCGCAGGACGTTTATATTTCTATCACTTTTTTATTTCCGGAAGCAGTCACACAAAATTTCATTTTATATGAAAAGACATTTTTTTGTGCTGGCTGTTGTTATTTTCAGCAATCAGCTAAAAGCACAACAGGACACAACATTGCTAAACGAAGTGGTAATTACCACCAACAAGTATCCAAAAAAACAAAGTGAAACCGGGAAGGTTGTCACCACTATTTCCCGGGAACAATTAGAAAGGAGCGGAGGCAAAACACTTCCTGAAATTTTGAATAGTGCAACAGGAACTGTTATTATTGGCGCCAATAATGCCCTGGGCACCAATCAAACGGTCAGCATCCGCGGTGCTTCGGCCGGAAACGTATTGATATTGCTGGATGGCATTCCGGTAAATGATCCTTCAGTAATAACAAATTATTTTGATTTAAACTTTCTAACCACTGACCAGGTAGAAAGAATTGAAATACTAAAAGGTGGTCAATCTACTTTGTATGGATCGGATGCTGTGGCCGGTGTAATTAATATCATTTCAAAAAAGGCGGGTGCAAAAAAGCTAAACGTACATGGTGCTTTTTCCGGCGGAAGTTATAACACCTTACGGCAAAATATTGGAATTAATGGTCGGGGAAATAAAGCAGATTATTCGCTGAATTATACACATCTCAGCAACGATGGGTTTTCTGCAGCCTTCGACTCGAGCGGATCTGCGGGCTTTGACAGGGATGGTTTCAATCAACATGCCATTAATGGGCGAACAGGTTTTACTATCAGCAATACCATTAAAATCTCTTTATCAGGCACCTATAGCAATTATAAAACAGATATTGATGCTTCTGCATATACAGATGACAGGGATTTCACTTCAGAAAGTAACAACATACAATTTGGTGGTGGCTTGCAGCATCATTTTAGTAACGGAAGTATACATCTTAATTACAACTACAACAGGATTGAAAGAAGTTATTTTGACGATTCTTCACATAAAAGCAATTTGTTCGCCTTCTATTCAAAAAGCAACTATATCGGACGGACTCATTATGCAGAATTCTATGGCAATTGGAGATTGAGTCAATGGGAATTACTTGCCGGAGCAGATTTTCGCTCCGCTAATACAGACCAATGGTATTGGTCTACCGGGATATTTGGGCCATTTAATCAACCGGTTTTAAATGCCCGGATTAAACAGATCAGCCCCTACGCATCGGTTGTTTATAAAAGAAACGGGTTAAATGTTGAATTAGGCGGACGCTTCAATGAGCATTCAGCGTATGGAAGTAATTTCACTTTTACGTTCAATCCCTCCTTCCTGGTCAAGAACAAAGTAAAAGTTTTTGCCAATCTTTACTCTGCTTTTAAAGCACCTACATTATACCAATTATTTGATGCCTATGCTGGTAACGCAGCCCTTTTACCAGAAAAAGGAATCATAGGAGAAGCGGGTGCTGAACTGTTATCCGGTAAACCGATTTCGGCAAGGATCGTAGGTTTTTACCGGAAAACAACCGATGCCATTATATATACTTTCAATCCTTCCAGTTTTCAAAGTAAATACCTTAACGTAAGTAAACAAATCAACAATGGTATCGAAGCAGAACTGAGCTACGCTAAAAATATCTTTACTATTACTGCCAACTACACCTATACTAATGGCAAAACAACTTCGCTTTATGACGGTACAGGCAGCCCATTGGGCAAAGATACCACCTACTATAATTTGTACCGTATTCCCAAACATACCATTAACCTTACTGCGGGCATCCGGTTCAGCAAAGATTTTTTTATAAGCACTCATATTCGCAGTCTCAGCAAAAGGGAAGAATTCATTTATGGTTCATCTCCTGAAACCATTACTGGATATGCGATAGCGGACATGTATGGTGAATACAAATTTGGAAAAGCTATAAGAGTATTTTTAGATCTGAAGAATATCACTAATAAAGTTTACTTTGATATCCCGGGCTACAATACAAGGAAATTTAATTTCATCACAGGCCTGAGTTTTCAGCTGTAAACCAGTTTCTATGTGCCAGCATGAAAAAAAAGCGTTGCCCAAGATGCATAATTGCATTCGAATGCAAACCGGGAAACATATTGCAATGCCAGTGTTATGGTATTACAATAACCCATGAACAAAGGGCATATATCGAACAGCGTTATGCTGATTGCCTTTGCAGGAACTGCCTGGAATACCTGTCAGATGAGCTGAATTTATTTAAAGAGAAATATATCTTCAGATAACTACATTTGCAGAAAACCAACGGTCATGCAATTCAATTTACAGGAGTTCCTGACGCTGACTTTCACATTGTTTGCTGTCATTGATATTGTAGGTTCAGTACCTATGCTTATATCAATAAAGCAAAAAATGGGTGGTATTAATGCATGGAGGGTAACGCTGATTTCCGGGGCATTAATGGTATTGTTCTTCTTTATTGGAAAACCGTTCCTGAATATACTGGGTGTGGACATACGGTCATTTGCAGTGGCCGGTTCTATTGTGATCTTTATTTTAGGGCTGGAGATGATCCTGGGTATAGAGTTCTTTAAATCAGAACAAGGAGCTCCTTCAGGAACAGTTGTTCCTATTGCATTTCCCCTGATTGCGGGTAGTGGAACACTTACGACCATCATGTCATTAAAAGCCACTTTTGAGAGAAGTGATAGAAATGAGTTTATGATCCTGGTAGCAATATTGGTGAACCTTATTGTCATTTACCTGGTGATCCGTTCTTTAACCCTGATTGAAAGAGTTTTAGGAAAAGCCGGATTAATGGCTGTTCGAAAATTTTTTGGTGTAATTTTGCTGGCTATTGCCGTGAAAGTGTTTGCCACCAATGCTCCCGGATTGATAAAATAGTTTGAGCTCCCGGGTTCAACGTTTGATGTAAACAACCTCAAGCAGTTACTGGCCTCGTAGTACAATGGATAGTATAAGAGTTTCCGAAGCTCCAGATACAGGTTCGATTCCTGTCGAGGCTACTACAAAGCATCCTGCATAGGATGCTTTTTCCTTTTATGGAAGATTATTTTTAACTTACTCTCCTAACAAAAATCTACCGGCATGGCAACTACATCACATAAACCTTCTACTTTTCTGCTATTCCCCTGGGGACTACTTTCTATCGTATTGGTACTTGGACTCAATCTGACACTGGACAATGAATGGTTCAGTAAGAACTGGAGCTGGATTGCTTTGGTGCTGATTATACCTGCCGCAATTCTCGAAAATTTTAAAGTAGGTTACTCGACAATGAGAATCATGTTCATGAAAGTGGTCTATTCGTTAATTTCTTTTCTATTAGTGGGTATGGCTTTTGGCTCAGCTCTTTCCGGGTGGCATATTGAAAAATTCCAAAAGATACCGGGTGTAAAAACGATTACACTTCCCTGGTATGTAATGCTGGCATTAGCGGTCTTACTGCTGATACAGGTAGCACAACTATTCAGTATGTTGAAAGCAGTAAAAAGAGAATTTATGCAGATGGATCCTGATAATTGATTATAACTGCTTTAAGGCTGCTTTAAAGAACGGCCAGGTGGGTAAAGTAGCAATAATTTTCAATTCTTCTTTTAAAGAACTTTCATTATCCAGGAACCTCAGCACCTGCTGAGGATTATTTTTTTTGAACAACTGTGTAAAGATTTGTTTACCGGGGAGTGTATCATTATACAGAATATCAAGAAGGGTATTGTCGTAAAACCTGAATCTCTTTGGAGTTGCCGGAATAAGGGCCAATGACCGGCCGCTAAGAAGGCATTCAACAATCTGCTGTGATTGCTTCTGAATAAACTGGAAAGTGTAACCACTGGAAGCTTTTGTTTGGCCGCCGGCGGTGCCTATTTGCCAGCCATGTCCGTCAAAACTGTGTTTCTCGTTAGTCATTGGTATGACTCCAAACTCTTCTTCCTTAATTGTGTAATTGCTGATCTCCAGAAAGGAGTGTATGTATTCTTTCAAACCATCATCGTATTGATGAGGTTCCAGCAAATTTTTTGTAAACAAAGTGTATTCGACCAATGCAGTAGTAGCAGAAAAGGGAAGCACATAGGCAAAAGTAGTTCCATGTTGCTGTGACACCCTGAAATCCATCATTGTCGCTTGTTCCGGGTGAAAGAAGGGCCTGTCAGTCTCTATCACCCACCCTTTGAAATGCTGTAAAAGCCTGATTATATTTTCATTTTTCTTTGCAGGCTCGTAAATAGAATTAAAAACGGTGGGTCTGCCTACGGAATATGGCAGACCATCAAGAATGAAAGTAGCTTCTTCCTCCTGCATAAACCATTCTCCAATGGCCGCATACTTAATTTCAATATTTTCCTGCTTCTTTATTGCAGCAAAACAATACCCGTAGAAATCAATTCCTCTTATCATCTTATACTGGTAAGGGGCAATATCCATCGGGGATGAAAAATTATCACCAAAAAATGAAATGGTATCCCATTTTCTGTAAACAATTTCATCGAAAAAACCATTTTCCTTTTCCCAAAAGCACCAGGTACGGTCATTCTTTGTTTTGGGCTCTTTATCCAGCAAGAGAATTTTCTTGTCAGTGAATTTCCCAGAGCGGATCATCCGCATTAATAAACTAAGACTGGCACACCCAGCACCACAGAAAATAAAGTCGTATGAATTAGATTTAAGCAGATCAACTAATTGAAAAATAAAGATAGGAGTTGCTCATGTAATTACTCTGCTTCCGGGGCATATTCCACTTTCTTACTACCGGCCATTAATTTATCGTCACGACGGACTTTATCCCAGTATTTTTTATTTACAAAGAGGAACCCGAAACTTTCACCATCATGTTTATCAATATGCTTATGATGCATTTTATGCGCCCATCTGATGGCCCTGACATAGGTGCTTTTACTTTTGGTGAACCATTTAAAGCGCTGATGTATGATCACATCATGTACCATGAAATAAGCAAACCCATAAGCCATAATACCAAAACCTATAGCCTGCTGCCACCATACATCATCATAAGTACCAAAATAAATCAGGAGTATACTGGGAACTGCAAAAATTATAGAGAAAGCATCATTTTTCTCAAAGATCCCGGGTTGTACTTTGTGATGATCTTTATGCAAATACCATAAGAATCCATGCATTACAAACTTATGTGTGCACCAGGTAACTCCTTCCATTACAATAAAGGTTCCGAGTAATACGAGAATGTATAATAGTATATCCATGTGATTACAAAATTAATTTTTTTACGTCGTTTGGTGATTAAAATGCTTTTTCCACCAATTTTCAATTTTGGGAAAGGCCAGGTGAAACCAGGCCGTATATTTTTGAGGATGCGATTGTAGTGAAAGACCTATTGCCTGAACGGTTTTATAACAATAATCCATCACTTCTTCCTTATTAAAATTAATTGCGCCGCTGTATTCGCCCACAAAAACATGGTCAAACTCATACTCCGTGAGCCCGTTATCAAAATCAGCTTTGTAAACAAAATCAAATACTTTTTCCACTGGTGTGTCAAACCCCATTTCCTCCAGTAGCCTTCTATGTGCCGCTGCAATAGTATCCTCTCCTTCAGCAGGATGACTACAACAGGCATTGGTCCACAATCCACCGCTGTGGTACTTATTAACTGCCCGTTGCTGCAATAACATCTCCCCTTTCTTATTGAATATAAAAACGCTGAATGCCCTGTGGAGTAACCCTTTCTGGTGGGCTTCTAATTTTTCACAACTACCGGTGGGATTATCCTGCTGGTCTACCAATATAACCTGTGTAAGATCCATATCAAATCAGCCTCAATTGGTTTTTTACCCCTGCCCTTAAAACTATCATGGCTTTCAGGTAATTAGGAATTCGTATTCTGGTATCTAAAACCCGTTCAGGTTCCAATTTTTTTATTTTCTTAAATAAAGACAAATAATATTTATAGGCAACATAGACCCCGAACCTTGCTTTCAGCGGTAACATTTTTATCCCCTCATAAGCAGCTTCAAAATCATTCTGAATATCCTGTTCTATAGCTTTTTTTTCACTTTCTGAAAAATTAGCAAAGTCGCAACCGGGAAAATAAATCCTTGACAACCCGTTATAATCCGCTTTTATATCCCTTAAAAAATTAACTTTTTGAAATGCAGCTCCCAGTGCTTTTGCAGAAAATTCTAATTTATTATACAGGCTCTTCTCTCCTTCACAAAAAACATACAAACACATCAGGCCAACCACCTCTGCAGAACCATATATGTATTCTTTGTATCCTTCGCAATCATATACCTGCTTACTCAGGTCCATTTCCATACTATGAAAAAATGCATCGACCAGTTTCAGGTCAATATTGTATTCATTCACCGTACGCTGAAAGCTATTGAGAGCAGGATTCAAACTGATTCCCCTCTGGATAGCATCATAAGTTTCCTTTTTAAACTGCTCCAGGAGAGCTGCTTTGTCATAGTCATGAAATGTATCTACAATTTCATCTGCAAAGCGTACAAATCCATAAATGTTAAAGATAGGTGTACGCAAATCCTTATGCAGCATACGTATAGCCGAAGAAAATGAGGTACTGTAATTCTCCGTTATAATGCGGCTGCAATTTTCACTTGTGGTATGAAACAGTTGAACCATGATTCAATGTAAGTAATTATTTGAAAGCTTTGATAACTTGTTTAGCCACTACCTCACCACTTATCAACGAAGGAGGAACACCTGGTCCCGGAACAGTTAATTGCCCGGTATAAAATAAATTTTTCACTTTTTTACTTTGGCATGACGGGCGGAAAATAGCTGTTTGCAGCAGCGTATTCGCCAATCCATACGCATTACCGCGAAATGAATTGTAATCCGTTACAAAATCACTCACTGAATAGGTTTTCTTATAAACGACTGAATCAAGTATGGACTCACCAATATGTTTTTCCATTCTCCTGGCTATTACCTGGAAATATTTTTCTCTAAGCTCCTCAGTATCATTTTCCAAACCGGAAGCAACGGGTATTAAAAAAACAATATTTTCATGTCCTTCTGGAGCTACTGAATCATCTGTAAGCGAGGAAACACTAACATAAAACAAGGGTTCGGCCGGCCATTTAGGATTTTTATAAATCTCTTCCCCATGCTGCTCAAAAGGCACATCAAAGAATAAGGAATGATGAATTGGCTGTTTGAGCTTTTTATTCAACCCTACATAATACAACAGACAGGAAGGCGCCATCACCTTTTTGTCCCAATATTGATCGGAGTAACTGCGGTATTGCGCTGCGAGCAGGTTCTTTTCAGTAAAATGATAATCAGCACCGCTGATAACAGCATCTGCTTCATACGAATTTTTATCAGTAACCACTTTTTTCGCAATACTATCATCAATAGTTATTTCTTGCACACTTTCATCAAAATGAAAAGTCACTCCCAACTCCATAGCCAGTTGATACATACCCTCCACGATGGCATACATACCACCTTTCGGATACCAGGTGCCTCCTTTGATATCTGCATAATTCATCAGGCTGTACAGGGCCGGTGTATCTTCCGGCAAAGCACCCAGAAATAAAACAGGGAATTCCATCATCTGCCGGAGCTTCGGATGTTTAAAATATTTCTCAATATGTTTCTTGATAGAAGTAAACACTTCCAGTTTGAATACACCACTGATCGTTTGCCAGTCCATGAACTCAGTTAAAGAACGGCTGGGTTTATAGACCAGCTTATTTACACCGACCTCATACTTATAGGCAGCTCCTTCGAGATATTTTTCTAATTTTTCAGCGCTACCGGGTTCTATTGATTCAAAAACTTTTTTGAGTTCAGAAAGATCGGCCGGCATATCGGTATAGCCATCATTCCAGTAAATCCGATAAGAAGGATCTAAACGGTGCAAAGAATAATAATCAGAGACCTTTTTTCCAAATTGGGCAAAGTATCTTTCAAATACATCAGGCATCCAATAGAAACTGGGACCCATGTCGAACGTAAAGCCATCTTCTTTTAATTGTCTTGCCCGACCCCCGGGTGTACTATTCTTTTCAATAACAGTTACTTTCCAGCCAGCTGAGGCCATGAAAGATGCTGCGGACAAGCCGGCAAAACCACTACCTATAACAATAACTGATTTATCTGACACCAGCTTTTTTTTAGAAGCGACTGATTTGTTCTTTTAATAATTTTCTTGCAAAGTGGATCCTGCTTTTAATGGTTCCCAGGGGTTCATTAAGCACATCCGCAATTTCATTGTACTTATAACCATCAAAGTACAACAAAAAGGGAGTCTTAAATATTTCGGGTAATTGCTGAATAGCATTTTTAATTTCCTTGATCCGCATATCACTTTCGGCAGCATTACTAACTGTGGCCTGTTTCTGATTAATAAGATAATCATTAGGAGTGCTGTCAAAAATGGTTTTTTGTTTAGCTTTTCTACGATAATTATTAATAAAAATATTTCTCATGATAGTAAACAACCATGCCTTGATATTAGTACCTGAATTGTACTTGTCCTGGTTTGCCAGGGCTTTGTACAAGGTTTCCTGGTACAAATCATTCGCCGCTTCAGTATCCCTGGTAAGGTTTACAGCAAACGGTTTCAGGAAATCTGCATTGCTGAGAAGCATTTGATTGAATTCTACGCTAGACATAAATTTTTGTTTAATTGATTGAAGTGTAAAGTTAAACATAATTATGTCAGACAAGCAAAAAAATGTTTAATATTTTGCAATAAATATTAAACAAATAGGGATCAATTACTTAACCAGTAGAATTTTTATTAAAGCGAAGTGAGGTACTCCATTACTTCCTGGAGGGATTTTTTGAATTTAATCCCGTTTGGAATGTTCTTAGTATAGGAGTGAGTTAATTGGCCAGATATAACTGTTTGTATATCATTAAATTGAGAATTGATACCATTTAAAAATTTCTCAAAGTTAAAGCTTGAAGAAGTGGCGGTAAGATGTGTAAAAACGATATCTGGTTTTTTAAGTCTCGCCACATAGGCAACATCTTTAACCGGAACATTGGCCCCAAGGTAAATTGTTTGAATACCCCTGTTTTTAAGCATATAGTACATGAAAAGCAGGCCTAATTCGTGATGTTCCCCCTCCGGTAGAAAAAGGAGTACAGTTTTGTCCACTTTCAGGTGGGTAATAGCTGTTTCTATTGCAACAATCAATTTTTGTCGTATAACATTTGTAACTAGGTGCTCCTGAGCAGGGTTGATATGACCCGTTACCCAGAGAAGACCTATTTTCTCCAGGAAGGGGAAAATGATATGTATTACAGTTTTCTCAATACCCCTTAAGGAAATATAATTGGCCAGTATTTTTTCCAGTTTCTCAATATTTAGATCCACCATTTCCTGCACCAACTCATTCACTATCCTTTCCTGTATTGCCTTTGCATCGCCTAATGATAAAATTTTTGCTTTAATTTCTTCAGGCTGCATCCTGTCAATATGCGAAATCTTAAACCCATACTTATTTAACAATGCTATATTCAATACTGTCTTTAATTCATCACTACTGTAGTAACGGATATTAGTATCGGTTCGCTGAGGTTTTAGAAAATTATACCGCTGCTCCCAAATACGTATTGTATGAGCTTTGATCCCGGATAAATTCTCTAAATCTTTAATGGTAAAGGCATTCATGACGTAATAGAGACAACCCTCACTGAAAAAAGTTCAGGTTTGTTCTAAAAAAGTATTCAAAAAAGGAAAATACAGTCATCAAAGCTCAAAGTTCTTAATCTTTCCGCTGTCTAATAATTTCTTGAGCTGGGCAGCCAAGACAGGTCTTGTACTGAGAGCTTCCAGGTGACCGAAATGATGTAAATCCGTTCCGACCAGGTCATAATATTCTTTTTTCATCAGGTACTGGGCCAGTTCCTGTACCGATTTACCATAATATCCCGTCAATGAAAGTATGTTTAACTGGAACAGACACCCGATATCTTTTAGCTCTTCATAAAAGCCCTTGTTCTGATCGAGGTATATATACCGCTCGGGGTGTGCGATGATTGGCTGATAGCCCTGCATCTGCATATCAAATAATATTCCCTTCAGGCTATGAGAAGGATAAGCCATCGAAAACTCAACTAAAACCATATTACCGCTCACCGTAAGTAAAGGCTCATTATTTGCCAGCAGTCCTGCTACATGATCATCCAGGAAATACTCTGCAGCAGCATCAATCTCTATATCAAGTTCTGCTTCTTTCACCGTTGTCCTTAACCACTCCAGTCTTTCCAGTATGATCTCTCTTGTATTCTTATACATATCCCACATAATATGGGGAGTGGTAATGATTTTTTTATAGCCCAGTGAATGTAATCCTCCGATAAGCTTCAATGAGGTCTCAATATCGGGAGCCCCATCATCAATTCCGGGTATCAGGTGTGAGTGCATATCTGTTTTCAGGAGACCGAATTCAGCTATTTCTGCCGACTCATTTTTTTTTGACTTTGAAAACAGTTTAAACATAATTATTACGCAGGCTTTGTTACCGAAATTACAATGAAATTAAACCTGTTCAGAAACTTCTTTTAGGCAAAGAGGGAAAAACTTTATACACCATGTTGCTTTTTGGGAAAACAATATACCAGGCTGTCAGAAACAAAATCATAAAGTCGGTGAAGAAGTTCTGGTGCTGCTTGTACCAAACTTCCAGCGCCCCTTTATAGGGAAGAATTATATCCCGGTAACATTCATGAGGAGGTAAATTGCTTTGGGTGATGATCAGTTCTTCATCCCTGAACACAATAGAGCCAATACCGGTTAGCCCGGGTTGTGCATTATACACTTTTGACTTCATTTCATCAGAATAGCGGTCAAAACCAACTTTCATCAATGGCCTTGGTCCCACAAAAGACATATCGCCCAAAAAGATATTAAATACCTGCGGCAACTCGTTCAGTTTACTTTGACGCAACAATTTTCCCACCTTAGTAATTCTTGGGTCGCCCCGTTTGGTAATATCACCATCGCCCATGTTGGGACTATTCTTCAGCATGGTGGCAAACTTTAAGATTTTGAAAATCCTGTTTTTATATCCCACCCTATCCTGCTTGTAAAATACTTCATGTTCGCCGGTAAGCAACAACAGTAGGATAACCGGTATAAATACAGGGAGCAGAAGGACAATAGCTACCAGTGAAAAGACGATGTCGAAAAAACGTTTGATTATTTGATACATAAATTTTATCCGATGGCTGCTTTAATTTCCCGGATGACAATGGCCAGTTCATCATCCGTAATACTGGTGGAACTGGGTATACTCAGGCAGGTATTATAAATATAATCTGAGGTGTCTTTTTTCTGTACATATACACAATCCCTGTACATCGGCAGTTTATTCATCGGCATCCAGAAACGGCGGCTTAGTATCTTATTCGCATTCAGGTGATCCAGCAATTGCTTCTGTTTATCTGTCTGAATGGTAAATAACCACCCATTGGTCTCCACTGCAGGCAACTCTTTCTGGAAACGAATATCACCTACACCGGCCAATTCCCTTTTATAAAAAGCCACACACTCTTTTTTGCGCTTTATAAATGATGGAAGCAATTCCATTTGCCCTACACCTATGGCTGCCAATACATTTACCAACCGGTAATTATACCCCACTTCATCATGATAATATTCATCAGGACTTGCCTTCGCAGTAGTGGTCAGGTGTTTGGCATGTTTTGCCAATGCTTCATCATCAGTAACTATGACACCCCCGCCACCGGTAGATATAATTTTATTACCGTTAAAACTAAAACAGGCCAGGGGGCTGAATGTACCGGCACTCTTTCCTTTATAAGTGGTACCCAATGCTTCCGTTGAATCTTCCACAATTGGCAACGGATATTTTTTGACTATGGCAAGAAACCTGTCCATATCACACATATTACCGAGAATATGCACCGGCATAATGGCACCTATCCTCCGGCCATCTTTAATATAGAAAAGTTCACCGTTCTTTTCATCCGTTTCATTCTCCAGAAATTCTTCCAGCAAATCAAGATCCATTTGCCATAAGTCCGGGTCTGCATCAATCAGCAAAGGTTCTGCCCCAAGATATTTTATGGAATTGGCTGAAGCTACAAAAGTGAGGTTAGGCAGAATAACATAGTCATCCCTTTTTACACCACTAAGCAATAAAGAAATATGTAATGCTGCCGTTCCATTGACAGCCGCCACACCATATTTAGCGCCGGCAAATCCAGCAACCATTTCTTCAAACTGTGTAACATAAGAACCAACAGATGAAATCCAGCCGGTATCCAAACAATCTTTCACATACTTCCATTCATTTCCCGCAATATTGGGAACACTGAGCGGAATAAACCTGTTATTACTCATAAACTAATTTTCCGGATTCAAGATATTGATTATACCACTCTACTGTATTTTTTAATCCCTCTTTCCACATCACTTTAGGTTCAAAACCCAATTGAGTCCTCGCCTTTGTAATATCAGGACAACGCCTGGATACCGAACCAGGATAGGTTGGTGCATTCTCATAAGTACCCTTAAAATTCATCAATTCCCCGGCATAATGAATCAATTCGCCAATTGTAATTTCATCCTGCGTACCGATATGATAGATCTCCCCATTTGTATTGGGCTGCTCCATGGCAAGCACAGTGCCTTCAACCGCATCGGTGATATAGCAAAAAGCTCTTGTCTGGTCATGACCATACACTTTGAATGGCTCCTCACCTTTTCGATAACGAACCACCAGGTGTGGAATAACATGTTTGAACCCCATTCTCGGGCCGTACACATTATGATAGCGAACTATTGTTGTTTCAAAACCCAGTATCCTTGCGTAGTTGAGAAAACCTGATTCACCCAGCATTTTGGTAACCGCATAGGTAAACCTTGGATGCCCGATATCCTGTATACATAAGGGAACTTCTTCCGGTGTAGGTGTAACATATCCAAATGCTTCAATCGTTCCTGCGTAACATTCACTGGTGGATGTGAACAATACTTTACCAACTTTAGAACGACGTACCCATTCCAATGTATTAAAGATCAAAGCTGTGTTGATACGGATGATCTCATGCGGAATAGAATTTGCATTATCCACCCCTACAACAGAAGCCAGCATATAAACCTGGTCATAGGCTTCATCCAGCTGATTGAAAGTAACTGGGTCGGTAAAATCACCGGCTACAACTCTTATGTTATGCTTATTAACCAGTTCCGTAAAATAATCATCTTGCTTTCCTCTTGCAAAATTGTCAGCAATAGTTAGTTTGTAGTCCCGGTTTTCTGCCAGGTACCTGGCAATATTGAAACCAATAAATCCGGCACCGCCCAGTAATAAAACGTTTTTACTCATATCTGTTGTTGTAATATTTTTTTTCAACGCCTGTGCTACCTTGCCTGCCTTCCGGCAGGTATCAGCTTTTGTTGCGTCGCACACTTCATCGTTCAGTAATTCTATTCAGCATGTGCTACTACCTTACACTTCATCTATACTTTCCTTTCGGGCATATTGAACCCCTAAGGGGTTCTAATACATTTGTCTTTTCCATTTTTTCTCCGGGTTTCACCCGGAGTTATTTCCCCTGCAAATTCAGCCCCAGCCTTTCAATATAAAAAATCTGCGCTTATCCGCTCAATCCGTGTCATCCGTGTTCACATCCTACAAATCACCCCTACCCAACACTTTAACCATATGTTTTTCGCCCAGTGCCTTTATTTCGTCTTTCGTCCACACACCAATTGTATCATACATAAAAGCTGCAGGCTTACTTAATAAAGTATTAATAAGACTTTCATTACTTCTGTAATCTTTATGCCCCGTTGTAACCACCACCACATCACACTCATCTTCCAACAGCTCTTCCAAATTCTGATTTATCCAAATATCTTTCTCTTCCCAGTATTTTACATGCGGATCATGCAGGGTAATTTCACAGCCGGCATTTATCAACTGATCATAAAAACCTTCTACCGGTGTGTAACGGGTATCACCTACATCATTCAAATAACTTACACCAAGCAATAACACTTTCTTACCGGCCAGCGAACCAGTATACTGCGATTGCAAATATTCAAACGCATATAAAGGCATCTTATCATTGATGTGAACCCCTTTTTCACTTTGTCCCAATTTTTCTTCACTGCCAAATAAATTCATTCTTGCCCAACTGGCCAGTAACGGATCTTTGGTGAGGCAGTATCCTCCTACTCCCAAACCAGGCAACATGATGTTTTTATGCGTTGGCCGCATACGGATAGCATTTACCACTTCATAAATATCAACTCCGGCCTCTTCTGCAAAACGGCTCCACTCTACCATAAAAGCGATATTCATGGCACGGAAAGAATTTTCAAGCACTTTCGCCATCTCAGTTGCATTGGTATTCCCTAACCTTGTCAACGGATACTCATCCGTACGAATAACAGTCCGTAAAAAACGTTCAACTGCCTCTGCACTTTTTTCATCTGTACCTGCAAAGACACGGTAGAAGTTTTGTATCGAATCAATATATTTAGGACCCGGCATCACTCTCTCATAGGAGTGCCCGACTTTTAATTTATCAGTTGTCAAGCCCCGTTTTGTTAAACACTCTTCCAGCAATGGTCTTACAATTTTTTGCGCAGTACCAGGAGGAACGGTAGTTTCCACCAGTACCAGTACTTCTTCTTTACAATTACTGCCAATGGCTTCAATTGCTTTTTTAAAAGGAGTTAAGTCTACGTCATATCCTTCCAGGTCATTATTTTTTGCAGATTTCTTCTGGACATCCAGGTTAATATCCACCACTACCACATCAGCTTTGCTGTAAGCATGGCTATCATAAGTAGCGTAGTAATTTTTTTTGGTTAATGCTTGCTGATAATAAAGGTCAATTTTAGGATCGCTGGCAATGATGGGGAATACCCCTTCATTGATCGAACGGATCTTCCAGTAAGAAGCCGGTGTTGGCAGATCAATACCAATGACAGCATATTCCTCTGTCAGTGCATTGGCTACCACCAGGCCCATTACAGAACCAACAAATCCCAATCCCTGCACCACCACTACTTTCTTACCGGGGTGCAATGCGATAAATGCATCAATACCAGCCTTATCATCCAATACAGATGGAATTTCGTACTCCTTTCCTGTAACAGGGCTTTTAGATATTCTATTTATTGTAGCTGTAGTCATCACTTATTCTCCGCTTGTAATTTAAAAATATGATTGCCTATTTTGGTAAAGGCCCAGGGTGTCTTATAGGTTGTCGCTTTAATACGTCTTTCAATTTCCTCTTCCGGCATTTCCGGTGTTATGGTACAAAGCTCATCCAATTGTTTTCTTGTATATGGTTTTCTTTTCCACTGTTCGTTAGTAACCGGCAAAGATTTATTATTGAGTATGCAATCCATTACTTCATAAAAACTTTCTTCGATCAATTTATAACATTGCTGCGTTACACTATAAACGGTGTCATCTTCTTTTATAGGGAACCGTTTAACCTGTATAATACTACCTGAATCAACTGTAGCATTCATATGGTGACAGGTAATTCCGTATTCTTTTTCGCCATTGTAAATTGCAAAATTGGTACAGCCGGTTCCCGGGTATTCCGGGCTGCCGGGATGAAAATTAATGGCTGCAATCAATGCATTTTCAAGGAGAGGCTGCGGATAAATCCATGAGGAGATAAAAGAGATCAATAAATCTCCCCGCCAGTTCAATACTTCGGGGGGAAGTTTATCCTTGCGCCCCCCTTCAAATAGTAAATGATCCGTGAAATGCTCCCTTACAAAAGCAGCCGCCCGTTGGGCATACTCATTATCCTTTTTGCAAAGGAACAAAATGCTGAAGTCCTTCGGGTTTACTGGTTTCACAATAAGGTTGGTTATGCTGCTTTTTTGAAGTGGCAAAGGTATTGAGAATTAATCATATAACTGACTGCACTGATCAATTTTGCAGTACTGCTACCCGGCTGGTTTACAATAAAAAAGCCCGGCGAGAACACCGGGCTTTAAATAATTATTTTTTGGAAGAACATATTTTATGCTGCCACCAGTTTGCGTGCAGGTCTTTTGACCAGGTTCTTCGCCGGGTTACCAACCACTGTTGCCCCATCAGGAATATCTTTTACCACTACTGTTCCCGCGCCAATGGTAACATTATCACCGATAATGATGCCCTGGCGAATAACTGAGTTAGCGCCAATAAATGTATTCCGGCCCACTTTTACATTTCCGCAGAGTACAGCTCCGGGTGCGATATGGGTGAAATCACCAATTATACATTCATGGTCAATACTGGTCGAGGTATTACAAATCACACCGCGGCCGATCTCCACTAACGGGTTCAATGTGGCATTGGCAGCGATCATGATACCATCTCCCATTTTCACTGAAGAAGATATAACGGCACTTGGGTGTATGGCATTGATTGGATTACCCAGGTACTGACTCAGGTTAGTATGAATTTTTTCCCGGATGCCATTATGGCCCACACAGGCAAAAAAATCAAACTTCTTCAGTTTGTTGATGACATCTGATTCTTTTCCGAGATACTCTAAATGATAGGGATTGAATTCTTTTGCTTCCTGGTCGCAATAAGCTGTTACGAGACGACCCGCACTTAAGAGGATGTCGATGATGACGAAGGCGTGGCCGGAATAGCCGACAATGGCCACGGGTTTTTTCAATGTGGTTTTCATTGATTTGGATTTTGGATGAGCTAAAATAAAAACACATCCAGGGTTTCCAAAACAATGAACGATCTATTAAGACAAATCGGGTACTAGTACTTTTACGAAACTCGTAGATTTCCGATAAATGGCGGGAAATTATTGTGCCGCAAGCAGTTCGAGGTATTTTTTGCGGAGGAGGGAGTGTAAGACTGGCTGGTCAAAATGATGCTCAATATGAAGACGGAGAGTCTTTGCATACTGCTGTAAAACAGCCGGGTTATCTAATGCATATTGCAGCTGTTGAAAAAGCTCTTCTTCATTTTTTACTTCGAATAGCAATCCTGTTGTTGCATGTTCCACTATATCAATATTCCCATCAATACGGGAACAGATAATGGGACAACCCATCGCACCGGCCTGTAATAATACATTAGGAAAACCTTCCCGGTGGGAAGGATGAACCAGTGTAAATGATAAATGCATAAAATATTCTACTGCATCACTCCAGCCGGCCATGATAACGGCCGGATGAGTTTGTATCAATTGACGGGCCTTATCGCTAACAGGATCCACTTCATCTTCAAAAGCGCCAACCAATACCAGTCGGGTATGAGGATTTGTTGCATGTAATCTGACAAAAGCATTAAGCAGTTCATCCATTCCTTTGTCGTGCACGATGCGGCCAACTGATAAAAAATATTTCAGTGACGGATCATAGTTCATCCGTTTCTTTGTTTCTTCTATTTTCTCTTCTTTGAGGGCAGATATTGAATAACGGGATAAGCTCACCCCGTTACTGGAACCAAGACCAATCACTTCCAGTTTCTTAGGGCTGACCAATTTATTTTCTATAATGTATTGCTCCATCGAATAGCTGTTGGGCCATACATGGGAAGCTGCTTTGCCGGTCAGCTTTTCCATAGCGATCAGCACTTTACGGCCAAACCCTTTGGTAGTTACAAAACGCAACCCCGCAATGGTATGAATACGTAGCTTAACTCCTGCAAACTTTGCTGCCAGCATCGCCAGCAGCCCCGCTTTGGGAGTGTGAGAGTGAACAATATCAGGTTTTTCTTTTTTGAAAAAACGGTACAACAGCCATAAACAACGCAGGTCACCCAAAGGTGTCATTCTCCGTGTCATCGGGATAATATGATGGCGGCATTGTTCGTTGGCTTTAACAGTCTCTAATTCCTTTCCATCACTGCTGACCATCACGACGTCAAATCCATTTTCATTCATGTAACGCATCTGCCCCCTCAGTAAAACATTGAGTGAGATCGGAGCGGTGGTTATACGGATCAGTTTAGGCATTCTTTAAATAACATTTTCGGTACCACACTTCCAGTGCAAATAATGTCCAGAGCATCTTAGCTCTTTTTTCATCGCCTGCTTTAATTTTTCTGTTCCAGAGATTCTCTATAAAGCCGGGTTGAACAAAATTTTTGCAATAAGCAGCAGGAGAAAGAATATATGAAGCAATCATATCTTTTAACTCACCATCAATCCACTTCTTTAGCGGAATTTCAAAACCTCTTTTGGGCTGGTTAATCAGTTCAGCAGGTAAATATTTTTCAGCCAGCTTTCGCAGAATATATTTTGTCTGAGCTCCCTTTATCTTATACTCATCTTTTATAGCAGGTACATATTCCAGTAACCCTTTGCAAAGTAACGGGCTGCGCCCTTCCAGCGAATGGGCCATGGTGGCAATATCCATTTTAACAAGAAGATTTCCCGTCAGGATATTGTCAAAATCAAGATTCATTATTTTTTGCAAACCGGAAAGACCGGATCCGTTTATCTCAGCAAAATCCTTGTTCACATTATCCAGGTAATGCATATCACTTACCAGGTATTTTTCAAACCCTTCAAAACTATCTATCGTTGAAGACAGGTAAGCGGAAAGGTTGCCCTTTCCTGCAAGATCAGCGAGCCGGTATATATAATTGTATTTGCTTTTCTTATTATTTGGTACCGGCAATACAGTGTGTATAGCGGCTGCCATCATTTTCACCAATCCTCCGGGTTTAAAAAAATCATACCTGGCAAAAGGTACATACCGGCGATACCCTCCGAATATCTCATCCCCTCCGTCTCCGTTTAATATTACAGTCAGGTGTTTTTTTGCGGCCTCACTCACATAATAACTGGGAATGGCAGAGCTGTCAAAAAAAGGTTCCCCGTAATTACTGAGTATCTTTTCTATATCATCTTTCAGGTGGTCAAAAGAAATTTTTATTTCATGATGAGCTGTCTGGTACCTGTCAGCCACCAATTTGGCCAGTGGTGCTTCATCATATTCCCCATCAAATGAAACAGTGAATGTCTTTAAGGAAGAATTGTATTGACTGGCAATGGCAGTGACAAGGCCACTGTCAATACCTCCGCTGAGGAAAGAACCCACTTCAAGATCTGAGGACTCAACCCTGTTACGCACAGCTTCATGAAGAATGCTTTCAACTTTCTCTGTCGCAGTAGCAAAATTGTCTGTATCAGGTTTTGTATAAAAAGAATTGATATTCCACCATTTTGTAACCCGGATACCTGGTTGAGTTAGCGAAACAGTAGCATAACTACCCCCGGGCAACTCACTCACATTTGTATAAGGAGTTGATGATTTATAAAAATATCCCATTCTCACATATTGCTGAACCTGTCTTTCATTGATTCGCAGATCAAGCTGGCTGCGCAAGGCGTTCAGTTCACTTGAAAAAACAAAAGCCTGGCCTTCTGAATAATAATACAAGGGTTTCTTTCCGGCCCTGTCCCTTGCCAGGAAGAGTTCCTGTTTATTACGATCATAAATCGCCATCGCAAACATGCCATCAAATTCTTGTAAACAGGAGTATCCCAGTTGTGCATAAGCATGCAGAATTGTTTCGGTATCGGAGTTAGAGTTACAGGAGAACTTAAATTTTTTTCTTACTTCCAGGTGATTGTATATTTCTCCATTAAAAATAATGGTGTAAGGACCCAAATGCATGGGCTGATGACCTCCGGCAATATCAAGTATGGCCAGCCGGTGATGATGCAGCTGAAGATTATGCTCTTCAAAAGTCGTCTGCTCATCCGGCCCCCGGTGAAAGAGGGCTTTGGTGAGAACGGGGATATCTAATTTAAAGTTGATGGAACCGGCAATACCACACATAGATCAGGCAATTTTCTTAAATAAAGTACTGAACCATTTAGGATATGGCAATGATGCTTTTTTATAAACAAGGAGTAACATAATAAAATAAAAAGGCATACAGGGAATTTTATACCTGGACAAAGCACCAAAATTGGTAGTAGATGCCCCCACTGCCACAGCAAATACAATAGCAAATACAAAACACATTAATAACTTAGGATCAGAAAAAATAGATCTAAAATAAACCCCTATTCCTTTTTTAATAAAAAAATTAAGCGTCAGAATCAAAAATATAAATGACTCCACAGCAGAAAAAAAGGCAATGGGGGTATTAATTTCCCAGATAAAAGGGCGAAAAAAAGTAGCCACAATACTTCCAAAAAACAAACTAAAGGGATTAGATGTATTAATCTCGAAAGCTGAATTACCGGTAGTACTTACACTTTCCAGGGCCCTTCGTTGACGTTCTGATTTTTCGAGAAGCGTTTCCAGTTTATAACTTTCAGCAGCCTCCTGTGAAGTAAAATAATTTAAAAGGAGAAATGCTATGAGGACAGAAACAACTAAAGTAATTAATGAAAAGACTTTTCGGAGTGTGGTATCAGCAATTATTTTATTGGTCTCCGCAAAAAGCCAGATGGTCAATGCCAGGATAAAAGCAAGCAGGATATATACTTTTATATAAAACAACAATAATCCCGCAATCACTATCCATAATATTGAACCTTTAATATTTGATTTCTTAACAAAAACATTCAATACACCATACAGTATAAAACCAATACACCCAAACGTTATGGGATCTTTCAATAAGCCCGCACTCCAAAAGCAAACACTTGGTATGTATATAGCAGCCAGCGCCAACTCCCGTTTATAAACCGGGTAAAAATGATAGAAAAATTTAAAAATCCTAATAGAGCCTGCATAAGCAAAAAAACCAAAAAAAAGACTGATGCAGAGGTAACTGTTCAGGAAAAGCAGGGAGGGAAGCAATCCAAGTCTCGGCGGGAAAAAATTACTGGCAGAAAGCATGTAATTGAAAGTAAAATCATGCTCATAGTTGTCATAATAAAAATACGGGGCCAACGGATGATTGATGTTGATATTCTTACTGGTGACTATAGTACCCATGAAATTAAAGTCATCAGAAAGGGCAGCTCTTAGGTCTTTTATTGCCTGGAAATATAGCCCTGTGTCACCTCCTTTAAAAACAAACTCAGTCAGCAAAGTATAAGCAAAAACAAAAAAGACCTTATAAAAAAAACCGCGATAATACACTTTCTTCAGTGCTGCATTCTGTGGTCTTTCTGCCCTGTTTCTTACAATTGCATATAACAATAGCAGGCAAACCGGAACCAGGAAAATATCATTAAAAGAAAAAAAACGGAGTGCCAGCAGCATGATTACTCAAATAGCTTTATGAAAACGGGTAAAGAAATTGTTACAGAATAACCCTTCTCGATACTAGTCCTTGCTTTCAATCCCACCTGCTTTCTCAGGTCTTTACTCATCAACAGTTTTCCGATTTTATCTTCCCACTCCTGTTCTTCAGCAGCCACAAACCCATTTTCACCATCGGTAATAATTAATGGATTTACTCCTACCGGCGATACCACAGCGGGTATTCCGAGGGACATATATTGAATGGCTTTAAAACCACATTTCCCTTTTTCGAGTTCAGTATTGTACAACGGCATCAACCCAATATGCAGCTGCAAGAGATCGGCTATTTCGGTTTCTTTACTCCAGTAAATAAACCGGTAATTCTTTAACGGTAATTGAGGATCCTTATTGGCGATAACTACAAATGTAAAATCATGTTTTTCCTGAAGTCGTTTAATTACCGGCAGGATTATATCAAGATATTTCAGGGTACTAAATGTACCAGTCCACCCAACGGCTGGAGTACCTGTATCCTGATCCTGTAACTGTGCATGAGTATTTACCGTATCCACAACTGTAGGAACCACAATTATGTTTTTACAATATTTACCTGCATATTCTCCCAGAAAATTATTCCCCACTGATACTTTATAAGACATCCTGCATATCGTTGCAACCTTTGAAAACCATTTAATATACCTGGCAATCTTATTATTCTCTGAAGCAACCGGTATCCAGATAGCATCATCAAAATCATAAATGATTTTTTTTCTCCAGATTTTTGCAATGATCCACTCAAAGAGTGGAGGACCCAACGGAGCTGCCTCCCGATGGATATACACAAAATCATACTTTCCGATTGTACACATTAAAAGCCAACGTCTGAAAAAGCCTTTAATGATGCCAGCAATTTTTCGCCCATAATTACCTGGTGTAAAGAAAATCTGCCACGTATCAGTATTGAGAAAAGGCCGGTAATCATATGATATTCCATGGCTGGACAGGCTGCCTAAATAATGTTCAAACCGGTAACGTTGTGATGGTGATTCATTGGCCGGGTAAGGCGCCAGGAATAGTATTCTCATCCTTCAAATTCTTTATACACCTGTGCATACGTATGAACTCCCTGCTGAAGATCATAATAAACAAAGGCGGATTCCCGGATCTTATTCCGATCCATTGAATTCAATACATTCAGTTTAGCAACAACAGCCTCATAACCCTCTTTGTTAAATTGCTTAACAACCAACCCTGAACCGGATTTTTCCACGATTTGCCCGGTATCCCCGATATCATTGCAGATTATCGGGATCCCCATGGCCATTATCTCACCTTGCTTGGTGGGTGAAGATGCTTTTTTAGAATAAGCATCTTTTATAAAAAAAATGCTCCAGTTACTTAAAGAGAGCAATAAAGAGACTTCTTTTCTGCTAGCTGGTTGCACAATTATATCAGAAGGCTGAATATTTCTCCCGACGGCTTTTCGGATAATAACCTCTTTTGCATCATGAGTGATAAATAAAAACCTGGCCTCCGGAACAGCTGCTTTCAGTACTTTAAAAAAATCAAGCATCTCATCAGTAAGATACCAGCCCCCTAATGAACCCAGGTAGCTTATCACTTTGTCAGTAGCGTTTATTCCCAATTTAGCTCTTAGCGCTTCCTTTTCCTTCAGATCAACTTTATGATAGTCGAAATGCTCCAGATCCGCACAACAGGGTATCACAGAAATTTTACCTGCCGGTATCGAATAAGCATCAACCAGTTCCTCCTTGCCCCTTTCCGTGAGTGAAATAATATGCTTCGCTTCCCTGAAATAATTTTTCTCTTTTTGCTTATACAGTTTATAAAAAAAGCGGTAGATCGGTTTTTTTAAATCCCACTGCCCGTTGTCCACTCTTTCATCTACCCAAAAACCCCTCATATCAAACAAAAAAGGAACCTGGTACTTTTTAAACAACTTAAGTCCCGCCGCCGCCGCCACATAACTGCGGCAATGCGTAAAATCAAAATGTTGCTTTTGCTGAAGTTTTAGAACCATGCGTTTCATTTTCCATTGATCATATAATTTGGACAAAAACGGAGGACGGCTGGAAAAAAATAACGGCACCCATTTAATTGCATGCTTATCACAAAGCGATTGTATTATTTGCCCTGATACTTCAAATCTTTTTTTCTTCTCGAAACTTACTAAAGTAAATTCATATCCTTCTTTTACAAGCCCTGCCAGGTAAGGCAACACCTGCGACTGTCCCAGGGGATCGGTCATACCATCATACGAAATATAAAGAACTTTTTTAGTCATATTAATTTTCCAGGGGTAATGGCACCGTATTTACCACCGGGTCAATGGTTATCTTCTTTCTATCATCCCAGTTTTGTAATAATAATTTACGTTTCTCCGCCGTCCACATCTTTGTAAGATATAACTTCCCTTTGCCGACGGATTGCTGGGGCACAGAGTTATATGGTCTTGTATTAGTAAAAAGATATTCAACTGCCCGCAGGTACAGGTCATGTGCATGTTCCATTACCATTTTGTGTGCCTGTTGTAAATCAACAGCATTTCTGATATCAATAGTTTCAGTGGTGATTATATTTCCTGTATCAATACCTGCATTCAGCCACATGATAGTATTCCCGACAAGATGCCATTCATTGTTGGCTATACACCAATTAGTACAATTAGGTCCTCCTTTTACATAAGGAGAAAGACCGGTATGCAGATTGATAATACCAATACTTGCGGGCAAACTCAGTAACGGCTCCTTAACCAAACCGGTACCCGATACAATGATCAAATCAGGATTAATTTCCCGGGTAAAAGCAGCCGCCTGTTCATTATTTATACTCTCAACCCTCAGCATCGGCACATTTGGCCATTCTGAGTACCCGGATGCATAATTATACATAAGCCATTTCCAGGCACCGTATATTTTTCTAAATCTTACCCTGTCTATTAATGCAGATACTATTTCAGAAATCTTTTTAGGGGTTGAAGCCTTCTTATGTTCATCTATTACAATCCCGGCCACATTGTATTTGGAGGCCAATTTATTCGCCAGGGCTTTCTGGTTGGGAGCGGCTCCGCACCAGATCACTATTTTTCTTTCGTCTACCGCCATAGCTGCTTAAGATTACTGTAAATTCCCTTCATACGTAATACTGTTTTCCACCACGACTCCTGGTAAAGCTCCACCCGTGGAATGGCAAACAAGTTGTCCCGGCCGAACTGAAAAAATTTTTGTTCCACTGCCAGTCCATATAAATAACCTTCCTGCTGCGCAATTTTCATAACCCGCTCATCAAAACTGCCGATCGGATAAGAAATTGTTGCCGGTGATTTTCCGGTCTTCTCTTTTATTCGCTGATAAGATACTCTTAATTCATCACTTATTTCCTTTTCATCCGCAAGTGATGCCAGCAGGGGATGTGTATGTGAATGGGACCCGATAATAAAATTTTGGGTGCTAAGCTGCCCTATATCACTCCAGCTCATCATTTTGCCAGAAGGTAACAGCACATCATTACACTGTGTAATGATCTCATGCATTATTTGCTTCCGCTGCATATTTGTGAGGTACTTCATCCAGGGCTTTACCTGCCTTACCTGCTGCTCCTTTCCAGCACCCTTAAGATCCACCGATTTCAGAGGCCCCGGCACATAGTCAAACGGTAATTCAATACTAGCCTTTTTTGTTTGCTGAAATACATTATCAACAATATAGGTCCAGGTTGGTACATTTCTGTCAATACAATCAGTTACAACATAAAAAGAGGCAGGGCATTTAAATTGCCGGAGAATAGGTGCAGCATATTCTATATTGTCTTTATACCCGTCATCAAACATAACAGTTGCAATTTTCTTTGCAGAAGAGAATGCCGGCGGATCAGCCAGGTACTCTTCTAAAGAAACCACTGTATAATTTTTTGTGAGATGCTGAATTATGCGGGAAAAAAGTTCGGGCTTCATCGGGGGCCACATACTGTCAGTTTCTTCACTAACCCTGTGAAATAAAAAATTTCTAAGCAGCATCTTGCCCGATATATTTATCAAACCACATCTGGAAAAAGATCAGCGACCAGATACGTTTATCATGAAATTTTTTACCACTCCTGAATGCATCCACATATTGACGCACCATTTTTTCATTGAAGATCCCTTGTGATTTTATCCTGGCAGGATCCAGCCATTTATCAACCAGGTAGGATAAGTCTCTTGTCAGCCAGTTTCCAATGGGTGCGGGGAATCCCCATTTTCTACGGTATACCAGGTCCGTTGGTAAATACCTTTCCAGCAATTTCTTCATCAGGTATTTGGGTACACCTTTGTTTATTTTATACACCTGTGGGAGATTATAACTGAATTCCATCAACCTGTAATCAAGATATGGATTTCTTACTTCCAGGCTGTTCGACATGGAGGCTGCATCCATTTTGTATAATAAATCATGGGCCAGGTATTGTTCAATATCAAACAATGATATCTTCTCAAAATCACTCAAGGGCATCTTATTAATGTCAGCCCATGAATCCAACACAGGTAAATGGGTTTCCTCCGTATTTAACAACCCCCTGATCTCCTTTTCAGAAAACATATACTGCTGTTCGGACCATAAATGGGCCAGTAAATTCTTTCCCGGAAGATCGAATATCCTTGCTGCCCTTTCATACCGCTCACCTTTACTGCTAAATATCCGTTTTAATATGGAGCGTCCAATACCCGGATCAAGCCTGTAGAGCCTTTTGATCTTCCGGTACAGGTCATAATAACCATAACCCATGAACAATTCATCACCTCCATCACCACTCATGGCCACTGTAACATGTTTCCGGGCTACATTACAAACCAGGTAACTGGGTATGGTGGAAGGTGCTGCAAATGGTTCATCATAAAAATCAACGATCCGGTCTACAATAGCCATGGAGCTCTTATCAGTAAGATGTGTTTCGCTATGATTTGTTTTTAGCACCGAAGCCACTTGTGATGCATAACCTGACTCATCATACCCTTCCACATCAAATCCAATCGTAAAAGTATTGACGGGGTTGCTGTTTTGCTTTTGAAACAAGGCGCATATAAGGGAAGAGTCGGTACCGCCACTCAGGAATGCACCAATAGGCACATCACTGATCTGCCTGTACTTAACTGATGAAGATAAGAGGCTCTCAAACTCATCCAATGTTTCATTTTCACTTTTTACCGGAACGGGCCTTGAAATAATTGTATCCCTGAAACGGTAATAGGGCAAAACCTTCATCTCACCTCTGCATATCTCTGCATAATGGCCATTGGGTAATTTATAAAAATCTTCAAGTATGCAATCAGGACCGGGGATATATTCCAGGTAGAGGTAGCTTTGTAATGCTGCTTTATTAATTTTCTTTCTCACAGCCAACTGAAGTAATGCTTTTAATTCTGAGGCAAAAGCAAATCCATCCGCACTTTTGTAATAAACGAGGGGCTTTACGCCAAACCGGTCCCTGATGAGGAAAAGTCTTTCCTCCACTGTATCCCAGATAGCGATGGCGAACATGCCATTGAAATCGTTGACGCAATCAATGCCTTTAAGGGCAAAAGCCTCCAGAATAACTTCAGAATCGGAAGAAGTTTTTGCTATGATCTTATATTTTTCTGCTACCTCTTTAAAATTATATACTTCACCATTAAATACCATTATATAACGGCCGTCTTTTGAATAAAAAGGCTGATTAGCAGCAGCTGAAAGATCCAGAATACTCAGACGCCGGTGTCCAAGACCAACCTGGGTCTTTGCATCAAAATAAAATCCTTCTGCATCAGGCCCCCGGTGCTGTAAAGCCCGGGTAATAAGATGGAGATGTTCCTCGTTCAGACTGGGGGAAATAAATCCTGCGATTCCGCACATATTGTTTAACGCTTAGCCGTAAATACCTGCGGCGTACAAGAATGTAAAGTATCAGAAAAAATAACCATAAAGTATAAGAAAGAAAAAGGGTAACCCGCTGAAAGACGATTCCTCTCGGAGCCGGGAAAGCATTCACAGGTCCATAAGTATACGTAGAGAAAACATCCAGGATTAGTTCTTCCGGATAATTTTTATATGCTTTTAATAACAAGTCTTTATTCCCTGACAGGGTAGCAATATCAGGTCTGTTGTAAGCATTGAGAACGGCTTCGTCCGGCTCCATATTCGTATCATAAAAATGCCAGCCGTCGTTATAAAAAACCTCAAAACAAAAATGACCCGATTTCTGACCTTGGAATCCTACTTTCCGGGTGTTTAATATTTTTTGTGTAAAACTTCCATCATTACGAGGACTGCTGGCTACAGGCAGCTACTGGGTATTTCAGGATATCATCAGGAACAATTATTGCCCTGTAACCGTCATTAGTAGCTTTGGAAAACAGGAAAGCAAGGTAGTTTGTCTTTAATCCATAATAAGAATACCCGTGATAAAATCGCTTCCTGATTACCTGTGATACAATCTCCGTGTAATTTCTTGTAAATTCTGATTGTTCAGAATTTTTATATTGCTGCTGGTAAATACTGTCACAGTAATTGACAATATTTTCAGTTGAATTTAATTGAGATAAGGAAGGATCAAATTCTTCTTCTCTTCCATTACCCGGTAACTCATTGATCTGTTTTGCTATCGGGTCTTTGATATTGATCGTTTGAATAATGGCCGCAACTAAGGCCAGGACCGTTAGTCCTGATAGAACAAACTGGGAAATATAAAGCCCCTTTTTCATGTGCCGGTTTTAAGGATATTGAAACAACGGCACTAAATTGGTTTAAAAGGTTTTATACACAAAATACTACTCTCCAAAAAAAAGCAAATCAGGCATTTGTACTCCTGCTTGTATCGAAACTTTACGATAGTCCTGGTAAATACACTGGAAAATCAATCGTAAAAATAAGTAGTTACTATTATAATTTTTGTTCCCACTCCCAGGCAGTTCGCATAATATCCTGCAGATCATACTTTGGTTGCCATCCAAGCAGGTTTCTTGCTTTATCATTATTGGCATACACCGCTACTACATCTCCGGGTCTCCGCTCTGCCAGCTGGTAATCCAGTTTTTTACCGGTCACTGCCTCAAAAGCCTTTATGGTTTCAAGTACAGTTACACCGTTACCTGTTCCCAGGTTAAACACTTCGCAATTAGTTTGATTTTTTTGATGTACCAGGTAATTCATAGCAAGTGTATGTGCATGTGCAATATCACAAACATGTACAAAATCCCTGATACAGGAACCGTCTCTTGTTGCATAATCAGTTCCAAATACTTTCAACCCGGGCAGTTTCCCTTTTGCAAATTGAGTGATTGCGGGTACCAAGTTGGAAGGTCTTCCAAATGGCACCTCCCCTATAACTGCACTGGGATGAGCGCCGGCAGGATTAAAATACCTGAGTAAAATAAAATTTGATGAACTGGCTTGTGCCAGGTCACGGATCATATCCTCACCGATTTGTTTGGTTCTGCCATATGGTGATTCAGCTTTTTCCAGAACAGTCATCTCCGTAACGGGGATCTCCTTTGCATTACCATATACGCTGCAAGAAGAAGAGAACACAAAGTTCTTTACTCCAAATTCTTCCGAGCAGCGCAACATATTAATCTGGGAAACAAGATTATTCTGAAAATAAAGCAACGGCTCTTTTACTGATTCATCCACCGATTTAAAGGCTGCAAAATGAATGATACCATCAATTTTATGTTGCCTGAAAATATTCCGGACTTCCTCTTCATTACATACATCCGTTTTGTAATGAGTGATTTTTTTACCGGTTATTTTTTGGGCACCGTCAAGCAGCTGGTTTCCGGACCTGGAGTTGTTATCAACTATAATAACTTCATAGCCATTTTCAATAAGGTCTACCACAGTGTGGGAACCAATATAACCGCAACCACCTGTTACTAAAATTGTCATAGAATTAAACTATTTATTATTTTTCTTTAAAGCGATGATTTTATTCAACCCTTGTTCCAAACTCATAAAGTCTCTCTTTAATAACTGTTTCATATTTTGAATATCAGGCTGGCGCCGGGTCATATCCCCTTCCGGCAATGGGGGTAAATGAACAATTTTTGAGGTGGAACCGGTAAGTTGAATGATCGTTTGTGCCAGCTCAAGAACTGTAATAGCTTTATCGTTTCCAACATTCACTACATCATTTACAAAAAGATCCTGCAATAAAGCATTGATACAGGCTTCTGCATTATCATCGATATAACAAAAGGTTCTTGTTTGCTGGCCATCACCATAAACAGTAATATCCCTGCCAGCCAGTGCCGCATCAATAAATCTTGCTACCACAAAATCCGGACTCTGCTTGGGGCCATAGGTATTGAAAAAGCGGAACAAGGTAAAATCCAGCCCGAATTCCTGCTGGTAAGAACGGCAGAATGATTCACCAACATTTTTTACCACCGCATAGGGAAGGCGGGAATTCAGCGGCGTGGTATGTTCATGCTGGGGCAAATGAACAGGCTCTCCATATACTTCTGAGGAAGAAGAAAAGAAAACCCTTTTTACACCCGTGCTTTTAGCCAGGTCCAGTATATTTTTTATCCCCTGGATATCATTCAGTACCATCACCGGGTTATCCAAAGTTCTTTTAACGCCAACCACTGCGGCATAATGGAAAATATAATCAAACCGGAATGCCGTAACAATCGGGGCGATCTCATTATAATTATTTACATCGCATTTAATAAACCGGGCCCTTGAATGAACGGGTATGTTCTCTTTTCTGCCGGTCAGGAAATTATCAACAAGAACTACTTCAACGTCTTTGTTGGTTAGTAGCGCATCGGCTAATGAGGAAGGAACAAAACCAGCACCGCCTGTAATTAAAATCCGCATGTTATTTTGTTTTATTTTTTGAGAAAAAAGGTAAAATTTTCTTTTGAATAATAGTAAAAGGCGAATACCAGACTGATCTTAATATAAACCCCGGCATTCGCTTTCGTTGTGAAGGAAATTTCGAACAGATACCAGCCAGTATGAGGTTTACATTTGAAAGGGCCCTGCGCCTTATTGCAGGGCTGCTAAACCAGCCCCTCTCATCCGCCTTTTTGTATAACCGCACCATTTCATCCACTACTTTAAAATTCACCGACGTCATACTTTGTGAATGCAGGCGGTATTGCCACAGTTTTTCGTTGATAAAAAAAGGCTCTCCTTTACTGCCAAGTTGAAGACAAATATCCCTGTCGGCAGGTGAAGACAAGCTTGTATCAAACCGGATATCCTGTCCTAAAAATTCTTTTTTCACTACAATATTACTGCAGGGTCCGGGTACAACATCTCCTTCCCACAACAATAAATTATCTACAACATTATAGGGACGGAAATTACTCATGGATACGTCCAGTTGCCGGTTATTCTCATCAATAGATTCATGCAAACTAAATACCCATTGCCTTCCTGTTTCGTTGATTGCATTTACTTTCTTTTCAAGATTATCCGGAAGCCATACATCATCAGCATCCAAAAAAGCAATGTATTCACCGTTACACAGGTCAATCCCTTTGTTACGGGTATCAGACACTCCGCTATTGGGCTTATAATGATACGTTACCCGGCTGTCCTCCTTTTGAAGTTGCAGCACTTCTTGCTCCGAATTATCCTTCGATCCGTCATTCATTACAATTACTTCCAGGTGATTGTATGTTTGATTCAAAACAGATAAAATAGTCTGGCGGATATACGGGGCCGCATTGTACATAGGAATAATGACACTCACCAACGGACGCATGAAATTATTTTTTACAAACAGCAAAAAGAACCGGGCACTTCTGTATTATCACCGGTTCATTGGTTTCGAGTATAAAATCCCCAGCTACGGGGTACAACGGATAACCAAATAACGCTTTCATTATACCACTTCTGAAAGAATAAGGTAATTTCCTGATTCCAAAACTCAGGAAAAATGTCTCCATTAATTTTCCCAGTGACATTTTAAACGACTTTTTATCATAGCGGCTGTAACGCTGACCCGATAAGGAGATTTCATTAAATATGGATTCCAGGATTTTTTTCAACTCCTGGTACCGGAATTCCTGGGTGTGATATGGATTTCCAATCTTTCCATCGGGTGAAGTGATAGCAGCATTTGGTGTTGATAAAATTAATTTCCCATCGGGTCTTAATGTCCTTGCAAATTCTTTTAACATTTCCAGGTAACGGGTGGTGTGCTCAATTGTTTCAAAAGAAACGATCATATCAAAATGATTATCCGGGAAAGGCAATGCTGTTCCGTCCATCACCTGGAAAGCCATGTTGGGTCGTTTCCAATTATCATTACATTCCTTTATTGCTTCAGGCGCAATATCACCACCAATTACCTTTCCTGTTGTGACAGCGGCCAAGGCAGCTGTTCCAAAGCCGGTACCACAGGCTATATCTAAAATAACACCGGATGGCTTGACCAATTTTATTGCTTCATTATACCGGTGCTGGTGTTCTCCCCACCAACGGCTTTCTGATTCCAGTAATTGACGTTCTGATGACATTAGTTTTCTATTAAATCAATGAATCGTTTTCTGTTTTTTTCTGCATTGCTGAACATATCCAATACATCTTTTTTTAATTCCTTCCCCATCTCTTCCAGGCGTTCCTTACCTGCATAAGCCGTTCTGATGATACCCTCCAGTGAAGACACCAGGTTTCCCCGATCAATCATAAAACCATTCTGCCCATCCCGGATATAATCATTAAAATCTCCCACGTCTTTGCAAACGGCTACTCCTTTTTCCAGCAATGCAAGCTCCTTTACTACATTATTACTGGCTTCCGTGAGTGACGGATGTATCAGCAGGTCAGCCGCAGCCATAAAGTTGATAAAATCACTTCTGAATCCTACCATATCGATCACAGCTGCCAACTTATTCTCCCTGATAAACGTTTCCAGTTCCGGCTTCAGCGGGCCATCATCCATCACTATCATTTTTATAGATAATCCTTCGGCTACCAATTTCTTTACAAGTTGAAAAACGGGCATATGTTGCTTTGTAGGCACCATGCGACTTACCATGATCAACCGTAACTGACACGGATTATCGTCTTTAAGCAACTTCACTTTTTCAGGATCGGGTTGCTGATAAGTAGTAAAATCATAGATATATGGAAGGAGCTTTACTTTCCGCATATCACAACCTTCATATTTTTCCATTCCATACCAAACGCCGGAGGATGGTACCACAATTTTTTTGGCCAGCCTGTTAATGATCTTATCAAACAGGACTTCATTTTTATTTCGTTGCATACCGAACTGTTGTCCATACTCTGCATAAAAAGCAGATTCAGCATGATGCCGGAATGTTACAACTTTTGCTCTCATGAACTGCTGTGACATTACAGCTATAATATTTGCTTCCTGCAGGTGGCTCCACACATAGTCTATCTTATGCTCCTTGCAAAAACGGATAAGATAGCGGGCCTTGTTCAAAAAATATTTCCAGGAGGGCTTTCGGTCCATCACCGTTGTGAAAGTAGCAAAGCCCATTTTTTCCATTTGCTGATGGAACGAATCTTTTTCCGTGAGTGTAAGCACAATCAGTTCATGCCCGGCATCTTTTACAGCCCTGCATAGAGTTTCAATAGCTACAGACCTTTTATTGGGCGGATAATACAGCAGTACTTTTTTTTTCATACAGTTAGCCTTCAATTTACATTATCAGGTATAAGCATACGGTTGGCAACCGGACCCATTACCGGGGGCAACCCTTCAAAATAAAGACCCCCGCTGAAAAAAGTCAGTTTCCATAATCCTTCTTCTCCTGCCTGTACTGTTACCTCAGCCTCTACCTCTAATTTATTGGTAAGATCAACAATTCTGCCTGTTGGAGTTTCAAATTTTGCTTCATATTTAAAAACACTAAATTTCTTGACCCCTTTTGGTACATAAATAAAGAGATGATTGGCATATGTTCCTTTTAACTGTTGGGTTGGTGAAATTATCAGGCTATAAGCTAATGCCGGCGAAAATGTGGGCTTAAATATTTTTCCGGGGTCTCCTATATTTACAATATAATACCCAGGCTTTAGGTGTTCTAATGAAACCCGGTCTTTTTTCATTTCAAGGTTATATTCATACGACATTAATGCAACACCTGAAGGTTTCCCACTAATATTATAATTATAAATTTTCATCCGGGTAGGTTTATCAATTCCTTTTACATACCCTCCATCAAAGTCTATATAATTCTCCTTTCCTTGTTTGCTGATCTTAATTACAAAATCGGCCCCCATCCAAAAAGCATTCTGATCATTGGTGCCATCACCGGCAGAACTTTTCCATTTATCCTCACAAGCCGCTATTCGGAAACTATTTGTTAAAGGGAAGGACTGTAATCCGCTAATGATCCGCATTCCCGACCTTGCCTTCTGCAAACCTTGTTCAATTTCATTTTCGGTTACAGGGCTTTTATTTTTCTTGTATTTTGCATCCGGATCATTGTATGAAAACCCGGGCAACCCGGTGCCATTACCAAGGTCCCATAAAGCAGGATACCCGGCAAAACTGGCATAATCTGTCATTCGAAATGAGTAACTAAGTAATGTAATGCGGGTTTCTTCAGTTTTTTGAATCATTAAGTTTCTGTATAATACTAAATAATACAGGTAAGATTTAATATGAAATAATCGCTTTTTTACATTTAAATCAGTATTTCTTTTATCTGAAGCACTAACAAGGTCTATCCATCTTGCCAAATCTTTATCCCTTAAAAAACTAAATGGATTTTTTTCCCACTCTTCCCATATCTTTTGAATTTCAGTTGCTACTTTTCCAAAACTCAAGGAAAAGAATTCTGACTTACTTTTCTTAATATCATCATTAATATTCCATAATAACCTGGCCGTTAAATAATGACCAAGACCTTTTCCAATTCCAACATTTGACTCCGCTTCAAAACCCCGTATACCTAATTTATAAAAATTTTTAAGCGTATTAGTATATTCTTCAGCCCTGGAAGCCTGGCTTTGTCCGGGTACATCCCAATCCCAGTTATAAAGACTCAGGTAATCATATATTCCTGTTTTTCCGGCTTTATTACTCCAACGCCTGATTAATTCATGAGTACTATACTTTGAATAATTAAAAGCTGTAGCAATATTGACATACGTATTGGGTTCCAGTTTTATGGTGGGGGGAGCCGCATATTCTGAATATGACATACCCCCCACCCAAACATCTGGGTATTTTTGGCGGATAGCTTTCGCAACACGATTTACCAGGTAGTATACACGGTCGGTTATGGTTGCACCCAACCGAAAGCATTCTGGCGAACTGCAAGTACCCAATCCATCTGATGGCACCATACTGATCATTTTATAACCCTGATTTCCACTTTTTTTTCTACTCTCTATAACTTTCAGTGCATCACTTATAATAAATTGAACCAGTGATTCATCCGCCAGGTTGAATTTCGGATCATCTGGTATTTTTGTAGTATTGTTAAGACGTGGAAAGAACCATTCGGGATGTAGTTTGAATACATCCCAGTTACGATAAACAATATCATCATAGGCATGCCCAAAATTGGCATAAACAGAACTGCCTAAACGGTTTGCCTTATACCAAAAATTATAGTCCTCATCGGCTTTCTTCGAACCGGTTCCATATGAATACCATATTCTCCGGTGAGCAAAGGAAGGCTCTTCCGCATAATTAGCCGTTGAAAAAGGATCAATACTCGCCGGGATTATATACCAGTCAGGATGTGGCATAAAATAGCGATACCCAAGATGCTGCAGGTAAATAAATACTCCATGCTGTAAGGACAGCTGGGAGTTTCCGATAATCACAATTCCCTGACCGCCCAGCGACTTAACTATAACACCTTCAGCACCCAGCTTCTTTAACCCACCGGCATAGCTACTCCATTTTTCGGGTAATGCCGATAAGAGTATCCCCTTTCCACGAAACATCTCCCCCCGGGAAACTTCTAGAATATAACTACCTGATTTGGCAAGCTCTTTGGAAAGTATAGATATTACTTGCTGCACAGTATCGCCACCATTACCATCAGTATATACCTTTATTACTTTTTGGCCATTAACTTTTGGGGGAAAGCTAAAAAAGCCAATCAAAAAAATTAATACTATTATTTTAGTTTTTACCATTTGAAGAAAAGTCTGTACAAAGAGCTATATAATCGTTTATCTGTTATAAACCTGGCAGACCGTGGAATATATTTTAATGCCTTCCTTTTTTGGCCTTCAGCCAAATTATAAAACAGGGCCAGGTGGCGCCTGGAAAGATAGTAATTATAATTTTTTAAAAACTTCCATTTTCGTGTGATCGTGAGTGATTGTGCCACCAATTCATCCGCCCTTTCAAAACTGATACTACTACCCGTGATATTATATAGTACCGTTACTTCACTCCTATATCCAACTTTAAATTTATACGCAATTCTAAGTAGCATATCAAAATCCTCAAAAATCAGGCTTTCATCATAATAACCAACTTCATTAAATACTTTCCTCCTGTAAAAAATAGTTGGCGAATAGATGACCATCTTCCAAGCAAAGAAATCATGAAAAGCGTTAGTGGAATTACTCCCATTTAGTCTTTTCTTCTCACCTGTCTTCATATAATTTGCAATCAGATCAGAATGGCAAAACCCCATTTCTGGATGATCCTGCATATAAGCCACATCATTACTAATCTTAGACTGAAACATGATATCGTCCCCGATAAAAGCGATATACTCTCCATTCGAAATTCTCAATACTTCATTTACAGAAGCACAAATTCCCATATTTTCTGAATGTGATATAAAACGGCAATCCGATTGATTACTTTCAATCCAACCTTTTACAATAGCTACCGTTTTATCCCGGGATCCATCGTCCAGAATAATTAATTCAACATTAGAATAGGTCTGACTCTTAACTGAATCAAGAGTTGCTTGAATTCTTTCTGCTGCATTAAAGGAAAAACTGCAATGGTCACTAAAGGATTCATACTATCTATTTAAACCAGTTGGGGAAAAGAACAACGAGCGGAAACTAAATAAAACAATCAGAAAATATATAAAATAAGTTAGCGAATACGCATATACACTACCCTCTATACCATATTGCTTTACCATCGCCCTTGATAGTAATACGAATAACAAGGCTCCGCACACTTCAGCAATTATATACCCTTTTACTTTGGCTTGAGCAAAATATAAAAAAGCAATCAGCCAACTGCTTATTTTCAGAAAATCACCTACCATTTGCATAGCGAATAAATTTTCCATAGGCTTAAACTCGGAAGAAAAAAGCAGGTTGATTATTAAACTTCTGGAAATAAAAATAATAATACATCCAATAGCAAGTAAAGGCAAAATTATTTTTGCGGTCTTCAGCACTTCTGCACGCAGCAAATAATTATCTTTTATTTCAGATAACTTGGGTAAGTAATAAATAGCAATACTAGTGGTGATCACTGAAAGATACATTGAAGAAAAACGATTCATTCCTCCCAAATACCTGCCATGTCAAGACTTATACATTCAGCAATATATTTCCTGACTGAAATTTGTGCTAATGGACCAAGGATAGCACTCGTTATTGCCATTAATGAAAAGCCCATCATCTTCTTCACTACTTTTCTCTCGATTTTACCCCTGGAAAACAAAGAATAAAACCATGCCTCATGCCTAACCATAAATAATGTAACAAGTATAACAATCGTCTGGGAGACGATACAATTTACCAGAGCCCCGTACAGACCAAATGGAACAACAAGGAATATAGAAAAAATAAGAATGAGGATACTGGAAATAATATTAAGAATGATATATTTCCTGTATCCTTTATACCCATTCAGAATATTTATTAGTAATAAATTAAAAGAATATAAACCCAGCGTCCCAGCAGTAATCATTACAAGCGGAGTGTATTGATCATTATTGAAAATAATCCAGCTTATCTGCCTGCAAAAGATCAGTGCCAATAAAGAAAAAATAAAGAACTTATAATAGTTATTCTTACCGCATGTACGACAATTTTTTTTTGTTCATCAGGGGTATCATAGTTTTCTGCAATATATTTGGTAACCCCCTGACCAATAGCTCCTGTACTTAATGAACCTATCATGGTTATAAAATTTGTAAACTGGCCCACCAGTGCGATACCCGAAGGTCCAATTATCTTTGCGACAATTTTTACTGAAACAAACCCCGCTATCATTCTGATGGCTGTGGCCACAGCAGATAATGAAGTGACTTTTACAAAATCAGTCTGAGCAATTTTTTTACCCTTTGAAGTAACCGATTGATCAATTTTTAAAATATTTATGAATTGTTTCTGCTACAAATTCCACATCTATTAACTTCATACCAATCCACAAAGGAAGACTTAAGCAAGTGTCAGCTATTTCCTCTGCAATAGGAAAGTCACCTTTCTTAAAACCCAAATGATTATATGCTTTTTGCAGATGTGGCGGGACAGGATAGTGAATTAATGTACTAATTCCATTTTCCTGCAAATATTTTTGTAATTCATCTCTTCGGCTTGTACGTATAACATATAAATGATACACATGTGTAGCATCATTCGTAACTGTAGGTAAAATAAGGTCATTAATTTCTTTTAAAGCCTCATTGTACCATGCAGCAATTTGTTTACGCTGTTGTGTCCACTCCTGCAAATGTTTTAATTTAACAGATAGGAAAGCTGCCTGGCATTCATCAAGCCGCATATTGAAACCAATCACTTCATTATAGTATTTTTTTTCGGAGCCATAATTACGTAAAGCCGTTATTTTTTTTGCAAGGGCTTCGTCGTTAGTAGTTACAGCTCCGGCATCACCCAATGCCCCAAGGTTTTTTCCTGGGTAAAAGCTTGTTCCATTTATATGTCCCCAACTTCCGGTAATTTTTTCTTTATAAGCTGCGCCTTGTGCCTGTGCATTATCTTCTATTACAAACAAACCATGCTTTTTGGCTATTGCCATTATGGTATCCATTCTGCAAGCCTGCCCGTATAAATGCACCGGCATTATTGCTTTTGTTTTTGCAGTAATAGCTGCTTCAATTTTTTTTGGGTCAATATTATAAGTTTGGATATCCGGTTCTACCAATATTGGCGTTGCACCTACATAGGAAACAGCCAGTAAAGTAGCAATGTAAGTATTAGATGGAACAATCACTTCATCTCCTATACCAATTCCTAATGCTTTTAAAGCAATATGCAAAGCATCAAGTCCGTTGCTTACACCAATACAAGAAGCAACTTTATTAAAAGCTGCATATTCTTTTTCAAACTCTTTTAGCCGGTCACCTAATATATACCATGCGGAATCAAAGAATTGTTCAAAAGTCTGCATAATAGCAGGCTTAATTGCTTTATTGGTTGCTTCGAAGGAAAGGAAAGGTATTTTCACTTTATATCTATAAAATAATTTTTTTCAAAACTTTAATGGGCGAACCACCAACAACGGTATATGACTCAACATTTTTGTTAACAACGCTATTAGATGCAATAACAGAAAATGCACCAATATGAACCCCGGGAAGTATGACTACACCTGCTCCAATCCATACATCATTTTCAATAATTACAGAATCTTTAATAATCGGATATACTTTTTGTAACTCTAAACTTGCATTAGGACCGGAATCTGTCATAATTAAACGCCTTGAGCTATAGAACAATTTTTTCCTATTGAAAGCTTTTTGAAAATCCATTAATCATACAAAACATCCCAATTGTTGTATTATCGCCTATTTCTGCCAAGCAACCTTCAGAACCAAAAACCGAACAATATTTTGAAATTTTAATATTATCACCCATTCTTATATTATTTAAGGATGTTGTAGAATCAATTACTACGTTCTTTCTTAAAAAGATGTTAGACGTTATCATAAATAAAATTTTGAACTAATGTAAATATAAATTTTATATGTTGTTCAGTTAGGCTTTGATTAACTGGTACAAAGAATGCTTCCCTTCCATAAAATACACTGCTTTCTATGCCATTTTCTTGCATATATATTTTGAGACTTACATTATTAATACCAAAAGTATTAAACATAAAAACTCCCGGGATTACATCTTTAGTCATTTCAAAGTGTGGATGAAATCCTATTGATGAAAAAAGATTTACATATAAATTATAATTTGCCATTCTTTGCATCCTGATAAACGATTCGTTTTTTAAATGGTAATCTGTAATAACATTTAAATATTTAATAGCATCATGCTCAAGATCAGATTCAGGTAAAAAATTTTTATTCCCTTTTATAATTCCTCCAAACTGAACGGGAAAGTATTTAGGTAACGAATAGATGACAAAATCACCAACTTTTCCCGTATTTACATTGTCTGTAGACAAAAAGAATGTGCCATATCCTCTATTATCGGCAACCCATAGTCAAGAATTTCCCAATTACGGTAAGGGTATCCAAATCATGATTAACAAGAATTAGTTTTGTATTTTTTATACTCTCTAGACCATTGACAATGCTTTTGAATCGTTTCTGTAACACAACTACTTATGTAATGGTTACCAGATGTTGTCACAATCCATACATTATCCTTACTTTTTAAAACCATAACTCTTCAAAGCCAAATCCAAAGCACTTTTTCCTGAAGATGTAAATTGAAATTTTGCATTCATAAAATTTTTCAAATTATTCCTTTCTTTGTCGTTCCTATTTTCAAATAAAATTTTTATTTTGAGAAATGCTTTCTGTTGTGAAAGGGCTTATCTTAATATTAGCAATTAATTCTGTAGATGGGTAAGCAACAAATCCATCTTTAAAAGAAAATTTCATCGTTAGACTAGGTTTTTTCTAAAAGTGTATTTTTGATAAATTTCACATCCAAGACTTTCTTTAAAATCACATAGCCCATAATTTGGTATACTGTTTTCAGTAGAAGGGCCAATATCGATTACTTTAATTTTTTTATTCGCATAAAACTTGCAGACTCTAAATGCAAGGTAATTCATTGTTTTATTGGCTCCATATTCAGGCAA